>NZ_FTOC01000027.1 GCF_900156645.1 Salimicrobium flavidum
ACTCTCCATAAAAGAGCGATTGATTAGCTCATGTTGTCTTGCTTTAAAAATTGACGCATGGCATAAAACATTGTTCAGTTTTCAAAGATCTACTTTAAAAAATTATATGGTGGAGCCTAGCGGGATCGAACCGCTGACCTCCTGCGTGCAAAGCAGGCGCTCTCCCAGCTGAGCTAAGGCCCCGAAACGTAATGGTCGGGAAGACAGGATTCGAACCTGCGACCCCTTGGTCCCAAACCAAGTGCTCTACCAAGCTGAGCTACTTCCCGTACAATGGTGCGCCCGAGAGGACTTGAACCCCTAACCTTCTGATCCGTAGTCAGACGCTCTATCCAATTGAGCTACGGGCGCATATGAATATGGTGCCGAGGGCCGGACTCGAACCGGCACGGTGGTAGACCCACCGCAGGATTTTAAGTCCTGTGCGTCTGCCAATTCCGCCACCCCGGCATGGCAGTTTTGCCGCTTTGCGGCCGCACCAAATATCTAAGTAAAGAGCGGAAGACGGGATTCGAACCCGCGACCCCCACCTTGGCAAGGTGGTGTTCTACCGCTGAACTACTTCCGCAAAGAAGTGCGGGTGGAGGGACTTGAACCCCCACGTCGTAAGACACTAGATCCTAAATCTAGCGCGTCTGCCAATTCCGCCACACCCGCATGTGAACTATGAGCCATGGAGGGCTCGAACCTCCGACCCTCTGATTAAAAGTCAGATGCTCTACCAGCTGAGCTAATGGCTCACAATAGTTGAAATGGTGCCGGCCAGAGGACTTGAACCCCCAACCTACTGATTACAAATCAGTTGCTCTACCAATTGAGCTAGGCCGGCAACATGGTGGAGGATGCAGGGCTCGAACCTGCGACCCCTTGCTTGTAAGGCAAGTGCTCTCCCAGCTGAGCTAATCCTCCGTTTAAAAAGTTTGGCAGCGCCCTACTCTCGCGGGGGGTAACCCCGACTACCATCGGCGCGGAAGAGCTTAACTGCTGTGTTCGGCATGGGAACAGGTGTGACCTCTTCGCTATCGCCACCA
>NZ_FTOC01000026.1 GCF_900156645.1 Salimicrobium flavidum
AGAGGATTCTACGACTACCACATGCTTCTGGGAATCGAAAGAAAACGGAAGAAAAACGAAGGAATTCTAAGAATACATTAATATAAAGAGGGAGGTATTGAAAGTTCAATTAGTGGTCTGTCAGGAACCCAGGCACAAATAAGAGATAGCATTAATCGATTGACTGCTGAAGTTGAGACCCTGACTCAACAAATCTTTATAAGTAATATAATTCTAGGGGTAATCGCAATAACATTCGTAATTTACATAATTTTGAGCTTCTTTAAAAAATAAGCTATTCTGAAAATAAAGACTGCTTCTCATTAGTCATCCTATTTTTCTATGGTTTGTTTGATGTTTCTGACTGCTTTCTTGTAGAAGTCAAGTCGATTTTGCTCTTGTTTAATTCTTATGTCATTTATGATCGTAGTAATAATGAAAACAAAAAATTATTTTGGGAAATGCAAGAGGTGACTTTATCAGGCATACGGTTATTAATGCTATAAATATTTTATTGTTAATTCCTTTATTAGCACTGGGAGTAATCATGGTTTTTGGTACAAGGTTCGTTCAACAACCCGATTCCTATACAGCTGAAAACATCGTAGTAGGTTTAATTTATGCATTGTGGGCAGTGAGCTACTGGTTGCAGTTTAGGGTAACTTCTTACAAAAGTATCATGTCAATAAATATAGGTTTCATGGTGTTTCTTGCCTTATATGTATACTTTATTTATTATCCTATAACGTTTCTTGAACTTTTCGTAGAATGAATTCTCTATATATTTTTCCTTGTTCATTAATTAGATTAAAAATGGTTGTTTGAATTTTTGTGAAAACCCCCGATTCCTAGTTTGCATCGAGGGTTTCATAAATTGTACTATTAGCTTTTTAATTCTGTATAAACTACAAGCCTGTCCTCCCGACCATTAATGGATTCATTGAAGTCCCCTTCACAAGTGATGAGATTGAGAGTGCTGCGATGAGTGTAACCGAAAATATCTTTCACAGGAGAGTTGGTACGATCATAGACTTCTTTTCCGGTGACTTCGAATGTCAATGTCTTGCCTTCCTTGTTTTGAACGAGAACCTCATCTCCAGCTTCAAGCTTCTTCAAATCATAAAAAACGGCGGGATTCACGGTATCATCGACATGACCTGCGATAACGGAATTTCCGGCTGCTCCAGGCTTCGTTCCCGGTTCGAACCAGGCGACGTTTTCCATGCCGTCCGGTACTCCCATTCGTCCTTGTTCATCGACCCCAACATGCTCGACGTCCGCTTCGACGTCAATGGCAGGTATGGATAATGTGGAGGGAGTAATAGCTTCCCTTTCATCTTTTATGATCGGTTCCGTGTAATCGGAATCCTTTTTTGTCACAGGTTGGATGTCTGTATTCTCCTCTGTCTGAGCTTTTGTTTCTTTATCTGTTGTCGTTTTCTTATCTTCGCCGGATGAGCTCATGCATCCACTCAGTATGAGTAGTGTCAAAAGCAATATATATTTGTACATGGGGGATCCTCCTTTAACAAGCATACGGAAAAAAGAGATGGATGGATCATTTGGAAATCAAATTTTTTGCGACTGCTTCCATACTGATCTGGTCAGAGTCATATTGAGCGAATCGATCCATTCTCCCTCATGCTCCAGGTCCTCCTTGTCGATACTTGTAACGGTGAACCCGAGTGATTCATATACATGCCTAGCTCTCGGGTTGAAAGCGAATACGCTTAAGGTGACAGCATCAAGATCCGTTTCTTTGAACGCATGATCGAGAAAAAGTTTCGTCGCTTCTGTTCCAAGCCCGCGGTCGCGTCCGTCCGGTCCTATCAAAATACGGAAGTTCATGGAGTGCGTGTCTTCCTCATATAAGTTGAGAACGACTTCGCCGACGAGTGTGTCTGTTTCATTATCAATCACAGCAAGATCCAGTCGATCTGTCTGGTCATTTCTTGTCTGGTACCATTCCTTTACTTTCCCCTCGTCAAAAGATTCATCGCTTCCGGTCAACTTCAGGACGACGGGGTTTTTCAAACATTTCACGATGGAAGGGTAGTCTTCCTCCAAATGAAAAGGGCGAAGCGTCACTTTCTTTCCATAGAGATTCGGTTTACGGGATAAGTCGATCATAGAACATATTTGGCTCTCCCTAATCAAGTGTGCTTGACATTGAAAAAAGCAGAATCTTCCTCTAATGTTTAAGGTGACGAAACCAAAACATCGATAGAGAGGAAGATCTGCTTGTATAAACAGTTTACTACAGATGTCCTGCACCTACCAACCTTTACGTTGAATGATGAGGGAGAACGTGTGGAAGATGGCTGGATTCTCGGCGTCGAACCGAAGCCCCAGAGTCATCTCTGCCCGTTATGCTTCCAGGAAAG
>NZ_FTOC01000024.1:0-2974 GCF_900156645.1 Salimicrobium flavidum
GTATAGAGAAGATCTCGATGGATTAGTATCCGTCTGCTGCACGTGTCGCCACGCTTCCACACCGGACCTATCAACCTCTTCGTCTCAGAGGCATCTCTACAAATGGAAATCTCATCTCAAGGGGGGCTTCATGCTTAGATGCTTTCAGCACTTATCCCGTCCACACGTAGCTACCCAGCGATGCTCCTGGCGGAACAACTGGTACACCAGCGGTGTGTCCATCCCGGTCCTCTCGTACTAAGGACAGCTCCTTTCAAATTTCCCACGCCCACGACGGATAGGGACCGAACTGTCTCACGACGTTCTGAACCCAGCTCGCGTACCGCTTTAATGGGCGAACAGCCCAACCCTTGGGACCGACTACAGCCCCAGGATGCGATGAGCCGACATCGAGGTGCCAAACCTCCCCGTCGATGTGGACTCTTGGGGGAGATAAGCCTGTTATCCCCGGGGTAGCTTTTATCCGTTGAGCGACGGCCCTTCCATGCGGTACCGCCGGATCACTAAGTCCGACTTTCGTCCCTGCTCGACTTGTAGGTCTCGCAGTCAAGCTCCCTTGTGCCTTTACACGCTGCGAATGATTTCCAACCATTCTGAGGGAACCTTTGAGCGCCTCCGTTACTTTTTGGGAGGCGACCGCCCCAGTCAAACTGCCCACCTGACACTGTCTCCGGACCGGATCACGGTCCTGGGTTAGAATGTCCGTACCGCCAGGGTGGTATCCCACCAGCGCCTCCACCGAAGCTTGCGCTCCGGTTTCGATGGCTCCCACCTATCCTGTACAAGCGATACCAACATTCAATATCAGGCTGCAGTAAAGCTCCACGGGGTCTTTCCGTCCTGTCGCGGGTAATGCGCATCTTCACGCATCGTATAATTTCACCGGGTCTCTCGTTGAGACAGTGCCCAAGTCGTTGCACCTTTCGTGCGGGTCGGAACTTACCCGACAAGGAATTTCGCTACCTTAGGACCGTTATAGTTACGGCCGCCGTTTACTGGGGCTTCGGTTCAACGCTTCGCCTTGCGGCTAACGCATCCCCTTAACCTTCCAGCACCGGGCAGGTGTCAGCCCCTATACTTCACCTTACGGTTTCGCAGAGACCTGTGTTTTTGGTAAACAGTCGCTTGGGCCTTTTCACTGCGGCTCCTCGGCAGAGGAGCACTCCTTCTCCCGAAGTTACGGAGTCATTTTGCCGAGTTCCTTAACGAGAGTTCTCCCGATCACCTTAGGATACTCTCCTCGCCTACCTGTGTTGGTTTGCGGTACGGGCACCCGCCATCCTCGCTAGAGGCTTTTCTTGGCAGTGTGAAATCAGGAGCTTCGATACTCATGTTCTCTCCCCATCACTGCTCGCGCTTTGAGCCGGACGGATTTGCCTATCCGGCACGCTTACAGCTTGGACGCACACATCCGATGGTGCGCTCTCCTTATCCTCCTGCGTCCCCCCGTTCGCTCGAACGGAGGCGGGTGGTACAGGAATCTCCACCTGTTGTCCATCGCCTACGCCTTTCGGCCTCGGCTTAGGTCCCGACTAACCCTGAGTGGACGAGCCTTCCTCAGGAAACCTTAGGCTTACGGTGAAAGAGATTCTCACTCTTTTTTCGCTACTTATACCGGCATTCTCACTTCCAGTCGCTCCACCAGTCCTCACGGTCTGACTTCACAGCTCCTGGAACGCTCTCCTACCACTTGCATCTTCGATGCAAATCCGTAGCTTCGGTGGTGTGTTTAGCCCCGGTACATTTTCGGCGCAGCGTCACTCGACCAGTGAGCTATTACGCACTCTTTCAATGATAGCTGCTTCTAAGCTAACATCCTGGTTGTCTAAGCAACGCCACATCCTTTTCCACTTAACACACACTTGGGGACCTTAGCTGACGGTCTGGGCTGTTTCCCTCTCGACCATGAACCTTCTCACCCATGGTCTGACTCCTCGACGCGAGTCGCTGGCATTCGGAGTTTGACTGAACTCGGTAACCCGGTAGGGGCCCCTCATCCAATCAGTGCTCTACCTCCAGGACTCCTAGCCGAAGGCTAGCCCTAAAGCTATTTCGGAGAGAACCAGCTATCTCCGTGTTCGATTGGCATTTCACCCCTACCCACCCCTCATCCCCGTAATTTTCAACTTACGTGGGTTCGGGCCTCCAGTCAGTGTTACCTGACCTTCACCCTGGGGATGGGTAGATCACACGGTTTCGGGTCTACGACCGTCTACTCGAGACGCCCTATTCAGACTCGCTTTCGCTGCGGCTCCACACCTACAGTGCTTAACCTTGCAGCCGATCGTAACTCGCCGGTCCATTCTACAAAAGGTACGCCGTCACCCATTAACGGGCTCCGACTACTTGTAGGCACACGGTTTCAGGTTCTCTTTCACTCCCCTTCCGGGGTGCTTTTCACCTTTCCCTCACGGTACTGGTTCACTATCGGTTACTAGGGAGTATTTAGCCTTGGGAGATGGTCCTCCCGGATTCCGACGAAATTTCTCGTGTTTCGCCGTACTCAGGATCCACTCCGGAGGAGGGGCGATGTCGGCTACGGGGCTGTTACCCGCTCTGGCTGGACGTTCCAGTCCGCTTCGCCTATCGTCCCTCTTGGTAACTCCGATGGAGTGTCCTACAACCCCAGAGAGCAAGCTCTCTGGTTTGGGCTGGTTCCGTTTCGCTCGCCGCTACTCGGGAAATCGCGTTTGCTTTCCTCTCCTCCGGGTACTTAGATGTTTCAGTTCCCCGGGTCTACCTCCGGCCACCTATGTATTCAGTGACCGGTACTGTCCCATAACGGACAGTGGGTTCCCCCATTCGGACATCTCCGGATCAACGCCTACTTACGGCTCCCCGGAGCATTTCGGTGTTTGTCCCGTCCTTCATCGGCTCCTAGTACCAAGGCATCCACCGTGCGCCCTTCGTTTCTTCACTATACTGTGAAAAGACGCTTCGTTCTAAAAATAAAGATCGATGTTGGTCTAGATCA
>NZ_FTOC01000025.1 GCF_900156645.1 Salimicrobium flavidum
TCTTCCTCTCTATCGATGTTTTGGTTTCGTCACCTTAAACATTAGAGGAAGATTCTGCTTTTTTCAATGTCAAGCACACTTGATTAGGGAGAGTCTAATTATGAGAAATAGTAGTTTCCGGTGTTTTCGCCTCCATCCCTAGCACGCGATCAATTTTTTTCAACACTTCCCCGGGGTTTCCGTAAGACCTGAGCCCGCTCACATTCACTCGTTTCAATAAAAATGGTTCCGGATCCTTCACGATATCATTGGCTCCGAAATCGGTGGATAGAGTCATTTCAATTCCTACCTGTTCCGCGATTTCTTCTGTCGTTTGATTATAATCACCGAATGGATAGGCGAGGGTGCGGACCGGCATGAGCAAATGTTCTTCCAATACACTTTTCGACTGGATTAGGTCTTCTTTGACTCGTCTTTCATATTCCTTTTGCGTCTCCAGTTCCCCATCCTTTTTTATGGGACCTAAGATTTGGCCTCCATCATCAAATTTTTCATGACGATGATGCTGATCATGAGTATGTGTTTGCACAGATACTTGATTACTCCACGCCATTTCCTGCATCTGTTCCCAAGTCAGTTTCGGATACCGGCTGGGATGTTCTTCACGGTCGATTATAGGATCTGTCATCACAAAAACCGTCGCCTTCATATCTAATTCTTCTAAAACAGGGTAAGCGTACTTATAATTGCTTTCATAGCCGTCATCCATAGTAATCATCACTGGTTTCTCAGGCATTTTCATTTCTTGATTATATATTTTCAATACCTCACCCGAAGTGAGCGTGGTAAAACCATTTTCTTTCAATAAATTCATTTGGGCTTCGAATGTTTCCGGATGCATCGTCAGTCCTGTCAGATTTTCCGGGTCCGTATCAAAGTTATGATACGTTAATACAGGTATTTCAGTTGTTCCCTTTTCTGTCACTTGATCCATAGTCAGTTCAGATTCTGTTATTTCATCAGAACGGAATTCAATAGAAAAGATCGTATCATCGTGGGATGTAAACATCACGTTGTCGTAACGGAGTTCATCCATATTAAATCGAGCAAGTTTCTGTAAGTTTTCGTCGAACACATAAGGCTCTATGTCCGTTATACCCGAAATCAACTTATGTATAGATGAATTAGTTTCGTATCCGTTCCCTATGTAGACCTTTAAGCCGTTGTCCCCTTTAGATATTCGACAGACAGGTAGGTCATTGTCAGTAATAACGTAATTACTGGTACGCTTCTCTAAATCCAATCCTTCCCTTTCTAATACAGCTTGCTGCTTCTTGATTTCCTTTTGCAAGTTCATGTTTTTCACTGAAACCTGTTCCACCTCATTTGAAGCATCCCCTCCCTCATTTTTCGCCTCATCTTTTTCTAACTCACTCGCATTTCCTACCTGAACATTGTGTTTGGACAAAAGTTCCCAAAAGATCACTGAACTCCCCGCTACTAACAAAGCGATGACTATAGCAATAACTCTCTTTTTCATAAAATCACTCCATCGACCTCTTTAAAAATACTGAACCTGATTATACTGATTTAATTGACTCTACTAGTCCGTTAACATTTTCTCCCCTTCTGTCAGAATTTCATCGATCGTATCAAGAGACTCATAAAGATAGGTGGACTGAAAAACTTTTCTTACATTCTCCATCGGAAAAGGGAAACAGTCCTCCATTTCTTTTTTGAAAGTGGGAGAAAAATAACCCTGATGCATTGAATAAAATCTTAATACATCATAACGAATTCCAAATAATTCGATTTTTCTTATGATTACAGGATAGTTGAAGTTTTCAAGTACTGATGTATATTGTTCATAATAAAGTTGGAGCTTAATTGTAGCATCGAAAACAGCATCTATATTCTCCCCTCTATTGATAGCTTTCGTCCATACCGTCTGTGTACCATTCTCCATATCCTCTTCTACATCATGAAAATCATCCAGCACTTGAAAAATAGCTCCCATTGTAAAATAATGACTGAACTGTGGTATGGTCATTTCACCTTGGGCGATATATCCAAAAAATGCAAAAGCGTAGCCACCTTTCATGAAAGTCACATCTAATAACTCCTCCTCCTCTATCCCGATTTCTTTCTGCTTCTCTGATTCGCATTGATAATAATGTAGATGTTCGAATATAGTAAGGAGATAAGGGTGTTTTTTTACCGGGAACTTATTATAGATAATATCTATAAGCCTGAATATCTTATCTGCCTCGTCGTTTATAAACGGTACACTTTCACCTTTCAGTTTATCTTCAATAGCATTTTTAACGTCTTCGGTCACTTCGCTATGATCCAGGTAGTCGTCCTGCACCGGATGGAGAGCTGCTGCAGCAAAGATAACCTCACGTTCTTTCATAGATAACTTTATTTTCCCATGCACAGCAAGATAGTGGATATATAAATTTAACACGTTATAAAAACACCGCGTTTCCGCATCTTTTTCAAAAGCGATCCCATGTTTTTCAGAATAAAATCGAATGTCATGTATAGCTTGTTTCAACAAGTGAAAGAAAAATACCAGGTAATGGTTGGCAGTCGGTGTTACAGACCATCTTTTCGAAATGCCTATCTCTTCAACTATCATTTGAATTGTTCTTTGAACTGTTCTATCTCCCTGAATCAACTGCAATAATTGATCAAAAGATTTACCTTTGGACCATTCTTTCAGTTGCATGAATAAAGCAAGATAAATACTTTCATCTTCAAAATTATCGTTACCCGTTTCATCATTGAAATAGGTATCAAACGAAAAAGAATATTTCGGAAATAGCTGTTGAACAATGGATTTTTCTCCATAAGCCGTAGTTAAAAAGCTGGATTTCAAATCTTCTGTAAGATCTTCCGCTTCTTCATCTATTAGGTGCTTCCCTTCTCTATCCTGCCCTTCGGCGTATGTATTTCTAGCTAAAAAAGCACCGTATTCCCAAATGGACCGTTTGATCTGTTCAATAAAACTGAGAGTCTCTTGCTTTTTCCCGTCAAATTGGTTATTTTCCATTTTTTCTATTAAAGACTTTGATTCCAGTAGATTCATGTACTTTTTCATATCCCTCTGCATCCACCAGTAGAAAACGTGCTTTATCCCTGTTTTATACATACTCATTATTATCACTGACACCTGTCGTGTGTTTATTTTCCCCTTTATCGAATCAGGAGACCTTAGTTTGATTGTTTCATATTACGTCTGTTGATTAAACCAAATTCTGCTTCTTCAAACAGACCCTGTGTCTTTTATGACATTGCTATTCAATCGGTAACGTGTTCTTGGACACCTCTTTTGTAACAAGGGGTTCCGTGCTTTAGATTTGACCGGTGCATAATTTTCTTACCCACACCCATATGCATTTTAGATAGGCTACACTTGATTGGACAGTTTCGTTAAGGTCCGTTACACTTTAAGAAAATCGAACGCCGAGGAGTGCCAAACCATGACCAAACGAAATCGTCGTAGCTTCACCCCTGAATTCAAGAAATAGATCGTCCAGCTTTACGAAGGTGGCAAGCCAA
>NZ_FTOC01000007.1 GCF_900156645.1 Salimicrobium flavidum
TTTCAACCATCAAATCAGAAGTTAAACTTACGAATCAGTAAGTCCAAGTGTTTTCGCCTTCTTTCAGGCTTCCTCACTTAACAGGTCGCACACCCTTTTTCTTTCAGTGAAATAAAGGCTTTATCGCCGATGATCAGGTGATCAAGCAGTTCTATACCGAGAAGCTTGCCACACTCGGTGAGCCTCTTGGTGACCTGGATATCTTCCTGTGAAGGAGCCGGGTCGTAGGGTAGGAATCATACGCCTTAATATGTTTCCATAATAGGTTTCACAATTCCCCCCACCGAACCGTACGTACACCTTTCAGTGTATACGGCTCTCTAGTTGATTAATCGGAACTTGTTTTTCATGGTGTTTATGGTGACAGTCGTAGCATAGAACTAAGGTTTTTCGGTTTCGTTCCATCATAATTCGTTCTAAATACTTGAGGTTTTTCTTATTCTTCAAGTCTTTTAGCTTTCTTATATGATGAACTTCCATTTGACCTTTAGTTGTCCCACAAGCTTCACATTGGTTTGCTAATAATCGTTTTTCAAACTCTGTTCTGCTCGAATACTTTAGCGTATTCGGGAAAGTATCTGATTCAGTCGAGTCCGCTTGGATTGCACCACTAGATTTCGGCATATCCTTCAACCTTACAAATGGATGTAGAATTTCATCGCCCATTTTATCGTAGCGTAAAAGGCATAACACACCTTGCTTGTGCTTCCTCATACTATTGGCTACCTTTGCCGAGGTGCTTCGTCGTTTATTAGCCATCGTCTTGATAAAACTACTCTCCGCTAAGTAGAATAATCTATCTAGATGGTGATAGTTATTCGCTAGTTTGTAGTAATTAGCGATGCCCCGCAGTTCCGCATTGTAGGTCATGGCTATTTCTAACTCTGAATTATTAATAAGTTTTGTCCTATGCGTAATCTTGAAATCGTCTAAGTTTCCATAGTTGTTTTTTAACGCAAAATCTTTTATTTTCTTTGAAGGAATTTCTAGTTTAATTGCGCCCGATAAGGTCCTTTTCTTCAGTGGCTGTCCGTAATTATTATATTTCACTCGCTTTACCTTCACTTCTTGCCACTTTCGGAACTCATATCCTAAAAACGGAACGGGGTTTTCCAGATGTGTAACAAGTGTCTTTTCTTCCCTTAATTCCAATGCCAATTCCTTTTCAAGAAATTTTCCTGCCAGCCCTTTTATCTTCATTGCATGTTCTTTATTCCCTGCAATTCCAATAACAAAATCGTCAGCATATCGAACGTATTTCATTCTTCGATAATTCTTATCCATCGGATCAACAGAAGGAACTTTCAAACTTATTTTCTTAAGATCTTGTATCACCTCTACTAGAGGTGCTCGTTCCTCCCATAGTTTGTGCCCATATTTTTCATCCAACCGATTAATTTTTCTTTTAGTCGTCTGAATCTTTGATTTAAGGACTGACGTCTCTTCGCTCCTCGCTCGGAATTTTCCATTATCAAATTTCTTCATTTGTTCTTCCATAAACAGGTCAAACTCATGAAGATAGATGTTCGCCAGGAGCGGAGAAATAATTCCTCCTTGTGGCGTACCACTGTACGTTTTGTTAAACTGCCAATCTTCCATTACACCGCATGTGAGTGCGTTGTGAATGAGAAGCAGAAACCTTCTGTCCTCAATTTTCTTGGAAATGAACTTAATAAGGAGTTGGTGATTGATGTTATCAAAGAAACCTTTGATATCGCCTTCAATGCACCAAGTTAATCCTTTCCAAGTGTTCTTGATTTGAGAAAGAGCTGTGTGACAGCTCCTTCCTTCTCTAAACCCATGTGAATTGCTTGAAAAGACAGGTGCGTAGATATTATCTATAATCATTCTCATAACTTCTTGGACAAGTTTATCTTGGAAATTCGGCACTCCTAATGGTCGTTTCTTACCATTGGATTTTGGAATATAGACTCTTCTTACAGGTGAGAAACGAAATGTACCAGCTTTCAAGTGCTCAATGATTTCATCAATTTTTTGTAGGGTGAACCCATCAATTGTTTCCTCCGTAGTTCCCTTCATAAGATTTCCTGCGTTCGGATATAACTTGGCGTATGCCTTTATCCATAACTCTTTGTTGTACATTAGACGATAACAATCTGTTACCTTGCGACCATGGAAAGAGACATCCCTTATAACGTCCAACTGACGAAATGGATTAGTTGCCATATTCATGACTCCTTTATCGTTGACGTCAACATCAACCTGTTTTTCTTCCCCCTGCTAAACTCATTACGAGCAAACGTCGGGTACTATAAAAACTCCGTTATCCTATGCGTTTTTCAGAGACCTGCGTCTAATAGCCAGAAGGCACTCGCACGTAGATAATCCCTGCATTATGACATAAATTTAGAAATGTGATGGTTAGGTACCCCTTTCGACGGTTTCTTCTAGTGAAAGATTGAAGGATAAATCTTACTATGGACAGGAAAGTGAAAATTTCCAACAGACACTCTGGAGATACGTCTCCCATTTTATCCTCATTACCTGTTAGCTATCGTAGGTAATGGCGCACCCATCGCTCATTCGTCTAGGATTAAAGCAGTATAGCTTTTACCGTACATCACTTGGTCTGAAGAACTGACTCAGGCGTAGATAGCTTGCCTGTCTTTTCTCCTTTTCACATCATGCTATGTTCCCTCTATGAGTTTCCTCTCAAGGTAAGATGCTGACCATAGAACATTGTAAGAAGTTCTAGATTTCAGTTGAAACCACTAAATTTACGCACCTTGCAGGCGCACTCCCGAAGGATGATTGTGCACACAGACAACGGAAGCGGCCGAGCGCTTAACAGCCTCTTTGAACAATTCTCTAGGATGAACAATCGAACTGTTCAGACTGCCGACGAACACAGTCCGTTTGGACAACACCCGATTCTTCACGTCCAGAAAGAGAGCTACGAAGTGCTCCTGTTTCAAGTGTCTCATCTCTTCCATCACGTATTCCGCTCCGTCTTCAGGGCTACGGATCAGATACCCCTCTTCTTTCTTTTCAAAATGGACCCTTCGCCCCAATTCTATCGCAGCGATGATCTGCATCGCTTTTGCAGGTCCTACACCTTCAATGGTCGTCAGGTCGTCAATGGTAGCTTCTCTCAGCCCCTCTGTCCCCTGTAAATACATGAGTATCTCACGTGAGAGCCTTTCTATAGGCATACCTTTCGTGCCTTTTGACAGAAGTACAGACAATAACTCCCGGACCGTTAAGTGATCAGCTCCATACATAAGTAACCTTTCTCTCGGACCTTCTTCTCTTATGTGAGTAACTTTATTCAAGACCGCTCTCCTTTTATGGCTGATTCTTCTCCGTGCACGTCGAAGTACCGTTATTATATCCGAGTAGGAGAGTATTTAAAAACTTTCCTTTATCTAATAAAGAAGCATAGCCCCCTCATGAAAAGCGAAAATAAACGTCAGGAATTTCTTTTTTCCGATACTGAACCTTCCAATACCCGGAAAACCATTATTTTTCAAGATAGTGTAAGTATTCCGTCAGACTCAGCATCAACTACTGGGGGATGGAGGTGCGTCTTTTTTCCGTACCTGCCTTCGATCCTAGGCATGCAAAAACCCCCTGAACACCGGATTAAGCAAGGTGCAGGGGGGTAGAAGAACCTCAATCCGTCTGAAAAGGGCTCTGTTTATTGCCAGGAGTTCCGAAGTCATATTGTGGCGCTTCTGATTCGAGTAGCTCCAGGGAAGGATAATAGTACGTCGACACCGTGACGAAGTAGTACAACGCCTCTTCATCCCCCTGTTCGATTGTTGAGCTGTCGAAACTGATCGATTCCACGAGCGAATATCTTTCCATTTCTTCAAGATTGAATAAAAACTGCATCAGATCCCCGAACGATCCAGAAATCATTTCCAGTTCATAAGTGAGCTTCTCTTCGCCGGGTGCTTCCGCAGTCTGAACCGGCGTCTGAGTCCCTACATTAGATATCGACTGGATCGATGTTCTTGAAGCGGCTTCTGCGCGTTCGAGCATGATGAGAAACTGATCCTCCTGTTCTTTGACGGGCAACGTCTCCTGAAGACGCCTCGATTCACTTTCCGACACAGCAGAGGAGTCAGTTTCATTCTGAAGCACCCTGATCGTATCTTCTTTGGATTCAATCTGGCTCTCAAGCGCTTCTCTATTCTCATTCAACGGCACAATCCATAAGGTGTACAGGATCGCTCCGAGAATCCCTACGATTACGATCAAAGATACAAGAAGAAGCCACTGATTACGGGTCCAGTTGTTCGTCATCCCCGGCCACCTCCTCTGCTTCGGTTTCAGTGATAGCAGGTATGCTTATATTATAAGAAGCAAGATAAGGAGCCCGGTACTCAAAAGGATCGACGTCGACAGCCGGTTCTTCCCCCGTCACACCGGATAGCTCGACCTCCCCGGTTTTTTCATACGTGTCGAGGCCGTCCAGATAGGTAGCGGTCTGCTGGAGGTTATCCACCCGTACATCGATGGACACCGTTCCATCCTCCTGTAGAGCGAAATAATCTATGTATCCTCTCTCCGGCAATAGCGCCACCATTTCACGCACCGTCTCTGCGACCGAGAAGTCACGAGCTTCAAGATCCGCGACAGCTTCCTGGAGTGTTTGACGCTGAGTGGCCAATTCATCGGTGGAAGCAGCGTTCAATTCGGCTTCTCTTTGTTCGAGTTGCTGCAACTCCGATTCCAGTTCCATCGTCTGTTCTTCGATACTGTTCGCCTGCCACCAGAAAACCAGAAGAAGAAGAAGCATCAGCATGACAGCAGAGGCGATCATCAGGAGCGGCGTCCAATTTTTCTCTTCCTTTTCTTCTAACAGATTGATCTGAACGGTCGCCATGATTCCTCCTCCTTTCCCCTACTCTCTATAGGACAGACCTGTGACATCGGCATATTTGAAAGGAACTCCGTTCTCAAGTACATCACCGGCTATATATTCGACAGATACACGCAACTGCGTTTCTGCAGCGTTCCTTACATACTCGATTTCCGGAAAATCTCCACTTAGCACTATCCCGGTCACGGGCTTTTGATCTTTGCTGACGGAATATCGGTAAAAATTCATCAGCTTATCCAATTCGGATATCTGTTCCTGGATATAATCCCTTACGAAATCTATCTCCTCTTCTTTAGCCTTGAAATGAACTTCACCACTGTTTTCCTTCACTTCCCAGTAGTCGGAAGGTAGATCGGATTTCATAAAACGAGAGAACCGGGGGATATCTTTGTAATAACCGGTTACAGAGACACCATCCAGATTCCAGTCGACAAACAACAGATGTTCGTCTTTCTCAGGGACTCTGCCGTATTCGTAGCACCTGTAGAGAGAGAGAAAAGACACATCTGCGGCACGCACTTTGAGTTTCGCTTTTTTTAACGAACCTTCCAGCTGATTCACATGGAAGGAAGGATAAGCGAACAATAATATAAAGTCGCTCTTCTCTATCCGTGCGTAGTCTACGACCGGATCCTCATAGGGCAGATGAATCGTTTCCCCGAGCTGACTGTATATGTACCCTTTGATTTCCTCTTCCGGCACAAATTCCGGAATTTCCACAGTACGTACCAACACATGCTGGTCCAGCAGTTGAATAACCGCTTCCGACCGTTTTAGACCGTGTTCATCCACTATCTCTTCAACGATGCGCTGAAACCTGCCTTCATCATGAATGGTTCCTTCATCGACGACAGAAGATGGCAGACGGAGCTCGCCGAACCCCTCCATTCTTCCCTCTTCTATAACACCATACCGGAGAACGTGATTTTTGAAGCTTATGTACAATTCCTTTTTATTTCTAAACATAGTTGTCTCTCCTCAGAAGCTGCCAAGATACCAGTCTATAATCATCGTACCAGAAAAATGGGCGATACAGGCACTGATCAGGATAAAAGGTCCGAAAGGGATCGGCTGTTTCCGTGAAATAACTTTTGTAATAAGCAGAACCCCTCCGACAAGCGCGCCTAGTAACGCAGACAGAAAAAAAGTAAGCAGGAGAACCTTTACCCCCATCACTACACCGAGCAATCCGAACAATTTCAAGTCTCCGCCTCCCATACCACCCTTGCTCACAAGAATAACGAGAGCGGTCATGCCTGCTCCGAGCAACCCGCCTGCAATCGGCGACCAGAGCGGATCGGGAGGAGCAACAAAGAAATACCCGACAAACGCTGCCAGAAAAAAAAGGATGATCGGTGTCGGGAGCACCATATATTTTATATCGGAGACGATGAGGATATGTGTGAGGGCTCCCAGCAAAAGAGCATAAATAAGTAGAGGGGACCAGCCGTGGAACCAGAAGGAAAGAGCGAAAAAGCTCCCGGAGAAAAGTTCCATTCCGGGGTACATCGGAGAAATGGGCTGTCTGCATCCAGAACATTTTCCACGTAGAACCAGCCAGGAGAAGACAGGTATGAGTTCATACCACTGCAGGGGTTTATGACAATGGGGACAGTAGGATCGTTCTTCTGAAAATAGCTTTCGCTCAGGTACCCTGAGTCCTACGACGTTGAAAAACGAACCGAAGATTAATCCGAATAGAAAGAAGAATGCTGTCATGTGTTCACCATGCTTTCGTTATGTATAGAAAAGCCCCTCGTGAAAGAGGGACTTTTTATAATTAAATTCATTCACCGCTTTCTTCGTTTGTAGAAGGAGCGGTCAATGTATCACCATCAAAATTTTCTCGATTTAAATCAGACCGCGCAACCCCACTATCATCTGAACCAATAGTGTAATTATCACCTTGGAAATAAACTGCATATCCTACCGAATCTGAGCCATTTGAAGAAGTATAAAAGACTTTTCCGGAATTTTCACTAATTTCTCCATCTTCTAGATAACCTTGATCAATTAATTCTTTAAGGGTAATAGACCCCCCCTCAGGCACACCATCCTGAGTAGATTTTAACCTTGCAGCCTCAATCATTTGTTCAGCATTAGAGATAGTAGCATCTTTTTCGGACCTTTCGATAAGTCCTGTCACGCTCGGAACGGCAATCGCTGCGATAATTCCCAAAATAACGATAACCGCAAGCAACTCCACCAGCGTAAAACCTTTCGCATCTTTCAACATTCTTCTGAATTTCGTCATGTTGACTCCCCTTTTCCTCTTTTAAATTAGAATCTACTGAACTATTGTTTCGGTCGAGAAGCGGAAGGCGGCGACTCCTGCGGGAACAGCAACAGCTGAAAATCCCTTGAAAGTTATTTGCTTTCAAGGAGTTGAAGCGTTGCCCGCGGAAAGCGTCCGCCTTAAGCATCAAAAAACATGTTTCAACAGATTCTTCACTAAAGCAATGCTGGGAAGAATACTCTAACCATGCATTGCTACTAAAAAACCAGAAAACCGGCAATGGTCCTCTGGCCGGTTGCACTACTAGCTCCTGACCATCCAAGTGCCCAAATACGGATAGTCAATCGACGCTTCCTAGAGATGGATTTCCACGATTCCTTTAGTCCTAAACACATTATAATGAACAATTTCTCCCTTGTCCACTACTGAATTTCTTCAAAAAGGCTGAACATCGGCACAGCAATAGCCAGAATGATCACACCGACCACTATGGATAATACGACAATCATAATAGGCTCAATGAGGGTTTTGATACGATCGGTGACGTGGTCGATTTCCCGTTCATAAAAGACCGCTACCTTCTCGAACATCTGGTCCAATGTCCCGGTCTTTTCTCCTACTGTAATCATCTGAGTCACAAGTACCGGAAAGGCCCAGTGATTCTCAAGGGGGACCGCCATCGATTCCCCGCGTTCTAAAGAGGCGTAAACTTCTTTCAGTTTCTCTTCAATCACTTTATTCTGAACGACACGCTGCACCATCTCCACCGACTGCAGTACCGGAACCGAACTCTGGAACAGGGAACTGAGCGTCCGGGCCATACGGGCGTGAGCTGCCTTCTGGATAATCGGACCGAAGAGAGGCATACGCATTTTCATATAATCAATGTAGTAGGCGGGCTTCTCTTTTTTCTCCAGTGTTTTAAGCAGCAAAATCAACAGGAGTGGCAGGAAAAGAATCAGCCACCAAATCGAGCTGAACAAATTGCCTGCCGATAAAATAAATTGGGTGATGGGAGGTACTTCGCTGCCGAACGATTCAAACATCGAAGCGAACCTGGGCACGATGAACGTGAGCATGAACACGACGATCACGATCGCTATCGCCCCCACCACTGCCGGATAGGTCAGGGCAGAATAGATTTTCTGCCGCAATTCATACTGCTTTTCGTAATAGTCAGCCATACGGTTCAGCGCTTCATCGAGGTTCCCGCTCAATTCCCCCGCTCTCATCATCTGGATGAACATGGGAGGAAACACCTGATCATGCTTTGCAGCCGCATCGGAAAATGGCATGCCGCCTTCGATATCCTGCTGTATGTGAATCAGTGTATTTTTCAGTGTTTTGTTGGGGGTCTGTTCTACCAGGATTTTCGTAGCTTCTACGAGTGAAACACCAGCTTCGATGAGCGTCGAAAACTGCCGCAAATATAAAATGAAATGCTGATTTTTCACTTTCTTCCCGAGCGTAATTTCCTTGAATAGAAGACTGTCGAGCTGATTCAGTTTCTTTATATAGACCCCCTCTTCGGCCAGCGAAGCACGGGCTTCTCTCTCACTGTCAGCTTTTTTTCTGCCACGGACGATTTTGCCACGCTTATTACGACCTTCATATGTAAAATAAGCCATGTCAGGACTCCTGACTTTCTTCTGGAAGTCGTGACTGATCGATAATTCCATCATCGATCAATTGCTGCATCGACATCGAAAGCGTGTGCATCCCGTCCCGTTTTGAGGTCTGCATGACGTTTTGGAGCTGATGGATCTTGTCATTCCGGATCAGGTTTTTGACCGCTGATGTATTTCGTAATATTTCCGTAGCGGCTCTCCGCCCTTTGCCATCTTTGGTCACGAATAGCCTCTGTGAAACGACCGCTTCTAAAATCCCTGCTACCTGAACACGTATTTGGGACTGTTGCGAAGGCGGAAACACATCGATGATACGATCGATCGTCTGAGCAGCATCTCTCGTATGCAGTGTACCCAGTACCAGGTGGCCGGTCTCGGCAGCAGTGATGGCTGTTGAAATCGTTTCTAGGTCACGCATTTCACCCACCAGAATCACATCAGGATCCTGGCGAAGACAGGCACGAAGCCCGTTCGCGAAATTACTCGTATCAAACCCGACTTCACGCTGGTCGATAATCGAATAACGGTGTTTATGTAAATATTCGATCGGGTCCTCAAGAGTAATGATGTGTCTCGGGTAGCGATGATTCATATAATCGATCATACTGGCAAGCGTCGTACTTTTCCCGCTTCCTGTAGGTCCCGTCACCAGCACGAGCCCCTGGTCTTTATCAGCGATTTCCTTCAAAATATCAGGCATATGTAATTCCTCGATGGAAGGAATATATGTCGGAATGATACGTATAGCCATCGAAAAACAGCCCCGCTGCTTGTAGGCATTAATACGGAATCTGGATACGCCAGGGATCCCATAGGAAAAATCGATTTCTCCCTGCTCGTCCACTTTCTCCTGTAGTCCTTCTGGAAGAATCGCGCGAACCATTTCATCCGTATCTTCCGGAGTCAGAGGCTCTTTCCCATACTGTTTCAATTTCCCTTGCAGGCGAAAGATCGGAGGCATCCCTACTGTCAGATGGATATCCGAGGTTTCCAGCTGGTGAGCTGCTTTCATCAGTTCTTCTATTCTATCTTTCACAATAGTTCCCTCCTAGTCACTTAGCGCTACACGTAAGATTTCTTCCATAGTTGTCGTTCCCTGCTTCACTTTCAACAGTCCGTCATCGAGGAGAAAAATCATGTCGTGATCCCAGGCATGTTTTCTTATTTCCGAGGTGGAACGGTTATTCATCATGAGTGTTCGTATTTCTTCATCGATGACCAGCACTTCCTGAATCGCCATACGACCCCGATAACCGGATTGATGACAAGTCTCACACCCCTCTCCGTAGTAAACATGATCGATGGATAGTCCACGTTTCTCAAACTGTTCGACTTCCATATCTGTAGGCGCCTGTTTCACTTTACATTCGTTACAGATCTTCCTGACCAGACGCTGTGCGACAACTCCCGCTAGCGAAGAGACGACGAGATACGGTTCAATATCCATATCGATCAGCCTCGGTATGGAATCGATAGCACTATTGGTATGAAGCGTCGAAAATACGAGGTGACCTGTCAATGAAGCACGAACGGCGATCTCCGCCGTTTCAGAATCACGAACTTCCCCGACCATGACGATATCCGGATCCTGACGCAGTATCGATCGCAGACCATGCGAGAACGTCAGCCCTACACGGCTGTTCACCTGCACCTGATTGATGCCTTCAAGCTGGTACTCCACCGGATCTTCAATCGTAATAATATTCTTCTCATCATTATTCAGATGATTCAAAGAAGCATACAGCGTGGAGGATTTCCCCGACCCGGTCGGCCCTGTCAGCAAAATCAGACCGGAACTTCTCTCCACAAGATCAAGATAACGCCGGTAATTTATCTTGTTGAACCCAAGTTCTGTCAGACGGTTGAGGACACTACCAAGGTCGAGAATACGAATGACGATCTTCTCTCCGTAGACGGTGGGCATAATCGATATCCGCAAATCGACCGGCGTCGATCCTACCGTGGTTTTGATGCGCCCATCCTGCGGGAGTCGATTCTCTGTTATATTCAGGTTCGCCATGATTTTGATTCTAGCGACCATGGAATTCTGGATGCGTTTTGGTAACGATCTTTCCGTACGCAGCATCCCGTCAATCCGGTAACGGACCAGAACTTTTCCTTCCTGGGGATCGAGGTGAATATCACTGGCTTTCATCTGAACGCCTGCCTGAAGAAGCTGATCGACCGTTTTGATAGCCGGAGCGCTATCTGGGTCCGCTTCCGGTTCCTCTTTTGTTTCCTTCAAGTTGTACTGTCTGTTGATGGTCTGAATGATTTCATCTCTCGTTGCAATGACCGGTTCAATCTGGAAACCGGAAGCAATCTGCAAATCTTCGATCGTATAGTAGTCCATCGGGTCATTCATCGCCAATATTAGTTTCTCACCCTGCTGCTTCAAAGGCATCACGACGTTTCTTAGAGCGAATTCTTTCGATACGAGATGAAGCAGAGAGTCATCGATCGGATACTGGTACAGCGAGATTCTCGGAACACCGAGCTGGATCTCCAGCACCTGTATCAGCTGCTGCTCTGAAATCAGCCCCCGTTCGAGAAGCACATCCCCCAGTTTCTGATCGTCTTTTTTCAATTCCAATGCTTTTTGAATCTGTTCCTCTGTTATATGACCGGACTGTTTTAAAATATCACCGAGTCTTCTTCGTTCGACCACCGAATCACCTCTTATTTCTTATCGTTTCCAGGTTCCCACAGAGGCGGATCCTCAGCGTTACCTTCTCCTTCAGAACCATCACTTCCCGTGCCGTCCTGTTCCTCATCATTTTCATTTTCTGCTGTGGAAGACCCGCTGTCACTGCTTTCTTCGCTCGCCTGCGGAGAGTCTCCGGAGTCCTCTGCGTCAGTCTCCGAACTTGGCTGCTCAGATTCCGTATCGGTTTCACCCGGTGAATCCGACTGATTATCAGTGGAATCTTCCGGCGCCCCAGTGCTGTTCTCACCAGTTGAATCCTGGACCGGGTACCGTTCGACCACCGTATCTACAGGAGGGTAGTAATCTTCGGAGACAAGCTCTCTTTCCTCATCTCCCGTTTCTTCCCGGTAGACTTCGACTACCCTTCCGACTTCCCCTTCCTCGAGAACATTTTCTGTCCCCGGGGTTACGGACGTCGAATAACGAATCGTTTTTCTCGGTTCTACTTCTTCAGCGTTCGAGACAACGACTCTTCCTTTTTCAGTCAAGGGATATCCTGTCCACGTCGCCAGTAAATTGGAGCCATTTAAGGTAAGCTCAACGAAATAATCCATCGAAGTAGTATTGCGGAATCTCAAGTCCTCTTCACCTGACACGTCTACAGCAGCCTCTTTACCAGCATCTGCGTAGTCAGGTAGACGCAGACTTATATGTCTTTCTTCCGTCACAAACGGTGTCTCAAGTAGCGAGCCGTATATAGCGGTGGAAGCCTGGTTCAAAGCTTCTTTTTCTAAAGCTTCAGCTGTTTCGCCAACCCGCTCCAACAGGGAGACCGTCGATTTCCCGGGGACTCTCCACTCTCCGATACGATTGATGATGTTGCCGATTTCCGGAGACCCATCGATAGAAATCGAATACGTCGCTACTTCTTCATAAAGTTCTTCTGTATGCTCTGGTACAAACGCGTAGGCATTGAAAATGAGCCTTTCTTCCGGAAGCCGGGACGCTTCTAGTTTTACCTGTTCCGTGAATCGGTCCATTTGAAAATGGTCTCTGATTTTGGGAGATAGGTTCTCACGGATCTCCTGCTCGAAATCGGCAGCAAGGCTTACAGTCCATCCGTACTCCCCATTCCCTGACACATTTTCAAGTGTAGCTTCCGTCTCAAAAGTGACGTAGGAAGCAGGGATAACTACAGAACTGCTTCCTGTCTCCAGATGGATATCCCCACTTTCTTTCCACCCCGCTACTTCAGCTTTTAAAAGTTCAGAAGCCTTCTCTCTATCCATGTCACTGATATCGGTGTTTCCAACCGTCACAGAAGAAGGCAGTGTTTTATTTTTTTCGACCGCAGCAGACCAGGCATAATTACCGCCATAGCTGAAAATCAAAAGAACAACCACTATACTGCTTAATAATACGAGTATTTTTCTGTCGTTCATCGGTCCACCTCTCTTTCCTCTGCCGGTTTAATGTCTTCAAGTTCAAATGCTTCCTCTATATTTCTTGAATCCGGTTTTTCCCGGTTCGACGATTCTTTCTCTTCTGTCATATTCTTCTGTTTTTGATTACTTCTTGCAGCAAGTAATTCCTCTTCCACATCCAGCTCATCCAAAGGTTTCGGAGTACGTAGGTTTACAGAAGGAGAATCCTGAACTTTTTCGTTCGGCACAGGGAGGTCTTCACTATCTGAGACCTGACCTGTATCAGATAAAGAGAGTTCCGGATTATCATGTAGAACATAAGTGTCTTCTGCCGGTAGCTCCTCGGGTTCGTCTGCTTCTATCTCACTTGCCTCTTCCTCCCGGTCTTCCGGTTCTTCCACCGTCTTTTTATCTGACTCGTTCCTAAATTTCTGAGGAAGTGTTTCGGCTTCGTTTGTTTCTACTACCCGGCTTTTCATCAGTACGTATACAGCTGCCAGGACTACAGCACCGGTTACAATAGCGAACACTGGGGGGAAAGTAATAAAGGCAAGAAGCGTGAGCCCGGCCACCACAGCAGCACTGATGAGAAGGGTGATTTTATTTTTCATAGAAATGCCCATATCAAGCATAAACAAAAGAATTGTAACGATGACAATTCCGGTTATCAGACCAATAAGACTTCCCAATGGCTTCACTCCTCACAACTAGGTATATTTTCCACGTTGGTGTTTCCGTCTACGCAAATATTCAATTCTGAAAGCGTCCCAGGATCAGCGTTCTCGAAATAAGCGTCTCCCGAAATGGAAATACCCGTATTGTTTTTCATATCAACATTTAAATTCCCAACTTCTATGAACGCATCCCCATTGACGATGATTGTGTTCCCGCCATTCATATAGAGATCTGCGAGGTCAAAATACGCAAAACCGTTAATGGTCATCCTATTGTTCCCTTTCATCTCCAGACTTCCTTCCAACCATACCCTGCTTCTGTCTTCAAAAGTAAGGTTTTCATTTGGTCCTTTTTTACAACTTTCTAATGTAAGCCAGTAATCGCCACTTTCGAAATCATCATTATTTTTAGTACCGTCACAGGCATCAATCTGATCTTCTTCGGTAAAAGAGTTTTCGATATTATTTTTTTCATTTATTATGCGATCCTGCCATGAGATTTCCGTCACTTCTTCGGTCACTGAAAGCTCTCCGGTGATTATCTCTTCCTGACCATTCACAATGCCTGTAGACGAGTAGGAATACGTCATCACTTCTTCAGAAACATTATTAGATTCTGAGTCAGGACAAGGTTCAGACTCAGCGTCAGGAACTGAACAAGGTACCTCGACTTTGTAACTGCCTTCGCCGAGACTTCTCTCTGTCGAGGCATGTTTTACTGCCCACCCGTTCATTTTAACATCCACTGGCTCATCTTCCTGAGCAGCAGCCCTTTCTGCGGCAACTTGAAAACTCGATACAATATATTCCTGTCCCATCATCGCAAGACTATCTGCCTGAATATTCTCCTGGGTTCGCTGCGTCTGTTCTCCTGTAGAAAGTATGATACTCGTAAGTGTCCCCAAAAGAATCATTGTGACTACAATAGTGAGAAGTACTGTAACGAGTGCCATTCCTTTGTTATTGTTCATTACTGTTTTCTCCCTTAACATATCGGTAAGTTTCGGCGAGAAATTTAGGTTCCTCGTCAGTTGACCGATATACTTCTATAGATACAGGATATAAATTCGTTTCATACGTTTGTCGACAGTGAGTAATAAGTTGGAGGTTATACGTCTCTCCCTGAGCCGTGGTATAATTCACGTAAGTTGCAGGTCCTTCAGAAAAACGGGCATCCACCCCACCTCCAATGATAGAATCAAGAGGCACAACTTCAGCGTTTTCGTTATCTTCACAGG
The DNA here is from genome assembly GCF_900156645.1 of Salimicrobium flavidum. Taxonomy (GTDB): domain Bacteria; phylum Bacillota; class Bacilli; order Bacillales; family Halobacillaceae; genus Salimicrobium; species Salimicrobium flavidum. The sequence continues at coordinate 14,697 of NZ_FTOC01000007.1, forward strand.
ATTTTCCCTGCGTTCTAACTTGCTGTCTCACCTCTCCAGACGCTAAGGAAGCGTCTGCGGCAGTTTCAGCAACGTGAATCGCATCCAGTTCATTCTCTACACGGTTCGACAAAAGAAGATTATCACTGAATAATGAAAGAAATATAGAAATAATCACACCGAAAAGTGTAATAGCCGCTAAAATTTCGATTAACGTCAGTCCTTTGTCATTTGCCACGCAGTATCACTACCTTCGATTAATAGAGGAGAATCATTTTATGGGTCGTTTGTTTAATGAAAAAGGAATCACTCTGGTGGAATTGCTCGCTGCCATCGCACTCCTTGGTATCATTGGGGTCTTGGCTTTTCGGCTTCTAACCGGGATGTTTACAGCCAATTCTATCACTCAGAATGATATTTCCTTGAAACAGGAAGCTAATATCATCTTAACCTCTATACGTGAAAAGGCACAAGAAGAGGAGATTATAATAAACATAATCGATGATGAATCTCTTCTTGCTAACAAAGAAGATATACTTAGAAAAGATGGCCTTATTATAACTTATTTTCATGCCGAAAACCGAAAAAATGGAGAAGTTCTTGATGAGAAAAAGTGGCAGGAGGAAGAAGATTCCTTTCTTTTTACATCGGAAGTCTCAGAAACATTGGCTATTAATATGACAATCACGACAGCCGATAGATCTTCTAACTATGAAATCTCAAGTGTCGTTCCCGGTCTGGAAGATCCGAACAGAAGTTTCACAATAGAAACACCGACTGAAGATAATTCTGATAACTCCGGAGAGGAAGGAAACGATAATTCTCCCCCCCCCTCCAATGTTATTTTTACCAACAAGGAGCAATTTGAAGCACTAGATCCCGATAATATCTCCGGATGGGTGGAGGATCACCCTGATCAAAGTAACGGCTACACTTTACCAGAAAACACGATACTAGACGAATCCTTCGACCAGAACTATAGCGGAGAGACAGCCTTCCAAAAAAGTTTCTGGGCGAAACGTGACAATATGTCTGTAAACAATCAGGATATATCCATTAATGGAAATATGTACATCGATCATCAACCCTACTTCATGAACAATAATACCCTGAATGTAGGTGGTAATGCACTGATCAAAGAGAACTTCACAGCAACCAACACTTTAACATTCTCTGCTTTCAACACATATTTCATGAAAGATCTAGAAATCACTAACGGCACAAAGATTAACACTGATGGAAGCATTAGAATCGGTGGGAGTGCCACTTTGAAAACAGGCAATGATGAGATTCGAACGAAAGGATATCTATTTGTGGACGGAAATGTGAATTTACAAAATGCCAATAGTCTTGTTGAAGCTGAAAGAGATATGTATCTGAATAATAAAGTAACTTTAAATCAATCCTCGATTACATCTGGAGGGACTATGTATCTCCAAGGCCCAGTCTATTTGAATAATGGAGCATCTTTAATAAGTGAGGGAGACATTAATATAGTAGGCAATGCAGAGGTCGAATATGGAGGAAAAGCTTATATTTGTGCCAAGGGTACTGTTAATATTGAAGGAAACGTTGACGATAATATAGAAATTAAGGACAATGGAAACAGTTACAATAGTTGTAAATGATTTCTTAGCTTTGTTAAAGTCGGTTTTTGATTTTAGAACGACGGGTGAAGACGCGTGCAGAACTAGCATGAACGGAAAATCAGCCAAATCAACCTCAGGGATTCGGATAACCCGTGGAAAGCTTCCACCTGTAGAGATGAAATTTAACCATAAACGGCAACGGAGCCTGAGCAAATCTTCAGGAGAAATTGCTCCTTGCTTTCTCCTGCCGCATCTAGATGACTCTAAACGGCTTCCGTAAAGATTTCCTACTAATCGGGAAGATCAAGAAACCCTAAAACGGCTCCAGCAAAGTTTTAGGGTTTCTTATAATACAAAGCACTGAGAAATTCTCCAGCCTGACTTCCGAAGCACTTCCGTAATAAGTATTCGAACGAGCCTTCATATTTCCACAACAGCGACACGATTCCTACCGCGCTGCTTCGCTCCTTTATACATCTCTTCATCAGCCTTTTGCAATATCTCTTCTGGATGTACCCCGTGAAACGGATACATCGCTACTCCTATACTCGCTGTCAACTCCACTTCCAAAGGGCCATCTTCTTCACCTATATGATGATGTACGACAAACGGCTGTAGTGTAATAAGTTTTCTTATGTTTTCCGCATTCTCTCTAGCTTCTTCTTCTGACAGATTCTCAAAAACTACGACGAATTCTTCCCCGCCATACCTTTCCACAAGAGAACCCGAGTCGAGATTTTTCACCAGTCGATCCACCAGTTGAATAAGTATTTCATTCCCGCTTTCATGACCATACCTGTCATTGACTTATTTGAAATGATCAAGGTCCATCATAATCACCGAGAATACAGCATTATTCCCATAGCTCGAGATAACCTTCTCAAGATAGCGATAGTTATTAACTCCCGTCAGCCCGCAACGTTCCTCACTATCCTTCAACTTTTCATACACCCGGGCATTTTCGATAGCTATGGCAAGATAATTACTCAGAATTTTCAACAGTTGGAATTGAGGCTTGCTGAAATTCCTCTTCCTTGAAGAAAAAAGGGTTATCACTCCGACCACTTTTCCGAAGCGGAACATGGGCACTGCCATGGCACTTTCCTTTTTCATTTGTTTGTACCGTTCCATCGAAATATTCCAGAAACGACGATCCCGGTATATACAGCCCTTTTGATTATGCCACGTTTCCCTGCTTATACTAGCTATGTTCGTTACGTCTCTCCGTTCGTTTTTCGTCATCCCTTCCCCGTCCACTTTACGGATAAGCGTAAGAGTCTCTTTGTCCTCCACATCCAAAATATACAGTTCATCCGCTTCAAATAGAGGCTTCACCCTTTTCGTGAAAATATCCAGCACCTGGTCCACCATCGCAAAGGACGCTAGTTCCTGTCCTATTTCTCCGGATTTTCTCAAATATCCGTTCATCGTCCTGCTGTGATGAAGATATCCGAGCGTGGCCGATACAATCAGAAACGGCAAGCCGACAAAAAGAAGGGCCTGGGCTCCAATATCTACGTAAAGTAAAAAAAGAAGAAATCCGAGTGGTAGGATTGCCAGACTGGTAAAGTACTCCCACACATCTCCGAGTGTCACCCAAGGTTCATGCTTTTTATACAACCAGTTACTGATTCCTTTAACGAACGATTGATTCAAAGCTATCTGAACCAACGCGTATACCACAGCTGCTCCGATCGCCTGTGGAGATTGGAGAATTTCTCTTCCATGCACCCCGCCGAGCTGATAGTAGACGAAAGCGCTACCAAGGGAAATGATGAGAAACATCAGCATATTCAAAGGGACACGGTACCAGTCTTCTTTACGCAATTTTATTTTGTAAAGAAGAATCCACAGTCCGAGCTGCGTAATATCTATTTCATAAAAAAGTCCTTCACTGAGAAACACAGCGAACGCTATACCATAGGTAAAAAAATCGGTCTGTCGCTGATGACGATCGGAAACAGAGCTACGAGAGATGCCAACAGAGCAAACAGTAATATGTGTGGATGAAAAGCGGGAGAGGTGTTTATGTATACGAGAAAAAGAGAAATTGGCCATACGAAAATCCAGACTAGCCAAATGACCACTTGTATGTTCCGGTTCATTGTTTACCCACCTCTCCCCGCCCACATATTGTCAGATAATTAAAACTTATCACACTACTTCTATTTAATCAAATAAATTCCTTATTTCGGAAATGAAGTAAAGAGAACCGGTACAAAGAATGATGTCTTCCTCCGCTGCTTCCTGTTTCACCTGTTCATAAGCATCCATCGAATTTTCATAATGAACGAGACCGGCATCGATCGACTGATAGTCGTTTTTAGTCAGGGCTTTCGGAAAATCGAAAGTAACCACCGTCACGGTAGTAGCGACCTTTTTTATCATATTCAGCATCTCTTTAACCGGTTTCCCCGCAATAGCTCCATAAATGACATGAATGGTCCTACCCCTGTACAGCGTCTCTATGGCCTTCACGAGAGCTAGGGTCCCTTCATAATTGTGGGCTCCGTCCAACAAGGTGTAGGGATGTTGTCTCACAACTTCCATTCTCCCGGGCCACCAGGTTTTCAACAATGCTTGGCCGTATAAGGAACGATTGATCATCCACCCGCTTTCTTTCAATATATCCATCGTCGTGATCGCCAGGGATGCGTTGTTCTTCTGGTGGTCTCCAAGCATCGAAATCTGATACTGCGCTTCGTGGTGAAACTTATATCGGAATGATTGCTCGTCTTCTGCTTGTGTGATGGAAAACTCCTCTCCTAACCGGAATAAAGGAGCGGATCTCTCTTTTGAAGTTTCCTCTACAATTTTTTTCGCTTCTGTCTGGTCGACGCCGCTGATCACTGCAGCACGTTCTTTAATGATACCGGCCTTCTGCTCGGCTATTTCCGCATAGCTCTCACCCAGGATATCCTGATGATCCAGGCCGATATTCGTTATGATCGAAACGAGCGAATGGATAATGTTGGTAGAGTCATATCGTCCACCGAGCCCCGTCTCCAAAATCATTATATCGACTGTTTTTTCACTGAAGTAAAGGAGACTCATCATCGTTATCACTTCGAATTCTGTCGGTTCTCCGATAGGTAGATTCGCGGCTTCCTCCACAAGCGGCTTCACTTTTTTGATGAGAGCGATCAAGTCCTCATCCGGCACAGGGACGCCATTAATGCTGATTCTTTCGTTGAAATGTGTGATATAGGGGGAGGTGAACGTACCTGTACTATATCCCTGCTCCATCAGTAGGAATTTCAGGAATGCCGTCGTGGAGCCTTTTCCATTCGTACCGGCTACATGAATGGCCGGTACCCTCCTCTCCGGATGGCCCAACTTCTCCGCCATCCATTCCATCCGTTCGAGCCCGGGTTTGATTTTGAATTTGCTGCGACCGTGGATCCAAGCCAATGCCTCATTTTTATCCATGTATGCGTGTCACCTTTCTCCTGATTTATAAAAAGGGCACCTGAAAAAACCGGTGCCCTTTCTGCTATGCTTTTAACTCGTTGATCCGCGCTTCCACTTTTGCCCGTTTATCAAGATAATCCGCTTCTTTTTCTTTTTCTGCATCCACGATGTGAGCGGGTGCCTTATCGACGAATTTTTCGTTCGACAGTTTCCCTTGTACAAGCTTCACTTCCTTGTTCCATTTCTCCCATTCATTCTCGAGACGCCCAATCTCGTCCTCGATATTCATGAGACCTTCTAATGGAAGGTACAACGAAGCCCCCGTAACAACAGAAGACATCGCTTTATCCGGAACCTCGACGGAAGTGGCGATTGTCAGTTCACTCGGGTTACAGAACTTTTCCAAATAGTTGCGATTGTTCTCGAGTTCCTGAACCACTTCTTCACTTTCCGGCTGGATGAGGAGCTTGATCTGTTTCGACATCGGAGTATCAACTTCCGCACGGGTATTACGCACGGAGCGGATGATCGAAACGAGTCTTTCCATTTCCATTACGGCCTGCTGATCATTCAGAGACGTCTCCGCCACCGGCCACTCACTGATAGTGATCGACTCGCCTTCATGAGGGAGATGCTGCCAGATTTCTTCTGTAATAAATGGCATGAACGGGTGAAGCATTCTCATCGTGCGGTCGAGTGTATAAGCAAGAACCGAACGTGTCGTATGGATCCGCTCTTCATCTTCGCTGTAGAGAGGAAGCTTCGCCATTTCGATATACCAGTCACAGAAGTCATCCCAGATGAAATTGTAGAGGTGACGACCTGCTTCTCCGAAATCATAGTGATCGATATTTTTCGTCACTTTTTCGATCGTTTCGTTCAGCCTGGTCAAAATCCAGTCGTCGGCGACAGATCTGTTTTTCGTAATATCGATATCTTCATAGCGCAGATCTCCCATGTTCATAAGAGCAAAACGGGAAGCGTTCCAAATTTTGTTTGCGAAATTCCACGTAGACTCCACTTTCTCCCAGGTGAATCGCATATCCTGCCCCGGGGCGGAGCTCGTGGACAATAGGTAACGGAGAGAATCCGCTCCGTATTTATCGATGACATCCATCGGGTCCACTCCATTACCGAGTGATTTACTCATCTTACGTCCTTCTCCGTCACGGACAAGACCATGGATGAGCACATCTTCAAACGGACGACGATCAGTGAACTCGATCGATTGGAAAATCATCCGGCTCACCCAGAAGAAAATGATATCGTATCCCGTAACGAGAGCATTCGTCGGGAAGTAGCGTTTGAAATCTTCACTCTCTTCATCTGGCCACCCCATCGTAGAGAAAGGCCATAGGGCAGAGGAGAACCACGTATCGAGGACGTCTTCGTCCTGTTCCCAGTTCTCGCTGTCTTCCGGTGCATCTTTTCCGACATATAATTCACCGGTCTCTTTATGGTACCAGGCAGGAATCCGGTGTCCCCACCATAGCTGACGTGAAATACACCAGTCTCTGATGTTCTCCATCCAGTTGAGATAAGTCTTCTCGAAGCGGTCCGGGACGAAATTGACTTTATCATCGGTATGCTGCTGATCCACAGCTTCTTTCGCGAGCGGTACCATGTTGACGAACCACTGGGTGGACAGGTAAGGCTCGACGACGGCTCCGCTGCGTTCAGAGTGACCGACGGAATGCGTGTGTTCCTCGATGTCAAAAAGGACTCCCTCTTCCTGAAGATCTTTGACGAGCTGCTTTCTGCATGCAAAACGATCCATAGCTTCATATTTTCCGGCATTTTCATTCATGGTGCCATCTTCATTCATCACGAGGACACGTTCAAGGTTGTGGCGATTTCCAATCTCGAAATCATTCGGGTCGTGTGCAGGCGTGATCTTCACAGCGCCGGAACCGAATTCCTGATCTACGTAGTCATCCGCAACGATGGCCAATTCTCTTCCGATAATCGGTAGCGTCGCTTTTTTCCCGATAAGGTGCTTATAACGCTCATCTTCCGGATGAACAGCGATAGCTGTATCCCCGAGCATCGTCTCAGGTCTTGTCGTCGCCACAGCAATCGCTCCCTCTTCATCTTTCAAGGGATAGTTCATGTGGTAAAATGCCCCCTGGACATCTTTATACTCTACCTCAATGTCGGAGAGAGCGGTCTGGGTAGCAGGATCCCAGTTGATGATATATTGTCCTCTGTAAATCAGATCCTTTTCATAAAGACGTACAAACACTTCTTTCACAGCCTCAGAAAGCCCGCTGTCCAGCGTGAACCGCTCACGTGAATAATCGAGACCCAGGCCAAGTTTTTCCCACTGGGAGCGGATGAAATCGGCGTATTCCTCTTTCCAGTCCCATGATTTCTCAAGGAACTGCTCACGACCGAGCTCATACCGTGACATCCCCTGTTCTTTGAGCCTGGCTTCCACTTTCGCCTGCGTTGCGATACCGGCGTGGTCCATGCCCGGCAGCCAGAGTACGTCATACCCCTGCATCCTCTTCACGCGGGTGATGATATCCTGAAGCGTCGTATCCCAGGCGTGACCCAAGTGCAATTTACCCGTTACGTTCGGGGGTGGAATGACGACCGTATACGGCTCTTTCTCGCCTCCACCTTCCGCTTCAAAATACTTTCCGTCAAGCCAGAACTGATAACGATCCTTCTCCACCTCAGTGGGATCATATTTCGTAGACATTTCTATATCCTTCATCGCTCATCCTCCTCTTTTTCCATACAAAAAACCCTTCCATCCGGCTAAGGACGAAAGGGTTCATTTCCGTGGTACCACCTTAATTTACAGAAAATTTCTGTACACTTCGTTTGGATATAACGGTCCATCGCCGGCTTTTCCTACTACATCGCGTTCAGAAAAGCTGCTAGTAGAGCTACCTTCTGTCTACAGAGGCTTAGAAAACTTCCAGCACGTGTTTTCCTCTCTTGAAACGTATAGACATACTCTTCTCCATCGTGGCATTTTTTATATTCCTGTCACACTACATATTGTATAGAACCATAACCTGTTTCGTCAACGGAAAGTTGAACGGATGTAAAAAGTCCGGTAAGTCTTTGAAGTACTGCCGGACTCTGTCCCGATCACTTCAATGTTTTGAATACATTTTTCACCGCTGCTATCGTTTTTTCGATGTCCTCATCCGTGTGAGCTACAGACAGGAACAGTCCTTCGAACTGGGAAGGAGGCAGGAATATTCCTTCTTCGATCATTCCACGGTAGTAGCTTGCGAACCGATCGGTGTCTGAATTCCCTGCTGTTTCAAAATCGGTGACAGCACTATCATTGAAGAAAACGCCGACCATAGAACCTGCGCGGTTGATAGCAAGAGGGATATCATTCTCCTCTGCCGCTTCACGGAATCCTTCCACGAGACGATCCACTTTCTTCTCGATAGCATCATAGGATTCCTTCGTCATCTGACGCAGCGTTTCATAACCCGCAGTCATGGCCAGAGGGTTACCGGAAAGCGTACCTGCCTGATAAACGTCTCCCGTCGGAGCGACCGTTTCCATGATCTCGCGTTTCCCGCCGTAGGCTCCTACCGGAAGACCACCACCGATCACTTTACCGAGACACGTCATGTCCGGTGTCACCCCGAAGTGTCCCTGCGCACTATTATACCCGACGCGGAACCCTGTCATAACTTCATCGAAAATGAGGACAGAGCCATAGTCGTTCGTCACATCCCGGAGTCCCTGGAGGAATTCATTGCTCGGAGGAACGACTCCCATATTCCCGGACACAGGCTCGACGATGACCGCCGCCAGATCATCTCCATACTGTTCAAACGCATGACGGACGCTGTCCAAATCATTGTAAGGTACGGTAATGGTATTTTCAGCTACAGAAGCCGGAACACCTGGAGAATCCGGAAGACCCAGTGTCGCTACGCCGGACCCCGCTTTAATCAATAACGAGTCCCCGTGTCCGTGGTAATTTCCTGTGAACTTGAGGATTTTATTTTTTCCGGTATATCCTCTCGCAGCTCTCAATGCGCTCATCGTAGCTTCTGTACCGGAGTTGACCATACGCACCATTTCAATAGAAGGTACCCGCTCAATCACCAGCTCTGCAAGCTTGTTTTCCATAATCGTCGGAGTACCGAAGCTTGTGCCTCTCGCCGCAGTTTCCTGCAGGGAGTCGACGACCTGTTTATTGGCGTGGCCAAGAATCAGCGGTCCCCAGCTCAGTACATAATCGATATATTCGTTTCCGTCGATGTCCGTGATTTTGGAACCTTCCCCTTTTTCCATAAAAATCGGGTCCATATTCACTGAGTTGAAAGCTCTGACCGGAGAGTTCACACCCCCTGGCATCACCTGTTCAGCCGTTTTGAATTCCTCAATCGATTTATCGAATCTTTTCATTGTGCCACCACCTTGTCATTTATTCTTTCAGCCATTTTGCCATATCTTTTGCATGATAAGTAACGATCATATCCGCTCCCGCACGTTTCATGGAAAGGAGCTTTTCTGAAACGATCGCTTTCTCATCAACCCATCCTTGCTCTGCTGCAGCTTTGATCATCGAATATTCCCCACTTACATTATAAGCGACAATCGGCACGTTGGACACTTCGCGTGTCTCCCGCATAATGTCCAGATAACTGAGAGCCGGTTTTACAATCAGAAAATCCGCTCCTTCAGCCAGATCGGATTCGACTTCACGTTTCGCCTCCATACGGTTCGCAGGATCCATCTGATAGGTTTTGCGATCTCCGAACTGAGGTGTGCTATGAGCTGCATCACGGAAAGGACCGTAGAACGCAGAAGCATATTTGACGGCGTAGGACATGATAGGTACATGAGGGTAGCCGGATTCATCAAGTTCCTCCCTGATATGGGAAACGAATCCATCCATCATGTTCGACGGCGCAATGATATCGGCCCCGGCTCCCGCCTGCGTCACAGCTGTCTTTGCAAGTAGCTCCAACGATGCGTCATTTTCGATGACTCCTTCTCTGACAACCCCGCAGTGACCATGGTCGGTATATTGACAGAGGCAAGTGTCAGCGATCACTGTCAGCTGAGGGGCATAATCCTTGATGAAACGGATAGATTTTTGCACTATTCCTTGCTCATTATAGGCTTCTTTTCCGTAAGGATCTTTCTCTTTTGGAACACCGAACACGATGACAGAAGTCAGTCCGAGGCCGACGATTTCATCGAGTTCTTCTTTCAAATTGTCGAAAGCAACCTGATAAACCCCCGGCATGGAGGCCACATCATTATTCGTTTTCGCTCCTTCTACAACAAAGAGAGGAAAAATGAAATCTTCGGGGTGAAGGTGTGTCTCCCTGACCATCGACCTGATGGAAGGAGTTTGTCTCAGTCTTCTATGTCTTTTGAATTCATTCGTCATTTCCATTCATCCTTTCTCCGTAAAATACTCCTCCATAGTTTCAACAAGCGCTTCTGCTGTGTATGTGCCAGGAGTACTTATGTTCGAAAAACCGAGTTGCACAGCTTTCTGCTCTGTCGTCGGTCCTATACAAAAACAGGGAAGGTGTAGGCCCTCGTTGATATAAGGTCCTGCAAGCTTATAAAAAGCATCTACTGCGGAAGGACTGAAAAAAGTCAGTGCCTCCCACTCCCTGTGCTTCAATCCATACTGCACATCATATTCGTTTTCTTCCACTATTAACGTATCATAGGCTGTCAGGGAATCAAAAGAAATATGCTGATGGTTCAATCCTTCCCGAATCGTTTCCCTGGAAAGGTTCCCCCTGACATAAAGGATTCTTTCCCGAGCTTTTAATTGCGGAATCCATTCTTTCACCAGGGTTTCCGCAGAATAGACAGAGGGAAGAAAAGCAGCTGACATCCCCCTCTCCTCCAGAGCCAGCTCTGTCTTTGGACCAACGACTGCATACTTGAGATGGTACGGAGCACGGACCCCGGCATCCCATAACAACTCCTCGAAAAAACGGACACCGTTCGAACTGGTCAGAAGTACCCAATCATACGTATCGAGCTTGTTCAGAAGACGAAAGTTTTCCCGGGTTTTTCTTTTAACGAAAGTAAGCAGAGGGAGGAGTGTAACCCCGGCCCCTCTGCTTATCAGACGTTTCTTTAAAGGATCAGCCTGAGAGCTTGCGCGGGTAATCAGGACTTCTTTCCCGGAGAGTACCGACATTACTGGTCAAACTCCTCTTTGGCATCTTCAATGATTTTTTCAGCGCCCTGTGCTCTCAGACGGTCGGCCGCTTCTTTCCCCACAGCCACTGGGTCATTCCCTGTCACCGTTTCATGGAGAATAGTCTCCCCGTCCGGAGTACCTACTAGAGCGGAAAGAGTGAATTCTTCACCTTCGCGGTAAGCATAGCCTCCGATTGGAACCTGACAGCCTCCGTTCAGATCATGGAGAAATTTACGCTCAGCTGTGACGGTAGCTTCTGTGTACTCGTGATTCAATTTGGCTACCAGCTCACGAAGTTCGCTGTCTCCGTCCCGGCATTGAATGGCGAGTGCCCCTTGTCCGACAGCCGGCACACAGACGTCCGGTTCCAGAAATTCCGTGACTACGTCTTCAGTCCAGCCCATTCTCTTCAGTCCGGCGGCTGCTAGTACGATAGCATCGAACTCATCTTCTCTCAATTTGCGAAGACGTGTATCGATATTCCCCCGGATCCATTTCACTTCGACATCCGGACGTACTGCTTTGATCTGAGCCGAACGCCTGAGACTGCTCGTTCCTATCACTGCGCCTTCAGGCAGATCCTTCAAAGTCACATTGTTATTCGAAACGAACGCGTCCCGGTGGTCTTCACGCAGCGGGACAGACGCTAAAGACAGACCTTCTGTCACCACTGCCGGCATGTCTTTCATACTGTGGACAGCCATATCTATTTCTTCATCAAACATTGCATTTTCAATCTCTTTGATGAATAGTCCTTTGCCCCCCACTTTGGAAAGCGTGACGTTCAGGATTTCATCTCCGCGGGTGGAAATGCGCTTGATTTCAAATTCATAAGAAGAATCAATCTGCTTCAGCTGATCAATCACCCATTCCGTCTGTTTAATAGCTAATTGACTTTTCCTTGATCCGATTACGATTTTACGCACAATAGTTCCTCCTAGTAGTTAAAAATGAAAGTTCGAAAGTGAACTGAATAGAAAAAAATTGATGAGAAGAAGCAGAAACGCTCCTACGTTATATATAGAAATGAGTCTTCCCTGGAAACCCTGTACGACCTTCAGGAACAGCCAGACCATGTAGACCACAAACACGATGATCGACCCTACCGTCTTGAAATCCAGCCAGTAAAATGTATCCTCAGACACATATCCCCATACGACTCCGAGAACAATAGCAATAAGCAGAAGGGGAACGGCAAGTATAATGAATAGGTAGGAAAGTCGTTCGAGTCTCGGTAGATCACCGAGTCGCACAAGACGATTTCGCCATTTTTTACTTTTAAGCCACCGATACTGCAGGAGATACAGCACGGAAAATATGAAAGAAAGAGTGAAAAAGCCGTAAGAAATGATGGCAAGGGTGATGTGTACCACCAGCATTTCATTGACGAGCTCTACTCCTCCTCTCCCCATCGTACTTTGAGCACGGGTCATCAAATGGATGATCATCACGGAAAACCCAATGACGTTCGTGAAAAAGATGATGAAATCCACACGGAAGAGCTTATTCAGCACGAGTGAAAACGTAACAAGAATCCAGGCATAAAAATAAAGACCGTCGTAAACGGTCATAACAGGAAAGTCGTCCCTGATAAAAATCTGAGATAATAAGAAGATCGTCTGCAAAATCCATACAACCCCAAGTAGCCAGAAAGCGATTCTGTTCGCTTTCCGGTCTCCCTGGATAAAATCTATAAAATAGCCGGTCAGACTGAGACCATAAAATAAAATGATAATTTCATAAATCCACTTAAGGTCCAGTGTCATAGGTTGTCCACCTTTTAAGCCTGTGTCATTTTCTGCAGTGTCGGGAACATCAAAGCCCCTGTATCGTCGACCTTAACAGCGTGGTTATTTTTTTCTTCCTGTATTTTCACTTGCTCCTGCACTTCTTCTTCGATACCGAAAATTTGTGTGAGCAATTGCAGTGACTCTTCTGCTCCGGGCTCATTAGCGAGTTCCTTTGCCTGAGTGATCGGCTCTTTCAGAATCTGATTCACAATACTTTTGGTATGCTTATTCAGGATCTTCTTCTCGCGGTCGGTCAATTCAGGCAATTTCCGTTCGATGCTTTCCATCGTATCCGCCTGGATTCCGAGTGCTTTCTGGCGTAAGGCGGAGATGACCGGAACTACCCCTAAGGTCTGCAACCATTCTTTGAATTCGACGATTTCCGCTTCGATCATGAGTTCAATCGACTCAGCGGCTTTTTTGCGTTCAGCAAGATTCTCATCGACGATTCCCTGGAGATCATCAATATCATAAAGGAACATACTCTCAAGCTCTGCGATTCCCGGGTCGAGATCTCTAGGCACAGCAATATCCACAAAAAACAAAGGCTTCCCTTTTCTTTTTTTGTGTGCTTTCTCCACCATTTCTTTGGTGATTACATAGCTATCCGAGCCCGTAGAACTGATGACGATATCCGCTTTTTCAAGCAGCTCATCCCTTTTTTCCATCGTCCCGGCACTGCCGTGAAATTGTTCCGCTACCGATTCCGCCTTCTCAAGCGTGCGGTTGAGAACTGTAACCTGTCCGACACCGAAGCCGTGAAGATTTTTCGCAGCCAGTTCGCCCATCTTCCCTGCTCCGATGATGGCGATATGCTTATCTTTCAACTCACCGAAAATCTTTTTCGACAGTTCTACCGCCGCATAACTTACAGAAGCGGCATTCTCTCCGATAGCCGTTTCCTTATGACCTTTTTTCGCTAACGTAACCGCCTGTTTGAACAATTGATTGAAGACTGTGCCGGTCGTGCCCGATTTTTGAGAAAGCTGAAACGCCTGTTTCACCTGTCCAAGAATCTGGGTTTCCCCCAATACCATGGAATCCAATCCCGATGACACTCTCATTAAATGTTCAATTGCCCCATCCGATTCATAAACAATCAGGTGAGGAGAAAACTCCTGCTTTTCGATGTTGAACCATTTCTCCAGAAAATCCTTGATGTAGTATCGTCCCGTATGTATCTGGTCCGCCACCACATATATTTCTGTGCGGTTGCAAGTGGATAATATCACGTTCTCGAGAATACTTTTCTGATCATTCAAAGCTTCCATAGCTTCTCTGTGATCAGCTTCTGAGAACGTAAGCTTCTCCCGAATAGCAAGAGGGGCAGTGCGGTAATTAATGCTTACAGCTAAAATATGCATGACATATACCCCCATCATGTGTCCCGTACCTTATCATAATTCCATATCTTCTATTATAACACGAATAATTGCTTCTGTTAGACCAATTTTTGAACAGATTATGAAGCTGTTATGATACGATGGTAAGGAAGATTCTAAAAATTCAATACCAGATTAGAATTAATTTAAATAAGAACTGTTATCAATATATCAAAAGCTTACCCTTTTCACAAGCAAATCACACTCCGGAGGTGCATCATTTTTATGAAAAGATATTATTCTTTGTTAGCCATCGTTCTTTCCGCGATGGGGGCTTTCTTTTTCTTCCGTCAATTCTCCATCCCCGTTCTCAGTGACAGGCTGGCAGAAGTTTCACTACTCGTATTCCTGAGTGTAGGATTGTTCATTCATGCTCGCCGTTCCCGAGATACTCTACTGTTGTTCTTCCAGTCGATGGTTCTTCTTATACTATGGCAGCTATTCGCTGAACCCCGCATCAGTGCCTGGCCTTCCCACTGGGCTATATATGTGATTTACTCCGGCGTGGCTTTGGCTCTTGCAAGGAAACCTAAAATTGCCATAGTACCGTTCGCTATCGGTCTCGGCATTATGTTCATCCCTGCTATAGAATCACTGTTCTTCTGGTTGCCTCCAGTCATCCAATACATAGAATTGTATTTCAGCGTATTCTTTTTGCTTCTTGCCGGGTATTACTTTTATAAACTCAGATAAATTAAAAAAGCACGCGAAAGCCGGTTCTTCCTGGCTACCGCGTGCTTTTTTCAGTTTTGACCACCGAGTTTATACGTAAATCGATTGAAGGAATTGTTCTGTCCGTTCATTTTCAGGACTTTCAAAAAGCTCCTGAGGAGGCCCTTGTTCAACAATTCTACCATCGTGCATGTAGATGACCCGGTCAGCGACTTCTTTTGCAAAACGCATCTCATGAGTTACGACGACCATAGTCATCCCTTCGCTCGCTAGTGTTTTCATCGTTTGGAGGACTTCTCCGATCAATTCAGGGTCCAGTGCTGAAGTGGGTTCGTCGAAAAGCATAATCGATGGATTCATCGCCAGAGCTCTGGCAATAGCCACCCGTTGTTTCTGCCCTCCGGAGAGACGATTCGGAAATATATCTTCCTTCTCTTTCAGCCCCACCTTCTCCAACAGCTCCCGGGCTATCTTTTTCGCTTCAGCTTTATTCATTTTCTTCACCTGGATGGGAGCCTCCATCACATTTTCCAATACCGTTTTATGAGGGAAAAGATTGAAATGTTGAAAAACCATTCCGATATTCTGTCTTACCTCGCTTAATTTTGCCTCTTTTTCGTCAACGAGCTTTCCGTGAAGAGAAATCTCACCGCCACCTTTCATTTCCAGAAAATTGAGGCAACGGAGAAGCGTACTCTTGCCGGAGCCGCTCGCCCCTATAAGCACTACAACTTCTCCTTTCTCCACACTGAAATCTATGTCTTTCAGTACATGTAAGTCTCCGAAAGATTTATTCAAGGATTGAACATCTATAATAGTATTCATAAAGTTTCCTCCTAATATCAACACTTTTCACTCAAAATACCATGTGTTCAGTAAAATGAAAAGCTCCTTCCGGGTCAGGGAAGGAGCTTTTCTACATCTTAAGATGGGAACGCAGCGATTTCCACGCTTCTTCTTTTCCTTCTCCTGTTTCTGAGGAGAACATGATGAGCGGATCTTCTTCTTCTACGTCCAAAACTTCACGAACCAGCTTTTCCTGCGCAGACCGTTTGGCTTTTTTCACTTTATCCATTTTGGTAGCGATAATCGTAACCGGAAGATCGTAATACTTAAAATAATCATACATCATGCAGTCTTCATCAGATGGTTCATGTCTCAAATCAACTACAAGCACAGCTGATACCAGCTGTTCTCGTTCTCCGAAATACTCATCCATCATTTTCCCCCAGCGGGCCCGCTCTGTCTTGGATACCTTCGCATAACCGTAACCAGGGACATCAACGAAATGGAAAGAATCGTTGATTATATAAAAGTTAAGCGTCTGAGTCTTCCCCGGATTCCCTGAAGTACGTGCCAGGTTCTTCCGTTGGATCATCGTGTTAATAAATGAGGACTTTCCTACATTTGAGCGGCCGGCTAGAGCAATCTCCGGCATCGGAGCAGTCGGGTACTGTTTTTTACTGACAGCACTGATTACAATATCTGCACTATGAACTCTCATTCGTTTCACCTTTCAATGCTACCTCGAGCACCTCATCCAGATGTTTGACGGGGATGAAAGTCAGATCTTCTTTCACGCTTTCCGGAATGTCTTCGAGGTCTTTATTGTTTTCATACGGGATGATCACTTTCGTCAGACCTGCCCGGTGAGCGCTTAGAGCTTTCTGCTTTAAGCCGCCGATCGGAAGCACACGGCCCCGCAGAGTGATTTCCCCGGTCATCCCCACTTCTCTAGAGACGGCTCTGCCTGTCAGTGCTGAGACGAGAGCTGTCGCCATAGTAATCCCGGCAGACGGTCCATCTTTCGGTGTCGCTCCTTCCGGCACATGGATATGGATATCATTCTTCTCCACGAACTCAGGGTCGATCTTCAACTCGTCAGCCCTGGAGCGAATGTAACTGAAAGCAGCCTGAGCCGACTCTTTCATAACATCTCCGAGTTTTCCTGTAAGCGTCAGGTTCCCTTTTCCGGGCGAGATGAGGACTTCAATGGAAAGTGTATCTCCTCCGGCAACTGTATAGGCAAGACCGGTAGCTGCTCCCACCTGATCCTCAAGCTCTGCCTGCCCGTAGCGGAATTTAGGACGTCCAATCAGATCTTCCACCATTTTTTCGGTCACGATCACACGCTTCTTATCACCGGAAACGATGATTTTTGCAGCTTTCCGGCAAACATTTGCTATTTCACGCTCCAGACCACGTACACCCGCTTCTCTGGTATAGCGGCGAATCAGCTTCATCAGAGCGTCATCACGAAACTGGACCTGACTCCTTGTCAGTCCGTTTTCCTTGATCTGCTTCCCAAGAAGGTGTTCTTTCGCAATGTGAAGCTTCTCCACTTCCGTATAACCTGCAATCTGAATAACTTCCATTCTGTCCATCAACGGGCCGGGTATCGTAGACATCGTATTTGCAGTAGCCACAAATAAGACGTTCGACAGATCATAATGCTCTTCTATGAAATGATCACTGAAGGTGGAATTCTGTTCAGGATCAAGGACTTCAAGCATGGCTGAGGAAGGATCTCCGCGAAAATCACTGGCCATTTTATCTATTTCATCAAGAAGGAATACAGGGTTGATCGTCTCAGCACGCTTCATCCCCTGGATAATCCTTCCTGGCATCGCACCTATATATGTACGACGATGACCGCGGATTTCCGCTTCATCTCTCACACCACCTAAGGAAACTCTTACGAACTGACGATTGATGGCTCTCGCGATGGATTTAGCCAAAGAAGTCTTTCCGACTCCCGGAGGCCCTACCAGACAGAGAATCGGTCCCTTGATGGATTGAGTCAGCTGTTGAACTGCAAGATACTCAAGAATACGATCCTTCACTTTATCAAGACCATAATGATCCTCATCAAGGATTTGTTCTGCATGAGGCACATCCAGGTTGTCTTCCGTTTCTGTCGTCCACGGGAGAACAACAAGCCACTCGATGTAATTACGGATAACCGAGCTTTCGGCTGAACTCTGAGGAATTTTTTCATACCTTCTCAGTTCTTTGAGAGCTACCAGTTCTACTCTCTCAGGCATACTCGCATTTTCTATCTTTTCTTTCAGTTCAGCGATTTCACCGGATTTACCATCTTTATCTCCGAGTTCATTCTGAATAGCCTTCATCTGTTCCCGAAGGTAATATTCTTTCTGAGTACGCTCCATGGATTTCTTTACCCGCTGGCCGATCTTCTGTTCAATCTGCAATACTTCACGTTCGTTGCCGATGATATCAATGATTCTCTTCAACCTCTGTTTCACTTCGCTGATTTCAAGGATTTCCTGTTTTTCTTTCACTTTGATCGGCAAGTGGGAAGCCACCATGTCAGCAAGATGAGAAGGGTCGTCAATATCGGCAAGGGTGTCGTACGTTTCCTGAGTCACCTTTTTCGATACCTTCACGTATTGTTCAAACTGTTCCATCAGCGTACGAGTGAGTGCTTCTTCTTCATTCTGATCTTCGGAGACGTCTTCCAATTTTCTTACAGCTACTTCGAAATACTCTTCCTTCTCATTGATTTCTTCAACCTCCGCACGATCCACACCTTCGACAAGAACACGGTGCGTCCCATTAGGAAGCTTCACCATTTGTTTGACATATGCGATTGTGCCAATGGAATAAAGGTCTTCCCTTTGCGGTTCATCCATATTCGTTTCTTTCTGCGCAATTAACATAATATGATTATCATTAACCATAGCTTCTTCTAATGCTTTTACGGATTTTTCGCGTCCTACGTCCAAATGAAGGACCATAGAAGGATATACGAGTAATCCTCTAAGCGGTAAAAGGGGATATGTCAGTGTTTGATTCTCCGCCATCTGCGGCACCTCCAGCTTTCTTTTTCTATTGTTCGTTCCTCATGGACAAAGGTTATGTAAGGATATTTCCATTTAAAAAAAGGAAAAGAGAAGCCGCGCTTACTCTAGCGCGGCTAAGCTTTTTGATACCCGAAATTCATCAGGCACTTTTTGGACTTTTCGGTTCTTCCACCGTACCGTCCGTCAAGATAAGACGAGGACGTCCGCCTTGCATCTCTACCGTTTCTTTTGTGATGATACATTTCTCGATATCATCTCTCGAAGGAAGATCGAACATTACATCAAGCATGATACCTTCAATGATCGATCTCAGGCCACGGGCACCGGTTTTCCGTTCGATAGCCAGCCTGGAAATCTCCCGAAGTGCTTCTTCTTCAAATTCCAGTTCAACATCATCGATCTGGAGAAGTTTCTGGTATTGTTTGACCAGAGCATTCTTCGGCTGGGTAAGAATTTCGACAAGAGCATCTTCATCCAGTTGTTCAAGGGCTCCAATAACTGGAAGTCTACCGATGAATTCCGGTATCAGACCATAGCTAAGAAGGTCCTCAGGAAGAATTTTCGTCAATAATTCCTGTTTGTCTGCATCGGACTGCTCCTGTTCAGATCCGAATCCGATCACTTTATTTCCAAGACGGCGTTTAATGATCTGATCGATTCCATCGAAGGCTCCTCCGACGATGAAGAGAATATTCGTCGTGTCGATCTGGATAAATTCTTGATGAGGATGTTTACGTCCTCCTTGAGGAGGCACACTTGCCTGCGTTCCTTCAAGAATTTTCAGCAGTGCTTGCTGTACACCTTCTCCGGATACATCACGAGTGATGGAAGGGTTTTCGGACTTACGGGCTACTTTGTCGATTTCATCAATATAAATGATACCTTTTTCAGCTTTTTCAACATCGTAATCCGCTGCCTGAATCAATTTCAGGATAATGTTCTCAACATCTTCACCGACATAACCCGCTTCTGTAAGAGAGGTCGCGTCAGCAATCGCAAAAGGAACATTCAGTATGCGTGCGAGAGTTTGTGCGAGCAAAGTCTTCCCACTACCGGTCGGTCCAAGCATAAGGATGTTACTTTTTGCAAGCTCGACATCGTCACTTTTCGTAGTAGACGCATTGACACGCTTATAGTGGTTGTAGACGGCTACCGATAAGTTCTTCTTGGCCTGCTCCTGACCAATGACATAATCACCTAGAATCGTATGGATTTCTTCCGGTTTCGGTACTTCTTTGAATTCCGTCTCTTCTTCGTTTCCAAGCTCTTCTTCAACGATCTCTGTGCATAGTTCAATGCACTCATCACAAATATATACACCAGGTCCAGCTACAAGTTTGCGAACCTGATCCTGGCTCTTACCACAAAACGAGCATTTAAGCTGGCCCTTTTCTTCGTTAAATTTAAACATTTCTGTCACCCTTTCCAAAATGATGCCAAGGTTATCCGCACATTCTTTCGCTAATCATACCAAATAACTCTAGAATTAAAAAGTAATAGGGTCGTCCATCTTTTTCCCCTGCATCACTTATTATTATGTAGAGAGTATGAAAAGAAGTCAAACGCTAAGCAGTGTTATTAACAGATTATTAAGCTTATGTAGATTCGATTCTCTTCATAGTATTATGTATCCATAGGGAATTGCAAATAATATGAGAAAACAAGGCAGGGAAAGCCCTCACCTTGTTCTCTTTTTGTTATACAGTTTTGCTGTTTTGCTCCAGAACGTCAATCGCCTTCTGGATTTTCAGATCATCTTTGACCATGTCTGTATTTCCACCAAGCATTTGTTTCAGGTTCTCAACGTCTGTCTGATACATCGAAGACATGTTTTCAAGTTCTTTATCGATGTCTTCTTCAGTAACCTCAACGTTTTCTGCCTGTGCAATAGCTTCGAGAGTCATGTTCGTTTTCACACGCTTTTCAGCATCTTCCTTCATTTGTTCACGAAGCTGATTGTCATCCTGGCCAGTGAACTGGAAGTACATTTCTTTTGTCATTCCTTGCATTTGCAGACGCTGTTCGAATTCACTGATCATACGATCGAGTTCAGAATCGACCATTGCCTGTGGAATTTCAACAGAAGCGTTGTCGCTTGCTTTGTTGACAAGAGTTTCCCGTTTCTGGTTCTCAGCATCCTGTTGCTTTTGCTGCTCCAGATTTTCACGGGTTTTCTTCTTGAGTTCATCAAGGGATGACACTTCTTCATCCACATCTTTCGCGAACTCATCATCAAGTTCAGGAAGTTCTTTTCCTTTCACTTCATGGATTTTCACCTCGAACGTCGCCTCTTTTCCGGCTAGTTCTTCAGCGTGATAGTCTTCAGGGAAGGTAATGACAACCTGAGGCTCGTCCCCGGCTTTCTTACCTGTCAGCTGTTCTTCGAATCCTGGGATGAAAGTACCGGATCCGATTTCAAGAGAATAGTTGTCGGCTTGTCCGCCTTCAAATGCTTCTCCGTCTACGAAGCCTTCGAAATCCATGACGACCGTGTCGCCTTCTTCGATTTCTCCCTCTTCTTTCACAACGAGCTCGGCTTGATTTTCCTGTTGACGCTTCAGTTCTTCTTCCACGTCTTCGTCTGTAACCTCAGTGTCTGCCTGTTCTACTTCAAGACCTTTGTATTCTCCAAGCTCCACTTCAGGTTTGACTGTTACGTCCGCTTTGAAAATGAGCGGCTCGCCTTTCTCAATCTGATCAACATCCACATCAGGCTGGTCCACAGGTTCAATGCCTGTTTCCTGGACAGCTTCTGTGTATGCCTGTGGCAGAATGATATCGAGTGCATCCTGATAAAGGGATTCTACACCGAAACGACCTTCAAAGATTTTACGTGGTACTTTCCCTTTACGGAAACCTGGCACCTGGACATCTTTCACTACTTTCTTGAAAGCCTCATCCAGACCTCTATCGAATTCTTCAGCAGAGACCTCTACTGTAAGAGTCCCCTTGTTGCCTTCTTTCTTTTCCCATTTCGCTGACATAAAAAAGTCCCTCCAACGTCATATTTTCATTTAACATGATTCCATTTTACATGATTCTATGATAGACATACATACGAATCTGATTTACAACCTCTACATTATAACATAAAGTTATTCCGTTTCAACAACAGAGCCATGAAATGTCTTACTCTCCTGTTATAGACTTATATTCCTGGTTGGCAATCTCGATATCCTGTTTGTACGATTCAATATCCGCCTCTATTTTAGTAGGTGCATCATCTAATTGCAAATACTCGTTGCCGATAGTCTTCAGTGCTTCTATGATAAGCGGAACTTCATTTTCCGTAGGGAGGAAAGGATAGCGTATATATATGTAGCGGTGAAGCATTGTAGCAATGATCTCGTACATTGCAGGATTGTTCTGTTCTATGGAAGCCAGGCGAAACTCTATATGTTTGACAATATAATGAGAGAAAGGAGTGCCGGTCTCCACAGGAATGATCGAGATTGAGTTATTGAACTTATGTACTTCTGCAGAGTTGTTGATATTCCATGATTGAAACCACTCGATAATGGCTGTCTTGACTACAGGATGGGTTTCCTCATCCTTCAACCATTCACATAGAAATTCCCATTGCGCCTCCGGAGAGTGGGTGATCAGTCTCTTAATGAGTGCGTACTGTTTTGGGGCATCCTTCTTTTTCCAGGCTTTCTGAAGCTCTTCAACCAGCGAGGCTTCCTCCGCTTTCTTTTGAGTATCTTCAATATCTTTACTCACATTGTACATTTGCCACAACTGCGTCCGGACATCATGAGGAACATCTTCCCGCTCCAGTACTTCATCGACGAGGTCCATCAATTCCTTATACTTCCCGTCATGAAAAAGAATCGTTATGTATATATGCAGGTATTGAAAATAATTGGATTCCGAGACCTTCATTCGGTTCAGACAGACATTTTCCGCTTCTTCGTATCTTCCTATCCCAACCCAGGCGATCAGCAGTCCGGTAGTGACTTCATCATCGGCCTCATCATGTTGAAGCAATGGCTCCAATGATTCGACCGCTTCTTCATACTTGTGCTGTGTAACAGCTTCAAGCCCTTCTTTGCGTAACTTTTCTTTCCATTTCGGAAAAAGTACGACTTCTCCTTTATTATTTTCCATAGTACACCCTTCCCAGCAAACATATTTAGTAAAGTATGCCCTTTTTTCATTATATCAAACATGAGTTTCTCTTGAAGAAAACTTTGTTTAATTTGTCGATAAAGATCGAGACCTGTTTGTCCCTGATGCTCATGGATAAAACCATAATTGTTTGATCCATACCCTTCAAAAACAAAAACGCTGAACCTTTTGTACATCAAAAGAGTTCAGCGTTTTAAATAGTGTCCCAAGTAGGATTCGAACCTACGACCTACAGCTTAGAAGGCTGTTGCTCTATCCAGCTGAGCTATTGGGACAATGGAGCGGGTGAGGGGAATCGAACCCCCGTCATCAGCTTGGAAGGCTGAGGTTTTACCACTAAACTACACCCGCATCTATCCGGTTGATATATGTATTGCGACGACAAGAAAAAGTATACGATGTTTGTGTATAAATGTCAATGGTAGCAGGAAGAAAAATTAATTCCTGCTACCAAGGTCAACTTCAATCTCCAGATCATCCAGTTTTGTACCATCGATGTGATAATAAGCCAGAGTCATTTCTTTCGATCCTTCCACCCAGTGTATGATGGCATAGGTAGGTTCTTCCCGGTCCCGAGGTAAACGTGAACTTCCAGGATTCATCACAAGCTTATCCCCCACCTTTTCTGCACCTATCATATGAGAATGTCCGAAACATGCTACGTCCGCTCCGACTTCCTCTGATCTGTAGAATATGGGCATGAGGGTCTGTTTCACCTGCAACAGATGTCCATGTGCTACGAAGAAGCGCACACCTTTGACATCCACGACTTGTTCTTCTTCCATATCCGGTTCGAAGTCACAGTTTCCTTTTGCATAATGAAACCCCTGGAGCTCCTCTGAGTCTGTGGAAAGTTCCGAATCTCCACAATGAATCATTGCGTCAGTCTCGTTTTCATGACGTTCTTTCACTTGCATAAGCTCTTCTTTCATACCATGACTGTCGCTGATCACTAAAACTTTCGGCATGTTTACTCTCCTTTCTCTTCCAACCACTCTTCAATCTTCACGAGGGCATTGTGGCGGTGACTGATGCTGTTTTTCTCTTCGGCAGGAAGCTCAGCCATCGTCTTCATGTAATTTTCCGGAATAAAAATCGGATCATAACCGAAGCCATGCTCCCCTCTCGGCTGAAGTGCAATCGCCCCTTCGCACGTACCTCGTTTTGTGAATGATGCCTGTCCAGGTCTCGCAACCGCGATTACACAAACGAAACGAGCTGACCGATCTTTGACAGTGGTTTCCCCAAGTTCCTCTAGAAGTTTCTCTATATTCTTCTTATCGTTCTTCTCTTCACCGGCGTACCTTGCCGAGTAAATCCCGGGTCTTCCCTGAAGTATATCCACTTCCAGCCCGGAATCATCAGCAAGAACAGGGATGTTCCACTGACTGGAAATCGTTTCTGCTTTTAACAGGGCATTCTTCTCGAAAGTGTCGCCCGTCTCCTCCACATCTATATCTTCCTCAAAGTCTTTCAGTGATTTGACTGTAATACCATAAGCGGAAAACATCTGTTCAAATTCCTTCACTTTTCCCTGGTTATTCGTTGCTATGACGACTTCTTTCACTGTTGATCCTCCCGCTCTTTATAATTCTCGATTGCACTCGCCCAAGTACCGATCGCTTCTTTCTGGCGGAGTTTCAGTTCAGATATCGCTTCTGAAGCCAGTTCAAGCATCGTAGTAAGCTGTTTCATAGAGAACGTAGCCTCTTCTCCAGTCCCCTGAACTTCTACGAATTCACCTTCACCTGTCATGACGATATTCATATCGACATCTGCCCTGCTGTCCTCTTCATAACAAAGATCGACGATTTCTTCCCCTTCCAGGACACCAACAGAAATGGCTGCCAAATAATCCATGACGGGAAGCTCCTTGATTTTCCCTTTATCCACCAGTGTGCCAAGCGCATGCACAACTGCAATGAAAGCTCCGGTGATGGAGGCTGTTCTCGTTCCACCATCAGCCTGGATGACGTCGCAATCCACCCATAATGTTCTTTCCCCGAGTGCTTCCAGGTCAATCACAGAACGCAATGCTCTTCCAATCAATCGCTGGATTTCCATCGTGCGTCCAGTAACTTTACCTTTCGAGGATTCACGTATGTTCCGGGTTTCGGTGGCACGTGGTAACATTGCATATTCTGCAGTGATCCATCCTTTGCCCTGCCCGCGAAGGAACGGAGGAACTCTATCTTCTATACTGGCGTTGCAAATCACTTTCGTATCTCCGAATTCTATAAGCACCGAACCTTCCGGATGTTTGATATAATCAGTCTCTATTTTTATCGCTCTTAAATCTTTTACTTTACGTTCATCATTTCGCACAAAAATTCCTCCTCCGATTACCATTAATTCCTGCCTATCATAACACAAATCATCAGGCATCTCACCTATATAAAAAGCCACTGCTATATAACGCAGTAGCTGTTATGCCTTCTCCGCTACATAGGCGGGACAGGTTCGAGTTCGATGACTTCAAATATATCAAGCGGTCCTTCAAACCATTCGTCGGCTATCTTCCTGAATTTCTGATAATCACCTGTAGTATAAAACTTGAAAGTCGGGTCCTCTCCGCTTTGAGCCAGAAGTTGATTGTAGGAAAGGATAAGACTGGCCTCACGTGCCGTTTCTTCTCCCGAACTGATAACATTTATCGAAGCACCTATCACTTCCTGGATGACATCCCTGATCAGCGGATAATGAGTACAACCAAGAATGAGTGTATCAATACCATTTTTATCTTTGAGGGGCTGGAGTTCCTTCTCTACAATCGCCAAGGCTTCCGGTC
The DNA here is from genome assembly GCF_900156645.1 of Salimicrobium flavidum. Classification (GTDB taxonomy): domain Bacteria; phylum Bacillota; class Bacilli; order Bacillales; family Halobacillaceae; genus Salimicrobium; species Salimicrobium flavidum. The sequence continues at coordinate 40,423 of NZ_FTOC01000007.1, forward strand.
CTGTGAATATCCCACGTTCCACGAGAGGAACAAAAGAAGGGCAGGCTTGACTGTTCACAAAGATGGAACTGTCTATAGCCGTCAATGCTTCCGGGTAAGCTTCACTCCGGACCGTCCCTTCCGTACCGATTACACCTATACGTCTATTCTCGCTGAACGAAATGGCGGCTCTCGCTCCCGGCTCTATGACACCAAGCACCGGAATAGTGAGTTTTTGCTGGAGCTCTTTAAGCGTAAAAGCCGTCGCTGTGTTGCATGCAACTACGAGCATCTTGATATCGTGTTTCTTCAGATGTTCTACCATCTCCCAGGTGAATCTCTGCACTTCTTCTGCCGTACGGGGGCCATAAGGGCAACGTTTCGTATCACCGATATAGCTTATAGATTCTTTCGGTAGCTGTCGCATCAGCTCTTTGGCTACTGTCATGCCACCTACACCCGAGTCGATCACTCCAATTGGTCGATCCATTCTCATACCTCTTCTCCCGTTGTAGTTCAGTTAGTGACTTGAGTCATTCTTTCATGCATATGTTTCATAAGCGCGAGGAATTGATGATATTCATCTTCTTCCAAGCCCTCGAGCAATTCATTCATATAACTTCTGCGTTTGTCTATCACTTCCTGGATGACTCTTTCTCCGGAGGGTGTTATGTAAACACGAACCACCCTGCGGTCTTCTTCATCTTTCTGACGCTCTACCAATTCCAGGTCTTCCAACCGATCTATCATATCAGTGGTGGTACTATGTGCCAAGTGCATATGTTTAGCTATGGCTCCTATCGTAATGCCTTTTTCATCCGAAACCCATTGCAGGGCTACGAATTGAGGAGGAGATACGTGGTAGTTCTCAAGTATTTCTCTTCCTTTGTCTTTGACACCGGCCGCCACAAAACGTAAATATATCTCGAGATCTTCAATGATCTTATCTGCCATGAATGGTCCCCCTCCATATCAATTAAAGTCTATGAAGTATATTCTCTCGGGTTACTGACGAAATATCAAGAAAAAAGATGAACAATTTCAACTTTTCTTCAGAATAGACCATCCCCCCCCCCCCCGGAAACATGACCTCCTTTTGTGTATCTATAGATATTTTGTCTACACCTTGGAAATCAGTCCTAATTCCTGTGCTTTATAGAGGGCTTCCGTACGGGATCGGACATCCAATTTATTGAATATGCCTGTAAGCGTATACTCCACACTACGCTGTGACATGTGGAGGTTCGTAGCAATCGTCTTATTCGTCAATCCCTTCGACACTTCTTTCAGGATCGCCTGTTCTTTTTCGTTCAGGGATAGGGCCTCTTCTTCTTTCGTCCAGTTCATTCTGATAGAAGTGGCACTCGCCTCTGTCCGGCGCAGCTGCTTGAACAGGTGAAGGGGGACCACAACTTCATCTCTCATAGCACAGCGGATAGCTGTCAATAATTGTTCCTGTGACGCAGTTTTACTTACAAAACCGTCAATTTCCGCTTCCACCAGCATATTGAAATGTGTACTGAGATCAAACCCTGTGTAAATGAGAGTAGTGATCTCCGGCCATTCTTTCTTGATCCGTTTCGACAATTCAAGCCCGTTCACTCCCGGCATATACAAATCGATCAGGAGTACTTCATAGTTTCCCTGACTTACCATAGCCTCTACCTCAGTCGCTTTCTCCACGACGTCCACTTTCATTTCACTATTCTGTTCAATCATCGCTTTTGTACCTGTTCCTACAGCGGGATGATCATCAATAATCAGTATATTCGTCATCGTTTTCTTTTCCTTTCTGTTGGATCGGGAATCTTACCTCTGCCCTGAAACCTTCACCTTTGGCAGTATCTATATGCAGGGAACCTCTAAGTCCGTTCACCCGGTGTTCTATCCCCGACAGACCGATATGAGTGAAGGCATCCCATTTGTAATTATCTTCCATACCTACTCCATCATCTTCATAGTAGAGTCTCACTTCCTCTTCGTCCCCTTCAAGCCTTAAATGAACGTGCTTAGCTCCACTATGTTTCATCGTGTTCGATAAAAATTCCTGGACGATTCTATAAACCGTCAACATCATTTCCTGATCGATCTCTGCATGGAAATGTTTGGCATAGAGATAAACGGTAAAATTGGAACGGAGTTGATATTGTTGGATGAGATTATCGAGGGACTGAACGATCCCTATTTCTTTTAAAAATGTAGGTCGCAATTCACTGCAGGTTTCTCGTGTCAGATGGATACTGTCTAGAAGTTGTTCTTTATAGACAGACAGTTCCGAACGTAAGGTGAGCGGAAGCTCCTGCCGATTAGAGTATAACTCGTCCATACGACGATAAAGATAAAGCAGTTCCTGCAATACCGTATCGTGAATGTCAATCGAAAGTTGTTTTCTCTGTTCCTCCGCTATCTGGAACAATAATCTTGAGAGCCAGGCGGGATATTGATTGGTATGTTCATTTTTCAATGATTGCAATTGTTTCATCAAGTCTTCGATGTGGCTCATATTTTCTATAGCGATGTTCGCGTTCATAGAAATAATTTGCAAATACTTTTTCTCTTCCCTATTCAACGTCGTGAAATCCTGCTTCCCTCTGCTGAAAATCACTGTAACCTTATTCAAAGACTCGGAGACGACTAACCCGAAACCTTTTTCCGTTTCCACTATTTCCCCTACTCCTAGCTCCCTGTTATGGAAAGAATGCTGCAAGTGATAAAGAAGATCTTCAGGCAGCGGGTCATTCACGCAGAACATTTCGCGGTTTGTATTATACGAATAAGCCTGGGTCTCTGCTAAGTTCAGCGTCTCTGTTATTTCTCCGCATATTCCATTCATCAGAGACACAGCACTATACTGATCTTTGAAGTTTTTCGTGACTTTATGAAGACTTTCCTGAAAGTTTGTACGATTGGAGAACAGAACACGTTGGACACGGAAATTAACAAGCTCTGCTATCGTAAGCACAAAAGCAAGAACAGTGAAACTCGACACCAACAACTGCATAAACATTACGAATGATAAAGACCAATCAATAATCAAGTTGGCTATGAATGCTATAAGGATACTTGGCATCAAAGAAATCAGTGCATGATACCTTAATCGCTGGAAGATGAAATTGATATCAATCAGCTGTTCCTTTGATAACAGGTACGTAAATGTAATCGGTAGTGCTATGAGGAAGAAAGCAGCAAACTCTATACCTACTATCGGCGTTCCTATAAGTAGTCGTGGTATCAGATAAAAAAGCACATAAGGAGCGAAAGTTACAGTAACACCAAAACTTATGTATTTAAAAAACGAACGGTAAGTGGTGTCGCGTACCCTGATCATACCAAAACAGACTACCCCGAACATCAAAAAATAAAAGAACAACAGAATAATATATTGCACATGGTCCATCCAGAGAACGGTTCTCCCTGTCATTAAGCTGAAGATGTCAAACACCAAAGATAGCAAGAGGATCATATATCCGAACTGGTAAATTTTTTTCGGAAACAAATACATGTCCACTTCCTTGAAATATACATATAAAAAGTGGATGAAAAGAATGGGAGCACTGATGAAGCAGACTGAATTCACGAAAATATTGAAAGTCACTCCGAGTATGGCTCCTCCTGTACTGATATAACCCAGGGCCAATAGGAGAAAAAAAGTGATCAACAGCCTGATGGAGAATGTATTCGGCATGCGGCGATGAATAAACGTGCTGATGAATACGGTGATCAGAAAATAAAATGAAGGAACAATAATGAAAAACAGAAGATAAAACGCGTACGATGAAATTGATGCATGTAACTTGATCATCGCATGGTTTTCATCCCTGAAAAGGTGGGCCGTTTCTTCAGCATATGAATGGATAACCAAAACGACACCGAGCAATATAGTCACACTTAAAAAATAATAAAACCATCTTTTATGCATAGCCATTCCTCCCTTCTTCATCTTAATGATTAAAAAAAGCTGTGTCCACTAGGGACACAGCTTTTTGCAATGAATTTATCTGTCGCTTCCGAAAAAGCTCTTGAATGATTCAAGTGCCGTATCACGGTACAAGGCTGCAAGGGAAGTCGTCAAAGGTATGCCTTTCGGACAAACTTCTACACAGTTTTGTGCGTTCCCGCATCCCATGATCCCTTCTTCATCCATAATGGATTGAAGACGTTCACTCTTGTGCATTTCACCAGTAGGATGGGAATTGAACAGACGTACTTGTGATAATGCAGCCGGTCCGATGAAGTCGGATTTGCTGTTCACATTCGGGCATGCCTCGAGGCATACACCGCATGTCATACACTTGGACAGTTCATACGCCCACTGTCTTTTTGTTTCTGCCACGCGTGGTCCAGGACCTAGGTCGTACGTACCGTCGATAGGTACCCATGCCTTCACTTTTTTAAGTGAGTCAAACATTCTCGCTCGATCTACAGCCAAGTCGCGGACGACAGGGAACGTAGTCATAGGTTCCAATTTAATAGGCTGCTCTAATTGGTCCACAAGAGCTGTACACGACTGACGGGGCTCTCCGTTAATGACCATAGAACATGCTCCACAAACTTCCTCCAGACAACCCATTTCCCAGAATATCGGGGTAGTGGCTTCTCCGTCTGCATTTACAGGATTTCTCCTGATTTCCATAAGAGCCGAAATGACATTCATATTCTGTCGGTAGGGTACACTGAAGGTTTCTTTATATGGTTCACTCTCAGGATCATCCTGTCTTGTGACGATCAACGTTATATTCTTCTCTTCACTCACGATGAAGGTCCTCCTTATTTACTCTTCGAATAGTCTCGCTTACGTGGCTCGATCAACGAAGTGTCTACTTCTTCATAGCTGATGACAGGCTCGTTTTTCTCTTTATCAAATGTTGCGATTGTCGTCTTAAGGAATTCCTCGTCGTTACGATCCGGAAATTCGGGCTTGAAGTGGGCACCACGACTTTCATTACGATGGTAAGCACCCAATGTTATCACTCTTGCTAATTGTAACATGTTTTCGAGCTGTCGAGTGAACATTGCACCCTGATTACTCCAGCGGGATGTGTCATTGATATTGATGCGTTCATATCGTTCCATCAATTCTTTTATCTTCTCATCCGTCTTCAAAAGATTGTCGTTTTCACGAACGACAGTAACATAGTCTGTCATCCATTCTCCGAGCTCTTTATGAATCTGATAAGCATTTTCGTCTCCATCCATTTTCATGATTTCCTCGAAACGATCCTGCTCTGCCTGGCGTTGTCTATCAAATACATCTTGGTCCATATCTTCTACATGTTCTTCTAAAGTTTCCGTATATTTGACGGCATTAGGTCCTGCCACCATACCACCATAAATAGAAGACAATAGAGAGTTCGCTCCCAGGCGGTTGCCTCCATGTTGAGTGAAATCACATTCTCCGGCGGCAAAGATGCCAGGTATATTGGTCATCTGATCGAAGTCTACCCACATTCCGCCCATGGAATAGTGTACAGCAGGGAATATTTTCATCGGAACTTTACGAGGGTCTTCGCCTACGAACTTCTCGTAAATCTCTATGATTCCTCCCAGCTTAACATCCAGCTCCTTGGAATCTTTATGAGATAGGTCGAGGTACACCATGTTTTCTCCGTTGATACCTAATTTCTGATTCACACATACATCGAATATTTCTCTGGTTGCAATATCCCTGGGAACAAGGTTTCCGTAAGCAGGATATTTCTCCTCAAGGAAATACCATGGTTCTCCGTCCTTATATGTCCAGACACGTCCACCTTCTCCGCGGGCCGACTCACTCATCAGTCGAAGTTTGTCGTCTCCGGGGATCGCTGTAGGATGGATCTGGATGAACTCTCCGTTTGCATATTTCACGCCTTGCAGATATAGAGAAGCAGCTGCAGACCCGGTGTTGATAATCGAGTTGGTGGATTTACCGAAGATGATACCAGGTCCCCCAGTAGCCATTATTACGGCATCAGCGGGAAAATCTTTGATTTCATGACTATTTATATCCTGAGCTACGACTCCGCGGCCCACGCCACCGTCATCAACTATAGCTGACAGAAACTCCCATCCTTCATACTTAGTTACCAGACCGTTCACCTCATGTCTGCGCACCTGTTCGTCAAGAGCATAGAGCAATTGCTGGCCTGTCGTCGCCCCGGCATAGGCCGTACGGTGATGCTGGGTTCCGCCGAAACGTCGGAAGTCAAGGAGACCTTCCGGCGTACGGTTGAACATAACTCCCATACGATCCAGAAGGTGAATGATTCCTGGGGCAGCGTCACACATCGCTTTGACCGGAGGCTGGTTAGCCAGGAAATCCCCTCCATAAACGGTATCATCAAAGTGTTCCCAAGGAGAATCCCCTTCCCCTTTTGTATTTACAGCGCCGTTAATACCACCCTGTGCACACACGGAGTGGGAACGTTTTACAGGCACCATGGATAAGAGGTCCACGTGCACCCCTTCTTCTGCTGCTTTGATTGTTGCCATGAGACCGGCTAAGCCTCCTCCGACAACAACGATATTTTTATTTGACATTATAAAAGTTCACTCCCTTGATCACTATCTATCCATTGTTTATACGCCGTAAGCGAACTGAATTACTGTACGGACACCGATGTAAGCCAGCGCTAAAAACACTACCAGTGATACATAGGTCATTATACGTTGGGACCTTGGTGTAACTGTAATCCCCCAGCTGACGAAGAAAGACCATAGTCCGTTAGCGAAGTGGAACGTTACGGAAAGTATCCCCACTATGTAAAACCAGAAAAAGAATGGTTGAGTCAGTATATCTTCCATCAACTGATAGTTAAGCTCTTCCCATCCGAACCCTATCGCTACTCTTGTTTCCCATATGTGCCAGGCAACAAAGATCAGCGTCAGAATCCCTGTGATTCGCTGCAATACAAACATCCAGTTACGGAAATAACCCTGCCTGTTCACGTTGAAATTGGACTGAAATGCTATATACACTCCATAGATCCCGTGGAACAGCAATGGCAAAAAGATAATGAAAATTTCCAAAACATAGCGGTATGGCAAACCTTCTATAAGATGAGCCGCCGTGTTGAATGCTTCCGGTCCTCTCGTGGCAAAAAAGTTTGTCGTTAAATGCTGGAATAAAAATACTCCGAGAGGTATAACCCCCAAAAGTGAATGCAATCTCCTGTTTACATAGCCTCGTGATCCTGCCATATTTACCCCCCTCAACTCCTATATGTGATTGAATTTATGTACCCATTTCCAGAAAATAAAGCGCTTTATCAGAGCCTTAAAATAAGAAAGGAGATTCTTTTCTCCCTATACTTCTGAAAACGTACAATCTGTAACATTCTTATTGTACTTCTATAGACCATTACCGTCAAGAAGGCAACTTGCTCTTTAAGACAATTCTTTCCACTCTTCCCCTATTGCACAAACTGTTATTTCAAGTAATAATAAGACAGAGAAAGGAAGGATTCCTCTTGAAAAATGGACCAACGTTTACGACAGAAAATATTGCCTCCCTCGTGACGACAGGCTCAGGATTCGATATCCTCCGCTACTTCACTCTTCCTGATCTGCTCGGAGAAGATGCAGAGAACATTTTATACATAATGGGAAGAAACATAGCAAGGCAAGCCGAGATAAACTCTTATGAAGATATCGTTTATTTCTTCCAGTACCTGGGATGGGGGGAACTTACAGAATGGAAAGCTTCAAACAAAGAAAGAAAGTTCACTCTCTCCGGTCATGTAATAGAAAAAAGGCTCAATCAGGAGACGCTCGATATCAATTTGAAACTTGAATCAGGCTTTTTAGCCGAATGCCTCAGCAACTTGGAAAATGAACTGTTCGAGTGTAGTGAAGAGATAGATGGTAAGGATAATCAGGCAGTGCTTACCGCATTTCACTTTTGATTATTTCTGTTTTCCCTTGCTCTCCCCTCTCTACCTGGTAACTATCTGCCAAGGGTAACAAACGGTTCTATTTTCCGACATAGGATGATAAACAATTTTAATAAGTACAAAGAAGAACCGGCGGACTATTCCTCTGCCGGTTCTTCTTCGTTGCTGTTCAAATTGATCTGTACGGTGCGCGCCACCGGTTCAGGAACCCCTAATTTCACTATTTCATTAATATCAGCCTCTCTTATCGCACTAATAGATTTGAAGTGCTTCAAAAGCAGCTTTCTCCTTTTCTCTCCCACTCCGGGTATATCATCGAGCTCGGATTGCAAAGCTCCTTTTCCACGAAGTTGGCGGTGAAAAGAAATAGCGAATCTGTGGACTTCATCCTGAATCCGCTGCACGAGATAAAAGGCTTGAGAATTTCTATCGAGATCCACAGGAGAAGGAGGATCTCCATAAAGCAACTCACTGGTTTTGTGCTTTTCGTCTTTGGCAAGGCCCGCCATTGGGATGTCAAGACCAAGCTCATTTTCCAATACATCTTTCGCCGATGAGATCTGTCCTTTCCCTCCATCAATAAGTATAAGATCAGGGAGAGGTTTCTCTTCCTTCAACACTCTTGTATACCTTCTTCTGACAACTTCACGCATCGTTTCATAATCATCTGGACCAGTCACATCTTTCACTTTGAACTTACGGTAGTCTTTCTTGCTCGGCTTCCCATCTACAAAGGTCACCATCGCAGAAACGGGATCGGTCCCCTGTATATTAGAGTTATCGAACGCTTCGATCCGGAGAGGAGCCGCTATATTCATAGCTTCCCCGAGAGCATCGACTGCTTTCACAGTACGTTCTTCATCTCTTTCAATCAAAGCGAACTTCTCCTGAATCGCGATTTCTGCGTTCTTTTCAGCAAGTTCCACGAGTTCTTTTTTTCTACCTCTCATAGGGACACTGACCTCAGTGTCGATAGCGCCTTCCAAAACCTTCGTGTTTGTGCCAAGAGGTACGAGAACCTGTTTAGGATAAAGATGATTCTGGTGAAGATAGAAACTGGCGATAGATGAAAGGAATGTTTCTTCGGGATCGTCGAAAAACGGAAACACGGAAACATCTCTTTCGATCAATTTCCCCTGACGCACGAAAAAGACCTGCACACACATCCAGCCCTTGTCATACGCATAGGCGAAAACATCACGGTTCACCTGATCGTTCATCGTCATTTTCTGTTGTTCCATTACGGACTCGATATGAGTCACCTGATCCCGTAATTCTTTCGCACGTTCGAAATCCATTTTTTCGGAGGCTTCATACATTTTGCTCTTTAAGTCTTTTTTGATTTCTCCGTGTCCTCCATTCAAAAAGGAGGTGATCTGCTGGACGATTTCCCTGTTCTGCTCTTTGGAAACAGGAAATTCGCAAGGTCCGAGACACTGGTGCATATGATAGTAAAGACACACCCTATCCGGCATCGTATTGCACTTCCGCAATGGATATAAGCGGTCCAATAATTTCTTCGTTTCCCTGGCAGATACGACGTTAGGGTAAGGACCGAAATACTTCCCCTTATCTTTTTTCAGATTTCTCGTAACAATCAGCCGGGGATGGTCTTCAGCTGTGATCTTCAAATACGGATACGTCTTATCATCTTTCAGCAATACATTATATTTAGGATCATGTTTTTTAATCAAATTCATCTCAAGGATGAGAGCTTCGATTTCAGAAGTGGTCACAATGTATTCGAAATCTGTAATTTCACTGACCAGTCGTTGCGTTTTTCCATCGTGTGCCCCGGTAAAATAAGAACGTACACGATTTCTCAACACTTTCGATTTACCGACATAGATAATGGTTCCATGCCTGTCTTTCATCAGGTAGCAACCAGGCTGATCAGGAAGAACAGCTAATTTTTCTTTGATCGCATGGTTCATTCCATTCACTCCATTTTTTATTTGAATGCGTCTATGCATTAATCGTCAAAAAAAGCCATGCTGCGTTGAACAGCATGGCCTATATGATTTATGCGTGTTTGTTGATAACTTCTGTGAGCTGCTCTTTCGGTTGGAAGCCGACAACCTGATCGACAACTTCACCATTCTTGAACAGTAGCATTGTCGGAATACTCATGACCCCGTATTTGCTTGCTGTTTCCTGGTTTTCGTCGACGTTAAGTTTTGCGATTTTTATCTCATCGTTCATCTCTTCATCGATTTCTTCAAGTACAGGAGCCACCATTTTACAAGGGCCACACCATGGAGCCCAGAAGTCTACCAGTACGAGCCCCTCGTTCGTTTCTTGTTCAAAGTTCTGATCTGTTGCTGTTACAGTTGCCATTAATAATTCCTCCTATCAACTTATGTTTGTATTGAGTATATCATTCACTATGATACGTGACTAATAATTTGTTTAAAAAGAACTCTCTGTTATTGTTCATTGTTGATTTTCGTTCTACGGGTGGAAGCTTCCGGAGCTCAAACTTCCCAAAGGAAAATGCCGGAAGTAACCTCCCGGCACACTACTATGAATTCACTTTCATATTTCTGATTTCTTCAGTCAGTTTAGGGACTATTTCAAATATATCCCCGACGAGTCCATAATCAGCAATGTTGAAAATAGTCGCTTCCGGATCTTTGTTGATGGCAACGATCACTTTCGAGTTCGACATCCCCGCTAAGTGCTGGATAGCTCCGGAAATTCCACAAGCGATGTACAAGTCCGGTGTAACGACCTTTCCTGTCTGACCTATTTGAAGAGAGTAGTCGCAATACCCGGCATCGCATGCCGCACGGGAAGCACCTACCGCGCCGCCAAGTTCGTCTGCAAGCTCCTGAAGAGGCTCGAATCCTTCAGAACTTTTTACAGCACGACCGCCCGCTACAATCACTTTCGCTTCAGAAAGGTCCACTCCCTCTGAAGTCTTACGGATGACTTCTTTGATAATAGTCCGGATATTCTGTACATCCACGTCTATGGACGAAATATCCCCACTCCTGCTTCCATCTTTTTCAAGAGAAGCGATGTTATTCGGACGAATAGTTACGAAGGTGAGTCCTTCGGTCACTATTTTCTTCTCGAAGGCTTTGCCGGAGTAAATTGGACGGGTAAATACGAAGCCATCATCGCCTTCTTCCGCCTCCGTTACATCAGAGATCAACCCAGTTTCAAGCTGGCTGGCGAGTTTAGGAGTGACATCTTTCCCGATGGATGTATGTCCCATTACAATACCATCCGGGTTTTCCTGGTCTATAACCGCCTTATAAGCTTGAGTGAATCCATCCGGTGTATACGTTTTCAATTCAGGGTTCACAGCAGTGACTACACGGTCCGCCCCATATTGAATAAGTTCTTCCCCATAGTTCTCAAGGTTTCCATCTCCACAGATCGTCGCGATGACTTCCCCGCCTTCACTAAGTTTTTTACCCAGGGCTATTGCTTCGAAAGAAACGTTTCTCAGTTCCCCGTCTTTTGCTTCTGCAATCACTAATATATTTTTACTCATTTTTCACCCTTCTCCTTTCCTATACATCTTTACAGTACTTTGGATTCGTTTTTCAGAAGACCTACGAGTTCTTTTACCTGCTCGTCTGCGTCTCCTTCGAGTATCTTTCCTGCCTGTTTTTCAGGAGGAAGAAAGATTTCAAGTGTCCTCGTTTTCGTTTCTACATCCTCTTCTTCAAGATCGAGATCATCAATCTCAAGTTCTTCCAATGGTTTCTTCTTCGCTTTCATAATTCCCGGAAGAGATGGATACCTAGGTTCGTTCAGCCCCTGTTGACATGTGACCAGAAGTGGAAGTGACGTTTCCACCTTCTCGACATCCCCTTCTACATCCCGTTCAATACTTACAGTGTCGCCTTCAATCGATATGTCAGTAATTGTAGTGACAAAAGGTATATCGAGCCTCTCAGCCAGTCGTGGCCCTACTTGCCCGCTGGCTTCGTCAATAGCGACGTTACCTGCTAGAATGATATCCGGTTCATTTTCTTTGAAATATGCTTCCAGAATACGAACCGTAGTGAACTGATCTCCTTCTTCAAGATCATCCTCCGTGTTGATCAGTACGCTTTTGTCAGCTCCCATGGCGAGAGCCGTGCGGAGCTGTTTCTCGGCATCCTCTTCTCCAACAGTTACTACCGTAACCTCACCGCCGTGGGCGTCTCTCAGATTGATAGCTTCTTCCACAGCATACTCATCATATGGATTGATGATATATTCAGCACCGTCATCTTCTATTTTTCCATTACTGATGGATATTTTCTCTTCTGTATCAAAGGTTCTTTTCAGCAATACGTAAATATTCATTGCAGTTCCCTCCTGTTTCTATTTATCCCGGAATTCCGGTTTTCTTTTTTCAATAAAGGCTTTGATGCCTTCAGACGCATCTTCAGTCCTGAACACTTCTTCAAAACGGGCCGCCTCATCCTTGAGCCCTGCATTCAGGGTGGACTCATACACATTCGGGACAAGTCTCAGCACGTGTTCGATCGAAGGTTTGCTCTTCGAAGCGATCGAAGCAGCTATTCTCCGAACATGATCGAGAAGTTCTTCTTCTTCCACAGCCTGATTGGCCAGTCCGATCGCCGCAGCTTCTTCCCCTTCAACCGGTTCTGCCGTCAGGATCATTTCATAAGCCTTTGCATCTCCTACATATCTCGGAAGACGCTGCGTTCCACCGAATCCGGGAATAATGCCGAGTCCTAGTTCCGGCAGACCAATTTTGGCTTTTTTAGTCACAAATCTCATGTGACAGGCCATCGCCAGTTCCAGCCCTCCCCCAAGGGCCGCACCGTGGATCGCTGCTATGAAAGGGGCATGGAATTGTTCAATGCGATCGAAAACCGCTTGACCCTTAAAAGCCATATTTTCTTTTCCGCCCTGGAATTCAGTGAATTCCTTGATATCAGCTCCGGCGGAAAAGAACTTCCCTTCCCCCTTCAAAATGACAGCTTTAAGAGAGGCTTCGGCCTCCAGTTCATTCAAAATCTCATTCAACTCTGTCAAGATCGTGCTTGAGAGAGCATTTGCCAGAGGGCTCTCGATCGTAATTTCAGCAACCCGGTCGTTCACTTCGTACGTTAACGTTTCCATAAAATCTCTCCCTGCTTTTAACGTTTGAGCAATCCTTCCACAACCAACGCATGTACTTCCTTCGCCTGATTGTTTATGTCGTAATGCTGCTCTTTCATTACCCAGTTCGTGACTACTTCATCTATTGTTCCGAAGATCATCTGACGAACCAGTTTTCTGTTTATGTTTTCGCGGAAGACTTCTTCCCTTATTCCTTCTTCGACGATTTCGTCGATGACGTCTAAGTATTTTTTCAATACAGAATTGATCTTCAGTCTCAGTTCTTTATTCGACTGTCGGAGCTCCAGCTGGGTGACTACCGCAAGATGGTAGTCTTCAGATAGCTGTTCGAAATGTTTTTCGATCAGTGTGAATAATTTCTCGGAAGGGGTCTGTCTGGAGGTCGTTGCATTCTGGATCCTCTCTATGAATTGCCCCATCTTCTCTTGAAAAAGGGAGACGAGAATATCTTCTTTGTTTTTGAAATAAAGATAGATTGTTCCATCTGCTACTCCTGCCCGTTTAGCTATTTTAGAAACTTGAGATGAATGATATCCATTTTCGGCAATGACTTCAACAGCGGCATCAATGATTTGTTTATATTTTGGTTTATCGTGTTTCATGGTCTGTTCTCCTGCCTTTTGAAATAGTGAATGAATCATCATTCATCTCTCATTCTACTTACACACAGTCATTCTGTCAACTGTGTGTACTCAGCTTTTCTTTCTCTTCTTCCACAAGGTTCCTGCGAAGAATTTTACCGACAGCCGTCTTCGGCAGTTCATCCCTGAATTCATACAGCTTAGGTACTTTATAGACAGCGATATTCTTTTTGCAGAAAGCATCCAATTCTTCTTCCGTAAGAGTACTGTTCTCCTTACGAACGACGAAAACTTTCACCGTTTCTCCTCTGTAAGGATCAGGCACACCTACGACGACAGCTTCCTGGATATCACTATGTTCATATAGAATCTCTTCCACTTCCCTCGGGTAAATATTGTACCCTCCGGCTATGATCATATCTTTCTTCCTGTCTACGATATAGAAATAACCCTCATCATCCATATAGCCGATATCTCCTGTTTTGAACCAGCCGTCCGGACTCAGGACTTCTTCTGTCTCTTCAGGTTTATTCCAGTATCCTTTCATCACCTGAGGTCCCTTTACAGCAATTTCTCCAATCGCTCCCGTTTCTGCATCTCCTTCTCCGGACAGTTCGATGATCTTCGCATCTGTATTAGGCCAAGGGATTCCTATACTTCCAGGCACCCTTTTTCCCCATAACAGGTTGGAGTGTGTAACCGGAGATGTTTCCGTCAGGCCATACCCCTCTACAAGTTTACCTCCTGTCACCTGTTCGAATTGTTCCATCACTTCTACAGGTAGCGGAGCTGAGCCGCTGATACACGCTTCGATCGAAGACAGATCATACTTGTGGATGTTCGGATGATTCAGTAACCCGATGTAGATGGTCGGTGCTCCCGGGAAGAGGGTCGGACGCTGTTTATCGATCGTCTTCAGAACATCTTCCACCTCAAACTTCGGTATGAGAAGCATCTTGGATCCCATCATAATGGATAAGTTCATAACTGCAGTCATACCATACACATGGAAAAACGGAAGCATCCCGAGCGTCACTTCTTCTCCTTTTTTACATTTGTACATCCAATCTACAGACATCTGTGTATTCGCGACCAGGTTGTAATGAGTGAGCATGACCCCTTTCGGATAACCTGTAGTGCCTCCTGTATATTGGAGTAATGCCAAATCATTTTTGGCATCTATAGGAACTTCGACCACGGCCGGGACTTCTGATTTGAAAATCTTCCTCCATAGATGAGTGTCCTTGCCATGTTCAGGTCTCACGATCATCTTATACTCTTTCTTCTGCACAAACGGGTAAAGCGTACTTTTCGGAAAAGGCAGATAATCCTTGATCCCGGTAACTAAAATGTGTTCAAGATCCGTGTCCGGTTTTACGGATGCAGCCTTCGGATACAGCACATCCAAGCAAATGATCATCTTGGCTCCTGAGTCTTTGAGCTGATACTGAAGTTCCCGCTCTGTATAAAGCGGGTTTGTTTGCACGACAATCCCCCCTGCCATAAGCACGGCATAGTAACTGATGACAGACTGCGGACAGTTCGGAAGCATAATGGAGACAC
The DNA here is from genome assembly GCF_900156645.1 of Salimicrobium flavidum. Classification (GTDB taxonomy): domain Bacteria; phylum Bacillota; class Bacilli; order Bacillales; family Halobacillaceae; genus Salimicrobium; species Salimicrobium flavidum. The sequence goes on from NZ_FTOC01000007.1 coordinate 55,508, forward strand.
GGTCTCCTTTTTTCAATCCGTTTTCCTGTAAGTAACCGGCCAAATGACAAGCCTCTTCATATACTTCCTTGTAAGTCATTTCTTTACCTAAAAAATAAAGCGCTTTCTTTTTTTCGTAAACAGTAGCGCTTTCTTTCAGATAATCATGCAACGGTCTCTCTTCATATTCTTTTTCGACTTCAATCTCTTTCGGGTAATGTTGATGCCACAGCTTTTCTGTCTGGGTCATTCCTTCCCCTCCTTTAAGTGAGTTACTTACATTATAACGGCTGGACTAGAAAAAATGAATAATTTTTCAAATAATTAAATAACCATCGTCTCTTCAAAGGACTAAACACCTATGAAAATGGTAGTTACTCAGCTGAAATATATTGGCGATCAAAAATGACAGGGACAAAAGTTGCTTCTGATCGTAAAATCATAGTCAAAAAAACACGTCGCTATCCGCAGGGACGATCTGTTCCCACAAAAACTCCGTGTTTTTCTTCTATTACTACTCATGGTACACGATTTGAAGGTAAAGGTTTAAAGCTACCCTACTCCATGTGTTCCAAACGCTTACAACAGAAAAATGACGCCTGCAATAAAGAACAGGACAGCCACGATCATCAATATAATAGCTAATGTGCGCAATGCCAGTCTCTCCTTAAAAAATGGCTCTGTTACCGTTCATAATTGATTTCCGTATAATCCAGAAGGATGCTCGCCGGGGTCATGTTTGCAGAATTACAGTAAATTCCATATAGTTGGTTTCCTGTATCTGTCAGTTTATGCCCGTGCAGCCAAACATCTCCTTTTCGTGCTAAAATCAACCATCCGTCGGAACAGAGCCTAAATGATAGTGGCGCCTATAACATAGGACAACCCTGCAGAGATGATCAGAGAAAGAAGTCCAACCGCCCGATTCCCGCGTTCAATCTCTTCATCAATTCGGAAAGAAGGGGTCAAGAATTCGAACATGAAATACCCGATCAACAGAAGTACGAATCCAAAAACACCCCATCCGATTGTTTGGAACAGTGTATCATTATGCTCAATAGAAAAACGGAAGATGTTGGAGATACCGAACATTTTCCCTCCAGTAGCCATAGCTACGGCGGTATTCCCCTTTTTAATTTCTTTCCAGTTATCATACTTGGTCACCATTTCAAAAACGGTGAGGAACACGATCATACATAGAACGACGACGCTATATGTAGCTGCCGTGTCTACGATGGCTATTTCCCAAAAATCGTTCATATTCCCCCTCCTTTCCTGTGATTACTTGAGCTCGAGAATCGTTACTCCGCTTCCTCCTTCTTTCATACCACCTGCTCTGGCAGCGTTTATTTTTGAATGTCTCTTCGCAAGCGCCTGTACACCTTGACGAAGAGCCCCGGTTCCTTTGCCGTGAATGATCGAGACTTGCGGATAACCGGCCAGAAGAGCATCATCGAGATATTTTTCCAATTGATGCAGAGCCTCATCATAGCGCTCACCCCGGAGATCGAGCTCGGGCTTCACGTGTGAAGAGCGCCCTTTCACAGTAGAAAGCGGCTTCTCCTGCTTAGGCTTCGGTGCTTTAATGAATTCAAGATCTTTGCGCTTCGCCTTGATTTTCATCGAACCTACCTGTACCAGATATTCTTTTTCACTAATCTTTTCTACGACGACCCCTTGCTGGTTGAACGTCAGGACTTTCACCTCATCATTTACCTGCAGGTCTCTCGTTTCATCCGTCTGCTTCCGCTCAGGCTTCTTCTCGACAAGCTCGGGTTCAGCTTCATCCAGCATTTTCTTAGCTTCAATCCATTCGTGATCTTTCAGTTCAGCGGAGCTCTTCATTTTCTTCAATTCATCTACGATATCCTGAGCTTCCTGTCTGGCTTTCTCTACCGACTGTTTCGCTTTATCCTCGGCACGTTGATAAAGTTTCTCTTTCCGGTCTTCGAACTGCTTCCATTGTTCGCGTAATTCCTTATATACCTGCTCTGCTTCCTGTCTCACATCTTCCGCTTTTTCATAGTCCGCTTCCGCTTCTCTTCTTGCTTCATCAAGGGACGCAATCATAGATTCTACACTCTCTGAATCGACCCCTACCCTTTCCTTCGCAGCACTGATCACGTGTTCCCGCAGGCCGAGCCGCCTGGAGATTTCAAAAGCGTTACTTCTCCCGGGCACTCCAATCAGCAATCGGTACGTCGGCTGCAGTGTTTCGATATCGAATTCAACGGAGGCGTTGGTCACATTCTCCTTATTATAGCCGTAGGCTTTCAATTCGGGATAATGGGTAGTGGCAATCACGCGTGCATTTTTCTCCACCACTTCGTCGAGAATCGACATTGCAAGAGCCGCGCCCTCCTGAGGATCGGTGCCTGCTCCAAGCTCATCAAACAGAACTAGGGAAGAGTCATCCACCTTCTCCAGAATATCCACGATATTCGTCATATGAGAGGAAAAAGTCGAAAGGCTCTGTTCTATCGACTGTTCGTCTCCGATATCAGCGTAGACATTATCGAAAACCGCCATCTCACATCCATCCATCGCAGGAACCTGAAGGCCTGACTGAGCCATAAGTGTACAAAGTCCTACCAGCTTCAAAGTAACGGTTTTCCCTCCGGTGTTCGGTCCGGTGATGATGATCGAGGTGAAATCTGTACCGAGTTCCACGTCATTCGGAACTACCTCTTCATCAGAAAGTAGGGGGTGACGGGCCTGTTTCATCACAATACGCCCTTCTTTGTTCATCAAAGGCATCGCTGCTTTCATACTTCTACCAAGTTTTGCGCGTGAGAAAATGAAGTCGACTCCGGCAAGGACTTTGACGTTTTCAGATAAAATGGGTCTGTCCTCTTCAATCGCCTCCGAGAGTTCAGCGAGAATCCTGTCGATTTCCCGTTTTTCCTGGACACGCGCCTCCTGCAGGTCATTATTGATATCCACGACTGCCTGAGGTTCTATGAAGAGCGTAGCCCCGGAAGAAGACTGATCGTGGACGATGCCTTTGATCGAACCACGGTACTCCTGTTTCACAGGCAATACGTAGCGTTCATTCCTGATCGTCACAATGGCATCGGATAGTTTCTCGGACTGCTGTTTTGTATAGGACTCCATTTTATCACGCAGTCTGCTTTCAAGAGTATTGATCTTACTGCGGATGGAGCGAAGAGCATCAGAAGCCCCGTCCATGACGACTCCGTTATCATCAATACAGTTTTTGATATGACGTTCAAGGAGAGGAAGCGGGTGAATCGTATCAATCATATCACGGATGATAGGAAGTTCCGGTTCTTCCATCGCTTCGATGTACCTTTTCAGTTCTTTTCCTCCATAAATCGTAGTCGCTACGTCAAGACACTCCGAAGCGGACAGCACCCCACCGATCGAAGTCCGTTTCAGATGAGGTTTGATGTTCGTAATCCCACCTAAGGGAATATGACCTTTCAGTCTGAGTATCTGCTGAGCTTCATCCGTTTCCTCTTGCAGTTTTTTCACTTCTTCGAGATTTGAAGAGGGCTTCAGTTTATGAGCTGCCTCTTTTCCAAGTGATGTCTCTGCAAAAGAAGTGAGATTCTCAATGATTTTTCCATACTCAAGGACGCCCAAAATACGTTCATTCATGCGGTAGTACCCCTTTATTGTGAGTTATTGTTGAGCCACTCTTTAAATTGCTCGAGTGATTTCGTATTCAAAACATTCGTTTTTTGTATATATCCTCTACGTGCTGTACCGACCCCGGTATTCATATCTTCAAGCATAGGGAAGTTATGAGCATCCGTATTGATCGCGATCATCACTCCGTGCTCCTGAGCTTTCTTTACATAGTCCGCCATTAAATCCAGGCGATTCGGATTAGCATTCAGTTCAAGCACCGTATTCGTTTCTTTTGCTTTTTGTATCAGTTCCTCTATGTCCACTGCATACCCTTCACGTTTCCCGATCAGTCGACCGGTAGGGTGCGCAATGATATCAACATGTCGGTTCATAAGGGCCGCATTCAACCGCTTCATTATCTCTGATTCAGGCTGAGAGAAGCTGGAGTGGATCGAGGCGATGACAACATCCATATCTTCAAGAAACTCATCGCTGAAATCGAGGGTTCCGTCCGGAAGAATATCCATTTCCACCCCGCAGAAAATATGGAAATCAGAATATTTCTCGTTCACTTTACGAATTTCTTCCCGCTGCTTTCGAAGCCTGGTTTCATTGAGACCGTTTGCAACTCTCAAGTATTTGGAGTGATCGGTAATAACTATATATTCATACCCTTTCTCCCTGCAGCGTTCCGCCATTTCTTCAACCGAATGGGCCCCATCGCTCCAAGTCGTATGCATATGAAGATCGGCTTTTATATCTTCGATAGCCACAAGCGGAACCTGTTGGCGGAACAGATCCGTCTCGTCTTTTCCTTCCCTTACTTCAGGAGGGATGAAGTTGAGGCCGAAGTGAGCATAAAATTCCTCTTCCGTACGGAAGGACTGTACTTCTCCCGTTTCTGTATTCTCCACTCCATATTCACTTATTTTCTCATTCTGGTTCTTTGCAAGCTGTCTCATTAAAACATTATGATCTTTTGAGCCTGTAAAATGGTGGAGCGTCGTTGCGAATTCCTTATCTTTCACGATGCGGAAATCTATGTTCACATCCCATTTTTCTTCTACTGTAACAGAGACTTTCGTGTCCCCCGAAGCAATAACTTCCTTTATACCCGGGAGGTTCAAAAGTTCATCTCTCGTATTTTCCGGATCGCCGGAGGAAATGATGAAATCCAGATCCCGGACGGTTTCCCTCACTCTTCTCATACTTCCAGCCAGAGAATACCGGTCGATGGATGCAATCGAATCCAGGTGCTCCTTTACCCTGTTGGAGAGAGGGAGCATAAAAGCGATGGGTAGTCGTTCCGGACGTGAACCATGCTCTTCTAAAGCCTTGAGCATTTTTTCGGCGGATTTCTTTCCGAACCCTTCCAGCTGTTCCACTTTTCCTTCTTCAAGCGCCTTTTGGAGTGTCGCTTTATCGACCACTCCTAGCTGATCATACAGTTTCGCAAGCTTCTTACCACCAAGCCCCGGAAGTTCGAGCAGAGGTATAAGCCCCTCGGGTACTTCCTGCTGCAACTCCTGCAGTGTTTCCGACTCCCCGGTGTCTACGTACTCTTTAATCACCGAAGCGGTCCCTTTCCCGATTCCTTTCATTTTCGTTACGTCCTCGATTTCAGATAAAGCTCTCTCATCACGTTCAAGCGCTTGAGCCGCTTTCGTATAAGCGGAGATTTTAAAAGGGTTTTCCCCTTTCAACTCCAAGTAAACAGCTATTTTCTCCAATAACTGGATTACATTCTTTTTATTGATTTCACTCATTGAGATTCCTCCTTCATACAGAAAAAAACCGCCATGATGAAAATAATCACAGCGGCTCTTCCCCGATCTTTATATGAAAAACCCTGCTACCTGCTCCATCCAGAGCGATGTAATCTGGTCGGAAATGATAGGTGTATATTCAATGATCAGCGGGGCCAAAAATGAATTGTCCAGACTGTTCTGCAGAAATACCAGTGGGGTCAAAGCGGCAATATAGATGAATATGAACAGCACAATGTAATTCTCTACAAAACCGAGCACTCCACCCAGCAGATGATTCAACGATTTGAGAACCGGCAGTTCGGCAACGAAATCGAGCATAGAAGCAATGATCTGGATCACTATTTTAACTGCCATGAATATCAGAATGAAGGCGACAGCATTATAGAAGGCTTGTTCAAGGGGCATGTTCCCCATAAAAATAGCCCAGCCCTCGCTCTCCGGGAATTCTGGGTAAGGTACCCATAATGTCAATTTAGAAGCTAAGTCATCATAGTAGAGAATCGCCGTTATTAAAGCAGCGATGAATCCTACGATATGGAAGAGTTGCAGGACGAATCCGCGTTTCATTCCTTTGATGATTCCGATAAATAAGATGAATAGTATTAGTAAATCAATCATGGCCTTGGTTATCCTCTTTCTCTAACTTTTCGATATGTTTCATCAAATCCGCACATTCCTCTTTTAGTTTTAAGTAATCACTCATTGTATTCACCGCTGTAAGAACGGCAAGCTTCGCAGTATCAAGTCGAGGGTTAGCCTCATTGATATCCCGCATCGTCTGATCGACGAGACTGGCGACCACACGAACATGGTGAGGATCCTCATCCCCTACCACTGTGTAGGAACGGTTATATATTTCAACAGTTGTTTTCTTTTTTTCATGATCCGAGTGGGACACGTCCATTCCCTCCTGATTATCAATCCTAAAATATATCTTAACATGAAGAGAAACAAATAGGAAAGCAAAATCACTGTATTTCTGCTCATGAGGCGTTCTCTCTGATATAATAGAACACATTACAGTAAGAAAGGAATTTGTTGCTTATGCCTTCCGTCGTATTGAAAGTCGATGCCAAAAAAATGCAGGAGATGAAAAAGTACTATAACCAATATTTGAACAACCCCCCCCAATATGCAGAGTTCCAGGCGAAAACCCCTCTCGCTTCCATCACCGCCTATACATCCGGCAAAGTCGTCTTCCAGGGTAAGACGCCGGAACAGGAAGCCGATCAGTGGAACACACAGCCCCCGTCTGAAAAGAAATCGGCCGCTTCTCATCCCTACCAGCCCGACACCAGCCTTTTTACCTCTTCCCACATAGGGTCCGACGAGGCCGGCACCGGTGATTACTTCGGGCCGATCACTGTCTGCGCCCTTTATGCGGACAGGAGCCAAATAGAAAGGCTGAAATCCATCGGAGTCAAAGACTCGAAACACCTGACTGATGAAAAGATCACCTCCCTCGCCCAGGAGATCGTCGCTATGGAGATACCTTATCGACTGCTGCGTTTATCCAATAAAAAGTATAATAAGTGGCAGGAAAAAGGGTGGTCCCAGGGGAAGATGAAAGCCCTTCTCCATCACCAGGCGATTTCAAAACTGCTCGAGGATATAGAGCCGATAAAACCGGATGGTATTCTGATCGACGAATTCGCGAAACCGGAAATCTACAAAAAACATCTTCGTTCCGAGGGCTATTCGCTTACAGCAGAGACATTTTTCATGACGAAAGCGGAAAGCTATTCAATCCCTGTGGCCGCCGCCTCGATTCTCGCTCGATCTCTGTTTGTAAAAGAGATGAACAAATTAAGCGAACAATTCGGGATGACGATACCAAAAGGAGCCTCTTTGAAAGTCGACCGCGCAGCAGCAGCTTTATTGAACGAATACGGCGAGCAAGCGCTCCGGGATGTAACGAAATGGCATTTTGCGACTACGCAAAAAGCAAAAAAAATAGCACAGGGAGGATAACATCCTCTCCTGTGCTATTTTTGTATCACCAAAATTCATTTATTGTCTCAAACTTGCGTTATGCTGACTTGCTACTTGTTCCAGGATAGCTCCGTGAGCTTTCTCCACTTCTTTGTCTTTCAACGTCCGCTCCGGATCCTGATAAAGCAAATTAAAGGCCAACGATTTCTTGCCGTCCTCCAGATGCTCTCCCTGATAGACGTCAAAGACTTTCACCTGCTTGATAAGAGGTGCGCCCGCTTCAAGGATCGTCACTTCAATATCTCCGGCCCACGTTTCTTCGTCCACTACCAGCGCGATATCACGGGAAACAGATGGGTATCTCGGAATTTGTTCAAACGTTTCTTCTTTTTCATAGATCTCCAGAAGACGATCAAGGTTCAGATCAAATACATATGTTTCCCGGAGATCCCATTCTTTCTGGTAGCGCGGGTGGACCTGCCCCATAAATCCTACCGGTTCATCTTCGCACACTACAAGAGCCGTCCGTCCCGGGTGCATCCCCTCAAGTTCACCTTTCATGTAAGAGAAAGTGACCCCGAGTCGTTCAGCGAGACCTTCTACAATCCCCTTCACCACATAGAAGTCCACTTCCTTCTTTTCCTGCTGCCAGGGGTGGGTCACCCAGTTACCGGAGATCGCCCCGGCCGCTCGTGTTATTTCTCTCGGTTGTTTCTGATGTTCTTCATCTTCACTGATGAATACTTTCCCGAGTTCATAATAAGCAAGATTCTGCTGCTGTCTCGCTAAATTGTATCGGTGCGTACGCAAAAGTTCAGGAAGAATACTGAGACGTAAATGGCTGTGATCCTCACTCATAGGCATAGCGAGACGGATCGCACCCTGTTCCTCCTCCTGCAGCTCCGGACTGATCATTTGTTCCGCGGACACTTTATCCGTAAGGGAGTAGGTGATCGTTTCACTTAGTCCAGCCCCTTCAAGATATGTTTTCACATCACGCTTCAGTCGTTGCTCTTCGGTTAAGCCTCCTGCCTGATGGGCGCTATTCGGCAGCGTATAAGGAAGACGATCATATCCGTAGATACGTGCGATTTCCTCCAGCATATCTTCAAAGATCGCAATATCAAAGCGACGGGTCGGTACTTGCACATCAAAAACATCTTTCTTTTCTTCGTACCCGAACTGCAGACGACGCAATATTTCCTTCACGTCTTCGGAAATCATGGAAGTACCAAGACGATCATTCAGTCGTTGTGTTTCCATCCGGATTTTCGTTTCTTCCCGGTTCAGATGATCTTCTTCCGATACTCCTTTTAAAATGCTGGCGCCAGCATATTTCTCCAGTAGCTCACACGCCCGTTCTCCAGCCTGACGGACGCGATTGACATCAAGTCCTTTTTCGAAACGGACACTGGACTCACTTCGTAACTCATGATCTTTCGCTCCCTGTCGTACTACCCGAGGGTCGAAATAAGCGGCTTCAAGAATGAGCGTTGTCGTACCTTCGTGAACTTCAGATTCGGCTCCGCCCATCACACCTGCCATTGCATGAGCTTTTTCTCCGTTCGTAATAACAAGATGATGTGACGAAAGCGTTCGTATTTTTCCATCAAGCGTTTTGATCTGCTCCCCCTCTTCAGCATAACGGGTAACTATTTCCTCGCTGTTGAAGCGATCGAAATCGAAAGCGTGGAGCGGCTGACCATATTCGAGAAGGACATAGTTCGTAATGTCAACGACGTTATTGATCGGTCTTGTATCAGCTGCCATCAATCGGTTTTTCAACCATAGGGGAGATTCTTTCACTTCCACATCCTGAATGACGAATGCTCCATAGTAAGGGTTCGCTTCTTCATTTTCTATTTTCACGGTAACGTAGTCGTTCGCTTTCTCCTTCGTTTCTTCATAGGAAGGACTTTCAAGTTCATATTCCCGGTCGAGAGCAGCAGCCGTTTCATAAGCGACACCTGCCATACTTAGCGCATCCGCCCGGTTCGGTGTAACATCGAGCTCAATAATAGAATCATCGAGATTCAGAAGTTCCACTGCATCTTCTCCTATTTCCGTTTCGTCCGGAAATACGAAGATACCATCAATGAAAGCTTCCGGAACATCTTCTTCTTTTACTCCGAGCTCCTGAAGGGAACAGATCATTCCGTTCGACTCTTCTCCCCTGAGTTCCGTCTGTTTGATCTCGAAATTACCCGGGAGTACTGCCCCCGGCTTGGCTACGGCTACCTTCTGTCCAGCCCGGACGTTCGGAGCGCCACAGACGATCTGGAGGGTTTCCTTTCCGGTATCCACTTGACACAGGGAGAGTTTATCCGCATTCGGATGCTGCTCGCAGCTCAGAATATTCCCCACGATTATATTTTCAGGTAAATCCTCCGGTTCATATACCCCGTCTACTTCTATACCTGTTTTCGTTATGATCTCTGCAAGTTCTTCTGTACTGTACCCGCTGATATCCACGAGTTCTTTTAACCAGTTTAATGAAATAAGCACGTTTATTCCTCCTTACGCATTGTGGTATTGACTTAAGAATCGTACATCATTCGTATAGAAGTGACGGATATCATCAATACCATGCTTCAACATCGCAATTCTTTCCGGTCCCATACCGAATGCAAATCCTGAATATTTCTTCGAATCGTACCCGGACATCTCCAGAACATTCGGGTGCACCATGCCTGCTCCGAGAATTTCAATCCAGCCGCTTCCTTTACATACGGAGCACCCTTTCCCTCCACACATCTTACAGGAGATATCCATCTCTACAGAAGGTTCTGTGAAAGGGAAGAAACTCGGACGAAGTCGGATTTCCCGCTCTTCACCGAACATTTTATGGGCGAATGTCTGCAAGACCCCTTTCAGATCACTCATACGAACGTTTTCATCAACGAGCAACCCTTCGATTTGAGTGAATTGATGGGAGTGGGTAGCATCGTCGGTATCACGACGATAGACTTTACCCGGACAAATCATCTTTACGGGTTCCTTGCCGTCTTTCTGTCCCATCGTCCGCGCCTGAACAGGGGACGTATGGGTGCGCATCAACAGTTCTTCGGTAATATAGAATGTATCCTGCATATCACGGGCCGGATGACCTTTCGGAAGATTCAACGCCTCGAAATTGTAATAGTCGGTTTCCACTTCCGGACCTTCTCTGATATCAAAACCCATCCCTATGAATAAATCCTCTATTTCTTCGATGATCGAGGTCAACAAGTGGGGACCTCCGACCTGGACAGGGCGGCCTGGCAGTGTCACATCAATGCTTTCGTCCTTCAACTGTTCTTCAAGTGCCTCGTCTTCAAGTTTCGACTGTTTTTCATCTATCGCGACGGAAATCTTCTCCCGCACTTCGTTCGCCAGCTGTCCGATCACGGGACGTTCCTCTTTTGATAACTTACCCATGCCGCGAAGCACTTCTGTAATCGGACCCTTTTTCCCAAGATATTCGACACGGACATTCTTCAGTGCATCGATCGTTTCGGCTTTCTCCACTTTCAGAATAGCTTCTTGCTCCAACTCCTCTAAGCGTTCCTTCATCTTCCATTCCTCCTTATAAATACAAAAAACCCCGCCCCCTGAAAAAGGGACGAGGCTAATGGTCGCGGTACCACCCTTGTTGACACTAAAGTGCCCACTTTATGTGAATAACGGATCATCATCCGGACACCTGGGTGTCAGCTCAAGAGTGAAATTTCAACAGTCACCACGGCAGAAACGCTCCCAGTCCCTGGCGCTTCTTCCCTTAAGCCGATTCCGTAACTATTTACTTTGCTCTATCCAAGCTTTTATCTTTATAACTAATAAGTAATTATAAGAAATATACCGGATGAATGCAACTATTGATTTAACACATACATCAAAATACCTGCAGCCACAGCTACGTTCAGTGATTCAGCTTCGCCGTACATAGGAATCTTCACCAATTCATCCGCAGTTGCAAGAAGCTCTTCCCGGACTCCGTTCCCTTCATTCCCTACGAGCAGAGCGACTTTGTCAGGTGATTCAAGCTCCGTATAGTCCTTCGCTCCTTCTAAAGCGGTTCCCCATACGGCGAAGCCGGAGCTCTTCAGCTTCTCCATTTCATCTTCCAACCTTACATCGACTACTTTCATACGGTGGAACATAGACCCCTGGCTCGCTCTCAATACTTTATCATTGAAACAATCTACACTTCCCTCTCCTACCAGCACCGCATCAAAACCTGCAGCATCAGCTGTCCGGATCAGCGTACCCAGGTTCCCGGGATCCTGGATAGAGTCAAGAAGCAGAAAACGCGACCCTTCTTCCCACTGATAAGAGATTTTTTTCACGACGGCAATTATTCCTTGAGGCGCCTCCGTCTGGGAAATTTCTTTCATCACTTGATCCGTGACTGTTTCTGTATTTCCCTCATAGGAAAAGGGGAAAGGAGTCTCCTCAAGAAGAATAACTTCTTCCACTTCCCAATTACTGTGGAGAACCTCTTCCACGAGATGAAATCCTTCTACGAGGAACATACCGGTCTGTTCTCTGTATTTTTTCTTATGAAGTTTTTTCCATTCTTTTACTTTTCGGTTTTTCATGGAAGTTATCATTTCTATTCCTCACTATTCCCTTACTCGAGACGATCATAGTTTCTTATGAGAAAGCCGGGTAAAATACGCTGTGTTCACCGAAAAGACGGTAGCAACGTCCGCGCCTCACCGAATCTCACCCAACCCTTCATAGAACAAGTGTCTCTTTACGATTTGACCCGACTCACAGTCTGCATGTCCAGAAGGAACAGGACCCGCATGCGAAGGGAACGGGTCCTGTTTCCAGTGGTCTTGAGTTTAGTTGAAAGTGAGATTCTGAACAGCTTTACTGTCGAGCTTTTTGATGACCTCTACAATTATATTAACTGCGTTTTCAAAATCATCCCGATGTAACATAGCAGCATGGGAGTGGATATAACGGGTCGGCACCGTGATCGACAACGCTGGAACCCCGTCATGACTCAAGTGGATAGAGCCGGAATCCGTACCACCTGCCGGCAAAGCATCGAATTGATAAGGGAGCTTGTGCTCATCCGCTGTATCTGTAACGAAGTCACGCAGTCCTTTATGAGAAATCATCGAAGCATCGTAAAGAAGAATCTGAGGTCCTTCTCCCATGGAAGCCTGAGCGTCCTTAGCAGTAACACCAGGTGTATCTCCGGCGATGCCTACATCGACTCCGAAAGCTATATCCGGCTGGATCAGATTTGCAGATGTTTTCGCGCCTCTCAAACCTACTTCTTCCTGCACAGTACCTACACCGTATACGACATTCGGGTGTCTCTCTTTTTTCAGACGCTTGAGAACCTCAATAGCAATTGCACAACCGATGCGGTTATCCCATGCTTTTGCCAGAAGCATTTTTTCATTATTCATCTGAGTGAACTCAAAATATGGAACGACAGAATCTCCGGGTTTCACACCGAATTCAGCTGCCTCTTCTTTGGAACTCGCTCCGATATCGATGAACATATCCTTGATATCGACCGGTTTCTTCCGTTGTTCAGCCGTCAGGATGTGTGGAGGTTTGGAGCCGATTACTCCTGTCACATCTCCCGCGCCGGTCATGATCGTCACTCGCTGAGCGAGCATGACCTGGCTCCACCAGCCTCCGACCGTCTGGAAATATACGAACCCGTTCTCATCTACGCGGGTCACCATGAAACCTACTTCGTCCAGGTGCCCAGCTACCATAATTTTCGGACCTTTCTTATTTCCGCGCTTCTCTGCAATCAGACTACCGAGGTTATCTGTGTATACGTCATCAGCATACGGTTTTATGTATTTTTCCATAACCTCACGCGCTTCTTTTTCGTTACCCGGGACACCGCGTGCGTCCGTCAGGTCTTTCAGCATTGTAAGCGTTTCATCTTTCTTAGACATCTAAAAACCTCCTAAAAATTATTCCCTATCTATTATAAACCGAAGCCAGGAAAATAACAAAATCTTTCAGTATCCCCGGTTCTGGCGTTCGTAATTCTCCTCATGCTTTTTCAAATAAGCTTCTTTCATTTCCTCTTCAGAAATCTCGAGGGTTTTTGCAAGGGATACATAAGAATCGAAAAGCTCCTGATAGGTTTGTACTGATCGATTACGCTTCCACGCTTCCAAACGTCCGTAAACCGCTAGAAAAGCTTCTGTCTTTGAAGAATGCTTGCTGGCATCGACCGACTTCACGTAAGTATCGGTTTCTATCCCGAGGGAAAGAAGAAAGTGAAGACCATCCACATATTCCTCTTTGATGATCTCCCGGTCACTCGCCGGCTTATTGCTCCAGAATTTGAAGCATCTTGTTTCGTTTGCCAGCTCTCCAAGTTCCACATAAAAAGCGAGGGTCTTATCATCGAGAATCGTTTCTTTTTGTACGCTTTTGCTCTGCTCGATAAATTCATCAAGCTGACGCTGATACTGGTATAAGTCTTTCCAATCCATAGGTATGCTCCTTTTGAAATTATTGAAAGAAATGGTACAAGCATTTATTATTAAAAAATTGAAACCTTTGCCATACTGCTGCCGTATACTTACTATAAGCCAACAAGGGGACGATTACTATGATGGTCATATTATTCCGTATACTTTTACTAGCTGCGATATTGTTCTTAGTATATACGATGATAAAAATAGCCAAGGATCCAAGGCGCCAATTCACAGCTGCCGTAGAAAACCGCAGCTTTTTCTTTCAGGATAATGATGAGAACCCGAAACAGAACTTCTTCATTACTTACAAGGGCGCGGTATTCGAAGGAGAAAAATATATCGGTGCCACAGAGGAAGCATTTGAAGTAGTATCAATCATAGTTTCCGCAAAAGAACCAAATACCTTGACAGGGATCGACCGGGAAGACCTTTATTTTCTCGAGAAAGAAATTCTGATCCGTTACCCGTATGCCTCCATCGAATGGAAGCATCCGATGAAAACGCTACTGCACCGGCCCTTCGAGGAATAACAGCAAGAGCATTTGGACTCCCATTAGAAATGGGAAAAGAATTTTGAATGATTTCTTTTGTGTCTTATGCCGGAACATTATCATACCGAGTACTCCCCCGGTCGCTCCTCCTGCAATCGCCAGGCTGAACAACGATTTTTCGGCGATCCGCTGTTTCTTTCGGATCGCTTTCCACTTGTCTAGCCCCATTACCATCCATGTAACGATACTCATTACCCCTGCTAAAATCCAGAACATTTATCTTTTCTCCTTATACAAAAGGCCATCTCCCGAATCTAAGGAGATGGCCTTTTTCATTTTCAGAAGTTATGGAAATAACTTCTGCTTATTTAAGAGCTGCTTTGGCCTGATCGACGAGAGAGGTGAATGCCGCTTGATCATTCACTGCCAAGTCTGCAAGCATCTTACGGTTCACTTCCACTCCGGCGAGCTTCAGCCCGTGCATAAGACGGCTGTAAGAAATCTCGTTTGTACGCGCAGCTGCGTTGATACGTGCAATCCATAGCTTGCGGAAATCACGTTTACGCTGACGACGGTCACGATACGCATACTGACCGGACTTCATTACCTGCTGTTTTGCAGTTTTGAATAGAGAATGTTTTGAACCATAATATCCTTTTGCTAGCTTTAAGACACGTTTACGACGCTGACGTGTAACTGTTCCACCTTTAACGCGTGGCATAATAATCCCTCCTGGATTTAATACTTAATTATTTTTTCGGAAGCATGTTTTTGATACGACGATAGTCTCCGTTAGAAACAAGAGCATCTTTGCGAAGTTTACGCTTTTGTTTCTGGGACTTATTAGCAAACAAGTGGCTTGTGAACGCGTGAGAACGCTTCACATGTCCGTTACCTGTCTTTTTGAAACGTTTCTGAGAACCTTTATGAGTTTTCATCTTTGGCATATCCGTTTCCTCCTTTTAACTAAATTACGTTTACTTGTTCTCGTTAAGCGGAGCAAGCATCATAAACATATTTCTGCCTTCCATCTTAGGCTTCGTTTCTACCTGGGCGACATCTTTACACTCATCAGCCATACGGTCAAGTACTTTCTGACCCAGCTCTTTGTGTGTAATCGCACGTCCGCGGAAACGGATGGAAGCTTTCACTTTATCCCCTTTAGAGAGGAACTTGCGCGCATTGCGCAGTTTCGTGTTGAAGTCATGATCTTCGATACCAGGACTGAGACGGACTTCTTTGATTTTGATAGTCGTCTGTTTTTTACGGGCTTCTTTTTCTTTCTTCTGCTGTTCGAAGTGATACTTCCCGTAGTCCATGATCCGGCATACCGGAGGTTTCGCGTTAGGGGCTACCATAACGAGATCAAGTTCTGCATTTGCAGCAATGTCCAACGCTTCATTACGAGATTTAACTCCAAGCTGCTCACCATTTACGTCTATGAGACGCACTTCCTTGGCACGAATCTTCTCATTAATTAACGTCTTATCGTTTTTGCTAATATCTAGCCACCTCCAACTTATATTCGGAAAATCCTTATAAGATCTGTCATCGACAAGTAGTTGATTCCATAAAAAAAGTGTCGGTACATAATGCACCCACACGTCTCCCTAAGAAAAAGGAAAATGAACCTGCCAACTGCTTACTGAAAAGCGTCGATCAGGTGAGAAGCGGGTGCTTCTTCTTGTCTCAGATCCGTTCATTCATTTACTTTATACATACTATCACTGGTTCACGGGAATGTCAAACTGTTTTCAGGAGCGGAATTAATTCCGCTCCTGAAAAGTTATTTCCTTATCAGTTTCTGATCGATTTCATTTCTGATTTCTTCAATGAAAGTAGTGACTTCTTTTGTTTCTGAATCCTGTTCTCCGTACCGTCGTACGTTCACAGCATCCCCTTCTATCTCTTTGTCCCCGACTACGAGCTGGAACGGAATTTTTCCGGTCTGAGCTTCACGGATTTTATAACCGATCTTTTCATTACGTTCATCGACACTTACACGCACACCAGCTTCACGCAGCCGGTCCTCAAGTTTTTTCGCATAATCCAGGTGCACATCCGCGGAAACCGGAATGATACGCGCTTGTTCCGGTGCCAGCCACGTCGGGAATGCCCCTTTGTATTCCTCGATAAGGAAGGCTACGAAACGTTCCATCGTCGATACCACTCCTCGGTGAATAACTACAGGGCGATGATCTTTCCCGTCTTCTCCTACATACGTAAGATCGAAACGTTCCGGCAGGTGGAAGTCAAGCTGGACGGTAGAAAGAGTCTCATCTTTTCCAAGCGCCGTCTTCACCTGCACATCGAGCTTCGGACCATAGAAAGCAGCTTCGTCTTCAGCTTCGATGTAATCAAGGTCAAGTTCATCCATCGTTTCTTTCAGCATTGCCTGGGACTTATTCCACATCTCATCGTTATCCACATACTTTTCTTTATTTTCCGGGTCCCGGTAAGACAGGCGGAAATAATAATCATTCAGGCCAAAGTCATGATAAACTTCACGCACTAACCTCACAACACGTTTAAATTCATCTTTAAGCTGATCAGGACGCGCGAAAATATGTGCATCATTCAGCGTCATAGCACGTACCCGCTGCAGACCAGCGAGAGCTCCGGACATTTCATGACGATGCATCGTTCCGAGTTCGGCGATACGGACCGGTAAATTACGGTAGCTGTAATACTCATTTTTATAAACCATCATGTGGTGCGGGCAGTTCATCGGACGGAGCACAAGGTCTTCGTTATCCATTTCCATTGTAGGGAACATATCGTCCTGATAGTGATCCCAGTGGCCGCTCTTCTTATAAAGATCGACACTACCGAGAACAGGAGTGTAAACATGGTTATAGCCCAGTCGTTCTTCAAGGTCCACAATATAACGCTCAATCGTACGACGGATGGTCGCACCATTCGGGAGCCAAAGCGGGAGTCCCTGCCCCACTTCCTGACTCACTGTAAAGATACCGAGTTCCTTCCCGAGCTTACGGTGATCTCTTTCCTTCGCTTCTTCTCTCAGACGTAGATATTCATCAAGTTCTTCTTGTTTTTCAAAAGCCGTACCGTAAATGCGCTGAAGCATTTTATTATCACTATCTCCACGCCAATACGCGCCGGAAATGTTGAGGAGCTTGAAAATTTTGATTTTACTCGTCTGAGGTACATGCACACCTCGACAAAGGTCTACAAACTCTCCCTGCTGATAGAAGCTGATATTCTCACCTTCTGGAATATCTTCGATCAATTCAACTTTGAGTTCATCTCCAAGTTCTTCATATTTCTGTTTCGCTTCTTCTCTGCTCAATTCGAATCGTTTCACTTCCAGATTCTCATCGACGATTTTCTGCATTTCTTTCTCGATTTTCGGAAGATCCTCCGGTGTAATAGAAGTCTCGAGGTCCATATCATAGTAGAAACCATCTTCGATAACCGGCCCTACTCCGAGCTTCACTTCTTCATCAAACAGACGTTTCACAGCCTGAGCCATGAGATGAGCAGTCGAATGACGCAACACTTCTATGCCTTCCGGATTTTTGTACGTTACGATTTCAATTGCCCCGTTATGATTGATGGGACGTCGCAGGTCATACATCTCACCGTCCAGCTTCACGGCCAGAGCCTGCTTTTTAAGACCAGGAGAAATGGAATGAGCGATTTCCTCGCCTGTCACTCCTTGTTCGAATGTTTTCTCATTGCCATCCGGAAATTGTATACTTATTGATTCAGCCATCTCTGACACTCCTTTTATTTGTTGGTTTCTTGAATAGTTTATACAAAAATAAAAAACCCGCCCACAATTGCTGTCGCAAAAGGGGCGAGTTCTGTACTCGCGGTTCCACCCATGTTCCCGCCTAAAAAAAGCGGCTCATTTATCTTTAACGCAGATGTACGCCGGTCATTACTTATTATTAACGATTCACAACCGGAGCTCCGAGGTGGTGATCGATAAATCAACAGGGGGAAGTTCTCAGCCACGACTTCCCTCTCTAAACCCTTGATTCCTTATCGAACATGTCCTCTTCCTTGCCTTTATCGAATTGATTCTTCCGTCATTATAGCCTTCTCCAAGAGCTAAATCAAGTATAGTTACTGATTTCTTCTGTTCGGCCCGCTCACTTCTACCGTTTCGCTCAACTGACGGATCCTTTCTATGATCCTGGTCGCTTTCAAAGCCCCTACTTCCCCTTTATTCGTATAACCCATCACCTGTTCCAGTTCTTTGAGGGAATAGTTCGACGTAAAGAATACAGGGAGGCCTTCCATCATTCTATGCTGAAGGATAGAGCCGAGGATTTCATCACGGAACCAGGCAGACTGTGATTCAGCACCGATATCATCCAGCATCAGCACCGGAACTTTTTTGAAGGCATCCACTTTGCTCGTAAGGGAATCGTCTTTGATCGACGCCTTCATCTCACGTACAAGTTCCGGCATGTAGATGACCATCGTCTCTACGTTGTGATTACTCAGTTCGTTGGCGATGACTCCGAGGAAATACGTTTTTCCGACACCGAACAAGCCGTGGAAATAAAGACCTTTCTGAGGAAGTTCTTCCCCGAGTTTGTCGATGTAGGCGACTGTTTTCATGATAGCTTCATTTCTTTCCTCACTACCGCTGAAATCAAGCCGTTCCACAGACGCTTCATGAAGTTCCTTCGGCATGTAGAGACTCTTCACCAGGGACCTTTGTTTTTCTTCTTTTTCCTTTTTGATCTGTCTCGGACATTTATCATAAGCTATTTTAATTTCTTCCCCGTCCACTTCTGCCCGTGGAACATAGCCCGGCAAAATATTGATGCATTTCTCACGGGATGGGCATTTTTCACAGGCTAGAGACTGGTTCTGATATTCATGAAGTTTAATCAGGTTCTTTTCAGCGATCGTTCTCGTCAGCCCTTCCTTCTCCTCGATCAACCGCTTCACTTCCGGTGCTTCTAACACCTGTTTCCGTGCCTGGTTCATCCGGTTTTGGAAGGATTCATTGTTTCTCATCCACTTTTTCAAAGATTCCTGGATCGGTTCCATGCTCCTCACCTACCTTTTCGTTTCTGAGTAATGCGCTGAATACGCTCGGCAATTTCATCTTCTGAAGCTGCAGACTCTTTTCCGGATGTTTTCTCTGGAGCTTGTTGTTCTTCCTGATGTTTCTGCTGTTTGTACCATTCCGGAAGGACCTCTGTGGTACGCTTTTTCGTCATCTGTTTTTCCTTGCTCCACTGCTGATACTTCTTATGCTCTGCTCTCGCCATGTTCATCGCCTGCTCTACTGTCTTCACGTTTTTACGAGCCCAGTGACTCGCTATTTTTTCAAGATATGGCTTCGACAGCTTCATATCCGTTTTCAAAAGTACATAGTGGACAAGTACATTCATGACGCCTTTTGGCAGTCCCTGTTCGGTCATAACGTCTCTGATCAACTTCACATCCTGATCCGACGCCCTGCTTCCATTAGACACATCTTCGAGCAATTCCCTCGGTGTAATGTCTTCTAGCATATGAATGAATTTCTCATTCTTTGAAGAAGGGGATTTTCTTTCCCCCTGCTCAGCAGGAGACTCCTTGGGGGTGTTTTCTGGTTTCTTCACTGTTTTTGTCTGTTGTCCCAAGTCATGACAGGAAGCTTTCAACTCATCTTTATCCAATTCATTCTGATCAGTCACGGACCACAGGAGCGCTTTTTCCATATCTGTTGTACTCATATTGTAAAGCACAGCCAGCTGTTGCATAAGCTTACTATTTTCTTTCCCAAGAATCTTCTTCGCCGGAAGCATGCGTTCCTGCAGTGCTTTCTCGAGCCACTCAAGATCCAGCGGAGCATCGTTCAACACGATTCCCTGCTGAGGGAGCGATTCCCCTTCGGTATCTATACCTTCAGGCAAAGAAGCTACAGGAGAGTAAACATCACCAAAAGAGGCGGTCACTTCTTCGTACCCATCCATTTCAATAGTCGAGAATGCGAAAGAATTCTTCAGTTTTTTGAATTTCTCTTCTCCGACTTCGTGAATAAGCAAAAGAGAAAGCATATGGTCACAGAAAAATTGAAAAGCGGAAAATGGAGGGACCAGTCGATAAACATAAACGATCCGATCCTCTTCCTCTTTTTTGTAAGTCTTCAACAGACCGATCGCTTCGAGCTGGACCCTGGCCTCATAAATCCGGTCAAGCGGAAGACCGAGGTAACTCATGAGTGTATGATGGGTCGCTTCTTCTGAGGATAGTCGGGCTTCACCTTCTAGAAACTGAAACAGCGAAACAGCCTCTCTTCCGATAATCGGCTGATATAAATGGGACAGGACCATCGTTCTGTCTTCGAGCCCTGAAGCACTCAGAGAAATATAACAGTCTTTTGGAGTCACTTCCCCAATTCTTTCTTTCATTGTATTCACTTCTTTCCGTCACACTTGATTATCTTCTTTCCAGTCTTCCATCCTGAGTCTGTCATCTTGGTCCATGCTTATTGTTTCATTAATGTGAATAACCTCAACACGCCTAAAATATAAATGACCAGGAATATTATATTATCTGCTGAAAAAGAATGAGCCGGCTGTGGCTCATTCTTTTTCTTCATGCTTGATTAGATCCTTCAACTCATCTATGAACACATTGATATCTTTGAACTGACGATAAACCGAAGCGAAACGGACGTAAGCCACTTCATCAATTTGAGAGAGGTGTGCCATGACCATTTCCCCGATTTCTTTACTATTCACTTCGGAGACGCCACGATTCCTCAATTCTTTTTCAATATCAAGGGTGACGGCTTCAAGGTCCTCTACAGCTACCGGTCGTTTCTCGCAGGCTCGTATCAGACCTCTCATCAGTTTCTCCCGACTGAACTCTTCTCTCGTTCCTTCTTTTTTAACGACGATCAACGGTACCTCTTCCACGCGTTCGAATGTGGTGTAACGGAAGTCGCACTTATCACATTCTCTCCGACGTCTGATTGCATCTCCCTCTTCTATCGGGCGGGAGTCCAATACTCTTGTGTTTTTATCGCCACAGTTCGGGCATTTCACAATTCATCATCTCCACTAATCGAAATATATGTACTTATGACTTATCTACCACAGGTAGCTGCTCGTCCAAGCGCTCATAAAAAGAACGTACCAGCTTACGGCTATATCCGAAATCGAGTGGAAGACCAGTCTCTGTTGTTACAGAAAAATCTACAGCAGTCCTGTAGGGACGTACCATAATGATCGTAGCGACAACGAAAGCCTTTCTTCCATCTTTGTAATTGATCGACAGCTCCCCACGCTCCCTGGAAGCTCCCGCAATTTCGGAACCGTTCCCGAAAAGGTTCTCTACCGATTCGAATACTTTATCTTTATTAGCCTTGTAATATCGTGTCTGCAAAGATGTCTCCGCGTGATCTTCTTTTGTTTCTGTATGATTAGAAAAATATTTTGATATGAACTGTTTCACCTGGAACGTCCCCTCATCTTTCGAGTAGTCATCTGTCTACTATTTTAACATGATTCCCGCCGTACTGAAACTACCTGGTATGTTCTTCATCGGAGGGTAGTCCTCGTTTCAGCTCTTTATAGTCGTATTTTGAACTTTTCAACCCTTCAACGATAATTCTGAAAGCTTCTTCCGGATGCAAATGTTCTCCGCACGTATAAATATCTATGCTGGCGTAATTATGTTCAGGGAAGCTGTGGATGGTCAAATGCGACTCTGAAATGAGAACGACTCCACTCACACCATGGGGTGCGAACTGATGAAAAGCCACTTCGCGAACCTCAGCTCCGGCTTTGAGCGCCGCATCGACAAACAGTTCTTCTATATATTCAATGCTCTCCAACAAAGGTTGCTCACATCCCCATAACTCCCCGATTATATGTGTCCCAAACGTATTCATCGCCGTCTCCTTTTCGGAATTTGTATCACGTACTACGCCCGAGTCCTTATCCAGAACCCGAATTCATTTCCATGAATAACAACTCTTCTTCACTCGTCTGTAAAAAGCGTAACATTCCCGTTGAAAAAAAGGAAACCTCAAAGCTGTCGCTTTGAGGTCAGGAAACTTTTTGGCGCTTTTCACTCATCAATTGTTCTGCCACCATTTTCGCAAGGTCGACAGTTCGAGCAGAGTAGCCCCATTCATTGTCGTACCATGCCAAAACTTTAATTTTCGTATTACTGATCACTTGTGTAGTCAGACCATCGATGATCGAAGAGTAAGGGGAGGACGTATAATCAATAGAAACCAGCGGCTCATCAGAATACGAAAGAATATCTTTCATTTCATTCTGACTAGCTCTTTGGAATGCTTCATTCACCATATCCTCCGTAACGTCTTCCTTCAAATCGATAACCAAGTCAATCAGAGAAACGTTAGGTGTCGGCACCCGCAATGCCATACCGTTCAATTTGCCATTCAGTGAAGGGATGACTTCGGAAATCGTTTTTGCTGCTCCTGTGGAAGTCGGAATGATTGATTGAGTACATCCACGAGCACGTCTCAAGTCTTTATGAGGGTTGTCCAGATTTTTCTGGTCATTAGTGAAGGAGTGCACGGTAGTCATAAGCCCATCCACGATGCCGAACTCATCTTCGAGTACTTTCACGACAGGCGCGAGACAATTTGTCGTACAGGAAGCATTGGAAATTACATCATGGATGCTGTGGTCGTATGCTTCTTCATTGACTCCCATCACGATTGTCGCATCCGGCTGTTTCCCGGGTGCGGTTATGATCACTTTTTTAGCCCCTGCCTTCAAATGCTTCGCAGCTTCTTCCCTTTCCTTGAATTTCCCGGTCGCTTCAATCACAATATCTATTTCCAGGGTCCCCCACGGCAATTGCTCCGGATCCCGCTCCTGGCAAAGAGTTATTATCTTATTATTGATGTATAATGCATCCTCCGAATAACTGATGTCCGCGTTCAGTCTACCGTGCACGCTATCGTATTTGATCATATGAGCTAATGTCTCGGGTGGATAACTGGCATTCACCGCTACCAAGTCTACCGTTTCATCCTCCACCATCTGTCTCAGCACCATACGTCCGATTCTCCCAAGTCCGTTGATAGCCACCTTCGCATTATCCATTAAAAACCCCTCCAATGTGACATTCTATTTTAAAAGTAGTATATCATATTGGAAACGCTTTTGTTAGAGAAAAATAAAAAATCCTGACAATTTTTCAGGATTTTTTTATAACTTTCCAATTTTGTAATAGCGCCTCCAGTTGCTCACGGGTTTCTGCCTCGGATCCATTATTATTGATTACAGCGTCAGCCAGCGTTGCTTTTTCACTGATTTTCATCTGAGCCTGTATTCTTTCACGCGCATCTTCCTCACTGGAACCATCTCTTTCCATGAGCCTGTGGAGCTGAACAGAATCGTCGGTGTAGACGACCATCGTTTTATCCACGTAATCCGTAAGTCCGCTCTCAAACAGCAACGGGATGTCGAGTACTACCGCTTCTTCCCCTGCGTCTTTGTAAAATTCCCTTTTTTCTATCATGCGCTTTCGAACTTCAGGGTGTACGATTTCGTTCAGCTTCTTCCTGTTATCTTCATCTCCGAAAATGATTTTACCGAGAGCCTTCCTATCGATTTCCCGCGTATGTAACAATACATTTTCTCCGAATAACTCAACGATCTCCTCATAAGCTTTTTCACCCGGCTCCACCACTTCTCTCGACAGTCTGTCAGCGTCGATTACCGGTATATCCCATTCATCGAACATACGTGAGACTGTGCTTTTACCGGTAGCAATGCTTCCTGTCAATCCAATAACTATCGTCATATTCATCCCTCCTTGAACACCTGGGTCGATAAGAAAAACATACGCCCTTTCTTTATGCCCGCTCCTTCCTCATGAAAAAAGTTCCATCTTTGTTATCACTCCTGACAGTGATAACAAAGATGAGTACCTCTCCCACCCACTTTCGTCTTCGTGATAGGGCGCGAACAATTCGGGCAGGGGTTCCCTTCCTGGCCGTAAACGAACAGCCTGTTTTGAAATTCACCCTTGCCCCCATCGCTTCTTGCGTAGGAACGAATGGTAGAACCTCCCGCACCCATAGCTTCCCTGATCACTTTTCTCCCTTCGTCAACTATCCGGCCCACCTCTTTTTCAGAAAGAGAAGTGCCCAGCCGCTCCGGATGAATGCCCGCTCTGAAAAGTGTTTCATCTACATATATATTTCCAAACCCGGCCACCACGGATTGATCAAGAAGAACCGTCTTAATACGCCTCGTCGTTTTCTGAAGGCGTTCATGCATATATTCCGCAGAAAATCGGTCGTCGATTGGATCCGGACCTAAAAGAACCAGTGGCTTATGGGCGTTCTCTGTGCCTTTGTCAAACAAGTGCATCGTGCCGAATTTCCGGACGTCATTATAATGCAGGCTTGTTCCATCATCGAAGAGGAACAATACATGCGTGTGTTTGTCCTTCGGGCCTTCTTCCTCCATGAAAAAATACTTCCCTTCCATCCTGAGATGGGAGACGAGAGCGTAATCATCCAGGTGAATGATCATAAATTTACCCATCCTGGATATATTTTGGACGGTCTGGGATTGAAGCATTTCTTCAAACTGCTTTCTGTCTTCAGGTACTTTTACCATCGGAGGCCAATAGACAGTGACTTGTCTGATGGTTTTCCCTCGAATCTGTCTGTTCAATGATTCTTTGACGGCATCCACTTCCGGAAGCTCCGGCATCCTTACTCCTCCTTCCTCTAAATCTGTGTCTTATTTTGCATCGAACCACGTATTGCCGTAAGAGTGATCCACTTCAAGAGGTACGACGAGCTCCACCGTATGCTCCATTACTTCCTTGACCACCTTCGTCAAGTGCTCCACCTCTTTTTCAGGCACTTCGAGTATCAGCTCATCATGCACCTGCATAAGCATGGTAGCTTCCAGGTCTTCCTGTGTCAGTCGCTCAGCGAGATCGATCATCGCCTTTTTGATGATATCAGCAGCTGTTCCCTGAATCGGAGTGTTCATCGCCGTTCGTTCTGCAGCGTTCCTACGGTTGAAGTTCCGGCTGTTCATATCCGGCAAATACCGTCTCCTATTCATCAATGTTTCCACGAATCCTTCTTCCTTCGCCTGGCGTACCGTATCATCCATATATTCCTTGACTTTCGGGTAACTTTTGAAATAAGCGTCAATATAAGTCTGAGCGGCTTTTCGGGTTACTCCGAGACTCTGAGAAAGTCCATAGTCACTGATACCGTAGACGATACCGAAATTCACAGCTTTCGCCTGCCGTCTCATATCCGCATTCACTTCTTCAGGAGAAACACCGAACACTTCACTAGCTGTTTTGGTGTGAATGTCTTCCCCGTCTTTGAAAGATTGGATCAATTTTTCATCGCCGGACATATGTGCAAGGACTCTGAGTTCAATCTGCGAGTAATCACTGGCGAATATCACCCACCCTGCTTCGGATGGTATGAACGCCTGGCGGATCTTCCTTCCTTCTTCGAGACGGATCGGGATATTCTGCAGGTTCGGGTCGGTAGAACTGAGTCTCCCGGTCTGTGTAAGAGCCTGGTTGAACCTTGTATGAACCTTACCAGTATCTTTGTGGACCACTTTCAGCAGCCCTTCGATATAGGTGGACTGAAGCTTGCCGAGTTGACGGTATAAAAGGATTTCGTCGATGATCTCATGCTCATCGGACAGCTGTTCCAAAACATCGGCTGCTGTTGAATATCCTGTTTTTGTTTTCTTAAGAGCCGGTAGTCCCAACTTTTCAAAAAGAATCGGACCGAGCTGTTTCGGTGAATTGATGTTGAACTCTTCTCCGGCGTGTTCATATATTCTTTTTTCGATTTCTGCAAGTCGTCCTTCAAGCTCTTCCCCCATACGCTTGAGACGATCTGTATCCACCCGAACCCCGGTATGTTCCATCTCTCCGAGGATAACAGTGAGGGGCATTTCAAGATTATAGAAAAGATCCTCCTGTTTATTCTGCTTCAGTTGATCTTCTAAGTTCGACTTCAGACGATAAAGCATGAGTGCTTTTCTCCCGGCATGTTCATACAGAACATCTTCTTCCGGACGTCCACGTTTCGCTCCTTTTCCGTAAACTTCTTCATCGGAAGGGATACCAGTTTCACCAAGCCTGTGGCTGATAGCAGGTATGTCATGGTTGTTCACAGCCGGATTGACGAGATACGATGCAAGCAAAACATCGAAAGTCACCCCTTCAAGAGGGATCCCACAACGTTTGAAAGCGACTACCGTCCGCTTTGCATCAAATACCCACTTATGCTTCGAGGAATCAGCGGCCCACGCTTTGAAAATTTCCGATTCCATAACCTGCTCGACAGAAAAGGCGAACACTCCTTTTTCATTCGAGAGTACTACCGCTTCTATAGGGGAAGTATGATAATTATCTTCCAGGATCTCTACAATAAGAGCCGTTTCATCCATCAGCATATCTTCCGTGATCGTCTCTTCTATTTTTACATCGACAGAGATCATTTCCACCTCTTCTTCTTTGTGACCCTCGATACGGGAAAGAAGGGAGGAAAAACCGAGATTCTGAAATTGTTCTTTGACTGCAGAAGCCTCATAACCACTGTATGAAGTATCCTGGAGTGTCATTTGTAAAGGAGCGTTTATTTCAATAGTCACCAGTTCTTTACTCATATAGGCCTCTTCTTTATTAGCTTCAAGCTTCTCTTTCAGCTTCTTACCGCTCACAGCCTCAAGGTCTTCATAAAGATTATCAAGCGTTTCGAATTGTTTCAGAAGTTTGACCGCTGTTTTTTCTCCAACCCCCGGGACTCCAGGGATGTTGTCGGAGCTGTCTCCCATTAAAGCTTTCAGATGAATAATCTGGGATGGTTCTATTTCCATTTTTTCTTTCAGGGACGCGGGAGTGTATGTATCCACATCCGTGATCCCCTTTTTCGTCAACCGTACGGTCACCCGTTCCGAAACAAGTTGAAGCAAATCTTTATCCCCGGAGATCACCGTCACTTCATCGCCTCTTTGTTCCGCCTCCCTTGCCAGAGTGCCGATAATGTCGTCCGCTTCGTACTGATCAAGCTGATAATGTTTGATTTCAAAAGCGTCCAAAAGATCTTGAAGTACCGGGAACTGTTCAGAGAGTTCAGGTGGCGTTTTCTGTCTGCCCCCTTTATATTCTTCATATGTTTTATGACGAAACGTCGTCTTCCCAGCATCAAACGCAACCAGCATATGATCCGGCGACTCCTCCTCCAATATTTTCAAAAGCATGGTCGTGAACCCATAAACGGCATTCGTATATACACCTTTGTCGTTATTCAAAAGAGGCAAAGCAAAAAAAGCTCGATACGCAATACTGTTGCCATCAATCAAAACCAATTTATTTCCCATAAATTCACCCCTACCCATTTTTTCTATTTTCATTTTACCACGTCCCTGCCAGTAAACAAAAAAAGGGCAGAAGCATATAGCTTCTGCCCGAATCAAACACCTTGGATGAAAGGGTTCATTTACTATCATAGAACACTTTTGTAAAACTGACATTAAGAGCAGATGAAAGTTTCTTAAAGGCTGACGTAAGTATTTCTTTCGCCACCTATCTTTTTGCCCTGAAAAAGATCAGACTCATCACTGATCCTTCTCCGGGCTCACTTGTTACGTGGATTTCACCACCATGCGCTTCCATAATATGTTTCACAATAGCAAGACCAAGACCCGTGCCCCCCGAATTTCTGCTTCTCGCACGGTCCACCCTATAGAAGCGTTCGAATATTCGTGTGATTTCTTCTTCAGGAATGCCAATTCCGTTATCAGATACGTCGAGGGTTAATCTGTCACCCTGGTCTCTCAATTTAATGTCCACCTGTCCTTCCTCTGGTGTGTAAGTGATTGCATTAGAAATAATGTTGAGCAGCACCTGACGGATCCGGGTAGCGTCCCCCCTATATATAACATCAGGATCAATATCACCTGTCAATTTTAAATTCTTTTTGTCCGCCTGGTCCTGAACCAATGTCATCGTCTCTTGCAAAAGCTCAGTCATATTAAGATCGTGCATCGTCAATTGGAAATCTTCACGCTCGAGTTTGGTCAGTTCCAATAAGTCCTGGATCAGCGTTTCAAGCCTCGAACTTTCTTTCAGAATGATGCCAAGGAACTCCTGAGCCATTTCTCGGTCATCTATCGCACCGTCAAGAAGGGTTTCCGAGAATCCTTTAATCGAAGTGATCGGAGTACGAAGTTCATGAGACACATTCGCCACAAAGTCCTTGCGCATCTGCTCAAGTCTTTTCAATTCAGTAATATCATGGAAAACGAGGACGACACCCTGCCATTTCCTGTTCTCTTCAAAAATTGGTGCACCGTTGACCTGAACGGATTTCTTTTCGATACCTTTATCTATCGTAAGTAACCGGGAGGAAGAGGACTCGAACATATATACATTTTCGATCACATCCGTGACTTCCTCATAAGGGATGACTTCATGATAGAGACGGTCGAGATAGTAAGGTTTCTGGTTACGGAAAGTCGATACGAAAGCCTGGTTCACCAGTTGGATGTATCCTTTTTCATCGATGAGGATCAATCCGCTGCTCATGTGGTTAATGACCGCCCGCAATCGTGTTTCCTGCATACCTTGAGTGCTTGTAAGTTCTTTCAGGTGTCTGGCCAGTTCATTCACTGTGGTACCTAGCCTTCCAGCATCCCCAAAAGCACTTTCGTGAGTGCGCGCCCGGTAATTTCCCTGCATCAGCTTTTCGGCAGTATCCGTCGCTTTCCTGACCGGGGCGACATATTTAATGAAAATCTGGTAGCTCATAATCATCAGCGTAGCTATGATGACAGAAATCATGATGAATGTCATGAACCAGATATTTCTCGATGCTTCGTTGGCCTGGATATCCGCTTCCGCTCCGAGAACCTCTCTGATTGACTGCTGGGCGTATTGAGCAACGACGAGACCGAATGATAGCATCAGCACAATGACAGTGACAGCATAGACGATCAATATGCGCTCATTGAATTTCATACTTACCAGGGTCCTCCATCTTATACCCAAGACCTCTCACTGTTTTGATGTAGGTCGGCTTTTTGGTTGCCGGTTCGATTTTTTCACGTAAATGACTGACATGGACATCCACGATTCTCGTATCTCCCGCAAAATCATAATTCCACACGTATTGAAGCAACTGATCCCTGGATAATACCCTGCCCAGATTTCTGGCTAAATACAACAGAAGCTCGAATTCTTTTGGAGTAAGCGTCAGCATTCTCCCTTTAACTGTGGCTTCATATCGACTGGGGTAAATCACAAGATCTTTGATGGTTATCACTTCATCTTTGTCGATATGTTCCACTTTCTCTATCCGTCTTAAAATGGCTTTTATTCTGGCCACGACTTCTCTCGGACTGAAAGGTTTCGTCATATAATCATCAGCCCCGAGTTCAAGGCCGAGGACTTTATCGAATTCTTCATCTTTAGCCGTCAGCATTAGGATCGGCGTGTCAATATGCTCCTGTCTCAACTGCTTGCAGACTTCCATCCCATCCAGTTCAGGAAGCATCAGATCAAGCACAATAAGATCGAAAGAGTGATTTGAAGCTTTCTCCAGAGCTTCTGTTCCGTTGTAAGCGACTTCCGTTTCATACCCCGCGCGTTCCACGTTGTACTTCAAAAGTGTGACAATCGATTGCTCATCGTCGACTATAAGTATCTTCCCACTCATCCAAATGTCCCCTTTTCGTTACCTTTATTTCTATAGTAACGTGTTCCTTCAATTTATACGCCCTTTTCAGGAGAAACTTTACAAAATATTAATAAAAGTTTTCGAGGGAGAAGGAATTGAGAGACTCCAGTTCATAAGGAGGAATCACATGAATCGTTCCTGTTATGACCTCCTCTTCGGAGGAATCTGCAGCTCGCACACTAAGTATAATAAGATGGTTCTTTTCATCGATGTGTTTTATTTCATAGAAGAAAGAAAGGGTTTCGTAATGGTGCACATGTTTGGGATAGGATATCTCCTCGTACGTGATATGGCTGCCAGGTCCGGGTAGATGCATCGACACGGCAGAAGAAATCATCCCGTGAAGCATGACCGTCGGAACTACCGGACGCTCGAAAGGAGTTTGGGAAGCATAGTCGTGTTGAAGATATAAAGGGTTGGCATCATCCGTCAGCCCCAGGTAAATCAGTAGATCTTTATCCTTCACTTCACAGGAAGTCTCATATTTATCCCCTATTCTCAATTCATCGATTTTTTTGCCGAGTTTTCTTTTTTTATCGAGCATACATATTCCTCCTTTTAAAAAAAGGTCCGAGGGAGCCCCCGAACCTTTTCAACTTATTCCAATATCTCCAGAACTTTCTTTACGGAATCCGCTGATTTATCCAGCTGTTTCTTCTCTTCTTCCATAAGGTCGAGTTCTATGATCTCTTCTATTCCGTCACCACCAAGAATGGTAGGGACGCCAAGATAAATACCGTCATACCCATATTCCCCTTCCAAATAAGCGATGGAAGGAAGAAGGCGACGCTGGTCTTTTACAATCGCTTCGACCATCTGGACGATCGAAGCTGCAGGAGCATAATAGGCACTCCCGCTTCCTAAAAGACCGACGATTTCTCCGCCTCCTTTTCTTGTCCTTTCAATAATCTCATCCAGTCTCTCTTCAGAGACCAAAGTGTCGAGAGGTACCCCGCCGACATTGGAATAGCGGACCATAGGTACCATGTCATCACCATGTCCCCCGAGTACAAAGCCGGTAACATCCTTCACCGATACATTCAGCTCTTCAGCTATAAAGCTTCGGAACCTGCCGGAATCGAGTATGCCGGATTGCCCGATGACACGGTTTTTAGGAAATCCTGATTCTTTGAAAACACTGTAAGTCATTGCATCCACAGGATTGGTCAAAACGACGATATAGCAATCAGGTGAATACTTCACGACCTCACTCGTCACACTTTTCATGATTTTCGAGTTCGTGGTGACGAGATCGTCCCTGCTCATCCCGGGCTTACGGGCGATGCCAGCAGTAATGACAACTACGTCCGAGCCTTTCGTATCCTTATAATCAGAAGTACCTTTGATCTTCGCATCAACACCTTGAACAGGAGTAGCTTCGAACATATCGAGCGCTTTCCCTTTCGTCGGGTCTTCCTGATCTGGGATATCGACAAGCACGACATCACCGAGCTCTTTTTGAGCAATCATCAAAGCAGTGGTGGCACCGGTGAACCCGGAACCAATTACAGAAACTTTCGGTCGTTTCATCCCCATCATTCATACCTCCTATTGATCAGCCCATGTTTTTGATCAGTTCATCACCGAACTGAGAACACTTGACTTCTGTAGCTCCGTCCATCATACGTGCAAAGTCATATGTCACAACTTTGCTGCCTATCGTTTTGTCCATGGAATTGGAAATAAGCTCAGCTGCTTCTCTCCATCCCAGGTGCTCAAGCATAAGGACACCGGAGAGGATAAGAGATGACGGATTGACTTTATCCATTCCAGCATATTTAGGAGCTGTACCATGAGTCGCTTCAAAAATCGCATGACCGGTGTTGTAGTTGATGTTAGCTCCCGGTGCGATTCCGATTCCGCCTACTTGAGCAGCAAGTGCATCAGAAATGTAATCACCGTTCAGGTTCATCGTTGCGACAACATCAAATTCTTTCGGACGTGTAAGGATCTGTTGTAGGAAAATGTCCGCAATCGCATCTTTCACAATCATTTTCCCTGCTTTCTCTGCTTCGTCCTGCGCTTTATTAGCTGCTTCTTTTCCGTCTTTTTCAACGATACGGTCGTATTCAGCCCATGTGAATACTTTATCGCCGTACTCTTCTTCAGCCACTTCATAACCCCAAGCTTTAAAGGAGCCTTCAGTAAACTTC
The DNA here is from genome assembly GCF_900156645.1 of Salimicrobium flavidum. GTDB lineage: Bacteria > Bacillota > Bacilli > Bacillales > Halobacillaceae > Salimicrobium > Salimicrobium flavidum. The sequence continues at coordinate 87,572 of NZ_FTOC01000007.1, forward strand.
ATGATGTTACCTTTGTGTACAAGCGTTACGTTTCGACGACCTTCATTGAACGCATAATCGATAGCCGAACGGACGAGACGCTTCGTACCTTCTTCAGATACTGGTTTCACTCCGATTCCGGAGGTTTCCGGGAAGCGGATGTTATGTACACCCATTTCGTTTTGGAAAAAGTCGATGACTTTTTTAACTTCATCGGATCCTTTCTGCCATTCAATACCTGCATAGATATCTTCTGTGTTTTCACGGAAAATGACCATGTCCGTATCTTCCGGACGCTTGACCGGAGATGGTACTCCCGACACGTAGCGAACTGGTCTGAGACAAGTGTACAGATCCAATTCCTGACGCAGAGCTACGTTAAGAGAACGGATGCCCCCGCCGATAGGTGTCGTCAATGGACCTTTGATAGCGATTTTGTAATCACGGATCGTATCAAGTGTTTCGTTCGGAAGCCACTCGCCGCTCTTGTCATAAGATTTCTGACCAGCGTAAACTTCCTTCCACTCAATCGCTTTTTCTCCGTTGTATGCTTTATCTACAGCCGCTTCAATCACGCGACTTGCGGATGCCCAGATATCAGGCCCTGTGCCATCACCTTCGATATAAGGAATGATTGCATGATTAGGTACATTCAGTTCTCCATTTTCTTCTACTGTGATTTTTTTTGCTTCTGACATGATGTTCCCTCCTGTTAATTGATTCACTTACATATCATACGTGAAAATGATGGAAAGAAAAAGTCCATTCCTTTAGGAACGTTCTTCTACCGGTTTGTACGTCTGGTTTTTCGGTCCTGTGTAGTCAGCACGCGGACGGATCAGACGATTGTCGTTATACTGTTCGAGAATATGTGCAAGCCAACCGGAAGTACGGCTCACTGCGAAAATCGGCGTGAATAAATCATGATCGATACCGAGGCTATGATAAACGGAAGCGGAATAGAAATCCACATTCGCAGGTAGCCCTTTGTTCTCTTTGATGTACTTTTCGATCTTTACAGACATATCGTAGAATTTCGAATGGCCGGTAAGGCCGGTAAGCTCACGCGACATTTCTCTTAAATGTTTAGCACGAGGGTCTCCCTGTTGGTAAACGCGGTGGCCCATACCCATGATTTTTTCTTTGTTTTCGAGTTTTTTCTCTATGTGAGGGATAGCGTTATCCACATCTCCTATTTCAGTGAGCATAGCCATGACACGTTCATTGGCTCCGCCGTGGAGTGGCCCTTTCAATGCACTGATAGCAGCCGTCACACCGGAGTAGATGTCACTCAACGTTGCCACACATACACGTGCCGTGAAAGTTGATGCGTTCAACTCATGGTCTGCATGAAGAACAAGAGCTTTGTTAAACGCTTCCACTTCCAGGTCTTCCGGCTCTTCACCGTTCAGCATATATAGGAAATTAGCAGCGAAACTCAAATCTTTTTTAGGTTTCACGGGTTCTTCGCCTTTACGGATCCGGGCAAAAGCGGTCACTATTGTAGGTATCTTCGCTTGAATACGTACTGCCTTTCGTTTGTTGGATTCTTCTTCCATTTCATCCGCTTCATTATCAAATATTCCAAGCATGGAAATAGATGTACGAAGGACAGCCATCGGATTCACTGACTTCAAATCATAAGATTTCAAGTGGGCAGTGATTTCATCCGGAATATCCATCTCTTCCGCCAAAGCATCCTTAAGTTCATCCAGCTGCTTTTTGTTCGGAAGTTTCTGGTTCCAAAGCAGGTAAATCACTTCTTCAAAGCTGGAGTTTGTTGCCAAATCATCGATATCATACCCTGCATATGTGAGTTTATCATCAATAATTGAGCTGATCGCTGATTCTGTAGCCGTAATTCCTTCAAGTCCTTTAGTAGATGTCATAGAACTTTCCCCCTTTAGAAGATTAAAAAGCCGGTTTCTTTTCATCCGAAAAACGATTTTAAAAAAAGATTCATAACTTTATAAGGATCTTTCCCCAAGCACAATTATAAATTATTTTAAAAAGAATGTGAATTGAAACCGGTTAATTTCTTGTCAAATATATCAATGCTTCCCAAAAATAACTCCCGTTTACACCCGGAATCATCTTCTGTAAATAGTGATAGTACCTTTATCCATACCCTTTTCGATAGCTTTCATAACTACTTTTTTGATAGGCGCTCTCGTAACTGGAATAAGAAGCATAAAACCTATCGCATCCGTAATGAAACCGGGAGTCAAAAGAACTGCTCCGCCAACCAGGATACATGCTCCATCCAGCAACGTATGCTGCGGTGGTTGTCCCATTTGAAGGGACTCCTGAAAATCACGGATGGTCTCCATACCCTGCTTTTTCGCAAGCCATGCTCCCAAAGCTCCTGTTGCAATAATCAAAAGAATCACCCAAAGCGGACCAATCAGGTTTCCACTCCATATGAGAAGACCGATTTCAAGAGCCGGTATCACCAATATAAACAAAAACAGCCACTTAAACATTTTCATCGATCCTTTCTGATCAACGTCCTTTAGTTTCAGAACATCAACTCTGACCATATAGTCTTATCATGCTTTCATTTTATCACGACCGTCACACCAGCACATAATAAAAAGACGGGAGAAGCCCCGTCTTTCATTAAAGGATACCTGTATGACCTTTATAGATTTTTCCTTGAGCGCCGTCAATCGTAATAATAGACTGATCGTCGATTTTATCCAAAGCCTCTTCCGTACCGACAATAACCGGAATACCGAGACTGAGTCCCACTACAGCGGCATGGGAGGTCAGACCGCCTTCTACAGTTACGATACCTTTTGCTTTTTCGATAGCTGGCATCATTTCTTTTTCTGTGCCAAAAGTGACGAGAATGTCTCCATCCTGGACACGTCCAAGAGCATCTTCCGTATCTTTGGCTACAATCGCGCGACCTGAAGCGCTTGTCTGACCTATACCTTGACCTGTCGTCATAACATTACCGATCACATGAACCTTCATAAGGTTGGTCGTTCCACTTTCCCCTACTGGTACTCCAGCTGTAATGATTACTCGATTGCCGTGTTCTACAAGGCCGGAAGCAAGACCCTGTTCAACCGCAGACTCGAGCATTTCATCTGTAGAGCTTGCGCGTTCACCCATCAGGGCATGCACGCCCCACACAAGAGAGAGCTTGCGGTTCACTTTTTCACTGGAAGTCACAGCCAAAATCGGTGATTGAGACCGATATTTAGATACCATACGCGCTGTGTGTCCACTCTCTGTAGGAGTGATAATAGCATTCACATCAAGATTTATAGCCGTATGCGTCACTGATTGGCTGATTGCATCTGTGATGGTCATATCCGTGTGTTTTGTACGCTCGGAGAGGATAGACGCATAATCCAATCCTGTCTCTGTTTTCCAGGCAATGTTCGCCATCGTCTGAACAGATTCAACCGGATAATCACCTGCAGCTGTTTCTCCGGAGAGCATAATGGAGTCCGTACCATCAAAGATGGCATTGGCTACGTCAGAAGCCTCTGCACGTGTCGGACGTGGATTATGCTGCATAGAATCAAGCATCTGTGTGGCAGTGATGACTGGTTTTCCGGCCTGGTTGCATTTTGTGATCAATTTCTTCTGTACGAGCGGAACATCTTCAGGAGGGATTTCGACCCCTAAATCTCCACGAGCCACCATCAGACCGTCACTGACCTTGAGAATAGAATCTATATTATCTACACCCTCCTGGTTCTCGATCTTCGGGATGATGTGGATGTCAGAAGCATTGTTCTTTTCGAGCAGTTCTTTGATTTCAAGAACATCAGACGCACGGCGCACGAAAGAAGCAGCAATGAAATCTACATTCTGTTCAATCCCGAACTCGATGTCTCTGGCATCTTTCTCCGTCATACCTGGAAGGTTGACACTTACGTTCGGCACGTTCACACCTTTTTTACTTTTTATAGGGCCGTTGTTGAGAACCGTTGTTTTGAGCTCATTATTATCTTTATCGATTTCTTCAACAAGCAGTTCGATAAGACCATCATCGAGAAGAATTTTAGATCCTTTATGAACATCATCGATCAACCCTGGATAAGTTACCGATATACGTTCGGCATCCCCTTCGACCGGGTCCATAGTGACGTAGAGTGTAGAGTCTTTCTCAAGGAATACTTCCTTTTCTTTCATATCTCCCGTCCGGATTTCCGGGCCTTTCGTATCAAGCAGAATCGCTATCGTCTTTCCGGACTCCTCCGAAGCTTTGCGTATATTATCAATCCGGGAGCCATGCTCTTCAAAATCTCCGTGTGAGAAGTTGAGGCGAGCTACATTCATCCCTGCTTCTATCAGCTGTTTAAGCACTTCCGGCTTTTCGGAAGCCGGGCCTATCGTTGAAACAATTTTAGTTTTTCTAAGCATTATTAGTCCTCCTCTGGTTAAAACGACTTTCCTTTAAATAGATAGTTCTTTAGATAAACGGTACATGTCTATATTGATGGAATGCTCCTGATTCAGCACCTCAAGAATATCATGATCGACGATTTCGTTCCTTAGGATCCCGACCATTCTGCCGGCCGAACCTTTCAATAATAAATCAACAGCTGCTGCGCCGAGGCGGCTTCCGAGCACGCGGTCGGATGCTGAAGGAGACCCTCCGCGCTGAGTATGACCGAGTACTGTCACTCGCGTTTCCAGATCCACTTTTTCTTCAATTTCCTTCGCGAATTCAACACCGCTTCCGTATCCTTCAGCAACGATGATGATACTATGACGTTTCCCACGTTCGCGTCCACGCTTCAAACGATCCGTAACGTCTTCGATCGTATCTTCCGCTTCCGGAATGAGCACACTTTCCGCTCCATCGGCAAGTCCCGCCCACAGGGCAAGGTCTCCGGCGTCTCTCCCCATCACTTCAATAATATAAGTCCTTTCATGGGAAGTTGCGGTATCACGTATTTTGTCGATCGCTTCAGAAACCGTATTCAGTGCTGTATCAAATCCGATTGTAAAGTCCGTACCAGGTATATCATTATCTATCGTACCCGGGACTCCTATACAAGGATACCCTTTCTCCGTCAGTTTCTTGGCACCCATGAATGAACCGTCGCCGCCTATGACGACCAGACCTTCGATACCGAATTTCTCCAGCGTTTCAATTCCTTTCAACTGGCCTTCTTCCGTCTTGAACTCTTCACAGCGTGCAGAATAAAGCATCGTACCTCCACGCTGGATAATATCACCGACAGAGCCGAGCTCCATTTTTCTGATATCTTCCTCAATAAGTCCCTGGAACCCATAATTGATGCCATATACTTCCATACCATGGTAAATGGCTTTTCTAACGACGGAGCGGATAGCCGCATTCATGCCTGGGGCGTCCCCTCCGCTTGTCAATACTCCTATTCGTTTCATTGCTTACTCACCTCGTTTAAGTACTTCTCTCACTTTTCCCTTATCTCAGGAGGGGTTAAACAAAATTATTGCCCTGCAAAAAAGGGGGTATATGTACAAACTCCCTTGAAATGATGAGAGCGTTATCATCCCCTTAAGATGGCAAAAGTCGCACTACTTTTGTGCGACTGGAACCTTTCCCCCCCTAATTCAACTGGTTTCATTATATATCAATTGTAGCATATTCGCCAATACTTTTGTATTTCTCGTACCTATTCTCAAGACGTTCCTCCACGCTCTGTTTCTTCAGTTCTTCCAGGGTGGAACGGATATAAGGCTTGAGAATTTCCGCCTGCTGATGAAGATCTTTGTGAGCTCCCCCCATGATTTCCGGGATCAGCTCATCTATGATGTTCAAAGACTGCAAATCGTAGGAAGTTATCTTCATGGATTCAGCCGCCTGACGAGCATATGCTGCATCTTTCCAAAGAATGGAGGCAGCTCCTTCAGGAGAGATGACTGAATAAGTAGCGTTCTCAAGCATCAGTATTCTATCCCCGATACCGATGCCGAGGGCGCCTCCGCTCCCTCCTTCTCCTATAACAATACAGATGACCGGCACTTCCAGCCCTGCCATTTCCATAAGGTTCCTTGCGATTGCTTCACTCTGGCCGCGTTCTTCTGCGGCTTTCCCTGGATAAGCCCCTTTTGTATCGATGAACGTGATGACAGGACGCCCGAATTTTTCAGCCTGCTTCATCAATCGCAGCGCTTTTCTGTACCCTTCCGGATGAGGCATGCCAAAGTTCCTGAAAATGTTTTCTTTCGTATCTTTCCCCCGCTGATGACCTATGACAGTTACCGGCGTGCCTTCAAATTTGGCAATGCCACCTATGATCGCTTTATCATCACCATAGAAACGATCCCCATGCATTTCAAGAAACCCATCGAAGAGATGATCGATATACTCGAGAGTGGTAGGACGTGCGGGATGACGTGCCATTTGGACCCGATCCCACGGCTGCATATTCGTATACACGTCGTGTTCCAGTTTTTCGAGCCTTTCCTCCATGGTTTTAATTTCTTCTGAAAGATCTATGTCCTTTTCTTCCGTGAGCTTTTTCAGCTCCGTTATCTTTTCACGAAGGTCAATGACTGGCCTTTCAAAATCAAGAACGTGCTTCATCACTTTCCCCTCCTGTGCTATGGATATCAAGTATATTTCCGAGTACACGCTTCATTTCATGACGGTGAAGAACCTGATCGAGCTGCCCATGGTCAAACAGAAATTCAGCAGTCTGAAAATCTTTAGGAAGTTTTTCACTGATCGTCTGTTCAATGATCCGCCTTCCTGCAAAACCTATAAGCGCTCTCGGTTCGGCAAAATTATAATCACCTAACGATGCAAAGCTTGCGGAGACGCCCCCCGTTGTAGGATGCGTCATAACCGAGATGAATAAAAGACCCGAGCGATTATGCCGTTCCAAAGCTATGGCCGTTTTCCCCATCTGCATAAGGCTGACTACACCTTCTTGCATCCGAGCTCCACCAGAAGCAGTGAAAATGATGAAAGGAAGGGACTGTTCCCGGGCTTTTTCTACTGCTCTGGCTATTTTTTCACCGACAACTGCCCCCATACTCCCCATACGGAACCTGGAATCCATGACAGCTACAGCGACCGGCAGTCCCTCTATTTCAACTTTACCGGTAACAATCGCTTCTTTAAGATCCGTCTTCGCTTTGTCCTTTTCAAGCTTTTCTTCATAATCCGGGAAGCCCAGAACATTGGTCGTTTCCAGGTTTTCGTCCCATTCTTCAAAGGTCTCCCCATCCGAAAGCTGTTCGATACGTTCATATGCAGTCAGATTCATATGATAATCGCAGTTAGGGCATACGCACAAATTTCTGTTCATTTCTTTTCTGTAGAATATTTTCTGGCAACCTTCACATTTCTGCATCAGTCCCTCAGGAACCTCTTTTTTGCTTTCATTATTCGGCACGGGCTTATAACGCTTCTTTTTTCCGAACATATCCTTGAACATTTAAGGCCCTCCTCCGTCTTCTGTTTTATTCGGGTATTCCTCTCCTGCAGTGTCGTCAAACAGAGAAAGGAGACTTTCCTTCTCTTCTCTCTCCAACACGCGTAACACTTCTTCATGCCACTCCGCAGTATATTCGCTTTGTTCGACTGTTTGTAGATAAGAACTGATCAGTTGCCACATAGATAACAGCAACTCCTGATTCTGAAGCACGTACATTTTCTTGAAGAAAGAGTCATGACTTGATTCACAAAATGGAAAAAGACATTCTTCCAGTGCTTCGATATCACTTGATGTCAATCTTCCCAGCGACAAAAATAAGATCTCCTTCTCCAGCATCTTTTTGGCGATTCGGAGTTCTTCTCTTGTTCTGTTTTTATTGAGAATAAAAGTCGAAAGCAACTCTACCATATGATAAGCTTTGTATTCCTTCAAAAAAGTGCCTTCTCCTCTTCTCGTTTCGATAAGTCCTAGAAGCTCCAGCGCTCGCAGCGCTTCCCTGATCGAAGAGCGCCCTACTTGCAACTGTTCGCTCAATTCCCTTTCGGAAGGAAGCTTGTCTCCCGGCTTCACAGCTTTATCTTCGATGAATTGTTTCAACTGATGAAGGACACCTTCATACACTTTTGTCTTTTCCGGTTTAGTGGGAGACACAGTTCACATCGATCCTTTCCTATGTAAGTTTCCTTATGCAGACGAAGGATACGTCTTGAGAAAGAAATGCGGAAAACGAAGGAGAAGGGGAGCCCCCTTCTCCTTAATCTTCCTCATCAATCATAGTTAGTTGACGAGTTCTCTCAGCCACCTGTTCAGGGTTTACATGTTTCCTTGCGACACCTGATTCCATTGCAGCTTTAGCGACACTTGCTGCGACAGCTGGCGCTACTCTGGAATCAAAAGGAGCCGGGATGACATAATCATCATGAAGTTCCCTTTCCGACACAAGACCCGCAATCGCTTCTGCTGCAGCAATTTTCATTCTTTCGTTGATTCTCGTAGCACGTACATCCAGCGCCCCTCGGAATATCCCGGGGAAGGCCAGGACATTATTGACCTGGTTCGGGAAATCAGAACGCCCGGTACCGATTACGCGTGCTCCTGCTTCTTTAGCGATCTCAGGCATGATCTCAGGCTCGGGGTTCGCCATTGCAAAGATGATGGAATCGTCGTTCATCTTCTCCACCATTTCTTTGGAAAGAAGCCCTCCTACGGAAACACCAATGAATACATCCGCTCCTTCCATCACTTCTTCAAGTTTTCCGGAGACCTTGTCTTTGTTGGTGATTTTAGCGACTTCTTCTTTGACATCATTCATTCCTTCCTGACGTCCTTCATAAATCGCCCCGCGGGAATCGCACATAATGATATCTCTCACACCGAAATGATAGAGAAGCTTGACAATAGCAATGCCTGCTGCCCCTGCCCCGTTAGCCACTACCTTGATATCGGAGAAGGAACGGCCGGTGATTTTCAGAGCATTCATAAGACCTGCCACCGTTACAATTGCAGTACCGTGCTGATCATCATGAAAGATAGGTATGTCTGTTTCTTTTTTTAGACGATCTTCGATAATGAAACAGTTCGGAGCCGCAATATCCTCGAGGTTCACCCCGCCGAACGTAGGCTCCATAAGTTTGACCGTCTGCACAATCTCATCTATATTATTCGTGCTCAGGCAAATGGGGAAAGCATCCACCCCTGCAAAACTTTTGAATAGCGCAGCCTTCCCTTCCATCACGGGCAAGGAAGCTTCCGCACCGATATTTCCAAGGCCGAGCACAGCCGACCCATCACTTACCACTGCAACCATGTTGCCTTTCATTGTATAATCGAACACTGTTTCTTTGTGATCATAGATTTCTTTACATGGCTCCGCCACTCCAGGAGAATATGCAAGACTCAAATCTCTGGCATTCCGGACCGGTACTTTTGGAGTCGTCTCCAGTTTCCCCTGATTCACTCTGTGGATATGCAACGCTTCATCTCGCAAATTTGACAAAAGACCACACTCCTTCACTTCAATAACATCTACTATTATTTTATACTATAAAGAGGCAGATTCCTATCGTCCCCATAGTGGTCAGACCACCAAATTCGACTTCTCAATTATAACAAATCACTACTTCGTGTAAAGGCTTCCCGCTTCATTTCACTTCCATTTTTTCCGGACGGCTACTCTTGTATCACCGAACTTCTGCCTGAATCGTTGCTGTACGTTTTCTCCAAGGGAGACCCGGTATCCTTCGGGCATTTTATAAGCTTTCTGCTCGTCTTCAACATACAGTAATATATCGTGCTCCCCCGGAAAATCTTCCGCTACGCTTTTCGCACTTCCCAGGGTTTCCCAATATTGCTCCTGAGCCGTTTTTATGAAAATTTCCCTGACTTCTTCCATCTGGCGTATTTTTTGCACCTGAAGCTGTCTCTCGCCTTTTCGATCCTGGATTTTCCCCTGTGAGACCACGATCATCTCTTCTTCGAGCCATGCGCTGCAATCCCGATACACTTCCGGGAACACTACAGCTTCCATTTCATCTTTTTCATCACTCAAAGTAAGGAACGCCATTTTTTCTCCACGCTTCGTGCGAATCTCTCTGATTTTATCAACCACACCGGCTGTGGAGATCTGCCCGCTTTTCCTCCGGGTTGCCGCGTAGAGGGAGTCGACGCCTCTCTTTTGTAAAGATTTTCTGGCTTCCTCGAGCGGGTGGGCAGAAAGAATCGTACCGAGAACCTCCTTTTCCAGATTGAGCCGTTTCAGCGAAGGGAGCGGGTCTTTCTCGACCAGTTGTCCACTCCATTCTGCAAGAAATCCTGTATCTCCCTGGAATTCCCTGAAAAGTTCACTCTGGTCCAGAGCTTGCTCAATACTCGCCAAAAGACTGGCCCGGTTCGAATGCAACCGATCAAAACTTCCTGCTTTGACCAGAACCTCGATAGCATTCCTGTCCAGGAATGAAGCGCATCTCATAGCAAAATCGAAGAAGTTCGTGAAGCGTCCGTTCTCCCTCTCCTGTACAATCGATTGGCCCACCTTATACCCTATCCCTTTGATGAGCATAAAACCGAGGACGATACTCCCTCCTCTTACAGAGCTTTGCGGAAAAGCTTCATTCATATACGGCGGTTTCACTGCAAGACCGCCCTGCTTCGCCTCCCTAATGTAATCGGCTATCTTTTCTTTGTCACCTGTCGCACTATTCAACAATTCAGCCAGAAAATATTCCGGATAATGCGTTTTGATAAAAGCGAGTCTGTAGGAAATGAAACTATAGGCAACGGCGTGGCTTTTATTGAATCCATAGTTCGAAAAACGTACGATCCAGCTGAACAGTTCTTTCGCCACTCCCTCTTCAAACCCACGCTCTCCGGCTCCCTTTAGAAAACGGGATTCCTGCTGTGTAATCACTTCTTCCTGCTTTTTGCTGACCGCTCTCCTGAATAAGTCAGCCTCTCCGAGTGAATAGCCGGCTACGATCTGAACAATTTTCATGATCTGCTCCTGATAAACGAGCACTCCGTATGTTTCCCTCAGTATCGGCTCCACTTTCTTATGCGGATACGTAACTTGAGTTGTTCCATGCTTTCTTTCAATGTAATCCGGTATGAAATCCATCGGTCCCGGCCGGTACAGAGCGTTCACTGCTACGATATCTCCAAAACGTTCAGGCTTCAACTGGCGCAGTACTTTCCGCATTCCCTTCGACTCCAGTTGAAAAATGCCATTCGTTCTGCCTTTTGCAAGCTGTTCAAACGTCTTTTCATCTTCTGCTGGTATAGCTTCGATGGAAAAAGAAGAATCTTTGTATTTCTGTATGTTTTTTTCCACATTTTCAAGAAAAGAAAGATTCCTCAATCCAAGGAAGTCCATCTTCACCAGTCCGAGCGATTCGACGTCTCCCATTGCCATCTGTGTCAGCAATGCAGGTCCATCATGGTCCATCATCCCCGTATATCTCCTGAGAGAATGATCACTTATGACGACTCCGGCGGCGTGTGTCGACACATGTCTCGGCAAGCCTTCGATTTTCGATCCGATACGGAACAACCGTTTCATCTGTTCCGAACTGCGGATGAAAGATTTCAACGTTTCCGAACGTTTCACAATCTGCTGCAATCCCATCGAGCGATCAGAGGGAAATTGTTTAAGTATGTAAGCAATATCACCTTCCTCCACGGAAAGTGCTTTTCCTACCTCCCTGATCGTACTCCTCGCTGCAAAAGTACCGAATGTACAGATTTGTGCAACATGATCACTTCCATACTTTTCTCTGACATATGTAATCACTTCATCCCGTCGATGATCAGAAAAATCGATATCGATATCCGGCATCGATTGACGTTCAGGATTCAGAAATCTTTCAAACAAAAGACCGTGCTCGAGCGGGTCTACAGTAGTTATATCAAGCAGGTAAGCGACGATGCTTCCTGCCGAGGAACCACGCCCCGGCCCTACTTTGATTCCGCTGTTTTTGGCAAAGGTGACAAAATCCCATACAATCAGAAAATAATCACTGAATTGACGGGAGGAAATGACCTCGAGCTCATGGTCCAATCGTTCCGACGCTTCCTCATTATGACCACGGTAGCGTTCATTCAATGCCTCTTCACAAAGTTTTCTCAGATACTCATCAGAGGTTTGATCTTTCAGGGGATAGGAAGGAAGAAGAGACCGTGACAACTGCAGTTCCACTTGCGCCCTGCTGACAATCTTTTCATTATTTTCAATCACTTCCGGCCAATCCCCGAAAAAAGATTCTGTTTCGGACGGATTATGTAAGGAAGTAATCGTCAGTGGTGAATCACCTTTCTCGAAGGGTGCCCCCGCTTTCATCGCACGTAAAACTTCATAGGTCTCCCTATCTTCTTCCTGGAGAAAACGGACGTCACTTATTGCAGTACATTTTATCCCGTTTTTTCGTTCCCACTGTTTCAAATATCCATGAAGCATCTGCTCCTGGCGATACTCTGTAGCCATGACCCCGATGTACATAGAAGGGAAAACCGCCCGGAAAGAGTCATAAGCAGACAAAACTTCCCTCTCTCTCCCTTCCATGACCGCTTGAGCTACTGGGGTCTCTCTCGTTCTCCAAATGGCGGTCACATCTTCTCCAAGATCTTGTATTTCTTCCAGAATCACATTTCCTTTCATGTGATGGTAGCTCGTAATTTCCAGGATATTCCCGACGCCATGCTCTGATTCAGCAATCATAATTACAGGGTAACTTTCACCTGCTGAAACTAACGGAACTTCTACACCAAGCAGGGGAGTAATACCTTCATTTTTGCAGGCATTATAAAAGGTGAGCCATGCACTGACACTTCCAAGATCCGCTAAACCTACCGCAGACGCGCCTTGGCTACTAACCTTATCCACTAGTGCGTCGATATTTATCGTGCTGTCCATCAGACTATAGCCGCTTTTGACTCCTATATGAGTATAACTCATCTTTTTCACCTTCCTCTGCCTGAATTTTAAAGAATATTCCAGCTACCTGCCTTCACTTGTCAACAACGGCTTCGGGCAAACTCAAGTCACGATACATAAAAGCAGCATCCTATCTTTTTTATAGAAAGGCTACTATGAAAATAAATGTCCAGACAGACGCTTGCCGCGGGCTACCCGAATCTCTCTGAAATCGATTCGGCTTATTTTCCGTTTATGTTTCTACAGCAGGCGTCTTCACCCTTTCGTTTTGAAATCAACAACAGACTTTAAAAGGGCCTATAGAAATGAAGGAGAGGGAAATGGAGGGGATAAGAAATGAAGAGGGATCGTTTAAAGGGATTCCGGCCTCAACCGGCAGATGATAAATGAATCAGTCCTCCGTTCACGAAGAACTGATCATCTTCATAAAAACAGCAATCAGTAGGAAGAAGAGCTTTCCAGTTTCTGTTTGGTATATTCCTTACAAAGCGTTTGTAATTCTTTCTCAATCATTTCGGTTTCTTTCCAATCCGCTGCACGTGCCCCGGCAGCCATAGCGTGACCGCCTCCGCTGTATTTTTCGGCAAGTTTGTTGATGACCGGCCCTTTCGAACGGAAACGGACCCTTATTTCCTTATCTTCTTCGACGAAAAACACCCAGGATAAAATTCCTTCAATATCCCCCGGTACGCCTACGAGCTGGCTCGTCTCTAAAGGATCGATGCCGAATTTCTTCAGCACATCTTTAGGAAGAGGAATAACTGCATGGCCTTCTTCCGAGACAGTGATATGCTGCAGTATATATCCCTTCAACCTCGCCAGACGCAACGAGGTCTTGTACAAGCTATCATACAGATGAGGGCGATCAAAATCATATTTGATCAGCTCTGAAGCCGCTTCAAAGGTTCTCTCTGTGGTGCTCGGAAACAAAAAGCGTCCGGTGTCCCCGATGATCCCCGCATAAAGTAACCTCGCCGCTTCTTTTGAGAAGGACCATTCCTTTATTTCACGCACGAGGACGTAAATCATTTCACTTGTCGAACTGGCGTCTGATTCCACCCACTGGATATCTCCATATTCATCCACGACAGGATGATGGTCGATTTTGATGAGAGCTGACCCTGATTCATATTTATCCCCGTCTACTCTCTCCTGGTTAGCTGTATCATTGACTATCACTACCGCTCCCCGATAATCCTCCTCTTTCACCGTGTCCATAGAACCGAGAAAATGGAAATAGGGGTCCTCCTCGCCGACTGCGAGGATCTTTTTTTCAGGATAGGCATCCTCAAGGATTTTCTTCAGACCGAGCTGTGATCCCAGAGCATCAGGATCCGGGCGTACATGGCGATGAATAATGACAGTCGGGTGTGCTTCGATAAGTTCCTTTATCTTTTCATACATGAAAAAACACTCCTTTATGCAAACATGGTGGCATTTTTTTTAGAAACAAGCTAAAATAGTCGGTATCAAATACTTCATAAGGATGATGTTCATGTTACTCTTCGTCGCTTTGGTTATTGTATCCATTGTACTATACATTTACAACAAAGTAATGACTACACGTACAGCGCACCCGATTACTCAGCGTTATTACAATAGTATGGCCAAACTCTTCCTCGGCATATTCATTGCAAGTTTTGGTGCCGGTCAGTATCTGTTTTACGAAACCCGTGTCTCTCTTTTCATCGGTATTCTATTTTTGATAGCGGGAATTTTCCAGATTTCTCATGGTTGGAAAGCTTCCCGTCACTACAGAAACGAGTATTACAAACACGCTGAAGCCTGAAGCCGCTATATCTAGCGGCTTCTTTTTATTTATCTATCAACTGGGCCATGAGCAGCGCTTTACCGACGATACTCCCCTCATGGTAGACTTCGACGTCAAGCTTTGCCAGCTTCCTTCCCACTTCAAGAATACGCGGGTGTATTTCCACTTCACTTTCAAGCTGGACCGGTTTGATAAAGTAAGTGGAGATGTTCTCTACGACGAGGTCCCCTTTTTTATGTTTGGTGAGCAGATGACTGGCAGCTTCGGTTATAAGCGCTGTGAACACTCCATAGGACATCGTACCAAGCTGATTCGTCATTTGCGGAGTGACTTTCGTACGGAGAATATAAGTACCATCCTCTTCGGTGATATGGCTCAGCTGACTGGTGATCAGATCATCGATCGTCTCCCCGACCTGGGGTTGCTTCTGGATATTCTGAAGAGCCTTCAGTACATCCTGCCTGGAGATGATCCCCTGAAGTTCTCTCAGAGAGTTGATGACTGGCATCAATTCGATACCTTCCCATACCATCATATGCGCAGCATTCGCAAGCGAGGTATTCGTGGTCACAGTCATCGGATTACGGGTCATGACTTTGTCGATCAATGTATGCTCCTCTTCCCCGACAATATCCTTGGAGGTTACGATCCCCGACACACGATTCTGTGAATCGACGACCGGATATCTGCTGTGGGTCGTTTCTTTATTGAGTTCGTACCACCTGGTTATTGAATCCGTAGTAGTGAGGAATTTCGCCTCCTCCAACGGAGTATAAATATCTCCGACCAAAACAATCTCCTTTTTGATCATCTGATCATAGATAGCTCTGTTGATCATCGTCGCTACGGTGAAAGTATCATAACTTGTCGATATAACAGGCAGTTCCTTCTCGTCTGCAAGACGCTTCACTTCATCCGTGGTGTCAAAACCGCCGGTAACAAGGACAGCTGCCCCTTCCTGTACGGCCAGTTCATGGGCGTTGGTACGGTTCCCTACAATGAGCAGTGATCCTGCTTCCGTGTATCTCATCATTGCATCGAGTTTCATCGCGCCGATCACGAATTTGTTCAATGTTTTATGAAGCCCTTTTCTTCCCCCCATCACCTGTCCGTCAACGATGTTCACAATTTCCGCGAAGGTCAGCCGCTCGATATTCTCTTTTTTCTTCTGTTCTATTCTTATCGTGCCCACTCGTTCAATCGTGCTGACAAGGTTCTGGTTTTCCGCTTCTTTAATAGCACGGTAAGCTGTCCCTTCACTTACCTGCATCTCTTTCGCAATGCGTCGAACAGAAATTTTACTACCTATCCCCAAAGAATCTATATGCTTCAAAATTTGTTCATGCTTCGTAGCCATTCTCTCACCGACTTCCCAACTGTACTAGTATTATTGAATATAATTGTTATTATACTAGTGATACAGTTAGAGTTCAATTTTCAATCGTTTTCCTTTTTAAAAAGGCTCTCTTATCGTTCATTGTTAATTTTCATCTCTACGGGTGGAAGCTTGCCGCGGGCATGACGTCAACTACAGGAATCTCACTATGTTCGATTCCTGTGATTTTTAAGTTCATGCTATTCCCGCAGGCGTCTCCCCCCTTGTTCTAAAATCAACAACAGACTTTACCAGAGCCATTCATGCAAAAGCATTTGCACCAAGAGCTATGAAAATTCCTGAACGCTGTTTATGGTATGTGTTTTAGAATGGAAGTAGAGAAAGGCGGCGGCTCCAGTGGGAGCTCGGGCAGCTGAAGACCCCTCAGGGAAACGAGGAGGCTGAAGCGTTGCTCCTGGATAAGCGTCCGCCTGAATAATTATTTTCAGGGTCGCCTTTAAAAATGAAACAATGGTTGATTCAACTATGGCTCTGTTATAGCCGGTTGTTTATTCAGTGAGAATGAAAACCAGAAGTGAATTTCTTTGTTCACACCTTCCTAGAGAAAATAAATAAAAGAAGATTCCCGGACATTTCACCGAGAATGTCCGGAAATCTTCTTTGCGCAAGCAGCGCTTGTTTATAATTCGATTGATTCCCCTGGTTTCAAAGCGACTCCTTTGCCGGGCTTCACCTTGGAAGCGAAAGCATCGCCATCCTGATTGATCAGATCGAATGTATTGTAATGAACCGGCACCACCTGTTTAGCTCCGATCCACTCAGCAGCTGTAAGCGCATCTTCAGGCCCCATGGTGAAATTATCACCGATCGGAACAAAAGCCAAATCGATATCATTTCTCTCACCGATCATCTTCATATCGGAAAACAGACCGGTATCTCCCATATGATAGATGGTTTTGCCGTCGATCGTCAGAAGAATCCCTGTCGGCATACCAGTATAAACGATCGTTCCATCTTCTTCCGTGTAAGAAGAACCATGAAAAGCCTGAGTGAATTTCACTGTACCGAAATCGAAATCATGGCTGCCTCCGATGTACATCGGATGTGCATTCAGACCTTTGTTGCCGAGATACGTAGCCAGTTCGAAAGGAGCTACGACCTGGGCATCATTCCGCTTGGCGATATCAAACGTATCACCTACATGGTCGTTATGCCCGTGTGTCAAAAGGATAACATCAGCATCTGTCTCATCCGCTTTCAGATCCGTGTTTCCGTTTTCGGAAATGAACGGATCGATGAGAATCGTATGCTTGTCCGTCTCCACTTTTACAACTGCGTGTCCATGATAAAATACTTTCATATTTTCATCCTCCTTTAGTAATGCTCCCATGCTTTCTCATATTTCTGTACAAGGTTGGGATGGATTAATGTATTGGGCTCCAGATTCTTCACCTGCCCATCACTGTTAATGATTTCCCGGTCTTCATCTTTTCCAAACACCGCTAAGGCAGAAATGACTTCTTCCGTCAGAAACTCTGTATCCGTGCGGATTGTCGCTTCTTCGGTATCGATGTCCTTCCTCGAAGCCATAACGAAACCCCAATTCCCGAAACTCGGTACATCCACATGGTAATTATACGTATTCATCCCTGTGGCCTGAATCGTCTCATCAATCGTCCAGTACACTTCCGTTGCGAACACCGGACTGGTTGCCTGAGCCATCATTATTCCATCCGGCTTCATATGATTCCTGACGAGCGAGTAGAACTCTTTCGTATATAATTTATTCAGACTCTCATTGTTGGGATCCGGAAGATCGACAAGCACCGCATCGTATCGTTCTTCACTTTCTTCAAGGTATTTGAAAGCATCCTCATGAAAAACTTCAACAAGCGGATCCTCAAGAGCTCCTTCATTCAGCTTTCGAAGATGAGGATTTTCATTAGCAAGCTCTACGACAGCCGGATCCAGGTCGACGACAGTCACAGAATCCAATCCCTGGTACTCCAACAGTTCCTTCGCGGCAATGCCATCCCCGCCCCCCAAGATGAGGACGTCCCGCACCTCGCTTTTGTAAGCCAGCGGGAGATGCACGAGCGTTTCGTGGTACCTGTGTTCATCTATAGAACTGAACTGCAGTGCTCCATCCAGGAAAAGGCGAACGTCCTCCTGATCCTTTGTAAGAACGATTTTCTGATAAGCCGTATCTTCCATGTGTAAGACCGGATCTTTATAAAGCTTCTGTTCAAAAGAGAAAGCAAGTTCTTCTCCAAAGAACAGCCCACTGATAAGCAGAACTCCGATAAAAATTCCGCTTCCGAGATGAACTGAAAACCTTTTGATCTCCTGTTTGAAATAAAACAGGACGAGGAGAGCGACCGCGAGATTAATCACGCCGACAAAAAAAGCGGTCTTCACCATCCCCATTTCCGGGCGGAGGTAAAAGGCAAATAACAACCCGCCGATCAGACCGCCGGCATAGTCTGAAAAAAGGACACGCGCCGTACTCTTATTCAATTCGACGCCGATGTCATTCGCCTTCCGGATAAGGACCGGTAATTCTATACCTGTCAGGGCACCGACCGTGAATGTGATCAGATATAGAAACAATGCATCCGATCCTGACGGGGCAAAAGCGGTCATACCGAACATGAGAAAACTCGAAAACCCGCCGATAATCGCCACCATGAATTCCGTCCAGATAAATGCGACCACGAGATTCCTGGTGACTCTTTCGCTCAAACTCGCCCCCACACCCATGCCTGTCAGAAACAGACTGATCGTTAATGTATACTGCTTCACTCCATCTCCGAGTATATACGAACCGAGGGCGCCGAATAACACTTCAAAGATCAACCCGCAGATGGAGACGATACCGGAGGCCCAATAAATCAATTTGCTTTGCCTGATTTGTTTTTCATTCATTTCTATTTCTCCCTAAAAGGAAAAGACACCCCTTCCAAAAGAGTGTCTCCTTTCTCCTTATGTAATCGAAGCTCCGATGACAAATGCGAGCCCGATCGATACTCCCACGGAGATGATCCCGATCGCTGTGTTATTGTCTTTCAACTTCTGCTCCACCGAAAATCTGCGGGTGAATAATTCAAACAGTAAATACGCAACCATTTGAAGCGCAACACCTACTCCGCCCCAGATCAGCGTATCCAGAATAGTGAAACTATGATAGATAGCGAACGAAAGAACGATACATATACCGATGATCTTACCGGCAATCGACATTGCGACCGCCTGATTTCCAGCACTTACTTCCTCCCAGTCTTTATACTTCTGGGTCATTACCTCGAAAATAAACAATCCTATCAAAACAACTACAACTGCAATCAGAAAATATCCTACTGTTGCCAGAAATGGTTCCATGTTTTTCCCCTCCTTTTATTTTCCTGCTCCGGGTCCTCCACCTCTATTGGATGAACCTCTGAATGATCCTCCGTTTCCTCCATACATCGTATACCCGCCGTAACATCCACCGGCATTCTGGCATCTGTTTCTCTGGCTGTTGCGCCAGTCATTCGTACCAAAAGCCTGATTCAACAAAGCGTAAGCAAGCATACCATCAAAAAAGGATGGAGAATAATTATTCCGAACAAATTCCTTTTCTGCCACTTCAATCAGTACCAACCCTGCTTCTTCTTCACTCTCTTTCAATATGACAAACTCCTCGTCATAAATCAATGCCTGTTTATCCCCCTGCCTGTCCCCTGTTTCCTCCGGCGGCACTTCTTCGACAATCAGGTCTTCCACTTCACGGAGGTTGAATTCGCTCGTCATATAAATTTCTGCGCGGCCTCGATCTGTCTGAACTGTATCGAGCTGAGGAAAAGTTTCCTCCATCATGTTTTCGACAGACGTGAAGGACTGGTTCTCCAAAGTTTCTTCAATTTCTCCGCGTGAGGGTTCTTCGGGTAACGAATCATAGGACCCTTGTTCATATGTACCTGATATTCCGCTTCCTGTACTATCATCACTGTCGAAAATAAAGAAAGCGATAAAAGCAGCAAATATAGTGAATAATGCGACACTGCCTATATCCTTCACGGATGATCCCCCTTTCTTTTCATGCTAAAATTACAAGCCCGGCTGCGCCAGGCTTGTAAACACCTTTATTCTTTATTCATTTTCTTCTTCAATTCTGCAAGTTCGTCATTCACTTTATCATCTTTTCCTAAGTTATCGAACTCATCATCGAGGGAACGGTTCTCTGAACGGAGGTCCTCGCTCGTTTCCGCTTCTGCTTCATGTTGCATGACTTTCTCTTCCATACGTTCGAATCCCTGTCTGGACTCGTCACTACCGATGTCAGACATAGTGCGGTTCATCTTCGTACGTGTCTTCGCTGATTCAGCACGAGCTTTCAGTGAATCTTTCTTCAGTTTCATTTCCTGGTATTCTTTCTTCATTTCATCCAGTTTCGTACGAAGTTGTTCTGAATCCTGTTTGGCACGATCGTACGATTCTTTCATCTGATCCGCCTGTTCCTGATGACTGTTCTTATCCTCGATAGCACGGCGTGCAAGGTCTTCATCACCGGCTTCAATGGCTTTCTCGGCCTGTTTCATGCGTTTTTCGACCATTGCCTGAGCGTCATCGTACTTACGCTTCAACATTTTCTCATTGGCGATCTGTTTCGCTACAGCGCTCTCCGCATCACGGATATCGTTCTCCATGTCACGCATGAACTGTTCGAGCATTTTCACCGGGTCCTCCGCCTTATCAAGCATCGAATTCAATTCAGAACCTACTACTGTCTTTACTCTGTTAAAAAATTTAAACAATCGAATCTCCTCCTTATTTGGATCCTGCTATAATTTTCAGTTCATATTCTTCCAAAGATCTTCCAAGACTCACTTCGATTTCACTTCCCCACTCTTCGAGGCTGAGCATCGTCTCCTCATCCTCCGCCAAATAATCTCCGTAACGGACCGGGTCCCACTGAAGATTACTGCTTCTTCCCTCACCGAATACTTTCGCTTCCCCTTCTTCCTGCTTATGATAAGTTCTTCCTTCATGCTCAAGCTTCGCAGGAAAAGGTTTCTGAACGGAAAGATGAATTTTCTCATACATCCCGAGTTCAAGTTCATCATCCATCTCAGCGGACAACCATTTGGTGTTTCTGCCTTCAAGAAGCTGATAGCCGTACCATTCGTAACTTCCATCCCGGTACGTCAGCTTGCTGACGACTTCGTAATCTGCAAGGTCATACGTAACTATATCCCCGATTTCAAGATTCAGAGCGTGACGCTCTTTCACTTCCGGAGCAGTATCTTTCTTTTTCGAAAACAATCGCTTCAAAAAACCCACGTGAACCTCTCCTTTTCATGACCCTGTACCTCTTATTACGATTCGTTCCGGTAAAGGTTTCATTTATTGCTGAATTTTTTCTATTTATAGTATACCTTTTTAAACCGTCAGACAAAAGTTCACAGCTTTTTCATTTTCGGGAAACGCTTACATGTCTAATGTACAACAGTTCGTGGTATATGTATAATAGAAAGAGAAAGGAGTGGGTAAGATGTCTTTTGAATACAAGAATATTGTAGTAGCAGTCGACGGGTCAGAAACAGCGGAACACGCTTTTCACAAGGCGGTCGATATCGCAAACAGAAACAACGCAACTATTATTTTATCCCACATCGTAGACACCAGAGCTTTTGCCACAGTCGAAGCGTACGACCGTTCCCTCGCTATGCGAGCGGAGAAACACGCTTATGAAATTCTCGAGGATTACAAAAAGCAGGCCCAGGAAGCAGGACTGGACAAAATTGAAATTGAAATCGAGTATGGCTCTCCAAAAGTGAAACTCACCAAAGACATCGCACCCAAATACAATGCAGACCTGATTATCTGCGGAGCCACCGGCTTGAATGCCATGGAAAGATTCTTCATCGGGAGTGTATCCGAACATATCACACGATCGGCGAAATGCGATGTGCTAGTCGTACGCGACACCGATCATGCGGAAGCAACAGAAGCATAGTTTTTTAAAAAGACCTTCCGGTTCGGAAGGTCTTTTTTATTGGTATTCAGCTCTGAAGTCCTTTTTCCACTGTGTCTCTTGCAATCATCACTTCTTCGTTCGTCGGGATTACCATCACTTTTACCGGGGAATGAGGATAGTTCACGAAAGCGTCTTTCCCGCGGATCCGGTTAAGAGAAGGATCCCAGTACACACCCATGAACTCCAATCCTTTCAAAATACGTTCGCGGATGGAAACACTGTTTTCTCCTACACCTGCAGTGAAAATGATACCGTCAATCCCGTGCATACGGGAAGCGTAGGAACCGATATATTTGTGGATCCGGTTAGCGAATACTTCAAGGGCAAGTTCTGCACGTTCATCCCCTTCTTCGGCTTTATCCTCGATATCACGAAGATCGCTCGAGAAACCGGAAAGTGCGAGCATTCCACTTTCTTTGTTCAGTACATTCATCACTTCGTCCGCTGTTTTCCCGGTCTTTTCCATGATGAATGGTATAAGAGCAGGATCGATGTTCCCGGATCTCGTTCCCATCGTTACACCTGCAAGAGGTGTGAAACCCATGGAAGTGTCAATCGACTTGCCGCCTTCGACCGCTGCGATACTGGCTCCGTTTCCAAGGTGGCAGGAAAGGAGACGCAGGTTTTCCACCGGACGTCCGAGCATTTCCGCCGCACGTTCAGATACATATTTGTGTGAAGTACCGTGGAAACCATACTTACGAATGCCATAGTCTTCATAGTACTCATAAGGGAGACTGTATAAATACGACTGCTCAGGCATCGACTGGTGGAAAGCTGTGTCGAATACTGCCACGTGAGGGATATTCGGCATCACTTCCTGAAAAGCACGAATCCCAGTGAGGTTAGCCGGATTGTGCAACGGGGCCAACTCAGATACATCCTCGATCGCCTGGATGACCTCTTCTGTTACAAGTGCTGATTCACTGAATTTCTCTCCTCCATGAACCACACGGTGTCCGACGCCATCAATGTCTTCGAGTGACTGGATAATTCCTTTGGAGGTCAAAGTATCGAGAAGGATATCTACAGCCTCCTGGTGATCATTGATATCCTGGACTGTCTTGTCTTCCTCTTCATCTGTTTCAATCTTGAATATAGAATCATTCAAACCGATTCGTTCCATAACACCTTTAGCATTCACTGTTTCTTCAGGCATTTCAATGAGCTGAAATTTCAGTGAAGAACTACCGGCATTAATAGCTAAGACTTTATTCAATGTTGCTCATCCCCTTAATATAGGCTCGTTTCGTCCATCTACTACCATTTAACCACCCGCCATTTTCATTTTCAACCGTAAAGAATAATGATAACGGTTACCTGATATATTTCTTATTTTCTTACAATTTGCCGGTATGATAGTCACTGAACCAGTCGTTCACCTGGGCGATGACATTGGCTGTCTTTTCAGGACTCGAGAAAGAAGGAAGTTTTACCAGTAGAGCCTGTTTCGGTGGCTTCGACCCTTCCTTCTTCTTCTGAACGATGAATACGCTTCTTGCGAATTTCTCATCTTTGAACAGGTCTTCCGGTAACTGAAGCATACCGATGATATGAGCGTGTTCGCGCAAATATTTCTGCAGTTGCTCAGCCTGGTCACTTTCAAAAAGGAAGTTCGGCACGACGAAAATTCCGTATCCCCCCTCTTTGAGATACGTAAGACTCTGCTCTATCAGAAGATGATGGGCGTAAGAATGACCTTCTTCGGATTTCAATTCATATTTAGCGGCCTGGACGTCATCCGGATAATAACCTATCGGGAGATCCGCAGTTACTACATCGACAGGCTCCAGCAGAAATGGCTGAAGGCTATCCTGATGGAAGAATTCAATATTATGCTTTTGCAGATTGGCCTGGACTACCGCAAGCTGGATAAGGGTGTCATCCACTTCACTTCCGTAGGGATGAATCTTTTTATCGGTTCCGTTCATAATAGCGGTGATGAGATTCCCACTTCCGCAGGTCGGATCGAAAAGCCTGAGCTCCTGGTCCTGGAATTCCGTCAGTTTCCCGACAAGATAGCCTATAAATGTAGCTACCGCATCAGGAGTCAGAAGGTGCTGTTGTTGAGTCGCCCCCTTCATCCCCTTCAGCGTTGACAGCTGAATCGCTTTCCGGATTTCTTCATTTTCATAGTGCTCTTTATTGAATCCGAGCCATTTGTTGCGGATATCCACCTGGAGCTGCTCCGGGTAGTCATCGAATACCTGACCCTGATACAAAATATCCAGAGCTTCCGTTACAGATTCCAAATAAGTGATATTCAACCCTTCCGAAATAGCCGTCGCCATTTCATCGACTTGCGTAAACAATTTTTCTACGTTCTGCTGATCCATAAATGCGTTCCTCCTAAATATAGTTGAGGCGTAATTGGTTATCCTTGTATACAATATCGAATGTGTACGAGCTTTTCAAACGAGGACATTCATAGGGGGGAAAGGTTCAAATTTATATGATAAAATAGAAATTGCGAAATAATCCAAAGGAGGCAGCTCAATGTCAGATCAAAGAAGAAACCTTTACTTTTATTATCCCCCGAACGAGGAAACGGATAAAAAATTAGAACCAGTGAAACAGCTGGCTATTGAAAATAAGTTCACCATTGTAGAAGATGCCCAGGAAGCGAACATCATCATTTCCGTAGGTGGAGACGGGACTTTCCTGCAGGCAGTAAGAAAGACAGGCTTCCGTCAGGACTGTCTTTATCTCGGAATCAGAGAAGGAGATGAGGCAGGACTCTACTGTGATTTCGATCTTGATAACCATGAAGAAATGGTAACACATATGTTGAACGATGATATTGAAGTGAGGCGTTTCCCACTCATCGAAGTGACTGTGAATAATGAATCGACCTTCCTGTGTCTCAATGAGTGCAGCGTCCGTTCTTCCCTGATTAAAACGATCGATATTGACGTTCAAATCGATGACCTCGAATTCGAGCGCTTCCGAGGTGATGGTCTGATCGTCTCCACTCCGACCGGAAGTACAGGCTACAACAAATCGACGAAAGGAGCGGTAGTCGATCCGCTGCTCCCGTCCATGCAAATAAGCGAACTGGCTTCCTTGAATAACAATCGGTACCGTACGCTCGGGTCGTCCTTCATTCTGAGTAAAGAGCGGAAGTTACGTCTCGGGGTACGTCAGGATGGCAACGACTTCCCGATCATAGGTATGGACAACGAAGCTTATTCCATTCGCAACGTTAAAGATATCGACGTGGTCCTGAGTGATAAAGTAATCAAAACGGCCCGACTGAAAAGCAACTCTTACTGGCATCGTGTCCAGCGTACGTTCCTGTAACCACTTGCAACATATACTGATTCAACCAGGCGGACCGGAAACAGCCTTTGCCGGTCCGCCTTTTCTATGCTATTTTTTATACATGATCTCTCCGTCTACTACAGTCATCAACACCACTGCATCCGTTATTTCTTGAGGAGACAGGGAAAACAGATCGCGATCCAGCACTGTAAAATCCGCTGCATAATCTTCCCGTATCATCCCCAGTTCCTTTTCCTTCCCTACCGCATAAGAACTTCCCTTCGTATATAAAGAGACGGCTTCATAGATGGAAAGCCTTTCTTCTTCCTGGTATACATTATAATCCTGGTTTGAACGGCGATCTACAGCTGCGCGCATCCCCATCAGAGGATTCACTTCTTCGATAGGCGCATCAGAACCGCCCGCAATGAGCACTCCTTTATCATGGAGGGTTTTCCAGGCATACGATCGCTTAAGGCGTTCTTCCCCGAGCCGGTCAATCACCCATGGAAAGTCCGATGCTACGAAAGATGGTTGGATATCCAGAACTACAGGGAGGTTTTGCAGTCGCTCAATCAGTTGATCATTCAAAATCTGCGCATGGATGATACGGTCTCTGTGCCCTTCCTCCAGAGGATACCGTTCCATCCGATCAACGACGGCCTCTACAGCTCCGTCTCCGATAGCATGAACCGCTACGGGCATCCCTTTCTTTCTTGCTTTTTGGAAAAGTGCATCCAGTTCTTCATCGTTATGAATCGCGACACCCCGGTGGGAAGGATCATCTTCATAAGGTGCCGTCAATAGAGCCGTCCGTCCTCCGAGAGCGCCATCAGAAAATATTTTCATAGCTCCGAGCTTTACGAACTCCGTCCCTTCACCGAATGATAGCCCCGCTTCTTCCATTTCGTCCATCGCTTTATGATGGACAAGCAGATTGGTACGGAACTTTCGGTCCACTCCGTCAATAACTTTATAAAAAGCATGAAGTGTTTTGAGAAAACCCCCGTAATAGTATAAATCTTCCGTATGACCTCCTGTCAGACCACGGGCATACATATCTTCCACCGCCTCTGTCAAGGCATTTTCCAAGTAAGAAGAAGATACTTCGGGCATAGCTGCCTTTATGAATTCCTGAGCTTCATCATGGAAAATACCGGTGAGACCGTTCTCATCTTTTTCGAGTTTACCCCCTTGAGGATCAGGTGTATTCTCGTCCACTCCAGCAAGCTCCATCGCCTTGCTGTTTGCCGCTAAAGCGTGACGGCAGATTCTTGATAGCATAACCGGATGGGTCTCGGTAACTTCATCGAGTTCATTTGTGTGGATAAGCTCTTTTTCCACCCACTGGTTTTCGTTGAACCCTTCTCCGATCACCCATTCTTCAGGCGGAGTGCTAGCCGCGTGCTGCTTTAATGCCTGTAAAACCTCATGTTTGGATTTCATGAACGATAAATCAAGCCGCAACAAACGTTCTCCGTGCATAATCATGTGAAGATGACTATCGGTGAAACCCGGATACATAACCGCTCCATTCAGGTTATATTCCTCTTTGATCTCTTTCTTGTATTTCGTATGTAGGTGATTGGAAGTCCCCGTCTCTACAATCCTTCCTTCCTGCACAATCACCGCTTCTTCCCAGTCACCTTCTTGAATCATCGTATAAATTTTTCCTCCAAACCACAGTTCCATCATCCAACCTCCTCTTAAGTGATGTTCCTACAAAATAAAAATTCCACCTATCGACTTCGTTGTGTCATATTATACACAGGAACGAAGCCTACAGGTAGAATAATTGTCTAAAACAGCTCAGAAAAACTTCCTTTTTCTTCCGATGAATTTTCCCCATCAATCTGTACCGTTTCAATTGATGCGAGAGCCTTCTCGATATCTTCCGAGAAATCGACTGATTGTTCGATTGCTACGGTCTTCTCGCGATTCGGTTTTGTTTTCGGTTCTTTCGGCACGAAAATCGTACAGCAGTCTTCATAAGGTCGAATCGATATATCGTACGTATTGATTTTTTCAGCGATGTCGATGATTTCTAATTTATCCATAGTAGCCAGAGGCCGGATCACCGGGTAGTTGGTCACTTCATTGATCGTGTTCATGCTTTCCATCGTCTGACTCGCAACCTGACCAAGACTTTCCCCGGTAGTAATCGCTAAAGCCCCCTCACGTTTCGCAATTCTCTCTGTTATTCTCAGCATCATACGCCGCATAATCGTCATACCATAACTATCCGGAAGATCCCGGTGAATCTTCTGTTGTATTTCAGTGAAAGGAACGATGTGTACCTTTATCCGCTTTCCGTATTTTGAAAGTTCCCGGGTCAGATCCAACACTTTCTGCTTGGCACGCTCACTCGTATATGGGGGTGAATGGAAATGCACGGCTTCAATTTCCACTCCACGTTTCATCGTAAGATATCCTGCGACCGGAGAATCGATTCCACCGGAAAGCATAATCATCGATTTCCCCGTACTCCCGATCGGAAGTCCCCCAGCACCACGGTAATCCTTCGATGTGACGTAAGCCCCTTCATGACGGATCTCCACTTTCAGCTCGACATCGGGATGATGGACGTCTACACTCATTTCATCCTTGTTTTTTAAGATGTGACCCCCGAGAGCGGGATTCAGTTCCTTCGAATTAAGTGGAAAAGATTTATCCGCACGTTTAGCGGAGATTTTGAATGTTTTGGCGTTTTCCTCCACAGATACAGCCGATAGCACGGCCTCTTTCAGAGATTCCAAATCATTTTCGGTATGAATAGCAAAACTGAGGCTGTATATCCCGAACACCTGCTGACAAGCTTCCATCACTTTATGCGGGTCTTCGCCGTTCAACAGGACATACATTCTCCCCCTCGTCTTTTTCACTATCACCTTTTTGAAATGCTTCAACCGGTATTGAACGTTTTCAAGGAGCTGACGTTCAAAATGCTTTCTGTTTTTTCCTTTCAGTGCCATTTCACCGAAACGGATTAAAATATGATCAAATTGCATCGTTAAACCTCCGAAGTTTTTATTAAAGAATCGCGGACTTCTTTCAGCGCTTCAAGAAAACTCTGAAGTTCATCCATCGTTGTACTGTAAGAAAGGCTGACACGCAATGCCGAAGTGGCTATCTCTTCTTTTACTCGACAAGCCTCAAGCACAGCACTTTTATCCGGGGCCCTGGAAGAGCACGCGGATTTTGTCGATATATAAATGTCTCGTTCGCTGAGAGCATGAATGACCACTTCCGGTTTATAGCCGGGCATGGAAAAGTTGACGATATGCGGTGCACCGTCTTTCGGGGAATTCACTGTAATTCCGTCCATCTTCTCCAGTTCATTGTAAACGTAGTCACGATGCTCGTGTAAGGTGAATCGTTTTTCTGTTTTCGTTTCCTCAATCATCCGCATCGCTTTAGTAAAAGCCACAACCCCCGGGAGATTTTCGGTGCCGGGACGCAAGTCTTTTTCTTGTCCTCCTCCATGATGCAACGGGAACAGATGGACATGATCCCTTTTATATAAAGCCCCTGTCCCTTTCAGGCCATGTATTTTATGTCCGGAAATCGAACAAAGGTCCACTTTCGTTTTTTCAAATGGGATATCTATCTTCCCGTACCCCTGGATATGATCCACATGAAAATACAATTTCGGGTAAGGGCGCAATACCTCAGCAATCTTTTCGATGGGCTGGACTGTTCCCAGTTCATTATTCACGGACATGATGCTGACAAGGGTCGTATCCTCACGCAAGGCCTGTTCCACCTCTTCAGGTTTCACTCTTCCGTATTCATCCACATCCAAATACGTGATCTCGAAACCGAATGATTCAAGGGCCTGGAACGATTCAAGGACCGATGGGTGCTCGATTTTTGTAGTGATCATATGTTTTCCACGGGACATATGCATCAATGCTGTCCCTTTAATCGCCAAATTGTTACTTTCTGTTCCTCCGGAAGTGAACAGAAACGTCCCTTCTTCGACCCCAAGCAATGAAAGCGCTCGCTGGCGGGATGCTTCCAATAACCGTTCGGCCTCTCCTCCCAGGGAATGGATCGAAGACGGATTAGCGTAGAATCGTTCCGCTGTTTGTGTATACGTATCCAGTACACCCAGAAAAGGCTGAGTAGTTGCGCTGTTGTCTAGATATATCATAGGAGATTCCCCTTTTTCCGCTCAATAATTGCAATGAATTATGTTAACACAACTGCGAGCGCAATTCCACTTTAAGAGATGGGAACATGAAAAAATTCCAGGAGCGTCTCCACCTTCCGTTCCTATCACCAACAATAGGCTTGAACAGAGCTATCAAAAAAATCCTGTCGTTATAAACCGACAGGACCTTTCTTTATAAAGATATTCAGGAATCATCACTATCGAGAGAACTCAACAGAGTATCAATACTGACCCTTCCATTGTCATCCATATCCTTTTCCCATTCATCCGTAATGGTTTGCTTTCCAAAAACCGTCCTTGCCTTATCCTCAGATCGTAAATCGTTTATACGATCTGTGACACCGGCAAAATCCACATTTTCTTCGAGCAGTACAGGAGATCGTATCGTCGAGTGTTCCTCGCTCACTTCAGCTTCATTTTTCGGAAGCATCAAAACAATCGCCACACTCCACGTAACAACTGTCAATGCTCCCATGCCGTAAATTAAATTCCTTTTCATGTCACCTCTCCTTAAACAGTGACCTCCTCCTGTTCACGGAGGCGATCCACTACACCAGGCTCTAACTGTTCCAGAACATCAGAAGCACGATCGAAAGCCCGAGAGTACTCATAAGCACGGAATTCCTTTTCCGCTTCTGTAAGTTCAGCAGCTACAAGAGGGTAAGAGGTACGGTATTTATTACCATACTGGATCATACGTTCAGTCAACCTCGCCAATTCCAGTACGGTTTTGGCATTCTCAACTGAGTGTTGCACCGAAGATTCCGCTTCTTCCAAACGCTTATTCACTCTGGACATATCAAGAGGCTGTTCTTTCACTGCTTCATAAGCTTTATCAATAGCTAGTTGAGCTTCCTCCATCGTCTCGAATAACTCATTCGGAATCCCCGGAAGGTTACTTCTTCTCAATTTTCGGTTGGTCTTCAGAATCGTCTTCTCCATTGTGTCAATCTTTTCCGTAGCTTTCCATTCATCTTTTCGCAATTCTTCCAAACGGGATTCCACATGAGCTTTTTCCTTCTTCAACAGCTCCAGGTCCTCTTCACACTTGGTCAATTGATCAGCAACTCTGGAAAAAGGTGTATAATCGTCATCCAACTGAGCCCTTAGTTCTTCATCGGCTTGAATCAGATTATTTAAAGTCCCCTTGACCTGACGGAATGCCTCGAGGTCTTCTTCACTGAATTGATACGTCTCTTTTACGAGTTTGACCTCTTCCTCTAATTCACGTATCTGAATTTTCAGCTGATCAAGTTCTTCGGAGAATGGCGTGTGCCTTCTGGTCACATCCTGATGAGCGACCGCTTCTGCTTCCAGTTGTTGGTACATTTCAGCAATACGGGATTCCATGTCGTAAATAGCTTCATAATCAACGCTTTCTCCCTCTTCCATTTTTTCCACAAAAGAAGGTAGCGTTTCCTGAAACTTATGTACTTCTTCTTCAAATCCTAAATGCTCTACTCTATACCCTTCAAGTTTCATTTCCTGGATACCCTGTTCAAGTTCTGCACATTGTTGAGGCAATTCTTTCTTACATTTGCGCAGCAAATCAGGAAAATGAGCTGTTTCTTCCTCCAGTTGCTCTACATCTTCCCGGACTGAGGAGATCAATTCTTCAGCCTCCAGATAATTCCCTTCTTCAGTCAACTTTTCGAATTGAACCACTTTCTCCTCTGTATTATCGAGACGTTCTTCAAAATGATGAACCCCTTCTCCATAACTGTAGCGGTCTTTGACAAGTCGCTGCTTCAAACGCTCCACTTCAGGTTTCAGCGCCTCTGCTTCAATACGACTACTCTTCTCAGAATCCAGAAGATTATTGAGTTCTTCCAGCATATCTTTGATTTCTTTTTCCACATGCTCAAGTTTACTTCTTGTATTAGACTTCAACTTCTTTAGTTTTTGGAACTGGAATTTGTCGACAGCTTCCTCCATGTCGAATAGATCATCTTCCATGTCAGGCAGGGTGCGAGTCAATATGTGTTCCCACCGATCCCTCCATTTTTCAAAACGCTCCTGTGTTTCCCCGTACAAATTCAGCTGCTTTACTTTCGACAGCTCCTCAGCAATATTCCGATTCATAATGTCCAGTTTCCAAGCTTCAAACTGATCGATCTCATCATATACGCGCTTTCTCCAAATAAAACCCGCGATGATAAGAGCAATCAACAATATAATTACACCTACCACATACATCATCAAAAATCCCTCCTAACCACATACAGGAACCTACGTTCGGAACCAGTATCATACAGTTTCACTACATTTTATGATACCATTAATTAGATACTTATGGCTAAAATAATTGAAAATTCCCGCTTACTAATTTTTGAGTCCACGTACTTATGAAAGGAAGTGATCTTATTGAGAAACGGTCATATCCACTCCCCCTTTTGCCCGCATGGAAGTGATGATTCCCTGGAAGCCTATGTGGAAAGCGCATTACAATCAGGTTATACAAAGTTGACCTTCACCGAACATGCCCCTTTACCGGAAGGCTTCAGCGATCCTGCGCCTGATAAAGATAGCGCAATGACAATGAGGGACCTGGAGAGATACCTGAAGGCAGTAGAAATCGTAAAAGAAAAGTATAAACGTGACATCGTTATTCTGACCGGGTTGGAGATAGACTTCATCAAGGGTTATGAAGAACAGACCCGTAATTTTCTCAACAATTATGGGCCTCATCTCGAAGACAGCATCCTGTCCGTTCATTTTTTACAAGGGGAGACAGCATGGCACTGTATCGACTTCAGTCCTGCGGCGTTTGAAGAAGCGACCAAGGATGTCGGAGGGACCCGGAATCTATATGAAAAGTATTTCCGGCAGATTGCTTTATCCGCACGAGCGGACCTCGGAGAATATAAGCCCGGACGGATCGGCCACATGTCCCTGATCCGGAAATTTCATCAACTATACCCTTCTCCCGAGAACTGGGAATCCATGGCTTCCGACACCCTTCCTGTCATTAAGAGTTCCGGGATGTTTCTTGACTATAACGGGGCAGGCTGCACTAAAGAGTTCTGCAAGGAAACCTATCCCCCTATTTCAATCGCCCGGGAAGCATATGAAACAGGGATCCCGCTCGTCTATGGTTCCGACGCCCACACCGTTTCCGGTCTGAATGCCGGTAGTGAACTCATTGATGGGAATCTGCTCCATAGCAACGATTGATATGAGCGGTATATGTTTCGACAAAATAACGCTTCGCATCCTTCGTTCTTCTCTCATCCCTTTGATTCCAAGGGGTAGTGAACGGTGCCTGAAGCATCCCTTTGAGCTGAATAAGCTTCATTTCCTGTTCATAACTCAGATCGGACACATCTTCCACTTGAAAAAGGATACTTGCCCATAAATAATCTTCTTTAGCGATATACGTAACGAGGACTTCTCTCAAAAAGGTGGAATCGATCATCATTTCCCTATGTACGAAACAGGCGAGTTGATAATTATCCATTTTATAGTATAGGATCTTCTTAATTGTTGTATGAAAGGATTCCCCATGGCAATCCTGGAGCAGATTCAGTTTCGTTTCGAGGTGATCGATCACAATCGCTTCGAACAGACCCTGTTTGCCCTCGAAATAATAACTGATCAGAGAAATGTTGATCTCCGCTTCTTTTGCAATATCCCGCACGGAAGTCGCATGATACCCTTTTTGGAAAAACAGGTTCACAGCAGCCTGGATCACTTTGTCTTTTGTAGGGGATGGCTTTTTCATTAGTTGCGGTCTCCTCTCTCTCCTGTTATTATTTCGTGAAATAGCTATTAATTCCTGCTTACTCACTATTATCCGAATGAAAGGAGTCAAAATCTCTATGTTTCAATCTATCACTTATAGCGGTACAAAGGAACAGAACTACGATCTTGTTTTAAAACAACTGAAAGCTCTTATCGAGGATGAACCGAATACGATTGCCAACCTGTCCAACGCTTCCTCTCTATTGAATGAATTTCTTGACGACGTAAATTGGGTCGGTTTCTACATTATGAATGACGGAGAACTTGTCCTCGGACCATTCCAGGGATTACCTGCCTGCGTTCGCATCAAGCCTGGCAAAGGCGTATGCGGAACTGCAGTTTCTGAGCAGGCGACACAGCGGGTTGCAGATGTGAATGCGTTCCCGGGTCATATCGCATGTGACGCCGCCAGCCAGTCGGAAATTGTCGTTCCTCTCATGAAAAACGGAGAAGTTTACGGGGTGCTTGATATCGATAGTCCTAATAAGGAAAGATTTGATGAAACGGACGAAAAGTATCTGAAAGAATTCGCCCACATTTTAGAACAGTATATTTGAGAATTTCTTTTGAAAGCTCCTCCACGTCCAGGGAGGAGCTTTTCAATTGCCTTTGATAGATGGAAACAGCTTCCCTCTTCAATTCTTCACGTCCTGTAATTTATTCTTTCATGTCCCACCACTACTTGAAATTCTTCTGCTCACGCTGTTGACTCACACTCACATTCACGATACAATATCCTTTGTGTAAAATAAACAGCAGCCTACGTGAACCGTCATTGTCTGTATTTTGTTCCTCTGGAGATCAGAGGTGTATCGAGTAACTCTTTGCTGCTGGGGCGATGGTACATGAAAACATAATGCGCAATGGATGAGGGACACACACTGTTTTTATTTTATGCAAATAAAATATAAAAAGGAGGAAATCCCTATGGCACGCTATACAGGTCCAACTTGGAAAAAAGCACGTCGCTATGGAATTTCTTTAAGTGGAACAGGTAAGGAGCTCGAAAAACGCCCTTACGCTCCAGGAGAGCACGGTCCAAACCAACGCAGAAAGCAATCCGAATACGGTACTCAGCTTCAGGAGAAGCAGAAGCTCCGTTTCTTGTACGGTCTGACTGAACGTCAATTCCGTCGCCTATTCGACCAGGCTGCAAAAATGAGAGGTATCCACGGTGTTAACTTCATGACGCTTCTTGAATCCCGTCTTGATAACATCGTTTACCGTCTCGGCCTTGCACGTACTCGTGCGCAGGCTCGTCAGCTAGTCACTCACGGTCACGTTACTGTGGATGGCGGTCGCGTAGACATCCCATCCTACCGCGTAGTACCTGGTCAAAATATCAGCCTTCGCGAAAAATCCCAGAACCTGACTGTCGTAGAAGATGCACTCGAAGCGAATAACTTCGTACCTGAGTATCTTACTTTCGACGAAGAAAAACGTGAAGGTACTTATGCTCGTTTCCCTGAGCGTAATGAACTTCCGTCTGAAATCAACGAAGCACTTATCGTTGAATTCTACTCCCGTTAATAGATTCGGGATGAATACACACACAAAGCCTTGAAAATGCTGTTATATCAGTGTTTTCAGGCTTTTTCTTTTATCTTCTGTCATGCAGGGAAATGCACGAAAATGAACCTCAAACGGGCACGAAACGGGCAAGATTTGCGCGGGGTGGGCACATGGATAGAACACATAAAAACTCCACCTTAGAAGATGGAGTGTGGTGAAATTTGTTTAACCATTTAATCCGATATGCCTGGCATAGGCCGTTTCGTCATTAATCATTTTAAAATATTCCGTAATTCTTTGTTCTTTTGCAATTTCCAACTGAACTTCTTCCTTCCCTGAGTTTGGATTTTTTGAAGATATCATTCCTTCGATTAAGTCTGTTAGTGGCTGCCCCAAGGCTTTTTGAAAATTGAAACCAAGCAACTGCAAAATGTTTACCGTCTCTTTTGATAAGAGCGGTTTTATTTGCTCCAAAGTATCCTCCATTTCCCTAGCTTTCTCCCCTCCTTCATTCTTCGCAAAACTTTCAAGGAGAGGAATGACATTCTCGGTTATGTATTCAATATCTTCATCTTTTAATTTTTGAGCCACTATTTTTTCATCATATTCTTGAGCAAGTTGTAGAATTTGATTTTTCTCCCCAATTAATTCTATAATTATCGTTTCCAGTTCATTTATAGTCTGCTCATCATCATCTTTCGCTTTCGACTTTCTTATTTTATCGTAAATAGGTTGAGACGTGTGTTTGCTTACCATACCAGCTAATGTCGTACTTAATTTAAGTAGTTCTGCATCCATTATTGAATCCTCCTAAATTTACTTTTGTTCTTCCATCCATTCCAGAAGAAATGCTTTCATTTCTTGTGCCGGAAAATACCATTTGGATCCGATCTTTACTTTCGGGCAACGTTCATCGAAAAAGAAGTGTTCTTGCATTGTGTTCCAACTCATGCACGTTCTTCTCATTAATTCTTTGCTATCCCAAAAGACCATTTCCTTATCAGTAGCTTCTATAAGTAAAATACATATTCATTGCATTAGAATCGGACCCTCTGTATTAAAAAGACTGCTTAGGGCAGTCTTTTACTTTTTCTTTTCAATCGAGATCATTAATTTGTTAAATAAGTTTTCCGTATCTACGATATTACTACCACCATCTAGTTCAGGAACATAATACTTCAAATGATTTTCTACAAGCTGACCAGGTAAAATTATTCGAACCTCTCTTTGACTTTTAAAATTTTTATCTTTCCAAAAGAAAAAATCAATCTCTTGGTTATCAAAACTGCGTTTCCTCTTTTCATCTACTACGTCGTAGTCTATGTATTGTACTTCTTTGATGAAGGCTGCGTTCCCAGCTCCCTCGGCTTTCTTCACGACCTTCTGAACAAAATCTTCAGGTAAAATAACTGCTTTATCACCAAAATCTTTAAACATTTGTTTTTCTTCTTCTGATAAGTTCCATTCATATATATATTTTCCGTTCTCTTCTTTGACAAAATTAAAATAGTCACTTTTAAATAAGGCTCTGTTAAACGCCAATGTTGATATATTGATCCCCAGGAACAGGTGTTCTATAATGGGGATAATATAACAGAAATGGGTGATGAGCGTGAGAGCAACTGACATTCTTAAAGCTATTCAGACCTTGAATCCAGCAGAGAAACACAGGTTACGTGAATATTTAATCGATGCTCTCACTGCTTCCTCCTCGACCGGAACAGTACTTGAAGAAATCTCGGAACGTAAGAACAAGAGCGGCTATCAATGTCCCGATTGTGAAGCGGAACATGTGGTGCGATTCGGAACGTATACTACTATCGTGGATGGAGACGAAGTGAAGAAACAGCGCTATCGTTGCAAAGCCTGTCGTAAAACATTTACGGACTTCACAAATACCGTCCTGTATCGAACTCGACGCCTTCATCAATGGATAAAGTTCATCGAGTGCATGGTTGAAGGGTATTCTCTGCGTAAATCTGCAGAATTGATTGGCAATATCAGTTACGTCGCCTTGTTTTATTGGAGACACAAGTTGTTAACTTCCATGAAACAAATAGAACCTTCTACTTTCCAAGGTATCGTCGAAATGGACGAGACCTATTTCCTGTACTCGGAAAAGGGGAAGCGTAAAATCACAGGTAGAAAACCGAGAACAGGCGGTAGGAAAGCTAAGAAGCGTGGTATCAGTAACGAGCAGGTATGCGTGCTGGTGGCAAGAGACCGTGACAAAGCAACCTTTTCGCGAGCGTTAGGGACAGGCAGACTGACAAAAGAACAATTAGACGAAGCTATCGGACCTAAACTTTCCAGCGAGAATATTTTGTGCACCGATGCTTGGCGTGCCTTCAAAAGCTATGCGTTTGAAAATGGCATGGATATCTATCAGTTCAAATCTGATGGGAAGATTCGTACAAAGGGTCTCTATCATATTCAGAACGTCAACAACTACCACAGCAGGCTCAAGGGTTGGATACAGCGATTTAATGGTGTAGCGACCAAGTACCTAGATAATTATCTTGCATGGTTCCAGGCATTAGAAAGTTTTCAGCATCAAAGAAATGAAGTGACAAAAAACGAGATGCTGATAAAAGGAAACTTGATATCTAATGTAGAAACGTATGAGAGGTTGAGATTATCCAAGTTCACAATATAAACAGAGCAGTTTCCAACCAGTGAGCAAGCATATTGAATAATAGTGAAGTAAGATAAGGAGGGGCGAAATGAATTGGGAGACTTTGCCTAGTTGGTTTTGGGCAATCTATTACTTGTTTTTATTGATAACATTAGGAGCAACAATATTCAGCATTAGAAAAAGGGAATTGATAGGTTTGTCCGTTGTAGCTATTATGATTACTATAATAGCCCCAACAGTCAGCCTATTAAATAGCATTGGTAGGGCAAGAGGAATGAATGAATTTGAACATTTAGTTAGCCAATTGCAACAAGGTGCTATATGGTCAATTCTAGTAGTGATTGGCTATTTGTTTTTGTTGGTATGGTGGGCTTTTTTTCTATTCAAAAAAGCTGACTAATGAATCAACGGGTTTTGATTTTCATAAGACAATATGCAAGAAAGGTCTTCCAATTATTTGGAAGACCTTTCTTTTCTATAAATATCAACACCAACATTTAACAGAGCCTTAAATAAAGTGAAACAAAAGACAGGAACTTTTGGTGCATTGGTGTACCGTTCGATTATTTCACCTTCATTTGCTGTGGCTATTACTTTCTCAGTTTTTGGATCAATAACTTTCACATGCTGTGATCTAATAACGTGAGCTGCTTCTCTTTTATCCCCTCTCCCCTTTTCTCCTGTGTTCTTCTCAAGATCTATAAAGTATTTTAGATTTTTCATAAATAAATTTCCATTCAATAAATCATCAGCATGTTCTCCCTCATCATTCAATATAAAGGTTGGTAGGTGCAGGATATCTGTAGTAAACTGTTTGTACAAGCAGATCTTCCTCACTATCAATGTTTTGGTTTCGTCACTTTAAACATTAGAGGAAGATTCTGCTTTTTTCAATGTCAAGCACACTTGATTAGGGAGAGCCAAATAATTTCCGAAATGAAAGGAAGTAAATAAAAACACCTTACTGA
Source organism: Salimicrobium flavidum (assembly GCF_900156645.1). Lineage (GTDB taxonomy): Bacteria > Bacillota > Bacilli > Bacillales > Halobacillaceae > Salimicrobium > Salimicrobium flavidum. The sequence goes on from NZ_FTOC01000007.1 coordinate 125,787, forward strand.
TTCCAGTTTCGCAAGGTATAATGATGGATGTGTGTAATACTATCAGGAGGCTTATTATATGGACAAAAAAGATATCGCTGCCCTGCGCAGACAGTTGAAAACAGATACAGATTTACTGAAAATAAATGACCTTTTCACCGTATACATCATGAAGGAAACATCGGAACCATTCCACTACCAGCACCAGACATTCGACATGCTCGAGGAGGAACAGCAGGAGCTGTTCATGCAGAATTTCAAAAAGCTTCTCTCCGGCCAGCTCGATGAGAAATTGTTCGAACTGAAATTCAAGCGCGATACCGAAGAACCGACGCAGCTCCTGTTACATAAGAGTCTGCTCAGTAATGACACGGAAGAATGGACAGAGCAGATGCTTCAGATGACGGAGAAGATCATGCACGAACAGGCGTACGAAAAAGATATCGTAATCACCTTCGTCAAAGGAGAGTACCTGAAAACGACACAACCATCTGCGGAAACCGAAGATTCAGACCGGGATACTATGCTCTCCAGTCAGTTTATGCTTTGCAGCATCAATCAGACGGAACCTCCGGAAAGAGAGATCCAATTCGATTATGTCGAAAAAACCTTTAAATACAAAGTGGACGTCGATCCTGTCATCGACTTGAAAAAACCTTTAGGCGGCTTCCTGTTTCCGGCTATCACCGAAGGCGTGGGGGACGTCAATAAAGTCCTCTACTCCGCCGGCAAACCGAATGAACCGGACACCTATTTCATGGAAGAGGTGCTGGAAGGAGAAAAAACGATGACCGCCAAAGAAGACAAAGCGGTATTCGAAGAAGTGATGAAGGATGTTGTCGGCGATCGTCTCGCCCCCTCCACTCTGGCCAGCGTATACGAAGATATAAATTACACGCTTGAAGACAAAGAAAGCGCAGAACCACCGAAACTCGATTATAAAGATATCGGAAATTTCCTCAACAAAAACGGACAGGAAGTGGAAGAAGAAAAAGTAAAAGCGGCCTTCCACAAAGTGACCGATGAGGAATCCTACGAATTGAAAGCTAGTAGCATATTGCCAAAATACAATTCGAAATCCATCAAGATCAATACGAAAGTCGCAAACATTTCCATCAGCCCGCAAGACCTCCCTCACGTGAAGCAGGTGAACAGAGACGGCAAGCGGTATATTATGATCGAAGTGGAAGAAGATGCGGAAATCGACGGATTCAAAATGCTCCCGGAAGATTTCGAATAAAAAAAGCAGAGGGCTGGTAGTTATTGCACTACCGCTCCCTCTGTTTTTTTCTTACCTATATTGAATGAAAAAGTATTTTTTCTTCCCGCGGCGAATGATGGTGTATTTCCCTTCGATCTTATCCGCTTCTCCGAGTTCATGATTGATTTCCTGATTTCTTTCCCCGTTGATGTAAATAGCACCATTCGAAATATCTTCACGCGCCTGACGCTTCGAGGAAGAGATTCCGGCATCGACAAGAAGGTCCACCAATTTCTTCCCTTCTTCTTCTACAGTGTGACTCGGCACTCCTTTGAACCCTTGTTCAATCTCCTCAGCGCTCAAAGATGTGATATCTCCACTGAACAGAGCTTCGGTGATTCTTTGTGCCTGTTCCAAAGCTTTTTCATCATGAACGATTTTCGTCATTTCTTCCCCCAGTCGCTTGTGGGCCTTCCTTTGTTCCGGGCGCTCCTCCACTTCTCTTCTCAGCTCCTCGATTTCATCAAAATCAAGGAACGTGAAATAATGGAGGAATTTGATGACGTCACGGTCATCGACGTTCACCCAGAACTGGTAGAATTCATAAGGACTCGTCTTTTCAGGGTCGAGCCATACAGCTCCACCCGCTGTCTTCCCGAACTTGGAACCGTCCGCTTTAGTGATGAGCGGCATCGTCATTCCGTACGCTTCCACTTCTTTTTCACCGGCAGCTGAACGACGCAGCAGTTCAAGACCTGCGGTAATATTCCCCCACTGATCACTTCCCCCGAGCTGAAGCGTACAGTTCTCTTTTTCATACAGCTTCTGAAAATCGAGAGACTGGAGTATCATGTACGAAAATTCAGTGTAGCTGATCCCCGCTTCGATCCGGGATTCTACAGAATCTTTAGCAAGCATGTAGTTGATGCCGAAATGTTTCCCGGTATCTCTGAGGAAATCTATGATCGTCATCTCAGATAGCCACTCATAATTGTTTCTGGCTACAGCTGCGTTTTCTCCTTCATCAAAGTTGAGGATTTTCGCCATCTGATTTTTGATCCGTTCACTGTATCCCTTAACGACTTCCTGTGAATTCAACTGTCTTTCTGTCGAACGTCCGCTCGGATCACCGATCATGCCGGTACCGCCACCGACGAGTGCGATGGGACGGTGCCCTGCTTTCTGGAATCGTTTCAGCATCAATATTGGAAGCAGATGCCCGATGTGGAGACTGTCCGCCGTCGGGTCGAATCCACAGTACAAAGTCACCTGATCACTGTCCAAATGTTTTCGTAACCCCTTTTCATCTGTAACCTGATTGACTAATCCCCGTTTAGATAAATCGTCTAAAATATGCATATCTTTCATCTCTCCAATTCAACTTATTTCTGAAAATAAAAAAGACCTGCATCCCCCTTACGGAAAAGGGACGAGGTCTTTATCATCGCGGTACCACCCTGGTTGCACACATGTGCCACTTCATTTGATTAACGACTGCGTATGTACGTGCAACCGTCTCCTGATTCATACCAGAAGATGCTCCCGGGCGTAATTCGGTTCTGATTCCCTGTCGATTCCCACCAGCCATCGACTCTCTGTAAAAGGATAAGCAGATCCTACTTCAACCGTTCTTCGCTTTTTCAGATTCAATTATGTATTCATTTTTATCACAAATTTTCCATGAAAGCAATTATTCTTTTGTATGATTCTATATCTCACCCGTTGAGTATGGTATAATATAGATTGTTATTTTAGGGGGTCTGCATTCATGAAATGGAACAAAGAATATTTCCGCGAACGATGGCAGGACGGAACAATCTTCAAGTATACCCGTATCACCTATGATGTAGCATGGAATATATTGTTATTTTTCATTATCATCGGAATAATAGGTCTGTTTTTCGCCGGCGGCGTAGGAGCAGGTTATTTCGCTTCTCTTGTAGAAGACGAACCGATACGTAGTGAGCAGGAATTGACGGAAAGTATTTATAACTATGAAGAAACATCGGAATTATATTTCAAGGGGGACCAATTCCTCGGAGATGTCAGGTCCGATCTGTATAGAGAAGAAGTACAACTCGACAATGTCAGTAATCATCTGGTGAATGCCGTTGTGGCTACAGAGGACGGAAATTTCGAAGAACATAATGGAGTTGTGCCAAAAGCCCTGATGCGGGCAGTGGTTCAACAGGTGACCAATTCAAATACAAAAACAGGGGGAAGTACCCTCACCCAGCAGTTGGTCAAAAACCAGATCCTTACTAATGAAGTATCTTTCGAACGGAAAGCGAAAGAAGTGTTGAACGCATTACGCATCGAACATTTCTTTGAAAAAGACCAGATCCTTGAAGCGTACATGAACATTGTACCTTTTGGAAGAAATGCGAACGGTCAGAACATTGCAGGGGTACAAAGTGCCGCTCAAGGTATTTTCGGAAGTGATGTAAGTGAACTGAGCATACCTCAGGCAGCGTTTATCGCAGGCCTCCCTCAGAATCCATACACTTACACCCCCTTCAAGAATTCTGGGGGAATGAAAGAAACGGAGAATCTTCAGGCAGGTTTGAGCCGGATGAGGGAAGTCCTCGAACGTATGCATGAAAAAGGGTACATTTCGGAAAGCGAATATGAAAAGGGGATCGATTATAACCTTGCTGCTAACCTCACTTCCCCTGAACCATTGGCCAGCTCCGACTACCCGTACCTCACACGTGACATCCAGGACCGTGCTGAAGAAGTATTGACGGAGCAGCTTGCGAAAAATGACGGTCACACGATGGAAGACCTTGAGAATGATGAAAAATTGATGGAAGAGTACACCACACTGGCGGAAAGACGCCTCTCTACGGGTGGATTGAAGGTACACTCTACCATCGATAAAGAAGTATATGACGTTATGCAACGCGTGAAGAACAATTATGATAATTATGATACGTGGAGAACAGTGCTGGTAGACGATCCTGAGACAGGTAACAAAGTGGAAAAAGAGATTCCTGTCGAAGTCGGAAGTATCCTTCAGGAGAACTCTTCAGGTGCTATCCTCGGTTTCATTGCAGGACGTGACTTCGATATCCAGCAATTGAACCACGCCACACAGGCGAGACGTTCCAATGGAAGTACGATGAAACCTCTTCTCGTATATGCACCCGGTATGGAGCTCGGGGCTGTTCAGCCCGGTGCCGTTTTTGCGGATATTCCCTACTCCTATCCAGGTACGAGTAAAGAGCTGAGCAACTACGGGGGAGGCTATAGCGGTTTCGTTTCCGCAAGACAAGCCCTGGCCAAGTCCTATAATATCCCTGCGGTCAAAGCCTATAGTGAAATCGTAGGCCAGAACCCGGCCGGCAAGTATTTGGAGAAGATGGGTTTCGACTCTTTGACACAAGCGGACAAGGAGAACCTTTCAGCCTCTCTTGGTGCTACAGATAACGGTGTAACCATTGAAGAAAATACAAATGGCTATTCCACTTTCGGAAACATGGGAACCCATGTGGATGCTTATATGATCGATAAGATCGTAACGAAAGACGGGGAAGTTCTGTACGAACAGAAAAAAGAAACGACGAAAGTATTCAGCGACCAGACTTCTTACCTGATGCTTGATATGATGCGTGACGTGCTCGATTACGGAACAGCAGCAGGCCTCAAGAGCCAGCTTACGAATCCTGGAGTGGATTGGGCCGGAAAGACAGGTACCTCCCAGTATTACAAAGACACATGGTTCGTCGCTACGAACCCGAATGTAACGATGAGCATGTGGATGGGATATGACTTTCAAGAGCAGTTGAACCGGTATGGGTACAGCTCAAGAAATACAGGCTTATGGGCAGACGTCGTCAATGCAGTTACGGAGATCAGACCGGAACTCATGGCGCCTGAACAGGATTTCGAGCGTCCATCCGGTATCGTGAACCGTTCTTACTGCGCAACATCAGGATTATTGGTATCCGATCTTTGTGCTTCCGTAGGACTCGGAGAAAGTGATATCTATAACGCTGAACACGTACCGACACAAAGAGATGATAGCCTTATGAATGGAGACTTTGTCCGTGTCCAAGGCAACCTTACTATTGCAGGAGCAAGTACACCGAGCGAGTTCATTGTAAACGGCGGAGGTGTAACCTTGAAACCTGAATTTCTCGAAGAAAATGGTTACGACACAGCCGAAGAACTACAGCACCTCATCCCGAACGCAGGCGCATGGTCGAACGTCGCCTTACCTTCTGGTGGAGCTGCCGGCGTGTCACAAAGTGTTCCGAGTGACGGCGGCGCACCTTCAGCACCAGGAGGCGTCAGCGCTAGCGGATCGACCCTTTCCTGGGGAGCCTCAGCCAGCAGTGATGTCGTGGGCTATAGAGTCTACAGAGCAAGCACACCGAGCAGCGGCTTCGCATTCCTTGGAAGCACCACTTCAACATCGATCAGCTTCTCAGGTGGTGAAGGTCTTTATGCTGTACGTGCAGTAGACTACTACGGCCAGCAGTCAGGCTTATCCAGTCCGTTGACTATCGGGAATCCAGGAGCTCCTGAACCGGAGCCTGAACCAGCTCCCGAACCGGAGCCGGAGCCTACTCCGAACCAGGGCGGCTCCGATGAGGAATCTTCCGGTAGCAATAACTCCGGAAGCCAGGATGCGCCTGGAAACGGTGGATCTTCCGGAAATGAGTCCGGGAATGATAGTGGCTCCTCCGGCGGCACCAATTCCGGCGGATCTTCCGGAGATGGAGGGTCTACCGGAGGTGAGTCCGGAAATGACAATGGTTCCTCCGGCGGCACCGATTCCGACGGATCTTCCGGCAGTGGAGAAACTGATAGCGGAACTTCCAGTGATGGGAGTTCCGGTACAGGAAGCAGCGGCTCTGAAGGCAGTTCCTCCGGTGGTGAAAGCGGAGGATCTTCCGGAGAAGGCACTTCCGAAAGCGGGTCCCAGGGATCAGAAGAATAATCATTGATACTGTTTGAAAAGAGATACTTCTTTTCAAACAGTATTTTTATAGGTAAAATATAACTAGAATGAAAACTTTCTTTACAGGTGGTGGGTGTGTGGAACATGAAAAGAAATTTTTCCAGCGAAAATTGAAAACGGATACAGGTGAACTCACTATCGAGGGACCTCTTACATCCGAAGAACTTTCCCAATATTCCTTTCACGAAAAATTGACTGCTTTTCGTCCTCCCAAAAAGCAGTTTGAAGCAATCAAGGGGATAGCTGACCTCCCCGAGGGGCGGATCATTATCGCCCGTTTCGAAGGAGACATTGTCGGCTATGTGACCTATCTGCATCCGGACCCTTTAGAACGTTGGTCAGAAGGGAAGATGGAGAACCTCATCGAACTCGGGGCTATTGAAGTGATCCCTGGCTTCCGCGGCTACCGCGTCGGCTCCCATTTGCTGGAAATATCGATGCTCGATGAATACATGGAGAATTACATAGTGATCTCCACGGAATATTACTGGCACTGGGACTTGAAAGGCACCGGCCTCAGTATATGGCAGTACCGTAAAGTGATGGAGAAGATGATGGCTGCGGGCGGCTTGAAACCCGCGCCCACGGACGACCCGGAAATCATCTCTCATCCAGCTAACTGTCTGATGGTACGGATCGGAAAAAATATCGGAGGATCAGACATTGATCAGTTTGACCGCCTTCGCTTCTTGACAAAACATCGAAATGAACAAAGGAGGTCATCAATCAATGCTGATTGAAGAAATGATGAAAACAGACGTTCATACACTGAACCGCGACGATACGATTGAAGATGCGCTCATAATGCTCAGCAATCATCATATCCGCCACATCCCTATCGTCGATGAAAACCACCATGTTATCGGTATCGTCTCTGATAGAGATGTGCGTGATGCGAGTCCGTCCGTTTTTCATAAGGATGAAACGGTGGATGAGCTGAAAAACAATCTGGGAAGCATCATGACTACACAGGTCATTACGGTCCACCCTCTCGATTTCGTTGAAGAGGTGGCAACTATCTTTTATGAACACGAAATCGCTTGTGTTCCCGTAACCAGTAACGAAAAGCTCGTAGGGATCATTACAGAGAAAGACCTCCTTTATACACTCATACAACTCACAGGAACAAACGTTCAAAGTTCACAGATTGAAGTGAAGGTTCCGAATCGCCCCGGCATGCTGCCGGGAGTAGTGAGTATCGTCGGCAAAAGAAAGGTGAATATCAGTTCTATTTTGATTTATCCTTATAAACCAGATAATCATTTCAAAGTCATCGTGTTTCGCGTACAAACGATGAATCCGAACCCGATCATCGAAGATTTACGTAAATCTGAGTATGATGTGCTGTGGCCAAAAGCTCCGGGGATGTCTTTATGACCTGTGCCTCTAAATTTGTATATTCCAAAGACTACTCGACATACCGCTTCAGTGATGATCATCCGTTCAACCAGATGCGGGTGGAATTGACCTACGATTTACTGAAGCACGCTGGAGCACTGGATTCCCAAGACTTGATTTCACCAAGATATGCTACCGAAGATGAATTGGCACTTTTCCACAGCAGAGAATATATCGATGCCGTCAAAAAGGCGAGTCGGGGCGAACTGCCGGAAGAAGAAGGCATCGAATTCGGAATAGGTACAGAAGATACTCCCATGTTTGATGGAATGCACGAGGCGGCTTCTTTGATCGTAGGAAGTACACTCTCAGCCATTGATGAAGTGATGCAGGGACGCACTGATCATACATTGAATATCGGAGGAGGGCTTCATCATGGCTTCGAACGGAGAGCCTCCGGCTTCTGTATCTACAACGACGGCGCCGTAGGTATCAAATACCTGCAAAACAAATATAAGCAACGCGTCATGTATATAGATACGGATGCCCACCACGGAGATGGCGTTCAATGGGCTTTCTACGGAGATCCGGACGTTTGCACCCTGTCGATCCACGAAACAGGAAGATATCTCTTCCCGGGTACCGGCAATGTCAATGAACGAGGGTTGAAGGAAGGATATGGCTACTCTTTCAACCTGCCTATCGACGCTTTCACAGAAGATGAATCATTTTTACATGTTTACGAATCCGCTTTCAAAAAAGTGGCCGCTTATTTCAAACCGGATATTATCGTTTCACAAAACGGTGCGGATGCCCATTTTTACGACCCGCTGACCCACCTATGTTCGACGATGAGTATATACGAACGTATTCCTGAACTCACACATGAACTTGCTCATAAACACTGCAATGGAAAATGGGTAGCCCTCGGCGGCGGAGGATACGATATTTGGAGAGTTGTTCCAAGGGCATGGGCTCAACTCTGGAAAATCATGAAGGATCAGACTCCATTTAAAGGAAAGATCCCTGACGGATGGCTCCAGCAATGGGAACCAAAAGCACCTTTCTCTCTGCCGAGCACATGGCATGACCCTAAGGGTGCTTACAAAGAAATACCGAGAAAACCTGAAATAACCGAAAAGAATGAAAAGATGCTGCAGGCAGCCATGCAATTGATCGATAACCAGATTCACTACAACTAAAATACTCCATTAAAACAGGCACCGCCACTCCTCAGGAAGGAGATGGTGGTGCCTGTTCACTGCTTTCATATTCCGGGTCGAGAATTACTATTTCAACTCTTCTGTTCTTTCGCCAGTTCTCTTCGGAATCATTCGGAGCAAGAGGTCTTGTAGAGCCGTAAGCGGCTGCAGTAAATCGCACAGGGTCAAGCGATTCATTATTTCTCAACAAATAACGGATGACACTACCCGCTCTTGCCCCGGATAATTCCCAGTTAGACGGGAATTTCTCTGTAGAAATAGGACGATTATCCGTGTGTCCTTCCACTTTCACATGGTTCGGAACCGTTGTAAGCAATTCACTCAGCTTACCGAGAAAAGGTCGGCCACTCTCCAGGATTTCAGCTCCACCGGTTTCAAATAAAAGCTGCTCCTGCAAAACGAGGACAATTCCTCTTTCTGTCCGTTCCGCCGATATTATATCCTGAAGTTGATTACTCTCAAGAAAATCATCGACCTCTTCCACCACTTCACTCAGCTGATCTTCCGAGGTCCCCTCTTCACTCTGCCCGTCACTTTCATTGTTTTCCGATTCTGCAACAGACTGAGGAGCCTCTGTAGGGTCTTCGAATTCACTACTCTCCTGACCGCTTTCCTGAACTTCCGTCTGTTCGGTCGGGTTTTCGCTTTCCACGGGAGAAGGCATAAAATCAAAAATCATCCGGTTTTTGAAAGACTCGGCGACCGCATCGAATTTCACTTCGTTGATTTGAGACATGGAAAACAGTAAAACAAAAAAGACAAGAATAAGTGTAACCATATCCGCATATGTAGTCATCCAGCGCGGAGAGCCTTTTTTCTCTGAAGATTTATTTTTTCTAAGCTTCATTGGCTTCTTCCTCTTCCGGTGCCTCTTCTTCCATTTCTTCCTCAGCAAGACGTGATTTTTCTTCATCAGAGAGGAAAGCGCTAAGTTTCTCTTCAAGGATTTTCGGGTTCTGTCCGGACTGCACGCCAATCACCCCTTCAATAACTACCTGCTTTTTGAAGATCTCCTGGTCTGTTTTGTTCTGCAGTTTACCGGCCATCGGCAAAAATACGAGGTTTGCGAGAAACGTTCCGTACAGGGTGGTGAGCAGGGCTACAGCCATTTGCGGACCGAGTGTAGCAGGGTCGTTCAAATCTTCAAGCATAAGAATCAGACCGATCAATGTCCCTATCATACCCCAGGCTGGAGAATATTCTCCCGCTTTTTCCACGATGGAACGCCCTCTTTGGTGCCGCTCTTCCATAGCACTGACCTCCGCGCTCATAATATCGTTGATAACTTCCGGCTCGATCCCATCAACCGACAGCAGAATGCCCTTCTTGATGAAAGGATCTTCAAGTTCTTCCACTTCCGCTTCCAAAGCGAGAAGCCCCTCCTGCCTTGCTCTCTCTGATAACTTAACAAACAGCTTGATCAGATCAGGAAGTTCCATGGAATCTTTGCTGAAAGATACTTTGACGGCTTTGTAAGCCAGTTTAATATCGGTCATATTGAAGTTGACCAATAAAGCCGCTAATGTACCTCCAAGAACGATAAATACAGAAGTAGCCTGTATGAAAGAACGGAGCCCTCCGATCCCTCCATTAAAGGTGATGCCAACCATAATCATAATGAAACCTAACGTAATACCGATAGGTGTCAATATATCTCTTTTGCTCATACAACTCTCTCCTCAGCGAACTAAATGACTTATACTTTACGTATCGTCATTATTCAGCGTTCGTTGAGTTTCTTTCCACGATTCGATGAGGAAGAATCACGTTTGTCTCTTCCACTTCTTCTTTATTCATCAATTTCGTCAACAGCCGCATCGACACAGCTCCGATATCATACATCGGTTGTACGACGGTCGACAGTGTCGGACGGATCATTGTGGCGAGTCTCGTGTTGTCGAAACCAAATACTTCAATATCCTCCGGAACCCTTACTCCTTGATCCTGGAAGCCGTGGATAACACCGAGAGCCATCTCGTCAGACGAAACAAACACACCGCTCGGGCGTTCATCAAGGTCCAACAGCTGTTCAGCCGCTTCGAGACCGGAGTCATAAGAATAATCACCCGTAGCCAGAAGTTCATCATCTATTCCAAGCCCATGTTCCTTCATCGCCTTCTTGTACCCGTTCAGTTTTCTTGTATTCACAATAGTATTGTCCGGGCCGGACACGTATGCCACCCGTTTGCTATGGGAAAGCAACAGATTGGTTGCCTCATACGCAGCATCTTCAAAATCGATATTCACAGACGGTGTTTCCATCGATTCATCCAGTGTTGCTGCCAATGTCACTGGTACGGAAGCATTGCGGAACTCCTGGCGATGATCCTCGGTAATATCTCCTCCCATGAATACGAGACCGTCGACCTGCTTGCCGAGCATCGTATTAATGAGATGTATTTCTTTGTCCTTGTTTTGGTCGGAGTTACTCAAAATGATGTTGTAATTATACATCGTCGCGATGTCTTCGATTCCTCTGGCAAGCTCAGCGAAAAAGATGCTGGAGATATCAGGGATGATTACCCCCACTGTCGTCGTCTTCTTGCTTGCAAGCCCTCTGGCTACAGCGTTAGGACGATAGCCAAGACGTTCGATCGCTTCATGGACTTTCTTCCTTGTGGCCGGTTTCACATTCGGGTTGCCGTTCACTACCCGTGAAACTGTCGCCATCGATACATTCGCTTCACGTGCTACATCATATATCGTTACATTCATATTCATTTCCTCCTCTAGACTCTCGTTATCACTATTATACTCACATATACAATACTAATAATCATACGATATTTATACCATTGCTGCAATTCATGTATCCTTATTCATTATAACGAATTTCTAACAAATTAAAAAGCCAGGCGTTATCGGCCTGACTTTTTAAGATTCTTATGATTTGACGGGCTGTTGCTTGTTGATTTCCTTGATGAAATTCTCGAATGTCGGAATATCCATCTGCTGAGCAGAGTCGGATAATGCAACGGCCGGGTCAGGGTGAACTTCAGCCATTATGCCGTCAGCGCCAATAGCTATTGCAGCTTTAGCAGCAGGAAGAAGTAAATCTCTGCGTCCCGTAGAGTGTGTAACGTCTACGAGGACAGGAAGGTGTGTTTCCTGCTTCAGGATCGGTACTGCTGAGATGTCCAGTGTGTTTCTCGTCGCTTTTTCGTAGGTACGAATGCCACGTTCACACAGGATGATCTGGTCATTCCCGCGGGAAATGATGTATTCAGCAGCATTAATGAATTCAGAGATTGTCGCTGACATCCCACGCTTCAGAAGGACAGGTTTTTTGACAGAACCGGCTGCTTTCAGAAGCTCGAAGTTTTGCATATTACGTGCACCGATCTGGATAACATCGATATATTCGACGGCTTTCTCAATATCCGCCGGATTGACGATTTCTGAAATGACAGCCAAACCTTCTTCATCTGCAACGCGCTTAAGAATTTTCAGACCTTCTTCCCCTAGTCCCTGGAAGTCGTAAGGAGAAGTACGAGGTTTGTACGCGCCTCCGCGTAGAAGCTTACCTCCTTGTTTCTTCACAGCCTGAGCCACTTCTTTCACCTGTTCGTAACTCTCTACGGAACAAGGACCGAAAACGTGAGTCAATTCTCCGGCTCCCACTTTTTCACCCTTAATATCTATAACTGTATCTTCAGATTTATTTTTTCGGGAGACGAGCAGTGCTTTACGATGGTCATCTTCCTGCAGCTCGAGGCTTGCTTTGAAAATTTCTTTGAATAATTGAGTGACCGTAGAATCTTCGAAAGGTCCTTCGTTTTTCTCTGAAATTTTATTCAGCATAGCGCGCTCACGGACAGGATCGAATCGGTTCATTCCTTGCTGTTCTTTCACCTCTCCGATTCGCTTTACCAAATCACCGCGTTTACTGATTAAATTTAATAGCTCTACGTTTACATCATCCAGTTCAGTACGTAGTTGATCGAGTTGTTGATTACTCATCGTTTATCCCCCTTATTGCTTCGTAAAGTATTGTGCTTACGATAATTAGGGCAATTATAGCTGAAATTTTTTGAATTGTCACCCTTATTGCAGAAATTCTTAATAGCAAACAGGATACGGTCTTATTATTGCTCGGAAACCGCCTGAGAGAGATTGGCTCTAGTAATATCAAAATGACTCGCATGCCATTTAACTTCTGCACCCTTTATATGAAAAGCCTGAGGTGACTCATGGGATATCTCCAATTGTTCAGCGACAAGCTGGGAAACATCTCTTGCTTCCTGTATGGGAATGAGATACACGCCCAGATCGGTCGATTGTTCAAACCCCTCTACTTCCGTCTTGGCAGAAGCACTGATCGGGCAGGTTAAACTGTGTTTCAATAGAATGAATTCGTTCTCCTGCTGTAACAAATTCTGAAAACCTTCTCCGGTCACGATCTGTTTCATACGTTAGCACTCCTTTTCTGGGTGAAGCTGTTCTGTCCATCTTAAATGTTCACTAATCGTTAGTCATTTTACTGAAAATCGTCTTTTTTATGCATGAATAGGAAAAAAGACAAGGGAACTCTCCCTCGTCTTTTCGGAAATTAATTGGCTTATCCTCTTTCCTGTTCCTGCTCCAGTTCACGAGCCGCTTCTTCTATAGCTTCTGCTACTTCTTGAGCCGCCTGCTCCGCTTCTTTTTCTTCGGAGTTCCCCTGAACTTTATCTTTGACTTTCGAGCTCAGTTCCTGAGACTTTTCAGTTACATTTTTGGAAAGGTCGGAAGTCGTGGAAACTGCCTGCTCTTTCCACTCTCCTGCTTTCTCTTTCCATACTCCGGAATTTTCATTCAAATTCTCACGCAGTTCTTTCCCTGACTTCGGAGCAACGAAAAGCGCCGTAGCGGCACCGAGAAGAATCCCGATAACTGTACCTAAAATAAAGTCTTTGCTGTTGTTCTGATTCTGGTTCTGATTGTTCTGATCCATTTCCAAATCCTCCTCTAAAGATTATACTTTTTTGAAATTCCCCACACATCCAGTACAGCATGCACCCATCCAAATACTTCATTTACCTCTCTTGAGTCAGCACGGACTCTGGAAGTAGGTATGTCTTCAATGGATTTGTCGAGCTCCTGCATTTTTTCTGAAGGACCTTTGAATTGCTGTAAAGTCTGATCCAGGAGCTCTTTATGACTATTCAACTTTTCTGTGAGAGAATCGCCCTTTTCCTGCAGAGAAGTGATTCCTGTTGTTATCCCCTCCGTCTTCTCCTCTACTCCTTTAATTGTGTCGTTCGCTTTATTGTTCGTTCGCTTAACGACAGAAAGAGTTTTGAAAACATAGACGGCGAGTATAATCAGTGCAAGAACTGCGATTCCGATTGCAGCATAAGTAAGAATATCCATAGCCATCACTCCTTTATCCTTATGTAAATGGTACTTATACCATATTACCCCACTCAAGGAGCACATAAACTCTAAATACCCATTCACTCACTATTCTTTATTTACAACAGAAGTCCTTTTAAAAGAATAACACTTTCTCCGGGTTTTTGAAATACTATTCTTCAGAAGATATGTAAGAAACGGCCGGTGTTGGCCGTTTCAATTTTTTTCGTAAGCTTTCTGGAACTTCTGAATGTCCCCCGCTCCCATGAATAACAGCACACCGCTACTGTACTGTTGTAGCATCTCGGTATCTTCGAGAGATAGGATTTCAGAATGAGGAATCAGCTCCTGCAGATCGCCGATGGTCAAAGTCCCTTTGCTTTCACGTGCCGATCCGAAGATATCACACAGGTATACATAATCCGCTTCTTGAAGACTATCCGCGAATTCCTGCAGAAAAGCTTTGGTCCTCGAAAAAGTATGGGGCTGGAAAATAGCCACCACGGAACGTTCTTTGTATTTTTTTCTGGCAGAATCGATGGTTGCAGCTATCTCAATCGGGTGATGAGCGTAATCATCTACAAGTATCTGATCTTTCCATTCTTTTTCGGTGAATCTTCTCTTCACCCCTGTGAAAGTCTTCAGAGCATCAATCTCTTTCGGAGACATCCCTTCATAATCACATAGGGCAATGACACTAAGAGCATTCAGAATGGTATGCGAACCGAACTGCGGGATGGTGAAGGTACTGAAATACGTCCCTCTTACAAATACTTCGAATGTCGTGCCCTCTTTCGTTTCCTGGATATTTTTAGCCTGGAAATCATTCGTGTCTTCAAAACCATAATAAACAATCGGCACGTTTGCATGGATGTGCTGAAGATGTTCATCATCCCCGCAGGCAATGATTCCTTTTCTGACTTGCATTGCCATTTGCTGAAAAGCTTCATAGACATCATCGATGCTGGTGAAATAATCCGGATGATCGAAATCAATGTTAGTCATGATCGCGTAGTCAGGATAGTAAGCGAGAAAATGGCGCCTGTACTCACAGGACTCGAAGGCGAAATACTTACTTTCCTCTCCTCCTTTGCCTGTCCCGTCCCCTATCAGATAAGAAGTAGGGTGATTCTCTTCAAGGACGTGAGCGAGCAATCCAGTAGTGGAAGTTTTTCCGTGT
Organism: Salimicrobium flavidum; assembly: GCF_900156645.1. Lineage (GTDB taxonomy): Bacteria > Bacillota > Bacilli > Bacillales > Halobacillaceae > Salimicrobium > Salimicrobium flavidum. The sequence continues at coordinate 141,008 of NZ_FTOC01000007.1, forward strand.
GCTCCTGTGACTGCTACACTAGTATATCCTTCCATCCATTTTCCGAGGAAATCGTGATACCGGTAATAATCGATCCCCAGTTCTTTCGCCCGTTTGATTTCTTCATGGTCATCGCCAAAAGCATTCCCTGCAATGACGACGTATTCTTCTTTAATATTCTCAGAGGAAAAAGGCATAATTTTTATCCCTTTTTCTTCAAGGGATTTTTGAGTGAAAAAGTATTTATCGACATCGGATCCCTGGACCCGCTCTCCTGAATCATGAAGTATTTGTGCCAGTGCACTCATACCCGTTCCTTTAATACCAACAAAGTGGTAAATAGTCATAAAAAGAACCTCCGTAAGTGTTTCCATATATTTAAAAGCATATGTAATTCCCGAGAAACTGTCTTCCTCAAAGACGAATGCTTTATTATTTTACCACGTTCCTTTATCAATCAAAAGGGAGAACTGTTTTTCCGCCCCATGAATAAAAAGCACGAAACATTCCGTGCTTTTTATTTCAGTCCGCAAAAGTATATTCGACCTTTTCAAGACGTGGGTTCGGGTAATACTTGCGCCCCTGTTTCGCTTCCCGTTTACCGTTAAGCATTACGTTGTCACCGGTGAAGCCTATATTGATCTTAAGCAGACTGCCCCCGACGCCATACATATCCACGGGAACCTTCCGTTCTTCGAAATGGCGGATACGCTCTTCTGTAAACCCTCCACTGACGATGATCTTCACGTGATGGAACCCTTCTTTATCAAGGGCTCTCCTCAAAGCGAAAACAAGTTCAGGGTTCACACCTCTCGGGTCGAACGTTCCCATAAGGTGTTCATTTCTCAGAAAGTATTTGTCGACGAGCGTCCGGGAAGTGTCGAGGCGAACACCTTTCAAGTCTTTATCGAAAGCGCGGGCCACTTTCAACGAATCGGTAATCACATCGTTATTATAATCTACGAGAGCGGTCAGTTCATCTTCCGGGAATTCTTCCTTGTAAGCTTTCGTAGCTGCAACGGCATCACCTTCGAACATTTGTAAAAGGGCGTGAGGCATCGTTCCCATACCTGCTTTCCCCCACCATTCATTCATAGCATGCGTGGCCTGGGCAGTAGATCCTCCGATGAATGCGGCGTACCCATCACCGGCCTGTTGAGTGTAGTGATCATCACGGTCTCCCATAAAAATGATAGGCTTTTGTTTGCCTGAAGTACGGGCTGCTTTTACGACATTATAGACATTCGTAGCCACTGACGTCCTCCGCGCAAGAATACCATCAATGATGCCTTCAAGGTATCCGAAGTCCTGGTATCGGCCGGTTACTGTCAACACCGATTCAAAAGGATTCACACGGTCTCCGTCTTTCAGAGAGTGGATATCGAGACTCTCAGGGTTATCAGCGAACGTATGAATAAGTGCAATCGCTTCATCCGTTCCACACAATACGGCATTGTTTTTCTGGAAGAACTGTATGGTGATCTCATTATCCTCTACATGATTTTGAACTATTTTTTTGGTTTTTAAAAAATAAACGGCAGAAAACCAACCTTCACCGATTCGTTCATCGAACTTGAAGGTTTTATTCGTAAGACGATTGATTTCTCCGTTCAGTTTTTGGGATATCTCCTTCATGACTTTACTCCTTATCCATATAAATCGTAATCACTTCACTTCTATCATAATGAATTGAACAGTTTTTCACAAGGGGAGCGTTTCAAGAGGTCTCTCCGTGTCTCCACTCTTCGAATTTCTTTTCACTCCATAAAACCTCTCTCGGTTTACTTCCATTTTGTTCGGATATGATTCCGTGCTGTTCCATCTGATCGATGAGTCTGGCGGCACGGTTATATCCAACCCTGAACCTGCGCTGAATGAGTGAAGCACTCGCTCCATTCTGAGTAAGAACGAATTCTACTGCTTCATCGAATAGAACGTCCGTTTTTTCTTCAGAATCGATCTGTTTCAGTAAGTCATTCTGCTCAAATAAATAATTCGCAGGCGCAATCTTCTTCATATGATTGGTAACTCTGGTTATTTCATCGTCAGAAACGAAAGCTCCCTGGATTCGTTTAGGAACGCGGTCTCCGTTTCCTATGAACAGCATATCGCCTTTTCCTAACAGTTTTTCCGCACCGCCGGAGTCGAGAACCGTTCTTGAATCCGCCTGACTGGAGACACTGAACGCGATCCGTGTAGGGATGTTGGCTTTAATGAGTCCGGTGATGACATCAACCGAAGGACGCTGCGTCGCCACAAGCAGATGTATACCACAAGCTCTCGCCTTTTGGGCGATTTTACAAATAGCATCTTCCACGTCCTGTGGAGAAGTCATCATCAGGTCGGCGAGTTCGTCAATGACAATGACGAGATAAGGAAGCTTTTCCTCTTCTTTCCCTTCTCTTTTCACTTTCTCATTGAATTTCTCTACGTCCCTGACTCCATACTCCACAAATTTTTCGTATCGGTCTTCCATTTCCTGGACCGCCCACTTAAGTGCAGTGGCAGCAGCCTTCACGTCCGTAATTACCGGGGACACGAGGTGTGGCAACCCGTTATAAGGAGCAAGCTCGACCATTTTCGGGTCAATCAGCATGAACTTAACATCTTCATAATGGGATTTGTATAAAAGACTGAGGAGAATCGTATTGATACAGACGCTTTTCCCGGAACCTGTCGCTCCTGCAATCAAACCGTGGGGCATATCCTTCAGGTTCGTAACCGAAGGGATGCCAGCGATATCAAGACCCAGTCCGACTGTCAAAGGGGAATCGCTTTTCGTGAAATCGTCTGTCTCGAATATTTCCTGAAGGCCCACGATCTGTGATTTTTTGTTCGGAACCTCGATGCCGACTGCCTGTTTTCCAGGTATCGGGGCTTCCATCCTTATGTCTTTTGCAGCCATTCCGAGCTTGATGTCATCCGAGAGTTTGGTGATTTTACTCACCTTCACTCCCGGCTCCGGCTGTACTTCGAACCTCGTCACTGCCGGTCCTTTCATTGCATCCGTCACCTTCGCCTTCACCTGGAACTGCTGCAGTGTTTTTTCGAGCTGTTCCATCTGTTCACGGATGATATGGTCTTCATTCTCTTCCTGGGTCACCCGGTCATTGAAAAGGTGGAGCGGGAGCTGATACTCCGTCCGGGCTGAAAGTTTATGTTCAGCCTCTCCCCTTTTTTCATGCGAGGAGGTTACGGAAGGAGCAGGGTCGGGCTCATCCTTCTCTGCCGGGGCTTCAGAGGTGTCCTCCGTTTTTTGCGCTCTGCTTCTCGAACGTTTATCCCTTGGAGTCATGATAACGTTGAAAGGCACGGACGATTTCTGCTTGTTTTCCTTTCTTCCGGAAGGAGTCGATTTCTTTTTGACAACCGTCTCCTGAGTTTCGTCCTCATCCTTCTGCACACGTGCTGACCCAGGCTGCTCTTCCTCGACAAGGGGAGCATCCTTGATTTCACTTCCTTCATCTGATGAATCGATCTCCACTTCGTCGTTCAGGACTACTTCTTCCGTTTCAGGGACGACTTCCGTTTCTATAACTTCTTCATCTTCCTCAGGTTCTACAAGCTCTTCAGCTTCTGTGACCGTCTCAGGTTCTACAGATTCCTCCGTTTCCGTTTCTTCCGGATCCGTCACTGGTTCGGATACAGGTCGGGTCTCCTCCTGTTCGATGGACAAGTGCAGATTTTCTGTAACGATATCATCGGTATCTTCTTTATCTTCTTCCTCTTCGGATATGGACGGGAAAGGATGCTTTATATCATCCTCTTGTTCATGAAATGGCTTTTTCTCCGGTTCAGGAGTGACTGTGAGTTCATTCTCCTCGAGCACCTCCGTATCTTTTGAAACAGAGTCTCCGCTATGTTCCTCGGAAGCCTTCTGATGCTGAAAGCCATAGATCGGGGAAGGGACGACAGTAGGTACAAACGGTTCCTCCGAAGGTGTGGGACGTTTTTTTTCGCTCGAATTCTTAGACCGGGAGTTGCTTCGCTCTTTCCGATACTCCGAAGTGTTATTTTCCTTGCCGTGCTGCTTTCTGGAAGCATTTTTATTCAAGGAACTGCTCGAAGCATCCTTTGGAGTAGCATTTTCCGTTACTGATGTATCGGGTATAACCGGAAAACGGAAAGATCCTGTTTTCGGATAATGGTACGTCATCTTCGATTTCGCTTCAGAACTTCGATATGTCGGCGTTTCTTTACGTTCCTCATTGAATTCATCTTCAGCAATTTCTCTCTCATCAGAGTCAAAAAGCTGTTTCCATCTATCGATAAATTGTTTCCACATAATTATTCACTCTTTCTCTTCATGCTTTTCTTTCCATTGTATCAGCTTTTGACCGGATTGTGTTTTTCAAAAACATTAAAAAAGCAAAGAGGGCGGTTCCTCTTTGCTCTTTGCTCTTTTGAATCAACTGGAGTTGTCTTTTGTTTAGTAAAGCTTCATCTAAGATTCTGTAAATTGTCCGTTCGGGATCGTCCCGCTCTAAGCCTTGAGCAGTGGATGGAATCAGAAGTGGAAAGCTTCTCCCGTTTCATAAGAATCTTCCAATACAAGGATACCCTTCTCTTCAGGAGCATCAGGCAATTGGAGCTCTTTAGCGGAACAGATCATCCCGCTTGAAGCGACTCCCCTCAATTTCGCATCCTTGATTTTCATTCCACTCGGCATCACTGCTCCCACTTTAGCTACAACTACCTTTTGTCCGGCATCCACATTCGGAGCGCCGCACACGATTTGCGTCTGTTCTTCTCCCAGATTCACCTGACATACGCTCAACTTATCGGCATTTTCATGCGAATCGATATCTTCCACATGTCCCACAACGAATTTATGCTCCAGATCAAAGTCCAAATTATCTTTCAAACCCTGGGCTGAAAAGATATCTTTCATCGTTGTGAGCATTCTTTCATTCATGCGGAACTGTCCGTGTTCCAATTCATCAAAATGACTGGAAGCACGAAAAATGTTATAGCCGAGGACCGAACCATCGGTCTTATCTTTGATTTTTGTGATATCTCCGTGGTTCTCATGCATACGATTGTTACGATCCGCTTCTTTGATAGGGATCATGAGCACGTCCCCGACTCCTTTGGTATTGTAAAAAACATTCATTTATCATCGTCTCCTTTTTGTTCCTTCGGTTTTTTCTGAGCAAGAATGAAGATAGGTTCCAACTTGCCATCTTCGTAATAGAAGGACAGCGATGTTACCGGAACGATACCTTCAGCAAAAAATTTCATTGCCATCTGAGCCAATATATCGTAGCCTCCGTCATTCTGGACATCAGCGAAGATGATCACATCCTGGTGTGGAATGCTGATGGCAAGTTCCCCTTTACATTCAGCCTTCATCTCCTCAAGTAGAGATTCATTCAATATTCTGCTGGCATCGTAGCCATCATTGAGAGACTGGAAATAAAAATCGTTGCCATACACGGTATCTTTCCGCAGGTTCACTTCCAGAGAGCGCACATTGAAGGAAGCTACTTCTTTTATGCGTTCCTCTGTCCATCCCTCCTCGGCTAGCTTCTGTTCGTCGAGAAGCTGATAGGACCTGCCCAGGTCGAGCGCGTAAAAGATTCTCGTTTCCGCAGTATGCTCCGAATAGATCAACTTCTTCCCGTTTTCGGTCTCGACAGGAAAAGAAGCGGCACGAATAACCGGAAAAATCTGCTTCTCTTTTCCGGCCAGTTCTGTCGTCTCATTCATGACACGTAGTGCTTCACGAATGTGTTCTTCCAGTTCATCCAGGGCTTTCTCTCCGTCCTGCTGCCACTTGGAGATTACATTCGGCACCGTTATCGTAATCCCTTCTCCGGATTCTTCCCACTCTATACGAAAAGTGTCTTTATCTCTATTAAAAGAAGTGCGCCACTGATCATGATCGAGACGCTCTTCCAATTTTCTTTTCATTTGTATACTTGTCATTTTCATCGGTAAAACTCCTCTGTAATCATTTCGCTTCGTCGATGAAAGCCTGGATTTCTTCCGGTGTCTTCCGGTCCTTGCTGACGAATCTCGCTTTTTCTTCCCCGTCTTTGAAAGCGAGGAAACTCGGGATACCGAAGATGGAGTGATCAGCACATAGATCGATGAATGCATCACGGTCTACATGGATAAATGTCCACTCCGGGTTTTCCTGTTCCAACTCTGGCAACGCCGGTTCAATCACTCGACAATCCGGACACCAGTCGGCAGAAAACATGAACACTACATTTCTTTCGTTTATCAATTGCTGAAATTGTTCGTGCGATTGTAAGTTTTCCATATGTCACCCCTCCAAAAACCATTGTAGCATACCACTATTTGGATTCAATCGCCAAATCTCCGGGCTTGATCCACTGTTTCTTTCTGAACCATACGCCAACTATTACGCTTATAGTGAAAGGTACGAGCAAATGGCTGACAAGGAGAGCGATACCTACACTGGTGCTCCACCCCATCGTTTCAATCGTCATAATCTGACCGACGAGTCCACTCGTCCCCATCCCGGCCCCTGCCGCATTATTTTCCAGAGTGAAAACTACTGTAGCTACCGGTCCGGCTACTGCCCCTGCCAATACCGGCGGAATCAGAACGATGGGTTTACGGATAACGTTACCGATCTGGAGCATAGATGTGCCAATAGCCTGTGCAACGATTCCTCCGAAGCTATTATCCTTATAACTGATTGTGGCAAAAGAAATCATTTGTGCTGCACAACCGGCAGCGGCTGCCCCCGCGGCGATACCATCGAGGGAGAGCATGAGTGAAATAGCGAGGCTTGAAATCGGAGCTGTCAAAGCGATTCCCATAAGCACACTTACGACTATTCCCATTAAAAGCGGTTCCTGGACAGTCGCCCAGTTGATCACTTCCCCGAACCACTGGAGAAATGAACCAATCGGAACCCCTATCAGGGTCCCCGCCGTATACCCTGTTACAATGGTCAAAAATGGAGTAAGTATAATATCAAGACTGGTTTCCTTACTGATGATTTTACCGATTTCTGTACTGACCAGTGCTGCAATAAATGCTCCGGCAGGGCCCCCGGTCTCGGCACCGATTGCTCCGCTGAAAAGCGCAGCGAAAAGCACGAGCGGGGGGGCTTTCAACCCATAAGCTACGGCAACGCCTATCGCGCCTCCCCACACGATTACGTTCATCAACAGATCGCCCATCCTCATGAGATGATCGGATATGAATGCCAACGGAAGCTGCTCTCCGATCGTTTGTATAATCAGCCCGATGATGAGTGAAGAGAATAACCCTAAAGCCATGTAACTCAACGCATCGATGAAATATACTTTCGGAGAGAGAGAAATATCTTTCTTTTTCAGAAAATCTTTCATGAACAATCCCCCTTTTGCTTTACTTATCTTAAACCAGTGTATATACATATGTAAATGAAATTACAGAAAAAGATAGGGATTATCAGAAGGGTTTGTGGGGTATATTATCTGAGGAAAAATCAGAAGGAGGAGTTTCATGGAACTGAGAGTATATTTAGCAGGTCAAATTCATGACAACTGGAGGGATGAGGTTAAACAAAAAGCCGATGAAAAAGGAATTCAGGCGAAATTTGTTCATCCTCAGGAGAATCACAGCCGCTCCGATGATGTCGGTGAGGATATCCTCGGACCCCAACCAAATAAAGAGACCAAAGATGACAAAGCCTCTGCCATCAATAACTTCCGGACTAAATTACTTATGGAACGCTCGGACGCCGTCATCATTTATTTCGGTGAAAACTATAAACAATGGAACACAGCGATGGATGCGGGTATCGCTATCCAGGCTGGCAAACCGACCATTCTTATCAGGGACGAAAATCTGATTCACCCGCTTAAAGAGCTTTCGAATCAGGCGACCGTGACTGTAGAAACGATCGACCAGGCCATAGACGTACTACAGTATGTCTATGAATGAGTAACGGAACAAAAGCGATCACAGCCTCCGGCGTGATCGCTTTTATAATCGGTGATACTCCCACTGCCCCTTCAAAAGGGTGACGATATGCTCGAACATTTTATCACGGTTCATATTTCCATTCGTGAAGATCCCGATAGCTCCTTCTTGTTTCCGCACATCATTTTTCTGTGTGTACTTCTCCATCACTTCCCCGAGCTCAAGACCCTTGTTCATCTGTTCGTGCACTTCATCAGGCAATGGAATCCTTGCCCCTGCAGCGGTATATATATTTTCCTGCTGGTCGACGAGCGCTCCCCAGTTACAAAGATAAAGATCATCGTCGATCTCCATCACTCCACCCTCAAGTCCGATACCGAGATCCGCTTTCTGGGCCATCGCACATTCTCTGGCACGGTGAATCGCACCTTCGAGTGTTTCCTCATCCGAGAAAGGTTGGGAAGAGACTTTTGAATCCACATCCATTTCAACTACCGTGTCTTCGGGAAAAGCATCCGTGACAGCGGTCAGTTTGGAAGGATTCAGAGAACCTACATAAATTTTCATTTCGTCCACCTACACTATTCTTAAAGTATGATTTACTCATTATAGCAAAAAAATCGCTCAGCCTAAACAATTAAAGCTGAGCGTTTTAAAATTATACACCTTTTTTGATCTGTTCAAGTGCATTGGCGTCTGTAGTTTTTACAAGCTTTACCAGCAATTCTTTAGCAGCAGCATAGTCATCGACATGAATAATGGAAGAGGAGGTATGGATATAGCGTGAACAGATTCCGACGACTGCAGAAGGGATTCCGTCATTTGCTGTATGAACCCGTCCCGCATCCGTTCCTCCCTGGGAGATGAAATACTGGTAAGGAATATCATTGGATTCAGCTGTATCGAGAATGAATTCTCTGATTCCTCGATGGGTGATCATCGTACGATCGAATATGCGCAGGAGAGCCCCCTTACCGAGCTGACCGAATTCATGGCTCTCCCCGGACATATCATTCGCCGGAGAAGCATCGAGTGCATAGAAGATATCAGGTTGGATCATATTCGCGGCGACCTGAGCTCCTCGCAATCCAGCTTCTTCCTGTACCGTCGCTCCCGAATAAAGTTCGTTCGGCAGTGCCTCTCCCTGCAGCTCCTTGAGAAGTTCTACGGACAAACCACACCCGTAGCGATTGTCCCATGCTTTCGCCATTATCTTTTTCTCATTGGCCATCGGTGTGAATGGACAGACAGGCACAATCGGTTGTCCCGGTTTGACACCGATATTTTCAGCGTCTTTTTTATCGTCGGCCCCGATATCGATCAGCATATTTTTGATTTCCATCGGTTTCTTCCGCTGTTCCTCCGTCAAATTATGCGGAGGGATGGACCCGATCACCCCGGTGATCGCTCCTCTCTCTGTCATAATCTGAACCCGCTGGGCAAGCAGAACCTGGCTCCACCAGCCACCAAGCGGCTGAAAGCGGAGCATGCCGTTGTCCGTAATCTGCGTAACCATGAAGCCGACCTCATCCATATGTCCGGCTACCATTACTCGAGGGCCTTCTCCATGCTTTTTACCGAAAACTCCGCCTAACTTATCCTGGACCACTTCATCTGCATATGTTTCCAACTGCTCCTTCATAAACGTACGAACATCCCGTTCATTTCCAGGTGCACCCGGAAGTTCCGTCAATGTCTGAAACAAGCGCTTCGTCTCTTGATCCATATATGTACAACCCCTTTTTAAGTTCTCCTTTCCATTTTAACGAAAGATGAGTCGGGTTGCTACAATTCCCCGCTCAAAGTTTAGATTTTCTTTTCAGCGGATACTTTAGTATAATGGAACATATCATAATTAGTAGAGGTGAATAATAATGGATTGGAAAAAAGTAGCGCTTGCTACAGGCGCCGGAGTATTGGCCGGTTATGTAGTAAAAGAACAAATTGCGACGAAAAAAGGGGTCAACCCTGAGAAAGCTTTGAAAATTGCGAAAGAAGCATTCAAAAAACAAGGACCGATCAGCGGTTCCTGGATTTACATGAAGCCTGAGCAACTGAACAAAAACGGCATCAACTATGATGTATATCGCGGAGGAATCTCCCGCAATCAGGACGGGGAGACTTCTCAATACGAGTTCTTCATCGACAGTGCCACTGGTACGATCGTTGATGTGTCCGAGGAAGCATCCTAACAGAAAGTTTTTTCAAGAAAAAATCCGATTTATCCACGATATTCTCAGGAATGTTGGATAAATCGGATTTTTCTTTTTTACATGGCTACCCTGAAAATAAATATTCAGGCGGACGCTTGCCGCGGGCAATGCTTCCACCCGAAGAGACGAAAATCAACAATAAACGATAACAGAACCTTTTACATAGAGAGGTACAAAAATCAGTTACGCTCCCGTTCCACTTTATTCACGATTTTTCCTTCTTCGTCGAATTTAAGAGCACGGTAGTATGCGTCATGGTAAAATGTATACCACGAACCTTTTTTGTACCCTTCCTCCATCCATTTATCTTTTTCATGAACACTGGTAACGGGGTAATCATCAAAAGCGAGGGCCCACAACTTATTTTGATGAGCATGCGTGGGCATGAGATCCGCCATGTGAATGAAGGAATCCTCTCCCCGCTCGAAACTGATAACGGAGTGACCATTGCTATGACCGCCCGTGTGGACCATAGCCAATCCCGGGAGTACTTCTATACGTTCCCCGAAAGTCTCTACGTGATTTTGAACAGCTTCCCAGTTCTCTCTCCAATATGTATTCTTCGAACGCATATTCGGCTGTTTCATTTCTCCCCACTCGATTTCACTGACAATGATTCTGGCATTCGGGAACACAGGCTGATACGTCCCATCCTTTTCTTCCGTCAGTCCACAAGCGTGATCGAAGTGAAGGTGGGTCATCAATACGACGTCAATGTCCCCCCGGACCAATCCCAACTTTTTGAGAGACTCGTCGATTCGGCTCTCTTCAGTGACACCGAAATTTTTCAACTGTTTCTCGGAAAGTTTTCCATTCCCCATGCCTGAATCAATAAGCAGTATCTTTCCGTCCAGCTCGAGCAGAATCGGATCCGTCCGAAGCTCAATCTGGTTCTTCTCATTCACCGGGTATTTCTTGCTCCATAACGGCTTAGGAACCACTCCGAACATCGCGCCGCCATCCAGATGATTGTTTCCTCCATCAAGCCAGGTCAGTACTGCTTCTCCTATCATCAATTTCTCCATAATCATCCCTCCTTACTTACTATAGTAGCACAGCTTCTGGAGGTAGTGTAAGCGTTATCACTTTATATTGATTACGATGCACCGGTAGATCGGTTGACCCTTTTCGGCAAATTTCTCCTCATACTCTGTCATCACGTTCTTCTCCTCTTCCAACTCATGCAAATCAAGAGTGACGTCCTCGATCACCATTCCGAACTGAGAAAAACTGGCCAGCGAATACTCGAATAATCCACGGTTGTCCGTTTTCATAGTGATCTTTCCTCCGTCTTTCAAAATTTCCTTATATTGTTCCAGAAAGGATTCATAAGTCAAACGGCGTTTTGCGTGCTTCGTCTTTGGCCACGGATCGGAGAAATTCAAATAAAGATGATCGATTTCACTTTCGCTGAACATATCACGTAAATCTTTGGCATCTTCATTCACTAGTACAGCATTGGAAACCTCGGCTGCTTTCACTTTCTTAAGCGCCCCGACCATTACACTCTTCACCCGTTCAATACCGATGAAATTGGCTTCAGGAAAGTTTGCAGCCATACCTGCTACAAATTGTCCTTTGCCGGAGCCGATTTCCAGGTGAAGCGGCTTTTTATCTGTGAAAGCTTCCTTCCAGTTTCCCTTATATGAAAATGGGTCCTGAAGAATAATATGATTGTTTTCCTCAAAAAATTCATCTGCCCACGGTTTGTTACGAATTCTCACTAAAACTCCTCCTTTTTCTTTCAATATCGTACCACGGTTTTCCCATTTAAAAAAATTAATCATCAATTTTGAACTATGAGGAAGTATAAAGAAGTATAGACACTAATGCAATGATATGAAGGAGATGCATAACTACAACGGCCTCTTAAGCTTATGAACGGTGATAAATAGACTACTTCTTCTCTTGGGTTGTAAGCGCTTCCTGCACTATGCTTATATATGTGCTGAACAAAAACTATTAATCAAATGGAGATGAAATGATGAATCTACTAAGTGGTATCGTCGATCTTACAGTTCTTGCAACATTCGGAGTACTATTTGTCGGTTACAGCGTACTTGTATATCCGATGGAAGTATTGGCTGAAAAAACGAATGCAGAAGCTCGCGAAAATAAATTGAAATATGCACCGGAACTATAAAATCCAGCAGTCATAAAAAGCTTGCAGAACTCAATCTGCAAGCTTTTTTTATTGGTTCTGTTACGTTTGAACAGCCTTTTAGTCTCTTCTTCCATTATAAAAACTCCCCTTCTCCCGGCTAAGTTGAACCGAAAGAAAGAGAGTTTCTAATCCATCACTTCTTCAAGCAGACAGAGTCGTGCCTCCACCTCTTTTTCTTCTCCCCGCATGTCATGCCATTGGATGAAAGAAAGCAGCTGGGAAATAGCGTACCATTTCATTTTCCGAAACAATTCATCGGTAGCCTGTATTCCATAATAACTAAGCCACTCTTCCCAGTTCGACTCCGGAACATAAAAATATAAGAGCATTCCAAGGTCAAGAGCGGGGTCAGCCACCATAGCGTTATCCCAATCAATAAGATAAAGGTATTCGTTATTGGATAACAACCAGTTATTGTGGTTCGTATCACAATGACAAACGACACAGTCCGTATCTTCGATTGTAAAACAGTGCTGTTCAAGATATACAATCGCTTTCTCTACACCCGTATGGTGCCGCAGATGAGGAGTGAGTGCTAAATCGTTCATTATATCAGTCATTATATCTGTGGGGGATAACGGCGTTTTTCCCAACCGCATAAGCATATCAAGCAATTCTTTTGAATGGTGGATCTTACTGAGTAATTCTGCCACTCTCGGATGGGACATCTCTTCCGGTTCGAGTTCGCGTCCGTCCATCCAATCTTGAGCTGTGATGACATCTCCACTTTCGAGACGTTTTGTCCAAACGAGTTTCGGCACAATACCTTCTGCAGAAAGCACAGCCAGAAAAGGAGAAGAATTTCGTTTTAAAAACAAACGCTTCCCTTCCTGTTTTTTCGCAAAATATGCTTCCCCCGTCGACCCACCTGCCGGAGTAATAGACCATTCATCCCCTAATAATTGTTCCAACCAGTTCACCTTCAATTCCTCAATTCCTGTTGAGTATTCTTCGGTCACTCTTTTTTGTCATATAGACTTTCTTACATTAACGCATAAGGACCTCGTCTTTCAAGTTATTCTGTCTCTTCCCATTCAGGCCTGCGTACAGAAGTGGTCCTGGTATGTTTCAGCAATAGCTGTGCCGTTTTCAACTGTATATGTTTTAATGGCATTCTCAACATCCGTTTATCATTCATCCATCCCTCGTACTCTTCTTTTCCTATATAGTCCGTCTGGTAAGGGCGCGTCGTCTTATTGAAAGTCCCTTCCGGCGCCAGAACAACTTTACGATAAGGGAAGGTGTGACCATACGAATGAAACACACTTCGCACGTATGTTTCTGCTCGTTGAAGGGGTAGGAGAGGATTAGGTATTTTCCTCCTCACTCCTCTTTCTTCCACATACCAGCTCTTCCCTTCTTCGGGAAATATCTTCACCCCATTTTCGACATCAAGGTGTACAATGATATCGAGTTCGTGAGGCCCGATCAGCAACTGATCAAGCCCAAGCACTGCACGTTTCATTTCTACTTGCGGTTCATACATAAGGAGAAACGTATCGGGGAATCGCTGCAGATAAAATTTCAACAACGCATCCTGTTCATACGTACGGTCGAGAAAGGATTTTTCATGTATGGTCGTCGAAGCCCATTTCAGTTGAAAAGAGAGGAGCTGATCAAGAAAGTAATGCTTCAACTCTTCTTCGTTGGCCGGTTCGCTCGGAGCACGCTGTTGTCTTTCCCACATATCCTCTTCTTCGCCGGGCTTAACTTTATTCCACATCCGCTTCATCCATCCCTCATTCAGAGGAGGTGTTTCCTTTTCTTCTACCGGTTCATGCAGCTGTCCGCGTCTCCAGGTGCTCTGGAGTCCTTCCCAGTTCGTTTTTTTCATTTGAATGAACTGACTGGAATATTGGTATATATTGGATTCATAACGCGATATGTAATCCTGGAGTTTTATTAATTGTGCCATCTTTTCACCTATCTCCTGAGAACGGCGGACGCCACCTGTTCGTATTTAGGGCTTTCTCCGGGGCGAATCCGGAAAAGAGCGCAACTATTCACTTCCCAAGGATAACTCTCTTCCGGATCGAGAGAAGGCAGCACCCCATCTCTCCACTTTTTAGCAAGCGTGATATGAGGACGAAAGCTTTTCTGCGCTCCGTCCTGAAAATGGTCATACAAGTGCCGTAGTTCTGGCGTGAGGGGTATAGATTGATACACGACTCTTGGAGTGCGTCCATTACCGAAAAAATCTACACCCCCGACCGGAAGCCGGAAGGACGAAAAAGTTGAAGCCTCCTCCACTTTCTGTTTCCAGTAAGTGAAGTCCTCCACTTCTCCGAGGAAACGGAGCGTTACATGAAAATCCTCCGGGGCGGGCCACACCTTATAGTCCATATGTTCCTGCAGGCGCTGCTGCCTTTCGACTAATTTTTCGATCAACTGTCCATCTCTTACGGGGAGTCCTATAAAATAATGAGTTGATTTCAATTATATCATCCTCTTATCTGTAATAATAGGTTCTCATTCTTTCGTCCATTCATATATCGCGTTTTTGTAAATTTCTATTGCCTGGCTCATATCCTCACTTCGCACCATCTCATCCGCCTGATGGGCGGTATCGGGACTTTCCGGAAAAATTGCACCGAACGCCACTCCTGTTTTCAGGACCCGTGCGTACGTTGCGCCTCCAATCGCCTCCACTCCACTCGAGCGACCGGTCACGTGCCGATATGAATTCAACAGTGCCTGCACCCCCGCATGTTCCCGGGGGACGAACAAAGAGGGCATATGATCGGTTTCAGTGAAAGTTATCCAATCAGGAAGGTTTCGTTTAAGCTTTGTCAATAACTCGTCATATGAACGCGTGACAGGGTAACGGACGTTCAATCCGGCTTCCCAGGATTCTCCTGAGACGAAGAGCTTTCCGAGATTCATCGTCAGTTCTCCTGAAACATCATCTTCCGAACGGATACCAAGGCCGTCACCATCCTTTTCCACCAGGTGTTCTTTCAGCCATAGCACCGCTTCTTTTTGAGCCGAAGGTAAAGAAAGACAGCTCAGAGAATCAATCGCTTTTAAAATGGCATTCTCCCCTCTTTGAGGGGTGCTTCCGTGAGCGGAGACACCTTTGTATACGACTGTTATCTCTTCACCATTGCTGTTCACCTTTTCCGCTTCGGGAAACTCGAGGGTCTCTTCTCCCTTATGTAAAAGCGTGACTTCGGCCGTATCCGGCACCATATTCAGCCGCTCGCCCGCTTCAATCTGCTGCACACAGGTCGTTTGTTCCGTGGTTTCTGGGCTGACTTCGAGTTTCAATTGAAAATCAAGCAGACCTTTTTCGGCATGGATCACCGGAAAGACGGCGTCCGGGGTAAACCCGAAGTCGGGCATCTCTTGCTTCTTGAAATAATATTCAATCCCCTTCCATTCCCGCTCTTCATCCGTTCCTGCTATCAGTCTCACTCTTTTTTTAGGAACGAATCCCTCCTCTTTCAATGATTTCATAGCCATATAAGCAGCGATAAGAGGTCCTTTGTCATCCTGTACCCCTCTCCCGTACAAGGAACCGTTCTTCTTCGTCAATTCAAATGGAGGTACACTCCAGCCGTTGCCCGCAGGTACTACATCAAGATGGGCGAGTATACCGAATAATTCTTCTCCTTCTCCGAATTCAATATGACCTGCATAGTCCTCTGTATTTTCTGTCATGAACCCGTCTTCTTCCCCGATTTTCAAGAACTCTCTGAGTACTTCCTGAACGTTCTTCCCAAAAGGGGGGGAATCGTCACTATACACACTGGGGATACGGATAAGTCTTTCCAGCCGCTGTTCGAATTCAGTCATCGTTTCATTATTTCTCACGTTTCTTCGCTCCTCGTCCGGAAATTCGTTCATACGTTTGCTCATCACAGATAGCATACAATTCAGCATCTTCCGGTAACGTCTCTTTCAATTTTCGATTGATGGTCAAATCGCTCCCGTCTGCAATCAATGTAGCACCTTCTTCCAGAAGGTCATTGAAAGCATCTTCATAGGTCTTCCATTGCTCTTTCATCGGAATATGGAAAAGATCATCTCCTGTACCACGACTTAATAATTGACTGTATAGATGAGACACCCCTTTACGAAAAGCGGAACGTACCGCCAGGGTCGAAATCGTTTCATTGGAAATGATGAACTCATCGATGCTTGCATGCTTGAAATTACGAATATGATCCTCATCCATAATCTCGGCTATCGTATGTACATTAGGAGCAATCGATTCAATGGTGGAAACGACAAGCAGCGTCTCCCCGTCGGAGATGTAGTTACCGAAGTCTCTGTCTTTGGCGAACACTATCACTGATTTAGCCTTTTTTACATTCGCTTTGATGAGTACATCGTCTTTAGAAGCATCGCCTCTGACATAATAGATATTCTCCTTCAGCATCGGTGCTTCTTTCAAGTCATCAATCAGAACGATTTCAATATCTTTTTCCGTCTCCAAAATCTCTTCTACTGCAAATTTCGCTTTTTTGGACCACCCGATTATAATAATATGATTTTTTCCGTTGAACACAATATCACCTTCTATCCGTTTTTGACGATACGAACTGAACACCTCTAAAATTTTCCCAATCGCAACACCGATAAGACCGATACCGAACATGTATAACAATATGGCGACGATCTGACCTTCCCTTGTAACAGGAGAATAATCACCATATCCTACCGTCGTCACTGTCGTCATCACCCACCACAAACCTTCAAAGTACGTGGAGAATGTCTCGGGTTCAACCAATACGATCAACCAGGAAAATAAAATAATGATTCCGATACTTGATATGAAAAGTGTTGAATTATTGATCTCAGCCATTTTGGAAAACCAGCGTCTGATAAAATAATGCAAAGAGCTCCCCCCATTATGAATGCATAGTAAATTTGATGAATTTTCTGTTAAATCAGTCTCAAAAGGTAGAAGACATTTTTACTCTATTGTACAATAAGTATAACCCTCGGGATATGACACACAAGTAACTTATTACTGAAGGAGTGATTTATTGAATCGCCCATCAACACGGATGCTTGATCGTATCAAGTCGACCTATCTGTTCATAAAAACGGAAGGGACGGTGTCGACTACTCAAGTTGCTGAGGAATTCGGTATCACCGATCGTACTGTCCAGAGAGATTTACGCGTATTGGAATATAACGGCCTTGTGTGCAGTCCTTGCAGGGGAAAATGGAAAACGACCGAAAAGAAAGTGAAAGTTTCGTAAAGGGAAGGCACCCGTCTTTAGCGGGTGCCTTTTTTTATAACTCTATTGACTATCCATATTCGTTATATTCATCAAATATTCAAGTTCTTTTTCAGTGAGTTCCCGGTACTCTCCGAGCTCTAATTCCTCATCAAGTTCGAGTTCACCTATCTTCGTTCTCTTCAAATAAGTTACCTTCTTATCTCTTGCTTCAAACATCCGTTTCACCTGGTGGAATTTCCCTTCGGTGATGATGAGTTCAATCTCTGATTCAGCTCCTGATTCCAAAATGCTAAGCTCAGCAGGTTTGGTCACATACCCATCATCCAGAGTCACCCCATCTTTGAAAGCTTTCACGTCTTCCTCGGTGACTTCCCCTGCCACTTTGGCTTTGTAGGTTTTACCTACGCCTTTCTTCGGAGAAGTCAACCTGTGATTCAACTGTCCATCATTCGTTAGAAGCAAAAGACCTTCCGTGTCTTTATCGAGACGCCCCACCGGAAAAGGTTCGAAAATCTGATCCTCTTCCTGAAGAATGTCGATGACCGTCCATTCGTTGGCATCAACTGTAGCCGAGATGATATCTCCCGGTTTGTTCATCATTAAATAAATGAACTCCCGGTATTCGACTTCTTCTTCACCTACCGTAATAAGATCTTTATCAGGATCGACATGGACCTTCCCGTTTTTCACAGGCGTTTCGTTTACCCGGACAGTGCCACCTTTCAGCAATGTCTTTACATCTTTCCTCGTGCCATATCCCATATTCGCAAGTAATTTATCGATTCTCATATGAATCCTCCTCAGGATCTCTTGAATAACCTCTCAATACGTTTCACCCGGTCTCCAAGCACGTGTTCAAGTAATGTTGTTTTATAAGCAAGCCCGAGATAAGTGATTCCGCCTGCTCCGATACCGAGAATAAGTATCGCAAGGGCTCCGGCGCGATTTTCAAGCGGATTCCACCATACGCCTCCCACGAGTTTGACGATCGTAACGACGATAGCCATAATCACCGTCAGTATGGAAATCAATGCGCTACGTTTAAACAGTTTCATATAGGAGAAGTCGGTGCTGCTTTGAATTTTCCACAGATTGAGACTGACAGCTGCCAGAACCGCGAGTCCGGTAGCAATGATAGAACCTTTGGCTCCGAACATTCCGATCAGCAGTGAGTTCGTTGAAATTTTGATCAGAAGTCCTACTCCGAGACTGATGACGGCAAAGTTTTGCCGGTTGATACCCTGGAGTATGGAAGAGGTGACCGTGAACAAAGCAAAAAACAGCCCTACCGGAGCGTACCAGCCTAACAGATTACCGAAATAATCGAGCTGCTCCACCCCATAAAACGTACCATAAGCCTCTGTTGATAAAAGAGACAACCCGACGACTGCAGGAATGATCAGCAAAGCGATAATTTGCAGTGCCTGGTTGATCTGTCCATCCATTTTTTCGAATTCCTTTTTTGTAAACGAACTGGTGATGGCAGGTAAAACGGCAAGAGCCAGACCCAACCCTAGAGTGACGGGTATAATCACCAATTTATGACTCAATACATGAATAGCTGATAAAGCTTCCCCTGCGACATCTGCAAGGCCTGCATCCGCCATCGCCTGTTTGAATGTGAATTGATCGATCAGCTGGTAAATCGGATTCGCAACTCCGACAAGAATGAACGGTCCCGCATAACCGAGCAGTTCTTTGAACATATCTTTCTTACGGATGTTATAGGACGTCCCCTGTCGTGCAAGCTGACGGTCCAGGTGAGGCTTTCGTTTTTTCCAATATGCAAGCAATACAAGAAGAGATGCGATGCCTCCTATGAAAGCAGCGAACGTACTCATCCCGATCGCTTCTGCAAGAGAACCATTCATCACATAATAGACTATGTATACACCGACAAGTAGGAAAGCAATACGGATAACCTGCTCCACCACCTGTGATACCCCTGTGGGGGCCATCGACTGGTGCCCCTGGAAGAATCCGCGTATAATACTCATAGAAGGGATGACGAGCAGCGCGAAACTGACCATTTGGATCACATAGGTCGTATCCTGCAGGACGGCCGCTGAATCCTCATCAGACAAACTGAACGAGGCAATGGTTTCCGCCCCGAAAAACAACACCAGAAAAGCGATAACTCCGGTCATCGCCATTAAGTACATGCCGGACCGGAACATTTCCCGACTCGTCTCATAGTCTTCAAGAGAATTGTATTTGGAAACGAATTTAGAAACCGCCATCGGCACCCCTAGCGTCGAAAGACTGAGTAGAATGTTGTAAGGTGTATAAGCGTAAAAATATAGTTCGATCCCTTCCGGCCCTACCATCTGTTCAAAGGGGATCGTATAAATCATACCCAGAAACTTAGATAAAAAAGTGGCGCCGGTCAGAATCATCGTGCCTTTTAAAATTTTGGACATACCTTTATCTTCCTCTGCAATTATTGTAGAATGAACCCTATTCATTCTATCACACTTGATTTCTTAATATATACCACAAGAAAGGACAAAACCATGACCTATCACGTAACTGTAATCGGAGGAGGTCCTTCCGGTCTGATGGCAGCTATTGCTGCAGCGGAGCAGGGCGCCTCTGTATTACTTCTCGAAAAAGGAAAAAAACTCGGTACCAAACTTGCCATTTCAGGCGGAGGACGATGTAACGTCACGAACCGTCTTCCGGAAGAAGAAGTTATCAGGCATCTCCCTGGGAACGGAAAGTTCCTCTACAGCCCTTTTTCTGTTTTCAATAATTATGATATCATCGATTTTTTCGAAAGACTCGGTGTCGGCCTCAAAGAGGAAGACCACGGCAGAATGTTCCCGGCAAGCAACAAAGCTCAGGACGTCGTGCAGTCTCTTCTCACGTATCTCGATACCTTACATGTAGAAGTGAGGAAACAGACGAAAGTGGACGGTATACAATATGGTGAAAATCATCACACCATTCATCTATCCGATAGTGAACCGGTGCATACGAAATCGTTGATTATCGCTACCGGGGGTAAAGCAGTACCTCACACGGGTTCTACCGGGGATGGTTATAAATGGGCCAAAACAGCCGGGCATACCATCACCACCCTTTTTCCTACAGAGGTGCCTCTCCTATCTGATGATTCATTCATCAAAGAAAAGAAACTTCAGGGGGTTTCTCTTCGCGACGTAGATGTAAGTGTACTCAATCAGAAGAACAAACCGATCATCACTCACAAAATGGATATGCTTTTCACTCATTTCGGAATCTCAGGTCCAGCAGTCCTGCGGTGTTCCCAGTATGCGGTGAAAGAATTCATGAAAGGACATAAGCCGGTTACCATCGAGATTGACACTCTTCCTGATCAAACCCTGCAGCAGCTCACTGAGACTTATATGAAAAAAAGAGAAGAGAACCCTAAGAAGACATGGAAAAATACAATCAAAGGCATTGTTCCTGAACGAATGATCGATTATCTAATGGAAAACAACGACATTCCCGCCGAGCAGACGAACGCCCATTTATCGAAAGAGCAATTTCATGGATTTCTGCAAAACCTGAAGCATTTTCATGTCCTCGTCCATGATTCACAGCCGATCGAGAAAGCTTTCGTTACTGGAGGCGGCGTATCCATTAAGGAGGTCGTTCCGAATACACTCCAATCCAAAATGATGCATCATCTGTATTTTTGCGGTGAGATTCTCGACATCCATGGATACACCGGCGGTTATAACATCACTTCCGCCCTCGTCACCGGCCATGTTTCAGGTATGAACGCAGCGTGGGAAGGGATGGCTTAGGTAAGTAAACTTTCGTTATCAAAAATGAAAGAATAGCTGAGATCGATGAAGATGAAACACTCTTCGCTGACCGGAAAGCTGAACGTCCGGATCAATTCTTTCGTTTCGATATCAGCGTATGTATCTGATAACAGTCCACATTCCCACGTCTTCATTTGCATGACGTTTTCCAGGAAATAAGGTCTGAAGGCCCAATTGGAACCTTTCTCCCTATTCTCCTTCTTCCATACTCCATTTCTTTTACGTAAATTGGAAGAAATCTGCTGTCCATGTTGATTACAGAGAAACAAACGGAAACTTTCTTCCTCAAAGGCTTCTCCGAGAAAACTGAGAAAGTCATCCACCTTTTCTTCTCCTTCCCATTTCGGGAGGAGATTTTTTGTGCGTGTTTCCCAATTCTTCAAAAACATCAATCGTTTCTCAATGAGTCTCTGTTCCCTATGAATGAACGAAGAGATAGACGGTTCTATTTCATCTTTCAACGAAACTTTTTGAAGAGTTCTATCCGGAGCTGCGAGATAATTTCCCTGGTAATAATCCGCTCCATATTTCCAGGCTATCTGCAGTTCGAAACTTTCTTCAATATTTTGGAATAACAATGCCGCCCCGATTCTTCTGGCCAATAATTGCAGCGTGTACATAATATCCTGCAATCCATCCGCATAATGATGCCTGATGAGTCTCGCATCTATTTTCAATATGTGGGGCTGCAATTGACGGATGAGGTCTATATTCGAACTGCTTGCACCTGTATAGTGCACTGCAATTTTAATCCCGTACGTTTTATAATATAAAAGAAGATGATGCAGAGATTCGAAATCTTCCTCAAAATCATGTTCCGTCACTTCTATGACCAGGCGTTCCATCGAGACCCCCTTCTCTTCATAGGAGAATAGATTTTGAAGCAGTTGCTCTTCTCTGTCTTCGAGTAGTTGTCGCGCACTCCGATGAATGAACAGATAGGTGTCATCCTCGCTCGAGCTTTCTGAATCAAGAGCTTCTTCAAGAAGCAGGTTGTAGACCTCAGTTTTGAAATCCTCCGGTACATTTTCATCTATAAAAAATTCGTCCAAGCGATAATTATCTTCATATATTCCGAATAATTCATGACCAATGACCTCAAACTTACTGGCGCTTACGATAGGGTGGTACATAGGCTTCACTTTATGTAACTGTTCCATAATTTCTAAAGGATCCATTATTCTCCCCCACTTTCACTCACTTATTATATCATTGCTGATATATAATCATAAATCTAATACAATCCGTATACAAAAAGAGTCCTCAGGGATAGGACTCTTTATACTGTACTGATTTTCTGTTCTCATATGCCTGCCTTCTGCCTAACGTATCATTTATCAGCAGATGCATCTGCTCTTTGTCTTCTCCAGTGATAACCGGGTCGTTTTCATTCCATTCTGAACTATATAAGTAATAATAGGAACGGATTTTTCTGAAATAAAACGTGCTGACCGGATATTTATCAAAATAGGCACGGACTACTTTTCTTCTTGCATAACTCCATCTGATCAATTCCATCTTGTTCACTCTCTTTGTTATAGTTCCTCTTGTAATAGTCGTTTTTTTATCGTTTACTATTTTTGTTGCTATTTATTGGTATTGAGAAGAGATAAGTGACACTTCCACAGGAAACCAGGCAGCTGGTTCTGATCAAGTCTTTACATTTATTATTATTCCGTCTCCTCTATCATGAAGAAGATTCGAAATCATCACCAAAGAAAAACCAGCCCCATGTAAGCGAATAATATGGAAACAAGGAGGTATAACCCTCCGTAAACTTTCATGGCCCCGTACTTGCTTGTAAGTCCAAATACGCCTACTATTCCCAGTATTACAGTGATTGCTATGTAAAATACGTGTTGGTACGGCAGGATATCTGACTGACGAGAGACAAAATAAAAACCTAGAGGGATGAAAAGAAGGCACCATGCATACTTCCAATTTAAATATGTATTTTGCTTACGCTCCAAAACAGGCATAGAAACTCTTCTCCTTTTACTACTGCAGCAGCAGTTTATTTCACATATTATGTCATAAGATATACAAAAGACCTTGAACGCAGTGTTCAAGGTCTGAGCTAATGTGGCAGCGCCCTACTCTCGCGGGGGGTAACCCCGACTACCATCGGCGCGGAAGAGCTTAACTGCTGTGTTCGGCATGGGAACAGGTGTGACCTCTTCGCTATCGCCACCAGATCTTTTATGAATTGTTCTCTATGGACAAAATCTATTATATTGTCCA
>NZ_FTOC01000009.1 GCF_900156645.1 Salimicrobium flavidum
AAACTCTCCATAAAAGAGCGATTGATTAGCTCATGTTGTCTTGCTTTAAAAATTGACGCATGGCATAAAACATTGTTCAGTTTTCAAAGATCTACGGTGTCGCTCTCAAAACAGCGACTTAATCAATATACCATGTTGTGCGTATTCCGTCAACAACAATGTATATTTTTTTGTGTCGATTAGCCATGATCGGCTATTTTTCAATGTAATTTCATGGTGGGCCTGAGTGGACTTGAACCACCGACCTCACGCTTATCAGGCGTGCGCTCTGACCGACTGAGCTACAGGCCCATTAATTATAATGGAGCGGGTGAGGGGAATCGAACCCCCGTCATCAGCTTGGAAGGCTGAGGTTTTACCACTAAACTACACCCGCATTTAATTTTAGGAAGTATCGATGGTCGGGAAGACAGGATTCGAACCTGCGACCCCTTGGTCCCAAACCAAGTGCTCTACCAAGCTGAGCTACTTCCCGTGAGAAGAAAAAATGGTGCGCCCGAGAGGACTTGAACCCCTAACCTTCTGATCCGTAGTCAGACGCTCTATCCAATTGAGCTACGGGCGCATATATATTGAAGAAATGCGGTCGAGAGGACTTGAACCTCCACGGGATTAACTCCCACTAGGCCCTCAACCTAGCGCGTCTGCCGATTCCGCCACGACCGCATGAAGAATTAATGGTGCGGGTGGAGGGACTTGAACCCCCACGTCGTAAGACACTAGATCCTAAATCTAGCGCGTCTGCCAATTCCGCCACACCCGCATAGAAGTGAGCCATGGAGGGCTCGAACCTCCGACCCTCTGATTAAAAGTCAGATGCTCTACCAACTGAGCTAATGGCTCCCTGTGAAAACTTTCTATCCTATTCGGTTCACAAGCACAAAGACTATTGTATAACTCTCAAGTTTGAAAGTCAATAAAAAAATGAAAACTGAAATGGCTGGGCTAGCTGGATTCGAACCAGCGCATGACGGTACCAAAAACCGTTGCCTTACCGCTTGGCTATAGCCCAATCATTTGATGGCGGTCCGGACGGGACTCGAACCCGCGACCTCCTGCGTGACAGGCAGGCATTCTAACCAACTGAACTACCGGACCGGAAAAAAGATGACCCGTACGGGATTCGAACCCGTGTTACCGCCGTGAAAGGGCGGTGTCTTAACCACTTGACCAACGGGCCATAATGGCGGAGAAGGAGGGATTCGAACCCTCGCGCCGCTTACGCGACCTACACCCTTAGCAGGGGCGCCTCTTCAGCCAACTTGAGTACTTCTCCGTAATATGGCTCCACCGGTAGGATTCGAACCTACGACCGATCGATTAACAGTCGATTGCTCTACCACTGAGCTACGGTGGAATAGTTCATCGCATTAATTAGCGACTTTGAATATTTTACTTTATGTAGTCGTTGATGTCAATCATATTATGAAAGAAATATGATTTGTTTCGCCGCTCTCTTTCGACGGCTATACTAATTTAACACGCAGAGGGGATTACGTCAATATTATTCCTCGACCTTTTTCAGAAATCCTTTACACTTTCCGCACCGGTATTTATCTGTATTCACACGCCGTTTCCGTTTATAAAGCTGATGACATTTCTGGCAGCGATATTTGTGGGCGGGGTGCTCTTTTATGGAAGGGAGTGGCGTGCAGTGTCTCGGGGCATCCGTTTCCTTCATTAACTTACGGAATTCTGCATCCCTGTGGTTAAATCCTTTCCCTTCTACATGAAGATGATAATGACATAATTCATGCTTGATGATTCCTTCGACTTCCTTTTCGCCCCACTCCTTCAGATAGGAAGGGTTTATTTCAATTCGTCTTTCCCGCGGAATATATCTTCCTCCTGTAGTACGAAGCCGGTTGTTGAATCGAATGTCATCCTTGAATTCACGGGAGAACTGACTTGAGGAGATCTCTTTCGTCCATTCCAGCAATTGTTCATTATTCATGTGCTCACCTCTCTTTCTTTCAGGCAACAATACAAATTCGACCTGAACCCTTATTCCATTTATGATTTGGCTCTGTTATCGTTCCTTGTTGATTTTCTTTCTATACGGGTAGAAGCTTGCCGCGGGCATGACGTGAACTTCCGGAATCTCTCTACGTTCGATTCCGATGATTTTTAAGTTCATGCTTTTCCCGCAGGCGTCCCCACCCTTCATTCCTAACATCAACATCAGGCTGTAACAGAGCCTATGATTTAAGACGCTCATAATTTGTCTTAATATCATATCACAAAACAAAAAGCCCAGGCTATTCATACTTCCATGCAAAAACCCCACACAACACCTGGATATCTCCAGATATTGCATGGGGTTCCACTATTCCCTATACCTTCTGTTTCTACGTCTTTTTCACCATCGTCAGAGCTACACGTTGTTTTTTGGTATCCACTTCTTCCACCCAAACTGTGACTACATCTCCGACGGAAACGACATCCATCGGGTGTTTTATGAAACGATTGGCCAATTTGGAAATATGGACAAGTCCGTCCTGCTTCACTCCTATATCGACAAAAGCACCGAAATCCACGACGTTCCTGACTGTACCTTCAAGTTCCATGCCGCTCTCCAGATCCTCCATCGTCAGGACGTTCGTTTTCAACAACGGTTTCGGAAGATCGTCACGGAGGTCCCGCGAAGGCTTCTTCAATGATTCAATAATATCCCCGAGAGTCAACTCACCTACGCCAAGACGCTCTGCCGTCTGTTTTAGATCTATGTCCTGAAGTTTCTCCGAAAGGGCTGCGGAGCCTATATCTTCTTTCTTAAGACCCAGATCTTTCAACAGCTCCCGTACTGCTGTATAACTTTCCGGGTGAATCGGTGTCTGGTCCAGAGGGTCTGTTCCTTCCGGGATACGTAAGAAACCGATACTCTGTTCGAATGTTTTCGCGCCGAGTCTCGGTACATCCTTCAAATCTTTCCTGCTTGCGAATTTCCCTTTCTCGTCACGCTTTTTCACTACATTTCCTGCTACCGTTTTGTTCAATCCGGAAACATATTGTAATAACGATGAGGAGGCTGTATTCGCATTGACTCCTACCTGGTTGACGGCAGTCTCCACTACAAATGTAAGAGATTCATTCAACCGTTTTTGGGTGACATCATGCTGATACTGCCCGACACCGATGGATTTCGGATCGATCTTCACCAGTTCCGCCAGTGGGTCCTGCACTCTTCTGGCAATGGATACCGCGCTTCGCTCCTCCACCTGAAAATCAGGGAATTCTTCGCGCGCGAGTTTGGAAGCGGAATAGACACTCGCCCCTGCTTCATTCACGATCATATATGGAGCTTCCCAATTATGTTTCTGAATCAATTCTGCGAAAAACTGTTCCGTTTCCCTAGAAGCCGTTCCATTACCTATCGCAAAGAGTTCGATATTATGTTCCCTCATGAATTCGGTGACTTTTTTCTCCGCTCCTTCAAAATCTTTACGGGGAGGAGTCGGGTATATGACCGAGATATCCAGAACCTTTCCAGTTTCATCAACGGCCGCCAATTTACAACCTGTGCGGTAGGCGGGGTCTATTCCAAGCACCGTTTTTCCGCGAAGCGGCGGTTGCAATAGAAGACTTCTTAAGTTTTTGGCAAACACTTCTATCGCCTGCTCCTCCGCTTTTTCCGTCAATTCATTCCGTATCTCCCTCTCGACGGAAGGTTTGATAAGACGCTTATAGCCATCCTCAACAGCTGCGTGAAGCAGGCCGCCTTCCTCCTTCTCTCCCCCTGTTTTCCGCTGCAGGTAGTGAAGTATCCGATCTTCAGGTGGAAGTACAGACACTTTCAGAATTCCTTCTTTCTCTCCTCGATTCAACGCCAGAATCCGGTGGGAAACGACCGCTTTCAAGGATTCCTGGAACTCGTAATACATTTCATACACGCCTTTTTCATCCTTCTCTGTTTTTTTAGCTTCAGATGAAATCGCTCCTTCGTAAGTCTTGTTCCTGATATAGTCACGATATTCCGGTTCATCGGCCACCCATTCAGCAACGATATCCTGTGCTCCCTGCTTCACATCTTCAAGCGTATGTAACTCGTTCTCTTCCGAAAGATAATGCTCCGCTTCTTCTTCCATTTGCACAGGGGTTCTTTCCCAGATCAACTTCGCCAAGGGTTCCAGCCCTTTTTCTTTGGCTACCGTCGCTCTCGTTCTTCTTTTTTGTTTATAAGGGCGATAAAGGTCTTCGATTCTTTGGAGCTTTTCCGCTTCCTGCAACTCTTTCTTCAGCTCCGGTGTCAGTTTTCCCTGCTCTTCAATCAAACGCAGGACTTCTTCTTTTCTTTTTCTTACGTTCTGTTCATACGTATAATTATCCTCGATATCCTTGATCTGCACTTCATCCAGACCACCCGTCATATCTTTACGGTAGCGGGCGATGAAAGGGACGGTGAAATCCTCTTCCAATAACGCCAGCACTTCTTTGACGGAAGATTCCTTGATGGTAGTCTGTGCAGCTACTTTTTGAATTAATGTCTGATCTGTCACTTTTTCTGCCTCCCTAAGCTTTCTCCTTACTATTCTAACAGAAATCCGAGAGCTCGAAAGTCCTCCGGGTAGCGTGACTTCTAGTCATCTCTTTCTGCCTCCCTCTTCCCTTCTCCATGCCCCCTCTCTTCCTTAGGGTCCTGTCATCAATAACAGTCGTCCACAAAGCATTTCCATTAAAAAACCTCATCCTGTTCATCAGAATGAGGTTCATCAATTATATTCCATTACGACCAATGTCGTGTCGTCCGAGCGTGACTGACCAAACTCGCTATCGTATTCATCCACCAGATCCTGCACGGTTTTCGCCCGGTAGAAAAGCTTAGTCACTTTCCTTTCGTCTACTCCATCGGAAAAAACGAGGAATCTCATCCCTCTTTCAAGCGTTCCGCGCTTCACGCGAAGGTCTTTCGGGTACCCGGCCAAAAAACCGGGAAGAGGGATGTTTCTGCTTTTCTTACCTGAAGCATCTACAATGACGATACCGATATTACCAATGGAAGAGTATGCATACGTCCCTTCGAGCTTATCGATACGCAAAATCCCGAGGACGACTCCCCTTTTATCCATAAGTACTTTATTGCACTTACCGACAAGAGAAGGAATCGTATCATCAGGATTCTGTTTTATGACGTCCATAACTGCTTTGGAAGCCTCTTTGGCAAGTTCACCACTCCCGAGTCCATCAGCCATAGCACAAATGAAATTGTTTTCTGTTTCATTGTAGATGTAGCTGTCTCCGCAATAGAAGTTCCCCTGTTTCGGCTTCTGATACGTCGCTATAGTAAGGGACGGCTCATTCATCAGCGAAATGCCTCTATCGATTCTGATTGAAGTGCTTCCCGCAATTTGCGTAAGGCTCTCCGTTGAAGACGGGAGACATGCATTTGGGAAATCCCGAGTTGTTCACCCGTATCCTTTTGACTCATATTTTTGAAATATGTGCACTGGAGTATTTCCTGCTCCCGTTCACTCAGAATTGGGAGCACTTTCTCAAGAAGCATACGTTGATCGATATTCTCATAGCCATCTTCCTGATCTCCGATGAGGTCGAGAATGGTCACTGTACTGCCGTCCGAGTCCGCTTCGATTTTACGATCCACGGAAAGGGCTTTATAACTTTTGCCCATCTCCATCGTCTCCAGCACATCTTCTTCGGACACTTCAAGGTACTCCGAAATTTCAAGAATGGACGGAGAACGTTGCAGATCACTCGTCAGCTCCTCTGTCGCTTTCTTTATTTTCGGTCCAAGTTCTTTGATCCGTCGCGGCACGTGTACACTCCAAGTTTTATCACGGATGAAACGTTTGATTTCCCCGATGATCGTCGGAATGGCGAACGATTCGAAGGACTTGCCATAGGACGGGTCATATCTTCTGATCGCCGCGAGCAATCCGAGCATCCCTACCTGAACGAGATCTTCATGGATGGTGCTGTTTTTGCTGTATTTTCTTGCGATCGACTCTACAAGGTCGTTGTATACGAGGACAATTTTTTCCTGTATTTCTTCATCACGAGGATTCTCCTGTAAATACGCGATCCATTCATATACTTCATCATTGTGATGTTGAGACTTGGTCGCCATCGCGGCCCACCTCATTTTCATGGAGATACTTCGTCATAAGTACAATCACTCCATGCTCACTCTTAATTTCGACTTTATCCATCAACGCATCAATCAGAAACAGGCCGAATCCTCCTTCACGAAGGTCCTCTACACTATCTTCCTGGTGATAGGGTCCGATTTCTTCCTTGACCCTCTCGAGGTTGAAACTGCCACCGTGGTCAGCGACCATGATTTCCAGACGATCCTCGTATACTCCGCAACCTATAGTGAGTTCGCCGTTCTCTTCTCCGCTATAAGCGTGTTCCACACCATTTGTGATCGCTTCTGACACCGCCACTTTCAAATCCTCTATATCTTCATAAGTGAAACCCATGCGACTGGCAATCCCCGAAACGCTGAGACGCACTACTCCGATATATTCCGGTTTCGCCGGCACCTTTACTTCAATGAAATCAAAAGTACTCATCTTTAACTCCCACCTTCTTTGACGGACGTATCGATATCAATGATTTCCGTAAGTCCGGTGATTTTGAACAAGCGATACACACGTTCCTGCATATGTGTAAGTTTCAAAGTCGCTCCATATTCCTTCGCGGATTTAAGAGCACTGATAAAGATTCCGAGTCCGGTGGAATCCATATAATTCACAGCAGCGAGGTCCACTTCCACTACAGCTTCTTCTGCCTGTGTAAGCGGAAGCAGTTCTTCTTTTAATTTCGGAGCAGTGAAAGCGTCAACTTCTCCTACAAGAGTCATCACAGAGTAGCGCTCCTCCGGCTGTTTTACATCTATATTTAAATTCAATTCCTACACTCCTCCTTGAATTACCTGAAAAATTGGTCAAAACTAACTAATCGTACGTATTCCCACACATTCCGCTGATTAAACATCTCTTTTCAATACAATTAATGTAAAATCATCACGAAGCTGGAAATCCTGGAGGCGTTCAAAGTATTTGTACACATTTTCCACGATTTCCTGGGAAGGAAGATCTTTATTGTCCCGGATCACTTCGAGTATTTCTTCCTGCTCGATGAATTCGTCACCTTTTCTGCATTCTGTTACCCCATCTGTCAGCAAAACGATCATGTCTCCCTTTTCGACCTGTTTCTGACGCTGTTCATACATGGAATCTTCAGAGACTCCGAGTACGAGACCAGGGGCAGAGAATTCTTCAAATTCATCACGGGCTTTGGAATAATAGAACCCGGGTTCATGGCCTGCCGAGGAATAGGAGAAGGTATGGTCTTCCGTGTTATACATCCCGTACATCATCGTGATGAACATATTCGAATCCACGTTTCTTTCGACCACGCGGTTCAGGCTTCCTAAGATGTATTTCGGATCCATCCGGAGTTCCGGAAAACTGTCCATCGCATACTTGATCATAGACATGCACAGAGCAGCCGGTACTCCTTTTCCGATCACATCTGCAACGGCAACACCAAGAGACCCTTCATCATCCATGACGAAGTGGTGGTAATCGCCGTTCATCTGTTTGGAAGGAACACTCATCGCTCCTATATCCAACCCCTCCATTTCGGGTTTCACCGTGGATAAGAGCGTTTTCTGCATATTTGCGGCTACAGCTATTTCCGATTTCAGTTCAAGCTGTTTTTCACGTAGTGATTGGAACTCCTGATAAGCGAGTCCGTAAGACATCATCGTTTCCATCAAAAAGTCGAAAGAATCAAGAATAAGTTGCGGCATCTCCGGGTATATTTCCTGCAAAGACCGTAAATGTATATTGATGATTTCTTCCGGTGAAATGTTCTGTTGCATCGATTGCTTACTGAATTGTTCTGCCTGGTAGAGCGCGCGTTCATCTTTGGTGCGAACATACTCTTCCAGCAGATCCCGGTAATTCTCAAGGTCCAGCCTTAACGTACTCATATTTTTCCTCCCTTTTTATCGGAGCCATTTGGTGGATTCGATTGTCGTACCTTCTCCGGATTTTGAAATGATATCAAACTCATCCATAAGACGTTTCACGCCTGGGAGGCCTGCTCCGAGTCCTCCGGATGTGGAGTAACCATCCTCCATGACCTGAGCCAGATCGCTGATGCCGGGTCCTTCGTCTATAGCTTTGATATTTATGCCTTTTTTCTGAACGGTTTCGATAGCCTCGAAACAGATTTTTCCCGCTCCGGCATACAGATAGATATTACGGGCCAACTCTGAAATCGCTGTGGCGATTCTGGCCTGATCAACTGTGCCGAACCCCACTTTTATTGCAATATCGCGGCCCATTTGTCTTGCGGCTACGATATCCCACTCCTTTTTTATATAAACACAGGACTGATCTTTCATACCCTACTCCTCCAATTCTTGACGCAACTTTATTAACCCTTGCTCCAAGTCCAGTGCTGTAGGTACGTCCTGCAGATGAATACCAAGATCGATCAAAGTCACTGCTACAGCTGGTTGAATACCGGTGAGGACAACTTTCGCCCCCATGAGATCAGACATGGTGACCACATCCCCGAGCACCTTGGCAATGAAAGAGTCTACGATATCGACAGACGTCAAATCGATCACCACTCCGGTCGCCCCGCTCGAATGTATCTTTTCCAGAAGATCCTCCTGGAATTGAATAGCGGTCTTGTCATCGAGTTCTGTCTGTATCGAGATCAACAGGTAGTTGTGTAATTTTAATATTGGGATTCTCATTCGTTATCACTCCGATCCAGTGAGTCGATTAGATTCTCTATTTCCTGTTCCTGATTGCGGTCTTCCACAATTTCCCTGTTGGTAAGCTCAAGCGCTGTCTGGAAACCCTTCCGAAGCGAACTTTTCGTCGGGAACTTCCCTAAATCAATACCGAGACTCACAATGGTCTGAGCAATTTCAGGACGGATACCGACGAGAATGCAACGGGAACCGATTAGTCGGACAGCTTCCGCCGCCTGAATAATGTGATGCGCTACCATCGTGTCCACGACCGGCACACCTGTGATATCAATCAGAACCACTTCCGCATTATGTTTGATGACTCCATCAAGAAGGCTTTCCATAACCATCTTCGCCCGTTCGGTATCAATCGTCCCGATCAGTGGCATGATAGTGATATTGTCCATTACAGGAATCAGAGGCGCTGATAGTTCCTGCAATGCCGAACGTTGCAGGGAAACGATATTTTCCCAGCTTCCGGAATACTCCGAAACCAGTTCATTGATGAGTGGGTCGACCCATTCGTCCACTTTCTCAAGTACCCAGGAAAAATACTCGTCTCCGAGCTCGTATACATGTTCTGCTTCGGAAAAATCGAGTTCATCCCACTTCTGGATGATGAACTTCACCACCGATCTGCGGAACACCTGCATGCCGTCCGTCAAATAAGTGAGAGGCCAGCCGAGATTGATGAGTCGTTCCGCGAATTCATCCAACGGAGTCTTTGCCATCTCCCCTTTTTTGATGCCATCAAAGATCACGTTGACGAATTCACGATTTGTATTTTCTAACATCTCCTCGGAGATAGACTGGTAAAATTCTTTATGCTGGTTCTTTTTCGCCTGATCTATCCACATCCGGACGATTTCATCGCTGTTATCCAAAACTAAATCTTTCAGTACTTTTTCCATCTATACATTACCTCCACGCTATGGAAAGCTCATTGAATATATTGCTTTCATTTATTTTAACAAAAATCGTTCCCCAGTAATACTAAACGAGTCATTTTAAGGAATATTTAAATGTATTGTAAAATATTCCTTACACAAATAAGGAGACTGCTGGCTGGCAGTCTCCTAAAAGTCTATAAGCCCCAAACTTATTTGCAGAGCTTTGTTCACGCGAAGCATCATCGATTCGTCCAGGTGGGTAATCTTGTCTGTCAAACGTTGTTTATCGATTGTTCTGATTTGCTCCAGTAATATGACCGAATTACGTTCAAACTGGTATTTTTCTGCATCTATTTCTACATGAGTAGGCAGTTTGGCTTTTTGTATTTGCGCTGTAATCGCCGCCACGATCACCGTAGGACTGAAACGGTTTCCGATGTCATTCTGAAGGACAAGTACCGGGCGTACTCCTCCCTGTTCGGACCCTACGACCGGTGACAAATCAGCGAAATAAACGTCTCCTCGTTTGACTATCAACGGCTTCACACCCCGCTCACTAATTGCTCGAGGGTGTGCTCTGCCTCCTCTTCAGCTTGGAAAGCTTCTGAAGCGATATTTAAGTTGATTTTCGCCATCTCCATATAACCCTGACACATGGATTCACGAATTTGCCGTTCCTGTTTTTCACGTAAATACATTTTCATTGCCTGACAAAGAAAATCGTTTCGATCACATTGTTCTGTCTCCACATAATTATCCACTTCACTTAAAAGCGTTTCCGGAACTTTAAGGACGATTTCCCGCATGTTTTCCGACAAACCATACACCTCCACCATTAACTCTATCTCTTTGGACCAGTAATCTGCTATTCCAATATTACCATTGCGACCTGTCTAATGCAAAGGCCTATTTGAACTTCAGACGATTGGATCCTGGAGGCGGTGGGAAGTGGCGATGATTTCATTATTCCTTTTGTAGATCCTCGGCACACGATTAGTGATGATACACGGGATTTCGTAATTGATCGTTTCTAAATAATCAGCTACTTCATCCATTTCGATCTCTTCCTCCTGTTGTTTCCCGATCAGAACCACTTCTGTACCGGAGGGATAATAGCCGTCGAGACGAACCATGAATTGATCCATGCAGATACGTCCTATGATCTCGCACCTTTTTCCATTGACGAGGACCTCCATCCCCTGAAGTTTGCGGATCCACCCGTCCGCATACCCCAGCGGAACGGTGCCCACCCACTCTTCAGAAGATGTTTTGTATGTCGCGCCGTAACTGACCGCTTCTCCGGGCTCAAGTTTTTTGGCATGGATCAGATTGCTGTAAAGAGCAAAAGCCGGATGAAGGTCTATCGGCTTTTCTTTTTTCACATTATGGGAAGGGTAGAGTCCGTACATACTGATGCCAAAACGGATGAACTGATGCATCTGCTCCGGGAACCTCATACTGGCCGCGCTGTTCCCGGTATGTATATCAACTTCCTGTTTCCAATTTTCCCTGAAACGTTCCAACAAGTCTTCAAGGCGGCGATTCTGTTCTTCGTAGTAAGCGAGGTCGTCTTCATCCGCTGTCGCAAAATGAGTGAAAACCCCCGAGAGAGAGACTCCCGGCTTTTCCCTGATTGCATCCAGAACTCCTACCATCTCTTCTTCAGAGCGTACACCGAGCCGGCCCATTCCTGTATCGACTTTGAGATGCACATTCAACGGCGTACCATCCATGTCCCCGACTTGCTCCACCCATTCTTTCTGGTACACGGTGACAGTAATATTTTCCCGAGAAGCGACCTCCGCGTCTTCCGGGCGTATGTATCCCATAACGAGAATAGGGACGTCGATCCCTGCACGCCGCAGCCGAAGCGCTTCATCAAGAAGCGCAACCGCAAGGCGCTCCGCTCCTGCTTCAATGGCGGCTTTTGCTACCTGTACGTCCCCATGCCCGTATCCATTCGCTTTTACTACTGCATAAACTCCCGTCGTTGCAGACAATCGTTTTTTCAGTTGCGTCACATTATAATAAATAGCATCCAGATCGACTTCCACTCGGGAATCACGATAAAATCTCTGTTCCATAACTGCCATCTCCCACGTCATTGATTTTTTTCATTATTGAGGGTGTATCTCGTCGTGTCAAGCTTTATCCAGGCCGCTTCAGCGCGGAAGAAAAGTACGATAGGTGAGGGAAAGCCCGTCTGTCAGATCGGTAGGGAGCAGGTCTAACACCGTCCTATTCTTTGAGATCAACAATTCAGCCGTCCGTCCGTGAAGAAAACAACCGTTCGCAAGAGCCTTCACCGGCGACTCATGCTGCATGAGCATTGTAAGCAGAACACCTGTCAATACATCCCCGCTTCCTCCTTTGGAGAGACCTTCATTGCCGGAGGGCTCAATGATTTGACTTCCCTCCGGTGTGGTGATGATTGTATTAGGCCCCTTCAAAACGAGATAGACCCCGTATTCATAGGCCAACGACCTGCTCAGAGAGAAAGGGTTCCTTTTCACCTCGGAGACTTCTTCGCCCGTCAGGTGTGCCATCTCCCCGAAGTGCGGAGTGAGCACCGTGACTTCCTGTCTTTTTTTCAAATCATCAAGAAGGAAGCGCAAGTGATAAAGCCCGTCGGCATCAATGAGCAGGGGACCGGACGTACGGGACAGTAGCATTTCTATCACCGGCCGGCTTTCCGGTTCCCTTCCCATACCGACCCCGACAGCTACAGCGTCTTTTCCTTCGAGAACCTCGGGGTCCACGCTTGAAATAACACCGGAAGATTCTCCGGTGCCGGCGAACATCGCCTCCGGTAATGAAGGAGTAAGGTAGGGGATGATGTCCCTGACTGTCGCAGCGGTGGTAAGCCCCGCACCCGCTCTTATAGAGGCTCTCGCAGCCATCATCAGAGCCCCCGGCATCATTCTCCCTCCTCCTACAATAAGCCCTTTCCCTCTCGTCCCTTTATGAGCGGAGCCTGGCAGTACTGGGAAACTTTCAGCGAAAGCTCCCTCTGTCCATATTTCCCGGCTGACC
Source organism: Salimicrobium flavidum (assembly GCF_900156645.1). Taxonomy (GTDB): domain Bacteria; phylum Bacillota; class Bacilli; order Bacillales; family Halobacillaceae; genus Salimicrobium; species Salimicrobium flavidum. The sequence continues at coordinate 12,658 of NZ_FTOC01000009.1, forward strand.
TTCGGGGAAGCCATAGGGGGGAGGCCGATATCAAGCACTTTCCACTCTCCGTAATACCCGGCTGTATGGTCGAGAAAAAGAGACTGTTTCGGCGCCTGCACGATATACGTGGTATCAGCCTTCACCGCCTGGAATTCTTTTACACCCTCATCCGCAGGCAGACCTGAAGGGATATCAACACTGATCCGGTGCATTTGTGACTCATTCACTTTACTGACGAGTTCGTCAAAAGGAGCACGCAAAGCCCCCTTCACCCCTATCCCAAGCATTGCATCAACGAGGACGGTGTTTTCGTTCCACACTTCCTCAGATAAGGAAGAGAGAGAGTAGCCGCTCTGTTCATACACCCGCTTATGATAAAGGGCGTCCCCCTTGATTTTTTCATCCGGAACGACCTGTACAGCTGTGGCAATACGCCGCCTGTCTTTCAGAATCCTCGCAATAACATACCCATCGCCGCCGTTGTTTCCTCCCCCGATGACTATAAGGAACTTTTCGGTTTCCGGAAACTTCCGTAAAATTTCTTCCGCAATGGCACGACCGGCATTTTCCATGAGAACTTGCCCTTCCCGGCCGTAGCTTTCCATGGCTTTTCGGTCCCAGTCATACATCTCTTCTGCCCGTAATACTTGCATAACTCCCCACTCCTTGTCCGCTTTTTTCAGCAAAGCTACCCTGAAAATAAATATTCAGGCGGACGCTTTCCGCAGGCGTCCCCACCTTCCGTTCCTATCATCGACAATAGGCTTTAACAAATCTTTCAACAAAAGAAGCTATCGGTTACAGCTCTTCCACCACCACGTTCGCTACTGCATAATGATCACTGTGGGAAATGGAGACGAAAAAGCTGTAACTTTCCCATCCCTTTACTATGAGGACTGGTTTGCCCAATTCATCTGTGTCTACACTTATGTGTTGAAACCCTATACGTCCCACCCCTGTGCCAAGTGCTTTCCCCGTGGCTTCTTTAACAGCAAACCTCCCTGCCGCAAACTCATTCCTTCTCGTGAGTGACAGAGAATAATACCTTTCCCGTTCCCGTTCAGTCAATATTCGTTGAATCAAACGAGGGTTTCGCTTTATACTTTTTGTGATACGATTAATTTCCACGACATCTATTCCGATACCTTTAATCATTTTCTACCCTGCCCCTTACTTATTTAATCCCCGCCTAGCGGGTAACGAGAGTCTGAAATGCATCAACGAAACAATACTGCGCTTTCGAAGCTGTCAAAAAAAGGAGACCGACTATGTTTTTAAGAACCGAAAGTTTTAATGACTTCCTGAAGTTTTACCCGGTGATTGCGTTCATTATCGCCGTACACATCCTTCTCTGGCTGATGATGGATGTCCTGTCCCTCCCTTTTGCGGTGGAATGGAAACAGCTGGGAGTCGGTAATAACTACCTGATCAGCCAGGGAGAGTATTGGAGACTTATTACGCCTATATTTCTTCACGCCGGACTATCCCACACCCTGTTCAATTCCTTTTCTCTTGTCCTTTTCGGACCGGCACTGGAAAGAATGCTTGGAAAAACGAAGTTCATCCTTGCTTATTTGCTGGCAGGGATAGCCGGGAATATCGGAACGTATGCTGCGGACCCTGGAGCCTACTACTCCCACCTCGGCGCTTCCGGTGCGATCTTCGGGTTATTTGGAATCTACGCTTATATGTTATTTGCGCGCAAGGAGCTTCTTGATCAGGTCAGTTCTCAAATAATCGGTGTCATCATTGTTCTTGGACTAATTATGACGTTTCTTCAGCCGAACATCAACGTGCTTGGTCATTTGTTCGGATTCATCGGCGGAATCGCCCTTGCCCCGCCTCTTTTAAGAAATATAAAACCAGGATACTTTCGTTAAGAAAAGCGGAAACTTCCGTTTAGAAGCAATGGCGTAAGCAGGAGGCTTACTTTTCGGATCATCTTAACCGAAAATAAGGATACTGCTTATGACATGAGCTTCTGGAAGTTGGAACTGGACAAGAAAAGCGGAAACTTCCGTTTAGAAATGCTGGCATAAGTAGACTGGTCAGACGAAAGGCGCCCTTCCTTTCTCTGACCCGGGCTACTTATGACACGAATTTCTGGAATCTGGAACTGGACAAGAAAAGTGGAGCTAGCCCGTTCAGGAGTTCTGGCGTAAGCAGGGGGTTCTCTTTTCAGGCGGTTTTTCCTGGAAAAGAAATCGCTGCTTAGGACACGGACTTCTGGCTAGCGTAACTGGACAAGAAAAGTGGAGCTAGCCCAATCAGAACCCTGAACATTAAAGAACTGAAACATCATACCCTTGTCCGCTTCAACAGAAAGGAGACTATTATGCCTGTAACCACCTCGAGACGCTACCGTGAAGTGCTTAAAGTGTTCTCAAAACATGGTCTCAGCCACATCCTCGAAGGAGCCGGACTGAGACATGCGAAAAACCGATCCACCACCGGTATCCATTTACGCCAGGCCTTTGAGGAGCTCGGGACTACATTCATCAAGTTCGGTCAAATTCTGTCGACAAGGAATGACCTGCTCCCTGAAAAAATCACTTCAGAGCTCGAAAAACTCCAGACAGGTGTACCTCCGCTGCCTTTTGAAGACATTAAAGCAGTGATAGAAGAAGAACTCGGTCCTATTTCCACCGTGTTCACCCATCTGGACGAAACTCCTCTGGCTGCGGCTTCCATAGGTCAGGTACATAAGGCCAGAACCACTGAAGGGAAAGAAGTGGCAGTGAAAGTGAGGAGACCCGGCATCACGGACCAGGTCGAACTTGATCTGAAAATTTTATCAAGGCTCAGTCATCGACTCGTCCATTTTCCGAAGATGGAAGAAACCCGTCAGATCGAAGACCTCTATTATGAATTCTCGGAAACGTTGCGTACCGAACTCAATTTCCTGAAAGAAGCGGAACATATGGAGACCATCTCCCATAATTTCCATTCCTGGCCCAAGGTCCACATCCCTTCGATCGACCGGAAACGGACGACTTCCCGGGTTTTGACCATGAAATATATGGAAGGACTCCGCTTCGCCGAATTCAGCAACCAGCACAAAAACGATCCCGATTTTATCGAAACCCGTAAAGCTATCGCTGAATTTTCTGCGGAAGTTCTTCTCAAAATGGTGTTTGAAGATGGGGTCTTCCATGCGGATATCCATCAAGGGAACTTCCTCCTCGATGAGAACAACGAATTGATCATCCTGGACTTCGGAATGATCGGAACCATCGACTATCACACCCGCCAGAAACTGATGAACATCGCCCTTTCCTTCTCATCGAAGGATGCTGAATTGCTGACGGATGCACTTCTAGATATCACACTCGAATCCGGGCAGGGGGCTGAAATGGACGCTCTTACTACAGATGTGAAACGTCTCATTTCACGGACGAGCGGACGAGCCCTTGAGGATATCCCACTCGGGGAAGTACTCGGCGACCTTTTCACGATTTTACGCCGTTATCACTTGAGACTTCCACCGACAGCAGCCCTTTTGTTCAAAACGTTGATCATGGCCGAAGGGACAGGACGAGCAATCGATCCCGGATTTGAATTGCAGAGCACCCTGGAAAAACAGAGCAGACACTGGATGAAAGAACGATACCGCCCGGATCACCTCGGTAAAGATATGTGGAGATACACGAAACTGTGGAAGGACATCGGCAAAGAAACACCGCTTATGATAAAGCGGGTAATGAGAAAAGGAATGAATATAGGAGTAGAGCCGAAAGGATGGGAAAAGATCATAGCCCATTTTCATATTATGGTGAACCGCATCGCCATCACACTTCTGCTTTCCTCCTTCATCATCGCTTTGTCTCTGCTTCTTTCTGTCTTCCGGCCGGATGAAGGGTATCAGCTGCTTTCCTGGTTTCTCTGGTCCCTGTTCTTTCTATCACTCATACTTGGAATCTACCTGATCACTTCGATCTTACGCTCCAAAAATAAATTCAAAAATAAAACGCGCTAGAAGCATTATGCTTCCGGCGCGTTTTTTGTTGAATCTTATCTCACTTAACCTTTGTCTTTCTGGTTGAAGTTACGATTTCTGTTGTTGTTCTTGTTGTATGGGCGTTTTTTCTGATTACCTTTATAGGAGTTGTTACGGCCTTGGCCGCCTCCACGTTTGGACTTCCCGCCCTTGGCGTTCTTCGTGCTGATCGGCTGTACAGAAGATAGGCGAACCGGTGTCTCTTGTCTTTCCACCGTCAGCATTTTAAGAGCTGCCGCAACGAGATCCTGACCTTCATACTGGTCCATAAGATCACTTGCTGCCTGTTTGTAATCATTGATATCTTCAGCATTGAGCTTTTCGACAAGCTTCGTAACCGCAACATCCTGCTGACCTTTTTGCGCTTCCTTGTAAGAAGGAACGCGAAGTTTATCAACTTTCTTCTTCGTAAGCTTCTCGATCAGATTCAGCTGATCTTTTTCACGCGGCGTAACGAAGGAAATGGATTCCCCTTTACGTCCGGCACGACCGGTACGGCCGATACGGTGCACATAACTCTCCGGATCCTGAGGGATATCGAAGTTATACACGTGAGTTACGTCTGAAATATCAAGTCCGCGTGCTGCAACGTCTGTCGCAACCAGAATCTCAACGCGACCTTCTTTAAATTTCTTCAGTACGGACATACGTTTACCTTGGGTAAGGTCTCCGTGAATACCTTCCGCGCGGAATCCGCGTACCTGAAGAGCATCTGCTACTTCGTCGACACGGCGTTTCGTACGACCGAAGACGATAGCAAGGTCAGGCGACTGAAGATCCAGAAGACGTGTAAGAGCGTCAAATTTATGCTTTTCAGCAATCTCGACGTAATACTGATCGATATTCGATACAGTCATCTCTTTCGACTTCGTTTTAACTTCCTTCGGCGTGTTCATAAGCGTTGTGGCGATATCGCGGATCTCTTTCGGCATCGTCGCAGAGAAGAGAAGGGTCTGACGCTCTTCAGGAAGAGCTTTCAGAATATCGCGGATATCATCGATGAAACCCATGTTGAGCATTTCATCTGCTTCATCAAGGACAGCTGTATGAACCTGCTCGAGCTTGATGGTTTTTCTTCGGATATGGTCGAGGAGACGTCCTGGCGTCGCAACAACGATTTCGTTGTTCTTCAGCGCACGGATCTGACGTTCCATATTGGAGCCGCCATAAATCGGAAGTGCACGGACTCCTGCGTTTTTACCTAATCGGTTCAGCTCTTCCGCTACTTGAATCGCAAGCTCACGAGTCGGGGCTACTACGAGTCCTTGAACACCGCGTACCTGCTTGTCCACTTTTTCAATCATAGGGATTCCGAAAGCTGCAGTTTTACCGGTACCAGTCTGTGCCTGGCCGATAACGTCATGACCCTCCATTCCTAGAGGGATCGTTTGTTCCTGAATGGGTGTTGTTTCTTCAAATCCCATATGATCTAAAGCTTTCAAAATCGGATCTGATAAACCTAATGAATTAAATTTAGTCACGTTCTTTGCATACTCCTTCTGTGTGAAAATCCATTATCACAGTAAAAAAAGCCTTCTGCCACTTACTTCTTTGGAGAGGCCCTCGTTGACGAACGGATTCACTTGTTAATTGACTATCCTCATTCTACACCCTTTTCCATTACTTTTCAATCATATTATGTGATAGAATGATATTACCTATTTTAATCAAAGGAGGAATCGCGTTGGACAGGCCTCCTGCAACCATATATGCCGTTCTCGCCGTGGCGGTTCTGTCTATTTCCGCCTCGGCTATATTCGTACGTCTCGCGGGAGATGTACCAGCAGCTATCATCGCTTTTTACCGGCTCGGCATCGCTGTAGCAATCATGACGCCCTGGGTGATAGTGAAGCACCGTAATCACCTAGCATCTATAACGAAAAAAGACGCGCTTTCTTCCATGCTTTCCGGTATTTTTCTCGCAGCTCATTTCATATTATGGTTCGAGTCCCTAAAATATACATCCGTCGCAAGTTCCGTCGTACTCGTCTCCCTGCAGCCGATTTTCGCGTTTCTCGGAACGTATTTCTTTTTCCGGGAACGGTTCACGGCCGGAGCCGTCTTGAGTATGATGATCGCCATCACGGGAAGTGTGATTATCGGATGGGGAGATTTCCAGGCCGGGGGAGATGCTTTATACGGAGATATCCTTGCACTTCTCGGGGGGATGATGGTCACCGGTTACTTCCTGATCGGACAAAGCGTAAGGAAACGCCTCACCCTCACTTCTTACACATGGCTTGTGTATGGAATGGCAGCCATTGCGCTGTTCATATACAACCTTCCGTCCCTTTCATCGTTTTCCGGATATAGCGGAAACCAGTGGCTCATCTTTTTGATGCTGGCACTTATACCGACCTTTTTGGGGCATTCCCTGTTGAACTGGTCCCTGAAGTGGGTGAGTACTTCTAAAATCTCGATGGCCGTTCTTTTGGAACCCGTCGGAGCCTCTATTCTCGCCTATCTTCTTTTCGGAGAGTCGTTAAGCTGGTCCCAGGTACTCGGCGGTGCAGTGGTCATTTTCGGTTTGATGATTTTCATATTGAGCACGACCCGGAAAAGAAAACCCACCCTTTCCTATACAGCGAGAAAGCGGGGATGAGCTTCTGTTATAATCAACGAATCATTACCTTTAGAGAGAGCAGGTGAATCGTTATGGCAATCCAGATCGTTATTGATGGAGGAGCGGATGTTCCTTCCTCTTTCATTGAAGAACATAATATCAAAGTGGTCCCTCTCAACCTCCATTTCGGAGAAGACCAGTACAAAACAGGGATGGATCTCGATCTTCCCGATTTTTACCGGAAGCTGAAAGAGGCCGACGAACTCCCGAGATCGTCTTCCCCTAGCCCGAATGATTTCTATGAAATGTTCAAATCCATCGATCCGGGCACCCCTATCCTGAACCTCGCCCTCACACAAGGGCTGAGCAGTACCTACGAGCATGCTGAATTAGGTAAAAAGATGCTCCTCGAAGAAGAACCGGACCGCTCCATAGCCGTCATAAACACGAAAACCGCTTCATGCGGTATCGCTTTGCTGGCGGATGATGCCGTAAAAAGAATCGAAGAAGGGATGCCTTTCCACGACCTCGTCAAACATATGGAAGAACGCCTTGAAAAAGCGACGACCCTCTTTGTTCTGAAAACCCTGGAAAACGTCATCAAAGGGGGAAGACTCGACCGCGTCAAAGGAGCAATAGCAAAAACCCTTAACATCAAACTGCTCATGAAAGCGACCGAAGTCAAAGGCGATATCGATGTCATAGAAAAGGTGCGTGGAAATAAAAAAGCGATCCGTCGCTTCGTCGAACAGATCGGGGAGTACACCACTGATTTCGAAGACAAAGTCATCGCTGTTTCCCATTGCAATGATGAAGAAAACGCGAAAGCACTCCTGGAAAAAATCCAGTCCACCTATCCGTTCAAGGAAGCGATCCTTACAGAAATGGGGCCGCTCATTTCGACTTACTCCGGAGAAGGCGGCCTTGTGATCGCCTTTTATAAAGATTAAAAAGAAAAGCGAAGGCGACTGTTCAGCTTCCTACGCATAAGTGGACGGGCCTGGCTTCGGGTGAACTCTCCCGAAACAGGATTGGCCACTTATGTCGCAGGAAGCTAGGAGCCATAGCTAGATCAAGAAAAACGGAAAAGCCCGTTTAGAAGTTCTAAAATAAACGGATACCCCTGGCTTCGAGTGTTCTTTCTCGAAACAGGGGTATCCGTTTATTTTATGTACTTTTGGGCTTTAGAGCTGGACAATGAAAAGCGGAAACTTCCGTTTAGAAACTACTGGCATAAGCAGGTTGGTCAGATAAAAGGTGTTCTTTCCTTTTTCTGATCCGAGCTGCTTATGCCATGAATTTCCAGGGTAAATAAAAGCAAGGAAACAGCCATGTGTGAGCTGCTTCCTTGCTTTTTTAGATGATTGATAAAGAAAAACGAATCCCTTCAACTTCCGGCATCGACACCATAGTCTCCGGGGTCCGGTTTTGGTGATAACAACGCAAGAACCACGGCAGCCACAGGGAAAATAAGAATGGCAAGAATCGCCTCCTGATAGCCTCCGAACAAATCGTAAAAAACACCGAATGGAAGCGGCCCGAGCGCAGACCCTATCACCATGACTGTCTGGGCAAGACCTTTAATGCTTCCAAGGTGCATCCTGCCGAAATAATTGGGCCAGACGATGTTCAGAGCAATCCTTTCAAACCCGTTGACCATCCCCCATACGACAGCGAACGAAAATGCAAGAACAACGGAATCAGTAAAGAAAAGAAGAAGGAGTGTGACGACATGTCCAAAGAAGGTAATCGCCAAAATATAGTGAATAGAGAAACGATCCGCCAGATAACCGGTTAGAAATGTAGTAGGAAATCCGACAATGGCCATCACCGACAGGATGGTAGCCGCAATACCCACACCGAGACCTTTCATATCCATGATCGACACTATGTGAAAAGTAACGGCAGTATTCACAAGAGCAGGTACAGAAACACAGAACAAGATAAACCAGAACGTCCTCGTCTGCATTGCCTGCTTAAGTGTCCAGCTCACTTCACTGATTTCACCGCTTATCTCTTCATCCCCGGGCTTCCGATGAGCCTCCCCGTCGGGCAAAGCACCTACATCTTTGGGTTGGTTTCTGACAAGCCAGACTGTAATCGGAACAAATATGACTAGTACGGACACACCGAGGGTCATCCATGCTGTACGCCAGCCGAATGATTCAATCAGCCAGGCGTTCAAGGGCGGGAACAATGCCGAACTTGCGAAAGTACCTACCGCCATGACACTGAGTGCCCGGCCCCGTTTTTTGATGAACCACTGCGGAACGAGCGTATTAGGAACAAGAGTCATCGACCCCTGGCCAAGAAGACGGATCAGAAAGAAACCGATGAACATCATGACAGGCCCGACAATGGCCGCATTCCAGAAAAGAGCGATCGATAAACCGATCCCTACTCCGATCATCATGAAGCGCTGCCCGAAACGATCCACCATTCTCCCTACCATGAAAAGAGTGAACCCCGCCACCAGCGTGGCTGCGGAATACAAACCGGAGACCATGGAGCGGCTGAAGCCGAACTCCTCGATGTAATAGTCTATGAAAATCGAATTGGAATATGTCTGACCAGGCCCTGAGAAGAACACTCCCAGCGCCGCAACAAAAACGATCACCCAGCCGTAATAAAATTTTGTATGTATCGGCGGTTTTTGATTCATACCTGTACCCTCCTTACTTCTGCACATAAAAAAACGGACTCCCCGTTTTTTCTTATCAATTCTTCCATTATATTCTTTTCACCGGAAATGAGAAACCTATTTGTTCATTGGATCGCCCTCACAAAAATAAAAAGGCAGAGAAAAATTCTCTCTGCCCTTTTATTTAAGCGGATAATTTTTTCTTCAATCTGTTTTCCTGTACCCCGAGCACCTCTTCTTTATTTACGAAAGTTACAGGCGTGCCGTAGACACCCTCATCCTGCATCATCTTTCTGTATTCAGGATGACCTGTAATCAGTCGTTCCTCATACACCACGCCCCATGAATTAAGTAAGTCTCTGACTTTATCACATTGGGCACACGGTTCACTCGTATATAAGATAACACGATTCTCACTCACTCTTAACCCCTCCCAGATGTCTCATTAATCATGTCTAGTGGCGGAATAAATCCTCCACTGGGGTGTCTCCTTCAACTACATCAAAACTTTTATTTTCAGCTTTCGGATGTTTCAATGCCTTCACCAGAACATCTGCTACATCTTCTCTTGAAATCGATTCTCCCCCGTTCACATGTTCACTAAGGAAGACTCTCCCCTTGCCTTCACCATTTGTAAGTGGGCCTGGGCGAATGATCGTATAAGGAACCCCTGATTTTTTCAAATATTCATCTGCTCTATGTTTAGCGAAGAGATAATGTTTGATGGAATGATCACCCGCTTCCGGACGATCCGCAGCCATGGAACTCAGCATCACGAAGCGTTGAACTCCGAAATGTACAGCTCTGTCTGTAGCTTTGATCGCTCCTTCCTGATCGATGATGATCGTCATTTCTGCACCAGTCTCCTTACTTGAACCGGCAGCAAAGATCACTGCGTCAACATCCGCATAAGCGGATTCGAAATCTTTCTCCAAATCTCCCATGACAGCGGTTACACCTTTTTTCTCGAACATTTCTTTCTGATCTTTAGAACGTACCATTGCTACAGGAGTGTAGTCCGTCTGTTGTATCTTTTCGACGATCAGTCTTCCTACTTTCCCTGCGGCTCCTATGACTAGAACTTTTATCAGAAACACCTCCTCCACACTTGTCTATGCCTTTCATTACCCGTTCAGCTCCAGAAAAAAACCCAAACAAAAAAAGCAGGAGAGACTTTCCTCCTACTTTTTCAACTCATCCGCATACATCCCGAGCTTTTTCAAAAGAGGGATGACCTGTTCCTTTTCTTCTTCTGTAATACCGCCCATCACTGTCTCAAGGCGCTTCCAGTGATCTGGGAAGATCTGATTCAACAAATCTCTTCCTTTGTCGGTGATTGCCGCATAGGTGATACGTCGATCACTCGGACAAGGAATACGTTCGAGGTATCCTTTTTTCTCCAGTTTGTCCACCACATACGTGATGCTTCCGCTGGCGAGCAGAATTTTTTCTCCGATTTTCTGAAGAGGCTGCTCCCCCTGATGGTAGAGAAGTTCCATGACTCCGAACTCTGTCGGATTCAAGCCATGCTTTTGTATGTCGTCTTTCGCCAAATCGGCGATCGCCCTTTCCGCTTTTGCCAACACCACAAACAATTTAAGGGAAGGATCTTCTTTTTTCTTGCGGTACAGCTCCTGTTCATCCATGCCTTTCGTCCTCTCCTGAGTATTCTCTTATCGTTAGTATAGGTATCTCCTTCATCGTATGTCAAACCTGTTGTATTTCCCTGTTCTGTGTCATAATTACTCTATCATGAAATAAGCAGAAAGCGGTGTATATTATTGCTAGAAGATACAGGTGAAAGAGTCATACCGGAATTCATGAGTCCTGAAAACACATTGTTGCTTGAACATATAGCTCGTTATCAATTCGCTCTTCGTTATCTGCACGGGCGTGTACTGGACCTCTCCTGTGGTGCGGGGTATGGCACTCATATGATTGCCAAGCATAGAAAAAAGGAAGTCGAAGAAGTACTCGGCGTAGATATCGATGAAAAAATCATCCATTATGCCAAAGGGAAGTATTATCATCCCAACTCTTCCTTCGAGGTACACAACGCTGTCGATGAGAACCTGCCGGAAAAAATCGGAACGTTCGATTGTATCGTCAGTTTTGAAACGATCGAACACATTGAAGAAGAGACTGAACTACTTCACAACTACTACCGTCTTTTAAAACCGGGTGGAACCCTGATCGTCTCCACACCCTTCGGAAAAGGACGGGGCGAGCCGTGTGGGTCACCCTTCCACATTCACCAACTGACGGTAGCTGAATTCAAAGAACTGTTCACTGAATATGAAGAGATCTCCTTTTACTTTCAACAGGGAGTTCTCATTGAACCGCCTCAGGAGAGCGTCCATTATCCTCTTGGTATCGCGGTTGCCACCAAGCCTTGATCCTTACTCACTGAATGCTACATGAGTTCCGACATTCCCGGTAAGGAAAGATAGCCGCTTCGGCAACAGGGTTATCTCTGAAGGGGTCTCCCCTTCAATCTCCCCGTCCTGGTCCACTTCTTCAACCGGGTCCGTGGAAATCTTGATATGGGAAGCTTTCGCATAAGCAAGCTCACGGAAATTATCTTCATTTGTCCAGGGACGGCTCATCGTCATAAGCTCACGGAAGAGACGGAAGTTCGAATCCTTGATCACCATCACGTTGAAGTATCCGTCATCGATTCTCACATCAGGGTCAGGAACTTGACGGGTGCCTATGAAAGAGCCGTTCATCACCATCAGCATAACAGCTTCCCCTTCCATTTTCTTACCATCCACTTCCATCTGATAAGAGAAGGTTTCAGCACCACTCATCGTTTTAAAAGCACTGATGAAGTAACTCAGCACTCCGAGACTGTCTTTTTGGTCTTCATCAATATTATGCGAAGTCCTGGTTACAAGACCGATCCCCCAGAAGTTCGCAAAATATCTTCCCTCCGACTTCCCTATATCCACTTTCTTACCTTTACCCTCCACAAGCTGATGGGCAGCCTGATTCAGGTTCATCGGCAATCCAAGCATCCTCGCAAAATCATTACACGTTCCTGCGGGCAGGACACCGAACACAGGAGGATTTTCTACTTCCGCGAAAATATTCACGCATTCATGGACTGTACCATCGCCGCCCAGAATGAAAAAAACGTCAATATCCTGTTTATATCGTTCCGCTGTGAGGTGTAAATCATCAATGCCCTCTGTCTGTACTGTTATCAGCTCTTTCACTGCTTCTGCGAGTACAGGCAGTACTTGTGATAAATTATGTTCAATCTCCGTCTTACCGGCATTCGCATGATATACAAGTAGTCCTTTATCAAAACGCGGCATGGGAATGCGCCTCCTCTACATATACACATCTCAGTTATCATTTCCTTTCTTTTCTTTCTTTAAACTTTGAGGGAATGGAAATAACAGTCGTTAACGTCTAGTAAGTTATGACAAATTCAGTTAAAATGATTTAAGAATAGACACAGTAAAAAGGATGAACCTAATGATATATTCAGTAAACCTTTGGAAATTGTTTTGGAAAAGGGATGAAGAGTTATGGAAATTGAGCCAGGCGGAAAAAATCCGCAATGTATGGAACATGCTTTTTTTCCTGGTTCTCGCTTCTATCCTTACTTTTGTTTGGACAGCCTGGATCGGACTCGGAACAGATCCTGTTTCAGCTAACATGATAGAACTGAACCGGTTGGAGTATGAATGGAGAAAAGCATGGTTCGGACTCGGAAGAATCGGATACGCTCTGTTGTTTTCCGGTTTCATCCTTTTCTTTTCTACACTCATCTTTTGGCTTTTCAACACCGCTTCTTATAAACGTATCATGGTTATGCAGATGAACGTACTTCTCGTGATGCTGTTGGAACGCATCACCTGGATTCCACTCCTTACATACGCAGGACTCGATTGGTTCGTCTCGCCGCTTTCGTTCGGAGTAGTCACTTCTTACTTCACGGATATTACGTGGGTCATTTACTTTTTCGGAGCGATCTCCCTGTTCCAGCTGTTCATCATCTGGTATCAGATTTCTTCTCTGAAGAAGATATCCTCCACACGCCCTGTATGGATATGGATAGGGGTTATCCTATGGCATCTGATACTATGGGCTGGCGCTGCAGCTCTCAGTTATTTTGATATTGCACTCGTTTACTTGCTTAGATAATTCTTAGAAAGCAGAGGTACATCGTATGACAAAAAAGAGCAGAGTAATCAGACGGATTACCGGGGTAGTTATGATTTTATTCATTACCCTGAACGGGCTTTTGATTTATTTCGACCAGAAAGACCGCGTCACAGATAAATCATATATCGAAGAATGGTCCCAGAGTTTCACGGGAGATATATTCGAACGTCTCGAAACAGATGGGGTATTCGCTTCATCCGAACAAAACGAAGTATATTTCGACCATGACAGAGGAAGCTTCAACGAATTCCTCGTCGCTCAGGGAGATGAAGTGAGCGAAGGAGACGATTTGTACACGTATGACGTCAACAACTATGCTTCCAGACAAGGGGAACTCGAATCAGAAGTCACCCGACTTGAAGATGAAATCGATGCTATCGAAGAATATATCGACGAAGTCGAAGATTATAACGTACCGGAACCTGATACGGATATTGAGGATGAAGATTACGATCATCCGGTCCCTTCTTCCTATGTAGAAACCGAATTTGAAAAAGAAGAACAAGTCGCCGAAAAAGAAATGGAACTTGCGCAGAAAGAAGCGGAACTTTCCATGGTGGAAGACCAACTCGATCAACTCGAAGAAGGTGGAGAAACGATAACCGTCACCAGCTCATTCGAGGGAACGGTCACGGATATTTCCAAATCACTTGAAGATCCGGTTCTGACTCTTCAATCGACCGAATTGCTGCTTCGAGGTAATTTATCCGAGCAAGAAAGGAAACGAGTCGAAGAAGGAATGACGACTATTGCCGAGATACCGGAAGATGACATTGTCGTAAGCGGTGAGATCTCCCTTCTCAACGAATTTCCGGAGGATACGAACCTGCATTTGAACAGCACCTACCCTTTCGAAGCTGATGTAAGCACGGATGATGCAGAAATTCTCCCAGGGTACCATGCGGACGTGGACATCATTACTGATGAATCCATCGAAACGACGGCTGCTCTTGAGAAAGCCCTCATCGCAGAAGAGAATCTTTATGCATGGGTCATGAATGAAGAAGGACTTATGGAGAGAAGGTCGATCGAAACAGGACTTGATGAAAAGAATATAGTAGAAATCACGGAAGGGCTTGAATCCGGGGAATGGCTTGCTGTTGAGCAGAAAGATGAATTCCGTAACAATGCACCATTCATCACTCCTCTCGACCTGGACAACCTGGAAGTCAAACGTCTCTTCTCGCTGGAAACCGGCACTATGATCACTTACGGACTCCTTGGACTCCTCAGCAGGTAAAAAGAAAAGCGGAACCACCCGCTTAGAAGTTCTGGCGTAAGCAGAGGTTTCTGTTTTCAGGTGCTTTTCCCTGAAAAAGAAATCACTGCTTAGGTCACGGACTCCTGGGTGGTGCAGCTAGACAAGAAAAGCGGATGCGTCCGCTTAGAAATACTGGCATAAGTAGACCGGGCAGACAAAAGGCGTTCTTCCCTTTTTCTGATCCGAGCTACTTATGACACGAATTTCTGGACGCTATAGCTAGACAAGAAAAGCGGAAAAGGCCGTTCAGAAGCTCTAAGATAAGCGGATGCGCCTGGCTTCGGGTGACTTTCCCCGAAACAGGGGTGGCCGCTTATCTTATGGGCTTCTGGGCTTTGCAGCTAGACAAGAAAAGCGGAACCACCCCGCTTGGAAACAAAAACACATTGAGAAAAAATCATAGCACCGTTCTTCCTTAAAACCTTCCCGTTCCTGCCGGGAGGGTTTTTTATTTGCATTTCTTCCTCCCTGGTGCCACGATTAAAGTAGTGTTTGTCCCTGGCAAACGCACATTCTTACATTAATAAATTTAAATGGTTTCCGTTATAATAGAAAGGAAAAGATACTTATGAAATTGAGTGTATTGGATCAGTCCCCTATCCTTGCAGACATGGACCCGGAAAAAGCTCTCCAGCAAACCACCGAACTCGCCGCCTACGTGGACAAGCTCGGCTTCCATCGGCTCTGGGTGTCTGAACATCATAGCACCAACAGCCTGGCCGGTTCCGCTCCCGAAATTTTGGCCACACACTTGGCTGCGAATACCGAACGGATCCGGATCGGTACAGGAGGAGTGCTTCTCCCCCATTACAGCGCTTATAAAGTAGCGGAAAGTTTCCGTGTACTCGAAACGTTGTATCCGAACCGCATCGACCTTGGTGTCGGACGTGCTCCGGGCGGTATGCCTAACGTGAATCTCGCTTTAAATCGAGGCAAACTACCAAAAGTCGAGGATTATCCGAAACAGGTAGAACAGTT
Source organism: Salimicrobium flavidum (assembly GCF_900156645.1). GTDB lineage: Bacteria > Bacillota > Bacilli > Bacillales > Halobacillaceae > Salimicrobium > Salimicrobium flavidum. Next base: position 28,256 of record NZ_FTOC01000009.1, read on the forward strand.
GATGAGCTATCTGCACGGAGAAGACCCTGCAAATATGGATATCTACGCTACCCCTAAAGGGGCCAGCAGTCCGGATGTCTGGATGCTTGGTTCAAGTGGCACGAGCGCGCGCCTGGCCGCCGATCTCGGAACATCCTATTCGTTCGCCCACTTCATCAACGGGCACGGGGGAATGGGAGCGATGGACAGATACAGGAACCACTTCACTTCTTCTATACAACAATCTGAACCGAAAGGGAACGTTTCTGTATTCGCCGTATGTGCAGATACACAGGAACAGGCAGAGTATTTGGCCTCGAGCCTTGATCTTGCCCTGTTGCTCATTGAGCAGGGAGGCGTGAGACACCATTTCCCTACGCCTGAAGAAGCGATGGATTATTCCTATTCTTTCTTCCAACAGGAAAGAATCAAAGAAAACCGGAAACGGATGATTATCGGTGATCAAAAAACCGTAAAAGAAGAAATTGAATCTCTCGCTGATGGGTACGGAGTAGACGAAGTGATAGTGAATACTATCGTCCACCCATTCGAAGAACGTCTGCGCTCTTATGAACTCATCGCCGATGCTTTCAACCTGACTTAGGAGGGATATCGACATGCTTGCGATCGATCATATCGTAGTGACCACAACCGATGCAGAACAGGACCGTCTCTCTTTCACCTCTCAATACGGGTTACAGGGGACGGGCGGTGGCAATCATCCTGATTGGGGCACCCACAATGAACTTTGTTTTTTCGATAATCGCTTTTATATCGAATGGCTCGGAGTCAGTGATGCCTTAACAGCGGAAAAATCGGAAAATCCTCTGATCCGCCAGATGCTTCAACAACAAACCGGAAACACAATTCAAATCGCTCTCCGCACCGATAACATGGACGATTTTCTGGAGTACTATGAAAAAGAGGGCATTGAATACGAGGGACCTTTCCCGGGAGCCCGCAGACGAAAAGACGGATCGCTCTTGGAGTGGCGCATGCTTTTTCCGAAACACGAAACGGTACCCCTCCCCTTTTTAATCGAATGGAACGGGGACAATTTCCCACAGGATCCTGTTTATATCAATCCACTCTCCGACACGATGATTGAATACGGTACAGAGCATAGTCGTTCAGAGAGTGCAGAAGTATTCCGGAATATTTTCCGTTTCCCGAAAGATGATTCTGAAGCTTTCACTCTTACCAACGGGCAATTGTTTGTCACAGAACAATCGAGAATCATAACGTACCTCGATCATATTATGCTTTAGCTGCAGGCTCTCCCTGCAGCTTTTTTTATTCAGTCATTTTTCTGATATTTCAGACTTCCATTTTTTACTTATAACCTTTTAAGAGTGTGTCATTCTTTCCGATATAAATAGATGTCAGACAACATAGAACAAGGAGAGTGAATGATGAAATATACAACTATGATCCTTTTACTGTTCTGCTTTTTGTTTCTCGCAGGTTGTGCCGAAGAATCGGCGCAATCAGAAGAGACCATCAGCGCAGGACTTGTCGTAACAGATAGCGGGCTCGGAGATAATGCATTCAGTGACCTTGCATTCCAGGGGTTGGAACAGGCACGGGATGAACTGGATATCTCTTTTGATTACCGCGAACCGGTCGACCAAAACTACGAAGAACACCTTCGTACCTTAGTCGAAGATGACCATGATGTAATCATCGGGCTCAGTTTTAACATTCAAGAGGCTATGGAAAAGGTGGCCGAAGAATACCCGGAACAGCAATTTGTACTCATTGATGCAGAATCATCGCTTGAAAACATCACTTCCATCACTTTTAAAGAAGATGAAGGGAGTTATCTGATCGGTATGATTGCGGCGATGAAAACGGAAACCGATACCGTCGGGTTCATCGGCGGAGAAGAAATCCCGGTGGTCCAAAAATTTGAAAATGGCTTCAAAGAAGGAATTCAGGCTGTAAGTCCGGACACCGAAGTACTGACGGAATACAGTGGGACATTCGGAGATGATCAGCTCGGCAAAGAAATCGCCGAATCCATGATTGAACAGAATGCCGATTACATATTTCCTTCCGCTGGTTTCACAGGTGTAGGAGCTCTCCAGGCCGCAGACGAAGCCGGGATCTACGCATTCGGTGTCGACAGTGACCAAAGCTTTTTAGCGGAAGACGCAGTAGTTACGTCCATGACCAAAAACTTGAACGTAGCCATCTTTGACGTCGTCGAACAAGTCGCACAAGGAGAGTCACTCACAGGGGATACGCTCACTCTCGGGCTCGCCGAGGGAGGAGTAGGGCTGGCCCCGATCCGCCTGATTGACCTTTCCCCGGATCAGCAGCAGATGCTCGATGAAAGGAGGAATGCCGAATGACGATCAAACGACGGCTTTACGTCATGACGCTCATCCCTCTTCTTCTTAGTCTCGGGCTTGTAACCTGGATAGTTTTTCAGATGATGGACCTGCAAAGTTCCTCGAAGGAAGATGTTGATGCGCTTCTTTCAGCTCAGCAACTGAACAGTGAATTGATTTCCGCGGAACAGGCACTGAACACGTATGCCCAGAACCCTACCCAGGCCTCAAGGCAGCAGGCACTTACAAAGATGGAAAGTACGAAAGGAACAATCGATGACTTGGCAACTCTAATCCAGACAGAGGCACAGTCTCACTGGTTAGACAGAGCCGCTCAAAAATATGAGACGTGGAACGAAGCGGCGATCCAAGCTGTGGAGAATAGAGATATCAACGAAACACGCAGACAGGCATCCAGAAGTGCCGGTATTGTAAATGATGCCTACAACCTACAGGAGGTATCCGATGAGAATTACTCAGAAACGGTAGCCACTCAGCAGCAATCCATCAGCGGACTGATTACGTTCGCTATTATTGCAGCTGTCATCCTGCTTCTTGCGTCCCTGTTTTTCACAACGAGACTTACCAGACACATCGCCTTGCCTATCCGTCGTCTCGCCGAACAGGCTGAACGCGCAGCGGATGGAGAATTGTCGATGACTATAGAGACGGATGAAAAAGAAAGAGATGAAATCGGACAGCTGAAACGATCCTTCCAAACGATGCTCACAAATCTCCAAAAAACGGTGGATTCCGTCCACTACATCGGAGAACGTGTCGAAACGTTCAGTAAGAGTCTGAATCAGGAAATGGAAACACTCTCCGAAGGAAGTCAACAAGTGGCTTCATCTACGGACGAACTCGCCCAGGGGAGCCAATCCATCTCCACAGATGTTCAGGATGTAGTAGTGCTGACAGATAACATGAACGATCAGTTCTCCGTCAACGCAGAAGAAAGCAAAGAATCCTCCAAGGCCGGTGAGACGGCAATTTCAAGTATTGCCAAGGGAAGAAATGCAATTAGACAGCAGCAGCTGTCCATGGACGAGAGTCGTTCTTCTTTAAGTACGGTCAAAGAATCCGTCGACCGTTTCACAGAGTACACAGATCAGATCGAAAAAGCCGTTCATCTCGTCAACGACATCTCAGAACAGACGAACCTGCTGGCTCTGAACGCGGCGATTGAAGCAGCACGCGCCGGTGAACACGGAAAAGGGTTCGCAGTTGTTGCGGAAGAAGTGAGGAAACTTGCAGATCAATCTACAACGGCGACATCCGACATCGCGCGTATGGTAGAACAGATCAAGTCAGGAGTTACAGCCATCCACACCCAGACGGAAGAGACCATCACTGCGAGCGAGAAACAGGCGGAAGCGGTGGAAACCTCGGAGACTTCCTTCTCTGAAATCCAGAGCAATGTGGAAACGATGAACAACCGTCTTCAGCAGTTGGCTGTCAATATGGAAACCTCCCGTGAGCAAAGCGAGCAGGTGGCCGCTTCCATGCAGAACATAAGCTCCATCACAGAAGAAACAGCCGCCGGAACAGAAGAAATTTCCGCCTCGGCAGAAGAACAGCAACGTTCGTTCAAAGAAATGCAGAAAGAAACGGAAAATCTCGAACAAATGGTCAAAGACCTGAACGAACAACTTAAGAGATTTTATTAAAAAGAAAGGCTCTGTTAAAGCCTGTTGTTGATTTTAGGTACGGAGGGTGGAGACGCCTGCGGGAGGAGCATGAACGGAAAATCACCGGAATCGAACGTAGAGAGATTCCGGAAGTTTACGTCATGCCCGCGGCAAGCTTCCACCCGTAGAACGAAAATCAACCAGGAACGATAACAGACCCTTTTCAAAAAAGATATGGCTACTTATGGCTCCGGTTTCTATGTGACGGAGCTAGATAGGAAAAGCAGTGCCATTCTGCTTAGAAGCACTGTCATAAGCAGAGCATTCTAAAAATACTTTCGATACTTACTCAAGTTGTGCGACGTTCATGGCACCAGAACCTGCGTGAACGTAGTGTAAAAATATTTGTGACCCGCTCACACCGGTGAAGCTCAGCTGAACGTCGTAATACTTGAAGAAATGCAACGTTCAAAGCTTCACCTTCTTTTTGAACGTCGCACAATCCACTTCCACCATAAAAAAAGCGTGAGCCCCTGAAATATACTCTCAGGACTCACGCTTTTCATTTTATAAACTCTTTTCGAGAAAACTCTCCACTTCTTCAGGAGTTTTAGCATTCGCACTGTGTAAATGAGCGATCTTTTCTCCCTTTTGGAAGATCAGAATGCTCGGAATCCCCATGACTTCATACTGCTCGGCGAGTCCAGGCACTTCATCACTATTCACTACAAACCACTCATAGGCGTTGTACTCTTCCAATATATCTCCTATAAACATGTCCATCCGTTTACAGTCCGGACACCAATCCGCTTCAAATTTCAAAATCACAGGCTCCTCTTTTTCAATTACCGCCTGAAACTGTTCTGTTGTATGAATTCCCTGCATCGTAATCCCCTTTCTTAACTTTGTTACTTATACTCTACACGACCGAGGCCCCATGCCGCAAACAAACCGCCGAGAAATGCCAGTACACTGACGAAAAGCATCGTTGCATTTCCGGACAGGCCAGGATAAATGACGACGACAGAGCCTAACACAAGACCGATGATCACCGCGTACGTTCCTGACGTATAATGATCCAGGAAGTACTTGACGATTTTACTCATCACCACGATCCCGATGGCGATACCTGCACCGACAACGGCAATAACATCCAACTGAAGATTGGATACCCCTTCGATGACTGTAGTGTAAACCCCGATGATCAAAAGCAAAAAGGAACCGCTGATTCCCGGTAGAATCATCGCACTGCTCGCAATCATCCCCGAGAAAAACAGAAGCAGATACATCCCGGAGGACAAATTACCGATAGCTTCTGATTCTTCCGGCTGAAAGAAGGCGAGCGAACTCACCACAAGCGCGCCAATCAGCATCAATACATAATGTTTCATCCTGAAATTATACTTCATCTCAGCTTTCTTACTGAGAAATGGTAACACCCCGATAATCAATCCCAGAAAGAAAAACTTCGTCTGAGCGGGGTAGTGGTCGAACAACCACTCGATCACATTCGCCAAAAGCAGAATGGACGTCACGACACCGATGCCAAGCGGCAACAGGAATTTCAGATGACGCTTCCATTCCTTACTGAAAAAACCGTTTATCGCCTCAATCAAACGATCATAAATACCGAGCACTACAGCGATGGTACCACCGCTCACTCCCGGGACCACATCACTCGCCCCCATCATCATACCCCGATATATATTCTTCCATTCCCACATATAAAACGTGCTCCTTCATTTTCAGTTATAGTAACCTTACTCATTGTACCAAACAATTCTACAATGCCAATAACAAGTACCATACGTTTACGATGATTAAGACAAATGTAACAATTCTTTCAATGACAGAGCCTGTTTTGAAAGTTACGAAAAAAGAATAGTGTTTTCTGCTGAACGGATAGAATAAGGGGATTCCTTTTTTCGTAATAAAATCCGCGAACAGATGAGAGGTACTCCCGATAATCAGACCTCCGAAATAGTACCAGGGGAGTCCGAGAAGCCATTGGACAAAATAACTGTAACCCACAAGGAAAAGTAGAAAACACAGGGAATGCGTTATCTTCCGGTGTCCTCTGATCATCAACAGAATAGGGAGCAACAGCATAACGAATGTTTTCAAAGGCTCTCTGTATGTATCAAAAATAGCCGGAAAAAATAAATAAGCTGCTAAAGCGATCGTAAATAAGGTGATCAGAATCCTCCAAAACTTCTGTCCGAGCTTCGAGCGTGGTGTATCAATATCAGGCACAAGCGCGCCGAATAATACAAACATAAAGAAAACGAGCATCTCAAGCGGTCGTTCCGGAAGAAACGGGAGCGCAGGTAGCATCGTGACAGCTGCGACCCCGAAAGTGAACCCGACGACCTGATGTCCTGGTGCCATCATGATAAAAACCTCTTTCTTCAAACATACATTCGCCTATTTATCATACCTTATTTTTTTAAGACACACAAAAACCCGGACAAGAAAAATGTCCGGGCTTTGCATTACTTCTATTATTCAGCTGTCACATTCAACTCTACATTAATGTTTCCGCTCGTGGCTTTCGAGTAAGGGCAGACTTTATGAGCTTCGTTTGCAAGCTCTTCTGCTTCTTCCTGAGAAACGCCTTTCACTTTAATGTTAAGAGTGACGCCTATTTTAAGACCACCATCAGCGGAGTCTTTCATAAGGCTGACCTCTCCAGTTACTGTAGAGTCTATATCTTTTTTCTTCTTATCCGCTACCAAATTCAGCGCACCGTCAAAGCAGGCAGAATAACCGGCTGCGAAAAGCTGTTCAGGGTTCGAACCTTTTTCACTGCTTTCACCTGGCTGTGCCAGTTGAAGATCAACTAATCCATCTTCGGATTTTACGTGACCGTTACGGCCGCCTTCTACTGTTGCGCGGGATGTGAACATTACTTCGCTCATAAAATAACCACTCCTTGAATTTGATATTTCTTCTTTCCTTTCACTGTATACCTTACCACTCGCAATTTTAAACCTCGTCCTCTAACTTATATTCTTCTTTCAGCGATTCAGGGGCCATTTTAACGATTTGCTGAAGAATAAATGTAAGTACAGCAACATCATCGATGATGCCGAAAAGAACCAGAAAATCAGGGATAAGATCCCAGGGGAACAGGATATACAGGAAAGCCAGCAATACAGCTCCTCCTTTTTTAACCCCTTTCACTTCTCTCGAACGAAAAAAAGATACCAGAAACGGAATAGATTTACGAAACTGAAACAAAAATTTGACTCTTCTCCAGAACTTCACAGAAAACCTCCTATTCTGTCTTAATTGCCTATGAAACTTGTATGCTTTAATATAATCATTAGTAGTACCTGTCTTTTGAAGGAGGAACCGACGTGAATATTGTATTGCTGAATGGTACGCTCACCGGCACCAAAACGGAAACGATGCTCGCTACCGTTGAAAACTATATGAAAGAAACAGCTCCTGAGATAACGTTAGAGAATATAAACCTGAAACACTATGACCTTCAATTCGTAGATGGCCGCCCACCTGAAGACTACAATGATGACATGAAGCGCCTGATCCATTCAATTGAAGAAGCGGACGGCTACATTATAGCTACGCCTGTGTTCCAGGGCGGAATCCCTGGCGTGCTTAAAAATATATTCGACGCCATATCTCCATTGTCCATGCGCTACAAGCCGGTGTCGATCGTCGCTGTCGGTGGGACACTTCAGCATCATCTCGTCATCGAAAATCAGCTGAAACCGGTGCTTGACTATTTCCGCTGTCTGATCACTCCAAACTATGTGTATGCCCACCCCGGTCACTTCACGGATGATAAACAGTTGGAAAACGAAGAGGTGAAAAACCGGCTACGGGAAATGAGCGATATATTCCTGCGCTATTTGGAAATGGGACGGTATCTTTCGCCATACAAGCCGGATTTATACCAATAGAAAATAGCACCCCATGGAGAGGTGCTATTTTTTATGCAGTTCCGAGCACTTTTCTTACATAGTTCTGCGTCTCTTCAAAAGGAGGGATACCTCCATGTTTGTCCACGTTACCAGGCCCTGCATTATAAGCAGCGAGCGCTAGTTGTTCATTTCCGTCATAGCGGGATAGCATATCACGTAAGTACATCGTTCCCCCCATAACATTCTCCTTCGGGTTCATAGGGTCCTTCACTCCGAGTCCTTCCGCCGTTCCTGGCATAAGCTGCATCAGCCCCTGAGCCCCAGCATGACTGACAGCTTCAGGATTGAAATTCGACTCCGCCTGAATGACCGAACGTATGAGATTCTCCTGTACACCGAATTTCTCAGAAGCTTCACGGATGATTCCATCTATGTCGCTGTCCTCACGTTGGATTGGGCTCGAAACATCCGTTATGGCAGGTGCCTGCGCTCCGGAAAAAACTTGGACCGAAGTGAGATTCTGCGCCTTCTCAGGGGCTTGGGTCAGATTATTCATCGAAGCCTCGAGTATGCTTTGGAACATCATCTGTTGCATCCCTGATCCGAAACTTTTTCCTCCCTGTCTCTCTCCCTGAAGGGTTCTCATCGCCTGCATTTGCATCATGGACTGAAAATCAATCGTATTGATCAATAGCCTTACCTCCGCTACATGATATTTCTTTAATCATACTTTAATGAACAGGAATGAACAACTGTTTTTTCAGGGTACCATCGATTAGGTAGCTATCCGAAAAACAAGTCGAAGATATCACTCCCTTTGGAGGATGCCTTGTTGTAAAACTCAGAGTATCCACAGTTCTCACAATATACTACGGTGAATTTATTGTCTTGCACATCGAACATTTTCGAAAGTCCGGATCCGGTCATCGATACATCTTTTGTACCAGCTTTCGTGCTACCGCATTTAATACAACCTTTTTCACTCATGGTTCCACTCCTTATTCGCTATGTTAGTTTTCGTTTTTGATTTTCGTCTCTACGGGGGGAAGCTTGCCGCGGGCATGGTGGAAACTTCCCGCAGGCGTCTCCACCTTCGTTCCTTCAATCAACGCTAGACGTCGAAGAGGCTTTTTATTTCGCCCGTCTTGCAGCTTGCTGTAAAGGGTCCCACACGCTGTTGTAAGGAGGGGCATATGCAAGATCGAGATCGAGTAGATCCTCTGTGGTCATTTCATTATAAAGGGCTGTAGCCATCACATCGATCCGTTTATCGACACCGTCCGGTCCGATAATCTGAACGCCGAGCAACCGCTTCGTATCCGGCTGATAGAAAAGCTTCAGGGACATAGGTGCTTCGTCCGAATAATAACCGGCTGCATGTGTAGCCTGCATCGATACCGTTTCAAACGGTATATTTTCTTCTTTCGCTTCTTTTTCCGACAACCCGGTCTTTCCGATGGTAAGGTCAAAGAATTTCAGAATAGAGGTGCCGACGATCCCTTTGAAAGCTCTCCGCTGTCCGCTCAGGACTTGACCCAGGATACGACCCTGCTTGTTGGCATGTGTTCCGAGCGGGATAAAGTCATTTCTCTCTTTGATACGATGGAACTGCACGGCACAATCACCGGCCGCATAAATATGAGGCACATTCGTTTCCATGAATCGATTTATTTCTATAGCTCCGCTCTTCGTCGTATGCATTCCTGTACTGGTAAGAAAATTCGTGTTCGGAGCAACTCCCGTCGCTACGATAAGGAGGTCGGTCCTATACTCATTCTTATCCGTTACCACCTTTTGGATGCGTTCCTCTCCTTCAAGGTGGGCGACCGACTCGTTCAAAGTGATTTCAACTCCGTGTTTCTCGGCCTCCTGGCCGATCAATGCTCCCATATCCGCATCCACCATGGAACCGGGATAGTCGCTTCTACTGATGATACGGACATCTTTACCGATTTGCTTGAAATTTTCAGCTACTTCAAGACCGATATAACCACTTCCTATAATCGTCACCTTGTTCACTTCAGCGGTCACGTCTTCCATTATTTTTTCAATGTCTGGTATCGTCTTTACTACATGAACTCCTGCAAGATCGACTCCCTCCCACGGGGGAATCACGGGGCTTGCTCCTGAAGCTATGACAAGCTCGTCATACTTCTCCTCGAAGTTCATACCGTCCCCATCCACACCGTAAACGACCTTCAGATCACTATCTACGGCATTTACTTCATGGTTCACCCGGGCATCGATACCGTATTTCTCCCTGAACGTCTCCACGTCCCGGGCAATCAGGTCATCCGTCGAGGACACGCCCCCGCCGATGACATATGGAAGCCCACACTGGCCATATGAATAGATTTCACCTTTTTCAAGGACGACGATTTCAGGATTATCGGTATTACGAACGACTTGCATGGCTGCACTCATTCCCGCGGCATCGCCGCCTACAACTACTAATTTCACATTCATCCCCCCAAGCTGCAAAGTAGACTTTCTTCTTCCTTTACGAGTACCAATCTAAAAAGGGTACTCCCGGTATCCGTTCATGACGCTGATCCATTTCACCGTGGTGAATTTATCCAGCGCCCATTCTCCACCGAAGCGGCCGATTCCGGATTGTTTTTCTCCACCGAATGCTACGTGCGCTTCATCATTCACGGACTGATCATTGACGTGGATCATGCCGGTATTGACCTGCTTCGCCACTTCCACACCCCGGTACACATCCGTTGTGAACACGGAGCCGGAGAGCCCATAAGGAGTACCGTTGGCGGTTTCCACAGCTTCCTGCTCATCTGACACTTTAATGATGGAAGCGACCGGCCCGAAGACTTCTTCTTTAGCTAATGTTTTTTCATTATCCATATTCGTCAATATCGTAGGATGAAGGACGTTACCTTCCGCTTTTCCACCTGTGAGCAATTTTCCGCCCTCCTCGATGGATTTGTCGATTCCTTCAAGAATACGGTCGACCTCCTCCCTCGCGATAAGTGGTCCGACCATCGTCTTCTCATCTTTCGGATCGCCGTAAGGAAGACTTTCCGCTTTTTCTTTGAATTTCCGTACGAACTCCTCGTGTACATCTTCATGCACGATGAACCGGTTCAAAGACATGCAGATTTGTCCCTGATGCAAATATTTTCCGAAAGCAGCCGCTTCCACCGCCTTATCGATATCTGCATCTTCAAGGACGATCATGGCATTGTTGCCCCCGAGTTCAAGAGCCGTGTCTTTGATGTGCTTCCCTGCAAGTTCTCCGATATGACTACCTACTTCCGTGGAACCGGTAAATGAAAACATTTCAGGAATCGGATGAGTAATGAAGTCATCCCCGATTTCAGATCCCCGTCCGACTACTACGTTGATCAACCCTTCAGGAAATCCTGCCTCTGCTGTCAACTCCGCAAGCAGAAGTCCAGACGTAACCGGAGTGTGTGAAGCCGGCTTGATCACGACACTGTTACCGCTGGCGAGAGCCGGTGCCAGCGACCGGGTCGTTAAGTGAAAAGGGAAGTTCCATGGCCCGATAACACCTATGACACCCTTAGGGTTGCGGTACACTCTGTTTTCTTTCCCGGGGGTATTGGAAGGGAGAATTTCTCCTTTCATACGTGTCGGAAAAGAAGCAGACTCCGTAACGATATCAAGAGCAGCTCCGTATTCGACTTCAGCTTTCACTCTAGTACTTCCTGCTTCTGTAATCAGCCAGTCGATGATTTCTTCTTTCCTCTCTTTGATCACTTCGATCCATTTCAGGAAAATTTCCCGCTGCTCTGCAGGGGTCTTTTCTTTCCATTCCTGTTGAGCTTTTTCTGCTGATTGGTAAGCTTCATCCAAATCTTTTGAATCAGCGGATGGGATCGTTGCAATCAGCTCATCACTGTAAGGATTTCTGTTTTCAATCGTTTTATCACTCGAACCTTTTTTCCATTCTCCGTTCACATACTGGGATGTATAAGTTTTCATACGTATCGCCTCCGTCCATAGTATTCTTCTTAATTATTCACTCTTCCCCGCTTCCTGAAACATCTCTTCACATGACAACCGATTCATGGCTTCCATTTCCCGGCCCCATATGTTATTATATGAACATATAATCATATATAAAGGAGTGAGAACGTTGGGACACCACCATCATCACAGTCACGATACAACCGGAAATATCAAAGTCGCGTTTTTTCTCAACTTCTTTTTCACCATCATTGAGTTAATCGGCGGCATTCTCACAAATAGTATCGCCATCATCTCGGATGCCCTGCACGATCTTGGGGACTCGCTTTCTCTCGGCCTTGCCTGGTTTCTACAGAAGTTTTCAAACAAAGACCATTCGAAGGATTTTTCCTTTGGGTATAAACGATTTTCTCTGTTAGCCGCTCTCATCAACAGTGTCGTTCTGATTGTCGGCTCCATCTTCATTTTAACCGAAGCCATCCCGAGATTGTGGAATCCGGAAACTCCTAACACATGGGGGATGATGGGGCTGGCTATACTTGGCATAGCCGTAAACGGAGCAGCCGTCTTCCGGTTGCGTGGAGGAGAATCCATGAACCAGAAGGTCATGTCCTGGCACATGCTCGAAGACGTATTAGGTTGGGTAGCGGTTTTCATCGTAGGTCTTGTCATGACGTTTTTTGACCTGCCTATCCTCGACCCTGTCGCTTCGATAGGAATCACCCTATTCATTCTCTACAATGTCATCGTAAATCTCATCAAAACGATGAGACTTTTCCTGGAAGCAGTTCCCGATTCTGTAGATCTCGAGAAAATCAGACGGGATATCCAACAACTGCCCGAGGTCCGTTCGACTCACCACACCCATCTCTGGTCACTGGACGGAGAGCATCACGCCTTTTCTACGCATGCAGTGGTAGCGTCGGAGGCGACGAAAGAGGAAGTGTGCCACGTGAAAGAATCGATCAAATCGATCGTCAGTCCGATCCACCTGGATCATATGACGATAGAAATCGAATACGAAGACGAGTTCTGCAGCATGGCCGAGGAGGGAGCGCATGGCTGAGTTCGATAACGAAGAAACCATCCGTAAGACAGCAGATACATTCAAGGTGTTGTCCGACCCGACAAGAATAAGGATTCTCCATTTTCTTTGTAAGAAGGAATCTTCCGTATCCGACATCGCTTCTGAGCTCGACCTGAAACAGTCGACGGTATCTCACCAGCTACGTACACTGAAGCTTTATCGTCTGGTTACTTTCCGGAGAGAAGGTACAAGCATATACTATACATTCGATGACGATCACGTGATGCAGACGCTTGAACAGATGATCGAGCACATCGAAGAATGACAGGAGGCCCTTATGGAATTCAGAAAAACACGCAAAGATGATCTACCGGAAATCATGCCGATGATACACGAAGCCCAGCAAAAGTTCCGCGCTCAGGGCATCAGCCAGTGGGTGGACGGGTATCCTGATGCCGAAACCATTTCTTCCGATGTGGACAAGGGAGAAAGTTATGTACTCGCAGATGAAAAAGAAATTGTAGCAAGCACGGTCATCTCCTCTCGTCAAGAAGTCACCTATCGCACCATTCACGAAGGAGAGTGGCTGAGCGATGCAGACTATCTGGTAGTCCACCGGCTCGTAGTGAAAGAAGACAGGAAAAATGAAAGACTCGCTTCCCTCCTTCTCCAGAAAACAGAAGAGATAGCAGAAGACCTATCGATCATGAGTATAAAAATCGACACTCATGAAGAGAATCTACCGATGCAGAACCTGCTGAAGAAGAACAGCTATGAGTATTGCGGGGTTATCTATCTCGAGGATGGAAGCAAACGTCTCGCCTATGAGAAAAAAAGAAAAGTGGAAGCTTCCGTTTAGAAGCTAATGGCTAAGCAGGAAGCTTCGTCTTCGGGGGGCTTTTCCCGGAGAAAAGGTTACTGCTTAGACATGCGCTTCTGGAAGCTGAAGCTGGACAAAGAAAAGTGGAATCACACGTTTAGGAGTTCTGAAGTAAGCAGGGGTTTCTCTTTTCAGGTGGTCTTTCCTGAAAAAGAAATTACTGCTTAGGGCATGGACTTCTGGGTGATGCAACTGGACAAGAAAAGTGGAAGCTTCGTTCAGCAATTTAAATAATAACTCTGTTAAAGCCTATTCTTGATCATAGGAACGGAAGGTGGGGGGGACGCCTGCGGGACTGGCATGGAAGGGAAATCACCCGGAACGACTAGAGGAAGTTTCGGGAAGTTTCCGCCATGACCGCGGCAAGCTTCCACCTGAAGAGACGAGTATCAACAACAAACGATAACAGAGTGTAAATAATAAACAAACCGCGTACTATCACCATTGATAGTACGCGGTTTTAATTCTACATATCAAGTTGTTCAGGCGTATCCTCGGAATCATTCATGAGACGGATCGTTTCAGGGAAAATTTCAAGAACGATATATTCCGGATCTTCTTTCCCGTCAAACCAGTGTTTCATATGCTCATTCCATATCCGGGTCTTTATATCCTGGTCCTCGCGGATCTGCGCCTGTCCCTGGATTTCCAGGTAGGCATCCCCCGAACCTTCTCCTTCATACCCGATCAAAATGTGTACGAACGGATTCCCATCGATTTCTTCCGCTTTATACGTTTCTTTATTGGTCGGTGTGAACAAGGTCAGATTCTCGTCGTGCTGGAATGTCATGTAGCGGGTATGCGGCTTGTTATTTTTAACGGTGGCCAGCGTCCCTACATTGTGATTCCTTAGTATATTGCTGACGCGTTCTTTCAATTCCTCATGCTTCATGGTCATTCTCCTCTCAGTAATCATTCTGCTTACTGCTATTTCCTTACAATCCATCGTTTAAACCATTAATAAGAATTATATGCTCTGCCGTTTTGTTTTTTTGTAAAATTCGCTATACTTAACTTGTATAACAAAAACCATATTCATCTTACATAAGGAGGAATTTTTTATGTCTTTTGCTACGGCTATCAACTGTATGGACGGAAGAGTCCAGCTCCCTGTCATTCACTGGATGAAGGAAAAATACGGAGTGGATTACATCGATATGATCACTGAAGCGGGACCGAACAAAACACTGCTCGAAGGGTCTTCTTCTCAGCTCGAAGAAATCAAAAAGAAAGTTCTCGTCTCGACGGAAAAACATGACTCCAAAGTGATTGCCGTCGCCGGTCATCATGACTGCGCAGGAAACCCGGTGGACCGCCCACAAAAAGAAAAAGAAATCAGACGCTCCGTGGAATTGATTGAAAAATGGGAGCTCGGCGCTACCGTTCTAGGTCTGTACGTCAACGAAAACTGGGAAGTGGAAATGATAACAGAGTGACCTTCCCACTGAGGAGGGAGAGATTTCATGAAAGAATTCGTCGGGTACTGCGCTGCATGTGAAGCGGAAATACACTGCAGAGACGGCTTTCTTGACGGTATCATCGCGGATGATAAAACGCTCTTTTGTTTTCAATGCGGAAAAAACAAGTGAGGATTGTCAGAAAACTCTACGCTTTCTTCGAAGAAAGCGTAGAATTTTACTTACAATTTAAAATATTCACGCAACTTCTTATCCAGAGAGACGGAGGGACTGCCCCTGCGAAGTCTCGGCAACCAGTGATTCTTAACCGCCCGGTGCCAAATTCAGAGCACACCTGTGCGAAGATGAGAAGGACAAGCTTGGTTTATTGCTTTATTCCTACATTTACCAAGCCCCTTCTCGCTCCGTGCAGAAGGGGCTTTTTCTATTATGAGGAGGATTTGAAACGGTTCGGGAAGGAAGTTATTCCGCTCGTCAAAGAGAAAGAAGAGGCATTGAAGAAGGAAGGGGTACTCCTATGAAGTCGTTAGGCATATCAGGCAGGTCAACCCGCGAAAATCACTTCAGGAACAGTATTGACGTCTCCCTCACCCGGGAGGCGTATTTTCTTTCCTTTCCTGAACTGGTAAGATAAAGAAACCGGCAATTGTTACGGAGGTGAATACAATGAGCAGAAGAATGTCTATGCTATCGATTGCGGGTGGTGCCGCTCTCTGGGGAATCATAGGACTTTTCGTTACATACCTGTATGAGTTCGGCTTCACGCCGGTGCAGGTCGTAGCTGTACGTGTAGCCAGTGCGGCTGTATTGTTACTACTTTATACATATTTCACGAGCAAACAAAGTCTTCGCATCCATTGGAAAGACAGCCATTATTTCATAGGTACAGGAATTATCAGCATCGTGTTTTTCAATCTCTGTCTGTTCATAGCCATGGATGAAACCTCCATCGCCATCGCCGTCACCCTGTTGTACACAGCCCCGGCTTTCGTAACGGTCTTTTCACGTTTTCTTTTCGGTGAACTGTTTACAGGAAGCAAAATCACCGCGCTTTTCACGACGCTCATAGGATGCGCTCTAGTGGTAGGCCTCTACCCGTACACTGGATTTGAACTGTCCGTTTACGGCGTGATAGCGGGATTGGGCTCAGGGTTTTTCTACGCCCTTTACAGCATCTTCGCCACCTACGCGCTTCGTAAATACTCTTCTGTCACTGTAACCGTTTATACGTTCGTGTTCGCAAGCGTAGCCATTCTTCCGTTTGCCGGACTAGGGAGTCTCAGCTCGGCTTTCGCACAGCCGGCTACATGGGTGAATATCATCGGTATCGGACTTTTCTCCACCACGCTCGCTTTTTTGTTCTATACGAAGGGGTTAGAGAAAGTCGAATCGAGCAAAGCTTCGATCATCGCGACCATCGAGCCGGTCGTCGCCACCCTGATCAGCTTCTTCGTATTCCGGGAGCTGCTGGATAGCTGGCAGATCTTCGGGTTTCTGTTAGTGATCACAGCTGTCATTCTCGTTCAGGAGCGCTCCCGTCCTTCTTTCTTAAAGCGAAAAGTGTCATGAACGAAACCGCCTGTTCGAACATTGGGTTGGCCAGGTCTTCCGGAGCCCCTTCTTTAGGCACGGAAGACCTCCCCTCCACAATCCAGCCATGATTCTGTGCAAGTCTCTCGAACTCCCACGGCATCATCGTATTGCAGACGACTTCTTCCCCTTCCAGTCTTGGATAACTGTTGGTCCTCGGTCCGGCCACCGGTCCCAATATTCCCGCTATCATCACTCCTCCCGGCTTTACGACCCGTTTTATTTCTTCAATACCCTGAAGCGGGGACGCTACCCATTCCAGGCAGTTGATTACCATAACACCGTCAAACTCCGCCTCGTCAAATGGCAAGGCAGCAAGGTCGGCCTGCAGAAACTGGATACCTTCCCTGCGCTGCTTCGCCATTTCAATCATTTTGGAGGATAAATCGACTCCGGTCACGTCATACCCTTTGTTATGTAGCATTTCACTTCCTTCCCCGTCGCCACATCCAATATCCAGTACCGATGATTTTTCCGGTACAAATGACTGGAAGAAAGGAATCACTTTTTTCCGACTTCCCTCTTTCCACATCTTTTCACTTCTCTCTCCCCAATTCCCGGAAAACTGGTCCCACTTTTCTTCTGCTTTTTCGTGCCATTTTTTATCAATCATTTTTTTCCTCCTTTGTCTTTCACTTTATGTATGATAGAATCAATATATAGTAATCATTTTTAATAAAAACACAATATATAGTACGGAAGATAGATGCTCACAGAGCTTAATAGGGAATCCGGTGCGACTCCGGAGCTGCCCCCGCAACTGTAAGTATCCGCGAAACAGCGTCTCCACTGTAGATCACTACGGGAAGGGCTGGAGTAAGATCGGATACGAGCCAGGAGACCTGTCTGTTTTTCGTCAGGAAAGTTTCACCTTTTTCGGGGTTGGAGAAGATGAAACGATGATGCGTATTTTCTCGTGTCATGGTTTCATCCGCTCCCGCCTATGGAGCGGATTTTTTTATTCCAAAAGGAGGAATCACTTATGACAGTAACCGCAGCAGTTGATTGGAAAAACTGGTTGAGCGATCAGCAGAACTATTTCCCCCAACTCGACTTTTCACGTATAAGCGAAAAAATAACAGACGGGACTTCCGTGGTGCTCGAAGCCCTTGCCGAAATGGACGAAACCGAACCGGGATGGACCTACGTCGCTGCCCGGGCTCATATCGAAAACCTTTATACGGAAGCGATACAAAATCGACATACTTACAAACCTTATCAGGACCTTCACGGACTGATCGAGGCTCTCATTGAAGAGGAGGTTTACGCACCGTCTCTTCTCACCCATTATACCAAAGATGAAATCAATGAACTCGAACATCTTCTCGAGCCTGAGAAGGATCTGCAGTTCACTTATATCGGACTGAAGACTCTCGATGACCGGTATTTGGCGAAAAGGAAAAACGGAAAAACGATGGAGCTTCCCCAGGAAAGATGGCTGATCATCGCCATGAATCTTATGGCGAGTGAGGATACTTCCTCCCGCTTCGATTATATCAAAGAGGCCTACTGGGCACTCAGCAATCTTTACATGACCGTCGCCACACCGACCCTCGCAAATGCGGGTAAATCCCACGGGCAACTCAGTTCATGTTTTATCGAAACCGTCGATGACAGTCTTCAATCCATCTATGACAGTAACACATCCATCGCCAACCTGAGTAAACATGGCGGCGGCATCGGGGTATATCTCGGGAAAATCCGTTCCCGCGGCAGTGATATCAGGGGTTTCAAAGGGGTCTCCTCAGGTATCCTTCCCTGGATGAAACAGCTGAACAACACCGCGGTAAGTGTCGACCAGCTCGGCCAGCGCCAGGGAGCAGTAGCTGTCTATCTCGATGTCTGGCACAAGGATATCTTCTCTTTTCTCGACAGCCGCCTGAATAATGGAGACGAGCGACAGAGAACGCACGACTTGTTCACCGGTATCTCCATCCCGGACTTATTCATGGAAGCTGTCCGGGCCAGAGACGACTGGTATCTGTTCGACCCTCACGAGGTAAGGAATACGATGGGCTTCTCCCTCGAGGACTCCTTCGATGAACAGGAAGGAGAAGGCACGTTCCGTGATCGATATGAAGCCTGTGTCCATAACCCTGACCTCTCCAAAGAAAAAGTCCCTGCCATTGATATCATGAAGCGGATCATGGTCGGACAGCTCGAAACAGGCACACCGTATATGTTCTACCGGGACGAAGTGAACCGGAAAAACCCGAACCACCATACCGGCATGGTTTACTGCAGCAACCTGTGCACTGAGATCACCCAAAATCAGAGTGCCACGACTCAGGAGTCCCAGTACACGGAAAACGGCCAGATCATCACTGTTCATAACCCGGGGGATTTCGTCGTCTGCAACCTGTCGAGCATCAATCTCGGAAAAGCCGTGCCCGATCAGGTACTGGAAAAATTGATTCCGATTCAAGTACGCATGCTCGATAACGTCATAGAAGAAAACCATATCCCCGTCCTGCAGGCGGAACAAACGAACAGTCGGTACCGAGGCATCGGACTCGGCACATTCGGCTGGGCTCACTTATTGGCTCAGAATAAGATCGCCTGGGAATCCGACGAAGCTGTCCAATACACGGAAGACGTCTATGAAAAAATATCTTATTTAACTATTGAAGCGAGCAGTGATTTGGCAAAAGAAAAAGGGAGTTACCCTCTTTTTGAAGGCTCCGATTGGGACACGGGCGCCTATTTTACGAAACGGGGGCTGAAAAACGCGGATTGGAAAACTCTTGAAGATAAAGTGCATAAGGACGGATTGCGAAATGGCTATCTCATGGCCGTCGCTCCAAACTCCAGCACCTCACTCATTGCAGGGAGTTCTGCGAGCATCGATCCGATATTCAAAAAATTCTATTCCGAAGAGAAAAAGGATTTCAAAATCCCGGTCACAGCTCCGGATCTCAGCCCGGAAAACTTCTGGTACTATAAGTCCGCCCATGACATCGACCAGCACTGGAGCATCGCTCAAAACGCCCGGAGACAACAGTTCATCGATCAGTCGATATCTTTCAATCTCTATGTGAGAAACGATATCCATGCCAAAGATCTGTTGAACCTTCACCTCGACGCGTGGGAAAAAGGATTGAAAACTACCTATTACACAAGGTCCACCTCCGGCACCGACTATGACGAATGCGAAAGCTGCACGTAAAAGAAAAGCGGAAGCTTCCGCTTAGAAGCTATGGGCTAAGCAGAACGAGCAGAAGAAAGGCGGTTTTTCCTTTCTCTGATTGGACTGCTTAGAACACGAGCTTCTGGAAGCTGCAACTGGATCAAGAAAAGCGGAGCCGAGTGCTTATCCCTGTTCGCATAAGTAGAAACGACAAAGAAAAGCGTCCTTTCTTTTCATTGGCAGAGCTACTTATGTCGCTCAGGGCTACGAGGCAAAGCTAGACAAAAAGCGGAATCACCCATTTAGAAGTTTCAATAAAAATGGACGCGCCTGCGGAACCAGCATGAGCCGAAACCATATAAAATAACACCCTCTTTTTGAAAGGAGCACTAAGCATGACTATACAAAAAAGATCCCTCGTCGACTATGAAGCACCTAACCGCTCGACAGGCATCATTAACGGCAGAACTTCGAATGTCCTGAACTGGGATGATACAAGGTTCGCCTGGGCTTATCCGATGTACAAAAATATGCTACAAAACTTCTGGATCCCCGATGAAATCAATATGAGCAATGACCTGAAACAGTGGCCGGAACTCTCTGAACGGGAACAGCAGTCCTTTAAAAAAATCATCGGTCTGCTCGCTTTCCTCGATTCGATCCAGACAGATTACTCAGGAAAAATTTCGGACTACCTCACTGATTCAAGTTTGGCAGCCCTTATGCAGGTGCTTTCTTTCCAGGAAGTCGTACACAACCAGTCGTATTCCTATATACTATCCACACTGGTCCCTTCTGCAGAGCAGGAAGAGATTTTCGATTACTGGAAACACGATCCGATTCTTCAAAAACGGAATGAATTCATCACAGACGGCTACCAGGAGTTCATCGATGATCCATCACCGGAAAGCTTCCTGAAGTCATGCGTATACGACGTCGTGCTCGAAGGATTATTCTTCTACGCCGGATTCGCCTTTTTCTACAACCTGGCCCGTAATCAGAAAATGGTTTCCACCTCCACGATGATCAATTACATCAACAGGGACGAGCAGATTCACGTAAACCTGTTCGCACGTATTTTCAATGAAACGTTGAACGAACAGACCCAACTCGACCAGGAAAAATTCCATCAATTCGCCCAGGACACTCTAAAGGAAGCTGCGGAGCTTGAAATAGAATGGGCCCGTCATATCATCGGGGAGGACTTCCCCGGTATCCCGATGGTGGATCTTGAGAGCTATATCCGCTTCACTGCAAACACACGAGCCCAACAATTGGGTGCGGAAAGACCATTCCCGGAACACCGGAAGAATCCGATGCGCTGGATTCGCGCCTATCAGAATGTTGACGAAGGAAAATCCGATTTCTTCGAACAAAAATCGAGACAGTACACGAAAGTATCAGAAGATAACGGGTTCGACGATCTGTAAAGCGCCCTAAAGCTTCTCGCTGGAAATAAAAAATGAGCCGGATGCGCTCCTCTAATGTGAGGAACCCATCCGGTTTTACTAAAGTTTAATGTTGAAAGCCCTATAAAAAACAGAACTTCCAAGCTTTGCGGAAGTTCTGTTTTTTATAGGGCTTTCAGCAAAATTGAAACTTATTCATCCCATCCCAAAAGTTCAGCAATAACGTCAGAGCTACCGGGAAACAATAATAATGATATCGACATTCCTACAAGGCCGATACCGATTATAAATAGAAAAATCACAATTTTAACTGAACGAGGCACATCCTTCTTAAGCGCTCCAATCACAATTAGTACAATTCCGATAGCAAGTAAAAACAAATAGTAAAATCCCATCAAGACACTCCCTATAATATTTTGTCTTTAAAGAATATATTCAGGTATTCGAACAAAGAAATAACCTTTATTCAGTAACGGCAGATAATCTTAGAGTATCTTATGTTTTGGAACTTGTAAATAATTTCCCTTTTCCGAGATATCACTCGTCTCAACCACCGCCTCGCTTATGATGAATAATCTCTAATACCTGAAACCAGTTCAGATAATGATTGAGATACTTCTTTGCAATTCCATTGAAGCGTTACATTGATCTTCGAAATTAATGTAAACTTCCCTAACATTACCTGTTGCTTTTTCAGAATATTTTGTGTATATTACTACTAATACATTACTTAATGTGTTAATTAAGTTAACATTAAAGGAGGGAACGTAGTGAAAAAAGTGGAAGCCATCATTCGTCCTGAAGCATTTCAGACACTACGGCACCAGTTGGATCAGATCGGCGTAAATGGCTTGACCGTCTCGGAAGTCGCCGTCTGCGGTCAGCAGAAAGGAAAAGAAGGTATATTCAGGGGCACGAGATATGAAATCAAGCTTTACCCGAAAGTCAAAGTCGAGATGATCGTCGATGATCACGAAATCGATCCCATCGTCGAAGTCATCATGGATACCTGCACTACGAACGAACCAGGGGACGGGAAAATATTCGTCTCCCCTGTAGAAGAAGTGTATCGGATCCGCACGGCAGAAAAAGGAAAAGCAGCACTTATTTAAACCAATACAAATAGGAAAGGTGATTACAACCGATGAAAAAAATTGTTCCGTTATCTTTGTTGGCACTGTTGGGGTTTCCGATGATAGCAAGCGCTCAGGCTGTATCTCCTGAAGCTGCCATCGCATCCATTGATATGATATGGGTCATGATCGCCGCCTTTTTAGTATTTTTCATGCATGCAGGATTCGCGATGGTCGAATCCGGATTTACCCGCTCCAAAAACGCGTTGAATATTCTCATGAAAAACTTCATGACCATTTCCATCGCTTCTGTCCTTTATTTCCTCGTCGGGTATGGTATTATGTTCGGTACTTCAGGAGGAGGATTCATCGGAACAGACGGCTTCATGCTCACCGGACATGAAGACCAGATCGGTTTCTTCGTTTTCCAGGCCGTCTTCGCAGCTACTTGTGCCACCATCATCTCAGGAGCAGTAGCTGAACGTATGAAACTCGGTGCCTATCTTCTACTTACACTGATGATGACAGGACTCATCTATCCGATTGTCGGTCACTGGGTATGGGGCGGAGGTTGGCTTGCGGAACTCGGTTTCGTCGACTTTGCCGGATCGACCGTCGTTCATATGACCGGGGCTGCAGGAGCTTTAGCTACTGTAATGTTTCTCGGACCGCGTCTCGGTAAATATACAGGGAAAACCGTCAATGTCATCCAGGGACACAATATCCCTCTTGGCGCACTCGGGGTGTTCATTTTGTGGTTCGGATGGTTCGGTTTCAATGGCGGAAGCACACTCGCAGCCGATCCGTCGCTTGTCCCATCGGTCATCGCTGCCACGCTTCTTTCCGCATCCGGCGGTGTCATCGCCTCTGCTTTCTATTCACAGATCAAATTCGGTCAGATTGATGCTTCCCTAACGTTGAACGGGGCTCTTGCAGGCCTTGTAGGTATCACGGCAGGGGCAGCCGACATTTCGGCGGTGGGAGCGATCGCTACTGGTCTTATCGCTGGTGTCATTCTCATTGAAGCTATCCAGTTGTTCGACCGCGTCTTCAAAATCGATGATCCTGTAGGAGCTATTGCTGTACACGGTATTTGTGGAGCGTGGGGAACGATTGCAGTGGGGCTTTTCGCTACAAACGGCGGCCTTTTCTACGGAGGCGGCGGAGAATTGTTATTCATTCAGACAGCGGGAATCGTTGCTGTAGCCGTATGGACGATGGCCGCCACCTCAATCAGTATCTTCGCAATTAAGCGGACGATCGGTATACGGGTATCGCGTCAGGAAGAAATCGCAGGTCTTGATTTTTATGAGCATGGGTCCTCCGCTTATGAATCTTCCGGGAGCATTTTCAACGAAAACACTCCCCAGACCGTGGACGCTGATTTCGGCGTCGGATTGTTGAATCGACTGAACACCATTGATAATCAACATAAAAAGACAGTCCATTAACTAAGGAAGCCCTCTTTGGAAATGTGTTCACTCCAAAGAGGGCTTTTGGCTTGGTCGGTTACTGTTCAATGTTGTTGTTTATTATCGTCGAGAAGGCAAAAATGTCCGTCTGGATCTTACACCAGAGTCTTCGGTATCTATCCTCATAAATAACTTTGTAACCGGTCGAGGGATTCATAAATGGACTCCCGAATAGACGGATTATAAAAGACAGCTGCCGGGTGATATAAAGGAATCACTGTATAACTGCGTTCCGTCTTAACGTAGGTGTCATTATCCTGGTCGTATCGAAGCAACGGTGTCTCCAGTTTTTCACCGATCACTTCAGAGATTTTTCCCTTCTCATCGATCAGTCGCTGATACGCTACACCACCTAACAGAAGGATCACCCTCGGATTCGCTTCTTCAATTTGCACATCCAGAAGTTCTGCATGGGCTTTCACTTCTTTTTTATTCGGCTTGCGATTAGCTTTACGCACCTCTTCGCCCCCGGATTTCTTTTCCCATTTATAAGGGCGACTCCTTACGACACTGGTAATGTATACATCATCTCTTGTCCAACCGAGATAGGAGAGCTGTTTATCCAGTTCTTTACCGGCTCTCCCTGTAAAAGGTTCCCCGTCATATACTTCATTTTCTCCCGGGGCTTCCCCGATCATCATAATCTCCGCCGGCACCGGCCCTTTCCCTAGTACAAATCCTTCTGTATCAAATGGTTCTATATTTTGTTCGGCTCTTTTGATTACATCTTCCGGCAATTTCATTTTCTTCACCTCCCTTTTCTTTACCCGGATTTTTCCTTGTGTAACTCTTAACGTTTTCCTTCCTTTAGAGAAATGGGTACAATGAATATAGTAATGAACAGGAAAAAGGAGCCACTTTTATGGAAAAAATCGCACAGGGTATTGTAAAACTGCGAATTTGGCTACTGACCTTATGGCTGATAGCCTTCGTGATATTAGGGTATTTCGCTTTGGATCTCCCCTCCCTTCTTGAAGGAGACGGATTCCGCACCGAGGGAGAGTACGAACAGGTGCAGGAGATTTTGACAGATGATTTCGACCGGCCCGAATCTACCATTCTGGTATTATTCGAATCGGCGGACGATGAGAAGATTGAAGAAACACTCACAGAAATCGAGAACTTGAATATCGCCGCTTCCATCCAGTCGCCTCTGGATGCAGAAGAGCTGTATAAGGAAGAGACGGCCTATGCCGCTATTCAATTTGATGAAGAAAGCACCGAACTCACTGAGGAAATTCAAGACATACGTTCGATCACCGAAGACACTTCCGGCGTGACACTGACAGGCGAACCTGTCATATCAGAAGATATCAATAAAGCGAGTCAGGAAGATCTGAAAAACGCGGAGCTTATCGGGCTTCCCTTTGCATTGCTGATTCTTCTCGTGGCCTTCGGTACCCTGACAGCATCGCTGTTGCCCCTTGTCATCGGAGGATTCACGGTAATAGCGGGCTTCGGGTTTCTTGCGCTCGCCGGAGACAGCATTTCCCTGTCTGTATTCATATTGAACATCGCCCCGATGATCGGACTGGCGCTGAGTATCGATTTCGCATTGCTGTTCATCAACCGGTACCGGGAAGAGTTGGCTAAGCAGGCCATTGATGATGCGCTCGTCACAACCATCCGGACAGCCGGACGATCGATTATTTTCTCGGCGGTCTGCGTGTTCATCGGACTGGGTGCCATGAGCATCATTGATGTTGATATCTTTCTAAATATTGCTCTCGGCGGCACCGTGGTCATCACCCTGGCTGTATTGACTTCTCTCACCCTGCTTCCGGCACTGCTGAGATTACTGGGGCCGCGTATAAATAAATTCCGCGTACTTCCGGCCCAGAAAGATACAGTCCCGCGGTGGAGAGCTTTTGCTAAAGGTATTATGAAACGTCCGGTCATGACAGCTCTTGTCTCATTCGTCATTCTGCTTATCGGAGTCATTCCGGTCTCAAATATGAATGTGTCTATCCCTACGATCGATGCGCTTCCTGAAAGTTACGAATCGAGAAGCGCTTACGAAACCATCGAAGAAACGTTCATGAACGACACGGATAGTACGGTTTATGTAGTCGCTGAAAATGAAACGGACTGGCTGAGTGAAGAAGGGCTCGAAGCTATGAAAGATAAAATAGATGAACTCTCCGGCCCGGATATCGTGGATAGCATAGACTCTCTCTACTCTGCTGCGGATGTTGAAACCCCGGAAGAGTTGAATGCCGCTCTACAGAACCCGCAGACACGCGAAGCTCTGGAACCGGCGATCGATCAATTCATAGCCGGCGATCGTCTTCTTTTACCCTTGAACCTGACAGTAGCTGATAATTCAGGAGAAGCACAAAATCTTGTCAGGGATTTAAAAGAAGAACAGGAAGCGCTCATAGGCGGATTACCCGCTTTCAACCAGGAGATATATGATGAAATCTTCGACAAACTGCCTATGGTATTGACGATCATCATCGTATCTACGTTCTTCATCCTGATGATTGCGTTCCGTTCTATACTGATTCCGATCAAAGCTATCCTGATGAACATTCTGGGACTGGCTTCTACATTCGGCATTCTCGTATGGCTGTTCCAGGGAGGACATTTCGGTTTGAATGAAGCGGACATCGCTTTGATTCTACCGGTGATTGTATTCAGCCTCGTATTCGGATTGAGTATGGACTACGAAGTTTTTCTCATCTCCCGTATGAGAGAATTTTACCTTGAAACGAAAGATAATCATTATTCTACAATCGAAGGTGTAGCCAATACGAGTAAAATCATCACGTCCGCCGCACTGATCATGATTGTGATTACAGGAGCCTTCGCTTTCACCGGCGTCGTTCCTGTTAAGCAGATAGGTATAGGTATCGCCATAGCGATTTTCATCGATGCTACCATCATCCGTCTTCTGCTTGTTCCGAGTCTTATGAAACTGTTCGGTCACTGGAACTGGTGGTTCCCATTCAGCAAGAAGAAATGATTTTACAAAAACTTGGAACAACACACATAACAAAGAGCCTGGGCCAAAACTAAATAGTACAAAACAAAAACCGAACGATAGTGTTCGGTTTTTGTTTTGTATGCTGTTTATAAAAGGATTAAAAAGAACAACACATCGCTTTCCGCGGGCACGGCTTCAAGCCGACCCATAATCAAGAAAATCGCTTGATCATGGGGATCTTCAGCACGTGCTGTTCCCGCAGGAGTCTCTGTGTTGTTCTTCATAAAAGGATAGGCATCGTCTCGAATGTTCGGTTATTGATTGCTGTTATTCGTTTTGTCCCAAACTCTTTGTTATGCCTTATTTAATCTTAGTACCTGCACTTTTTCACTCGCACTTTCTATTTCATCTGAAACGAAACGAACGAAACAGCGAAATAAAGGACAACAATCAATATAGAAGGAATCACATACGTAAACTGATATTTCGGGCTTTTTCTTGAGATACTGATCAGGAACAGCAGGACGAAAACAATCGAAGCAATCGCAATAATTATATTGACCTGACTGGACTCGCTGAAGAGATTTCCTCGGAAATACATCACATCCGTGATAGCCAGAATTAGAATATTGAACGCATTACTTCCGATAAGTGAACTGATTGCCAAATTGTAGTTCCTCATCTTGAGGGCTGTTCCGACACTCGAGGCATCAGGC
The DNA here is from genome assembly GCF_900156645.1 of Salimicrobium flavidum. GTDB lineage: Bacteria > Bacillota > Bacilli > Bacillales > Halobacillaceae > Salimicrobium > Salimicrobium flavidum. Next base: position 55,669 of record NZ_FTOC01000009.1, read on the forward strand.
AAGGAAGTGCTGATAGCCACGAGGAAAGCTCCTATAAAAGAAGAACCGAGCCCTGTGATTTGGGCGATTTCCTCTGCAGTGACCGTCAATATACTCCCCATAATCATAATGGCTACAGCCAGACTGATAAAACGCGTCAACACTTGTTTACGAGTATATTCCCGGTATCTTTCCTGCTTTCTTTCATTCTTCACTTTACGCCCTTTGTATTCCGTACGTTTATTGATCAGCTGCGCCCCGATAACATATAGCAGAACCAGGGCGAAGGTAGAGTAACTGATATGAAGAAAAGGAGTCGGTAGTGGAAAGGATACCGCAACAATCACGATGATCGTAAGAAAAATGACCAGATAAGCATAGAGTTTACTTTCCACTGTTGTTTGCGTCATAATCTGATGCTTCCGATAGATCAGATCGAACACCGCCAGACCCAGAAGATTGAAAAGGTTACTGCCTATCAGATTACCGACAGCAAGTCCCGGGGTGTCAATGATGACTGCCGTCACGCTTGATGTAAGTTCCGGCAAGGAAATAGCTATGCCGATTACGGCTCCTACCACGGTAGATGTCGCTTTAGTTTTTTCCTTTACTGCATCGCCGAACACAGCAAGGTTGGAAGCGATGAAAAAGGTGGCGATCGCAGAAACAAAAAAACCAAGAAATATCAGCACTGCCATAAACATAGACTCCTAACTATTGTTGTTTGCTTTTAATCAGATCAGCTGTCAGCTGACCGGACAGTGTCACCATAGGTACTCCGCCTCCGGGGTGCGTAGAACCTCCGGCAAAATAAAGATTATCGTACAAAGCACTTTGCGCAGGGACTTTGAAACCGCCGTTCGACTTCTTGTCCGCGACAATACCGTAAATCGAACCACCATTTGCCCCATATAGAGACTCAAGGTCTTCCGGAGCGAACTGGTATTCGAAATCGATCGAATCTTCCAGGTCTTCGAGACCCATACGCTCCAATTTTTTGATAATCGTTTTTCTGTATGCTTCCCAGTCCCAATCTTTACGCTTCTTATTCTCGAGCGGTGGCACGTGGGTAAGGACAAACAGGTTATCCTTCCCTTCAGGCGCCTGGGAAGGATCTGACTTCGAAGATACTCCGATGTATACCGTCGGGTCCTCTGCAGGTTTCCCTTTATCGAAAATCTCTTTGAACTCCTGCTCAGGATCTTCGGAGAAAAAGAAATTGTGATGCTCCAATTGGTCATACTTTTTGTTCGTTCCTAATAATAATACTAGTCCGGAGACTGTCGGTTCAAACTTTTTCTCAAGTCTCTTCGCTTCTTTTTTACCTTTTTTCGATCCATCGATAAAGCGATACGTAGGAATAGCTTCTGCATTGGAAACGACGACATCCGCTTCTATCATTCCTCTCGCTGTCTCTACACCGGTCACTTTGTTCCCATCTGTCACCAATTTCGACACAGGAGTTTCAAGATGGACATCCACTTTCAGTTCTTCCATCAGTTTTCCCATCGCTTCTGCAATTTTGTACATACCACCCTGGATATAATGGATACCGAGACCGAGCTGCACGTATGCCAACTGGTTCAAAATCGCAGGAGAAGAATAAGGGTTCGAACCGACGTACATCATCATATAATTGAACATTTGCTCTAAATGTTTATTGTTAAGATGTTCATGGGTCGATTTCGCGACCGTCTTCATGGGATCCATTTCCATCAGTTCTTTGAACGAATGGTGCTTTTTCAGATCACTCAAGTCAGCAAGGCTGTATTTGTAGAAACTCTTCATGCATAATTCATACATATCCTGACTGTAAGAAAGGAAATTAGTCAACGAACTGTTCGGGCGATCTGTAACTTTGGACATTTCCTTAAGCATCGATGGTAAATCACTCGTAAGGTCCAGCTGTTTCCCATCTTCAAAAAACGTCCTCCACTGAGGCTCGACTCTTTCTATTTTTATGTAATCATGAATATCCCTGTGGACACTTTCAAAAAGCTGCTCGAGTACCCAGGGCATCGTTAGAATAGAAGGACCTGTATCGAAAGTGAACCCTTGTCCGGATCTCTGATTCAATTTTCCACCGATATTCTCGTTCTTTTCGAGAAGTGTAACGTCATATCCGTCCGCTTTCAGTCTTATTGCTGCCGACATCCCGCCAAGACCCGCTCCTACCACTACTGCTCTTTGATTTACCATTACATAACACCTCCGTTTAATAGATAAAAGGAATAAGACGATATCTTTTGCTGCACCACCGTACATATTTTTTCCCATGAAGCGAAATGAGCATCGATTCTTCCAGGTGAATCCTGTATAAAAGACTTCCTCCGACTGCAAGCCCTCCGGTCACAACTCCGACAAGGCTTCCGTTGCTGAGGGCGAAACCGGTAACAATGCTTAAAAGACCGGTGTACAAAGGATGACGCAAAACCCGATAGGGGCCTGTACTAACGAGACGATCTCCTTCACGAACGCTCACATTCCTGGTGAACTGTTCTTTAAGGTGGATGATGCCCCATAGACGCAAACCCACACCCGCACCATAAAAAATAATCCCAGCCCACCTTACAGCAGGTGACGTCACCGTCCAGGGGTCAATAGCCAGAATAAAAATGACAGATACAAGCATTGCCACAAAAACATACCGGAATGATACTTTTTCTGTTTTTTCAGAAGCGGGTGATGAAAAAAAGATGAATTCCACTGCCCAAAGAAGTGAAATTATACCAAACAGCATTTCAATCATACGTCACGCTCCTGACTTGTACCGGTTTTCTACCCCTTTCCCTAAAGCCGAAAACCACAAACCTTTCCTTTGCAACGATAACTTCTCGTACGTATAGTCAGAGGAAAGGAGGACGTCCGCCCATGACATTGCTCTACTCACTAGGTATCATTCTGACTATACTAGCTACCTACTATATCATTTTCAAAAAATTGACCAGAACCAGTTATATTATCTTTTCTGCCATTATCTTTTTTTATTTTCTGCTCCTGATTCTCAGTCCATGGCTTCTATTTTAGAACATAAGCCCGAACAATCAGACGGGACTGACTCGAGATCATAGTCCGGAATCATAAGAAAAACGAGCCGACATCCGGCTCGCTTAACGATTCCGGGAACGATTGATCGCTTCCCGAATATGATATAATTCTGCAAACATCGCTGCAGCAAACACAACCACCATAGTTAGCAGTACAGAAATAATAAATATGGATCCATCAAGGCCGAACCCGAGTACTCCCGAGAAACCGATTAAAGATCCGATTATAAGACCGATCGAAGCGAATATGACTATCTTCTGAAACGTGATCGAATAAAGCATGACCTCACCCCATTTATAGACTGGACTTCAGTTATTGCTTTCCCCTAAATTCTCCTTCGCAAACCATATGCTTCTTTTCACCCAGGGGTGCTATCACGTTCTTTCAGTTTCCTTCTTAAAATCTTCCCGCTTATCTGAGTCTTCGGTAGCTCATCTAGGACCTCGATTTCTCTGGGAGCTGCATGAGCAGCAAGCCCCCGTTTTACAAACGATCGCAACTCTTCCAACAGATAGGCACTCTCTTCATACGTATTGTTCAGTGTGATGAACGCTTTCACGATTTCTCCGCGGATCTCATCCGGTTTTCCGACGACACCCGCTTCCTGAACCGCTCCATGCTCGAGCAGTTTACTTTCCACTTCGAACGGTCCGATCCTTTCTCCCGAAGAGTTGATCATATCATCACTCCTCCCCTGAAAGAATATATACCCGTCCTCATCCATCGTCGCCAGGTCTCCGGCTAAATACCATTCCTTTCCGTATGGAAAATAGGAGCGGTATTTTTCTTCGTTTTTCCAAACTTCTTTCATCAGAGCCGGCCAGTCAGCACGGATCGCCAGGTGTCCAAGCTCTCCCGTTGCCACTTCCTTCCCTTCTTCATCCAGGACCGCCGCCTGCACTCCCGGAATCGGCCGGCCCATGGACCCTGGTTTGATGTCCCGGGTAGGTAAATTGGCAATAAGCTGCGCTCCGGTTTCTGTCATCCACCATGTATCATGGATACGAAGACCGAACACTTCAAACGCCCAGTGGATCACTTCCGGGTTCAGCGGCTCACCGACACTCAAAATGTGACGGAGTGAGGAGAGGTCGTAACGTTTACGAGTATTCTCTCCCGCGGCCTTCAACATACGAAAAGCCGTCGGTGCACTGTACCATACCGAAACTTTTGCTTTTTCCATCACTTCGTACCACGCTTCTGCAGAGAAACGTCCTCCATGAATGACTGTGGTGACACCGTTCAAAAGAGGAGCGAACACCCCGTAGACCGTTCCCGTCACCCAGCCAGGATGGGCCGTGCACCAATAGACGTCCGTCTCTTTCAAATCCAGCACCCATCTCCCGGTCTGGTATTGCTGGATCATGACACGGTGGGCGTGGATGATTCCCTTCGGTTTTCCAGTAGAACCACTCGTGTAGTGGATATTCACTCCATCATCCAGGTCGACCCATTCCGTTTCGCTTTCTGTGCTTTCTTCTTCCGCTTCTGAGGTGATTGATATGTATCCATCTACATGCTTATCTGTGACAAACACCGTCTTCAGACTAGGCAATTCTTTCTCCGGCACCCGTTCCAGGAATTCTTCCGATGTAATCAGATATTCCCCGTCACAGTCATATATCCGGTCTTTCACCGCTTCTTCCATGAAGGCCTCGAACAACGGCCCCACCGCTGCTCCGATTTTCACCGCCGCAAGCATGGCAATGTGGCAATACGGATGTTTCGGGAGAAAGATGAAAACGAAGTCCCCTTTTTGCACTCCGCGCTTCCTGAGTACGTTCGCCCAGGCGTTCACTTCGCTCTGAAGCTCTCTATACGTCCACGTTTCTTCCTTGGCGTCACTGATATACCAGAGAGCCGTTTTCTCTCCTTTCCCATCATTTACATGTCTATCTACACATTCATACGTCATGTTCACTTTGCCCGTTTCATACCAGGTGAACTCCGGATGGACCCGCTCCCAGCGAAACGGTTCTCCTTCATGCCATTCCTTTTCTACATTATATGTCCCGTGTAAGGGTGGCAAAATAGACATGGTTTCACCTCCTAATCATTCGTAAAATCAAGTTCTTTCAATATTTCTTCTTTCATGTCTGCAAGATCCCGGTCTCCGCGGTGGCGCGGTTTCGGTTTATCGACCACCAGCTCCGATTCCACTTCTCCCGGCTGGCCACGCATGATAAGAATGCGGTCACACAAATACAAGGCCTCATCTATATCATGCGTAACCAGAATACTCGTGGAGGGCTTCGTCTCCCATATCGATAAAAGCAGCTCCTGTAACTGCAGCTTCGTGAAAGCATCGAGCGCGCTGAAAGGCTCATCCAGCATCAGCAGATCCGGATTATGAAGCAGAGACCTGGCTATTGCCACACGTTGAGCCATACCTCCGGAGAGGTCTTTCGGAAAATGGTTTTCAAAGCCGCCGAGACCGACAATATCGATCAGTTCAGATGCCTCTTTCTTTTTGGAACCATCATCTCCGAACAGGACATTCTCAAATACTGTAAGCCACGGCATTAAGCGTGGTTCCTGAAACATCATTCCAATGGAAGGGTTCTTTTTCTTTGAATGGATCCGTCCCTCATACCCCTCATCAAGCCCGGAGAGAACACGCAGAAATGTGCTTTTCCCACAACCACTCGTTCCCAGCACTCCGATGACTTCCCCTTTTGTAAGTTGGAGATTCACATGCTGAAACCCCGCTTTCTTTTCGTCGAACCAGCGTGATACTTTTTCCACTGCGAGCATAAGCTCCCTCCTTACACTGAATTATCCAGGCGATCCTGCCATTGGAGTGATTTTCTTTCTATTCGCTTCAATATTTCATCTGTCGCTTTCCCGAATACGGCGAACAACAATATACTTCCTATCACAAGTTCCGGGGAAGATGTATTCTGACCGAAGACCATCAAATAGCCAAGTCCCTGACTCGTCCCGAGCAGCTCGGCCGCTACGACGAACATCCATCCCAGACTGAGCCCGCTTCTGATACCTGTGAGAAAGGAAGGAGCCGCTGCCGGAAAGACGATTTTCCTCACCTGCTTCCACGTAGAGAAACCGTACATTCTCCCTACTTCAATCAGTTTTCTGTCTACTCCTTGAATTCCTGAAGTAAGGTTCAGATAGACAGGGAAGAAAACTCCGACTGCTACCAGGGTGATTTTGGAGGCTTCCCCGATTCCGATCCAAAGGATAAACAAGGGAACCCACGCCAGGGAGGGGATGGCCCTCAGAGCCTGAAGCGTAGGATCGAGAAGTTTCTCCATCCATTTACTGCTTCCGGTCAGAACACCGAGAATAGCCGCTGCCGCTGTACCGATAACAAATCCGGCAAGCACTCGATAGAGAGTGATACCTATATGTCCCCATAATTCCCCTTCCCGTCCCATCGTTACCATTTCTTCTACGACAACCGTCGGAGCGGGAAGTAAATGAGAGGCGACCCAACCGTTACGGGAAGCTGTTTCCCAAATAATTATAAGCACTACCGGAAGTAAAAGCCCCGCCCACCAGTCCGTAAAAGGGAGCGATTTCTTTTTGCTTTTCTTTTTTTTTGATGCCGGCAACGTTGCGGTATTCGTTCGTATCGTCATACTGTCTCCTCCCTGTCGATTCTTTTATTCGATCACTTCTTCCGCAAAGGACGGATTAATCATTTCTTCTGTCAAAGCGTCAATATCAGCTTCCTGATCAATCACTTCCACATCCTGAAGAACGTCTCCGGCAGCGGTAATCGTGTCGATCACGTCCTGGTTCGGCACAGCATTGCTGAAGTCGTTCCGTTCTAGACTCTGTTTCGCCACTTCCAGATCCAACTCTGCTTCTGCAGCAAGAATCTCTGCTGTTTCTTCAGGATTATCAATAGCGAATTGACGGGCTTTTTCATAGGCTTCAATGACTTTCTTCACGACATCTGGATTATTTTCTGCAAACTCGGTACGTGTGTTCAACGTTCCGTAGGTATTAAGGTCAGCATCACGGTAGAAAAGGTTCGCACCGGATTCAAGCTCCTCTCGAGCCATATGAGGATCAAGTCCTGCCCAGGCATCCACATCACCGTTACTGAGAGCAGATGCTCCGTCCGGATGTTGCAGGTTTACCAGCTCAATATCGTCTGTGGACATGTCGTGTTTTTTCAGGGCGCGTTCTAGGAATATGTATGGATCCGTTCCGAGAGTCGCAGCCACTTTTTTGCCTCTCAGGTCTTCCACTGAATCTATTCCTGAATCCTTGCCGGATACGAGCGCGGTCCACTCCGGCTTAGAGTACAGGTAGACTGTTTCAACCGGTGCTCCGTTCGCTTTGGACATCAATGCTGCCGCTCCGGCTGAAGAACTGAAATCCACACTCGAGGAGTTCAGAAATTCAAGTGCTTTGTTGCTGCCCTGGCTTAGTACGTACTCTACTTCCACCTCTTCACCGAAAACTTCTTCCACGAAGCCTTTTTCCTTCAATACCAGACTCGTCGGGGAATAATAAGCATAATCAAGCGTGATTTTTTCCGGCGTCCCTGAAGCACCATCCGCATCTGAAGAACAACCAGCCACTAAAATCCCTAGTAAAATTATCGTTATAGTCAATATTAAATTTTTAATATTCATATGCCCAGCTCCTTTTTCTTATCCTATAATTTTCAGAAGACGGCTTGATGCCGCCTTCTGATATAAAAATCTTCATTTAAATTTCACAAGCGTACGTATCAATCGTTCCTCTCAAACGTTGAGCTTCCTTATAAGTGCAACGGTTGTGAACTACTTCGAGCCCTGCTTCATTGGCGATTCTCGCTGCTTCCGGAGCAATGACTCCTTCCTGGAGCCAGAACACATCCGGTTTCACCTCGCCTGCTTCTTCAGCGATACCGATAGCCGCCTGCGGGCTTCGGAACACTTGAACGACCTCCACCTTGAACGGTATGGATTTCAAATCAGGGTAGGCTGTCTCTCCGAGAACCTCGTTTTCTCCCGGGTTGACCGGTACAATCTGATAACCGAGACGCTGCATTTTCCTCGCCAGACGATGACTCGGACGCGAAGGTTTTCCGCTTAAACCTACGACTGCCAGACGCTTCGTACGTTTCTCCCCGTCCTCGGTTATTTCTGCTGATTTCAAGGCCCAGCTGATAACCCCTTCGTCGTTTTCCGTCAGTGTTTTGGCAGCCGCTTCATTCCCCGTCGCTTTTTCAATCGCGCGATCGAGATCGTTGATCAGATCTTTCACTGATTCCAGACCTACGGACAGACGGATCAACTCTTCGGTTACACCGCTCGAAGACAAGTCCTCCGCAGACAGTTGCTGGTGTGTGGTGGAAGCCGGGTGGATAATCAGAGACTTGGCGTCTCCCACGTTCGCTACGTGAGACCACAGGGAAATATTATTGATCAGACTGCTGCCCGCTTCTCTACCGCCTTTGATACCGAAGTTCACGATAGCGCCGTATCCACCTTCTAAATACTTATTGGCAAGTTCATGGGCCGGGTGGTCCGGGAGCCCCGGATAAGATACCCACTCTACATCCGGGTGTCCTTGAAGATATTCGGCTACCTCCAGAGAATTATCCGCATGACGCTCCACGCGCAGAGACAATGTCTCCAACCCTTGAGTCAGAAGAAACGCATTCTGCGGACTGAGACATGCCCCGAAGTCACGCAGTAACTGGACACGGAATTTCGTAGCGAAAGCTAGAGTCCCGAAATCTTTTGCATAGACAATGCCGTTATAGCTGTCGTCAGGTTCAGTGAACCCAGGGAACTTCCCGTTCGTCCAGTCGAAACGTCCTCCATCGACAGCTACCCCGCCAATCGCTGTTCCGTGCCCGCCGATCCATTTCGTCGCGGAATGGACAACAATATCAGCACCCCACTGAATCGGTTTACACTGAGCCGGGGTGGCAAATGTATTATCGATGATAAGTGGGACGCCATTACCATGTGCTACTTCCGCCACTTTCTCGATATCCAGTACGTGGAGACTCGGATTCCCGATCGTTTCAGCAAACACCGCTTTTGTTTTTTCAGTGATCGCCTTTTTGAAATTTTCCGGATCCTCAGGATCGACGAATTTTACATTGATGCCGTAACGCGGCAAAGTGTTAGCGAATAAATTATACGTACCGCCGTACAGATTGCTGGCCGCGACTACTTCGTCTCCTGCTCCAGCCACGTTCAAAATCGAATAGGAGATAGCGGCCATGCCGGATGCTGTGGCTACAGAAGCTACCCCGTCCTCGAGAAGAGCCATACGTTTTTCGAAAACGTCGACCGTCGGGTTCCCGATTCTTGAATAGATGTTTCCGGGCTCATCCAGTGCGAACAAGCTTTGTGCATGATCGGTATCGTGAAAAACGTAAGATGTCGTCTGGTAAATCGGTACAGCTCTTGATCCTGTTGTCGGGTCGGGAGATTGTCCGCCGTGGAGAGCTATTGTATCCAGATCGTAACCTTCGAATTGTTGAGACATAAATAATTCCTCCTAATGTGTATGTGTCAGGAGGTTCTGAGAGAAGAAGAGCCAATCAAAAAAACCTCTTCGATAAGAAGAGGTTTACGGGTAAACGTATATAGGTCCTCCCCTTATCTCTCAGACCTCCTGGATCTGTAGGAATTGGCACCTTTTCAAACTGATGTTTGAAGGTTGCCGGGCTTCGCAGGGCCTAGTCCCTCAGCCGCTCTTGATAAGAGTTGCTATTCAATTAGTGGTTTGAATGAAATTATATATGACAATCGGTCGCTAAGTCAATAATTTTTTGAATATTCCCTATTTAGAAGCTTCAATCGCCTGTTCAAGCTGAGCGATGATATCTTCAGAGCTTTCGATTCCCACAGAGATCCGAACGACGTGATCATCGATTCCGAACCGTTCTTTATCTTCTGAAGTGAGTGTACGATGAGAAGTACGGGATGGCACAGATACAGTCGTTTCGACTCCCGCAAGACTCGGAACGATTTTAATCCATCCGAGCGCCCGGTAAAAGGTGTTCATATCCACCGACTCATTCAACGCCACAGTCACAATCGCCCCGTTACCCTCAGAGGAAACACCTTTCGGGTAATAGACCTTCTGGACATCAGCATGTTTCTGCATCGCTTCAGCAAGCGCTTTGGCGTTCTTCGATTGTTTGTCCATCCGGATTCCAAGTGTCTTCGTTCCGCGGTAAGTCAACCACGCTTCGAAGGGGCTCAAATTGGAACCGAGAGAAACGATTTTTTTACGAGCTTTCTCTACGAGGGAGTGTTCCCCGACAAGAACTCCAGCCGTTGCATCACTGTGGCCTCCGAGATACTTCGTCGCACTGTGGACGACGAGGTCCGCTCCATTATGTAATGGACGCAAAAGATACGGCGTAGCAAATGTATTATCGATCATAACTTTCAATTCATTTTTTTCGGCCACTTCCTTCAGACCATTCAAATCTTCCACACGAAGAAAAGGGTTCGTCACTGATTCTGAGTATAGAAGCTTCGTATTCGTCCGGATTTCTCCCTTGACGCTTTCGAGGTCATGGAAAGACGTGAGCGTCACTTCGATTCCGAGAGCAGGAAGTTCATGAGCGAGCAGATTGTGCGTCCCTCCATATACATCTTCCGCAGCTACAATGTGATCCCCCGGCTTCACCACAGAAAGAATCCCCGCAAAAATCGCAGCCATTCCGGAAGCAGCAGCAACTCCAGCCTCTCCTTCCTCAAGCAAAGCGACCCCTTCCGCTAATTCTTCAGGATTCGGGTTCCGTTCTCTGGAGTAAAGGTAAGAGGTCTCCCCCTCATAATATTTCTCCAGGTCGTCGAGGTCTTTGAATGTAAAAGCCGAAGTCTGATATATCGGAGTAGCTTTACTATTCAGAGCAGCACTCTGGTCCGCTTTATGGTGTACAACTTTTGTGAAAAATGATGATTGCTTCATGATTGAATCTCCTCCGCTTATCGTTTCGTATCAGTATATCTACTCAAACAGCGGGTGTAAAGAAAAGCGGAATCATTCGTTTAGAAGCTCTAAGATAAGTGGACGCACCTGGCTTCGGGCGCCCTTTCCCGAAACAGGGGTGGGCGCTTATATTACGAGCTTCTGAATGAGGCAGCTGGACAAAGAAAAGCGGAAACTTCCGTTTAGAAGACTACCCCTCGCTTCAATAAACGACCACACCCACAGGAGGAGCAGGCTTACTATAATAAAAGCCCTGATACAAGTGACACCCGGTCTGTTTCAAATACTCAAGCTGCTCCTTCGACTCCACTCCTTCAGCAATAACCTTCATCCCGAGATTCTCGGCCATCGCAATAATCGCCCGTACAATAGCTCCGTCCTGTTCTGTCTTCCCTATATTCCATACAAATGATTTATCAATTTTAATCGTATCTACCGGGAGTTTGCTCAAGTAATTGAGAGAGGAGTACCCCGTCCCGAAATCATCCAGGTGAACTTCAACACCACGCTTTCGTAACGAATCCAGAACTTTGACACTTCCTTTGAAATCCTCAAGCACCATAGACTCTGTAATTTCTATCACCAGATGCTTAGGGGTTAATCCCGCTTCCTCGACAGCCATCAGTATTTTGTCATCCAGATATCTGTCCTTGAATTGCTGAGCGGATAAATTAACAGATACTTTCAATTCATGTCGACCATAAAATTCCTGCCATTCTTTCAATTGTCGACAGGATTCTTTCAGTACCCATTCCCCCATCGGAATGATAAACCCGCTGTTTTCCGCTATCTCAATGAATTTATCAGGAGTAAGAAGTCCGTATTCAGGATGACTCCACCTCAAAAGCGCTTCATACCCGATCACTGTCGAATCGTTCTCGCACACTTGAGGCTGATAAAAAAGTACAAACTCTTCGTTTTCAAGCGCATAGTAAAGCGCCTGTTTAATCTGAAGTTCTTCCTTTACAGCTATCCCCAGGTGGCGATGGTAAATTTCGTACCGGTTCTTACCTTTGTATTTCGCTTTATTCAAGGCTGCATCTGCGTGAGAAATCAGATTTTTGGCCGCCTCCCCCCCTCCGGAGAATGCGATCCCGACACTGAGTGTTCCGAAGTACTCATTCCCTCCGATAACGAAAGGGTACCTCATGGAATCGATCAATTGTTCCGCACGACGCACGATTTCTCCTTCGCTGTATTCCCCGCGGATCATCATAGCAAATTCATCACTACTCATACGTGAAATGACGCTATCTAGCTCAGAGAACTCCTCAAGCAGGTGCCTCGCGAGCTTCCTCAACAGTTCGTCACCCACGTCGTGCCCCCAGGAATCGTTCACCATTTTGAAATTATCGATATCCATCACCATCAGTATAACCTGATCATGGTGACGCTCCATCTCAAGATCCAAAAGTTCCCCGAAATATTCGCGCTTTACCAGTCCGGTCAATGGGTCATATCTGGAAACTGCCTGAAGCTCAAGCTCCGCATTTCTTTTCGTCAATTCAGTGGAAATTCTGTCTGCGAACACACGAAAGATGGCCCGTTCCATTTCCCCTTCTGTTTTCTTCTCCTCAGACATCACTGCAAGGATACCGATCACTTCACTATTCGAATTATAAAGAGGGCTTCCAAAATAACTTTCAACGTTCATAGAGTGCAATGTCTGGTCGTCCGGATATTTTTCTTTTGCATCCGACGGCACAAAACATTCCCCTGTATCCGCTGCTTCAGCACAAGGAGTCCCTGTCAGGCTGTAACTGATATTAGGAACGATCTCCCCTTTGTGGACCATTGCCACCGTATCGACGTAGCGTTGCTCTTCACCGGTGATTGTTCCAATCAACACCCCATCTGCTTCCAGTAATTTTGCAAGGTAGCGGACGGAGAAATCATAGAAGGACTGCCCGCCGTTTTCCCGGAATGCCTCTCCGATTTCAATGATTGCCTGTTTCAGTTTGTCCGCTTCTGTAATAGCGTCCAGAAACGTGAGCGAGTGTCCCGCGTATCCGACCGCCTCCCCCTGGGCATCGGAAATCAGAGAAGCGATATCTTCAAACGTTTTATTCTCCGCATCCATAAAGTGATATTTAAGAGAAAAGGATGGCTCCTCCTTGTCTCGGAGCATCAGGAATTGTTCACGATACTTATATGGAATCTCCATCAAAAATTCATCAAGGGTGTACACTTCCGCCTTCAGTGAACTATGTTCCCGGTAAGGAGGATTCACATATATAACGTCACTTTCCCTGTCGTAGAACCAGGTTGGTACTACGAGTTGTTCCAACAGTTCCCTAGCCATACTGTCCAAATTTTCCACCTACTTTTTCTCTCTTAGACATGTTACTATAATTATCGGATTGATTATTTATTCCTCAAGCTTTTCACCAAATATTCCTTTTGACTTTAAATAATAAGGTGGATTTTCTATGTCGAAGAAACAACTTCTCCTATTCGGAGTGGCTATCGTTCTTTTTCTCATCGCCTCGCAATTTATACTTAAGGATCAGGAGCCGACCCTCACCCACGAAGACACCGAAGCACCCTCCTCCCCGCCACCTGAAGACCTTCCACCTCAATGGGAAAATGTCGAAAACGAACAAGCGATCACTTCCTTTTACGAAGAGGAAATTCCGTTTCTGCAAAAAGCGCGCGAACAGAATCTTACAGTGGAACATAACCAGGAAGTCGATTTTTCCGAGGAACGGGAAGGAAACATGACGATTCTGGAAACGTGGTACAACAAAGAACAGATACATATCTTGTACAAGTTGGACATCGAAGCTGTGGATCTGGAACAACCCCAAACACCTAGACTGATAGAAAACGGATTTGTGGAAGATCTCGAAGGAGACATGAGAGATCAGGAACTTTATGCTTACAATCAAGCGGGACCCGTAGCACTTTATGACGGTGAGATTTATACATACACTTCTGTTTCTGCAATATCGGAAGAAAGGAATATCGAGACTCCTGACGGGCTTACCCACACGCGTATGGATAGCGTTGAACGATTTGAACAAACCGTTCTGGCTTCTTTTCATTTACATCTCGGGGACGGTACATGGAAGACAAATGACACTCCCCTGTTTCTCTCCTATAATCCGGAAGCCTACAACACCCAAACATACACTTTCAAGGAAGCGGGGTATCTTGAAAAGGGAGAGGTTCGATATAAACCGCTTCGTGTAGAAAACGATCTCAGGGGTTCACGTCTATACATGCATATCGAGTCTTCTCGACCCTTGTCCAACAGAATCGATGCCACCCTTGACACCAGGCAAGAAATGAATCCTTCTTTCCTAAGACTTTCTAAAACCGACGAGAAACACGTATATATGACGAGAGGCGTCCCTCTCGAAGACGCTTCTTCCATAAACTTCACTATGAACGAGCTGTACGTAAAGTCGGAAGAACAGGTAAGCTTTGAAGTGGATACACGTGATTTTGACGAACACGTCTCCACCAACAACCAAACGAGCACCATAGACCTGGAGAAATCTCTCGGAACATACAACGGAACGGAGATAACACTTACGAAGAAAACGTATGAATACCCGAGGAATCTGACCTGGGAACTCACGACAAACCCTGAAAATAGCGAGCGCTCCCATCTGTCTCCTCACCCGTATCTTCCGCTCCAGGGAGAAAACGAATATGCGGCCTCACGCCCCCAGGGTGTGGAAATAGAAGGAGTTCCGGAATATGCGACACGCGACACGTTTTTCAGTTCATCCGAAGATAAATTGATTATTCACGGCAATCAGTTCAATCTCGCCGAGCATATGCCTGTCACGTTCACCCTTCAGAACCTGACGGATGCGATCACCTTTAATGCGGAAAGTTCGGCAAGGCGGTAAAAATTCTTATTTTGTTCATTGAGATGACGGGTTGCAACAGGTACACTGAGTAAAGAAATGACACGGAAAGGAGTCTACCCTACTTGAAAAAGTTAATGATCGGTATATTTTTCACACTGTTTCTTGCCGCCTGCGGCCAGCAGGAACTAGAAGACCCTGTCAACTGGGAAACAGGAAGCTTTGAAGCAACTACCCAGGACGAGGAATCATGGAGCATGGAGGAGATGGAAGGAAAGGTGTGGATCGCGGATTTCGTATTCACTTCCTGTAACACCGTCTGCCCACCTATGACGAGAAACATGGCACAGCTCCAGAGTAAGATGAAGGAAGAAGGCATCGACGTGGAATTCGTATCCTTCAGCGTCGATCCCGGGGTCGATAATCCCGCAACATTAAAAACATTCGCTGAAAAACAAGGTGCAGATTTTTCCAACTGGAACTTTCTCACCGGCTACGATCAGGAAACGATCGAAACATTCGCCGAAGAGAGCTTTCATATTATAGTCGACAAGCCCGAGGGAGAAGAGCAGGTGATGCACGGTACACAGTTCTTCCTTGTAGATGAAGAAGGTACAGTAAAACAATATTACAGCGGCGACAAAGACGTTCCGTATGAGCAGATCATCGAAGATACAAAAATAGTCCAAAATTAAAAAGAGAAGCGCCTGTGGAGCGCTTCTCTTTTACTCTATTAATTCAAAACGGAATCGATGAAGGTACGTAAGGAACGGAAAAAGTCCTGAATCGTTGTACGTACATTATTCCAGAACCCTTCATCATTGATCAGATCCTGAAAACCGCTCGCTAGTTCATCCAGCTGATTCTGGACTTCGTCAAAATTGATGTTCAGATTCCTCATCTGATCGAATAGATTGACGAGTCTCTCCCTATCCTCAGGGCTAAGTTCAATCTGTAGCGAGTCCAGCTGCTCCTGGACGATCTGCTCCACCTCTTCGCGACTTACCGGGTTTTGCTCAGCGATCGCCTTTTTGATTTCCGTAAGCAGACTGCTCACTTCATCCTGGCTCACCCCTTCTTCTTCACCGATAGAAGTGGCTACGTCCAATTCTTCACTCGCCACCTGCATCCTGTCTCTATCCAGGGTGGCACCTTTGGCATCATAGGCTTTGTAGATACCGGTAAGTGCCGAATGCCCGCTCACCGCAACGGAAGAAGCTACGGACACTTCCGCATTTTCCACACCAGCCGTAATCAGTGCATTCTCATACATTTCCTTCGTCACTTCCGTAATATTATCAGGGCTTACGATATCTACATTCAAACCACCACTATCCTGATGGAGGATCTTCACGGAAGAATACATGTTAGAATTAGGATTGCCTCCGA
Organism: Salimicrobium flavidum; assembly: GCF_900156645.1. Classification (GTDB taxonomy): domain Bacteria; phylum Bacillota; class Bacilli; order Bacillales; family Halobacillaceae; genus Salimicrobium; species Salimicrobium flavidum. The sequence goes on from NZ_FTOC01000009.1 coordinate 71,826, forward strand.
TGTAATTGGCGATATCCTGTCCTGTAACCGTAAACTCATCTATTTCATTATGCTGACTTACTTCAAGCAGTTCACTGACATCTGATTTTTGCGTATCAGATAAAGCATCACCATAGACGACAATGGGCAATCCGAGCTTCTCATCAATACTGTTCGAGTTCGATGCCTGCACAGCCGTTGCCATGGAAAGAACGAAAACAAGAACGATACCCGGGATCAACCAACTCTTCAGAGATTTCATCATTTACATTCCCCTTACAAAAATATTAGTCTATCTATGCTTAATTATACCTGAAATAAGTGAATAGTGACATTACAATCCTCTAACGAAAGAAGGTCCTGAACCATGATATTGAAAACGATCGGATTATATTTATTCGCGGGGGCCCTGTTTTTTGCAGGCATCCTCCATTTCATTTACGACAGTGGGTTTGCAGCAATGATTCCTGAATTTCTTCCGTTCCGCTACGAGCTTGTTTATATAACTGGTATTACGGAGTGGCTCCTCTCCCTGCTGCTCATTTTTCCACATACGCGGAAAGCGGCCGGAATCGCCACAGCTGTCTTCCTGGTTGCCGTTTTGCCTGCCAACATCTACGCTGCCATCATGCAGATTCCTGCGCCGTGGACAGAGGAAACGAGCCTTACCGCTCTCTGGATCCGTCCTCTCTTCCAGCCGCTTCTTATATGGTGGGTCCTCGTGGTGACAAAAGATTCTCCGTGGCGACGAACCTATGATACACTGGATAAAAAGGAGGTATAGCTTATATGCGCCTGAGTGATAAAAAAGTGATCGCTTTTGTAAGCGATGACTTCGAAGATCTCGAACTATGGTACCCGGTTCTCCGTCTGCAAGAAGAAGGTGCGACCGTGCACATTGCGGGAAAAGAAAAAAATCATACGTACAGCGGAAAATACGGCGTGCCGGTGACTTCCGATGTAAGTTTTGAAGATATCAGTCCTGCCGACTACGACGGAGTGCTCGTGCCCGGAGGCTGGTCCCCCGACAAGCTGCGCCGATACGAAGCAGTGCTCGACATCGTCCGTCATATGGAAGCGAACCAAAAACCGATCGGACAAATTTGTCATGCCGGGTGGGTTCTTATCTCCGCTGATATTTTGAAAGGTCGCAAGGTGACAAGTACACCGGGCATCAAGGATGACATGAAAAATGCCGGAGCTGAATGGGTCGATGAAGCTGTCGTCACAGACAATCACCTCGTCTCTTCCCGTCGCCCACCGGATTTATCACCTTATGCCAAAGCATTTGCTGATAAGCTGGCCGAAGGTTAAACCTTTTTGGCCAGCATAGTTATCACAGCATCATCCATCGGAGGGTTATGCAGGCCGGCCCGAACATCACGGTAGTATTTTTCAAACGGCTGTTGCCTGGACAGCCCACGCCCGCCACTGATACGCATCGCAAGATCCACCACTTCCTGCGCTGTATTGGTAACTGCCAGCTTCACTGCTCCAAGTTCTTCCTGCCATTCGTCTCTTCGCTCCGGGTATTCATCCCATTTTCTCGCCGTGTTATACAGAAAACTGTGAGCCTGCAATAGCTTCCATTCCATCGTACCGATTTTATCCTGAATATGAGGGACTTCACTGATCGGTGTGTCCAGACTGTTCGGCTGAAAGTTTTTTGCGAATTGAACCGCCTCATTACGGGCCGCCACAGCGATACCGAGATAACAGGCGGGGATGTGCAACAGCCAACCCTTCGGTCCTGCGGGCTTAGACGTTTTCGTTTCGACAAGAGAAGAACTATCGACTTCAACATCTTTCATGAGTAGATCATCACTTTCCGTTCCTCTCATCCCGAGAGTATCCCACGTCTTTTCAACAGAAACTCCAGGTGTATCTTTCTCAACAAGGAACCACCCCACCGTATCCAGATCTTCTACATAAGTAGAAACGATATAATAGTCGAGATGATCAGCGAGGGATGCGAATGTTTTCCTGCCGTTGATGATATAGCCATCACCTTTTCGTCTGGCTATCGTTTCCGGCATCCCTCCGCGTGTAGGGCTCCCTGTCGCCGGCTCCGACGCAAGGCGGTTCAACACTTTCTGCTTCCTGCCAACTTCATCCATAATATGGCGGAGCGTCGCTTCTTCCCACGGGCGCTCATCCTTCAGTTCCATCATCACACCCACGTGCCAGCCGATGGAGAGCGCCACAGCCCCGTCCCCTTTTGCGATCTCTTCCTGCATCAGTAAAAATTCGTATAAAGAAAGTTCTTCCCCTCCGAATTCTGGAAATAAAGGTAGGGAAGGATATTTCTCTTCCTTGATCTTCTTCAGTACTTCATCCGAAAATGAAGCTTCTTCATCTGCTTTTCCCGCATGCAACGCAGCCGTCTCGTTAATTCTAGCCGCCTTCTCCACCAGACGTGTCTGCCTTTCAGTAAATATCCATTTATTAAGCATGATGCTTCCTCCTCTATCAACTTTCATTAAGGCTACCCTGAAAATAAATACTCAGGGTAGCCTTCATTAAAAACCGGCCGTAAAAGGATTTTAAATGTACAAGAAAGGCGCTCGTAATGAGCGCCTTATTTTCCCTCTGAGAGTTTATAAACTTTTTCCACTTCTACACCGATGTTACGCAAATCATGAATCAATTCATCAAGCTTTTTCATTGTTCTGCTTCACCTCATCTACAAAAGTATAACCATAACCTCTCTATATTTTCATACGGACAGCAAGTCGAAACGTTTCATTTTTAAGCTATATTCCCTTTTCTACTTCCTTATTTTTTAACCCTGTTCAAGTCAAATATCGTATTGATCCGATTCTTTTGCAAATTTGTTATAGCGACGCTGGAACCAGTGGAAAAGATGGGACACAACCACTTTCAATATAGCGTAGCCCGGGATAGCCAGAATGATTCCGATAACTCCGAATAGATGACCCGCTGTCAGTAACACAAAAATGATGGTCACAGGATGGACGTGAAGTCGTTTTCCCATAATCTGCGGAGAAATGAATTTCCCTTCCAGCAACTGCACAACCGTCCATACCAGGATAAGTTTCAAAAACATGAACGGAGAAGTGACGAGAGATATGATAAGGGCAGGGATGATCGCTATCGTCGGTCCGAGATAAGGGACGACGCTGGTCACACTGGCAATACCGGCAAGAACGATGGGAAAATCGATCCCTATGATAAGAAAACCGATGTAGAGCATCGCTCCGATACAAAAACTGACGATGACCTGTCCTTGAATGTAAGCTCCGAGCTGGTGGTCGATATCTTTGAACATCTCACTCAACTCAGGACGGGTACGAGGCGGAAAAATACGTAAAATAGCGCCGGGAAGCTTATGATCATCCTTCAATAGATAGAACAGGATGAACGGCAAAGTAACAATCGCAATCACTATAGTGGTGACCGTAGATATTAGACTTGTAATACCCGAGAGCGCGTCCCCGATATACGAACTCAGATCCTGGGGGAGATCATTGAGCGCTCCTGAGAAGTTTTCGAAAAGGTCGTTATAATAGGCGGAAAAGATCGAGTTTTTCAGCCACTGATCCAACCCTTCTGCCATTTGCATCAAATATATCGGCAATTCTTCAATCATATTCATGAACTGCTGTTCAAAAAATGGAATGACCAGAAATACGAGCAGTGTAATCAGCCCAGCTACGATTATCGTAGTAATCAAGATACCCCAAATACGCTTAATACCTATTCTCTCGAGTAATACAATTACCGGGCGAAGTAGATAATAGACGACAGAAGCCAGGATAATCGGTAAAGCGACCGTTTCTATAAATACGAATAACGGATCGAATATAAAAGACACATTGGAATATACAACGATATTCAACCCTATGATCAAAAGAACGCCTAATATGTACAAAAGACTGCGTCCTCCGAAAAAACGGACCATGCGACCTCTATCCCATTCCTCCATCACGGCACCCCCTTTTTCACCCGTCTCTTATTTATAAGTATAGCAAAAAGAATCCCTAAATAAAGCCTATTCGAAAATATGAAGCTAATACTTATGAATTCATATACTACCTGAAATGAGCGTTGTTTCACGCTTATTTCAGTACCATTATCATCTAACGACGTCTGCCCTTCATAAATTTGCGTACCAAAGGGTAAACTAACGGTCCATATTTGAAGATTCTTTTTAATAGACGTCCCATCTGTGTCATCCTCCTTCATAATTAAATTACAGCTACGTCTATCTTTCCCTCAGAAGAGGGGAAACAAACTATCTCATCACACTTCCTCCGGATATTTTCATCGACTCTCCTACAATATTTCCGGAGGCCTCCGACAAGAGAAAAAGGATAGCGCTTGCGACTTCCGAGGAGGTGGTGATCCGGCCGGAAGGATTACCCGCTTTCGCAAGCTCCCACTGCTCTTCAAAAGTTCTTCCTTCTCTTCCGGCCTTAGCCTCAACAGCCTGGCGTCCCATCTCGGTGTCTACAAATCCCGGTGCCACAGCATTCACACGGATATTCGAACGTATCGCTTCATGGGCGAAGGACTGAGTGAACCCGGTAAGTGCGAATTTGGATGCACAGTAAGCGAGATTTCCATCCGTCCCTCTAAGTCCGGAAAGTGAAGTAACGTTGACGACCGCTCCTCTTTTCCGCTTTTTCATCTCTTCATACAAACTTTGTGTCAGGAAAGCCGTGGAAAAATAATTCACTTCCATGACTGAACGCAGTTCTTCTTCCGATATCTGATCGGCCTCCCCACTGTTAAGTATTCCGGCTGAATTGACGAGCCCGGTTACAGGAGCAAACTCCTCCACACTCTTCACGAGCTTGCGTCTATCTTTTTCATCATTGAGATCAGCGATGACAACTTGCACCTCCCCTTGCCTGCTCTGACACTCCCCCTCCACCTCTTCAAGTTTCTTCCGGTTTCTGCCTGTCAGTGTCACGAAAGCCCCACTCGATACTAACTGCAAAGCCGCTTCTCTGCCGATTCCTCTCGATGCACCGGTTACAACTATATGTTCTCTTTCAAAAGCTTTTTCCGAAAATAACAAAAAGCTCACTCCCCTCTATAATTCTTTTTCATATATCCTCTAAACCCTTTGCATAAACAAAAGATCTTATTTTCCAGTCCTTGTTTCTGATTTTGCATACAAAAAATCAGCGTCCTGAGCATATGTTGCTCTTTCACGGACGCTGATTCAGTGACATTCATTAATTAAGAGTCCTAAATAGAACTGCTTGTTTTTTCTCATAGCATTTAATACACTACTGCATCACCATTACTTACGCTTGCTTGGCTTACGGAACAATTTACCGCTCCGTGTCTGCTTCACACCCGAAGTTGGTTTTGCATTTTCTTTAGAAGCTGGAGTCTTTTTGAAATCTTCTTCAAAAAGTTCACGGGCTTTTGTGTACAGCAGTGTCATAGGGCTTCCCCCCTTATTCTATTTATTACAGGTCCCTTTCCCACCACAGACAAGAGTGGAATCGGATCGCCTGTTGCTTACCTAATATAATCCCTACACTACCCCTATGTAAAGAAAAAAATTTTATAAATTTTAAGAGATTTCTCCCCTTATTTTTCCTCAATTTAACATCCCTTGTCATAGAAGCATTTTCTTCTTGTGCGACGTAAAAATTGAACCAACATCGAATGTTTCTTTTCTCTCACCGAGCTAAAAAAAGCTGTCTTCCATTATAACCGCTATCACTTGTTGAAGACGATTGCTCTCTTCTTTGAGCACTAAAAATATAGCTCTGTTATCGGTCAATGTCGATTTTCATCTCTACGGGTAGAAGCTTGCCGCGGGCGTCTCCCTCCTCCGCTTTGAAATCAACAACCGGCTTTAACAGAGCCAAAAATATAAAAACCCGGCCGTTGTCTGAGTTGGCGGCCGGGCTCGGTATTTCAAATAGGTGATGCTTCTTCCATCTTAATCAAGCACTCGCAATATCACGTTTAGTGAATACGAGCCAGGAAGCTACCAGAAAGAGAAGGAAATAGATCGACAACATCGTAATCGAAAAAGGCATCGTCAAGCCTTCGATCAATGGCGTCCCTGTCACGAACTGATTGAGATCCGTATTAGCGAATAAAATATACTTTGCCCACGCTCTGTCAGCAAAAAAGGCTACAATGGAGTTTCCGCTCATCATGAGAAAAATAGCAGTACCTATCGCAAGTGCGCTATTTCTGAATACTGCAGAAATCATAAACGCAAATGTCACCATCATCAGCAGGTTCACCGATGAGAATCCATATTGCATCAATGAATAGGAAAGAATCGTCATTTCTTTCACTTCGCCGCCCTGAAGAAACACATGTGGTTCCGTCCACGTTCCGAGACCGAACATCAACGCCCCGAGGCCCATTGAAAGCAGAAACAGACCGACGAGCATCATCAGTGCGAATAACAATACCGTTATGAATTTAGATAAAAGAATTTTCGTTCGGGACACCGGTCTTATCAACAATAATTTGATCGATCCCCAGCGGAACTCGTTCGCTATGCTTCCCGCTGCGATGATGATCGTGAACAGACTGATGATAGAAACGAACAACCGATTCTCCTGTACGAAATTCCACCCGCTGAAGTTATCTGGAGCTATATTGTTCTGGATGCGATATTCGTTCAATCTGATCTGATCCCCCGAAAAATTCGCCGTCGCCGGCGCCTCTTCCATATTTTTTCTCATTTCTTCATTTTCCTGCTGTAATTGCTGCTTCCAGTCCCCGCCGTATTCTTCAGAAGGAGCGAAGTCTGTAGTCATAAACAATGCATACCCCGTGATCAGACAGACAAACAGCACAATCATGATCCAGGTCGACCGCTGAGCGAACAGCTTCATCCATTCGTTACGTATGAGACTACTCAATCACACCATCTCCAATCACTTTCAAAAATTGATCCTCAAGCGTTTTTCTCTGGGTATAAATGCTGTAAATATTTACATTGTTCTCCACGAGCCTCACTGTGATTTCCGGAATCCTTTCTTTCTCCAGAACCACCTGGCAACAATCATTTTTCGTCATTACGTGGTCCGTTTCTTCTTTCAGTATACGCTCCGCCACGGCCAGAGGCGTCGCTTCGATCGTCACTTCCATGTCTGCGTCCGCTATCGCATCATTCACCGATTGGATGTCGACCAGTTCTCCGTTATGGATCACACCGAACCGGTCGCACATCATTTCCATTTCGGAAAGGATGTGACTCGATACGATAACCGCTACGTTTTCCACTTTTGCCAGCCTTTGAATATAAGCTCTTATTTCTTTCATTCCGGAAGGATCCAGGCCGTTCGTCGGCTCATCGAGGATCAGCACGGAAGGACGATGCAATAAAGCCTGAGCAATCCCGAGACGTTGGCGCATCCCGAGAGAATATTTATGCACCTTATCATTGATTCTGTTCTCTAGTCCCACAAGCTTTACAACCTCTTTGATACGCTCTTCGGAGACGTCCTCCCCCATCCGGGCGAAATGGACAAGGTTTTTCCAGCCGCTCATGAACGGATACATCTCCGGATTCTCCACAATCGCACCGATCCGTTTCATAGCCTGATTCCTCTGTTTATGTACACTATGACCGGCGATGACGATATCGCCGCTGTTCATACTCATCAAACCGACCATCATACGTATCGTCGTCGTTTTTCCGGCACCGTTCGGACCGAGGAATCCGAACACCTCTCCCGGATATATTTCAAAACTCAGATCCTTGATGACGTGATGGGAGCCTATCGTTTTGTTCACCTTTTCAAGCTTCATTATACTTTCCATCCATTTCACTCCTTTCCACTCTCTGTAATACGGGCGGCAGAAAAAAATGTTTCACTTATTTTGGAAAAAACCCGAATAATAGAAGTCACCTTCAATCTTTGATAAGATACAGATAATGGAGGTGTTCTGTATGAGAATCGTATCCATCGAACCGACACCCAGTCCCAATTCGATGAAAATCAATGTAGACGAAAGCCTGCCGGCCAGCGAAACATACAATTATACAAAAGACGGGGATCCAGCCTCTTTCCCTGCGTGGACCCGGAAGCTTTTCGATATAAATGGCGTCAAAGGTATCTATCATGTGCTTGATTTCCTTGCTCTCGAACGTCACCCTAAAGTATCGTGGGAGGACATCCTCCCGGAAGTGCGGGACGTCCTCGGCTCTGATGAAACCACTCAGACCGAAGAAGTGAACCAGGAACCGGAAGAGAATTTCGGGGAAGTCCAGGTATTCATCCAGAAGTTCCGGAGTATACCGATGCAGATCAAGCTCCTCGAGGGAGAAGAAGAAACACGCATCGGTTTACCTGAGCGATTCACAAACGCTGCCATGAAAGCGTCAGAAGCCTCCGAAAACATGATTATGGAACGGAAGTGGGCGGAAGAAGCTCCGCGCTATGGTGATATAGAAGAAATCGGAGAGCAACTGAAAGAAGAAATCGCTGCGAGTTACGATGAAGAGAGGCTTCGACAGCTCGTCGACCTCGCCTTTCAGAACGAAACGGAACAGAAGGCGGAACCGGTCACACTGGAAATCCTCGATGACCCCGACTGGAAAGTCCGTTATCAGGCACTCGATCAGATGGACCCCTCCCTTGATGATTTACCTGTTCTCCACAAGGCGTTGCATGATAAAAAAGCGTCGATCAGGAGACTGGCCACCGCTTATCTCGGGATGATCGAACAAGAAGAGGTTCTCCCTTATCTTTATGAGGCGCTGAACGATAAGACGGTCACCGTGCGCCGAACCGCCGGCGACTGCATTTCTGACATCGGTTCCACAGAAGCCATGCCTCATATGATTGAATCTCTCAAAGACCCGAGCAAGATTGTCCGTTGGAGAGCTGCCATGTATCTGTACGAAATCGGTGACGAAACAGCCCTCCTCGCTCTCCGTGAAGCAAAAGACGATCCCGAATTCGAAGTCCGCCTGCAAATCCGCATGGCACTCGAGAGGATCGAAGGTGGAAAGGAAGCGGAAGGATCCGTATGGTACCAGATGACTCAAGCAACGAAAGCGAAAGATAATAATTAAGGAGGTTTTTTGAATGAACGCCTATGAAGCTTATATGAAAGAGATATCCCAACCGATGAGAGATGAACTGACAGGAGCCGGATTCACAGAACTCGTGACACCTGATGAGGTGGATGAATTCATCACTTCCGTCAAGGGTACTTCCCTCGTTGTAATCAATTCCGTATGCGGATGCGCAGCCGGTCTGGCTCGCCCCGCCGCTACCAAGTCTCTCGAACATGAGAATCGTCCGGAACATCTCATCACCGTGTTCGCCGGTCAGGACAGAGAAGCTACAGCACGCATGCGGGACTATTTGGAAGGATACGAGCCTTCTTCCCCTTCCATGGCTGTTCTTAAGGACGGCCAGGTCCTTCATTTCATTCCACGCGAGCATATCGAGGATTATGAAGTGGAAGAAATCGTCGAAAATCTTACCAACGCGTATGATCAGTACTGCTAAAAAAATTTCCTTATGTAAAGAATAGCTCTTAAAGTTTAATATAGTGTTAATCAAAAGAACCTGGGCCAAAAGCTGATTTCGCTCATAAAACCCCGAACAAAAATTGTTCGGGGTTTTATCTGTCTTCGGTTCCTTTCATTATAACGGAAGAAAAACACGTCGCTTTCCGTGGGGTACTACTTCAGCTAAGAATCGTTGCAAACACTAATAATGGCCAGGGTATTTATGTAAAGATGACAGGTAAATTCCCATATGCTACGGTCACCGGGGTGTATAGCCAATAACATACGCAAAAAAAGAGAGAGTGGGACGTCCCACCCTCTCTTTTTTTATATCCTTTCCCGATTTCTTCGCGTATCCATTATGAACGTGAATGCTCCCCCAACAAGGAATAGTATCCCCAGCAGGCTCCACTTCGGATACGTCGTCACAATCAGATACACGCCGACGATGGCCACCATGATCGCTAACACGGGATTCACATAATCTTTTTTCATCATACACGTCGCGCCCTCCATCGTTTTAAAACAACGTTAGCGTTTCTATAACACACACAGCCTACACCCAAAATGATAACAGATGAGCAGGACTCATATAAGTAATAATTGGAAATCCATCAACGAAAAAAATTGGCTCTCCCTAATCAAGTGTGTTTGACATTGAAAAAAGCAGAATCTTCCTCTAATGTTTAAAGTGACCAAACCAAAACATTGATAGATAGGAAGTTCTGCTTGTATAAACAGTTTACTACAGATATTCTGCACCTACCAACCTTCTAGGTTTTCGCCCCATGACATATGAAAATCGTTTCCTTGTAAAATCCAGTATCAAACTCCAAACAATGATTGAGAAAGTGGGAGGACTGAAGCAGAGTTTATTGATGGGTAGCCAAAGAAAAAGCGCCTGCCGATGCATAATTGCACGACAGGCGCTTTTCAACTTCACATAAGTTATTTATTTTCACTGCTGAATGCTAAGTTGAAGTCGATGACTGCTGACTTCGAATTCTTCCATGCTTTCCGTTTCATTGACCTCAAGTGCATTCACGAGTACGTTATCCCGGATGACCTGCTCATTCTCCTGGATAGCTTTCTTCACATCTTCATCCCCGGACAGCGTAATGTCCACGCGGAGGTCGATAGGAAGATCCTTCTGTTTACGTACGTCCTGAATCACTCGGATGACTTCACGGGCGAGCCCTTCCAGACGAAGCTCCTCGGTGATCGTCGTATCAAGGACCACATGGAACTCCTGGTTGGCTCCCATCGAAAGGCCGCTGTCCGCGACACGTTCCACTACAAGAAGATCCGCAGGTACTTCGATGTCCCCGTCTTCTGACGGGACGACCGCTTTTTCGTTGGCTACAATTTCCGCCGCCTGTTCATCTGTGATCGAATCCAGATATTTTTTCACCGTATTGACGTTTTTGCCAAGTTTCGGCCCGGCTTCACGGAAGTTGAGTTTCACGTCATACCGTACCAGATCATCTGAGGACTCCTTCACAACGACCTCTTTCACGTTGATTTCCTCGGCAATGATGGAACGATATTCTTTCAGCGCGGCACCGCGTTCCTGATTCACAGGAATGACCGTCAGCTCAGATAGCGGCTGCTTCGTTTTGATCGCTTCCGTGTTACGCACGCCACGTGCGAGTTCCACGACCTGCAGAACGGCATCCATATCTTTTTCGAGCTGTTCATCCACACGAGATTCTTCCCGTTCAGGGAAAGCTGCCAGGTGAACACTTTCTCCGGTCAGGTTCATGTGGATATCATCCGCAACGAACGGAGTATAAGGTGCCAACAGACGGCTCACGCCTACGAGCACTTCCCGGAGTGTGGAATAGGCGGCCTTCTTCGACTCGCTCATCCCGCTTTCCCAGAAACGGTTACGGGAACGACGGATGTACCAGTTACTAACTTCATCGATCAGCTTTTCGATCTCTTTCGCCGCTTTCGTGAAATCATAATCATCGAGAGAAGTACTCACTTTTTCCGCTACCGTATTGGCACGGGAGATGATCCAGCCGTCAAGCAGCGTTCTCTCTCCTGTATCATTCGGATCATATTCAAAGTTATCGATCCCTGCGTAAAGCGTATAGAAGCCATGCGTGTTCACAAGCGTATCGACGACCTTCGATTTCGCTTCGGAGACGACACGCTCGGAGAACCGTTTATTGTTCCAAGGCGCACTGTCCGCAAGAAGAGCCCAGCGGAAGGCGTCCGCTCCGAATTTATTGACGAGGTCCATCGGGTGCAGGGCGTTTCCTTTACTCTTGGACATTTTTCTTCCGTGTTCATCGAGGATGTGTCCGGTCGACAGCACACGCTTATATGGTGCTTTTCCTGTAAACATCGTAGAAACGGCCATCAGGCTGTAGAACCATCCCCTTGTCTGGTCCACCCCTTCACAGATGACGTCTGCAGGGAATTGTTTATCGAACATTTCTTTATTTTCAAAAGGATAGTGATACTGGGAAAACGGCATGGACCCACTATCGAACCATACGTCGATCACTTCAGGCACACGGTCCATCGTTCCGCCGCACTCCTCACAGGAGAGCTGGACACGGTCCACGTAAGGCTTATGCAACTCGACGTCGTCAAGGTCGCCTTTCGCTTTTTCCAACAGCTCCCCTTTACTCTCCGGAGCATGCTGGTGGCCGCAGTCATTACAGATCCAGACGTTCAGCGGCGTACCCCAGAAACGGTTACGGCCGATGTTCCAGTCCACCATATTTTCAAGGAAATTACCGAAACGACCATCTTTGATATGGTCCGGGTGCCATTCCACCTGCTGATTGTTTTCGATGAATTTATCCTTCATTTCCGTCGTCTTGATGAACCAGCTCTCGATCGCATAATAAAGAAGTGGGGTGTCACAGCGCCAGCAGTGAGGATAGCTGTGCTCGTACTTCTCTTTATGGAAAAGAAGTCCCTCATCAGACAGATACTTCACGATATCAACGTCACAGTCTTTGACGAAACGTCCTTCAAACGGAGGAATATCCGACGTATAGCGCCCCGCTTCATCGACGACGTTGAAAAAGGACAGGTTGTTCTCGAGAACGAGATTGTAGTCATCTTCCCCGTAGGCAGGGGCGATGTGGACGACACCTGTACCACTTTCGGCATTGACGAAATCGGCAGAAACGACCGTATGGCCGCGTTCCGGCTTCACGAATGGAAGTGGTGCTGTGTAATCCATACCTACGAACTCGCTTCCTTTATGTTCAGAAATCGTTTCGTATTCTTCGCCCATCACCGTATCGGCAAGATCGCGGGCTACGATGAACACTTCCCCGTTCTGTTTCGCCCTGATGTAATCAAGTTCCGGGTGAACAGCAAGCGCCACGTTCGCAGGCAGCGTCCACGGCGTCGTCGTCCATCCGAGGAAGTATTCGTTCTCTTCCCCGTTCACTTTGAACTTCGCTGTGGCGGAGAGATCTTTGATATCCTCGTACCCTTGAGCGACTTCATGCGAGCTTAACGTCGTCTGACAGCTCGGGCAGTAAGGAGTGACGCGGTGACCCTTGGATAAAAGTCCGCGTTTATGCAGATCGGAGAGGATATACCATTCACTTTCGATATAATTATCTTCGAGAGTCACATAAGGGTTGTCCATATCCAACCAGTAGCCGATCGCTTCCGTGAATTCCCGCCACTGCTTTTCATACTCGAATACACTCTTTTTGCACTGTTCGATGAATTTCTCCACGCCATACTTCTCGATTTCCTGTTTCCCGGAAATACCGAGCTGTTTCTCGACTTCAATCTCAACCGGAAGGCCATGTGTATCCCAGCCGCCTTTACGGAGGACCTGATAGCCGTTCATCGTTTTGTAACGGCCGACGAAGTCCTTGATGACGCGTCCGAGCACGTGCCCTGCGTGCGGCAGCCCATTAGCTGTAGGAGGCCCTTCATAGAAGACGAACGTTTCGTTCCCTTCCCTCTCTTCCATCGAACGGTTGAACACATTCTGTTCCTGCCAATATTCTTTGACACGGTTCTCGCGTTCGACAGCCACTTCTTTCGTATCGACTTTACGCATTTCTACCTCACCTCATGTACATGAATTTTTTTGCAGATCGCTGCTGGCTAATGTTTCAAAGCAGCCTTTCCTACATATAAAAAACCGCCCCTTTATAAAAAGGGACGGAGTCGTTTCCGCGGTACCACCCAAATTCCGCACGGATGCGGCACTTTGATCTACGTGAGTAACGGCCACGGCACCGACGACGTCTACTGATTTCAACGACGCTTCTCAAAGGATGATCTTCCCCTCTTCTCCATCTGTCGCCTCGCAGCTGCCGGCGACTCTCTGAAAATGGTCAAAGAGCGTACTCTTCCTATCACAGAATTTACGTATATTCTATACCTTTTCATACTAACACGAAATTCAGGCCTGCACACAATATTTTTCACTATTTTCTCAAAGATTCCATCTTCCCGCAGCTTGAACTTCCATCAATCAGGGTACATTTCCATTAATGAACCCACTCAGAAACCGAAGAGGAGAATCTATATATGAAACAATTATCCAATGAATTGCTCGAAGAACTGATCGAGGATAGCCTCCCCTATGCTTCTGAAGGGGCTGTCAGACCTGTCATCCCCTTTTACGATGAAACGAAGAAAGACATTCTGGGAATTACAGTCTGGACCGGGGACGCTTCCTACCACGCCGGGAATACCGATATGTACGTTCCGATGCAGAGCACTGCCAAAATCGTCACACTGATGCTCGCCCTCAGTGATTTCGGTAAAGACCGGGTATTCGAAATGGTCGGCATGGAACCGATGGGAGACTTCTTCAATTCCATCAGTCAGTTGGAGCAGAATCATACTGATAAACCCTTCAACCCTATGGTCAATGCCGGCGCCATCGCCACCTCCGCTCTCGTTAAAGGAGGGAATGTCGAGGAACGCTTCGACAGGTACATGCAGTTCCTCAGAAACATCACCGGAAATCCTCATTTAGAAATGAATGAAGACGTATATAAAGCAGAAAAATCGAACGGTGCCCGCAACCGTTCTCTCGCTTATTTTCTTCAGAGTACCGGAGCTATGATCATGGATCCTGAGGAGGCACTCGATTTCTATTTCCGTACCAATGCCGTCATGATGTGTACCGAAGATTTTGCCCGGGTCGGATATTTTCTTGCCAATGGAGGGCGGGAACCGGAGACGAACAAGCGACTCATCCCACCTGAACACCTGAGAACCGTCAAATCGATCATGCTCACCTCTGGGATGTACAATTCCTCCGGACAGTTTGCCGTCGAAGTGGGCTTTCCTCTCAAAAGCGGTGTATCCGGAACAATGATCGGCGCCGTCCCTGGACGGATGGGGATAGGGATTGTCGGACCGGCGATCGACGCAAAAGGGAACAGCACTGCGGGCGGGGCGCTGATCAAATCACTCTCTCAGGAACTAGGTCTGAATATGTTCGGAGTCGATGATGATGAGCTTTGATTACGATCAGGATTTCGATCACATCGATTTTCGTAAAAACCCGGAGAAGTATCAGGTAGGACGCGGAGAACAGGGAGTGCTTCTCGTCGAACCCTACAAAAGCGAAATTCTGCCCCACTGGCGTTTCAAGACGCCGGATATCGCCGAAGAATCTTCGGAGGCCATCTACAACCTCTACCTGGAATACAAAAAGAACAAAGGTTTCGTCGGCATGGATATGGCCCGAAAATTTCTCCAGATGGGCTATACGAGATCCAGACGTTATGCCAACTACAAAGGAGGAAAGAAATACGACAAAGAAGGCGAGATCAACGAGCGGGAAATCGACGAAGAAAAAGCGGAAGCGGCACGTATTTTCGAGGAAAAATGGATAAAAGTCCGGGAAGATGAAACGTACCTTGCGATGAAGAAAGAACACCGTAATAAATACGAGTCTGGAAAAACATAGACTTCTGCGAGAACAGCACGTGCTGAAGATCTCCATGAGCGAGCGATTTTCTCGATACGCGCCGCTTGAGGACGTTGCCCGCGGAAACAGTATGTTGTTCTTTTTTTATCTTTTTAGGCCCAGCATACAAAACAAAAACCGGACGATGGTGTCCGGTTTTTGTTTTGTTCTATTTCGTTTTATCCCAAGCTCATTGAGGTGCAGGATTCGCTTTTCGGCTCATCCTCTGTTCTTCACAGGATATAAGATCAGGACAAATGCGTGACCTGATTGTAATCATGTACTTTCCAGTACCCTTCCATATATTCGATATTATTCAGGCACCCGTTCAGCAGTTTGAAGCGATCGGCACCTATTTCCCCACCGGAGATCTCGGTCAAAATCGCATTGATGACAGCACCATGAGCCACAAGAAGCACCCGTCGATTCGTGTGCTCTTTGGCGATACGTCCGATCCCTTCCATCACCCTTTCGACAAAATCCTCTTTCGTTTCCTGACCCGGGTACTGTTTGTCGGGGTAGAGAGCCAGCCTTTCCTCTTCGGTCATGCCTTCCCCTTCTCCGAAATGGCGTTCTTTGAATTCATCCATCAGTACAAGGGAGATGTCGTGACTTTGGCCGATGATTTCAGCCGTATGTTTTGCCCGCTGGAGCGGACTCGCTACAATCGTATCCCACGAATCCTCACGCAGGAAATCCCTGCATAGCTCTGCCTGCTCCCTGCCTGTATCATTCAACGGGATATCCGTCCCCCCTTGAAGTTTTCCCTGCCTATTCCACATCGTTTCTCCGTGACGCACAAGACAAATAGAAGTCATTGGTGATCTCCTCCCCCGGGCTTTTCGTGCTTATAAACGACCGTACTGTAAATTTGAGGGGGAGCTTTCGGAACGAGGAGCTGTTTCACGCTATTCACAGCTGTCATCGCTTCAGACATCCCGGAAGCAAGCAGCATCGCTTTGCCTGGATAATAAGCGGAATCTCCGCAGGCGAATACACGGTCCATGCTGGTTCTCATTTCCGTGTCAACGGTGACTCGACCCTTTTCGACCTCCAGTCCCCAATCTTTGTATACGCTTTTCCCGATATTCACTCCTTCATAGACGAGCAGGTGATCGACCTCTATACTGCTTCCATCAGAAAGATGCAGGTGGGAAAGCGCCCCTGCTTCCCCTTCAAGATCGACGATATCGGTATGGCGGAGTACGTGGACGGATGACGCCGCCAGCTGCTCTTCATCATGTTCATACACTGCCCGGAATGTCTCATCCCGGTTGATCAGATACACTTCTGCAGCCCCCGTATTTTCAAGTGTCAGTGCCCAGTCGATACCTATCCGGAAATTGGAATAGACAGCCACCCGCTTATTCTTGAAATGACTGCGGTTTTCAAGCGTGTAGTGGATAGAAAATGGTTCGAATTCCTTTCTCTTTTCAAGTGGAAGCGGCACCATATCATACGCGCCCAGACCTGAAGCGAGAATGACCGTAGACGTTTGGTAATCACCCTTATCTGTCATTACTGTCACCCCGTCTTCCGTTTCCTCGATACCTGTCACGACCACTCCGGTTTCGATTTCCGGCGACAGCAATTCCGTCTGTTTTTGTGTTTCATAAACGAAATCCTCTCCCGTTATCCCAACGAACCCCGGTACATCATACAGCTCTTTCTCCGGGTAAAAGACTTTCGCTTTCCCTCCGGTCTCTTCCTGATACTCCAACACAAGTGTATCCAAATTTCTCATACGACTGTAGTAAGCGGCATATAGACCGCTCGTACCTCCGCCGATCACGATTACATCTCTCATTCCAGAACGCCTCCGATACTAATTGATAACTATTTTCAATTCTAAACAAAATCTTACCTTTTTACAATATTGACAAAAGGGGATTGATATCGTATGTTGATATCGGAAATTGATAACGGAAGAGGTGATAAGAATGCTTCGGGATTTTTTTCTCGGAACAATCAAGATCCATATCTTACATCATGCGAAAGAAGAACCGATTTACGGAGCATTTATGATGGAGGAACTGGAATCTCATGGCTACACCGTAAGCCCGGGGACCCTCTACCCTACATTGAATGCTCTCCATGAAGAAGGACTGCTCGAGAAGTACGAACAGACGGTCCAGGGGAAAGTGAGAAAGTACTATACAATCACCGAAAAGGGTGCTGAAGTATTGGAAGAAGGAAAGCGCCAAATTATTGAATTGGCGAATGAAGTACTGGAGGAGGGGGATTCATGAAGGAAAAAAAAGGTTCACTCTTAGAAATTCTGAAAGCATCGACAAAACTTGGGCTCACATCTTTTGGAGGTCCGGTCGCTCACCTTGCATATTTCAAAGATGAATATATCGACCGGAGAAAATGGCTGGACGAAAAGACATATGCCGATATCATCGCCCTGTGTCAGTTCCTTCCGGGTCCTGCATCGAGTCAGGTAGGCATTTCCATCGGGATGCTACGAGGTGGATTGCTCGGAGGTATCATCAGCTGGCTCGGGTTCACGTTGCCATCTGTCCTCGTGCTTATCCTGTTCGCCCTTCTCTATCAAAGTTTCGATCTGGCAGACGCCCCGTTCATTTTCAGCTTGAAAGTCGTAGCTGCCGCTGTCGTCCTGCACGCTCTCATCGGTCTCGGCAAAAAGCTGACCCCGGACCGGGAAAGGATTACACTCGCTATGATTGCCGCTTTCATCATGCTGTTATTTCCATCCGCCTGGATGCAATTAGCGGTGATCGGCGCCGCGGGGATCGGAGGGAAATTCCTGTTTGAAAAAATAGCTAATACAGACGCTGAGCCATTTCCGATTACATTTTCCAAAAAGGCGGGCGCGGTCTCCCTCGCTATTCTCGGCAGTCTTCTCGTGGTTCTGCCGATTCTCGCGCGTCAGACCGACCATATCCTTATGCAGATTTTTGATACGTTTTTCCGGGTAGGCTCCCTCGTTTTCGGAGGAGGCCACGTCGTTCTTCCAATGCTTGAGCGGGAAGTCGTCCCTTCCGGGTGGCTGAACGCCGATCAATTTCTCGCAGGGTATGGGATGGCCCAGGCAGTCCCGGGACCACTTTTCACATTTTCGAGTTATCTCGGAACGATGATCGAAGGATTGAGCGGAGCGCTTGTCGCTACTATCGCCATATTCCTCCCGTCCTTCCTGTTTCTGGTCGCCGCTCTCCCTTTTCTCAGTGAACTGAGAAGCCGTCCCGGGTTCCAGGGCGTACTTATGGGTGTGAACGCCAGTGTGGTCGGTATCCTGCTTGCCGCTTTCTATGATCCTGTCATTACAAGCGCAATTACGTCGAACGCCGCTTTCGGCCTTGCCGCGATACTATTCGCTCTGTTGCATTTCTTCAAAGTACCGGCCTGGGCTGTAGTTCTTATCGGTGTGGCCACAGGATCCTTCCTGTTCGCCTGAAACCCCCGTTCTCTACTAAACATTAGTCTCTTTTAAAGTCTATTGTTGATGATAGGAGCGGAAGGTGGAGACGTCAGTGGGATTAGCATGAATGGAAATTCACCCGAATCGACCAGAGGGAGGTTCGGGAAGTTTCCGTCATGCCCGCGGCAAGCTTCCATCCGGAGAGACGAATATCAACAACAAAAACTGACAGAGCCATAAATTAAGCCCCCGGAACAGGACTGTATGTCGTTCCGGGGACTTTTTTTCAAATTTCATTATTCACGGAGCCCGTACACGTCCACGGGCGTATTCATAGGAGAGTTGTAATAGACACCTACCATTTTCCTGGCCGGCCCATCCTGAATCGACGAAGTAAGAATCTCCCTGATCCGTTCGGTGTCCGTCACAGTTTCCGTGTTCTCCCCTTCTCCGACCGATTGCCGAAATTGTTCATAGTAATCACCAGCAGGAACATCACTGAATGTCACTACTTTCAATTCTTTCACATTTTCGGCCTTCAAAAATACCTGCTCATAAATTCCTTCTTCTTTCATCCAGGCGATTGTATTCTCATCATTTACAGTTACCTTCACCTGGCTCACTTCTCCACTCATTCCCTGACCTTGCACATGAAGAAAAACATCGGTCCCGAACACATGCGGGGCGGTCATTTCCCTATAGGTCCGAGAATATATATCTTCCTGCATCCGTTCATAGAAGGCTGCGATGGATCCACGGTCGGAAATTTCGTAAGAAGCTCCCTGACCTCCGTTCATCTCCACACTCACGACCTCTTCCTGGGGGAGATGAAAGATCGGTGAATTCATTTCTTTGTATTCTCTTGATTCATATACCTGCTTCAGGTAATTTTCCCGATTGAACCCGGCTGGAAGCACGTAAGACCTCGCCACCTTCTCTCCGTCCTGCAGTTCGTATTCGAAAAACAGGGAGCGTCCTTCTTCATCTCCGGAAGCCTCTTCGATCAGATGTTCATGAACGTTCATCACTCGCAGAATATTTTCGGTTTGCGTCATATTCTCTGCACCAGTCGCCGAATTATTCCCCCAGTAGTTGTGGTCGCCCATATAGACACTTTCCACTTCTTCAAAGGCAGGGACACGTTCTTCATACCCTGTAGGGTCCAACTGTACGACAAATATCACTATAGCGCTGATTGCAGCGAAAATTACATAATTCCTCAGAGCGCGCATGGAGAAAATACGCCACGTTTTCTCAAGGAGCATCTGTGTGACAAGAAAACCGAACAACGAACCGATGATATAACCAAACAAAAGCCAGTTCCACGAACTCCATACACCGCTTGCGAAGTAGATGCCTCCCACCATCATGAAACAGAAAATGATCAGATACTGGAAAAACGGCGCCGCTTTCGGGAAAGATACAGCCTGACCGGCCATCTCAAGTGGGCGATACTTGTATAACATATAAGCGATACCGAAAAAGATCAGCGCTGCCAGTACATAAAAGAATAAAACGATTTTTTTCGTCTCCCCCAGCTGATCGGAAAACAGCTGAATGACGGGGGAGTAACGATCACTGAAAGTACTCGTATAGTACCCCGGTGTAAACCCGTCAAAATAAAAGACGAGATTGGAGGTGACAAGCGTCACCAATGCTTGCGGAAGCACGAGAAGAATGAAAGCCACTATGCCCTGAAGCAGCGACATCCCCGTAAGCATCCCGACGAATACGGCAACGGAAAAGATGAGCACAGCAATGATCGTCGTAATCCCGATCCACTCCCCTATATCTCCCCATCCGTACAAGACTTCCATATCACCAGTGACAAGCAAAAATCCGAGAAGAGTCCCTGTCAGTAGAAGCGGCAATAAAATCAGTACGGTTCCCGTGCCGATATGAAGCAGAAAAAGCTGCAACCGTTTCAAGGGAAGACTATGCAGAAAATCACTGTACCCTTTATTCTGAAGATAGCGAAACAGAAAGATCCCCATCAACAGAGGAACTATCAGCGTAAAGAAGTACTGAATCCCGAATTCATAACCAAGCAAAGGGTTTTCCGGGGACGGGCCTCCTCCATAAAAACCGGCGTCGTTGACCTGTTCCCATCGACGACGGAGAATCTGGAAAGGGAAGATGAAAAAAAGGGCGATGAAGTACATAATGCTGATCCATCCGGCCTGACGAAGTATCTGTTTGAGTATTTCCGGTTTATATAATGTCATCCTTGGCATAGCCGACCCTCCTCATCTCATAAATGAATATCTCTTCCAATGTCAGTGACAACTGATCGAACACGACCGGATGCGCTGCCTGCACGTGCGAGGTTATTTCATCTTTCTCTCCGCGAACGATATAAATGAATACGCTGCCCCTCTTTTCGCGGTGCACGACATCAAGCGGTGACATATCCGGCTCCTTCCCTTTTCGGAAAGCTGCCTGCACCTTATGGAATTCCCCTTTCAAATCATCGATATCCCGCTCAAGCAGTATCGTTCCATTGTGTAAAATGCCTATGTAGTCACATATATCCTCCACCTCTTTCAGGTTATGGGATGATATGATGACCGTCATGGAACGCTCCGCTACGTCTTCTAAGATCATCGACTTGATCGTTTTCCGGACGACGGCATCCAGCCCGTCGAACGGTTCATCCAGAATCATCACTTCAGGTTTAGCGGACAACGCGAGCCAAAAAGCGACCTGACGCTTCATCCCTTTTGAGAATTTGTTTATCTTTTTGTTTTCATCAAGTCCGAGCGACTGTTTCATGCCTGCATAACGCTCCTCATCCCAGGAAGGGTACGTCTCTCTATAGAAGCGCGCCATCTGTTTCGGAGTATACTGGGAGAAAAAGTACAGGTCGTCCTGCAGGAAAATCATTGTTTCCTTCAGACGATTGTTCTCGAAAATGTCCTCCCCGTCAATCTTCATCTCTCCGCTATTCGTACGCAGTATCCCCGCCATCATACGGAGCAATGTCGTTTTACCGGCTCCGTTCGATCCGAGCAGACCGTATATCGACCCATTCCTCACGGATAAACTTACGTCTCGGATCACAGTTTCCGACTGGAATGTTTTCATTGCGTTCCTGACTTCAATCATCGTCCATCCCTCCATTCGCATCACGGATGATTTCTTCGAGTTCTTCCCTCGTCATCCCCAAATAAAAAGCTTCTCTCAGCAGAGGAAACATTCTTTTTTTCATTTCTTCGATTTTGGCAGTGTTGCTTTGTTCTTCTCTCTGCTGAACAAAACTTCCCCGCCCTTTCACCGAATAAATATAGCCCTCGGCTTCTAGTTCACGGTAGGCTTTCTGGATTGTATTCGGATTCACTGTAAGTTGACCGGCCAAATCACGAACGGACGGAAGTTTTTCATCCACTTCCATCACCCCTTCGATGATCAGGCGTTTGAATTGATACACGAGCTGTTCATAAATAGGTTCGCCGCTTCTCATATCCAATTCGAACATAATTACCCACCACCATTCCCGAACTGTATTAACTGTATTATTTATCATAATACAGTTTTCCTTAAACTGCAAGTTGGGCGTCCACGGGTCCCTCAGGTTCTTCAGCTCTGGAGAACGATGAATGCAGCGAAACGAAAGCCAGTGTCCCGACAAAAAAACAAAAAAAACAGCCGGGCTTTAGGCCTGGCTGTCCTGTTCGATCATCTGAAGCGCCTGCTTCACGGACACACAGCTTCTCAATGAAAGTTCACTGAAGTTCGCATAAGGAGTGCTGCCGATGGCGAACTTAGGGGTGACTCCACTTAAAACCAATGTCGTCCCCATCAAATCGAGCAGCTGATTCAACTGATAGATGCCTATATGTATTTGCTCGTTGAATACCTCCACACCGGATAGGTCCAGGATCAAGTAGTCTTCCTTCTCTTCCTGCACATGAAAACTGACCGCATCCAGCATCTGTTGAAGACGTTCATCATCGACATTCCCGACCAGCGGCAATATGGAAACGCCGTCTTTCACGGGCACAATCGGTGTGGACAACCGCTTCACTTCAGAAGAATAATGACCGACGAGTCGCTCCGCTTCTTTTCGTTTGGTCACATCCTGCTGCACCCCTACGAAAAAGTCCTGATCCAGCTTATCTATAAAAACCGTATAGATCTGAAGTTCGTTCCAGAACTCCGACCCGTCTTTGCGATAATTGCAGAGCTCCACTTTCACTGTTTCCTTCGTCTTCATGGCCTCGCGGATCTTTTCCAAATCCTCCTCCTCCGTATTCGGCCCTTGAAGAAAGCGGCAGTTGCGACCGAGCACCTCCTCTGATTCATATCCCGTCAATTCCTCAAACCCTTTATTCACATAAATAAGTGGTGTGTCCTCCTGCTGCGGATCTGCTATGACTACACCTGCCCCTACCCTGTCCACGGCAGCGCGAATGAAATCGTTCTGCTGCAGTACCGCAAGTTCATCCAGTGAATGATACTCCATCCTTCTTCCCCCTCCGGTGATTTCCTTTTCTTTATTTTATTCTGTGAGCCTGTCGTTTGGCAATGAGAAAAAATCCCGCACAAAGGTATAATCGCCTGCCATACGACCAATCACCTGCAGTTTATGAGGGTCGACTTTATCTTTTTCCATATAGACATCATCACGCAAATGGTATCCGACGACTTCCCCGAGGATCAGATTCGACGTCCCTATTTCCACAACGTCGGTGAGCCTGCATTCGAAACTCACCGGGGAAGCCATTACGCGTGGCGGGCGTACATATACACTTTCCGCTTCCGTCACCCCGGCTACTTCGAACTCATCCTCTTCCCTATCGTAATACTTACTCGTTTCATGCATAGCGTTCGCCAATGATTCCGAAACGATATTGATCGTAAACTCCTCCGACTCCTTGATATTGAAAGCCGTATCCTTTTCACGTTCTACCTCACCCACGGATATGGCCAGGGTGAGGGGATTCATCGAAGCCACTGTGAAAAAGCTGAAAGGGGCCAGATTCTTCCTCCCTTCTCCGTCGATAGTAGCCACCCATGCGATAGGTCTAGGTACTATGGCGCCTTTGACCAGTTTTCCCATATCATGATCGTTGAACTCACTCTTATGTAAAAGCAAAAAGCCACCTCCACTCTTTTTTCCAAGCATACACGATTATCGTTCATCTTTCTATGACACGGGTGCTTACCGGAAAGAAGCATAGCCGTCATCAGCCATGACCACACTGCCATTCACGGCTTTTGCATCAGGGGAAGTGAGCATATAGGCGACCCCTGCGACTTCTTCCGGCTGCAGTAACTCCCCGCGAATGTGTTTACGTTTCATGGACTCAAGCGCCCCCATATCCTTATATCCCTGAATGATCGGGGTGTCCACTCCGCCGGGAGCGATTCCGACGACCCTGATACCATATTCACCAAGTTCCAGAGCGGCCGTCTGCGTCATCATACGAACCGCCCCTTTCGATGCCTGATAAGCGAAAGTCCCCCTGCTCGCCATGTACCCAAAAACAGAAGCCGTGTTGATGATCACGCCCTCCACTTTCAGCTCCACCATTTTTTTAGAAGCTGCAAAAATTCCATAGGACACCCCGTGTTGATTCACTTCTATCGTTTTGTGGTACATATCGAGGTCCGGCTCTAAAATAGAACCCACATCACCGATTCCGGCGTTATTGAACATGACGTCGATCGTTCCATACACTTCGACCGTTTTATCCACGAGATGCTGCACCTGTTCATAAGAGGATACGTCTGTCTTCACAAAAATGACTTCTCCGCGTTTTTCCTTCAACTCTTGTTCCACTTCTTTCCCCCGGGTCTCGTCCACATCGGCTAAAACGACTCGAAACCCTCCTTCCGTAAATTTATCAGCTGTCGCTTTTCCGATCCCGCTCCCCGCGCCCGTTATAACTGCCACTTTTTTACTCATGTAATACCTCCATATTATGAATGATTATTCAGTCATTTAATTATATCAAAAACGTTGCCGATTTTCCCGAGTTTCCGGAGGTATTTTTTTACACAAAGGCTACCTTAAAAATAAATATTCAGGCGGAAGCTTGCCGCAGGCTTCCCCACCCTCCGTTTTGAAATAACCAACAGGCTTTAACAGAGCTTACACAAAAAACCGCCGGCTCTCACCAGCGGTCCTTTGCTATTATCTGATATTCATCTCACTCGGACGCGGCCCTTTTCTGGTACCACTGTCCAATCCGTTCAGTTTTTCCATATCTTCATCCGTCAGTTCGAAATCGAACACGTCAAAATTCTCTTCGATCCGTGTCGGTGTAATCGATTTTGGAATCACGACACGATTATTCTGCAGGTGCCAGCGGATAATCACCTGGGCACCTGTTTTGCCGTGAGCCGTAGCGATCTGCTGGACTACAGGATCTTTGAGCACTTCTCCGCCCTGCATAAGGGGGCTCCACGCTTCCATCTGGATACCGCGGTCTTCACAGAATTCCTTCAGATCTTTCTGTGCAAGATACGGATGACACTCCACCTGGTTGATTGCCGGCTTCACGTCACATTCATCCAGGAGGCGCTGCAGGTGATCGATATCAAAATTACAAACACCGATGGCGCCGACTTTGCCATCCTTCTGCAATTTTTCCATCGCTTTATACGTATCTACATAGTCATCATACTCAGGTGTCGGCCAATGAATGAGGTAAAGGTCCACGTAATCGAGGCCCAGTTTGATGAGACTTTCCTCGAAGGCCTTCAACGTATTCTCATAACCCTGATCGGCGTTCCACACTTTCGTCGTAATGAACAAATCTTCTCTCGGAAGATCACTGTTGGCGATCGCTTCGCCGACCTGGCGTTCATTTCCATAAATCGCGGCAGTATCGATAGAACGATAGCCGGTTTCAAGTGCCTTCGTTACGGCCGGTTCGGCGTCCTGTGTATCCACTTGCCAGACGCCGAAACCAAGTTGCGGCATCTTCACATTGTTATGTAACTCTACATGATTCATTTAACTCTCCCCTTTCTTTCGTACTATACCCATTTTACCGCACCTTTCAACCTACAACTTTTTGAAAGTGATATGCCAGTCCGGCCCAGTACCCACATTATAAGCTTTAGAGAAGGAGCCCTGATTGATCGCTACGGCCAGGTGATCAAGTGAATTGACGTAAACGAGGGGTTCTCCTTTATGCGTGTCAGCGAAGGAATGACCGAACGTCATCAGCTGATGAAAATGATGCCTGCGTCCATGCTCGATGGTCACTTCAATCGAATCCCCATAATTTATACCCAACTCATGGAAAGAGTCACGGTGGACATTCGTCCACAAATTCCCGAACTGAATGTCGAGGATATCAACCGTTCCTTCAATTTCCTCTCCGGACACTTCGGGATACTGAAGTGGAAGAGAAACGAAAGAGTCCACAGAAAGGGAGGGGCCAACTTCTTCATACCCGATAATACCGGATGCGAGCCTGGCTCCGGTGTAAGCATAAATATCACGGCCATGGAAAGTATAGCTCTCTCCTGAATTAGGAAGACGATTCACTTCTTCATCGATTTCCCGGAGTTCCACAATATTTTCCGCTTCATGGATGTGGGTAAGCGTACCGTTATCAGGTGTAACGATGTAATGACCTTTGGCTGTCTTTGCAACAACACTTTTGCGTTTGGAACCGACACCCGGGTCTACGACGGAAACGAACACCGTCCCTTCTTTCCAGTAGCCGGCCGTCTGCCATAAACGGTAAGAAGCTTCCCATATATGAAAAGCCGGAATTTCATGCGTCAGCGTGAATTGCTGCAATCGATCATCCACAGAATGAGCAACGCCGTGCATCGCACTCACGGCCCCGTCACTGATTCCGAAATCCGATTGAAATACCAGTGCATTCTTCATCACTTTCCCCTCCTTAGCATTGTTTTTCTCATTATCTTACCTTATCCCGCATAGGATTCCAAGTGAAAAAGAAAAGCGGAGCCACCCCACTTAGAAGTTCTGGCGTAAGCAGGGGGTTCTCTTTTCAGGTGCCTTTTCCTGAAAAAGAAATCACTGCTTAGGACACGGACTTCTGGGTGGTGTAGCTAGACACGAAAAGCGGAAGCGTCCGCTCAGAAATACTGGCATAAGTAGACCGGTCAGATAAAAGGCGCTCTTTCCTTTTTCTGATCCGAGCTACTTATGACACGAATTTCTGGACGCTGGAGCTAGACAAGAAAAGCGGACATGCCTGGCCTCGAACAGTCTCCTTCCAGGTGAGGTGAGATCAATATTTGTGCGACGTTCAGGAAGAAAAATCCACTCGAATGGCTCACAAAATAATATATCCACCCATTCGCACAACCCAGCTAGCCACGAATGTAGTGAAAAAAGAATAATTGCGACATTCATCGGATGACCACGGCTCTGAACGCCGCACAACAACCAACTCCTCTTTTAACAGCATAAAAAAAGAAGCGTCAGGAACGCTTCGGATAAACGGTTATCATTTTATACAGCAAGTAACTGATCGGCACGACGAAAAGAAGCACCGTTACATAGTCGGGAAACCCCGCATACGTAGAAATCGTCGAAAAAATGAGCGGGAGCGTAAGGGCATAAGCCGTCATCTTCCATACCTGTTGATAGCGCAGCTTTCTTTTCAGCACCTTGGAAAGAAGAAGCCCTCCTCCTGAGATCAAAGTCACTCCTGCTATAATAAGAAAAATGATCAGCAGGGGATAAAAGACAAGCGCCTGCGCCATGTAGAGCCCTCTGGCCACTTCTGTAAGTTCCCGCTCGAAGGTAGTGATGGCACTATAAATATTCGGAAGGAACAATACAAGAAGCAATGTAAACAAATAGCCGATTGTGCTTGTAATACCTTTCCTATTAAGTTTAAAGAGCGCTTCTTTTTTCGGAAGGCGCAAGCTCAGTTTCAATGAATCCATCGGTTCCACGTCCATTTCTATTATGCAAAGGCTGCCAGCTCTTCATCAATCTGTTTCCGGATTTTTTCCAGCGCTTCTTCTGCTGAATGTCCAAATACCCGCTTGTTGTTAACAAGGGCATAGGGCTTGATAGCACAAAGCCCGCAATAGGAGAGGCAGTCACTGATCAGGACATCCACCTCCGGATATTCTTCTTCCAGAATCTCTTCCGCATTAATCGTACTCAGCAAGTTGCTGTCACAGATTTCTACAAGTACTACCCCATGGGAGTCAGTCTCCTTTTCTTTGTTGTAATCCTAAAATCCTGCGTGCTTCCACTTCATCCTGTTTCATCTGGTCCACCAGGGCGTCGAGACCATCAAAATCGATTTCCCCACGCATATGCCTAAGAAATGAAAGAGTTACATTCTTCCCATAAATATCCTCTTTGAAATCAAGGATGTAGGCTTCCACTTTATATGAAGTTCCCTTGACCGTAGGACGGTACCCGGCACTGATCAGCGCATAATACTGTCTCGGCGTATCTTCGTGTATGACTACCGATCCTATATAAACACCGGGAGCGGGATCGACATAGGTTTCAGAACCTCCCAGATTGATGGTAGGGAAGCCCAATTCTCGACCGAGAGCCTGTCCCTTGGCTACGGTGGCTTTTATAGCGTAAGGGCGTCCAAGTTGGGCGAGGGCGGCTTCCACCCTGCCTTCCTCGATCATTTCCTTTATTTCTTCCGAGGAAGCACTGAACGTCGAGGCGTTTTCTGCTCCTTCGATTCCCGAATGTTCTTCTCCCATGATAACATGTGCAGGTTGGAGAGTTTCTACCCCTGTTCTGACATCACTATTACCGGAGAAAACATAGTAAAAATCGACACCGTATGATTCCAGCAGTTCTTTTTTATGATAAAGGGGGGTGAGCAGCCTGTCTTCATCTAAAGATGTATCAAGCACCGCAATTTCGTTTCCTTTACTCTGAGCTTGGATCAATAAGTGATGATGACCAAGGTGTAACCCATCGAAATCAGCGATCACGAGAGTCAGCGGCTGCTCTTTTTTTTGAACTTGTGACCAATCGTTCGTTTCCATCAAAACCGTCCCCTTTTTGTGATGTTCCATACAGATTTATTTAATCAGCCTTTGTCTTTGGATGCAAGCCTTGTGCACAAAGAAAAGCGGAAACTTCCGTTCAGAAATACTGCCATAAGCAGACGGGTCTGACGAAAGACGGTCTTATCTTTCTCTGATCCGGGCTGCTTATGGCATGAATTTCTGGAAGTTGGAACTGGACAAAGAAAAGCGGAAACTTCCGTTTTAGAAGCTTTTCTCTACTTTTCAAAAAGCACTTTGTTTAATACCTCCACTTACATGGGTATACAAGGATTGTGTGCAGCAAACCCGAAAAAAAAGGAGTGCATAAATTATGAGTAAAAAAGTACTAATGGTGGTAACGAACCACGATAAAATCAACGAGGATGCTCCAACAGGCATCTGGCTTTCAGAATTCGCTGAAGCCTATAATGAATTCCAGAAACATGGCTTCGATGTAACCGTCGCAAGCCCTGCCGGCGGTCAGTCCCCGGTAGACCCGAACAGTGTTAGTGATGATGAGCCTCAAGCAAACCTTGATGCAAAACCGCTTCTTGAAAACACAACACCGATCGACAGCCTGAATGCTGAAGACTTCGATGCTGTTTTCCTTCCTGGCGGTCATGGCACAATGTTCGACTTCCCGGACAACGAGAAGCTTCAGAACATCATCAAAAGCACCTATGAATCTAAAAAACCGGTTGCAGCGGTCTGCCACGGTCCGGCAGGCCTCGTGAACGTGAAACTTTCCGATGGTCAATATATCGTGCAGGGCAAACGAGTCAATGCTTTCACAGACGCTGAAGAAGCCGATACCACACTTGATCAGCACATGCCTTTCCTACTTGAAAGCAAACTCCGTGAACGTGGTGCGCATTTCTATTCCGCACCGAACTGGTCGGAACATGTGGAATCTGATGGTGTATTAATTACAGGTCAAAACCCTCAGTCCACAGTAGCTGTAGCGAAAGAATTCGTTCGCACCCTTCAAAACTGATTTTGTAGTCAAAAAGCGCGAGTGTCTCTTTTCAGAGATACTCGCGCTTTTTTATATCGATGATTCCAATTATGGTAGAACTTCTAAGCGGGGTGGCTCCGCTTTTCTTGATCCAGCTACAACTTCCAGAAACACTGGCATAAGCAGCTCGGATCAGAAAAAGGAAAGAACACCTTTTGTCTGACCAATCTGCTTAGACATGCGTTTCTAAACGGAAGTTTCCGCTTTTCTTACATCATTATTTGTTCAATGGAATAATCCAGAGGGTCGAGTTCGGTTTCTTCTCCAGTTACAAGACGCGCAAGTTCCGCTCCTATGTAAGGACCGGCCGTCAAACCTGAAGCTCCTAACCCGTTTGCGATATAAAGCCCTTCATAGCCTGGTGATTTCCCAAATACAGGCATAGACCCCGGCGTATAGGGACGGAAGCCTATTTTGGCCGCATGGAACTCCATAGTCTCGAGACCAGGCGCCACTTCCATCATCTTTCCGATAATTTCATGTAAAAGAGAGGCACTTACTCCGTGATCAAACCCTGCATCCGATGACTGTGTTGCACCGCTCACCAGTCTTCCACCGTCGAACGCCAGCATATACTTATTTCCGGGCGGTAACAGCACAGGCCATTCCCCGGTCTCCGCCTCCGGCATATCAAAATGGGCGATCAACGCTTTTTGCGGCCCGGCATCAACCTGAAGTCCAAGAGGCTCCAGCAGTTCTTTTGCCCACGCACCGTTCGCGGCGATGACCTGGTCCGCTTCATAAGTAACGCCGTCCACTGATGTCCCATAGACCTTATTATTCTCACATAAAAGCTCAGCAGAACCCTCAACGAACCTGACGCCGAGTTGTTTCCCTGCACGGATCAGAGCATCCCGGACTTCACGGCCGTTCACCCTTGCCGCCCCGCTTACATGCACCCCGGCATACGCTTCATCAAGCGGAGGGAAGTATTCTTTCGGTTTTCCGTGCTCGAGATACGTCACTTCTCCCATTTCAGGGGTGTATTCTTTTTTTGCCAATGCCCGTTCATACATATCGCGGGCCTTCTCTTCTTTCTGATGCATTTTTATCGCACCGACCTGCTTATACCCCGTTTTTGTTTCGCCCATTTCTTCGAGTTCACGAACAAGTTCAGGGTAGTAACGTGCCCCGCCGGAAGCAAGACGGTACCATCGTTTGTTTCTTCTGAGGGAAAGCCAGGGGCAGATGATGCCCGCGGCGACCGCGGTCGCCTGACCATCATCATTACGATCGATGACAGTCACTTCCTTCCCTTGCTTACGGAGATGATAAGCGGTGGAGGCACCGAGGATACCTGCACCAATCACAATATAGCGCTCTGTCATAAATACACACCTTTTCTCTTAGTTCAACATGACGATATTGTACAGGAAAGAGGCAAGAAACCTCAATCAGGAAATTTACGGTGCTTTTCCTTTTGACGTTTGAAATGATGGTATAAGGCGATTTCGAAGATGAGGAAAGAAATGATGAGACTGCCGGCGAAAGGGTAAGAGGCGCCGATGATAATCAGAAGAACAAAAAAGAGGACAAATGCCGACACGCCGATAATGATGGGGATTTTCATAGGACGTCCTCCCATAGAAAATACTTGATACTATTAAAATACCACGAACAGGAAAGAGTTAACCTTCCTGGTCGTGGATCACTTTCGTGCCGGCTATAAAATCATGGATCGCTCGTTTATCTTCTCGCAAACCAACCATGAATGCGCTGACGATCAATCCGATACCTAACGTCAGAATATAGGCGAGTGCGCCTACAATGACACGGAGAAGCATGTTGACGATCGTAACGTTCTCCCCTGTCTTTTTCACAATACGTACTCCCATCAATTTCTTTCCGATCACGTATCCTCTCCAGAAAACCGGGAGCAAAAGGGTGTATAAGAAGGATAAGAAATCGATTGGCGTCGATTCATCCGTCTGAGGCAACTCTCCATAAATAATAAAAGCGAGGAGGGCTGTAATGATTCCGATAATGATGCCATCAAGTATATTCGCTGCCAGACGAATCCAGAATCCTGCAGGTTGTTGCATATAGTACCATCCTTCCTGATTGTCTTCTTATTCCTTCTCCTTTACGATAGAGAAGAGCATAACGTTTCATTAAGGAGAAGATCATCATGAAAAAATTAATTACAGGCATCATGACATTCCTCGCCGTATTTCTGTTTATAAAACCTAAAAAAGTCCTGGCTCCACGCTCACAGCCTGAAGTGAAACCGGGAGATTTGTTATTCTCCCCCCTCGGGCAGAAGGACTCTTTCTATATCGGCCACGTAGGAATCGTCACCGAAGATATGAGTGTCATCCATTCTATACCAAAGGGGTTGAAAAAGGATGACGTCGATCATTTCTTCGGCAAGTTCAAACGTCTGTCACTGTATCGCTCAAAAAGCGAAGAAGCCGGAACCAGGTCAGCGGCTTTCGCTCTTCATCTCTATGAATCGAACACAAAAGCGCCGTACCGTTTCTTCACGAAATTAAAAGAGACCGACGGCGAGCAGTATTGCACCAAACTGGTGTGGCAAGCTTATTATTACGGAGCGGGGATCAACCTGAAAAAATTCCCTCTTTACGCCCGCGCCATCCACCCGGAATTCGTCAAAGACTCCCGTCACCTATACAAAGTCGGAAGTTATTAAAAAAGCGAAAGCACCCTGCTTAGAAACCTAAGTCATAAGTAGCCTTGTTCTCTTTTGGGTGCTTTTTCCAAAAAGACAAGGCTACTTATGGCTCCGGTTTCTGGGTGCTGGAGCTGGATTAAAAAAAAGCGGAGCCCCCCGTTTAGAAGTTCTGGCGTAAGCAGGGGGTTCTCTTTTCAGGCGCTTTTACCTGAAAAAGAATTCACTGCTTAGGACACGGACTTCTGGGGGGCGGAGCTGGACCAAGAAAAGCGAAAGCACCCTGCTTAGAAGTGCTGGCGTAAACAAGGGTGTCTTCCATCCGTCCATGCATGCAAGATAATACAAGGAAAATCTACTCCCTCACAGAACTTACCGGGAATAAACTTCACCCCCGTTTCCGCCCATCGATTTCTTCAGAAACATGGCCTCGTCCGCTTTTTTCATCACTTCATCAATCGATTCTGGCTGTTCCTCTGTAGACGTATAGAGGCCGAGACTGGCAGAAACACACACCTCTCCTTCTGAAGTCATTACAGGTGTTCGGATCGCTTCGAGAAGCTGTTCCGGACATGTATTCAAACCATTCTCTTCTACAAACACAAGAAGAAATCCGTCTCCTGCAAGTCTGTAAGCCTCTGCCTCCCTTCCGTCTGTCTCCTTTGCAAGACGACGAGCTATCGTCTGCAGTACTTCGTCTCCAATCAAGTGCCCCCATGTATCATTGATCACTTTGAAATTATCGATATCGATGAACAGAATAGTGAAAGGCTCTTGTTTCGAAAGCTTTTTCTCCGTATCTTCCCGGAACGCCTTCCGATTCCAGAGACCGGTCAATGAATCACGGTAAACGAGACAGGAGATTTCCTTCTCCCTTTTTTCCTTTTCCCATTCGTTGGCGGCCCACCCGCCGATCACCGCGAGCTGCGATACAATATCCCGTATGACTACCGGTTCCTTGACGGCTGTATACTCACCCGGAAGAGTATACAGGAAGAAACCGCCTACTTTCGTTCCGCTTGTTTCATCTAAAATGGAACTTTTCAGAGAGTTCGATATAGTGATATCTCCTTCTCTCTCTTCGTGATACCCCTCTTCTATACTCTGTTTCGCCAAGGATTTTATAACTCCGGGGTCAATATCTTTTCTTCCGGAACGGGTGAGATGGCATTCCCGCTCTCCCATATAAAAGAATGCTCCCGTGTAATGGCTCCATTCCAGGAACGAACGAAGAACCTGCTCGATCCTCTCTTCCACCGGAAGATCCTTCACAATGGTACGATAAATATCTTCCATCGCCTGCTGGCGGCGGTTCGTTTCCTTCAAGTAGTCCTGCATCTCTATTTCCGTCATAACCCAGTCGGCGTACTCTTCAAGAAGTTGGACATCTGTATCGTCAAATTTCCTCAGATCGGTATCGAGGATGCAGAGAGAGCCGATGATTTCTCCGTTTTTCGTGATCAGTGGGACCCCTGCATAAAACTGATAGCCATACTCCCTTACAAAATATTTATACCGCTC
Source organism: Salimicrobium flavidum (assembly GCF_900156645.1). Taxonomy (GTDB): domain Bacteria; phylum Bacillota; class Bacilli; order Bacillales; family Halobacillaceae; genus Salimicrobium; species Salimicrobium flavidum. The sequence continues at coordinate 105,719 of NZ_FTOC01000009.1, forward strand.
CTCTGCCATCAGGTTAAGATCCGGAAGCACCAGCGGCTTCTCCGTTTCAATCATACCGCCACAGGTGCTGTTTTCTATCTCCATCCCGCCGAGCTCGGCAAATAATTCGGGAAGACCTACGGAAGACTTGTACACCTGCTGGTCTTTAGTAAGAAGGGAAAGAATAGCTGTAGGAACAGAAAACGTCCGACTCACAATTTCTACGATTCGATCATATCGTTCGGAAAAATCGAACCCTTCGAGATTCAGACGGTGCAGCTCGCCGAGTCTTCTCAATTCCCCTTCGTCTATATCTGATTTTCCGGAAATACAATCTCCCCCGAACGAGAACATGGATGCAAGCGACGACAATACCCCTTCGAGCGAAGCGGCCGCCATAGGCTTACTGATAAAATACCCCTGCAATTCGTCTGCTTTGAGGCGCTTGATCACATCATAATGCCCTGCTTTTTCCACTCCTTCAGCAGTAACTGATAAATGCAGTTTCCTCGCGAGCGTAATGATCATCTTCACAATTTCGTAATCTTTGTCCCGTATGTCCGTCTTGAGCTCTCTTATGAAAGATTGATCGATTTTGATTCCATCTATAGAAAACTGCTTCAGGTAATTGAGCGAAGAGTAACTGGCTCCGAAATCATCAATGACGACGCGGAATCCAAGTGCTCGCAAGTGATCGATGATATCTCTGGCCTGGTCCGGGTCCTCCATGATGGCACTTTCCGTAATTTCCAGTTCAAAAGCTTCAGGGTGAATGCCGTACCCCTCAATAACAGAAAGAAGAGTGTCCTCCAGCATCGTCTTATGGAACATGTTGGCCGAAAGATTTACAGCTACTCTTCTATTTCTGAATTCTTCTTTGTAATGCAATATATCCTGACAGACTTTCTCAAAGACTCTTTTTGTAATCTTTTCAATAAGACGGGACTTCTCAGCCAGTGGAATAAAGACCCCCGGGGAGACTGTGCCAAGCTTGGAACTGAACCAGCGTGCAAGCGCCTCATAGCTGACTTCTTCCTTGATTACATTCAACTTCGGCTGATAAAAAACATCAAACTCGCCGTTTTCAAGCGCATGTTCCAATTCCTTTTCGAGGACGCTCTCGTTCAGCTGCTCACTAATATAATTGGTTTCTTTGAATATGGAAACATTATTTTTCCCATCCCGCTTTGCCTGTCTCATCGCTATTGAAGCCTGGGAGATCATATCATCCACTTCAGATGCTTCTCCGCTGATGCCCGCACAGGAACTCAAATAAATATCTTCTCCTTCCACCTCGTAGGAAATGCCGGATATAACGTCGAGAATCGTTTCACTCACCAACACGGCCTCCGAAGTACTCATCATTCCGATGAGAACAAACTCATCTCCGTCCATTCTCCCGAGGATAGAATCCTGGGATATGACTTTACTCACTTTTTCGACTATCTCTTTCAGAATATCATTGGATTTTTCAATCCCGATCGTTGCGTTCACCAGCTTGAAGCTATCTATATCAAAATAGACCGTCCTGACTTTCAAATGGCCTTCTTCCACCAGCATTCTGCCGGCATCCTGCTTGATTTTCAACAGGTTCGGCAGCCCTGTCAGATAATCGTACATACCGATCGTTTCCAATAATTCTGCTGCCACGCCGCTTTTCAGATCGCTGGTGATTCCAAGGACATAGCTGTCGCCTTCCCTTTCATGGACAGGAAGAAGAATCGTTGAAGCGTAACGATCAGCGTTGTACAGGACGTTCATGCGATCCGAGAAAAACGTCACATCTTCTGCAAAGACAGCCTTCTCATATTGACGCGTCAAGTGAGCGGCTTCCCGTTCCGGATAGACGTCTTCGAAAGTTTTTCCGGCTACATCCGCCGGTAGCGAAGCGGCTTTTCTCGCTTCTTCTGTCACTTGTACATAAGAAAAACCTTCTTTTTCCATCTTCATCAAATAAACGATATCATGAAGCTTGCTCATGAGTTGAAACAGGTGCGCCGACGTCGAGTCATCTCTCATCATAAAGTCCCTCCTGCGGTGCCGGACACGTTCTCCACACACTTCTCCTTCTATTATCGTACATTCCGGTGAAATAATTAAAGCTTCCTCTTTTGGACAAAGAGGAAGCTTCTTCTAATTTTCTTTCTGAACGTAGTCATAGAGCCCCATAGCACAAACTTTCATATCTAAATCAATTATTTTGTACACGTCATGATCTTGCGGCACACCTCTGGCGTTCAGGTGAGCTTCCACTTGTTTTCTAAGATTTTTTTCAATTACTTCAAGCGATGTTTCCTCTCTGGCGATATCAAGGAATTCCGGAATCCATTCTCGCACTTCCTTCATCGCCAGTTCCGGTTCCTCCGTCATCCCGTAGTGACCAAAATAGAGACGGGATGGCTCCCGGTGGCGAAAGCGCTGAATCTGTGCAAGCATGGCTTCAGGGTTGAATTGATTCGGAGAAGTCGACGGAAGGTAAAACGTCACCCCTTCCACGTGGTGGTATCTGATACCGGCCGTATCTCCTGTGAAGATACCGTTGCTGACAGGGTCGTATATACCGATATGATGATTGGCATGACCGGGAGTATCCAGAAATTCGAGTTCCCTGTGCTCATCAATCGTCAATACATCCCCTTCTCCCTTTTCGATGATCTTCTCTTCCGGTATAGGGACGACAGGCTCGAACAATCGATCGAATTCTTCACCGTAAACGGCTCTGGCACCTTTAACGAGCCGGGACGGGTCCGCCAGATGACGCTTCCCTTTCGGATGAACGATTACTTCCGCGTTCGGACACGATTCCAGAAATAGACCAGCACCTCCGGCATGATCTAGGTGAACATGAGTCACTATAATATACTTCACATCCTGAAGAGATATGTTCAAAGTCTCCAGTCCTTCTTTAATTCTTTTAACCGAAGGACTGGGTCCCGTTTCGATCAGCGTCACTTGCTTGTTGTCGAGAACATATGTCCCTGTTCTTCCTTCGAAACCCATATCATATCCGTCGATCAGATATGTATGGAAACCTAAATCTTTCGGTCGTTCGCTCATTCTCATCCCTCCTGTTTCTATATTACTAAAAAATGGATGATGATGTAAGGGCTTTCTTTCTGGATTCCTGCATTTATCAACCCTCTTTTTAAATGAATCAATTTCATAATTGCTTTCTCAAAAAACGTTCAGACCTCCAGAATTCTTGATCGCATCAATGGCCACCGTATCGTCCTGGATATAGCCTTCCTTCATCGCCTGATGGACGATGTCCTGACCGACGTCCCGGAGGACATCAGCTTCCTGGATCTTTTCCTGGATACGGGTGTAAGAAGCTTCCGAGGGGACACGATCCGAGAGAAGAAATCCACAGTCGAACCGGAAAAACGGATCCTCGTTCAGGCGCCGGACCAGCCGTTTGATATCGGGGATCCTTTCCACCACACGGATGATCAGCGACTGGACCATCGCTTCGTAGTTCAGCTCCGCAGGTGCACCACGACGGGATTTCTTAACCACGACAGCCATGACGGGGTCCAGATTCAGGGAGGATAAGATAGCCTCATACCGGTGGGTAGGTTGCATGTCATATAAATCGGTGATGTCAAATAAGCTCTCTTGCCTTATAATGGACATAGGGAGTCCCTCCAGTCTTTTTGGTAGTTGTGGTGAACCACCATTATACAAGACTTGGGGAGGTACTTCCTTTTTTATGTCTTGAACCCGTTGGGGGACAAGGGCTAGGATTTATGAAATTGACTCAAATGATAGCCTTTTCAGAAATATTTGTTATAATCTATTTTGAGTGCGATTGTTCGAAGGAGGCAGCAAGATGAAAACGACGAAAGATTTTCAAAAAATGAAAGATAAGAACGAAGCTATCGCTATGATGACCGCGTACGACTACCCTTCCGCAAAACTCACCGAAAAGTCGGGGATGGATATGATTCTCGTCGGAGATTCTCTAGGTATGACCGTTCTCGGGTATGACTCCACGGTTCCTGTCACCATTGATGATATGGTCCTCCATACTAAGGCCGTCCGGCGCGGGGCCAAAGACACCTTCACCGTCACCGACCTCCCTTTCATGACATACCATATTTCCGAAGAGACCACTTTGCGAAATGCTTCCAGACTTCTGCAGGAAGCAGGAGCTCAGGCTGTGAAGCTCGAAGGAGCAGGCAGTGTCCTTTCAATGATTTCCCGGCTCACCTCCGCCGGGGTTCCGGTGATGGCGCATCTGGGGCTGACCCCTCAGTCCGTCGGTGTGCTCGGAGGATATAAAGTACAGGGGAAAAAAGCCGAAGAAGCCGAGCAACTGCTCCAGGATGCCAAAGCAGCAGAAAAAGCGGGGGCGTTCGCTCTCGTCCTTGAATGTGTACCGAAGCAGCTGACCGGGCTCATCGTCGAAACCCTCTCCATCCCCGTCATCGGAATCGGAGCCGGGGCAAAAGCCGATGGCCAGGTCCTCGTTTATCACGATGTCATCGGTTATGGCAGCGAACATCTACCTAAATTCGTAAAACAATATGCAAATGTCCAGGATACGATTGAAGAGGCTCTCCATCAGTACGTATCGGAAGTGAAAGATTCCCGCTTTCCGGAGGATCAGCATACTTTCACGATGGATGAAGACACACTCACTCACTTATATGGAGGCAAAAATGAACGTCATTACAACGATTGAAACCATGCGCGCATACCGAAAAGAAAATTGGAACAGCTCCATCGGCTTCGTTCCTACCATGGGGTACCTGCACGAAGGACATATGTCTATGGTGGAACGTTCGACACAAGAGAACGACCTTACCGTTATCAGCATTTTTGTGAACCCTCTGCAGTTCGGTCCGGATGAGGATTTTGATAACTACCCCCGCGACCTCGAGCGTGATAAGCGTATCGCCCGTGAATACGGGGCGGATGTCATCTTCCATCCATCCGTAGAAGAAATGTATCCCGAAAAAAGAACCACCTCCCTCCAGGTCATCGACCGGACGGACGTCCTGTGCGGACCGGCCCGCCCCGGTCATTTCGACGGAGTAGCCACCGTCGTACTGAAGCTTCTTCAGATCATCCAGCCTGAGTACATGTACCTCGGCCAGAAAGACGCCCAACAAATCGCTGTACTCGAAGGCGTCGTCTCGGACTTCAACATCCCTGTACGTATCGTTCCCTGCCCGACTGTAAGGGAAAAAGACGGACTCGCCAAAAGCTCGAGGAATGTAAATCTTACACCGGAAGAACGACAGGAAGCCCCCTTTCTAAAGGAGAGCCTGCAACACGCAGCAACTATGGTCAAAGAAGGGCACTGGGAGCCCGAAACAATAAAAAAAGAAATGGAAAGTATACTGAATGAAAACACTTCCGGCATCATCGATTACCGCGAAGTGTTATCCTATCCTTATCTCAAACCCGCTACCCCGGAAGATAAGAAATGGATCTGCGCTGTAGCCGTATACTTCGAAAAGGCCCGGCTGATCGACAATATCATTATTGAACTGCCTGAACGACAGAAAGGAGAAACCACATGAACCGAACAATGATGAATGGAAAAATACACCGCGCCCGCGTTACCGGCGCCAATCTCAACTACGTCGGGAGCATCACGCTCGATCCCGATATTTACGAAACGGCCGGTATGCTTCCGAATGAAAAGGTACAGATCGTCAATAACAACAACGGAGAACGTCTCGAAACGTATATCATCCCCGGTGAACGAGGTAAGAAAGAAGTCTGCTTGAACGGAGCGGCCGCCCGTCTTGTGCAAGAAGGCGATGTCATCATCATCGTCTCCTATGCTTCAATGAGTGACGAAGAAGCGAGAAACCACTCTCCGAAAGTGGCTATCCTGAACGGAAACAATGAAGTGACCGAAACCCTCGGCACCGAACCGGCCTTCACGACTTATCTGTAACCCATAATAAAACGCCTATCCCAAGGTTTTTCTTTTAAGGATAGGCGTTTTTTCTTTTTTATCCGATCAACGTATTTTCGAGCTGTTTCATTCGATGAAAATATCCATCACGACTTATAAGCTCTTCATAACTTCCTGTTTCCACCACTTCTCCCTGGTTCATAACGATGATTTCATCCATTTTTTCCAGCCCCTGCAGATTATGGCTGATAAGAATAACAGTGTCGTCTCGTGTCTCTTCCCGGAAATTATCCATGAGCTCCTTCTCCGTCAAAGCGTCCACCGATGAGAAAGGCTCATCGAGAATCCATGTGCGTGCTTTTTTCAAATAGATTCTAGCCAGGGCAAGCCGCTGCTTCTCCCCGCCGGATAAGTTCATGCCACGCTCCTCTACCGCATCTTCCGGCGATAAGTGAGCGAGTTGCACGCGGGCAAGCACTTCTCCCATTTCCTGATCATCAGCATCTTCTTTTGCAATGGCAAGATTATCTCCGATCGTTCCATGGAAGAAATGGTTCTCCTGCAGTATGATGTTCACCCTTTTCCATAAACTTTCCTCGTCCACTTCCGCCATATTTTCACCGTGGACGGTTATATCGCCTGCGTCCACCTCAGCCATGGAGAGGAGGAGCTGTTGGATAGTCGATTTCCCGGAACCGCTGGGCCCGACGATAGCTGTTTTCGACCCCGGAGGAAAGTTGAGCGTAATGTTCTGAAGGACGGGCGCCGGGCTTTCCGGAAACGAATAAAATACGCCATCGAGGGAAAAAGCCAGCGGTTCTTCTGTATCCAGCTGTACAGGTCTCTTTTCTGCCGTTTGTGCCACCGGAAGGGAAAATAACCGCTTTGCAGCGTGCCGGTTATCTTCAAAATATACAGGCACACTGGCCATCGGTCCAGCGTCTTCAAACACCATCAAAGAAATCATGATGAACATGGCGAGAAAGATTCCATCCAATTCCCCTGCCTCGATCAACCAGACAGAAACCCCGACTACTACCCAGGTCGCTGTCAGGGAGACGAGAAGATTCAATGACTGTCCCTGGACCATCTGCAGTTGCTGGTGTTCATGCGTTTCTTCATATGCTTCCATCGAATTTTTAACGTCCTTTTCTTTCTCTTCCTGCTTCTGATAAATTTTCAAGTCACGGAACCCGTACATCCATTCTGTCAGCTTCACCGAAAGTAAACCACGTCCCTCCCGTACAGACTGCTGACTTCTTCGCTGTCTAAGGGCCGTCAAGAAAGGGATAACCCCTCCGACCATAACGAGGCCGACAAAGAACAGCAGTGCCAGTACCCACGAGAAGAAGGTGGTGAAGACGATCGTACTAAGGAAAACGATTCCCAGTACAATCGGCGGATAGTAAACTCTTAGAAAGAAGTTCTGAAGACTCTCCACATCTCCGATCACCCGGGAAAGGAGATCACCGCTTCTGTATTTCTGAAAAATCTTCGGCACTCCCGGCTCGAGCAGCTCAAAGAAGCGGAGACGGATATGGCTGAGAATCGTGAACGTGGCGCGGTGGGAAAATAATCGCTCCGCATACCGGCCAAGCGCCCTCATGAAACCGAACAGCTTCACCATCGCAATGACGATAATCAATGTATAGAGAGGCGGCGTAAGCGCGGCTTTTGAAATCAGGTACCCACTGGCACCAAACAACCCTACAGTCGTCAGTCCTGCAATAACCCCGAACACGATGGAGAGCCAGATGTCCCTCTTTTCTCTCGCTACGAGACCCAGTACGATTTTCAACTCGTTCATTGCGCTTCACCTCCCTGACTCACCGTCGTCATCCGCCGATATTCATCCACATCCCGGAGGAGCTCTTCATGCGACCCCTGGCCCGCCACTCGTCCATTTTCAAGAAAAAGAATTTCATCCGCTTCTCTGATTGTATGCAGCCGATGCGCCACCGTAATCATCGTCGCTTGTTCCGAAAGCTCCTCAAGGGATTCTCCGAGAATACGTTCCGTTTCCAAATCCAGACCCGTCGTCGGTTCATCGAGGAGAATGACATAAGGGTTTTTCAAAAAGGCACGCGCAAGAGCCAGACGCTGCTTCTCTCCTCCAGAAAGCCCGCGACCTCCCTCTCCTACAGAGGTTTCCATCCCACTATCAAGTTTCTGCACCAGCTCATGCAGTCCGGCTTTTTGGATCGCTTCACTGACTTCTTTTTCTGAAGGATCACCATGAGCCCCGATTACTACGTTTTCCCTCAACGTCCCAGAAAAGATGTAAGGATGCTGGGAAATATAGCTGATATGGTTCATCCACTCTTTTTCCTGATAGGAATAGAGAGAGCGTCCTTCCACTTCAATCATTTCCCGGGAAATAGGTAATAACCCACTGAGAATATGAAGAAGCGTGGATTTCCCCGATCCGGTCCGTCCCGCAATCGCCAGGCTCTTGCCAGGAGAGAGATCGACGGTTACAGGCCCAAGTTCAAAACCATCTTCCTCATAGCTGTACGTTGCCTGACGGAGGATTATATGGGGAGGGCGGGAAAGAACAAGCTTCTCTTCCCCCCACATCACTTCATCCTCAGGTTTATTGATCTCTTCATATACTTTCGCAGCCGCTCCCATACTTGTACGTCCGGTATGGAAGGCAAAGCCGAGTTGTTTCAGGAAGTTGTAGAACTCCGGAGCCAGTATCAGTATGAAAAAGGCTGTAAAGAAGTTCATATTTTCAAAAATGATCAGCTGTAGCGCGATCTCCAGAGCAATCAGTCCGATGCTCAACATTGAAATGAGTTCAAGCATAAGCGAAGATACGAAAGCCGTCTTCAACACTTCCATCGTCGCCTCCCGGAACCGGAGACTGCTGGAGCGTATCGTTTCTTTCTGGTCATTCGCTTTGAGAAACAATTTAAGTGTCGTAAGACCCTGAAGGATATCCAAAAATTTTCCGGATAACGCATTCAGCTCTCCCACTTTCTCCTCTGATTTCTCCTTCGTTTTCAAGCCGATGATGATATAAAAAAGGGGGATGAACGGGGAAGTAGCCAGAATGATAAGAGCGGAATTCAGATGAGTGAGGGCGATAGTCACAAACAGAAAGAACGGTACAATCAGCGATTGGATGACCTGTGGCACATATCCACTGAAATAACTGTCCGTTTCTTCAATTGAATCCATGAATATGCTGACACGTCTCCCCGCTTCTGTCTGAGCCGCATCTCTGGTGGAACCTGAAGCTATTTTGTGAAGGAGTCTGTACCTCATCTCACGTTTTGCCCGCGAAGCCAGACGCACCCCGGCACGGGAGATTACCGTACTCACCCCTGTTCTCAGCCATAATACAGCGAGCAGATAAAAAAGAGGAGCCATCACAGCGGATAGTCCCGCCCCGTTGATGAAGACATCATCCACGATCGACACGAAAAGATACCCCTGCATAATGATACTTGCAGCAAGCACCAAAGCAGCGACGGCCATCACCGTCACTTTTTTCCACTCCTGTTTCAATATCAGATTCCATTCCTTCATTCCGTCACCCCACTCAACGTGAATCATTTCACAATTAATTATACGTGATACCAGCACTAAATTAAAGAAAAGGAGATTCACTACGGAACCGATACACGATCGATCAATGAAAAAATTGGCCCGGACGCCTCACCTTCCAGCAGAGAACGCCCCCCGTTCCGGAATCGCTCCGTCCGGTAAGGGGGCAGCCAGTTCTTGTTCTGCAGAAGGTTCGCATTCGGACCAAATCACTTCTTACTATTTTCTACTCAGGAAAGCGTTTGACTCCAGTCGATGACCGCTTCGCCTTCGAGGTACCGTTCGGCATCCATTGCCGCCATACAGCCGGTACCTGCAGCCGTAACCGCCTGACGGTACTTGGCATCCTGCACATCGCCGCAAGCGAAAATCCCTTCCACGTTGGTATTCGTCGTACCGGGGTCGACAAGAATATATCCTTTGTCGTCCATATCGAGCTTCCCTTTCACAAATTCTGTATTCGGATTGTGCCCGATCGCTACGAAAACACCGTCTGTTTCGAGGACTTCTTCTTCTCCGGTATCGTTATCCTTCACTTTCAACCCACTGATTTTCATACCATCAGATTGCATCTCGAGCGGCGTTTTATTGAGCGCCCAGGTGATTTTTTCATTCGCTTTGGCCCGGTCCTGCATGATCTTGGAGGCTCTGAGCTCATTCCTGCGATGAACGATTTGTACTTCACTAGCGAATTTCGTCAAAAAGTTCGCTTCTTCCATCGCGGAATCTCCGCCTCCGACAACGACGAGCTTTTTATCACGGAAGAAAAAGCCGTCACATGTAGCACAGGTACTTACACCTTTCCCGATATTCTCTTTCTCGCCTGGAATACCGAGCATTTTCGCAGACGCGCCGGTAGAAATGATGAGGGTGCTCGTTTCAATATCATCCATGCCGTTGATTTTCAGTTTGAAGGGACGATCTGACGTATCTACATCTTCGACCCAGCCCCGTTTAATGACAGCACCGAAACGCTCTGCCTGTTTCTTCATGTCCTCCATCAACTGAGGCCCCATGATCCCATCGGAAAAACCGGGATAGTTCTCCACTTCCGTCGTAAGTGTCAGCTGACCCCCCGGTTCGGGTCCTTCGATGACCAGCGGCTCCATATTTGCGCGGGCCAGATATACGGCTGCTGTAAGTCCAGCAGGCCCGGTTCCAAGAATTACTGATTTATATGTCATATACGACTCCCTCCTTAAATATCCTTACTACCACCATACCCTCCTTGGTAGGAAAACATTCTTTTCAAACATAAACAGTTAGCAATTTCTGAAGCAGACGTATAAAATAAATAAACAGACAGTCAAGAAAGGTGTATGATGATATGTTACATAATCCTACGGGAAAAGAACGCTTCGGACTGGCCCTCCTGCTCGGTATGCTCGGCATTATGGGGCCTCTGAATATAGACATGTACCTCCCGAGCTTCCCGGGAATTGCGAGTGACCTTGAAACGACAGCTTCTATGGTGCAGCTCAGTCTCACCGCCTGTCTGGTGGGGCTTGCCGTCGGTCAGATCGTCGTCGGACCGATCAGTGACGCAAAGGGCAGAAAGAAACCGCTCACCATATTCTTATTTTTATTCGCAGGGGCTTCGTTTCTTTGTGCTTTGGCTCCGAACATCTATATCCTGATTGCTGCCAGGTTCCTGCAGGGATTCACTGCCTCAGCGGGAGTCGTTCTTTCGAGAGCCGTTGTACGTGACGTGTTCGATGGCAGGGAGCTGACGAAATTCTTCGCCCTCCTTATGGTCATCAACGCCACAGCACCGATGATGGCACCGATGGCGGGAGGAGCGATTCTCTGGTTTCCTTTTTCCACGTGGCACACGATTTTTTATTTTCTCGCTTTCCTCGGCCTGATCATCGTGCTGACAGTCTCCTGGAAACTTCCGGAGACGTTGCCGGAAGAGAAAAGAATACCGAGCTCGATTGGTGCTTCGTTGAAAACGATCGGTCAGCTTCTCGTCGACCGTTCCTTCATCGGATACGCGCTTACGATAGGTTTTGTCCACGGGGGTAGTTTCGCGTATGTATCGGGGACGCCGTTCGTCTACCAGGGTATTTACGGAGTGTCTCCGCAGGTGTTCAGTATCCTTTTCGGGATCAACGGCTTGGCGATCATCACCGGGAGCTTTCTGATCGGGCGTCTCGGTGGAATCATTCATGAACGGAAGCTGTTACGGACAGCTGTAACGACAGCTGTAGCAACCACCGCCTTTCTGCTCGTGATGACCATCATAGAAGGACCGCTTCCGACCCTCGTCATTTCCATCTTCATTTACATGACGTGTATGGGAATGGTGCTGACCAGCACGTTCACCCTGGCGATGGACCAGCAGGGGCACAGAGCCGGAAGTGCAAGTGCCGTTCTCGGCATGCTTCCACTTCTTTTCGGCGCAATGGTCTCTCCGCTTGCAGGACTGGATGAATCGACAGCCGTGCCGATGGGCGCTATACTATTCAGCACTTCTTCCCTTGGGCTCATCACCTTCTTCTCCCTGACCAGACCTTTCGCTTCTGAGAAGGCTTAACGTTTCACTTTTCAAGGAAGAGGGAAGATAAGAGTACCTTACCTCAGGAGGAGAAGAATATGGAAGAAACTGCGCCCAACCACAATATACATTGCTCGAATGAATATGGCACTTTAAAAAAAGTGGTCGTCACCCCTCCTTCGTACATGGAAATAACGGAACCGATCAATGAAACACAGAAGTATTACAAAGAATCGAATATCGATAAAGAACGCGCCGAACAGGAACATAAACAATTCATCCAGTTACTCGAAGAAAATGGTGTGGAGGTACTGGAAGTCCCGGCCGCTTCTCAACTTCCTGAACAGGTATTTACGAGAGACATCGCGTTCGCCATCGGCAGACGGCTCATCCTCGCCTCCATGGGCGAGCACGTCCGCCAGGAAGAAACGGATATCGTAAAAGAATGGTTCTCCTCCCACTCCATTCCCTATGAATCGCCACCGTCAGGTTCTATAGAGGGAGGAGATGTGCTCCTCGATGAGGATACGATCTGGCTCGGACAGGGACGACGTACAAGCTCTCAAGCTGCGGAAGACCTAAAGAAGAGATTCCCGGACTATTCCGTGGAACCGATACCTATCACAGAGGACATTCTCCATCTGGATTGTGTCTTTTCTATCCTTGATAAAGAGACAGCTATCATTTATCCTCCCGCTTTTTCAGACGAAGGTCTCCGGAAAATAAAAGACCGATTCCGCACTATTATTTCAGTATCAGAGGAAGAACGGTTCCACATGGGACCCAATGTACTCTCCCTCGGCAATAATACAGTCGTGAGTCTCACCATCCAGGAAAGGTTGAACACAGATTTGCGCGAACAAGGGTTCCATGTTTTAGAACATGACTTCTCGGAAATTATCAAATCAGGCGGATCGTTCCGTTGCTGCACTCTGCCGCTACTCAGAGATTAATAAGGCCAGGGTAAACATCACCATCACCGTATACGATACTCGCCCGATCTTCCCCTACTTAGTCCGTAATTCCTAACAGGGTGGTTCCAAAAATGGGTGATTTTGTTTAGAATGAAAACGAAAGCGATGTTACAGTAAGGTCTGACTATCGTTTCAGTTCGAATTCTTTATCCATAAAAATAATGGCTCTATTATCATTCCTAATTGATTTTCGTTCTACGGGGGGAAGCTTGTCGCGGGCATGACGTAAACTTCCGGAATCTCTCTACGTTCGATTCCGGTGATTTCCCGTTCATGCCATTTCCGCAGGCGTCCCCTCCCTTCGTTCCTAAAATCAACAACACGCTTTAACAGAGCCAAAATAATAAAAAGGATTCTAGTATGCTCAAGCAACAGCAATTTATCCCCGTAATCCTCGGAGCGAACATCGGCACGTATAGTATTGCCCGCTCGTTCTACGAAGCCTATAATGCAAAGTCCATCAGTTTATCCACACAAATAGCAGGACCAATAGACAAATCATCCATCATAAATCCTATGACAGAGAAATCCATGGGCGACGAGGGCATTCTGCTGACTAAACTAAAAGAAATCGGCGATATGTACCCGAATCAGCCTAAAATACTTATTGGAAGCAACGACTGGCATATTGAAGCCATTGTTACTTTGCACGGTAAACTGGACAATGACTGGATCATTCCGTACGTAGATAATCAAACGATTCAGAAGATAATCAGTAAAACAAGTTTTTACGATATATGCGAGGAAGTGGGCGTACCTTATCCGAAATATACTTATTTGGATGACCATGCCACCCTGGATGATGATTTAGATTTTGCCTTTCCGGTGGTTGTCAAGCCCACCGACAGAGCATTGTATGAGTCTACAGACTTTGAAGGAAAGAAGAAAGTCTATATATGCGAAAATCGGGAAGAACTTGAGGACGTGGTCGCCATACTCAAAAAAGCCGGTCTCCATAAAAGTGTTATCCTTCAGGAATATGTACCGGGCGATGATTCAGCAATGAGGATATTGACTTTATATGTGGGGCAGGATGGCGAAACGAAATTGGCTTCATATGGCCAAGTACTATTAGAAGACCACACCCCCGGCGGCAGAGGGAATCCCCTTGCTATCAGAACGTTCAGTAATGATGAAGTAGTAGAACAAGCTAAGAAAATCGTGGAATACACCGGTTTTACCGGAGTTGCGAACTTTGATATTAAATATGATTCAAGAGATGGAAAATATAAGTTTTTTGAACTGAACCCCCGGTTGGGTCGAAGCAACTATTATATGACAGTTGAAGGACACAACCCTGTTGAATATTACGTAGAAGAACACTTGCAGAAACAGGATCTAACACCTGTGAAAGCGGAAAATGAAAAGCTTTATACGGTTGTTCCTAGGAAGCTTTTGTTAAAGTATACCGTAGACAGCGAGCTTTAAAAGACAATAAAGAGGAAGTTTGCTGAGAATAAAACCGAAACCCCCATGTTTAACTTTAGCGTGGAGAAAAACCTCCTAAGAAGTTTCTATGTATATGCTTCGACCATGAATTTTTATAAGAAATTCATGCAACACCCACCTTTTGAAAAAGAATGACGCAGAAACGGATTTATACAGAACTAAACAGAGGCACCAGGACCGAATGATAGTATTCAGTCCCGATGCCTCTGTTATTTTTAATTCATAACCACAAACATAAGGTTGCTTATGCGAAACATATCTGACTAAGCGGACCTGAGCAGAAGCCTGCGCTTCTAGCCGGACGCTTCCGCTTTTCTTTATCCAGCTGCAGCGCCCAGAAATTTATGTCACAAGCAGCTCGGATCAGTGAAAGGAAAGACCGTCTTTCACATGACCGGTCTGCTTATGCCCTCATTTCTGACCGGACGCTTCCGCTTTTCTTTATGCTTCGTCGGCGGCGAATTTTTTTATCCGATCTTCGATTTCATCACGTACCCGACGGAATACTTCCCATTTCTCTTCCTCCGTACCTTCTGCTTTCGCAGGGTCATCGAATCCCCAATGGTACCGGGTCACGTGAGGAGGAGTCATCGGACACTTATCATTGGCGTCCCCGCAAAGCGTGATCGCAAAGGCGGCATCGTTCAGAATGTCGTTATCGATCATTTCGGACTCCTGCTTACTGATGTCTACACCTGTTTCATCCATAGCTGTAACAGCTTTCGGGTTCAGCCCGTGTGCTTCGATACCCGCCGATTTCACTTCGTATTTGTCACCAAGGTACTTCTTCCCGAACCCTTCCGCCATCTGACTGCGGCAGGAGTTCCCTGTACATAGAAAATAAATAACCGGTTTTGTCATCATTCATCATTCTCCTTATTTAAAGTATAATCGCAAGCCAGAGGTAGAGACCGACGAGCGTAATGAAAAGCGTAGGAATCGTGAGGATGATCCCCACTTTGAAATAATACCCCCAGGAAATACGGAACCCTTTCATAGAAAGGACGTGAAGCCACAGCAAGGTAGCCAAAGAGCCAATCGGTGTGATTTTAGGACCGAGGTCGGACCCTATGACGTTCGCATAAATGAGAGCTTCCCGAACCGCTCCCGAAGTATTCGTCTCCGCGATAGCAAGGGCATCAATCATAACGGTCGGCATGTTATTCATCACCGATGAAAGAATCGCCGCAATGAAGCCCATCGATACCGTAGCGGAGAACATACCCTGATCTGCCGCTGCCTGAATGACTCCGGCAAGTACGTCCGTCAATCCTGCGTTACGTAGACCGTACACAACGATATACATTCCGAGTGAGAAGAACACGATCGCCCACGGGGCGCCTTTGACCACGTTCATCGTCTCGACGGCACTGCTTCTTCTTGCCATCAGAATGAAAAAGATAGCAATAACCCCTGCTATAATGGAAACCGGAATGCCGAGCGGTTCACTGATGAAGTAGCCGATCAAAAGAAGAGCGAGCACGCCCCACGACAAACGGAACATCCTGTGGTCCTGTATCGCATCTTTCGGAGCTTTGAGCTGACTGAGATCATAGTGCTCCGGCATATCTTTACGGAAATATAAGTATAGAACGATGATACTCGCAACCAGCGCAAACAGGTTCGGTACAATCATCCGGCTCGCGTATTCGATAAAGCCGATTCCGAAAAAGTCGGCGGATACGATATTTACCAGGTTACTGACGATGAACGGCAGCGAAGTCGTATCAGCGATAAATCCACTTGCCATAATGAACGGTAGAATCATCGCTTCCTTGAAGTTCAGATTCCTCACCATTGCAAGTACAATCGGTGTCAGAATCAGAGCCGCCCCGTCATTGGCGAACAAAGCCGCAACGACTGCTCCGAGTAACGTCACGTACACAAACATTAATGTGCCGTTTCCTTTGGCGATACGGGCCATATGTAAAGCGGCCCATTCGAAAAAGCCGATTTCATCCAAAATCAAAGAAATAAGTATAACTGCTACGAATGCGAGCGTTGCATTCCAAACGATCCCCGTCACATCCTGCACATCACCGAAGTCCACGACTCCGACCATAAGAGCCACTATCGCTCCGACACAGGCCGACCAACCGATTCCGAGATTCTTCGGCTGCCAGATGACGAGAATCAACGTCGCTAAAAATATGGATATTGCTAGTATTGCCAAAACATTGTCATCCTTCCTGCATTAACACTGGATTCTTTTTCCCTGTCTCTCTAATTCAGCAATTTTTTCTGACTGATCGGAAACGTTTTCGATTACGTCAAGTACCAGATTATATGCTTCGTAATCTTCGTTCAGTGAATAGAACACCCATTGCCCGCGTCGTTCCTCTTTCACAATTTTCGCATCTCTGAGTTTGCGCAGATGCTGACTCACCGAAGGCTGACTCATTTCGAGCACTTCCGTGAACTCACATACACAGCACTCTCCGTTTTTGAGCATTCCGGTAATCGTCAGACGCGTTTTATCTCCGAGAAGTTTCAGGGCCGGGACTGCTTCTTCAATTGCTAATCTTGTTTTTTCCATGGTCTCACCTCTCTGATCATTATATAAGCATATACTTATATTTGCAAATAGATATTTCTTACCTTCAATATATTTAAGCATAATTAATAAAATGTAAACAGATCGCTTATAACCTTCAAACGATAGATAAACTTCATCGTCCTTAAGGATGGATTTTTCTAATTCTTTAAATTGCAGAATACCCGGCAATCCATTTTCAACGAAACTCATGGCTTTTATAAGTATTCCTCCATTGTGATTACAACATTACCTTTTTTATGACCTTGGTCCACATACCTGTGGGCTTCTGACATTTGTTTCAATGGAAAGCTTTTGTCTATGACCAGTTTAATCTTTCCGGTTTAATGAAGTTCTTTGAGATGAACTAAATCTTCTTTTTTGTAGCCTGCCAGCTCAAATAAAATTTTCTTGTCTGATCTCCTCGAAGTCCATAGCCCTTTGACCTTACCTCGAAGAGTTGGATCGCCTAAAATATAACTCCCATTTTGTCTCAGTGTTTTTACAGTTCGTACATATGGAGACTTCCCAACCACGTCTATAATGACATCATACTTCTTTCCGCTTTTGGTGAAATCTTCTTCAGTGTAGTCAATAACATGATCTGCACCAATGAAACGAAGCATATCTAATTTCTCCGTGCTGTCAATACAAGTCACTTCCGCTCCCATGGATTTGGCAATTTGTACTGCTAATGTGCCTATGCTCCCAGCAGCTCCAACGATAAGAAGCTTATCGCCTTGCTGGACATTTGCTTTTCTAATAAAATGCAAGGCATTCAGACCTCCAGTGGGGAGGGTGGCAGCTTCTTCAAAGCTCATGTTGTCCGGTTTAATCGTTATCGCGTATTTGCTCGGCAAACAGACGTACTCGGCATACGCACCAAACCTTATCTGAGTAGAGCCAAAAAACGGATTCCCCGTTTTGAACCCAGTGACCTCTTTACCAACAGATTCAATTTCCCCGGAGAACTCTTGGCCTAGTATATTAATTCTAGGTTTCCTCACCCCAAAATAAACTCTCATGGGTAGCCAAAACAAGGGCGGCATTTTGAACCGGCGCAGTTCACTGTCCCCTGCTGTTACAATTGTTGCGTGTACTTTAATCAGTACTTCATCTTTCTTCGGAGAAGGTTTTTCTACTTCCTGGAGCTGAAGAACTTCTGCGGAACCGTATTTTGTAGCTACAATAGCTTTCATCTACATTTCCTCCCCGGAGTGGACAAGTTTTGGTAGTTGCAGAAATAAAACTTAAATGAACAATTCTTCTTCCTTCTCCCATCAGCAGAAACAATCAGGTAGTAATGTATACCCTGAAAAAAGAAAGAATGTTCGATTCTGTTCAAAAACACATAATATTTCTCTTGGTCGTCCAGAAAGTTTCGGTACCTACCTCTTTTCTAAAGGCTATTCGGCCTCTTCCCCCCCTTGAAAAAGGGAGAATTCTCACCTATGATGATAAGTTAAGTCATATTGTAAATTTTACCACCCATTCCACATCACTGTGCTCTTACTTTTGGAAAATGCTGATTTTTAAGATGAACCACAGGGGGAGATACGCTGAAGATAAAAAATATAGTTATACCCATTCTATTAATTTACTTATTTATTACAGGCGTAACGGGATTGATGGACATGAAACTCTTTAACATTAATGAAGGTTTTCCTATGTCTCTACTGGGGTTACTTGGAATATATTTCGGAATTGATATAATAAAGGAAGGCTCGTATATCTATGGCTATTTCATTGCGGTCTTATCAGGTGTATTATTTGTGGTGTCCAGCCTAATGATATTTACTTAAATTGCAGTATTCATATCAAGTTCAATTCAAAAAAGGCTGTTGAGAAAATCCTCAACAGCCTTTACATATCTGATATTATTTTACGTCATATCCCTGGTCTTCCACCGCTTCTTTCATCTGCTCGTCCGTCACTTTTCCTTCTTCATACGTAACGTCCACTTTTCCGCTATCTAGAGATACCTGAACGTCTTTCACGCCATCCAGATCTCCGAGAGCTCCTTTTACCGCTGATTCACAGTGTCCGCAAGTCATACCTTGTACATTCAATGTTTTTTCCATGATTGTTCCTCCTTGTTAAAATATATTTAAGAAAAGTTATACGCTTAAGCAACTTTTTTCCGTCTCAGCCTTAAGGAGTTGGAAACGACACTGACCGAGCTGAAGGCCATAGCCGCTCCCGCCACCCATGGTGCCAGGAGACCGAGTGCCGCGACCGGAATACCGGCCGAGTTGTAAAACAACGCCCAAAACAGGTTCTGTCTGATATTCTGCATCGTCAGATTACTCAAATCGACGGCTTTCGAGAGAAGATGCAAATCGCCGCCGAGGATCGTTACATCAGCCGTTTCAATAGCTACGTCCGTCCCCGTACCGATGGCGATTCCTATATCCGCTGAAGCTAGAGCGGGTGCATCATTGATACCGTCTCCTACCATTGCAACATGGCGGCCTTCTTTTTGCAATTGTTCCACGTGAAACGCTTTCTCTTCAGGAACGACACCTGCAATGACGGTATCGATGCCAACCTGCCGGGCGATAGCCTGAGCTGTTTTCTCATTATCACCCGTCAGCATGACAAGATGAATATTTTTGTCCCTGAGATTTTTCAAAGCGTCTTTCGCTTCGGGCTTCACCTGGTCTGCTACAGCGATGGTCCCCCTCACTTCTCCGTCGAGTTCCACGAACATGACCGTTTTGGCTTCTTCTTCCCACCGGTCTGCCTGGTCCTCAAAGCTTTCGGTCCCCTGTTCCATCCATTTTTTCGTCCCGACACGTACTGTTCTTCCTGCTACCGTTGCACGAATACCTGCACCCGGGATCGCTTCAAAATGGTCCACCGGTTTTCTTTCGATATCTCTACGGTGAGCGGTGATCGCTTCAGCCAACGGATGCTCTGAATACGCTTCGGCACTGATCAGATACTGCAATGCTTCCTCATCCATCTCCATATCCGTAACTTCAGGTTCACCTTTTGTTATCGTTCCTGTCTTATCAAAAACGATCGTATCTAGTTTATGAGTCGCTTCGAGATGTTCTCCACCTTTATACAATATGCCCATCTCGGCGCCTTTCCCTGTTCCTACCATGATCGAAGTAGGCGTGGCGAGGCCTAGAGCACAAGGGCAGGCGATGACGAGAACGGCGATCGAAGCCCCGAGAGCAAGCGCCATATCGCCTGGCGCTACGACGATATACCAGATCGCAAACGTGACAAGGGCAATCGCCACGACGATAGGAACGAAATAACCGGAAATGACGTCTGCCATACGCTGTATTGGAGCTTTCGAGCCTTGTGCCTGTTCCACGACACGGATGATGCCTGCGAGCGCTGTATCGTTCCCGACCTTCGTCGCTTTCATCTTGATGGTCCCGTTTTTATTGATCGTGGAACCGGTTAATGCTTCCCCCTGAGATTTACCGACCGGCAACGCTTCGCCTGTAAGCATCGATTCATCGACGGAAGTTTCTCCTTCGATGACTACACCATCGACGGGTATTTTCTCGCCCGGACGCACCAGGACGATATCCTCCACCTGAACCTGATCCACCGGCACCTGAACAGTTTCTCCATTTCTCAGCACAGTAGCTTCTTTCGCCTGCAGCTCCAGTAATCCGGAAATCGCCTGTGTCGTTCTTCCCTTGGCAATCGTTTCGAAATATTTACCGAGGAGGATCAGTGTAATCAGCACGGCACTCGTCTCGAAATACAAATGCGGTTCCATGCCGGGGTTCCCAAGGGCCCTCAGCCCTTCTACCACACTGTAAAAGTAGGCCGCACTCGTACCGAGAGCTACGAGCACATCCATATTCGCCGACTTATTCCGTAAGTTGTTATAGGCTCCCCGGTAGAACGTCCAGCCGATGACGAACTGCACCGGCGTGGCCAGAGCCATCTGGAACCAGAAATTCATGAATATACCGGGAAGTTCCACGCCGAACAGATGCGTGAACATCGTCAGAAGGAGCGGGGCTGAAAGGATAGCGGAAGCGATCAGTTTATATTTCTGTTTTGTGATTTGCTTCTCTTTGTTCGACTGCTTCTCTTCTTCCGATGCACGCGGAGCTGCATCATATCCGAGCTTTCTAATTCTGGCGATCATATCCTCGACGGATAATGCTCCCGTGCGATATTCAATCGTTCCGGTCTCATTCGCCAGGTTGACCGTAGCGTTCTCTACGCCTTCGGTTTTATTCAGCACCTTTTCGATACGATTGGAACAGGCGGCACAGGTCATACCGCTGATATCGAGGTCCACTGTATCTTTTTCGACCCCATATCCGAGCTTCTCGATCCGTGACTCGATATCTTCCATTTTGACCTGCGAAGGATCGTAATCGATACTGGCTCTTTCCATCGGGAGATTCACTTGAGCTTCGACACCATCCATTTTGTTGAGCACTTTCTCCACCCTCGTCGAGCAGGCGGCACAAGTCATGCCGGTAACGCCTAAATCCGTGTGTTTCTGTTCACTCATATCCACACCTCCTTACTTGGAAAACTGTTTCATCACTTTCATCAGTTCATCTATGGCTTCTTCGCCTTCCCCTTTTTTCACAGCGTCAGCCACGCAATGATGGGTATGACGTTCCATTAAAGAATGTCCCACTTTATTCAGAGCGCTGTCTATTGCGGAAATCTGTACCAGGATGTCTACACAATACCTGTCCTCTTCCACCATTTTCTGAATGCCGCGCACCTGGCCTTCAATACGTTTCAATCTATTCAATACTTTCGCTTTTTCTTCATCCGTACGTGGAGTCACAGGTTCTTTCCCGCTATTTTCCGGTAAGTCTTCCATTGAACTCCCTCCTTTCTTTATATAATACCCCGTATAGGTATAAGTTTCAACCATATCACTTATTAAACTTGCTATCTTTCTAATGTTTCAAAAATACTATAGGTGGGTATCGAAAATACAGAAGGAGCATTCCTGTAAGGAAAGAATGTGAGGATAAACCGGGGAATATGACAAATGCATAAAAAAAGCCCCCTTGGTACGATAGAGAGTGTCATC
>NZ_FTOC01000017.1 GCF_900156645.1 Salimicrobium flavidum
GATGACACTCTCTATCGTACCAAGGGGGCTTTTTTTATGCATTTGTCATATTCCCCGGTTTATCCTCACATTCTTTCCTTACAGGAATGCTCCTTTTATATCTTCTAATGAATCATTTATTTCGTTATTCATTTTTCTCTCTCCTTTATTTATTCCAAATTATAACATGTATTTTTTGTTTTTCACAAAAGCTCTCCTGACAATAAACTCCAAGGAAACCATTTATCCTAAGAGTTTATTGTCAGGAGAGCCTAGTTTTAAGAGTGTCACTTACGTATTTGTATCTCGATATTGATTTTCACTTCATCTCCTATCACAACCCCACCTGTTTCAAGTGCCGCATTCCACGTTACACCGAAATCTTCACGACTGATAGCGGTACTCCCAGTGAATCCGGCTGCTTCCTCCCCGGTCATCGGATCCTTCGCCACTCCTTCAAATGTTACGTCGAATGTCACGGGTTTTGTCACACCTCTCATTGTGAAGTCTCCGGTAACATCGTATCGTTCTTTTGATTTCTCTTTTATATCTGTAGCTTTAAATGTTACATAAGGGTAGTTCTCTACATCAAAAAAATCTGCGGATCGTAAATGATTGTCCCGCTTTTTCTTCTTGGTATTAATACTAGCAGCCTCGATTTTCACATCTATCGAAGCGTCAGTCAGATCGTTTGGGTCTGCTTCTGCTGTGCCTTCAAATTCGTCAAACGTCCCCTTAACATTCGATATCCTCATGTGCTTCACTGTAAACCCTACTACACTGTGCGCTTTATCGATCTTCCATACTGCCTTTTCCATATTAGAGCCTCCCATATAATTGCTTATCTTTCCTTTTGATTACTTTTCATTTTCAAGGGTTCAAAGCAGTGATCGGTATGTTGCCACTTTAAATACTCAAAAGACTTTCTGCAGGAAGCTTCGAAAAAACGAACAATTTCATCGGAGTCGATTTGATCGATATCATTTTTCATTTCATAAAGGTATTCCGCCATTTGGCCACTGAAATAACTCTCTGACGGAAAATTATTGTCCACTTCTAATTCCACCCCTTCTACAAAAGGGTAAGGAAGCGTAAAGAAAGTAGGGTCTTCAAACCCATCACTTCCAAGCCAAAAGCCGAATTCGATCATATGTTCATCAAAAGCGGCTCTTTCAATCAATTTGCTGTCGTCCGGAAACGATTCGAATTCATTGTAGATAAGGATACACGAGACATCGAACGTCCCCCAGAAAAGACCGGGGGCAACTTTCCTTTGCCTGATAGGGGCGATAAACCGGTGCTCTACATCCCACGCAAGCTGGAACCACCTGAGAATCTGTTTCGCGACATCTTCATTATAGTGATGGTGATCAACGTCATCTTCAAATCGCGTCTCCATACCCATTTCCTGGGGTACGGTATAAATGGATAACTGTAGCCCCAAAGACGTTGTAGCATCGAAGATTTCTCGATAATACTCACTAATCGATTTCCCATTCTCCAGTTTCACAACGATGTCATCTTTTTCTCCTTTAATGATTATGCTACTTTCCATCAGACTCACTTCAATTTCAAAATGGGCATTTTCGTGTTTAAGCAAACCGGTCGAAAAACCTCTTGTCGTAATATCAAGCATAACGTGCGCCCACTGTGGTTCTTGGGCAGCATACTCGAGTTTAATTTTCCCGAGAATTTGAGAGACCAGCTGAAGTGTCGTAATCTCACTTGTATGTGAGTTGTAGAAACCCATAATTATCACCCCTTAAGATTAAATCCCCTTTTTAAATGCAAAGTAAACGCTTTCAAACAGTGCCTTTTCAGGATAATGAAAGTTTGAAACAAAATGCGATCTTCTTACGTATAATATAGTTGGAAATAGAATGTAAGTATTAGAGGAGGGACTCAGGATGGGGATAAAGGTAAAAGAGAAAAACGGAAGTATAATTATTTCATGGATGTTCAGCAAAGTGGAAATTCCTAAGAATGAAATAAAGGAAATCAATAGTGATGATACTTATGGTGGGGAAGAGCAGAAAGCTTTGAGGATCGGGCACCCGAGTGCCACTAATGAGAGAATATTGATAAAAACAAGTAAGCAGGATTATCTTCTTTTTACAAACGAACCATCAACCCAAAACAAAATTGAGCGCATGATTTCCAGGCGTCTTTCATAGTCGCTCTGTCCAGTTAAAGATTTGCCGAACCACGACTCCAATAATTAATTTCATATAAAAACCGCCCCTTTTTAAAGAGGCGGTCTGGTTTTATTGCTCTTGTTGTTTTCTGAAGTGGAATACAAGGGCTGTAATCAGTGCGAACATTCCACCGATTGCAAGCCACATCGTACTGTTCATTCCTGTATCTTGAGGACTAAGTCCTGTCTTAGGCATGTCAGATGGCATTTCCTGACTGAATTTATCAGGGAACTGAGCGGAAATCGCTCCTGATAATGCTTTTCCTGGAGTAAACATGTGTTCATAAGCTTCACGGATGTCGCCGTACGCTGCTTCGTAATCTTCCATAGCATAGCTGTCAAAGGCTCCGATCAGCTGATTCACGTGCATTTGAAGGCCTTCGGACATAACCTCTGCGCTCACTTTTCCTTCTGTCGCTGTTTCAATGAAGGAAGAGAAATCTGCGCGGTACCCTTCAAGTGCAGTGAGTGCCTGCTCTTTAGCCTGCTCGTCTTCAGCACCTGTCGCTTCCACATAGGAAACGAAGTTACCGATGTGATCCGACCACATTTGTTGGAACTCATCCCCTGCTTCTTCCCCGTAAACGGATCCAATCGTGTTCGACAATTCTTCCGTGTTGTTGCTCAACGCTTCTGCGGATGCTTCAAAGTCTTCGCTTCCGTCAATTCCATTCTGCATAGCAACAACTGCGAGTCCTGCGTGTTCACTCAACAGATAGCTCAAATCAGAACGAAGATCTGCTGCAGGTGTTACAGCGGACGTATCATTGAATTTATCCGGGAACTGATTCGCCATAGCGTCGGATAGGCCTTTACTTACCATGTACATATGGCTCATAGCTTCTCTTTCGTATTCATAAGCAGCTTCGTAATCGCCTGCTACGAATGCGTCAAATGCGCCGATCAGTTGGTCCACGTGCATTTGCAGTCCTTCTGCAAGAGCGTCAGCTTCGAGACGTTCGCCTGTAGCACCTTCAAGGAACTGGGAGAATTCTTCTTTATATTGACCCAGGTTATCGAGTGCTTCCTGTTTAGCCGCTTCGTCCTCAGCACCGGTCGCTTCTACATAGTCAACGAAATATCCGATGTGTTCCGACCACATTTCATTGAATTGATTTCCGGCTTCTTCACCGTAAACAGAACCGATCGCTGCTGATAGATCTTCTGTGTTCTGGCTCAGGGCTCCGGCTGACTGTTCAAAATCTGCAGCCCCTTCTGCTCCTTTTCTCATTGTTTCTACTGCCAGGTACACGTGTTCACTCAGCAAGTGATCGAGCGAGGAACGTAGTTCTACTGCCTCTGTGTCTACTGTAGGTGTTTTTGCATGATCCTCCGCGTACACGTTCAACCCTAGTGTCGGAATCGTAAGTGTCGCCGCCAGTGGAATGGTAACTAATCCTTTTTTCCAGTTCATTGATGATCCTCTCCTTTTTAATTGATTTCACCAAGCATACGGCGCGGATCTTACACTGGATCATTATTTATCAAAAAAAGTTCAAATTTTTTATTTTCATTAAAAAAATCCTCCTCTGTTTAGAGAAGGATTCATTGTTTCATCATAAATGGTCGGCGTTTATTCCAGGAGATGTCGACAGGAACTTCGAAGAACGACGATAACATCTCTCTGGTAAGCAGACGGGTCGTATCTCCGGAATCATACACCGCTCCTTCTTTCAAAAGAAGAGTGTTTTCAAACACGGGCAGAACTTCATCGACGTGATGGGTAACGTAAATGATTGTCGGTCCGTTTTCCCTTTCGGCAATGCGTTCCACCGACTCGAGCAGCTGTTCTTTAGCTAAAAAATCAAGTCCGTTCGTAGGTTCATCCAGAATGAGAAGCTCCGGATCCGCCATAAGCGCCCGAGCAATGAGCACGCGCTGTTTTTCTCCGGAAGACAGTGTCTCGTAAAGACGGTTGGCATAGTCGAAACAGCCGAGCTCCTTCAATAGTCCAATCGCTTTTTCCCTGATTTCATCTGTCGGTGTGTCGTACAACCCTATGGAAGCGAAAGCACCGCTCAATACGACCTCAAAGGCATTGTCCCCTCTATGAAGACGATTCTGGACAGAGCTGGAAACGAACCCGATTCGTCTCCGGAGTTTTTCAGCCAGGTACGTTTTCCCGAACTCGAGACCGAGGACGCTCATCCTTCCTGTTGTCGGAAACGCATAAGCATTGATCAGGTTAAGCAAAAATGTTTTCCCCGAACCGTTCAGACCGAGGAGTGCCCAGTGCTCCTGTTTCTCTACCTGCCAGCTGATATCATTGAGAATATATCGGCCCTCCCGTTTCAGAGAGACGTTCTCCATATCGATGATCATCCTTCCACCACCTTCCCATTTATGTAGAAAAACTGCTCTCAAACGTGAGAGCAGCTTTGAAACTCTTATATTTCAGAAGCCAGCACAATGTCCCCCTGCGGTGTTTCACTATCCGGTCCAGGTTCTTTGGTTATGGCGAGTGTTTCCCAATTTCTGTCCTGAAGACCTTCCATCGGATACGTCACCGCTCCGGTCCCTTCTTCATTCGGAACAAACGTACCGGCTCTTACCGGCTCTCCTTCTTCAAGCAGCCATACCTGATAAGCCTCATCGCCTGAGAGAGCGTCGAGCTGTTCTGCCTGGACGACGAGCTGAGCTTCCCCGTCATTGGCCACCATCGAAGCACGGCCATTCGCTTCTCCCCCTTCAGGATTCTGAAGCGTCAGTGCCTGCTGCAGATTATCAATCACGACTTCTTCCTCTGATGGTTCAGGAGCGACAGTCTCAGGAGTCTGAGTGAGAAACGCTGCGTTCCCTATGAGAGAAGCGGTTAGCGCGGCAGCAAGCCCCCAGACGGCCCAGTTCCTTTTCTTTTTCGGTTGGAACAACACGGGCTCCTCTTTCTTTTGCTCACGTTCGATATTCTTCTGTTCATTTCCTGTTTCCTCTTGCTCTTCTTCATCGAAAATCGAGGAGAGGACGCGGTCTTTCATTCCGCTCTCCGGTTCTACGGGTTCGGAGAGATAAGGAAGGTCTTCTGTCAAAGAACGCCACTCGTCAAGCTCTGCCTGGCAGGACTCGCACGTCTCCAAATGCTCTTCGAACTGCTTTTCTTCTTCGTCTGTCAACTGCCCGTTGAAATAATCGATCAGCATATCGCATCGCTTTTCACTCATGTCGTTCTTCCCCCCCTTCTCTCCTGATCATCTCTGTCTGTAAATGCTTCAATGCCATTCGTATTCGTCCCTTTACTGTGCCGAGTGGCAATTCCAGCCTTTCAGCGATCTCTCTATGAGATTTCGCGTCGAAGTAGAAAAGCCGAATAACTCTTTGTTGTTCTTCTTTCAATACCGTCATCGCCTGTCTTACAACTGTCGCTTCTTCCTTCCATTCATACATTTCTTCAATGGAGGGTTCATTCGCCTGAAGGGCATCCCTTTCCTCAAGTTCGTAAGGCGTCTCCTTTTTCTTTCTCATCAGATCGATCGCGGCATTTCGTGCAATCGTAAGCAGCCAACTGGAGAACTTCCCCTTCGAACTATCATAGGTTCCCTTCTGTGTCCATAACTTCATGAACACATCCTGCACGACTTCTTCTGATAACTCCCTATTGTTCGTCATTTTGTAGCTGAACGAAAACAATAGTTTTTCATATTTATCGTATAGCGACTCAAGTGCGTCTTTATCTTTATGCAATACGCGTCTGTAAAGCTCTTCATCCTGAATACTCATCCGCTTCTCCTTTTTCTTTGTAGTAATCCCATTATAGAAAACAGATCACCGGAATACAACGTTTCTCATACAGCATACGTAAGAAAAGTGCAATTGGATGCCATACACGCCAATATTTTAAAATTATTTGAACCAAATCTTATCACTTTTTTGTATAATAGCAGAAAAGGAGGGATATTATATGTTCAAAAAATTTCTGGCGAGTCTCGGGATCGGGGCAGCGACCGTGGATACTCAACTTGAGAAAGAGACATTTGTACCAGGAGAAGACGTACATGGGAAAGTCTTCATACAAGGTGGAGAAACGGAACAGACGATAGATGCTATATGTATTTTCCTAATGACAGAAGCGGTCCAGGAAGTGAACGAACGGAAAGTGAAAGAAAAAGTATCGCTCGAAAAATATAAAATAAGTGATCAACTATTCATCGGGGCGGGAGAAAACAAAGAAATCCCATTTACGATTCAACTCCCGCTTCATACTCCTGCTTCTTTTGAGCGCCTGCCGATCTGGTTCGAAACCGGCGTAGATATCCCGATGGCTCTTGATCCAGAGGATCGCGACCCGATAGATCTGAAACCTCATCCCCATATAGAAAAAGTTATTGAGGCGCTTGAAAATCAACTCAGTTTCCGTCTTCGCGAAGTGGAAATGGAGTATTCGAAACGTCATGGTTTCGTACAGGAATTCGAATTCTCTGCTGGGGGCGAATACCACGACTACCTGGAGGAACTTGAAGCGATTTTCTTTATAAGTCAGGATAAACTGGATGTCATGCTGGAAGTGGACCGGCGCGCCCGAGGTCTTGGCGGTCTCTTCTCGGAAGCTCTCGAAATGGACGAGAGCCGCTCGAAAGTGACGTTCAAAAGTGAAGAATTCAATGGATCGGTAGAGAATATAGCAGATAAATTGAAACAGACCATCGACCGCCTCAAAGAATAATCAAAAGCCCTTGCAGTGAAAGAAAGCACTGACAGGGGCTTTTACGAACTCATAGATATAAAGGACCTCCACAATTATGTCTTTTCTCTTCTTTCTTTTCCAAATCGCTTTCCAGCCTAAAGCTTCCTTTCCGTGTTTCTACGCCCTCGTTAAAAGTGAAAACAAATGAATACCAGTAGGCTTTGCAGTGAATTTTCAGACTGCATGAAGTTACAAATATTACAAAGTTTTTACTTTTTTCAGTTATGCGTTTAGTTTCCGAGTGTAAAAGGAAACTAGCCCTTGAATCTTTCACAATACATTTAAAAAGAAGGAGGGGGCGCCTTATGAAATTCATAGGTATCGGATTGGTTGTACTGGCTGCTGTATTTTGGGGGATTACCGGGGGGATCGCAGATATATTAATGAGTAAGGGGTGGGACCCCCTCGTTATTTCATTCTATCGCGGAGCTGTAGGACTGATATGTTTCATCATCTGGTTCCTGCTTAGTTTAAAAGAGAATTGGATTGTTTCTGCACGTCTTTATGTCTTCTCGATCCTCGCGGGTATCGGGGTTGCAGGGAATTTCACTTTTTACTTCCTGGCAATCGAAGCTTCCAGTATCGCTGTAGCAGCGACTCTTATGTACACAGCCCCGGTTTTCGTCCTTTTGGTTTCATTTCTACTGAAGATAGAGCGCTCGAACTGGTTCAAATGGATCTGCATCATAGGGGTCCTTATAGGTATCGTCCTGCTTACTGGAGCCTATAATGTTGAAAATCTTTCTACCGGGTTCGTTGGAATCGTGGCAGGATTGGCAGCCGGTCTTTCCTACGCTCTGTTCATCTTCGGGTTCAAAAAAGCCGCAGCGATAGGGAAACCGCAAATGATTTTAACATCCGCTTTTTTCGCATTCAGTGTCATTCTTTTCTTCTTGACGGACAGGAAAGAATTGACTGATGTACTCAGTTCCAGCGACCTGGGATGGTTTATTCTTCTGGGACTGGTGGGTGCAGGCGTGTCATTCATCATCTACTTGATCGGTGTTCGTCGGACAACGCCTTCTACCGCTTCGATGGTGGCTATGGTAGAGCCGATTACAGCTTCCTTATTCGGTGTCTTGCTTCTGGGAGATTCATTGACCCTTATCCAGGTCGTTGGTATGGCACTGATTCTCTTTACCATTACTGCTCTTAGTGTGAAACAGACGGATTGAGCGATATTTTTTTAAGGCTCTGTTATCGTTCCTAGTTGATTTCTATCTCTACGGGGGGAAGCTTGCCGCGGGCATGACGCAAACTTCCGGAATCTCCCTACGTTCGATTCCGGTGATTTTCCGTTCATGCTTCTCCCGCAGGCGTCTCCACCCTTCGTTCTAAAATCAACATCAGGCTTTAACAGAGCCTTTTTTAAAGGTCCCGCTTCTTTTGAATGAGGAGCGGTATTATTTTATTCAATATTAATATGGGGACGATTTTTCATTACTGATAATACTCCTTCACGAACTCTTCCATCACTTGATTCGTGCGAAGAGCTGTCTTTCCCGTACTCGGACAAGTACCCTGCCCCAGCAGTTCCTTTACAATGGATTGGATATGGTAGTACTGGATATGCTTCGGGTGCTCGATATGAAAAGATTCTTCTGCCGTTTCCGTCAGAAGGGTGATTGGTTTGTCATCAAACGAAGAGAAACGGATTTCACCTTTGGTTCCGACAATACGATTATCGTCCGCATTTTTGTAAGAAGAGAAGTTCCATACACCCATTCCGACTGCGCCTCTTTCGAATTTCCATGTGCCGCTCACTGTATCCTCCGCAGGATAGGAGTCGGCCAAATTATCGGCTATCCCCTTCACATCAGTCATAGGTCCAAGTAGATAATCGAACAGATCGAGCGTGTGCGAACCGACATCATAAAACAAACCTGCGCCGCTTTGTTCCGGGAGAACCCTCCACGGCCAGCTGCCATCTTCATTTTTCTGAATGATTTTCTGCGTTTGTTCAATACTTGCAAAACGTACGTCCCCAATCGCTCCTTCATCAATCAGTTCTTTCACTTTCAGAAAACGTGGCAGAGATCTACGGTAGTAAGCAACGAATAACGGAACGCCATTCGCCTCACACGCTTCAATCATCGCTTCACATTCTTCTACACTGTTCGCCATCGGTTTTTCTACATACACCGGCTTTCCGGCTTCTGCGACCATCTTCGTATACTCCATGTGGGAGGAGGGAGGCGTGGCAATATAGACGGCATCCACTTCATCATCATGAATCAAGTCTTCCGCCCGGTCATACCACGTCGGCACCCCGTGGCGTTCGGCATAATCTTTCGCTTTTTCTCCGTTCCTTCTCATGACAGCTTGCAAAGAACTCTGTTCAATGAGCTGAAACGCAGGCCCACTCTTCTTTTCTGTGACGTCTCCGCATCCGATGATTCCCCATCGTATTGTTTTCATTCAGATTCCTCCTTCAATATAGGTGCTGGTGCGACAAATTCGACTTTAATCCGATCGGGATCTTCAAAATAAACGGCATAATGATCCTCGCCACCCGCATACGGAAAATCATCTTCATACAAGATCGGTACTTCTCTATCCTTCAGCATATTCAGCATTTCATCTACCCTTTCACGAGAAGAAGCATGGAACGCCAGATGATTCAATCCTGTTCTACATCTGTTATAAAGAACGTCCAGGTATTTACTCTCGGTCTGGACAAACACCAAATACGTTTCCCCAAGCTTCCAGCTTTGACCGCCATCCCATTGCTGGTATGGTTCATAGCCTAGTTCTCCCAGGAACCAGCCCCAAAAAGCTTTGGATTTTTCAAGATCCGATACATAGATTTCCACGTGATGAAGTAGTCCTTCAGACAACATATTCTTCTCCTCTCTATAATCAGCATCATCATATTTCAGGAGAAGGGACTTCAAGCATGTACACTACAGACGAAATAATAGTACCTTCACTCCCCCTCCATATAACATCAATCATATATGTAATCTCTTTATTCTCCTCCCCCGCTATCTCAATAATACCATTCTCCGGGCTTTTCCTAATACTTGTGCCACCCTGTTGCTGATTCACTGTAACCCCATCCGGCTCAGGCAGTGCTTCCGGAAGTTCAATCTTCAGTTCATCTCCTATATTCGCCTCAATCTCAGCAGGTGGCGATTCTTCTTTCAACTTATTTAGCTCTTCTTGTTCTTCACATTCTGTAGCAGAAGTGCATTCCACATGAGGGGTCAAGCTGTACAGTTCTTCCTTGTACTTAACCTTTACATTCTTTAAATGTTCCAGGTCACTTTCTTCTACTCCAACGGTATCTTTCTGCTCTTGAAGCTCAGGGTTCTCTGAGTCAGACATACCATTTTCCTGATCACAACTGACAAGCAATAAACCGCTGACCAAAAGGATAAAAATGATTCTTTTGATAGTTTCACATCCTTCCTTTAGTCTTACTTTATCTTGATATGAAATTCCTTCACGTAAACAGCTTTTCCAGTGATCTCGACGTTCAATGATTCATGAGTCCCTGTTACCTCCACAAAAACTTGGCCATCTTTATCTATTTCATGTCCTTGTTCAATGGTAAGGTCCAGAGTATCAGTATAGTCGCTATTGACGTATGTGGCATAATAAGCACCCATCACCCCGGAAGCCGTTCCCGTAACTGCATCTTCCACGGTTCCTGAAAAAGGAGAAGAAAAGTGCCTGGCATGCATATCCGCATCCACATTGTTCGTTTCCAGACAGAAAGGATGAACCGAAGATTTCGGCATTTCCTTTAACACACCCGGAAAACGTTTATTATCCGGCTTCATGTTTTGAAAAGCAGAAAGATCTTTTATAGGTATAAGCAAAGTCCATGTCCCGGTACTTCCATAAAGAATCGGTAATTCAGGATGCAAATCGGTGGTTTTCAATCCGAGTGAACCAACTAAATCTTCCCTTGAGCCTGCGAATTCTTTGAATTGAGGGGAGGACTGCTTCATCGTTATAAATGTTTCATTCTTCTCATAGGTATTCATGCGAATCGGTAGGATTCCTGCGTTCGTTTCGATCGTTAATTCTGTCTTATCTCCCAGCATCCCTTCACTTTTCAATGCAAATACCGTAGCCATTGTCGCATGACCACACAAATCCATTTCATGTCCTGGAGTAAAAAATCGTAATCTTATGTCAGCGACATCCGATTTCAAAGGAAAAGCCGTTTCATTGAATCCGACCTTGAACGCAACCTCCTGCATCTCATCCTCTGTAAGATTATCGCCGTCCAATACCACTCCAGCCGGGTTTCCTTTCTCCGGTTGATTGCTGAATGCATCGTAGTGATAGACTTTCACTTTTTTCATAATTCTTCCCTTCTTTCGGGTGGTGTAGTGATTAGCTAAACTTTTGACTTCCTCCGTGTAAGGACAAGTGCATGTTTTGTAGTGATATCGACATTAGGATCTTCACAAACTAATAAGTCACGATGCCATTTGGTAGAGCTGATTCATCTCTTTAATATTAATCGTCCTTACACACTTTATATTTATGTTGTATTTAAGTCTACAGTGATCTATCGACGATACCTTCCATATTCCTTCTCTTGGTTCTTGTAGTGATTAGCTGAACTTTTGGATTCCTTCGTGTAATGACAGGTGCATGTTTTGAAATGATATCGACTTTATGTTCCTCGCAAGCCAACGAATAATGAGTCAAAGAATCACTCGGCAGGATAGATTTTTCCTTTATAAAATCAAAGTAATCGGAATTTTCATAGATACGAAATGATTCGCCTCGGAATACGTCATTCTCGTTCCATACGGTAAAATCATCAAAGATCACGGAATAGGTTATGTAGTTTTTGAATCCGATTTGAAGAGATTCCACTTTTCTGTCAGGGTGTGGAATCGTGAATAGGTCGGTGGGATTATCACTTTTGTTAACAAAGATTCTAAGTTTCATGTTTCCATCCGAAGGCTCCTGAATCCCTTCAAATGAAAGGAAACAATCTTTTAGCTTTACCAGTTCCTCAAATGTCATTGCCTTTTCT
Organism: Salimicrobium flavidum; assembly: GCF_900156645.1. Lineage (GTDB taxonomy): Bacteria > Bacillota > Bacilli > Bacillales > Halobacillaceae > Salimicrobium > Salimicrobium flavidum. The sequence goes on from NZ_FTOC01000017.1 coordinate 11,854, forward strand.
TCTTTGTACGAACCTTTTCCTCTTTGTATTAAATAATGATATACAATTAAGCTGACTAACAAAGCTGGGAACATATAAATCACAACCGTTGAGGCGAACATATAAACAATGATTAAAGGAAACCAGAAAGTTGTTAAATAACCCAGAAATTTTTTGTAGTTGAAAGCAAGTACACTCAGCCACAATCCGACTGCGTATAGACTGATAAAAACTAAAACGACGATTATCCCCCCCATTCTATCCCCTCCCTTTCCTACTCTTATTTCACTTCCCTGAAAGCTTCTTCCTTCCCAATGAAACCATGCAGTGTAGAATGTTTCTCTCCTTATTCTGATTCAAGTTGGCTATAGAATGATTCCAATTCCATTCAACTCTTCAGCGATTTATAAAAACTCATCAAATTTCAGTCTATTCAATTTCCCCTACTGTTGTGGATACAATCTTTTCATAAGGCACTCCCAAATAGCTATACTTTATGATTACTTTTTCAATACTTCTTTCGTGACCTAATGTAACTGCATAAATCAAATCTTCATTAGAAATGGTTCCTTCATTCACTTTGTCCAATTGGCCACGAGGATCTGTGTTCGGCTTCAGCTTCACGTTTTCTATGCTTTCAAATTGATACTCAGCCGCCTCTTCACTATTAAATTGGTCGCTTATAATGAAACCCAGGGAATGAGTACTGACTTGCATTTTCGCTTTGGAGGGTTGATTTTGATTATTCACTAACAACTCGGTTATTTTGATACTTCCAAATGGATATTTATTGCCTACATCCACTATCATTACTTCTTTATCTTCCTGGTATGCATATCCACCCGAGACAGCTAAAGGTGGATTGAATCTGGAATAAAGAAAGCTTCCTACGAAAACGATAGGTATCACAATTATTAATATGACAAAGACTTTCTTCAATATGCCTCCTTTCATACTTTTTTGTAATATATTTTAAATAATGAAGGTTATTGGATTGGCATGTTTAGGTTTTTTTCTATTCCTATTATTTTCTGATAATAATATTCAAGGCTGGATCCCTGCATTCGTCGGACTCCTATCCTGGTTTTTGTAGTTTATATCTAGGTACATGGACAAGAAGCAATATACAAATCAATATTTTTGGCTTTTATAAGGAACGAGGACTCTCGGACATCGTATTGGCAAGAATGATATAAATCACTAAATTACCTGGCAAAAAGATAAACAGGAGTCTCACTCCTAAAGACGAGATGCCAAAGAATTCAGCAATACCTCCACAAACTCCATGTATAGATTTATCTGTTGATGATTTTTTCAGTTTATTTTGCACTTTACTCCCACTTTCAAATATTGGAGAAAATTTTATAGTATTTATTGAGTTTGAGATGATTTCACCTCTTCCCTATATTCTTCCCATTCAATAATTGCACTGATCTCTTAACCTGTCATTTGAGCATTTTATGTGCCGCCTCTAATTCAGAAGTTCCGCATTATGCAGCTAATGATAGTGACTTAACATGTGTAGCAGGTTGCTACCCTTTTTCCTTATACCACTTAGGAACGATGCATTTGAACTCATCATGATCACAAATAACCTCCAGAGAACGGTCGAAAAGTAGCTTATACTGTTCCTGACTTCTTTTCTTGCCCCAGACAAGCGCAGAAACGATATGTACCGCACTATAAAAGGTGAACAGTTTCCAAAAGAACTCACTGATTTCTTCTCCCTCGTGATAGCCATCCAAAATTCCTCTCGTGAATGGAATGCTGACCTGTTTCGAGAAGAAACCCAACTTCTGCAAGTCGTGGACCGGATCTCCCCAATCCATTCTTTGAAAGTCGATAACGCCGGACAACCGCTTATTCTCAATCAAAATATTCGAAGGATGAAAATCATCATGCTGGAAAGTGCTCGGCCTGTTTTCCATCAAAAATTCTCTCTCTTTAATATAGTTCTCCAGCATACTTTTGAGACCTTCATCCACATCTACCTGCTGGAATTCCCTTAAATACTTGTCCATTTTTCTTTTCTTTATTGTATACCATGACGGATAGTCAGAAGGGGCGTGCAATGTATGTATCTTTTTCAATTCTTCCCCTGCTTTCACCCCTGCTGAATATTGTTCTTCTTCAGTTAAATTCCCCAGCACATTTTCTGCATCTGTACCAGGTACGTAAGATAAAATCATGTAGGACTTGCCGCTATCCTTCAATGTATCGAATGCTATCGCTTTTGGTACATAATCTGAATACGTAGACAATTGATGCAGCGTTTCAAATTCCCTTTTTCTGGATGGGCTATTTTCCTTAGCAAACATCCGCAAAAGATAGGTTTCGTCGATTATATATTTTTCATCATAAGAAAATCCTTTCGTAAGCTTTGTGACAGTTTCCGCTTCTTTCACATGTGGAATTCGTTCCAGTACTCTATTCTCCACAGAACCCCTCCTGCTCTATATACTGATAAAAGGTCGTTTATAATCAACAGTCCCGCGTAAACTTTTATAAAAAAACAGCCCAACTAAGGATAGTTCCCCCATTTATGTTGAGCTGCTTCTGATAAGTTGGTATTATATTCTTTTTTCCACAAAACGCTTCATTCGTCTCATCGCTTCGTCCAACTGTTTCAAGGAGGTCGCGTAGGAACAGCGGACGAAACCTTCTCCGCTTTCCCCGAACACATCTCCAGGAACGACAGCGACCTGCTCTTCCTGAAGCAGTTCTTCGGCGAAGTCAGCCGAACTTAGACCTGTTTCCCTGATTGACGGAAAGGCATAGAACGCTCCACCTGGATTCGGACAGTCCAGCCCCATTTCATTCAGGCTGCTGACGATGAAATTACGGCGCTGCTTGTAACTCTTCATCATATGATCGACGCTCGGTTTTCCGTTCTTCATCGCTTCGAGTGCGGCATGCTGGGCAATGGTCGGTGCACACATCATCGTGTACTGGTGGATTTTCACCATCGTTTCGATGATTTCCTGAGGTCCTGTCGCATATCCGAGACGCCAGCCGGTCATAGCAAACGCCTTGGAAAAACCGCTGATCAATACGGTCCTTTCCTTCATACGTCCGATGGCCGGGAAGCTCGTATGCACGTCTTCATACGTCAGTTCCGCATAAATCTCATCCGACAGCACGAGTAGATCATGTTTTTCTACGACCTCAGCTATGCCTTCGAGTTCCTCCCTTGATAAAGCGGCCCCTGTAGGATTGTTTGGATTACAAAGGATGATCGCTTTGGTATTCGGGGTGACAGCTTCTTCAATTTGTGCAGGTGTCAATTTGAAGTCGTCCTCCGGCCGCGTTTGGATAGTGACCGGTGTTCCACCTGCGAGACTGACTGTCGGCACGTAAGCAACGAATCCGGGTTCGACGACGAGCACTTCTTCTCCCGGGTTCACGGTAGCCCGGAGTGCCAGGTCAATCGCCTGACTGGCTCCGACGGTTACGACGACTTCTTTTTCAGCATCATAGTTCACACCGAAACTTCCGAGCAGATAGTTACTGATCTCCTCGCGTAAATCAAGCATGCCAGCATTTTCCGTATAGGAGGTATATCCCTGCTCAAGTGCATGGAAGCTGTGTTCGATGAAACTCCATGGTGTAACGAAATCCGGTTCTCCGACACCGAGAGAAATCACGTCTTCCATCTGTGCGGCAAGGTCGAAAAAGCGACGGATTCCGGAAGGCTGGAGACTGTCTGCCTGTTTGGATACGAATGATGTCTTCTTCATGGAGACACCACCATTCGACGGTCATTGTCATCCTCATCATCATCGAGAATGATGCCATCATGCTTGTAGCGTTTCAATACGAAATGGGTCGTCGTTGACAGCACAGAATCGAGTGCGGACAATTTTTCAGAAATGAAGCGCCCGATTTCCATCATCGTTTTCCCTTCCACGGAGACAGAAAGATCATAAGCCCCGGACATAAGATAAACGGCTTTCACTTCCGGGAAGCGGTAGATCCGTTCGGCCACTTTATCGAATCCTGTGCCACGCGCCGGCTGTACTTTGACGTCCACCATCGCTGTCACTTCCTCTTTATCGATTACCTTCGCCCAGTCGATCAGGGTCGAATACCCGAGGATCGCTTTCTTCTCTTCTAATCCACGGAGGAGTTCGCGAACTTTCTCTTCCGTTATATTCATCAATTTCGCAATTTTTCCAGGTTCCATATTCGCATTTTTCTCGATTAATTGGAGTACTTCTATCTCTTGTTCCTGCATACTTTCACCTGCTTTTTTAAGATTCCTGTTGTAGTAAAGGTTTGATTATTCTATTATAACGCATTTCTTTAGTTTGAAAATGCTTGAGCAGGTGGTTTTTCTAAAAATTCAGCTTATTATGGGAAAACAAGACTATTAACCTATGATCTGTCTATACCCTCTCACTCACAGAGTTTATCTGTAGTCTCAAAAAAGGCGGAAGACATGCTGTCGCCTTCCGTGGGTGAATTTTATGTATGCGATTCACTATAAATACCGTTTTAGTTCCTTGTAAAACTGTTCCCGCGTCCCTGCATGGATGTTGATTACAGTATCCCCATCGTCGTCTTCGTCGATGGTGTACGCCAACTCATAACCGGTTTTGTTATGGCGGATATCATACCCGTAGACCCCCGTGAGATCCCCTGTTTTCGGTTCACCTGCCTGATAGGGGTCTATGCGTATGATATCAATCACATCTTCATCTTTCTTCTTGAGCTGTTTGTCATTGATTTTCTTGAAAAACTTTTTGGCGTATTCCGGACTCTCAGTTCAGATTTTTCCATGGCTATTCGTCCTCGTCAAACAGGTCAGACACAGATTCTACGTCTTCTGCGTTTTCGTGAGCATCTTTCACCCATGCTTCAACCGCAGGGCGTATATTGTTCTTCCGACGGTTGAATTCCTGGAGCAGTTCATCCCCTCCGTATCCTTCGTCGATCAGGTCTTTCAGAATAAATTCGGAGAAGTCATCACTGTTTTCTCGCACCGGAGTGATCACGATTTTATTCCCCTCCAGCTCGATATTGGCTTCGGTACCCATTTCGAGATAATCGTAAAATTCTTTCGGGACGGTGATTTGGCGTTTGTTGGATATAGCTATACGGCGCGACTTTTTCCTAGGTCCTTGAGCTATATCTCCACTCCTCCTTACAGTTTCCTCTGCAGCCATCAGTATGCCCCTCCTTCGTCCATGTATTCACGTTTTCCTAGAAACCAAAAATAGTTTCTTTTTTTCTAGGATTCCTTGTTATAATTATAATACTACTGTATAGGATACGCAAAGTTCCCTCAGCTAGGAACGGCGGATCAAGGGTAACTTCAGGAAAATACAGCTGTCTACAGAAAATTGAATCAAGGCATAGAAAAATCGGTTCCTTTCATTCGATAGGAACCGATTCTCAAATTAACCCTATTCGATTAAAGCCCCTTAAACAGGAAGACTTGATTCCGAGATATTCAAACAGATTTTCAACTAACACCCCAATAACGGAAGACTTGATATCGAGATAAATTAAGAAAAATTGTTATCTTACCTCTACTTTCTGAGAAGAGACCTGTATTCTCTATCTAATAATTCACACTTAACCATCCGGTTTCTTTAGGAAAATCCTCTCTTGTTAATGTTCTACCGGTAATAACCTCTCTAAGAGAAGTTATTGTGCCATCATGAGAAACGATATGCACTTTATAATTCATGTTAATCTGTTCACATGCTTTAATGAATTCTTCAGCCATTACCTTGAACTTTCTCGTTGGCATAGTATTAATTCCAAATTTCCATAAGTCGTCGTGTAAGCCTTCATGTAAATGAAAGTCAGGAAATCTATCTGCTATTTCTTCCTTCGACAGTATTTCATCACACGGTAAAGTTTTTCCTTCAGGAAGCTGTGGGAACATTCTTGGAGCAACTAATGGGCTGACCAATTTCTTCACTTGTACTTCTTCACATAAAATAGAAGCTGTATGTAATGTTCTTAGTGTAGGACTAGCTAGAATTACATCTTTATCTGTGAGTGAAAGCTCCTCTTTCAGAGCTTCTGCTTGGTTTATTCCTTCTTCTGTTAAGGAAGGATCAGATATATATAAGGATTTTGGCACATTTAATGTATGTTCTCCTTGTCCATGTCTAATAAATACTATTTCCATTATGTCACCTCTCTTCCTGTAAATATTCGATTAAAGAATGGCCACCTTATCTGGGTAATCCGAATTCAAGATAGTACGATTTCACGATCAACTTAGATAGTAGTATAAGCAATCATCATTACCCCTGCCACAATGATTACGGAGGAAACTACTCTTTGAATACCAATACCTTCGTTTAGCCATTTCACTCCAATAAGCGTTCCGAATAATATACTAATTTCCCTTAAGGGAGCCACATAACTTACAGGTGTAAATTGTAAAGCAGTTAACACAAGAATGTATCCTAACGAATTTAGTACTGCAACGCCAAATGCTTCTTTCTTATTTACTATCCATTTTTTTTAACATCTTTCCAGTTCCGAAGTGCTATGGGGGTTAAAAGGGCTAGACGACCTACGGTGTTAAAATAATCCAAAATAATTGGTGAAATAAGAATCAAACTAACAGCTGCTTTATCCAGGAGCGTATAACTAGCGATTGTTAGCCCAATTATAACACCATAAAATGCCGGGGCTAGGTTTTCTTTACTCTTGAAGACCTTCATTCCACCTGTTAAAAAGAAAATCCCTATTATAATACAGGTAATTCCCGTAAAGGCGATAACCGTGCTGTGCTACGGGCCGCAGGATAGGAATTGTGTGCCATATCTAATAACTGTGTCGCTTTTTCTTCAGCCCTTTTTACCGACATCCTCTTTTTTGTATGTTTAAGAAGGCAGTTTTTAATAATTGTTCTGGAATGCAAAAGCACCAGGTCAGGATGTGGAAATAGCTGAATAACATTGAGAAACAAGTGCGACTTGGTCGTGAACATAGCCTCTATTTCAGGGAATGTCTCCTGTAAGGCTCTGTGTAATCTATTACGGACAACGCTCAGTTCTTCATTCAATTCATTATAATACCTGGAGAGCTGCTTCAATTGATGAAAGCGATTGTCCGTATCTTCTTTTATTAGGCGTTCGTTAGTGAAATGAGTCATAGCTAATTGATGCGCATCACTGTGATCCGTCTTGTGAATCCGCAGCCCATCACATTGAAGTTTTGCCTCAAGGGGATTTAATAGACAATAGTCGTAGTCATTATCGCGCATGAAGCGCTCTAACGGTTTGGAGTAGGCGCCAGTAGCTTCAAATACGATACGTGGTTGTACACCATAACCATCGGTTATGTCGTCAATCAATGCTTGTAGCACTTGAAAATCAGACTTGGAATGCATGACTTCCCCTTCCTGTTCGCATTTCTTTAAAGGATTGTAGAGAACGAAATAACTCTTTCCCATACTGACATCGAAGGCAATGACGTGGTTCACAATCTCTCCTCCATTCCTATTGATTGAAGCTCCACCACTCCTTAGTATGTTTTTTTTGTCCAATTTTTCAGATACCCCAACAAATATCATAGAGCCTAAAAAATCCCCAAATGCAACAAACATCTGGGGAAAATACTATTCAACTATAAAACTTCCTACCATTCCAGCTTCTTTATGTCCCGGGACACTACAGAAAAACTCAAATGTTCCTTTTTCCTGAGGAATAAATTTAATACGTACGGTTTGACCAGAGGTTGCATTCATATGAATGGTTTCAGAATCTTCCTTGTGTCCACCATCATGCGTACCGCTTGCATGGACTGTTGAAACACCTAAGACTTGATCTAGCAAAGATACCTCTTCAGGATGATCAGCCATTTCGCTCATATAAGTAATCTTCACATCCATCTTATTTTGAGTCAAATCATGGAATATTTCTCCCTCATTATCCATGATAAGCTCGTATTCCTCGCCCTTATTTAAAGTAATTTCTTTTGGATCATACCCCATTTCAAAAGCCGAAACATTTATAACATGGCTATTTGCCTCAGCTTCCTCTTCTTTCTCAGATTCACTTTCTTCCTCCGTTTTACTATCTTGCTCATCCGTGTTTTCTGACTTCACTTCTTCTTCCGTCTTGTTATTTTGCTCATCCGTATCTTCTGTCTTCACTTCTTCTTCAGATGATTTCTCTTTAGCAGCCTCACCTGATGGGGAGCATCCTGCTAGTAAACCAACTGTGAGAAGTAGAACCCCAGCCCAAAACACAAACTTACTCTTGAACAATCGCCTTCCTCCTTCTGAATGGTTGTATTGAAAATCTACGTCTAATGATAGCCAATACACTCCATTTCTTATAGTAGAAATGAGGACCCTTTCAAAGGAGGAAGAAGTAGTAAAACTACTACTTACACTCTTCTCAAACCCGACTTTCAGCCTACGAATCATAGATTTTATTTGTTCGATTAATCACTCTTGATCATCTATGAGTCCTTCTTTGACAGCAAAATTCGCTGCCTGATACCTGTTTTTAACATGAAGTTTCTGTAAAATGTTTCCGAGGTGTTTCTTTACCGTATGCTGGCTGATAAATAACAGATCACCAATTTCTTCATTCGAATACCCTTTTACCACCAGTTCCAAGACGTCCATCTCCCTATCGCTCAAGTTATATTGAGAACCTTTTTGACTTTGCAATCTCTCAGCCATAGATTTGAATTCATACAATAGTTTATTGGCCAATCCAGGGGAAAAAGAAGCTTCTCCTTTTAAGACCCCATGAATATGGGCAAACAAATCGTTTAGATTCATATTCTTTAACAAATATCCGTTCGCTCCGTTTTTAATGGATGTATATAAATCTTTTTCTTCATCAGAAACGGTCAGCATGATTATTTTCACTTCTTGATTTTGCTCACGTATCTTTTTCACCGCTTCCAAACCATTATAATCAGGCATCTGGATATCCATTAACACCACATCCGGTTCCAGTTTTTCTGTGTGCGTCACAGCTTCTAAACCATTCACCGCCTCACCAATGACTTCCATTCCTTCTTGTAAATTTAATAACTCTACAATTCCTTTTCGTAATATTTCATGATCATCACACACTAGTATTTTTATATTCGTCATCGGGCTCTCCTTTCTAAGGTACGGACAAAATGATTCGTGTCCCTGTTCCACGTCTAGTATCTATGTGAAACTCCCCTCCAACCAAACTTGTTCGTTCTTTCATAATTCCCAACCCGTACCTTTCTTGACCCCCTTCTCTATATTCATAATTGAATCCGTTCCCGTTATCTTCAATCACTATTTGCCATCCCCCATTTTTCAGTCGGGACATTTTCAAGGTCACTTCTGTGGCATTTGCATGTTTTTTAACATTTGATAAAGCTTCCTGAATAATACGAATGACATGTACTTTTACATCTTGAGATAAATGATTATCATCTTTAGACAAGAAGCCATCAAATAATAGGTTCACTTTGATACACGTCTGTTGTTCAAAAATATCGGCGTAATTAGCAAGGGACTCATTAAATGGCTTCTGCATGTGAAACGGGGTGCGCAAATTGAAAAGATGATGTCGTATCTCATGATAAGCTTCATTCGTAAGCTTTTCTAAATCATTTACTAATTTCTGTAGTTTTACAGCATCGATACTTTTATTGTTGTGAATAGGGATAAAACTTTTGAGCACTTGTAGCTTCATGGAGATAGAACTGACATCCTGGGCCAACCCATCATGCATTTCACGAGCCAACCTCTCTCTTTCTTCTATAATCGTAACTTCTTTAAGTTTTCGATATAACTGACTATTTTCTATGGTAATGGAAAATATTTGCTTGATACTCTTCACTACTTCCTGTTGCTGCATAGAGGTCTTTATTTTTTGAGCACCTTCCGCAATAATGAATCCGACATTCGTATCTTTGCTTTCAAAGGGAATGATGATGTTATCATCAATGAACTCAAACTCCTCCCATCCTTCTTCTTTTAAAAATGCATAATCAGGGAAGTTGTCATTTTGGGTGGAAGCAATGAATGAATAGTCTTTCTGACCGGAGGTTCGCAGGATAATAGACACATCACGTACGTTTAATAATTTCTGAATTTTATGCGCCACCGTTTCAAATATCATCCGAGCCTCATGAGTGCTCAAATCACGTATAGTAGCCATCTTACGAGATATCTGATACAGACTTTCTGTTTCATAATGTTTCTGAGTCGCTTCTGCATAAAGTTCTTTAATTACGTTTTCCATATGCTTTCTCTCCGATAAATCTCTTGCAATCACCGCTATTTTATCCTCGGAATCCGGTAAATCTTTCATATCTGAAAGCGTTAGGCTCACCGGAGCTTCAGTACCGTCTTTTTTTGTTAGAGTACTCTCGAAAATACGCGGAAGATCAATTTCTTTCTTCGTGTAATCTAAATTGAAAGAGGAGAGAGACGTAGGAAAAAGCATGTCAAACGTCAGGGAATCTGTTGTGCTACGTCCACTTAATATTTTCGCTCCTTCATTCATATCCAAAGCTTCTCCCCTTGCGTTAAAGACAAATATTCCGTCAGCACTATTATCGAATAATGCCTTTGCTTCAATTTCTTTCTGATACGTCTGAAGTTCTAACTTCTCCAAGGTATGAAAAATATAGTGAGAGATAATAATGGAAACGACAATAAAAAGAATGGAAGAAAAAAGAATATCTATATCTTTCGGGAGATAATCGATTAACATATAGTGTCTCACCAATTCATAGCTTACAATAAAAAAACTAGTAATCAGGATTGCCAGCATTTTATATTTTCTATATTTCTTCAATGTGTATCCCCCTATGTATAAATTACAAGCAGCTCAAATGTTTTTGATTCTATTCTTCCTTAAATCATATCACTCTTAGTTCCTCTTCTTCATTCTTTCCCATGAAGAAATGATAGATTTTCACTAAATACAAAAAGAGCGATATCCTCGAGATATCACCCTTATTTGAAACTTATGACTTATTTTCCGTAGAAGATTTATTTCAACAATGTTCGCCATCCACTAATAAAACGTATATGACATGACCGGGAGATGTAGAAAAGAAGGTGTCGTTCACTGGTTTTAACTTCGACCCCGGAGAATACCCCCTAAAATGCCGCACTGACTCAGAAAACCCTGCTACGCTAAGTATTCTTATAGCATATGAGCAATATCAGAAGCTTCTGTTGGATAGGCATACATCATTTGTTTCATTTCTTTGGCAGGTATCCCGAACCGGATCGCCGTTGCAAAGTGATTAATCAGTTCGTCTGCTTCTTCACTAATTAGATGAGCTCCAACAACCTGATCTTTATCGTTATCTACCAGGATTTTAAACCCGGTATGCGTTTCGTTCGTACGCTTATACGTAAACCACCCATCTACCGTCTGGTGTTTCACGTCAATATCCCTCCCAGAGGCATACGCTTCTTTCTCTGTCATCCCTACCGAAGCTAGCTTTGGTACAGTGAACACAACAGAGGGCATAGGTGGATACTCTACTTCCTTATGGTTTCCTTTCAGGATATTGGAAGCTGTAATGTGAGATTCCATGCTCGCTACCGGGGTGAGAGGCAGTCCACTAGTTGAAGCAGCGTCCCCTGCAGCATAGACACGTGGGTTCGTCACACTTTGCAAATAACCATTCACAGAAACTCCGTCATTCGTTGAGTCAACATTCCCCTGTTCCAAGTCCAAATCGAGCGCAGGAACCCGCCCCGCTCCGTGCACGACCATATCTGCAGAAAAGGAGATTTCTTCTCCTTTGGTATGAGTTCTGACCACAAGAGAATCATTTTCTTTCTCAATAGCTTCCACCGAATGCTCTTCATGAACTTCGATGCCAATGTCTTCGCTCTTTTGTAACAAGGAATCGACTAGGTCGCTGTCAAAATGTTTCAGTGGACGTTCCCCGCGGTGAATAATATGAACCTTTGCCCCTGCCCGTGCCGCAATATGGGCAAATTCAAAAGAAATATACCCGCCTCCAACAAAAACGATTGTCTCCGGAAGTCGATCCAGCTCGAGGAACTCGTCACTATGCGTCATGTATGCTTCTCCCGGAATCGATAATGGCGTCGGTGTGGCACCGGTAGCTATCAATATATATTTCCCTTCAAGAACTTCATCTTCGATCCTTAACTGTCGGTCGTTGATAAAAGAAGCTTTTCCATGGTAAGTGTCCATCCCTTTTTTGTTTAATGCCTTTTCTTTTTTATCCGGCACGTCATCCGTGAATGTCTTTTTGAATGCCATAAGTTCCGGCCAATCGATGGTTACACCCCCGGGAATGCCGCTTCCTTTCATTCGTTTATGCCAGTCATATAGTTCCGCAGCTCCATGAAGCACTTTTTTCGGATCGCACCCTCGCAGGGCACAAGTGCCTCCATACGAGCGATCGTCTATCATGGCCACACGCCAGCCTGCTTGATTACACTTAGCTGCTGTGATTGACCCTCCAGAACCTGTACCTATCACAATAAGATCGTATTTATTGGTCATATTTATCTACCTCCTAAAATCTTTCCTATTTACGTTTGCCTACTTTGTGAAATGACAAACCCTGTACCTTATCCATGGTTTTAAAAGAGTTCACCGTAACTTACGGAGAACTCTTTGCTAGCCTGCACAACAAGACAGTTTGGAGACGTCTTTATCGAATGTAAGACTGGCTAACTTCAATCCTTCTGCCATTGTAAGGTAAGGAGCCATGGTCTCTTGAAGGTCGTCGGCTGTTAATTTAAATTTCACAGCTAACGTAGCTGCATAAATGACATCCCCTGCATTTTCAGCTACCACATGAGCACCAATAATCTGGTTGGTTTTTGCATCCATAATTAATTTGAAAATACCCTGGGTTTGATGGTTCACTAGTGCTCTTGGAACTGACTCTAAGGGAAGCACGGACGTTTTCACATCATAGCCTGCTTGTTTGGCCTGGTGTTCTGTCCGCCCAATAGAAGCAATCGAAGGACTCGTAAACGTCACTGCAGGAACATGATCCAGGTTTTGTGTCTTTTTCGTTTGCTTGGATACGTTTTGTCCAACAATACCTCCTTGGTGAGCTGCCACATAAACGAATTGAGGACTAAGTGTTACATCACCAGCTGCATAGATATGAGAGATATTGGTCTCCAGATAGTCATTAATTAAGACTTCTCCATATTCCCCCAATTCTAAATCAATGTTCTCTCCTTGGAGTTTTTCTGTATTGGGCTTCCTTCCTGCAGCAATCAGAAGCTGATCACCTTGAATGGTTTCAGGCTTTCCTTCCACTTCAATATGAACGAACTTTTGACCGTTTTTGTTCTCGACTTTATGATAACTAACACCTTTCAATAATGTGATGCCTTCTTCTTTTAACATATTTTCAACGCTCTCAGATATTTCGGGATCATAATGTTTCAAGAGTGTTGAACTGCGTTGCATGAGCGTAACTTCAGCGCCTAAGTGGCGATACATTTGCCCTAATTCCAGGGCGATGTATCCGGACCCTATAATAACCAGATGCTCAGGAACTTCTTTCAACTCTAAAGCAGATGTGCTTGTTAAAAAAGAAGTCTCTTTCAATCCAGGAATATTCGGAATGAAAGGAGAAGCCCCAGTAGCAATTAAAAAGGACTCAGCCGTTAAATCTTTTCCCTCTACGGATAGGGTGTGTGAATCACGGAAGTAAGCCTCTCCTTTAATGAGATCGAACCCGTATTCCTGAATAAGGTCTTCGTACTTCTCTTTACGCAATTGGTTAACCAACTTCTCTTTTTGGTTTTGCAGCCCGACCATATCTGGTTGTTGAGCCGAAGTCGTCAAACCTTGGAATAGCTGTTGTTCGGTTTGGAATTGAATGTGTCCAGCTTGAAGAAGGGTTTTAGAAGGAACACATCCGATATTGACACAGGTGCCTCCGACCTCCCCTTTCTCTACTATGGCTACCCGTAATCCATTCTCAGAAGCTTGAATGGCCGCAGAAAAAGCTGCCCCTCCGGAACCGATAATTAAAAAATCGTAATCGTACCCTTCAACTGAAGCATCCTTTTCACTAACGGATGAAATACGAATCATTTCCCCTGGTTGATACGGCGTCTTTTGAAGTTTTTCCTTTATATTTTCTTCCTTGTACCCATCTGGTAATTGAAAGTCAGCCTTCCCTCCTTGATAGTCCACATGAATATTTTCAGCGCCATTTTTTTGAAGTGTATCTCGCACATGATCTTCACAGCTTGCACATGTCATTCCTCTGATTTCCATTTGAATTTTTTTCATATTTATCTCCTCCTTCATTTTTAAGAGCAGCAGTCCTTATTGGGTGATGTGTTTTTTCTTTTTTTATTAGAGACGAAAACAAGTATTAAAAATACAATCAACAGTGGAATTAAAACGTAATCCAAGTAACCTACCCATGCTCCTAGACCAAGTAAACCTAGTGAAATTACTAACAAAGGCGTCGCACAACAAAGAAGGGTTACGAAAAATCCAGTCAAACTTCCGATAAACCATTTATTCTCCCTCATCCAGTACCCCCTTTTTGCTCTCCACCTTCAATCACCTTTTCTATAATCGGGCAGGCATACAAGTCTTTTTCTTCCGGACAACAAGCCTTCAATTCATTCAACACTTTTTGGATAAGTTGCAATTCTCTAATTTTCTTTTCAATATCCTGCTGTTTTTCTGAAACGAACTGATACATATCCTGACAACGATCAGAATCTTTATCCACCACTCCTAGTAGCTTGTGGATTTCACTTAGTGAAAAACCCAGATCTTGCATTTTCTTGATAAAATTAATGCGCTTCACTGTGGCCCCTCCATATATGCGATAACCTGAATTGTTCCGATATGGTTTAGGTATTAATGATTTGCGTTCGTAGTAACGGATAGTTTCTTTATTCACATTACAAGCTTCGGCTAGCTGGCTGATTTTAAATTCCAAAGCAATCACCTCTACATATAATATAAACCCTGTACTATAGTACAGGGTCAAATGTTAATCGGTTATATTTTTCCAGTCTTAAACTCAATAGATTATTTTTTTGCCGAAAAATTCTGGATTGTCAACACAAAACTAGACAGTTTAATTAAGGTGTTTCCGGCGATAAGCGGCCGGGGTAAGGTAGCCTAACGTCCCGTGAATGCGGATATTATTTTACCAGTGGACATAATCGAATAAGGCGATCTCCAACTCCTGAAGCGTCTCAAATGTTTCTCCATAGATGAATTCCGTTTTCAGTACCTTATAGGTAGCTTCGGCAACGGCATTATCATAAGGGCATCCTTTTTCACTCAGGGAACGGTCAATATC
>NZ_FTOC01000008.1 GCF_900156645.1 Salimicrobium flavidum
AAACTCTCCATAAAAGAGCGATTGATTAGCTCATGTTGTCTTGCTTTAAAAATTGACGCATGGCATAAAACATTGTTCAGTTTTCAAAGATCTACGGTGTCGCTCTCAAAACAGCGACTTAATCAATATACCATGTTGTGCGTATTCCGTCAACAACAATGTATATTTTTTTGTGTGCGCCGGTTGCCGTGAACGGCTTTCCTTAACGCGACAAATAATAATATATCATCCTGTTTTTTCGTTTGCAAGGGTTACAACAAAAAAAATAAAAAAACTGCAATTTGCAGTTTTTTTAACTTCGTCACGTTTTGATATGATCCATCTCTACAGAAATAGGAGCGGGACACACAGCATAGATTGACTCGCATCCCTTTCCGCTCATTTCACCAAAAATGAAAGGAACGGTATTCATGAATGGGCGTTGATATTACGGATACGCGCTTCTCTTAATAAGTAAAAGTATTTCGCTTTCGCTACCGTAAGCTGCCTGTAGCCTTCTTCACTCGGATCAATGCTTTGTTGCATGAGTCGATCGAGTTTTCTCCATTCTTCGTGAGCGTCCCGGATATTTTCAATCAGGCGTTCTTCTTCCTGTCTTTTTTTCTTTTTCTTCCTATTAAACATAAGGTTTTCTCATCCTTACAGTTCTCTTCTTCCTTCCATTGCCTTCGAAAGAGTTACTTCATCCGCATATTCAAGATCTCCGCCCATAGGAAGACCGTGAGCGATACGGGTTGTCCGGATACCGGCCGGCTTCACGAGACGTGATATATACATAGCCGTCGCTTCACCTTCCACGTTAGGATTCGTGGCAATAATAAGTTCTTCCACACCTTCATCTTTCAAGCGTTTAATCAAACTTTCCACGTTGATATCCTCAGGCCCGATACCATCCATCGGGGAGATAGCACCATGAAGTACATGGTACTTCCCGCTGAATTCCTTCATCTTTTCCATAGCGATCACATCTTTGGGATCCTGGACGACACAGATGAGGGTTCCGTCCCTCGATTCATCCTGACAAATGGAACAGGGATCCTGATCCGTGATATGACCACACGTGGAACAATGGGTCAGCTCCCGTTTAGCATTGACGAGTGCCTTGCCGAACTCCAGCACATCGTCTTCTTCCATCTCTAAAACATAAAAAGCCAGACGGACCGCCGTCTTAGGACCGATCCCTGGCAATTTAGTAAAGCTGTCGATCAGCTTTGAAATCGGTTCTGGATAGTACACTAGAACATTCCTCCACCAGGCATACCTTTCGTAAACTCACCCATCGTGTCGTTCGTCTTATCATCTACCTGCTTCAACACATCGTTCGTCGCTGCAATGATCAGATCCTGAAGCATTTCCACATCTTCCGGGTCCACTGCTTCTTCATCGATTTCCACGTTAGTGATTTCTTTTTTACCGTTTGCTGTAACTTTGATCATTCCACCACCGGCTGTAGCTTCGAAAGTCATTTCATAAAGTTCTTCCTGTGCTTTCATCATTTTCTTTTGCATTTTCTGCATCTGTTTCATCATATTGTTCGCATTTCCACCGCCGCGCATATAAATTCCTCCTTAAATTTAATCGTGAATCTCAATTATATCATCACCAGCTAATTTTTTCGCTTCTGAGATGAAATCTTCTTCTTCCTCTGAACTTTTTTCTTCTTCAGGAGCTTCTTCTTTCTGTTTCTGTATATATTCTTCACGGAGCTTTTGCCACTGTGGTTCAGGAACCGGGATGACTGCCAGAGGTTTTCCGGTGAATTCTTCGAGCAAGGGTTCAATCGTACCTTTGTGATCGAGAGCCAATGAACAATGGATATCATAACGGAAAGCCAGCACGAGCGAACTCTCGGAAGCGGCCCTCGGCTTACTATTCAAAAGTGTCGCATGGGCAGGGGCGTTCCGTCGTTTCAATGCTTCCATGAATTCACCCCACACTCCCTTCACTCCCGAGATGGCTTCTTTGGACGCCTCCTGGAGGGTACGATGAACTTTTTCGTAAGGGACTTGATAATTGTTTTTCGACCCTCTCGAAGGCGTGCGTTTCGGAGCAGCTGCTTGCTGATTTTCCTGCTGGAGCGGAGGATTCTCTTCCATCTTAACCAGTTTCTTCTCCAGCGTATCGATTCGCTGGGAGAGCTTCTCGACTATTTCCGCGTCTGCTCCCGTCGAAGAGGCCTTTTTCTGATCCGCAATGTTGAGAAGTGCAATCTCTATAAAAACTTTCGGACTCGTGGTCCATTTCATTTCCTGCTGACATTGATTCAGCGCACGGATGGCTTCCTGGATCCAGAGTGCTTCCAGCTTCCCGGTAAGCTCTTTGAAAACACTATCCACTACGGCCCGCTCCAAATGCTGTTCAAGTGCAGGAGCACTCTGATACATAAGAACATCGCGCAGATAGTAAATCAGATCAAAAACGAACCGACCGGGGTCCTTCCCTTCCTGGATAAGCTCATCCACTGTTTCAAGAGCTTCTTTCACTTGCGCCTCATGTACGTATTGCACCAGAGAGGCGAGATGCTTCTGAGAAATAGACCCGGTAACAGCAAGAACATCTTCAGAACCGACCCTGTCTTCACTGTAAGAAATCGCCTGATCCAGTAAACTCAGAGCATCCCTCATCCCGCCTTCTGCACTCAAAGCCACGATATCCAGAGCTTCTTTATCAACTGCTATCCCTTCTTCTTCCACAATGGAAGACATCCGTTCCACCATAGCGTTCTGGGAAATACGTTTGAAATCAAATCGCTGCGTCCGGGATATGATCGTAAGCGGGATTTTATGAGGCTCCGTGGTCGCCAAAATGAAAATGACGTGAGGTGGAGGTTCCTCCAACGTTTTTAGCAGGGCGTTGAAAGCACCGATCGACAACATGTGCACCTCATCGATGATGTATACCTTATAAGAAGCGGAAGTAGGTGCATATTTCACTTTATCCCGGATATCCCGAATCTGCTCTACGCCATTGTTCGAAGCAGCATCGATTTCAATGACATCCGACACCGAGCCATCCTGAATACCAAGGCATGCACTACAGGCGTTGCAAGGTTCTCTCGTCGGTGATTGTTCACAATTGACCGTCTTCGCGAAAATCTTCGCTGCACTCGTTTTCCCTGTGCCCCGCGGACCGGAAAATAAATACGCATGCGAAAACTTTTGCTGAACAATAGCGTTTTGCAGCGTACGTGTAATGTGTGTCTGTCCAACCACATCCTCGAATAAGGTAGGACGCCATACCCGGTAAAGGGCCTGATAGCTCATAATAATTTTCCCCTTTTTTAGTCTTGGTCCTATTATATCGAATACTCACCCTCCCTGTGAAGCTATACCTGGGTATCAGCACAAACTTTATCAGATGAAGAGAGGCGGGGCTTGATATAAAAAAGCCGCTGCGGCAATTAGCCGCAACGACTCCCTAAGTTATGTAATGCCGTGCACCTGCTGTCGATGACAAGACCCCAAGCGTTACTCACAATTACAGCTCGATCCAGGCGCTCCCGCGGCACACGAGAGGCACAGCTTACTGCTGCTTCCTTCCGGATCTGACAGGGTTCACTGCTTCTCATTGCGCAGGACCTGGATGTCAACACTGTTCTTGTGAGGCAGACCTTGAAACCTTATCACCTCGAGCAGGAATTCAGCCTCGCTATAGCGGATTGCGAGTACAGGGCACCGCTACCTCCCCGCTTAGCACGACAATCCTAAGTATATCTGTTCACTACGAAAAATGCAATAGAAAGCTATTTCTTCTTTTTCTTTTCCCGTATATTCCGAAAAAATGAGGAGAGCATCTCTCTGCATTCTTCTTCCATGACCCCTGAGCGGACCTCTGTACGATGATTGAAACGACTGTCATCCAAAAGGTTCATCAGTGTACCGGCACATCCTGCTTTAGGATCGAAAGCGCCGTAGACGAGCACAGGGATCCGGGACTGAAGAATAGCTCCGGCGCACATCGGACAGGGTTCGAGCGTCACATAAAGGGTACATTCCTCCAGGCGCCAGCTTCCGATAACCTCGTTCCCCCGGTCGATGACGAGGCATTCGGCATGAGAAGAAGTCTTCTGTGTCGTTTCCCTCAAATTGTGGGCCCGGGAAATGACTTCCCCTTCGTGTACAAGCACAGCTCCGATCGGTACTTCTCCGAGCTCCCTTGCTTTTTCAGCTTCCTCGATGGCTATACCCATATAATAACGATCGTTTTCCATACCTACACATCCTAATCGAAAGTTACAAAGTAATCATACTCTTCTGCTTCGTTGTAGGCCGTTTCCAGCCCTACCTCTTCAATCCTTTCCCTCGTCACGTAGCGGTACGGGACAGAAGCCGTCCATTCCTCGGAAAATGGAAAAGGTTTCAGGATCACCGACGTCTCATCTCTCCAGTAAGAACTCACCCCTCCCGGAGCAAAATCGAAGGGCTGAGGGAAGCCATCTTTGAACCAGGACACTTCGTCTTCTTTGGAGACTCCGGGTTTGTTCATACATATGTATAAGGACAAGTTATCACAGAATTGGAGCCGTTCGAAATGCAACTGTCTCAACTCCTGCGGAACTTCAACTCTCATCTGACTGAACAATTGCTCCTGGACATGTGTCTGTTCATCATAAAACTCCGCCGCATGCGGGTCCTCCCTGTCATTTTCAAAAAACGACTGATAATGCATGCTTGTCAGGATTCCTGCATAAAGCGACTCTTTTGCCGTCTCTTCAATACCGCTACGATAAGCCTGCAGTTTTTCTTCCAGAGGATAGTCGATAAATGAAAAGGGACGTTGTTTCTCTTCATTCCAAAGCGGTTTCTTATCAAGGGGGATCCAGGCTCTGTCGTGCACTTCAATGGCCCAGTCCGCTTCCGATCTGATTCTCGATGTCAGCAAAAAATCTTTTCTCCACTGGCGTGCCATTTTCCCGGAGATCAACGCATGATCATGCTGACGAATCATGATAAACCCTTCCTTATATTCCCGGACGATCATTTCTATCCCTCCAAGCCCCAATTCTTTCATACCTTTAATCATAGCAATATTTTGAAAATAAGAAAAGCGGAAGTTTCCCGTTTAGAAGTTTTATTATAAGCAGACGGGCATGGCTTCGAGCGATTTTTTCAGAAACAGGCGCGGCTGCTTATATTTCAAACTTCCGGAAACTGTAGCTGGATAAGAAAAGTGGAAGTTTCTCCGCATACAAAAGACCTCCCACACATGAGAGCGGGAGGTCTTGATTTTTTCTTTATTTTCGAAGAATGCGGGTCATTTCCTTATTGAACGCCGGAATGTCATCCGGTTGACGGCTGGTCACAAGCTGATCGTGACAAACGACAACCTCTTCATCCTTCACTTTAGCTCCGGCGTATTCCATATCCACCTGAATGGATTTGAAACCTGTAGCCTGACGACCTTCGAGCGATTTTGCCGTAATAAGAAGTTGCGGGCCATGGCAAATAGCGAATACCGGCTTCTCCTTATCCATGAAATGTTTAGCGAATTTCACGAACTTTTCGTCGCCGCGAAGCTGGTCCGGTGAAAAACCGCCAGGAATGAACAGTGCATCGAAATCTTCAGGGTTCACCTCGTCAATCGATTTATCTATCGTTGCTGTCGCCTTTCCTTGTTTACCGGTTACTTCCTTGCCAGCTTCCCATTCAATATTTGTTACCTCATGGCCGTCTTTTTTCAAGTCATTGACCGGCTGAGTGAATTCCACATCTTCGAACATATCTGTTAACACACATGCTACTTTACTCATTGTGTCATCATCTCCTTCGTAAGATTATTTCCATTGTAAATCTTTCCCGGTCTCTCTCATATTAAACATTTCTTCAAAGATCCTTCACAGAAAACGTCTGGAAAGCAGGGTTCTGCTGATTTCTATAAACTTCCCTGCCGGCGATTGTATTCAGGATGTGTACGTTTCTATGTACAGCCAATCCAAGATTTGTCGCTCCTGTCCCATGGGAATGAGTGAGTCCAGTTGCAGTAAAAAAGTGATGAGAGCGCTCCTGTTCAAAGACAAGTTGATAATCTCTCGTCACTTTATACTGCATCTCTCCTTCCCATTCGATTTTATCCTTGAAATTTTGCATGAACCAATCAGGAAAATGAGGTTCATATCCGGTGGCAAGCACGACTTTCTTCGTCGAATGCACATACCTCACTTCCTCCTGCCACTGATGACAATCCAAGTGGTATCTCCCATTTTCAAATTCGATGTTATTGACCTCTGTCATCGGCTGTATGAATACCTTACTATCCCCTCCCGCCGCAGTACGGTGGTACAACTTTCTGTAAAGACGAGTCAGAGTATCCGGGTCGATCCCTTTCCTTAAAGGCTCCAGCGTATCCAGCGCTTCCATTCTTTTCTCTTCACTCAAGTTATGAAAATAATCTATATACTCAGGGGTGAACATTTCCTGCGCAAATTTCGCCTGATCCAGTTGAAACAGCCCTCCGGACCTCGTCAGTAATGTTACACGCATATCCTGTCGTTCCTGTTCTTCAAGCAGATCAAGGAAAATTTCAAGTGCACTCTGTCCCGAACCGACAACCGTTACATCTTTCGATTTGAGGAGTTGCTCTTTTTCAAACAGATACCGACTGGAATGAAGGATATCTTCATTAGGGAAATCCTCTGTACCATCAAAAACGATAGGCTTTGTACCTGTAGCCATCAATACGTGTTTTGCGTCAAACTCTTTTATTTCCCCTGTCATCTTCTCTTCGACCCGAACGGTATAATATTCTTCCTTCGTACGATCGAGAACATCGATCACCGTATGACCGAAATACAAATTATCCAGCATACCGGCTACCCACTGGAGATAATCATTGTATTCCTGGCGGGGGATCTTGAAATTCTGATAAAAGTAGAACGGAAACATCCTGTTGTTTTCATAAAGGTAGTTCATGAACGTATGAGGGCTTTTGGGATCTGCGAACGTGGCAAGGTCCGCCATGAACGGTACCTGCAAATCCATTTTTTCTACAAGCATACCAGGATGCCATTCGAACTTCGGAGTCTCATCAAAGAAAATACCTTCCACCTCTTCGGTCTGATCGATGAGACCAGCCATGCCGAGATTATAAGGACCGATTCCTATACCTATTACATCATACATATCTAACTTCCCCCTTTTTCTTCTAAAGAAGTATTCCCACCTTTCCCCTTTCCTAATCTCGCCGACTTTTCATCAATGGCAGACCTTAAAAAGTATGAATCTATGCCAATGTTCCACGTGAAACAATGAAAAAAGCGGAAACTCCCGCTCAGAAACCTAATTCATAAGTAGGTATTCGAAACTTCGGTACCACACAGGTGACGTGTTTTCACCAAATAAAACCCCTCCATCCTCTGGGATGAAGGGGTGAATGCTTATTCTTCTAATGTGGAAGTGTCTCCTGTCGGAAGGCCAAGCTCCCAGGATTTCAGAAGACGACGCATGATTTTACCACTACGTGTTTTCGGAATCGTATCCTTCACTTCGATTTCACGCGGCGCAGCGTGAGCGCTCAGTCCTTTTTTCACGAACTGACGAATATCTTCAAGCAAATCCTCAGACTCGGAATATCCTTCATTAAGAGTGATGAAAGCCTTGATGATTTCCCCGCGTTCCGGGTCAGGTTTACCGATGACACCAGCTTCTGCTACAGCTTCATGCTCAATCAGTTTACTTTCCACTTCAAACGGTCCGACACGTTCTCCGGATGTGTTGATGACATCATCGAGACGTCCCTGGAACCAGAAGTATCCGTCTTCATCGCGGTAGGCGCTGTCCCCTGAGACATACCATCCGTTTATAAAGTAACTTTCGAATTTCCCAGGGTTCTTCCAGATGGCGCGCATCTGAGCGGGCCATCCTTCCTTGATCGCCAGGTTGCCCATCTGATTCGGCGGAAGTTCGTTCCCTTCATTATCTATGATAGAAGCTTCCGTACCAGGAATCGGTTTACCCATCGAGCCTGGACGGATTTCCATAGATGGATAGTTACAGATCAGCTGTGATCCGGTTTCCGTCATCCACCACGTATCATGAATACGAAGATCGAATGCTTTCAATCCCCACGTAATAACTTCCGGGTTAAGCGGCTCTCCCACACTCAGTATATGACGGAGAGAAGACATATCGTGCTTCTTCGCTACATCTGCACCAGCACTCATCAGCTTACGAAAAGCTGTCGGTGCGGAATACCAGACGCTGATATCTTTTTCACTGATCATCGCATACCAGTCATCTGCACTGAAACGTCCGCCGCGGACTACGTTCGTTACTCCGTTCAACCATGGCGCGAAAATTCCGTAACTTGTACCTGTGACCCAGCCTGGATCGGCGGTACACCAGTATACATCTCCTTCCTGCAGATCCAGCACCCATTTTCCGGTCTGATAATGCTGAATCATGGCATTGTGCACATGGTAGACACCTTTCGGCTTACCGGTAGAACCGGATGTATAGTGAAGAAGCATACCGTCTTCGAGATCGACCCATTCTATATCGAAATCTTCAGAAGCGTTCTTCATCTCTTCTTCAAAACTGATGTGGTTCCCGGAATCTTCTCCTCCGACAAGGACGATTTGTTTCAGGTCAGGAAGATCCTCCTGCGGCACCCGTTCAAGAAGTTCAGGAGTGGTGATCAGCATCTTCGCTTCACTATCTTCGAGACGGTCACGCACCGCCTGTTCCATGAATGCTTCAAATAAAGGACCTGCAATCGCTCCTGTCTTCAAAATTCCAAGGAAAGCTGCGTAAAATTCCGGACTTCTTGGAAGGAACAGAAAGACACGGTCCCCTTTTTCTATATTATGCTTTTTCAATACGTTCGCGAACTTGTCACTTTCCCGTTTCAAATCGGCGAACGTCAGCGTTTCTTCGCGGTCAGGAGCTGAATAGATAAGCGCAGTCTGATCTTTTTTATTTGGATCTTCCGCATGCTTATCGATCGTTTCATAAGCAATATTCACCTTACCTGTATCGTTCCAGGTGAAATTATTTTTCGCTTCATTCCAATCGAATGAATTGTACACTTTTTCGTAGTCTTCAAGATTGTGAGATCCTGATTGGGCTGGAATTGGTTTCATGTCCATAGCTTATTTCACACTCCTTAGCAAGATTATCCCACTATATGAATAGTGGTTCATAAGATGTATGTACACCTTTCAAAAAATTCCGTTAATTGTATTGTATGCGATTTCAAAAAATATTTAAAGTATTATACATAAATTCTCTTCCTTTCTTTGGTAACGGGAGTATTGATTCCCCTTTTCAATCTCTTTATAATATTCAAGTAGAAGGGTGAGAGATTATGACTAAAGAAAACAAGCTTTTTTGGATTCTCGGAATCATAGGCATAGCCAATATCATCGTCTCTATTATATTGCTTTCCACCATCAATAATACGATGATTTCACTGATGATATTCACGTCCGGAGTGTTTCTTATAATCGGGGGAATTGCGGACCGCAAAGAAAAACGAAGACGCAGTCAGCGTGATTCATAACCAGGTATTTTCCGCTTACGCTTCACTTTCGTCGTGAAATAGATTCCTGTCAGGACGATAGCTCCTCCGATGATCTGCGGGAGCGTAATTTTTTCCTGAAGAAACAGGAGGGAAAGGATAGCGGTGGCAAACGGCATGAAATTCATGAATACTGTCGCTTTTGCCGGCCCTATTTCCGCTACAGCCATATTCCATGATAAAAGTGCGAGAAAAGAAGGGAATACCCCTGTGTAAAGAATACTGAACACTATGGAGGCGGACCACTCGGAAACAAAGCGTCCCTGCGACCATTCAAACAAAAAAGCTCCAAACATGACGATGATATTTCCGAGAAGAAGGATAGCAAACAAACTCCCGAATAATGGAATACGATACCCATGTCTGTTCACGAGCGTCGAATAAGTCGCCCAACAGAGCACAGCCCCCATCATGATCAAATCCCCGCTATTGAACCCCAGGGAAAGAAACGTCTCCAGAGAACCTTTACTTATAATATAGACGACCCCGACCAAAGATATAGCCACTCCGAAAAGCTGTCTCTGTCCATAACGCTCCTTCAGGAACAAATAACCGATTACAATCGTTACGGCAGGAGTAAGAGACTCCATGATCGAAGCGTTGACGGTAGAAGTATAGTGGAGAGCTAAATAAGAAAGAGACGGGAAGAAGGCAATCCCTGTAACCGCCATGCCTAGAATGGGGCGCCATTCCTTAATCAGCTGATGACGCACAATCATGATTTTTTTTCGATAAAAAAGAAACACAAGAATAACCGCCGTTAAGGAACGCATCCATGTCAATGTCAAGGGAGGTACAACATCAGCAGCCACTTTCCCTACTATGTAGTTCCCCGCAAACAAGAAGACAGTAACCATCACAAGAGCGTACGCCCGCATCCTGACTCCCCCTTCCGGCGTGACTCAGGTGTTCACCTTAGGAAAAGGGCCTGAGTTTTTTCATGAGTGCTTACTCAAAAGAGTAAAAAAAGACCCTCTCTCAAAGAGGCTCTTTTCACCATTCCAAAATATACCCTTTTACCCCGATCGGCTCCTTATCCGGTTCCTCCTGAGTAGCCGTGAAGTAAGGGTTCTCGTGATCCAGATAGTATTCCACAGATTCCGGTTCCAGATAAAGCTTGTACTCCAGATCCGTCACTTTATGAAGACTTATATTCGACACTGTCGTCTGGTTCTTTTCATCATCAATAAGAAAAATATCAATCGTATCAAATCCCTGGGTAAGTAAACGGTCTTTCAAATCCATACCTATCCCCCTTCTCTTTTATTATTATAGTACTCATTCACTTACCCTATTTTCCCCGGATACAAACAGATACAAGTGTTTTCATAGGAAAAAATGTAGAATTTTGATATGCTTTTATTAGAAAAAACAGGGAAGGGCGGATTTTTTTATGAAAAAATGGATAGCCATAGGGATAGCGTGTTTGCTTGCGCTGACGTCCTCACCTCTTTCCGCAGAGGAGAAGATGTCCCACAAAGAAATTCTCACTACCATCGTGGAGGTCGCTAATGAGAATGATATACCGGCAGAAATCATGATCGCGATCGCCTCTAAAGAATCGGGAGCAGATGGAGAGTACTTTCGCCATTATGATGAGAACGGAGACGTGATTATGACCGATGACGGTGGTATCGGACTGATGCAGATTACGGAGCTAAGTGACACAGATTATTCAGCGGAAGAACTCAAAGATATCGAGAACAACATACGGGCTGCGGCTGACGTTCTGAATGCTAAGTGGAACTACATAGGCACACGCATCCCCGAAGTGAAAACGTGGGCTTATCAGACTGGAAAAGCTTCTTATACTGAAAAACCGGAGCGTGATGTGATCGAACACTGGTATTTTCCGGTGATGGCTTATAACGGGCTAGCAGAGACGAACGTTCCGAAAGATCATAATGAGATTACTTACCAGGATGCTGTATTCCAGTCTATCGAACAGAATGGAGAACTATTTTACAGCGATGATTCGAATGAGGAGTCTCATGCCGAGGAGATCTCTGAGGCTATGAGTGATTATTTCGAAGAAGGAGAAACATATGATGTAGGCGAAGATAGTGGCCACGTCACTTTTACAGACGAGAAGAGCGTCAAGCTTGAAAAAGAAGGCACCTATACCCGAATGGATAACTTTGAAGCGGATAAGTTGATTGCATTTAATCGCAATCCCACTTCTACTTCAAAAATCAACGTGTATGACTCAGAACTGCTTAACAATTCCACTTCTCGCGGATTCTACAACGAGTTTTCCGTTCTGAACAAACCTCTTGTATTCAAAGACAATGATGCCAGTCACTACGGGTATTACACGGTAGAAGAAAATGGAGAAGAGAAGTTCATTTCTTCCTCAAATCTTATCAACTCTTCTCATCCATATGCTACAACGACGTTCGAGCCACTTGAAAAAACAGAAGATGTCGTTACCGTTTCAAATGAATATGTCTCGGTCGACTTCAATGAAAAAATTGATGATCGCTACCTCAATCAGCGTAATTTTTATCTGAAAGACAGTGAGGGAAATGGATTAAGAGCAAGTATAAATAACAGTGAAGAGGGAGATTACTTCACTGTTCAAATCAACCCTATTATGGAAATAAATAAGGATGAAACGTATACGCTTTACGTTCATAAAGTCCGGGACGAAGAAGGTAACATGGCTTCTCCGGTCAAACAGAAAATAAAATTTGAATAAACAAATGCCCCGCTTCCCTTAAAGGAGAGCGGGGCATTTGTTCTGACCGGTCTGCTTATGCCAGTATTTCTAAGCGGGGTGATTCCGCTTTTCTTTCTAAAAAACCCTTTTCCACGCCTGCATCGCGAAATAAATAGCCTGAAGGAAGAAACCTGTCCCCCATACAATCGCCGGTACTTTCGTAGCCTGGGCGAGGTTCGCCGCGTCCCCTGCCCGGCCCGGGGATATGACACTGAGCCACATAATGTTGAAAGCACTAAGCACTGACTCCACCAGCACCAGCGCAGCAATGAATGTCAGTGAATAAACGATAAGCGTCTGGTGGCCGGAACGGATCAGCCAAATGAACAGCGCCCCGAAGGTGATAATCCAGAATACTCCGTACAGATTACGTACCCAGAACAATAAATTGAGGGAAAGAAGCCCCATCAGAAGAATGACGATCCACGTATATTTACCTTTGGCCAATAGATAGAAGAGAAAAAAAGCGAAACCGGAGGCGAAAATATAGCCGGATAAACTGGTGAGTACGTGACTGAACCAGGACGTATGTCCAGTCATCGTAACTCCTGAGGTATTCGGAAACAGCGAAATATTCCGGACGTTCCCGCCGGTTACCAGCGCCGTAAGAGAATGCCCCGTTTCATGTACCATAGTATTAAGCATCGCAAAGTATTTTCCTATAATTGGCATCTGTGTCAGCAGAAGCGCTAAAATAAGACTGATTATAATTTGTGTTTTCATAGAGACTCCTCTCCGTTCTCCGGACTATTCCTCATTTACGTATTCCCCCGGGGAAACGTTTCAAGCGTAATGCCCACCTACTTTTTTGCTTCTTTCGAGTGTAATTCCTCCCTGCTGATAACTGCTTGCGCGAAGCAGGGACGTAGCTCCGTGACGAGCGCGGATATCATCCATCGTTTCACTCAGCTGACGGACTTTTTCTTTCTGATCAAAGAACTCCAGCTGTAAACATTCGTCACGTTCTAAATTTGTAAGGGAAACGTAAACCCGGCGAATCGACACTCCCTCTTCATAATTACGGTGAAACAAAGACACGACAGTCTTATACATATCCATCGTCAGGTTGGTCGGCGTATGCAGCGACTGGGATCTGGAAAAACCGCCACCTATATCCTTTGTATAACCGACTCCTACATGAATGGTACGGCCGACGTGCTGAAACTCCCGTGCCCTTCGGCATACTTCTTCGCAAAGATCCAGCAGACAAGGATAAATTTCCTTCTTTTCATAGTCTTCGAGCAATGTTATCCCGTGACCGTAACTCTTCTGTTCTGAACGTGTGAAATCCCCGAATACCGGACTGAGATCCACTCCTTTTGCATGCCAGTACATCTGCTCCCCCATGATACCGAAGCGTTTTTTCAGGAACCGGAGCGGATGGGACGCAAGGTCCCCAAGTTTCACAATCCCCATGTTATTAAGCCGCTTCATCATACGTTTCCCGATTCCCCAGATATCTTCCACCGGCACCGGCCAAAGTAATCGTTCCACGTCCTCATAGCGGCATATAGATATACCATTTTCTTCCTTTTTAGCATGAATATCGAGGACCACTTTAGCGAGAAACTTGTTATCTCCTATGCCGATAGCGCACTCGATACCGAACTGTTCGTATATCCTTTTCTTAAGAAGCTCAGCTATTTCATAAGGGGACCCGTAAAGCGATCCGAGGCCATCTACGGTCACCCACAGCTCGTCGACAGAATACACGTGAATAGCTTCGAGCGGGGCATACTGATTGACCAGCTTCGTTATCTCAACGGAAACATCCAGATAATCCTGCATGCTTGCTTTTGCAATGATGATTTCCGGATCATCGGGAAGTTCGAAAAAGCGGGAGACGTTTCCTGTGCCGTGCTTTTTTTTGAGCGCCGGAGAAGCAGCAAGAACGATGCTTCCGCTTCGTTCCGGGTCCCCGACGACCGCCAGCAGCGCTTCCTTAGGATCCAGCCCATGCTTGATGCATTCGACGCTCGCATAGAAAGACCTCATATCAAGACATAAAACATCATGTCTCGGATAAGGTAGATCATCCATTTTCTTCACCTCATTTCCCGGGAAATGAAAAATGCTCCTTCATTTCCGGTGTATCGCCCCCCGATACGCCCTCAATCATTACACGAACACTTGTTCTTATTATATCTCTGGCTTTCTTTTTTGTAAAGCGGATAATTGGCTTCCCGTGCAGTTCATGTGCGGATATAAAACCACAAAAAAAGACCACTTCCGATAAAACGAAGCGGCCTCTTCCTGTTAATTAATGCCCCCGGCAGGATTCGAACCTGCGACACATGGTTTAGGAAACCTGGCGGGGAAACTCAACGCTTGCTTTTAGCGTCAGCTTCCTACGTTGAGGCTCCTCGGGGTACTTACGGTTTATTCGGCTAGACACGTACACTTTTCCGACTATTTCCTTCCATCTTACGGGAATTTACGTTTGTTTGCAAGGGGTTTCCGGGGGGAGGCGTAACTCTCCGTTCACCCTTCCGGTAGGTCGTCGTATATTCCTTCGTCTATAATGCGCTTGTGGCGGATAAAAAAGTCTTGGACATCGGAGTCATCTTCATAGGGGATCGTAGAATATGCGTATATTCTCGTAGCTTGCTCGGGGTCGGTTGCGGTGTGATCGCGTAGGGTGATATGCCGGTCGTTGTCGGGTAACAACTCGCAATACTCAATTTGAAAACGTCCTAAACCCGTCATTTCTCGTAGTATTTGCTCTTTCTCCCACCGTAAATATGCTTCGGCTGATTCGTGTTTCATTTCATCGCTCCATTCTGTCGTTTAATGGCGTACTTCTTTACTATTCGGCGCCCCTCCGATATTCCCTTTAATTTTCGACAAAAAAGAACGCCTCTCCCGTAGGAAAGACGCTCGGCTTATTACTCTACGTCGTAAAACGTCGAGAAATTCACGGAGATAGTCCCGTTCCGCATAACGTCCACTTTACTCACGTAGCCCCCGTCGGCTTTTATCGCGGCTTGCAGCTCGTTCAGTTCTTCCTGCGTTTGTACTACTCGGTTTTCTCGCTTCTCGATTTTCATGTAATCTCCCCTTAGTGAATTTTATAGAAGGTTTTTCATTTACTAGAATTTAATGTATATTAAAGTAAACAAGCATAGGAGGTTTTATTTTTGAGGTGTCCTAATTGTCATTCTGAAAACATTGTTAAAACACCTATTCGGACTTTTATTTTTCTCGTTGTTGTTAGTCTTTTTAGTTTTGTAACATTGGCAGGTATCTTCTTCCTTCCCTTACTTATCCTCGGCATACCAGGCGTAATTTTGTCATTTCTAATATTCTTACTTCCGTTGCCGCGTTTTAAGTGTGTCGAATGTAATAAAGCATATACAAAAAAGAAAGTGACCGCATGAATATTAGCCCCCGTTCAGGGGGCTTTATTTAATTACGCAAAAGTTACTGATGTTATAAGTGGGTCGCTCTCTAGCTTGTCCGTTAGGTGCGTTTCTAGTGCCGCGGTCAACGTTACCTCCGCCGGCAGCTCGATTGTATAGTCGTCGGCTATTGCGTCATAATTAGCGACGGTTCCCACGGCTCCTACGATGAAATCTATCACGTTCTCTGCCGCCATGTCGGACGTAACTCTGTTTCCGTCCTTCTTAGCGCTTAGAACTCTGTACGCCCCTCCGTTGTTTGGTGTTGGCCCTTGTACGTAATGCTCAATAGTAATGGTTTTCATGTAATTCGTTCTCCTTCCGCCTTTTCGGCTTTATATTTGCACTTCCGTGTGTTGCGCCTCTCCGGCTTGGCGCTTTCATCGAGGCGTTTCTTCCGTGCTTCCTTCGCTTTTACTTATGCTTCTTAGGGTATAACGGATTGACGTAGTTGATCGGCTCGCTCCCGGCCTCGGGCTTTTCCGGCTTGAAAGCCTTATGCGTGAGTTTCAGTCGTTTAAAAGAACCGTCAACCCTCGCGTCTGCGAGTTCTTTCGTTGTTTCCGCCTGTTCCTGTTCCTCCGTTTTCACTTCCGATAGCTTCCTGTGAATCGGGCGTACTTGTTTCAACGCTTCTTCGTCCCCGGCTGCGTTTCGTAGCACGGAAGGTAACTGCGTTTTAATTGCGTATAACTGCTCCCGGCTCATATGCGAGAGTTTGCTTTCAAGTTCCTCGCGTGCCTGCGCCTTTTGCTTGTCGTTGTAGGAGAGGGCAAGGGCGGAAGAGAACTCACTCAGCGTGCTTTCTGCGAGGGCGCGATCGCTTTCCGTCGGTCTAATCGTCGAGGTTGCGGCTTGGGCTTCCGCGTGTTCGAGTTCCTGCTTCGCTTCTTTGCGGAAGGTTTCTTCCTGCTCACGTACTCGCTGTTCAAGTTCTTTCCGTTTTTTGCTGATAACGTCGTTCTTGAAGGCTACGCTTTCATACCGTGGATCGAGTGATTGATTGATTTGGTCGATTTCTTTTCGGAATCGGTTTACCTCGGCTTCGATTGCTTGCTGGGTTTGGTTTTTCATTTGTTCGATTGACATTATTTATCAGTCTCCTTTTCGTTTGAACGGATTTTTAAAAGTTTTTCCTGTACGTTGGCTTGGATCGCCATAAGCCTTTTTCTTCGGTTGCGTGGCGTCGGTTGCTATCTCGCGCGCCTCTGCTTCAATCGCTTCCGGCTCGTCTGCCGTAATGTACTTGGCGTATCTTTCCGTTTGATCCACCGGCACGCCGGCTTCTACCAGCGCAACTTTCTTTTTTAGCCCCAGGTATTCGCCTTTATAGTCCGGTATCTCTGCGCCTTCTTCGGCTTCCAGCGCTTCCCGTACCCGACGCTCGATTTCTTCCTGCGCTTCTTCTTCCGTGAACTCTGCGCCTTCCGGCTGCTCTTCGGCTTGCTCCGGCTTTTCCGTGCTTTCTGCGCCTTCTTCCGGTTGTTCCGGCTCTTCCGCAAAAAATTGTAGGTCTAGTTTTAATCGTTTTTCCATCTACGTTTACCTCCCCGTAGCTTTCCTTTTTGGACGAGTCGCTTATAGTTTTCGCGCCCCTTGTCCTCGTGGTTTTTCTTCTTTGGCGGAGTTTTTGCGTTATTTCCTACGTTTGGATCACCGTAGTTTTGCTTCGGCGGTAGGTCGTCTTGCAACGCTTGAACCTCCGCCTTCACGTCCGCCTCCGTTTCGCCCTTCAACAACGCCTTATATCGTTCAACCTGCCCGGCGTCGTAACCGGCTTTAGCGAGTAGTGATTCCTTCTTTTTGTCGAAGGCTTCCGCCTGTTTCTCGTTTAGGGTCGCTTTCAGCTCGTCGGCTTGGCGCTTTGCTTCGAGTTGCGCCTCAACTTCGGCATTAATCTCTTCTTCTGTTGGCATCTAAATGCGCCTCCTTCTCCCGTTTTAGTCGCCCTATCTCCGTCTCTAGACGTAAGTTCTTATACCATTCAGCGTAATAAAGGGTTTTGAAGTGTGCCTTTTCGTCTTGCTCTCTCTCGAATTTCCTTTTGAATCGGTTCACTCTTTCCCGGACAATTTCGTTCACCTCGTCCTGGGTAAACTTCTTCTCTTCGCTCATGCTATCCGCCCTTTCCGTTTAATTGTGGTCTGATCGTAGCCTGCGCGCACTTTCCGGGCTTCCTTTTCGCTTGCCCTTCGGTTGCTCGCTTTCTTCTCCGGATTGCAACTCGTCCATAAGGCGCTCCGTCCAGGTTACGCCGTCTGTCGGTTTCTTCCGGTTCCGTCCGTCTTTTTTACTCCGTAGCTGGTCGTTCCGTTTCTTCCGGCTCATTCGTCGTTCACCCCCGACGGTAAAGGCTCGGTGAATCGTTGTTCTATGCTCGCCTGCCGGCTCACCGCGTCCTCTGCTAGCGTCCGTACTTCGTCCATGCTCGGCTTTCGCTTCGGCTCATGGCGGAAGGTCAGCCGGTCTTTGAATAACCGCGCTCTTGGCGCCGGCAGGTTCCCCGCGTACTTTATAACCGCGTGCTCTCCGTCGTTTAATTGTCCGTGTATATACCGTGCTATTTCCTCGTATGCTTGGCGGTTCGTGTAGCCGTTAGGCGCGTAGAAACTTCCGATGGCTACGGTGCTTCTCCGCTCGTACTCTTGAACGCCTATTGCCGTATATTCTCGCTCTCCCTGTTCGTCGGCTTCCGCCTGCTCTACGTAACATTTGAAATATCTGCGTGTTTCCATGCCGTACTCACCGCCTCCATATTCGCTTATGAATCGCTGGTAACTCGTTCGTATTCGTTCCTGCTCCGTGTTAATGTCGATCGTTGGCCGTACCTTCAGCCCTCTTCGCGCCAGGTTTTCGACTATCCGCCGAGGTTGCTTCTCTTTCCCTCGCCCGATTACTTCCCCTTCCGCCGTTTCTAGCGTGAAGCCTTCCGAGGTTATGCGAAGGGTTGGCTCGGAGGTAATTAGCTTGCGGGGCTTGCCGTCGCGTGGGGTTGCGTAAATCTCCCGGCGGGTAAAAGTACCGGCGTAGTACGTGCGGTGCGTTTCGATACATTTAACGTTCATATATCCGCCTGCCTCTCGTCAGTAGTTTTAGGGTCGTATATGCGTGTTTCTCGCCCAAAAAAGGCGGGGCTGCCCGGGGTTTTTTAACCTTCCGTTTATTTCCGAAGGGTATAGTTCCCGCGCCCCTGTTATCGCTTAAAAATGCGGGGTAGCAGGTTCACCGGTATAGCCTGATCTGCGCCGGCTCTAGCGCCCCTGATACGAGAATCACCCGCCCGTGTTCGTCCGTTTCCTTCGCGTCTGTTTCGGTCAGCGCTTCGAGTAGCTTCCGTATATGTGGCGGATAGGTCGAATGTACTCGCCATTGTTCGGCCGCCGGATCATACAAATACAACGTTTCCTGCTCGGCTTTAGTGTAATAACTCATGCGTCGTCACCTCCGGCCTTTTCCGCCTGTCTCGCTTCCTCTAGCGCCCTCTCATGCTTCTCGGTGAAATAGCGCTTCATGTCGTCATAAAGCTCGTTGAACGTTTCCTCGAAGGATTGCGCCCTTCTCAACGCCAGCCGGTCAACGATTCTTACCGTTTGATAGTCGGTTAAGTGGCGCACGGCAAAGACGATAAACGGAGTGTTATGCTTCCGGCTGTTACAAGAAGTACAGCACATTCCGATAGAGCCGAAGTCGTTCCCCGGCGTGACGTGTTCTAACGTCCTTTTCGCCTCTTCGACTTCTTCGCCACAATACATACATTCCGTTTCGGCTAGCGTCCATATAACGTCATAAAAGGATAGCGTTCCTTCGTGATTCCTGTTGGCGTCCTTCGTGGCAAGTCTCGCTTTCCGGCGTAAAGTGCCGGCGCGTTGGGCGTCGTAGTTTCGTTGGCATTCCTTGCAGCGCCTCATTTTTCCGTCCTTTTGCGTTTTGTCTCCGTAGAAGTGCGTCAGAGGCTTCGTGAAGGTGCACTCGGCGCATTGTTTCGTCTGTGGCTTACGCATGACGCTTCACCTCGCCTTCGCTTTCCTTCGCTTCAAGGCGTTCCGTGCGCTCGTCAATCCGTTCAAGTTTCGCTCCGTGGTCGTCCAGGCGTTCAATCATTTCGTCCATTCGTTTCATCATTAGTTGGTAGAATCGTTCTTCCATTCTTCATCGCTCCTCGTCGTAGTTTTTTTTCTTACTCGTCGTCAATTCCGATTTCCTTCTCGATCTGTTTCAGCGCCCGGCTGATTTCCGTATTGCAACGGTGGCCGGAATCATGTAGGTGCGCCAACGCTTTTAGGTACTCCGTTAGGTCTGTTAGGCTTCTTTCGCTCATCTTCTTCATCACTCCCTCCTATGTAGGTTTTTCCTGCGCCCCTCCGGTATTTCTCTGCTTGCCATCATCGGGTCGGCATGGTAGAATTAAAATTGGGTTAGCTCGTCTTAAATTTCGTTATTCACGTAAAAAATAAAATCCTCGGCGGTTTCTTCGAGGTCTAAAGGTTTCGTGAACCTCATCCTTCCGTTGATGTCTTGCGCCAGGTTCACGCCGTGCATGAACTGAAATACACGGCCCTGCTTGGCGATTCTCTCGACGTCATAACCAAAGTGTTCCGTAAATATGGCGAATGTGTCTCGTTTGGTTTTCGTCATTCCTTCATCGCTCCTCTTTGATATACTTCGTTTTCTCTTTCGTAACGTTCATTTCTTTCATGGCTTGTACGACTCGATCCGTTTCGACCGCCTTCGTGAAGGTGTTCCGGTGAACGTCCAGGTCTTTGTAAATCCGCGACTGTTTTATTTGTTCACCCGTCTCCATCTCGCGGAAGTATCGAACGATTGCGTCAGCCGTTGTTTCCGCGCCTATCAGTTTGCTAACCGGCTTGTGTTCCCTGATAGTTGCGCCTTCATACGCCTCTGTAATGTGCTGCAACGTCCGTTCATCGTTGTAGAAAACGTAAATGTTCACCGGCTTCGTTTTCTTGTTCGCTCTGATCCGGTGCGTTTCTTGAACCATTTCGACCGCTACGTCTAGGCTTTTGTACTCCTCGACTCTTTCGTCCGTGAAACGATACCTTCCGCCTGATTTCTCTTGTTCGATCCCTAACGTTTCTCCGAGTCTATCGCCTGCAACCGCCTGTGCTGCCGTTGCATAGTACGAAGAACCTTTGTTCAGCACTCCGATAAAGATGGCGTTGTCTGCGTCTGCGTAGTTGTTTGTACCGCGCCCTCCGTCGTAGTGTTTGAAAACAACGTTATACTCTGACGCTGGAACCTTTTGCTCTAGCTGCGGAACAAACTCGGCGTTCGTAACTATCAACGTCTTTCCTTCCTCGCCTTCAACAATGCGCTTTATCTCTGCGGAAATGTTTTCGATAGATTTCGGGTTGTGTTCGCGAATAGACGTCTTCGACATTCCGTATTGCTTGCAAAGGTGAAACGTCACGTTCGTTAAGTCCGGTTTTTGCTCCGGCATGAATAGGTTGAAGTCTCGCCCGATATATTCGGGGTCGAGGTCGCCCGTTCCGTCCATAATGAACGTATTGTACTCGGTTATTTCATAGTGGAGGTAAAACGTCGAAACTATCTCGATTCTTCCGTTTTGAAAGTTCAACTCTCCGCCGTACCCTACGACTCTCTCAAAGGCGCGTAGTTCCTGGAGGTCACTTACTCCGAAGACTTCCGCGAAGTGGCCGAGTAACTTACGAGGAATCATGTAGTTCGGCTTAATCGGATCGTACCGGAATCGCCCCGGTATCTTATGCGCCTCTAGCGACTGACTTACTTCGTTCACCAGCGAAAGCACTTTATCTACGTAAGGCTCGCGGTCTCCGGTTGCTTCGTGGCTTGCTCGGATTACCTTCGACTTTAACCCGTTCAACTCGTCGTAACCTAGCTTGTGCGATACTACCAACGAAGGTTTCTCGTCGATTAGCAGCGTCCTTCTCGGCCGGTTCATGCCTCGCGAGTCTTTGAAGCGTCCGAACTTTCCGAGTTTGTCGCGTAACGCTTGCAGCTCGAATTGCTTCGTCGTCATAATAACTACGTTGTATTGCGCTTGTGTCGTGAATTGCTCCTCGTAGTGTTCGCGCGTCATTTCCTCGGAATTGTAGCCGCGGATATAATAGGCGTAGTTGTTCATCTGCGTAAGTCCGTTCTGTGTACCTTCTTCGTTTATCTCGTCGGCAAGGCGCTTGATATCCTCGACGCGTTCCTTAACTACGATCGCCCCGAAAGTGTTCGGCTGATTGCGTACCATGTAGCGAAGGAATACCGTTAGCATGGTCGATTTTCCGTAGCCCGGCTGTGCGCCCACGATCACCGGCAAATCTAATACGCCTGTTTGCTGCCATAGTTTGAACGTCTGATAGGCGAACATATTCTCGCTTGGAGTTGGCGTGTGACCGTGCTCCCATAGCGCCAGGCACCAATCGCCTACTAATCGCTCTGCTATCTCGTTTATGTGCGCGTCTCGCTCGACTTTCAACGGCTGCTTTGCGTTGGTGGCGAGTGCGTCAATACCTTCCTTCTTCATCCGTCTTCACTCCTCATTTAATTCGTTTTGTGGCGGAGTACGAAACGCCCCTTACGTGTTTTATCGGTTATAAACCTTATGCGACAAAGGGAAATACCTTCCGCCATGTCCGTTAATAGCGTTCTTAGAGTTAGTTGGCGCCCGGTCTTTAGGGCGCAATGGGTTTGACCCTAGCGATAGCTCCGTCTTTCCTTTGGGCTTACGCCCGCATTTTCGCCTACGGCTCAATGCCAACTTATTCTTATTACGCTTCTTCCGTTTAAAAAGTGCACAATTCTTCTATTATATACAATAGTAAAAGTGTGCATTTTCGTTAGATAACGCTTCGTACTCCGCCCAACTACACCTTCATTCTGCGCCTGAACTCGATAAACTCGTCTTTCTCCGGGTCAAACTTGCGTATAACTTTCGCCTTGTTCTTCTCGGTAACAATCGTGTAGCCCGCTTCAATTTTTGAAACGGTAGGTTTCGGTATTCCGATTAGTTTCGCATACTCTCGCTGTGTGATTCCGAGGTACAGACGGATCAACCTAAATTGTTCGTTCGTCAATAGTAACTCCTCCTATCCGTTAATTATCGTTTGGTTCTTATTCTCGTAAATAAAAAGCCGGCTGCTCTGCCGTGCCTGCGTAAACCTTCCTCACTATATAGGATACATTCGGCCGTGCTTTACACCCATCCGATCAAAATTCGTTAAATTTCCTTCCTCAACTCCTAGTACGACTGTAGCGCTAAAATATCCCCTATCGGACAAAATTTCGCACATTTCCTTCTCAACTCCTAGTGGGACTAACGGGGCGTTTTACACCCATCTGACGACAGTTCCGCCCAAACCTTCCTTTCTTCCTAGTGGGACTAACGGGGCTTTAGTCAAGTATCCGATCAAAATTCGTGCAAAGTCCTTCTCACTACCTAGTGCACAAAACGCCCTCTCGCGTGTATATCTCCTTCATGCTCTAGTACGACTATGACGCTAAAATATGGCGTTCCCCTTCATAACTTAGTACGACTAACGCCTTCTCATGTGTATATGGCTTCCTATCTCCTAGTACGACTGACGCCTTCTCGTACAACCCCTCTACGATTCTTCCGCCTTAAATTCGCGTAAGGGCTCCTCAATACCTAGTGCGCAAAACGGGGTGCCATATCCCCTATCCGATCAAAATTCGTTCATGCCCCTTCATTACCTAGTGGGACTAACGCCCTTTCGCGTGTATATCTCCTTCAATACCTAGTGGGACTAACGGGGTATAATATGGCTATCCGCCCAAACCTTCCTCACTCCCTAGTGGTACTGACGCCTTCTCATATCCCCGTGCAAAAATTTGCGCCCCTTCACAACGCAAAAGCCGGCAGTTGCGCCAACAACTACCGCCCTTCATTTCGTATATAGTATTCGGTGAGCCCCGCCACTGGTTAAGATAGAAGCCCGCTAAAGCTCCGTTTATTTTTCGCGCAAGTACCGCAGCATAGGCGCCAGGTGCCGGTTGTCGTCCCAATCAACGTATTTTACGAAGTCCTCGGCAATCTCCTCCGGCACTTCCTTCGCGGAAAAATACGCCCGAATCAGCGCTTCCTCAACCTCCGTCATTTCATCGGCCCAGTCGAGATATTCTTTCCCCTTTTCCGCGCGGCGAGGATCGTGTATATCTAAGTCCTTGTGCGTCCACAACAACCGTTCTACCTTCGTTTTCATAACGCCCCACCTCCGCTTAAAACCATGGCAGTATAAAGGAATACTAGTGTCACAACGCTTGCTATGCCGTGGATATAATCGTCCATGTCCTTCGCCTCCATTCGCTTAAAATTACGTTTAGCGTAACCGTACTTCAATAATAATTCCGTTTAACGTAATTGTCAACGGATAAATTCCGATTTGCGTAATTAATCCCCGGAAACCTTCTACATTATGATAAAATGGACACAAGGAAACGCAAGCTAGCGAGGTGAATATACATGACGAAGAAGGTATTACACATACGATTGAAACCGTTACTTAAATCGCGTGCCATCGGGCAGAAAGAACTCGCCCAGCGTACAGGGCTAACGGAAAGAACAATAAGCGAGATGGCCAACGGAAAAACGAAGCGCATACCGAAGGAAGCCGTTGAGAAGATCGCGGAGGAACTTAATATAACGGATATAAACGAATTGCTAACGTTGGAAAACGCGCAAGCCGACGATGGGGAAGCGTGAGTAAGCGAAGGGGTTGAGGTTACGGAATTTTGCCGGAAAATTTTCGAGGTAGGGACGTTAGGAACTTCGGATAGAGGCGAGAGGGCAGCGCACCCCGTGTTGCTGATTCCTGTAAGCAACTTTTGCCCACCCGGCGAAGGCGCGCGAGAACCGACCGCCCGGGGGCCTATACGCTCACCAGTCGCGGAGGAAAGTCGGAGGAAGCCCGGTAGTTTGCGGTGATTTCCGGCGGTCAATTAACTTGTATAATCGGTGTATCCCGTATTCAAAATTAGTTTACATAATACTACCTATAGGAAGTTATCTACGAATTAAAACGTTGATATGACGGCGTTTATCGAACTTCCGAATATTATCGATTATGCACGATTTTATACAACGTTGATTTGACGGGGTTTATCGGGTGTCTGTTCGTATCGTACAACGTATAAAACTCTCGTGCTTTATGCGTACAGAATACGGTTTAAACTGCCGGCTGAATGCCCGGCAAACCTACGTAAAATACCCGTCACTCACCGCCTTATGAACGGATCACTTCCGCACCTGGCAACCATCGGAAGGAGTAACGTCCAGTAAGCGGAATAGCTGCGTAGGGGTCGGTGTTTTTGCGGTGCGTGCGTCGTGAATGCTTGCTCCGGTGCTCCTGCTTCGCATTCCTACGCCTATGCACGTACATTCTCCGCCCTTCGTGTCGCCGTAAATGTAACCTTTGCGCCTCTTCGCCTTTACTTTCAATTTCCGCCCTTTAATGAAGAAACTCGGAATATCCTACGTGTTTCCATGTGATTTCCCCGGAATTGTCGAAGTTACACTTCCGCCAACTCTTGCGACAACTCCCCGGCGAACCAGTCGGCCAGCCCTTCGGATAAACCCGACTTACTTACTCGGTTTTTTCTTCGGGTAATCTCCGCCGTAACCGCCTGCCAACTTGCGTAAAGGTATGCGTTCA
This sequence comes from Salimicrobium flavidum, assembly GCF_900156645.1. GTDB lineage: Bacteria > Bacillota > Bacilli > Bacillales > Halobacillaceae > Salimicrobium > Salimicrobium flavidum. The sequence goes on from NZ_FTOC01000008.1 coordinate 25,293, forward strand.
GACTGCGGACTTTGCCCGACTTATAACGCCGCATGACGTTTAGGAAGGCGTTGCAATACTCGTCGTGATCCTCGGCTAGTATTGTAGAATCGACGGAACTCTTCGCTCTAAACAACGTTCCAACGGCGTTATAAAGGCCTTCTGCGTCGCCCTCAAAGAACGGAGATAGCACGTCGTATAGCTTGGACGGAATGGCGTGGCGTAGCATGGCGGTGCTTTCCGTTTCTGTTGTGCTTTTAGAGTCATGCTTGCGTTGGAATGGTTCGTTTCTTTCGTAGCCTTCTTCCGCCTTGTGTGGCGTGAATTCGTCGCTTGTGCCTAACGTTTCACCCTGTCGGTTCACCGGTTGTATAACGATTATATTAACGGACTTCTTACGGCTCTTTCCGTAGCTTTTCCACTTCTTCGTAGTCGGGTGCTTCTCGATCATGCCGTAGTTTTCGAGTTTATCAATCGCTCGGCGTACCGTAGAAAGAGAGTAGCCGGTCTGTTCCGTAATGGTCGCCAGCTTTGCGAAAGATACGCCCAGCACACGAAGAGAAGAACGTCCGAAGAAACGTAGTACCTCGATGGTAGAGGCCGGCTCTTCGTTCGCCCGTAATTCTGCGATATGATCGTAAATTGCTGCGTCCATGTCGTTTTGGTGCGTGAACGTTTCTAACTCTCGTAGTTCGATCAGGTCAACCTGTCTGTAAGTCGTCATAGTTTGCGCCTCCCATTTGCGAACGTTTGTTCGGTTTTATGGGTAGACTGGCAGAATTTCTTGCCCATTTATTTTTAAAATGGTACAATACCTATACAATCGTTATAGGGTATTCTGTGTGTCTACCCGTTGCCCGGTGTTTCCGCACCGGGTTTTTCTTTTGTCTTTTTTACCTTCGATACTTCTTCCGTAATGCCACCACCGGAGAAAACTCGGCGTGTTTGCGTTTAATGTCCTCCGACGTGAATTGAATATACTTCCGTGTGGTCGTTATATTCTCGTGGCCGGCGATCCGTTGCAGCGTGAATAAATCCCCGCCGTTTAGGATATAGTCGGTGCAAAACTGGTGCCGGAGAGAGTGCGGACTAACCGGCTTTTCTATGCCTGCGGAAATGCGATAGTTGTATAGCCTCTTCCGAAAACTATTCGCCCTGTATCGCTCACCTCGGCTCGACGTAAATACATACTCCGTCGCAAAATTCGCCTTCACCTCGGAAACTAACTCCATGAGTAGCCGGATCACTTCGTTCGATAACGGTAATATCCTCGGCTTCCGATTCTTCGTAATATCTCCGGTCAACGTGAGACACCGCATTTTAAAATCAACGTGCCGCATTTCGAGGTTAAATATTTCCCTCGCTCGTATGCCGGTATCTAACATAAGGTACATCGCTACCAGGTCACGGAAAGAGGCGTAGTATTTTACGTCCGGCTGCTTTAACAATCGGTGCAACTCGTCCTTTGTAAACGGCGTGAACTTGTCCTCGTCCGTTTTGAGTAGCTTAACTCCAACCATCGGGTTTTTGTTGACGATGTTCTCCGAGTGAAGGACGTTGAAAATAGACCTTAATATACGTAGTCGAATGTTGATCGTTGCCGGTGCGAGTCCATACGCCTGCCGTTTTTCGTTGTAATGCTCGTTTTGTAAGTAACCGACGTATTTTCGTATAATCTGCGTAGTTATATCCTCTACTCGCTCGACGTCCGGCTCATGCTCGGCTAAATACTCCGTGAAGTAACGCCATAACAACGGGTAGTCCTTCATCGTTTCCGGTCGTAGCCCCTCCGACTGCTTAAACGCATAAACGTACTCCAACGCCTCCGGCAACGTAAGGTTCAAAGCCGTATTTCCTAACTCGGCATGAACCGTTGTCCTCCGCATTTTTGGCACGAAAAAAAAACCTCCCTTCCCGTCGGTCATAGACGGAAAAGGAGGTACGTTTTTATGCGATCACAACCGTGTGCCTGCGGAGTGCTTACGTTCAGCTTCTCGCATGAGGCTACGGATATAAATCGCGATATGTCGCCGCGTAAATGCCCCCGGCAGGATTCGAACCTGCGACACATGGTTTAGGAAACCAATGCTCTATCCCCTGAGCTACGGGGGCATAATCGCTATTATACTATCATTTTTCATTTCTGCAAAGACAAAATGATTGTTCCCGTTCCTTCCCCTATATGTGTGTGATAAAATATAGTTTGTCTGTTCGAACGGATTTCACTGAAGGAGGAAAACCAATGGCTCAACTACCTTTCATCGCTGTGGAGGGACCGATTGGAGTGGGAAAAACCTCTCTTTCCAAAAAAATAGCCGCTCATTTCGAATTTCACTTACTGAAAGAGATCGTGGAAGAGAATCCGTTTCTCGGTAAGTTCTATGATGATATCGAAGAGTGGAGCTTTCAGACAGAGATGTTTTTCCTTTGCAACCGGTACAAACAGCTTGAAGACATAGATAAAAAATTTCTACAGGAAGGCAAGCCCGTCGTCGCGGATTATCACATATCGAAAAATATGATTTTCGCACAGCGGACCCTGAAAGAAGATCAGTTCCGGAAATATTCCCGCATATTTGATATCCTGACCGGGGATATGCCGCGTCCGAACATGGTCATTTATCTGCATGCCGGTCTCGACACCCTGTTCGACCGCATACGGATGAGAAACCGGGATGTGGAGGCCAACATCCAGCCGGAGTATCTCCATCAGCTCTCCGAAGATTACGAAACGTTTATGGACCATTTCGAGAATACACACCCCGATATTCCGGTCATACGTCTGAATGGCGATAACTTCGATTTCGTCAAACATCAGAGTGATCTCGACTATATCCTGGAGGAAATCAAAGCCCATATGAATAAAGGAGAAGTGATCAAATGAACAGAAGGGAAAAATACGGGATCCCGCACGACAGTGTCATCACCGTAGCAGGTACAGTAGGCGTAGGTAAATCTACAATGACAAAATCCCTGGCTGAGGCTCTCAATTTCCGCACTTCTTTCGAAAAAGTGGAAAAGAACCCTTACCTGGACAACTTTTATAAAAATTTCGAGCGATGGAGTTTCCATCTGCAGATCTACTTTTTGGCGGAACGCTTCAAAGAACAGAAAAAAATATTCGAATATGGCGGAGGTTTCATCCAGGACCGCTCCATTTATGAAGACACAGGTATATTCGCCAAGATGCACTATGACAAAGGGACAATGTCACCGACGGACTACGAGACATACAGAAGTCTGTTTGATGCCATGGTCATGACTCCTTACTTCCCTCATCCGGATCTTCTTATTTATCTCGAAGGGTCTCTCGATGATGTCGTCGGACGCATCCAGGAACGCGGCCGTCCGATGGAACAGGAAACACCGGTGGAGTACTGGGAGGAAATGTATAACCGTTATGAAGACTGGATCGACGACTTCAATGCCTGCCCGGTCCTTCGCCTCAATATCGCGGACTACGACCTTCTCAATAATGAAGAAAGTGTCGAACCGATTCTGGAGAAAATCGGCCATTTCATTCAGCAAGCACGCAAATGGAGAGCAAGTCACCTGCCGACTTCCTAGTTTCCTGATTCAATCTCCTGAAAATATAGAAGTGACCCCCTGTGCACATCGTTGCGCAGGGGGTCACTTTTGTTAATCAAGGGTTACTTGCTCATGCCCGCCGATATTTCTTCCGCCATTTTTTCCGTCGACCTCAAGCCGCCTCCGGAAAGATACCACACCGCCGGGTCAAGATACACCTGCTTGGCTTCTGTCTGGTCGACAAGTTCATTATCATAAAGTTTCTTCGCCTGACTTTCACCGCTCACAACCTTGTCACGATCGATAATGAACAGATAATCAGGGTTCGTCTCGGCGATGTACTCGAACGTGACGCTCATCCCGTGTGTCGAAGCTTCGATCTCCTGATCCGCAGCCGGTACACCGAACACATCATGAATGAGGCCGAAACGGGAGCCGGGGCCATAGGCGCTCACTTTGCCACCTGTCGTAAGTGTAACGAGTCCGGCTTTATCTTCCGGCATATCTTCTTTCACCTGGGCAATCGAATCCTTCACTTCCGTAATTTTCTCATCCGCTTCTTCTGTTTTATCAAAGATTTTCGCAAGTGCCCTTGTGTTCTTTTCAAAAGATTCCATGTAATTCTCATTGTCGACGCCAGCATAAACCGTAGGAGCGATATCACTCAAGTCTTCATACGCGCCTGACTGACGACCGGAAATGATGATCAGTCCCGGTTCCATACTGTTGATTTTCTCAAAATCGGGTTCTTTCAGACTTCCGATATTCTCGTAACTGTCCTCTTCATATTTGGACAGATAATCAGGGAGGGTGCTCGATTTGGCCACACCTGCTACCTCTACTCCAAGCGTATCAAGCGTGTCGAGCGCCCCGAAATCAAAGACGACTACATTTTCAGGATTCTTTTCGACCTCTGTCGTCCCCAGTTCATGCTTTATCGTTACGGTTTCTTTTTCTCCCCCTTCAGCAGAAGCATCCGCTTCTTCCTCCGAACTTCCGCACGCTGCCAGTACCATCATCACGACAAGACTCACTACCATCCATAATTTTTTCATATAAACCTCTCCTTTTTAAATATTTTCAGGTGAAAAACACACAAATACGATTGCCATCTATCTTACATACGTTGAATTCCATATCGTACACTTCCCGGAGCACGTCATTGCTGATCATTTCTTCCGTCGTTCCTTCATATACACACTTCCCGTCCTTCAAAGCTACGATATGATCGGAATAACAGGAAGCGAAATTAATATCATGGATGACGATCACCACCGTTTTCCCGAGCTCATCCACCATACGCCGTAGTGCTTTCATAATCTGCTTCGAATGTTTCATATCCAGATTATTGAGCGGCTCATCGAGCAGAATATAATCGGTATCCTGGGCGATGACCATCGCTATGTACGCCCGTTGTTTCTGTCCGCCACTCAACTCATCCAGAAAGCGGTCTTCGAAAGCTTCCAGGTTCATATAGTGAATCGACTCGTCGATCAGTTTCTTATCTTCATCCTTCAGCTTCCCTTGTGTATAAGGGAAACGTCCGAAACTCACCAGTTCCCGAACCGTAATCCGGACCTTGATGTTATTGGACTGTTTCAACACGGATAATCGCTTGGCCAATTCCCGGTTATCGTAGGACGTGATCTCTTCCCCATCGAGGAGCACCGACCCTTCATCTTTCGGAATGAGCCGGCTCACCATCGACAGGAGCGTGCTTTTCCCGGCACCGTTCGATCCGATGAAGGACGTGATTTTCCCTTTTTTGATATGCACCGAGACACCGTCCACCACTTTCACTTCCTGATAGGTTTTGGATACATTATTCACATTTACCATGCGTCATTCTCCTTTATTAAAAGATAGATGAAATAGATACCGCCGATGAAATTGATGATGACACTGATCGTCGTTGAGAAGGTGAAGATATGTTCCACGAACCACTGGCCTGTCAGCAGACTGAAAATGCTGACGAAAATAGCCCCGGGAATCAGATAATTGTGACGATACGTTTTGAATACTTCATGAGCGACGTTGGCAACGATGAGGCCGAGAAATGTGATCGGCCCCACAAGTGCTGTTGCAACGGCTACGTATACTGCGATGATGCCGAGAAGCCGCTTCACAACTCCATCGTAATCCACGCCGAGATTGACCGCCTCCTCTTTTCCAAGAGAAAGGACATCCAGATATTTCGCATAGCGGAGCAGATATAACGTCGCACAGAGAAGCAGTACGCCTCCGAGCAGGAGCAGTTCCGTGTTGGTGTTATTGAAGCTTGCAAACATCGCGTCCTGCACGATAAGGAATTCATTCGGATCGATCAGCACCTGCAGAAAGTCTGAAATACTGCTGAAAAATGTGCCGAGAATGATTCCGATCAGCAGTAGAAAATAAATATTTTTCCCTTCCCGTTTGAAAATGAACAGAAATAGCAGCAGGGCGAATACGACCATAAGTCCGACAGACAGAAGAAAGTGGAACTGGTTGTTCATCATCACCAGCGTCCCTCCACCTAAGAAGAAGACGATGGCTGTCTGGAGAAGAACATATAGGGAGTCGAACCCGATCAGACTCGGCGTGAGAATACGATTGTTCGTGATCGTCTGAAAAATTACCGTAGACGTCGCGATGGCTGCACCGGTCATTACGATGGCCCACGCCTTCTCCAAGCGTCTCGGGAGCGCGTAATCCCAGTACTCCCCGATATCCCAGAAAACGAATAAAACGATACTCAGAACGGACAGAGACAGCAATAGGACTAATTTTTTGTTATAACCCATAGGACCGTCTCCTTAACAACAAATAAAGGAAGATGCCACTGCCGAGCACCCCGACAGTCAGACCGATCGATATTTCATACGGATAGATGATCACTCGCCCCACTATGTCACACACAAGCACAAACAAAGCTCCGAGTATCGCCGTCTGCCAAATACTGCTTCTGAGATGGTCGCCCTGATAGATGGTGACGATGTTCGGGACGATCAGACCAAGAAACGGCAACATCCCGGCAGTCAGCACGACGGAGGCTGTAATGAGCGCTACGAGTCCGAGACCAAGATATACGACCTTCTGATAACTGAGGCCGAGATTGGAGGCGAAGTCCTCTCCCATACCTGCGATGGTGAAGTGATGCGCGAATATGTAAGCGATGATCACCACCGGGACGCTTATATACAATAGTTCATATCGACCTTCAATCAACATCGAAAAATCACCGTGGAGCCAGGTCCCTACGCTTTGTATAAGATCGTAGCGGTAAGCGAGAAACGTGGTGATGGAGCCGACGATATTCCCGAACATGAGCCCGACGAGCGGTATGAAAACCGCGTCCCGGTATCTTATTTTATCGAGAATTTTCATGAAAACGAAGGTGCCGGCAAGAGCGAAAAGAAAAGCTACGAGCATTTTCTGCATCATCGTAGCGGCCGGAAACAACAGCATGCCGACGAGAATCCCGAGCCTCGCGGCATCCATGGTGCCTGCCGTCGTCGGGGATACGAACTTGTTCTGACTGAGCTGTTGCATAATCAGACCGGCGATACTCATACTCATTCCGGCAATAAGCAAACTGATCAGCCGCGGGATCCTGCTGACGACAAGCACGTCTTTCTCTTCGCTGCTTAGTGAGAAAATATCCATCACCGATAATTCGGAGACTCCGATGAAAAGGGAGAGAATCGAAAAAAACACTAAAAGAAAACCTGCGACCAACCATTTCATATCCATACTTCCTAACTATCCTCATTCCTCTTTTTTCCATTTAAACCCTTGTCTAGACAATATAAAACCAAAAAAGAAGAAACCTCAGATAAAAATGATAATCATTCTCAATCACAAGTAAATGATAGCAATTCTCAATCAGGGTGTCAACTGCTTCCTAGATTATTCCGTACTTTTTCGAGAAAGAGCTGGCCTGCTTTTTTTTCTTGCTCACTTATCCCTTCGGAAGCTTCTTCGATTGTAGCAAGGGCCAGGTCATTCAATTCACGTTTCACCTGTTTGGCCCAATCGGTGAGGTAAATATGATTTGTACGTTTATTCTCTTTTTCCAGACGGCGATAGATATACCCGTTCCTTTCCATTCTGCCGAGTAGTCTTGATACACCGGCCTGATCCCTTTCAATCAAAACGGCGAGCTCACGCTGGGTCTTTCCTTCCCCCTCATAAAGGCGACTCAGCAGCTGCCATTGTTCATAAGTGAGCGTGTAGCCATGATCACTGAAATTCTGATTCAGCCTGGCATTCATGAGTCGTGAGGCCTGAAAAAGTTGGTACCCGAGTGATTCATCTAATAAATATTCATTTTCCATCATGTGTTCCCCCTATTAAGAATTGTACAGAAACTGTGGTAAACTGGAGATACCAGTAGCAGTATGAATTCTCTGTAGCAAAGGATGATAACTATGAAAATAAGAAAGCGTAACAATGTGCAAATATACGGAAATGGCACGACCCCGATCATTTTCGCGCACGGTTTCGGATGTGATCAACAAGTATGGGAATATATCATTCCCGATTTCTTCGAGGCCTACCAGGTCATTCTTTTCGACTACGTCGGTTCAGGTCGTTCCAGCTTAGAAGCTTATTCGAGTGAGCGCTACAATTCCATAGATGGCTACGCTGAAGACATCATTGAAATCCTCGATGAGCTGAATATCAATGAGGCTATTTTCGTGGGTCACTCCGTAAGTGGGATGATCGGATTGAAAGTAGCAATCGAACGTCCTGATCTTCTCCGGACTAATATTATGATCGGCTCTTCTCCCCATTACTTGAATGACGGTGATTACCAGGGAGGATTTGAAAATGAGGACATCCGGGAACTCCTCGCCATGATCGACCGTAATTATCAGGAATGGGCGAAGTATATGGCGCCGATTTCCATGAAAAACACGGATCAGCCGAAATTGACGGAGGAACTCGAAGAAATGTTCGCCGATCAGAACCCGGAAGTCATCCGGCAATTTGCGGAAGTGACCTTTTTCCTCGATATGCGTGATGAGTTGAAAAGGAATACCGTTCCTTCTCTCCTGTTGCAGACGAAGGATGATACCATCGTTTCCAAAGAGGCAGGCACCTATTTGAGTAAGCATCTCCCACATAGTGAGCATATCGAAATGGAAGCGGAAGGACACAACCCTCATATCAGTAACCCTGATGAAGTGACGCATCAAATCAAAGAATATGTGGAACAAAAACTATGGAAGAGCAGCTGAATCATGCCCCGGCCGGTTATCTTCTCCTCTCCGTTTCGGGTACCATTCTGGAAATGAACGAAACGCTCCGAACATGGCTGACGACCGAAGAGACTTGGGAAGATGACAGCTTTTATTCTTTGCTGACACGCGCTTCCCAGCTGTATGCAGAGACGTATTTTCTTCCTACGCTGGCGATTCATGAAACAGTGGAAGAATTATATGTCGTTCTGTGTACAAAGTCCGGTTCCCGTATTCCAGTACTTATTAACGCGCACCGGCGAAAAAACAATATTGAATGTATCTTTGTACAAATGAAGATGCGGGATTATTATGAAAACGAATTACTTTCCCAGAAACATAATACCGAACGGATCGCTGAAGAAATGCGGAAAGCCTATGAAGATTTACAACAGGTAATGGAAGATTATGAAGTGAAAAGAAAAGAACTCCTCCAGATCAATCAGCAACTCGAAGATAAAGCGACGACGGACCCGCTCACTTTGTTGAAGAACCGGAGATTCGGAGAGGAAAAAATGTTAGAAGAAATGCAGAAGGGTACTCGCTTTTCCATTTTGCTTGTAGACACCGATCATTTTAAACAGATCAATGATACTCATGGGCACCAGGCGGGGGACCTCGCATTGAAACAACTGGCACGTATTTTCATGACTACGACGAGTGAACATGATGTCGTGATCCGCTTCGGGGGAGAAGAGTTTTTGCTGATTTTTCCCACCGCTACAGAAGACATGTTACACAATATAGCGGAACGGATCCGCAAACAAGTCGCTGCTTATCAATTTCACCACGGGAGATTGACGGTAAGTCTCGGAGGAACGAGCAGAAGAGCGGAAGAATCGATGCACGAGCTTCTCGAACGTGCCGATCGGGCTCTTTACCAGGCGAAAAAAGGTGGAAGAAATCAGTTCATCATCGATGACAACAAAAAGAACCGGCCCCTGCTCTAGAGAATAGGGACCGGTTCTTTATGAACAGCTCTGTTAAAGCCTGTTGTTGATTTCAGAACGAAGGGTGGAGACGCCTGCGGGATAAGCATGAACTTAAAAACCACCGGAATCGAACGTAGAGAGGTTCCGGAAGCCCGCGTCATGCCCGCGGAAAGCGTCCGCCTGAATATTTATTTTCAGCGTAGCCAAAATAAAAAAACCGTTACTCTGAAGTAACGATTTATTCCGGACTTCTCCGAATGTATATGCGCGCTTGTTTTAATAATATGGCGGAGGAGGAGGGATTCGAACCCCCGCGGGGCGTAAACCCCCTGGCGGTTTTCAAGACCGCTCCCTTCAGCCGAACTTGGGTACTCCTCCGTGTGACCGACAATTAGTAATATACCATGCCACCCCTATACCGTCAATAGAAACAGGATAATTTAATCAATTTTCTCTCCCCTCTTTTCATTCAGGCAACTTTCCCTTCACTCTTCCTTCCTGCAAAATAAGCGGCCTCAGCAAGTTAACGCTGAGACCGCTCTGTTCCATAATTAATCTATAACTTCTTTGCCACCCATATAAGGACGTAATACTTCAGGGACGAAGACTGTGCCATCTTCCTGCTGATAATTCTCCAGAATGGCCGCTACCGTACGGCCGATCGCAAGGCCGGAACCGTTCAGTGTATGGACAAATTCAGGCTTGCCGTTTTTCTCCCGGCGGAAGCGTATCCCGGAACGACGGGCCTGGAATGCTTCAAAGTTGGAACAGGAGCTGATTTCACGGTACGTTTCGTAGCTCGGAATCCATACTTCGATATCGTACTTTTTCGCGGCTGTGAAGCCTAGATCGCCGGTACACATACTCATGACCCGGTAAGGAAGTTCGAGCAGCTGAAGGATTTTTTCAGCGTGCCCGGTCAATTCTTCGAGCTTGTCGTAGGAGTCTTCAGGCTTCGCCAATTGAACGAGCTCCACTTTATTGAACTGGTGCTGACGGATAAGCCCACGGGTATCACGTCCGGCAGAACCCGCCTCCGACCGGAAATTTGTACTGAAGGCCACCATTTTCTTCGGAAGATCATCGATGGAAAGAATTTCATCACGATGATAGTTGGTAACCGGAACTTCTGCAGTCGGGATCAGGAAGTAGTCCCAGTCTTCGATTTTGAACGCATCTTCTTCGAATTTAGGGAGCTGACCGGTGCCGGTCATGGAATCCCGGTTTACGATTTGCGGAGGCAATACTTCTTCATAGCCGTGCGTATCCGCATGGTAATCCATCATAAAGTTCAAGAGCGCGCGTTCAAGTCTCGCTCCCGCCCCTTTGTAAAAGACGAAGCGGCTTCCGGTAACTTTGGCTGCACGTTCAAAATCCAAAATACCGAGATCTCCGGCGAGGTCCCAGTGAGCTTTCGGCTCAAAACCGAAAGTAGACACTTCTCCCCACTCCCGCGTAACTACGTTGTCCTCTTCATCACTTCCGACCGGTGTGCTCTCATGCGGGATATTAGGGATCGATAGTAAAAGGGTCTGCAAACGATCCTCTATTTCTTTAAGCTCCGCGTCGAGTGTTTTCACCCGGTCGCCCACTTCTCTCATTTCTTTGATTTTATCGTCTGCGTCCTGCTTTTCTTTTTTCAACTGGGAAATTTCTTTGGATACTTCGTTCCGCTTCGCTTTCAGGTCTTCACTTTCCTGGATTAGCACCCTGCGTCTTTCGTCCAGCTCCTCGAAAGAATCGAGGTCGGAGAGGTCCTCGCCTCTGTCCCGTAATTTTTCTTTCACGTCCTGGAAGTTCTGTCTTACGTATTTCAAATCCAGCATGATTCATCCTCCTTCATCTGATTGCTTACCTGTCCTCCACTATCTTCCATGAAATCAAAAAAGACTCCCATCCCTTTATGAAAAGGGACGAGAGTCTAGCTTCCCGCGATACCACCCCGATTGAAGAGCATACACTCTTCCGGCTCGACCTCCGTAACGGAGAGGTACCGTACTGATTCATCACCAGCCGCTCCGGGATGGATTCTCACTCAGCTTCTGTCAGTTCTCAGCAGCCACTGACTCTCTTAAAGAACACTGAATGATACTAAGTCCGTTCTTCGCGTTTTTCATTTTCCACTTACTTTATAGAGTAGCCGATTCTTTTTCACGATGCAAGAGTCTGTTTCGACTTTTCCACCATTTTCACGAAATGTTCCGTCAGCCGATGATCATCGGTCAGTTCCGGATGGAAGGAACAGGCGAGAAGATGACCTTCCTGCGCCGCTACGATATGGCCATCATAGCTGGCGAGAACTTTCGTATTTTTACCGACTCGCTCGATATAAGGAGCACGGATGAATACGGCATTGTACCCTTCGGCAACGCCTTCGATATCAAGATCCGCTTCGAAACTTTCCCGCTGACGTCCGAAAGCGTTTCTCCGGACGCTCATATCCATAACTCCGAGGTGTACGTCATAGGACCCGTCAATTTCAGAAGCAAGTAAAATCAGTCCGGCACAGGTTCCAAACACTGGTTTCCCGGCGTCCGCAAAAGCGCGGATCGGTTCGAGGAACTCATACTTATCGATGAGACGACGCATCGTTGTGCTTTCTCCCCCCGGAATAATCAGTCCGTCAATCATATCCAGCTGCTCTTTACGTTTAACTGTCACTACTGCCGCCCCTGAAGCTTCCACGGAGCGGATATGCTCCCGGAAAGCTCCTTGAAGGGCAAGTACACCGATCGTAGTCATGTTTGCATGTCTCCTTTATCTATTCACTGCGTTCCTGCATACGGTCCGTCTCGTCATTCATCTCTTCACCTTTCATAGCAGTGCCGAGACCTTTCGAGAGTTCACCGATCAGTTTATGATCATCATAGTGCGTCGTCGCTTCCACGATCGCACGTGCGAATTCTTTCGGATTGTGTGATTTGAAGATACCGGAACCTACGAACACACCGTCCGCTCCGAGTTGCATCATGAGAGCTGCGTCCGCAGGGGTAGCGATTCCGCCTGCCGCGAAGTTCACGACCGGAAGACGGCCTTCTTCACGGATCTGAAGCAACTGTTCATACGGCGCTCCGGTTTCCTTTGCGTAAACCATCACTTCATCTTCTTGCATGGACTGAAGACGACGGATCTGTCCCTGCACTTCACGCATGTGACGCACAGCTTCTACGATATTTCCTGTTCCTGGTTCTCCCTTCGTACGAAGCATGGACGCTCCTTCACCGATACGACGGGTCGCTTCACCGATGTTCCGGCAGCCGCATACGAACGGAACGGTATAGTCGGTCTTTTTAATGTGGAATACTTCATCCGCAGGTGTGAGGACTTCACTTTCATCAATGTAGTCCACACCCATCGCTTCAAGAACACGTGCTTCAGCGATATGACCGATTCTCGCTTTTGCCATTACCGGTATGGAGACAGCATTCATCACTTCTTCTACGATGGTAGGATCCGCCATACGGGCAACCCCTCCGGCCGCTCTGATATCTGCCGGTACACGTTCGAGGGCCATAACGGCTACAGCTCCCGCCTCCTCGGCGATCTTCGCCTGTTCCGCGTTCACGACGTCCATGATGACGCCGCCCTTTTGCATTTCTGCCATACCTCTTTTCACACGCTCTGTACCTGTTTGAGCCATGATAATTCCTCCCTGTTCTCTATCTATATGCTTGAGTCTTATTTTCTTTTACTATTTTAACGTATTTTTCAGCTGAATCCTATTTTAAAACTTATTGTTATCAGAAAAATTGATCAGAACCAGCCTTTGACCATATCAACGGCTCCCGTGAAAAGATCACCGAAGAAACCGCCGATGCCACCGAGTGTAAGCATGAACCAGTTCGACTTCTCTACTGCAGAAGTGGTGACGACCGGTACGGTGTTAGGGTTTTCTTTCACGATATTTCCATCAGGAAGCTCCCCGTCGTAAACGAGTTTTGCCTGTCCGACCTGCTGACCGGATTCGACAGGTGCTGTAAGTTCTTCTTCCTCCAGTTCATACTCGATGGAGTAGGAGTCTTCCTCTCCTTCTTTCACCATCGTGGAAAGAGCTTCTCCGGTTTCAATAGCTACACTATTTTCTTTTCCTTTTGTCACCGGCAAAGAAGTGGAGTTTTCCATCTGGTAGCCGGTGGCGTATAATTCCTGTGTTTCGAACTGTTCAAATCCATAGTCGAATAATTTTCTCGTTTCTTCGAAGCGTTCTTCCCGACTCGCCGTCTTCATCACAACAGAAATAAGACGCTGGCCATCCTGTTTCGCCGTTCCGGTGAAAGTATTTCCGGCCATTTCGGTATAGCCTGTTTTCAGACCGTCCACCCCTTCATAACCGAAGTCGGAAAGATACCCCGGCATCCCGGGAATCATCCAGTTCCAGTTCTGGATTTCCTGACCGTCGAATTGAGTTGTCGGCGTTCCTGATATTTCTAGTGCTTCCGGATAATCGTTCACGAGATGATAAGCTAACGTCGCAGCCGCATGTGCAGACATTAAGTTAGTATCATCGGCACTCGTGCCTTCCGGGACGTTATCTCCAAGGTCGCTGTTGGAGAGTCCAGTACTGTTGACGAACTGATAATCTTCCATACCGAGCTCCGCAGCTTTTTCATTCATCATCTTTACAAATTCGCCTTCAGACCCGGCGATCAATTCTGCCAGAGCGATAGCTGTGGCATTATCCGAATTGATGGCCATCGCTTCGTACAGGGCTCGCACGGTATATTCTTTGTTTTGCGTCAACCCTACCCCCGAAAAAGAAGGATTTGCAGAAATGCTATAAGGGTAATCAGAAATCTGGGTCGTCGTGTCCCAGCTGATGTCCCCTTCTTCGATTGCTTCCATTACTAGATATTCGGTCATCATCTTCGTCATACTCGCAGGTGGTAACGTCAGCTCCGCTTCTTTTTGAAACAGAATATCCCCCGTCTCAGCGTCCACCAGTATCGCTGATTTCGCTTTTGTTTCCACTTCCTGAGCCAGGCTGTTTACGGGCATAAGTAGGCTGCCCGCTATTACAAGCACAGCGAGAAGGAGTGCCATTTTGCATTTTTGTATCAACTTTCTCGACCTCCACCCTATATAATTCATACTTTCTAATTTTACCATACGGACCCGCAAAAAAATAGACAGGGAAAAATCCCTGTCTATTTTTCATAGATGCATGTCACACCGAGTAGTTCGGAGCTTCTTTCGTAATCTGCACGTCATGAGGATGGCTCTCCCGGAGCCCTGCGCCTGTGATTCTGGTAAAGAAAGCGTCATTCCTCAATTCATCCACTGTCTTCGTCCCACAGTAGCCCATGCCGGAACGAAGACCTCCGAGTAGCTGATGAACGGTATCAGCAAGAGGCCCTTTGAATGGAATACGGCCTTCAATGCCTTCCGGGACCAGCTTTTTCGCTTCATTTCCGCTTTGGAAATAACGGTCTTTCGAGCCCGCTTCCATAGCTCCGACCGAGCCCATGCCTCGGTACACTTTGAACTGACGCCCCTGGAATATCTCCGTATCTCCCGGGCTTTCTTTCACTCCGGCGAGCAGACTTCCGAGCATTACAGCCGAGCCTCCGGCGGCGAGCGCCTTCGTGATTTCACCGGAGTGCTTGATGCCCCCGTCTGCAATCACGGAAACCCCATGCTTGTCAGCTTCTTCGGCGCAGTCATGTACGGCAGTGATCTGCGGCACTCCTACCCCGGCAACGACACGAGTCGTACAGATAGAGCCTGGCCCGATACCGACTTTAACTACGTCGACCCCGGCTTCGATCAGATCCTTCGTCGCTTCTTTTGTAGCTACGTTACCGGCGATGATATCAATAGAAGGATAAGCGGAACGAATCCGTTTCACCTGAGTGATGACTCCTTCCGAGTGACCGTGGGCTGTATCGACGACCAGCGCGTCGACTCCGACTTCTGCGAGTTTCTCGATACGTGTCATCGCATCGGCCGTCACTCCTACAGCAGCGGCCACAAGGAGACGTCCCTGAGAATCTTTGGCAGCGTGAGGGAACTCGATCACTTTTTCGATATCCTTGATGGTGATCAGACCTTTCAGCACATTCGTATCGTCCACGAGAGGCAGTTTTTCGATCTTATGTTTTTGAAGGAGATCTGCCGCTTCTTCAAGGGTCGTACCAACAGGGGCGGTAAGCAGATCCGAACTCGTCATCACTTCAGAAATCTGCAGGGAATAATCCTCGACAAAACGCAGATCGCGGTTTGTGATGATGCCGACGAGTTTTCTCGACTCTTCGGTGTCCACGATCGGCACTCCGGAGATCCGATATTTCCCCATCAAATGCTCTGCATCGTATACCTGATGCTCCGGCGTGAGAAAGAATGGATTCGTAATGACTCCCCGTTCCGAGCGTTTGACCATATCCACCTGCTCCGCCTGATCCTCGATGGACATATTTTTATGGATGACCCCGAGACCTCCCTGACGAGCCATGGCGATGGCCATAGGAGCTTCCGTCACGGTATCCATGCCGGAACTTACGACTGGAATATTCAACTTCAGATTGGAGGTGAGATCTACAGAAAGCGATACATCCCTCGGTAACACCTCTGATTTTCTCGGCATAAGCAAAACATCATCAAACGTCAGTGATTCTTTCTGAAACTTATCTGTGCGCACATTCTTCTCTCCTTTTCTCTACCGGTGAAAGCTATTTTTTATATTGTTATTTACAATAAGACATCTACTGTCGTTTTTCAACCGGAAAGTTCAGGAAGTGATCAATAAACTTCTTCTACGTACAGTCCTTCCTCCTTAAGAGATAGGAATACTTCACTTCGATGCAGGCGGACCATCAGATGTGCAGGTGTCGACGGATCAACGAAAACAATATCAGCGAGTTCATTGTTCGAGAGTCTCACCGTAGTTCCGACCGAAATATTAGCAAGGTCTTCCGTAAGTACTTTCGTCACTCTCATATCATATTTACCGAACTGTTCCTTTTGGATTTCATCGATGACTTTAAAAGGGGATTGCTTCTTCCGGTAGGGACGCTCTGAGGTCATCGCATGATAAATATCGCTGACAGCAATGATCTGGCTGTAGAATTGGATCTTATCCTGCCGTACCCCCAGTGGATACCCTGAGCCGTCCAGACGTTCATGATGCTGAAGAACAGCAAGTTTCACTTTTTTGTTCATAGCGGTAAGATCTTCGACCATACGATAAGAGTGGACCGGATGCTGCTGGATCTCTTTAATTTCCTTTTCAGATAACGCTCCCTTCTTATGCATGATATCTCTCGACATATAAGACATACCACAATCACTCAACAATCCTCCAAGAGCTACCTGAATCCACTCTCCCTTTTCAAGACCGAGTCGCTGAGCGAGATACCCGGCGATCAGTCCCATCGATAAGCTGTGGTGATGAATGTATTCCGCTTCGCTTGCGTAGTGGTGGATGCGAAGAATTTCCTGTCTATTTTTTGTCGCTTCGACTAAAAGCGGGAGAAACCAGTCCCTTATCTCGGGAAGATCGATATCAAATCCGTTCCTCCATCGTTTGAACATTTTCTGATGGCGATAGACCCCTTCCAGATATTGCTCCCGGAATTCATCATCCACGCGCGCTTGTACGGTCTCCGGCTCATAGTTTCTCACAGCCTCTTCGAAATCTTCTCCGTTCGATAATTTGGCTGAGATCTCCACTTCTTTGATACGAAAAGCGTGAAGAGTATTTATATGTACAGGATAGATCACTGTATTTTTCGGGATGATCGGTCGGGACGTTTTCCCTTCGACATCTTTTGTGAGAATACATCCGGGAATAAGTTCCTTTACGTTTACTTGCATCTGTCTCCCCTTCCTTCTTCCTATCCTACAAGAAAGAATCACTGCTTCTACTATCGACGTATACCCCTGATTATTCAAGGAGAACAACAGTTTGACGATAGTTACGACCATATGTATTATAAGCTCTCTAAAAGACTGTCGTTGATTTTAGGAACGAACGGTGGGGACGCCTGCTGGCATGAACGGAAAGCGTCAGCGGCAAGCTTCCACCCGTAGAACAAAAATCAACAACGAATGATACAGAGCCTATTATAAAAAGGTCTGGTACAGAACATATAGCAGATGTGCAAAAACGAATATTCGAAGAAAAACACGGAGACTCCTATGGGAACAGCACGAGCTGAAGATCCAATGGATCAAGCGAATGGCTTGATCCATTTAGCTGAAGCCGGGCCCATGGAAAACGACGTGTTTTTTCTTATGCATCATTTCATAAAAGAAGGTATACAAAAATCCGAACAATATTGTTCGGATTTTTAAACGTAAAAACAGTTTTTGTCCCAGACTCTAAATAGTTATTCTTCCTCGGATATAGAGGATTCCTCTGGTAATTCTTCGATCTCTTTCTCCGCTTCCAGCCGTGCAACAGTGGAAACCTCTTCCCCTTCCTGGAGACGAATGAGGCGTACTCCCTGTGTATTACGTCCGGTACGGGAAATACTGTCAGCCGCCATGCGGATAAGCACACCGCTTGCAGTCATGATCATGAGATCCTCTTCACCAGTAACAGCTTTCGTCGAAACGACTTTTCCGTTCCGTTCTGTCAGGTTACAAGTAAGAATCCCTTTTCCGCCGCGGTTGGTGATCCGGTATTCGGAAGCAGGCGTACGCTTCCCGAACCCTTTATCGGTAACCGTGAGAATTTCTCGGGTGTCATCCACGAGTTCCATGGACACGACACGATCATCTCCGCGCAACGATACACCTTTCACTCCGGCTGCAGAACGACCCATGGAGCGGATCTGCGTTTCAGGGAACCTGATGAGGTAACCATTCTGCGTTCCGATCATGATGTCTTTTTCTCCGTCCGTCATACGTACGGATATCAACTCATCATCTTCCCGGAGCGTAAGCGCAATCAGACCGCCGCGTCTGATATTCGCGAATTTCGATAGACTGGTACGTTTTGTAATACCATATTTCGTCGTAAAGATGAAGTACCAGTCTTCGACGAATTCATCCACAGCGATGACGTCGTTGATCCACTCATCATTTTCGATATTCAGAACGTTGATGATCGGCAGACCTTTCGCCGTTCTGCTGAACTCGGGAATTTCGTATCCTTTGATTTTATATACTTTTCCTTTGTTCGAAAAGAAGAGCAGTGTGCTGTGCGTCGAAGTCGACAGAAGATGCTCGACGAAATCTTCATCATTGGTGCCCATCCCCTGCACACCTCGGCCTCCGCGGCGCTGAGAGCGGTACGTATCCGCCGGAAGACGCTTCACGTATCCCTGGTGGGTCAAAGTGACGACGACCGTCTCTTCAGGGATGAGATCTTCATCTTCGATCATTTCAATGCCGCCCTTGATGATTTCCGTGCGACGTTTATCGCTGAAGCGTTCTTTCAACTCCAGAAGCTCTTCGCGGATGATTTCAAGTACACGTTCCTCATCCGCCAAAATCGCTTTCAATTCCGCGATTTTTCCGACGAGATCGTCGTATTCACCATCTATCTTTTCACGTTCAAGACCTGTGAGACGCTGCAGACGCATATCAAGGATCGCCTGAGACTGCTTCTCGGAAAGTTCGAAGCGGGTCATCAGTTCCTCACGGGCGATATCTGTCGTCTGGGATTGACGGATGAGCGTAATGACTTCATCCAGATGATCGAGCGCGACCTTCAGCCCTTCCAATATGTGAGCTCTCGCTTCCGCTTTCTTCAATTCGTAAGCCGTCCGGCGGCGGATGACCACTTTCTGGTGCTCGAGATAATGTTCGAGACACTGTTTCAAGTTAAGTACTTTCGGTCGTCCGTCGACGAGTGCCAGCATATTGATACCGAATGACGTTTGAAGCGCCGTCATTTTGTATAGATTATTAAGTACGACGTCCGCATTCACATCTTTGCGGAGTTCAATCACGACCCGCATACCTTCTCTGTCCGACTCATCACGCAAATCGGTGATTCCGTCAATTTTCTTATCACGGGCCAGATCGGCGATCTTTTCAACGAGACGCGCTTTGTTCACCTGATACGGAAGTTCTGTCACGATGATATGACTTTTTCCGTTCGGTTTTTCATCGACGTGTACCCGGGACCTGATCAAAATCGAACCTTTCCCGGTTTCATAAGCTTTGCGGATACCGCTCAGCCCGAGAATTTGTCCGGATGTCGGGAAGTCCGGTCCGAAAATGTAGTCATCCATAAGCTCCTGGATTGTAATATCTTCATCTTTACTGACAGCGAGAACGGCGTCAATGACTTCACCGAGATGATGCGGAGGAACGTTTGTAGCCATCCCTACCGCAATACCCGAGCCCCCATTGACGAGAAAATTCGGGAAACGTGCAGGAAGGACGGCCGGTTCTTTCTCGGTGCCGTCGTAGTTTTCCTGATAATCGATCGTATCTTTCTGTATGTCTCTGAGCATTTCCATCGATATTTTGGACATCCGTGCTTCCGTATAACGCATCGCTGCTGCAGAGTCTCCGTCTACGGACCCGAAGTTTCCGTGTCCATCCACGAGTTCATAACGATAGCTGAAATCCTGTGCCATACGCACCATCGCTTCGTATACGGCAGAATCCCCGTGCGGGTGATATTTACCGATCACGTCACCGACGATACGGGCGGATTTCTTATAAGCTTTATCCGCTGTTATTCCAAGGTCATTCATGGCGTAAAGAATACGTCTGTGTACCGGCTTCATCCCGTCCCGGACATCCGGCAGGGCACGCGCCACGATGACACTCATAGCATAATCCAAAAATGAGGTCCGCATTTCGTTACTGATATTTATTTCATGAACGCGCGAACTGTCTGGTTGATCCACCATTTTGTAAACCTCCTAGAGAAAACGAACTCTTATCTTCACCTGTATTTATACGTCCAGATTCTGAACGTAATGGGCATTTTCCTGTATGAAATTCCTTCTCGGTTCCACCGCATCCCCCATGAGCATGCTGAATGTTTCATCAGCGCCGATCGCGTCTTCAAGACTTACCTGAAGCATCGTACGACCTTCCGGGTTCATCGTCGTTTCCCACAGCTGATCCGGGTTCATCTCCCCGAGACCTTTGTAGCGCTGAATACCGGGTTTCGGACTGGAAGCCAATTCACTAAGCTTCTGCTCCAGTTCCTTGTCAGAGAAGGTGTAGAATACTTTCTTGTTCTGTTTGATCTGATAGAGCGGCGGCTGGGCGATATAAACATAGCCGTGCTCTAAGAGCGGTCTCATATACCGGTAGAAGAAAGTGAGCAGAAGCGTCCGTATATGGGCGCCATCCACGTCTGCGTCGGTCATGATGACGACTTTGTGGTAACGGGCTTTGGAGATATCGAATTCTTCGCCGATGCCTGTCCCAAGAGCCGTAATCATCGAACGTATTTCGTTGTTGGAAAGGATTTTATCGAGACGCGCCTTTTCCACGTTGATGATCTTTCCGCGAAGGGGAAGAATCGCCTGGAAGTGACGATCCCTCCCCTGCTTGGCTGAACCTCCGGCTGAATCCCCCTCTACGATATAAAGCTCGGAAATAGAAGGATCTTTCGATGAACAGTCGGACAGTTTACCGGGAAGGTTAGAGATTTCAAGCGCACTCTTTCTTCTGGTAAGCTCTCTGGCTTTCTTCGCAGCCATCCGGGCCCTGGAAGCCATCAGCCCTTTTTCGACGATGATTTTAGCGACATTCGGATGCTCGAGAAGGAATTTTCCGAACTTCTCCGAGAAAAGAGCATCTGTCACAGTACGCGCCTCACTGTTGCCGAGCTTTGTTTTCGTCTGCCCTTCGAACTGAGGGTCGGGGTGCTTGATGGAAATGATCACCGTCAGCCCCTCCCGTACATCATCTCCGGTCAGGTTCGGATCATTTTCACGGAACATACTGTTTTTACGGGCATAATCATTAATGACTCGAGTCAGCCCTGTTTTGAAGCCGGATTCGTGTGTTCCGCCTTCGTACGTATGAATGTTATTGGCATAGGAATATATATTGCTTGCGAAGCCGTCGTTATATTGAAGTGCCAGTTCGACGGTAATACCGTCCTGCTCCGCTTCCGCATGAATCGTTTCATGAAGTCCTTCACGATTTTTATTCAAATGCTCCACGTAAGACACGATCCCGCCTTCAAAATAAAACTGATTCTTTTCGTTTTCGTACTCCTTACGATTGTCTTCTACCGTAATCGTCAGACCACGATTCAAAAACGCGAGCTCGCGCAGACGGACCGTGAGGGTTTCGAAATTGTATTCCTGACCTTCTTTGAAGATCTCCGGGTCCGGTTTGAAATGGATACGGGTACCGGTCGTATCCGTCGTTCCGATTTTCTCCACTTCTTTTTGAGGGACCCCATGCCGGTAATCCTGATGATACAAATTCCCGTCCCGGTGTACATATACCTCGAGATACTCGGATAGAGCGTTCACGACAGAAGCTCCGACGCCGTGAAGTCCGCCTGATACTTTATAACCGCCACCGCCGAATTTACCTCCGGCGTGGAGAACGGTCATGATCACTTCCACAGCCGGACGTCCCGTTTTCTCCTGGATCCCTACCGGAACTCCCCGACCGTTATCTGTAACGGTAATACTGTTATCCTCTTCGATCACTACCTGGATCTGATCACAATGGCCGGCCATCGCTTCATCGATACTGTTATCTACGATTTCCCACACCAGGTGATGAAGACCTTTTTCATTCGTGGAACCTATATACATCCCCGGACGTTTACGAACAGCTTCTAATCCTTCAAGTACCTGTATCTGGTTCTCATCATAAGCCTGTTCTTTACCTTTTTGAATTTCTTCACTCATAGTTTCACCCACAGTCCTTGTTTCTTTTGATTATTCATCCCGCGCTTCTTCTATTTCTTCTGAAAAATCATCCAGCCTGTTCAATGTCGTCTGCATGTTTCCACGCTTTTTCAGAGTGGCTACAGAGAGGGGACTGAAATAAATCGTCTCTTCTGTGATGACCATCGCTTTCGGCTCATATTCTTCGGTCTCGACCACCTGTTTTTCTTTGCGCCGGTTAAAGACCATCTCTTCCGTAATGGAAGACGAACTGAGCAGTTCACAGTCGATGATCGCTATGACTTCATCCGCTTTCACTACATTCCCTTCACCTATATGAATGAACAAAAGGACACCTCATTTCTTTCTCATTCCTTCTTCGATATAAAAAAGTTCCGCTTCTTTCAACGCTTCATGTTCGATTCCTTCGATACTCGTCGTGGATACGAATGTCTGCACCTTACCGCGAATGGTATGAAGCAGGTGAGACTGACGGTGGTCGTCGAGTTCACTGAGAACGTCGTCTAAGAGTAGCACCGGATATTCGCCGGTCTCTTCATGAATCAGTTCAATCTCTGCAAGTTTCAAAGAAAGGGCGGTCGTGCGCTGCTGCCCCTGTGATCCGTAAGTCTGCACATCTTTTCCGTTCACATAAAAGACGAGATCGTCTCGATGAGGACCGGCAAGCGTCGTGCCTCGTTCTATCTCTTTCGTTTCGATCTCGTTGAATTTCGTAATGTACTTCTCTTTGATCGTAGCTAAATCCATAGCTTCCGAGACATCGAGACTCGGCCGATAGAATATTTCGAGCTTCTCCAGATTACGGCTGATCCCCTCGTGGATCGGGGAGGCCCACTCCCGGAGAAGTTTCAAAAACTGGAACCTTCGTTCCACAATGACCGCTGCATGCTCCAATAGCTGTTCCGTAAGTACCTGAAGCATCGTTGTATCACTCGTTCTCCGTCGCTGAAGGTCTTTCAGCAGATGATTCCGCTGTCTGAGCACCTTCTGGTACTGACCGAGATGATAAATGTACCGCGGCTGGATCTGGCCGATTTCCATGTCGATAAACCTACGACGCACCTGAGGACTGCCTTTCACAAGATTCAGATCCTCAGGTGCAAACATGACGACATTAAGGGCTCCGATGTAATCACTGAGCCGCTTTTGTTCGATATGATTGAGTTTCGCTTTTTTTCCTTTTTTGGAAAGGACGATTTCCATAGGGAAACGGTTCCTTCTTTTTATGATCGTCCCTTTTATTTTAGCATACTCTGCATCCCATTGGATTAATTCTTTATCCCGAGGAGTACGATGGGATTTTGTGAAAGCCAGTAAGTAGATAGCTTCCATGAGATTCGTCTTTCCCTGTGCGTTTTCTCCGATGATGACGTTGATCGTGTCATCGAACTCGAGAGAAAGCTTTTCGTAATTCCTGTAAGTAGTCAGGGCTATGTCTTTAATATGCATTAGATCGCTTCTCCATTTACTGTTCGGAGACGACTTCGTATGCTCCGAATTCCTCGATTTCCACCGTATCACCGATTCGAAGTTTCCGTCCGCGCCTCGTTTCAGGTTCTCCATTTACAAACACTTCGAATTCAGCCAGGAATATTTTCACCATTCCTCCTGACTCAACGATGTTCGCCAATTTCAAAAATTGGCCCAGTTGAATTTGTTCCGTCTCTATTTCAATTTTTTCACTCATATACGTCACCTATATTCTCTTGAATAGTATCTACCTATCATTTTACTAAAAATATGGGGTTATGAAAAGGAAAGGGGGCTGCCGCCCTGAAGTTCAGGTTCCGAAGTCATCAGTCCCCGGGAGCGATGATTTTTTTCTTCCTGAAAGTCCATCGGATCAAGGGCAGACAATAGCAAAAAAAGAGTTATCCACTGTGGATAACTCTTTTTTCTAAACGGAAGCTTCTTCTTTTCTTTTAATACGTACGTACAGGGAGGATGAGCTGGAGAATCGAATCATCATCCACCGGTGTTATGAGAAACGGGCGCATAGCTCCGGTGAAAGCGATTTTGACCTGAGCTGTATCGATCGCTCTCAGGGCATCCATCATGTATTTCGCACTGAAAGAAATTTTTAGATCTTCGCCGTCGATGCTTTCTGCAGTCACTTCTTCCGTGACATTCCCGACTTCCGGGGAGTTCCCGTGAATTTCGATCTGGTTGTCGCCTTTTGTTATTAGGCGGACGACGTTATTGCGGTTTTCCTTAGCCAAAAGAGAAGCGCGATCGACGGACTGCAGCAATTCACGGGAGTCGATGATCACATTCGTTTTGCTTTCGTTCGGTATCAGGCGTGACGTTTCAGGATAATTACCATCGAGCAGACGGGATAAGAAATATAAATGCTTCGTACGGAAGAGAACCTGGTTGTCGGTCACACTGATCTGAACCGGATCTTCGGAATCATCGAGTATCTTATTCAGTTCACTCAAGCTTTTACCAGGAATGACAACTGTCGGAAGATCGAGTGATTCTTCCGAATGCAGATTGATTTTTCTCGAAGCGAGACGATGGCTGTCTGTCGCAACGAACTGGAGATTTTCTTCCGAAGTACTGATATGTACACCAGTAAGAATCGGTCTTGTTTCAGAGGTCGAAACCGCGAATCCGGTTTGTTTGATCAATCTTTTCAAAAGATCTGTCGGCAGGTCGAAGCTATTCTCTGTTCTCAGTTGAGGAAGAGACGGGTATTCTTCCGCATCCTGACCATTCAGATGGAACTCTGCACTTCCGGAGCGGATCGTTACGTTCTTTGTATCATCACTCGCTATTTCCACTGTTTTTTCAGGGACTTTACGTACGATGTCAGGGAAATATTTAGCCTGGAGAACGATACTTCCCGGTTCGATATTTTCGATATAAACGATTCCGTCTTCTTCTGCAGGAATGAATGATTCAATTGATATATCGGAATCACTTCCGGTAAGTTTGACTCCGTCCGGGGTCGCCTCTAATTTCATTCCGCTTAAAATAGGAATGGCTGTTCTGGAAGAGATTGCTTTCATTACATCCTGCACACTCTCCATCAGTTGATCACGCTGAATCGTGAATTTCATTCATGAATCCTCCTAAGTGTATATATATTATTATTAATAAAAAATCGTAGTATTAGTAATAGGGCTTGTGGATTTGTGGATAACCGACATTCACTCTTGGTGCTCTTACTTATCCACATGTGTATAACCTGTGTGTGAATGTGCACCTTCCATCCACATTATCCCCAGCCTACGTTTTCAATTGTTCTGTAATTTCATCCAATTCCTTTTGTAGTTGCTGATCATTACTCAACATATTCGTAATTTTCTCATGAGCGTGTATGACTGTGGTATGATCCCGTCCCCCGAATTCTTCGCCGATTTTCGGGAGCGATGCATCTGTAAGTTCACGTGATAGATACATGGCTATCTGTCTTGGAAAAGCTACTGATTTCGTTCTTTTTTTGGCGGGGAAGTCCTCCATACGAATGTTGAAACGATCAGCTACCACTTCCTGGATATCACTGATGGTAATGATTTTAGGTTTTTTATTCGGAATGATATCTTTGAGTGCTTCCGCTGCGAGTGATGCATTGATATCCCGGTTGATCAGTGAAGAATAAGCGACGACACGGATCAGGGCCCCTTCGA
Organism: Salimicrobium flavidum; assembly: GCF_900156645.1. GTDB lineage: Bacteria > Bacillota > Bacilli > Bacillales > Halobacillaceae > Salimicrobium > Salimicrobium flavidum. The sequence continues at coordinate 51,371 of NZ_FTOC01000008.1, forward strand.
GTTCGCGGATGTTCGTATCGATTTGATTCGCGATATACAGCATGACTTCATTCGGGATCTCCAGTCCTTCCGCTTTCGCTTTTTTCCTGAGAATAGCGATCCGTGTCTCAAGATCCGGAGGAGTGATATCAGTGATCAATCCCCATTCAAAACGGGAACGCAGCCGATCTTCAAGTGTCGGAATCTCTTTTGGAGGACGATCACTTGAAATGACGATCTGTTTACTTTCTTCGTGGAGTGTATTGAACGTATGGAAGAATTCTTCCTGGGTCTGTTCTTTCCCCGCGAGGAACTGGATGTCATCGATAAGAAGCACGTCCACGTTCCGGTATTTGTTCCGGAAATTGACGGCTTTGTTGTCACGGATGGAGTTGATGAATTCATTCGTGAATTTTTCCGATGTAATGTAAACGACTTTGGCATTCGGATTATGATCGAGCACATAATGACCGATGGCATGCATCAGGTGGGTTTTCCCGAGTCCGACGCCCCCGTAGATGAAAAGAGGATTATAAGCCTTTGCTGGTGCTTCTGCGACTGCTAGAGAAGCAGCATGGGCGAAGCGGTTGCCACTTCCTATGACGAATGTGTCGAAGGTGTATTTCGAATTAAGCATACTCGTCGGTGATTCTTCTCCGTTTTTGACATCCGGAACTTTGGAGGAAAGCTTCACATCTTCGAGCGACTCTTCTTTCGTCTCAGGGATAATGAATTTCGTACGAAGTTCGGAACCGGTCACTTCAATAAGGGTTTCTTTGATAAGTTTCTGGTACTGGTTCTCAAGCCAATCCCTCGCGAACTCATTCGGAGCTATGATCGTTAGTGTATCTTCGTCCAGTGAGTGGGCCTTTGTCGCTTTCAGCCAGGTTTCAAAGCTCGGTTTGCTGATTTTTTCTTTCATCTGATCCAGTGTGGCGTTCCATAACTCATGGATATTCTCCAACTCTTTCACCCCTTTCCTGTAGTAATTAAAGAAAGATTTTTGTTCACTATACTTAATAAAAAGCTATATTTTTTTCTCTGAGATGTAAAAATGTCTTTTATACTTGTGTGGACATGAGATAAAGTGTGAGAGAAGCGTCTAATGGATTTTTACCCATTATCCACAGAGATGTGTATAACTATTTTAACAACCTTGTGAAAAACTATCCACACATTACCCACAGGCTGTGGATAACGGAAACATGCATTCGATTTATTTCACGGTTAAACACAAATATAGTATCAAATAAATCGGCGTCTTGCAATGAATTACGGAAACTTATCCACAATCTCTACAGCTTGAGGACATTCACTATCCACACGATGGGAGTGTGTGGTTAACTTGTAGATAAGTGTGGGAGAAATGATGATCCGCTTAAAATGTTGTGCACACTGGAGGTGGACAATCTTAACCCGGATTTCTGTTGTAGTACAATAGCTGTTATAATACATCCGGTGGAAAGATCCATGAAAAGTGATCCAGGTCGTGATTTTTCAAAAGTGATTGACATGAATTTTTAAATATGAGTATAATGAATAGGACTGTCTGTGACATGAGAAAAACTTGTAATTCCTATCAGGAGGTGTATATAGAATGAAACGCACATTTCAACCAAATAATCGTAAGCGTAAAAAAGTACACGGATTCCGTACACGTATGAGCACGAAGAATGGCCGTAAAGTTCTTGCGCGTCGTCGTCGTAAAGGAAGAAAAACGTTATCCGCATAGGCCACTGATTACGTCAGTGGTCTTTTTTCTAGGTTCTGCTATTAGTGCTGGTGGGAAATGATCGTCGCTATTTCCCCCGGACTTTCGGTTAGAACCTTTTTAATGCAGTAAGAGGTTGTGAGCGATATGAAGAAAGCCTATCGAATCAAAAAGAATAAAGAGTTCCAGAATGTGTTCAAAAACGGCAAGTCTTTTGCCAATCGGCAGTTGGTCCTTTATTATTTGAAAAAAGACCAGCCTCATTTCAGGATTGGACTGTCCGTAAGTAAACGGATAGGCAATGCTGTAATGAGAAATAAAGTCAAAAGGTATCTGAGAGAAGCGTTTCATGAACTCGAAGACGAACTTCATCAGGACTATGATTTCGTGATCATTGCCAGAAAACCGGTGAACGCGATGGAGTATCATGATGTAAAGAAGAGTCTCCAGCACGTCTGCAAACGTTCGGGCGTATTAAAAAAGAAATTGAAATAAAATGTTCATGGAATGATTCCATTAGAAGTGCTAGTATGAGTAAGGAATATGGAGTTTTAGTAAGGAGGAAGGAACGTTGCGTAAAAAGCTGAGCTTATTGCTCGCAATGGCAGGGGTATTGATGTTCCTCTCCGGTTGTACGCAGATCAATCAGGATGTTTCTGCAGAGAGTACCGGTTTTTGGAATGAATTCGTAGTCTGGCCTTTATCACAGACTTTGTTGTTTTTCGCTGATTTTACCAGCGGAAGTTATGGATTGGCGATCATTATCGTGACGATCATCATTCGTCTCGTACTATTGCCGTTGAACGTGAAACAGTTGAAGAGTTCGAAATCGATGCAGGAGATTCAGCCTCAACTGCAGGAATTAAGAGAAAAACATAGTTCGAAAGATGCGCAGACGCAGCAGAAGCTGCAACAGGAAACGATGACGCTTTTCAAAGAAAATGGAGTAAATCCACTTGCCGGTTGTCTGCCGATCATCGTGCAGATGCCTATACTGATCGGGTTTTACCACGCGATCATGAGAACACCGGAAATTCAGACCCACAATTTCATGTGGCTCGAGCTCGGGTCTCCGGATCCGTTCCTTGCTATTTTGACGGCGGCTACCACCTTCCTTCAGCAGAAGCTGATGATGGCAGGGATGTCGGGAGCAGCGGGATCGAATCCTCAGATGCAGATGATGCTTTACATCATGCCGCTGATGATCGGTACATTCGCATTCTTCTTCCCGTCCGCCCTGGCCGTTTACTGGATTGTAGGTAACGTATTCATGATTTTACAGACAATCTTTATCCGTAAACCTATGATGAAAGAATCGACAGGAGGCGCAAGTAAGTGAATCAACTGACTGCTACAAGATCAACAGTGAAAGAAGCGGTTCAATCTGCATTGTCCGAACTTCAGGCAACAGAAGACCAGGTTGATGTGGATGTATTGGATGAAGGTAAAAAAGGGTTTTTAGGTTTTGGTGCTAAGCCGGCCATCGTCAAAGTGACGAAGAAGAAAGATCTGGAACAGCAAACAGCCACATACATCCAGAAAGTAGCAGCGCAGATGGGGCTTACTGTGAAAGTCGAGACGAAGAGAAACAGCCGGGATATCCATGCGGAAATCTCAGGCAATGACATAGCGAAACTGATAGGCAAGCGCGGTCAGACGCTGAACGCTCTTCAGTATTTGACGCAGGTCGCTATCAACAGAGAAACGGATCAGTTTGTAAGTGTGATGCTTGATGCGGAAGGTTACCGTGAGCGGCGCAAAGAAACGCTGAAACAACTGGCTGAAAGAAAAGCCCACCAGGCTCTTACCCGGAGCCGTCAGGTGGAACTCGAACCGATGCCATCGTATGAAAGGAAGATCATTCATGCGGCCCTCCACCGGGATTCACGGGTGGAGACGGATTCCGCCGGGAAAGAACCGAACCGGTCCGTGGTCATCAGACCCGCTAAATGAAATAAGCACCATTACCCGTCAGTGTAAGCTGGCGGGTTTTTTGTATGAAATCTCTGTTAATGTATATTGTTGATGATAGGAATGGAAGGCGGCGACTCCGACGGGAACTCGGGTAGCTGAAGACCTCGCAGGGAAACGAGGAGGCTGAAGCATTGCCCCTGGATAAGCGTCCGTCTGAATATTTATTTTCAGGGTATTTTTTATGAAAAGGCTCTGTGAAAGTCTGATGTTGATTTTAGAACGAAGGGTGGAGACGCCTGCGGGAGAAGCATGAACTTAAAAATCACCGGAATCGAACGTAGGGAGATTCCGGAAGTTTGCGTCATGCCCGCGGCAAGCTTCTACCCGTAGAGATCAACATCAACAACGAACGATGACAGAGCCATGAAAAAAGAGGGAGATAAGCTTGATAAAAATACGATTTGTGCGACGTTCAAGCTGTTAAGTCATGTACGATTGTCCCGCAAAGAAAAAAAGCAACCCGTTCGGAGCCTGACGTAAGTTGTGAACGTCTCGATTCAGGAAGAAACATGATATTCACGAGTACAATCAGCACGTGAGTGTCGTGCAAATCCGAGAGGGGGAGAACTACATGGAAAATAGATGAAAGACTCCTGCTCCGCAAGCTTAAGTGAAACTTGATATTTATCCCCAATCCATGCTAATCTTAACTGTTAGTGATTTAAGATACTTTATCCACATGTGGATAATTTGAATAGAAGGAGGTGCGCGTGTATGGATACCGATACGATTGCGGCTATTTCGACCCCGACAGGTGAGGGAGCCATTGCTATTGTACGTCTCAGCGGCGACCAGGCGTTATCGAAAGCGAATGGATTATTCCGGGGGAAAGACCTGAACGCTGTCGATTCTCATACGATGCACTATGGAAAATTGATGGACCCGGAAACGGGGGAAATAGCGGAAGAAGTGATGGCTTCGGTCATGCGTGCACCGAAAACCTTCACCCGTGAAGATATTGTCGAAATCAACTGTCACGGAGGGCTCGTTTCTGTGAACCGCGTCCTCGAAATCGTGCTTGGAGAAGGTGTAAGACTTGCGGAACCCGGAGAATTCACCAAGCGTGCCTTTTTGAACGGCCGTATCGATCTGTCTCAGGCAGAAGCGGTGATGGATCTGATCCGGGCGAAAACGGACAGAGCCATGAACGTCGCACTTAAACAGATGGACGGCCGGCTTTCGAGTCTGATTCAGGAATTGCGCCAAAAGCTCCTTGAGACTCTTGCCCACGTGGAAGTGAATATCGACTACCCTGAATATGATGATGTGGAAGAGATGACGAATGAAGTGATGGAGGAGAAAACAGCAGAGGTCCGGGACGAAATCGCAAAGCTCCTCCAGACTGCGAAACAGGGCAAAATACTGAGGGAAGGACTCGGAACGGCGATTATCGGACGCCCGAACGTCGGGAAGTCTTCCCTTATGAATACGCTCGTCCATGAAAACAAAGCGATTGTCACCGAAGTACCGGGGACGACCCGTGACGTCATTGAAGAGTACGTGAATGTAAGAGGTGTTCCTCTTCGTCTTATCGATACAGCAGGAATCCGGGAAACGGAAGATATCGTAGAACGGATCGGTGTAGAGCGCTCGAGACAGGTGCTGACAGAAGCGGATCTCATTCTTCTTGTGTTAAACTATGGAGATGAGCTGACCGAAGAGGATGAAAAGCTTTTTGAAGCGGCTCGGGACATGAATATGATTATACTGTTGAACAAAACCGATCTGGAGCAGAAAATAGATATAGAACGTGTCAAAGAAGTTGCAGGAGACAATCCGGTCATCTCCACCTCCCTCATTCATGAGGAGGGAATAGATCAGCTCGAAGATGCGATTTCTTCTACATTCTTCGAAGGCGAACTGGACAGCGGCGATATGACTTATGTATCGAATGTAAGGCATGTGCAGCTTTTGAAGCAGGCGAAACAGGCGCTTGAAGATGCCCGTGAAGGAATGGAAATGGGTGTACCGATCGATGTCGTCCAGATTGATGTGACGAGAACGTGGGAGCTGCTGGGTGAGATCACCGGTGATACCGTAGGAGAAAGTCTTATTGATGAGTTATTCTCGCAGTTTTGCTTAGGGAAATAAATTAGAAAAAGGGGAGATCCCAGGTGACTTATGATGCAGGTCATTACGACGTTATTGTTATAGGTGCCGGCCATGCAGGTGTTGAAGCAGCTGCTGCTTCGGCGAGGCGTGGTGCGAAGACACTGATGCTCAGTCTGAATCTGGATATGATCGCTTTTATGCCGTGTAACCCTTCCATCGGTGGACCGGCGAAAGGTATTGTAGTACGCGAAGTGGACGCTCTTGGCGGTCTGATGGGGCGTGTCATTGATAAGACCCATATCCAGATGCGTCTGTTGAATACAAGAAAGGGTCCTGCGGTACGTGCGTTACGTGCTCAGGCCGATAAACCTCTGTATCTGAAAGAGATGAAACATCTCCTTGAAAGCCAGGAGAATCTGACACTTCGTCAGGGCATGGTCGAAAAAATCCTTGTAGAGGATGACCAGGTGAAAGGGGTCGTGACAGAAACGAAAGCGGCTTACTACGCGCCGAGTGTCATCGTGACTACGGGTACGTTTATGCGCGGACGCGTGATTATCGGTGATCTGAGCTATGAAAGCGGACCTAACAATCAGCGTCCGAGTGTCTCTTTATCGGAGCACCTGGAAGAGCTCGGTATCGATATGGTCCGTTTCAAAACGGGTACACCGATGCGTGTGAACAGTAATACGATCGATTATTCGAAAACGGAAGAACAACCGGGAGAGATGGAACCACGTTCGTTTTCCTATGAGACGACGGAGTTCATCACCGATCAGATTCCGTGCTGGCTGACGTATACGAACGAAACGACTCATAAATATATCAGTGACAATCTTGAACTATCACCGATGTATTCCGGTATGATCAAAGGGAGCGGCCCTCGATATTGCCCATCCATCGAGGATAAAGTCGTACGTTTCAACGATAAACCGCGTCATCAGATTTTCCTTGAGCCGGAAGGTCGGGATACGGAGGAAGTATATGTCCAGGGTCTTTCGACTTCGCTGCCGGAATACGTCCAGAAACAGATGATGGAGACGGTACCGGGGCTTGAAAACGCGGAAATCATGCGCGCCGGCTATGCGATTGAATATGATTCCGTCGTGCCGACCCAGCTCTGGCCTACCTTAGAGACGAAGCAGCTCAGCGGTCTTTTCACAGCAGGTCAGATCAATGGTACTTCAGGATATGAAGAAGCGGCCGGACAGGGACTTATGGCCGGTATCAACGCCGCTGCCAAAACGCTTGATCTAGAACCGCTTATCCTCGACCGTTCCGAAGGATATATCGGCGTAATGATCGATGATCTGGTGACGAAGGGGACGAAAGAGCCGTATCGACTGCTTACGTCCCGCGCCGAGTTCCGCCTCATGTTGCGCCACGACAACGCCGATCTTCGCCTGACGGAGAAAGGGTACGAGCTTGGTCTCATTTCCAAAGAGCGCTATGACCGCTTCGTGGAGAAACGTCGTAAAATCGAAGAAGAAAAGACCCGTCTTGATAACAAAATCATCAAGGCTACGGAAGATGTCCAGGAAGTCATCGAAGAATCGGGCAGTGCCCGGCTGAAAGACGCGGTACGGGCGAGCGACCTCCTGCGTCGACCGGAAATCGGCTATAGTTATATATATCGTCTGACGCCGTCTGACGTTGCATTGACAGCTGATGAAAAAGAGCAGGTTGAGATTCAGATCAAATATTCCGGCTATATCAAGAAATCGCTGGAGCAAATTGAAAAAATGCAAAACATGGAATCTAAAAAAATTCCGGAAAATATCGATTACGACGCCATTCAGGGGCTGGCCTCGGAAGCAGCAGAGCGCCTGAAAGCCGTTCAGCCTTTGTCTGTAGGACAGGCTTCCCGAGTTTCCGGAGTGAACCCGGCAGATATTTCGATTCTTCTTGTGTATATCGAGCAGGGTAATGTTGCCCGTGTCTCCGGGTAAAGGAAGGGCGTAAGCATATGGATATCGCGATTTTTCAAAGCAAATTGAAAGAACAGGGAATCGAGCTTTCCGATGAACAGCTCGATCAGTTCGAAAAATATTGGGAAATTCTCGTCGAATGGAATGAGAAGATGAATTTGACGGCGATCACAGAGAAAGAAGAAGTGTACGAGAAACATTTCTACGATTCTCTGACGGCCGCTTTCTATCATGACTTCAGCGAGCCGCTTCGTATCTGTGATGTTGGAGCTGGGGCAGGGTTCCCCAGCCTCCCCTTGAAAATCGTCTTCCCTCATTTGAAAGTGACGATTGTGGATTCGCTGAAGAAAAGAATCTCCTTTTTGAACCATCTCGCCAGCGAACTGGGGATGACGGACGTCGCATTTTATCATGACCGTGCCGAGAATTTCGGGAAGAACGGCAAGTTCCGGGAAAAGTACGACCTTGTCCTCGGGCGAGCGGTAGCACGGATGTCGGTGTTGAGTGAACTTTGTCTCCCGCTCGTGAAAAAAGGGGGAACCCTGATGGCGATGAAAGGCCCGAATGTCCAGGAAGAGATGACGACAGCGGAGTCCGCAATTTCCATTCTCGGCGGGGAAACGAAAGATATTCATACGTTCACCCTGCCGGAAGATTCAGCAGAGCGCAATATCGTATTGATTGAGAAAAGGCGTAAGACGCCGAGTAAGTATCCGAGAAAAGCAGGCACTCCGAATAAATCTCCCCTTTCCTGATGGAGAGAGGAAAACAAAAAGCGGTACCCTTATTCATAAGGGCGCCGCTTTTTTTACGTTTACGGTTTCAGAATGACTTTGATGTTGCCATCTTCTTTTTTATCGAAAATGTCATACCCTTTTGCCGCATCCTCTATAGGAAGGCTGTGGGTGATGATATCAGTAGGGTCGAATTCTTTCCGCTCCACCATATCATACAGTTTCGGCATCATGTGAATGACAGGCGCCTGTCCCATGGTGAGGGAGACATTTCGGCTGAAGAAATCGCCGAGAGGGAAAGCATTGGCGTCCGTACCGTAAACTCCGGTGAGCTGGACGACCCCGAATTTCCGTACAGCTTTGGAAGCGGTAAGGATCGGATGGATCGTACCGAACTGATTATCATGATCGGAACCGAATGATTCGCCTTTCGGCACCGTACCGTCCATGCCGACACAGTCGATCACCACGTCTGCTCCGCCTTTGGTGTCTTCATGGAGAAGTGAGCCGATATCCGGGTTGTTCGAGAAATTGTACGTTTCCACGCTATTCGTCTTCTTCGCGTGCTGGAGCCGGTGGTCGACCTGATCGACGGCAATGACGCGTTCCGCTCCTTTAAGACGAGCGAATTTTTGTGCCATCAGGCCGATAGGTCCGCTTCCGAGAATGATGACGGTATCGCCTTTTTTCACACCGCTGTTCTCCACACTCCAATAGGCGGTCGGAATAACATCAGAAAGGAAAAGTACACTTTCATCATCTAGTTCGCTGTTCTCAGGGACTTTGAAGGACGTAAAATCAGCGTAAGGAACGCGCAGATATTCTGCCTGTCCGCCCGGGAAGTTACCGAACATCTCCGTGAAGCCGAAAAGGCCACCCGGTTCGCCGTGAGGGTTGGAGTCATCGCATTGACTTTCCATCTGATTTTTACAGAAAAAGCATTCGCCACAACCGATGTTAAACGGGATGACGACCCTATCCCCTTTTTTCAAGTTCTTGACTTCCGGCCCGACTTCTTCCACGATCCCCATCGGTTCATGCCCGACGACGTAGTCCTTCTCGGGCTTCATTCCTCCTTTGTACAGATGGAGGTCGGATCCGCATATGCCACTCGCTGTTATTTTCACTATCATATCATCCGGTTGTTCGATCGAAGGAGCTGTCACGTCTTTAACCTGCATGGTCTCTTTGCCTTGGAATGTAACTGCTTTCATAGTGATTGGTCACTTCCTTTCAAGGTTTTGATATACAGTTTCCACAAACTGGTATACATAAACGTTACATTGAGAAAATGTGTCTTTGTTGATGAATCAAATGGCCTGACAATGAGGGCAATAATAAAGCCGACGATTGCCAGCGTCTATTTTTTCGATTTTCGTTGTGCACACATGACAGGGCTGGAACGAGCGACGGAACACCCAGTGACGGTACTGATTTCTTTTCTTTCCTTGTGCTTTCATCCGCTCAGCTATTTCGAGGTCTACTGTTATCCCTTTTTTATAGTAGGATTGTTTCATCAGTCCAATCGTTGCCCGCGCCGCTTTATTGATCTGTTCTTCCGTCGAGTCCCGGGGTCTGAGAGAAGGATGGATACCTGCGACGAAGAGGATTTCACTTCTGAGATAATTCCCGAGTCCGGCTACACAGGATTGATCAAGGAGGAGAGACGTCCATTTTCTTCTAAAAAATCGTTCACTTGCAAATCGCTCTGCCAATTCTTCTTCCGTTACTGTTTCTGATAATATATCGGGACCGATTTTACGGATGAAGGGGTGATCCGGTACTTCTTCATCTCTCAGCACCTCGATGTCCGATGCGCTGTACAAGAGGGCGGATTTATTTTCATTGTGTATAGCCAGGCGGAGTTGGCGTTTGGTATCCGGATAATTATATGCATTTCTCACCATCCATTTGCCGTAAAGCTGGTTATGGGAGTAGATCGTATATCCATTATCAAATCTTGTGAGCATCGCTTTTCCTTTCGTGTCCACCCCGGTGACACTAGCCCCTGTAAGAATATCTTCATAGCCCTGCAGGGAATCGAACGCGAAGGAAATATCAATGACTTTTCTTTCTTTCAAAGCTTTCTCCACAGCATCGGCTGCCTTTCGAATTTCTGGTCCTTCCGGCATCGCGTTCTCCTTTCTGAACAATCACCCGGCAGCTATAATATAAGCGGCCCCTCTTTTTCGGAATAAATCATCCGAAGCTCGAGCGGGCCGCTTATATCAGAACTTCAAACCGGGTGGTCCCACTTTTCTTTGTCCAGGTCCACCATCCAGAAGCTCATGTCACAAGTAGAAATCTCATTTTCGGAAAAACCGCCGAAAAGCGAGCTTCCTGCTTGTGCCAAAAGCTTCTAAGCGGGATGGTTCCACTTTTCTTTGTTAACTGGACATGTAGAGGCCGCCGTTGATGTGAATGAACTGGCCGGTGATATAAGTCGAATCGTCGGAGGCGAGCAGTACATAGCTGCCCACGTGCTCCACCGGTTGTCCCGGTCGTCCCATCGGTGTATTAGTACCGAACTGTTCCACTTTTTCTTCCCCGAACGTGGAAGGGATGAGTGGCGTCCAGATCGGTCCCGGAGCGACTCCGTTCACCCGGATGCCTTTGTCTGCCAGCTGCTGGGCCATAGAACGGGTGAAAGCGACGACTGCGCCTTTAGAAGACGTATAGTCGACGAGCTCAGGATTGCCGGTGTAAGGGTTGATCGAGGCTGTATTGATAATGGAACTTCCCTCTTTCATATGAGGAATGGCAGCCTTGGTCAGGTAAAACATGGAAAAGACATTCGTACGGAACGTCTGCTCCAGCTGCTCGGATGAAATATTCAAAAGATCATCGGTCGGGTGCTGTTCCCCGGCATTATTGACGAGAATATCCAGTTTTCCGAACTCGCTCATCGTTTTATCGACGAGATCCTGGCAAAGCCTCTCATCACCGACATCTCCCGGGAGGAGCAGCGCTTTTTGGCCTTCCGCTTTTACAAGTCTCTCCGTTTCCTTGGCATCTTCCTCTTCTTCAAGATAGGAAATGGCGACGTCCGCTCCTTCTTTTGCATAACCGATAGCGACGGAACGGCCGATTCCGCTGTCTCCTCCGGTGATAAGGGCGACTTTTCCTTCGAGTTTATTACCACTCTGGTAATCCTGATCAGCATGAAGAGGTTTCGGATCCATCTGTCCTTCGACTCCGGGCTGATGGGACTGTTGTTGTTTAGGCTGTCCCTGGGTCTGACGGTCATTACGGTTCATATGTGCATCCTCCTAAATAGTATGAGTCTTCATTTCATGACTTCCTTCAAAACGATTCTTTGATACGTATTCCACCTGTAAAAAAAAATCAAACTACCCTTCCAAAATACTTCCAATTGTTTTATGATGGATAGTAATTTTAATGAACAGGGGGAAGAGATATGCATTTGGAGACGAAAAGATTGTTGCTGCGTCCTTATAACATGGAGGATGCGACAGATGTATCAGCTCTTGCTGATGACGAGGAAATAGCAAGAAGGACGTTTGTGCCTCATCCGTATACGGTAGAAGATGCAGAATCTTGGATTTCGACTCACGCAGAATTTCTGGAAGAAGGGTCGGCCTATCCGCTGGCGATGATAGAAAAGGAAAGTGGGAGACTGACGGGAACGATGACGCTCCGTGTGAATACGAAACATAGAAATGGAGAGCTCGCGTATTGGGTAGGGCAGCCGTTCTGGGGGAGAGGATACGCCTCTGAAGCGGCGCAATGCGTTACAGATTTCGGATTCGATTCACTTGAATTGGAGCGTATTTGGGGAAGGGCGCTCTCTGATAATGAAGCGTCTCAGAAAGTGATGACGAAAACAGGGCTTCTGTATGAAGGGGTGCTGCGCCATGAAGTTTTTCATGACGGAGAATTCAAGGATACATATATGTACGGAATGATACGTGCTGATCGCTGAAAACAGAAGACATTCATAAACAAAATCCCGGATGGAGAAAAACTCAGTCCGGGTTTTTGTTTATTTCAGATTTAATTGGTGAATAATCGTCTCTGTAACTTCTTCCTCTGTATAGTCATCCGTAAGAATACGCTCGTGATGAGCTGCGTATACCGACTTTCTTTCTTCGAACAGATCTTTGATTTCTTCTTCGGTTTTATTACGTAGCACAGGCCGGTCTTCCATCAGTTCATCGAGACGTTCTCTCCAGGTTTCCCAGGAAATATCGAGGAACAATACGAGGCATTCCTCCATACAAATATTTTTGATTTCCTGCTGGAGAAAGGCTCCTCCTCCAAGTGAAAGGATCACTCCGGGTTGTTTCGCGTAATAGGTGATGAATTTTTTCTCTTCTTCCCGGAACATGCTTTCTCCGTATGTAGCGAACATGTCGCGAATTTTCATATTATGGTGACGTTCGATTTCTTTGTCGACGTCGATGAATTTCCGGTTCAGCTTTTCACTCAGGAAAGACCCGACCGTTGTTTTTCCGACGCCCATGAATCCGATAAGCGCAATACTTTTCTCCATAGTCTGTGCACCTCACTTACTGATACTTACGCAGATGAGTAATCGTTTTCTCGAGATCTTCGATAGGGATCTGACCCGGTGCGGAAGGGTAGCCGCCGACAGCATATGTGATAAGGGAACCGAAATACCAGCCGAACATCCGGGTGACTGTACCTAGGCCGCCCATCGCTATCGTAATGACCGGAATACCGAGGGTCCGTTCCGCTTCTTCCGTAACACTGAGAAGACGCAGGACATCCTGTTTCGATTCCGGGGTTACGGATAGCTTCGCGTAATCGGCTCCTTTGTCTTTCGCTTCCTGGAGAATAGCCTTCATTTCTTCGGAAGGAGGAGTGGAGTCGAAATCATGGTAAGACAGAATAAGTCCTTTGTTATTCGTTGTTGCAGCTTCTCTGACAAGACGGAGATGTTCTTCCGGTTGTCTGATTTCAAAGTCGATAAGAGCGACGTGGGAATTCGCTGCCACCCGCTCGATCAGCTCGGTTTTGTGGGCATCATCAATATCGAGAGGTTCCCCGCCTTCGCTTTGATCACGGATGGTGAAAAGCAGAGGGATATCCTTTTTTACGTCTCCGATCGTTTCAAGCAGAGCAAGGACCTGGGTGGTATCCGCAAGATTACGGTAGTAATCGGCTCTCCATTCCAGCAGATCCGGTTCTTTTGGTACAATGGCCCGCAACTCTTCTTTCACTTCTTCGATCGACTGACCAATGATAGGGGTGCAAATATTTACGTCATTATTTTTGAGCATCGTGGATCCTCCTTTTGAGAATATGTGTATCATTGTACTCGAAACAGAAATGGAAGGACAAGAAAAAAAGACGAAAAATTACGAATCTTATCAGCGGATGGAAAGAATTACCGAGAATTTTTTGGTCACATAGCGGGAAGAACGTGTATAATTGGAAAAGAATGAACGAACAGATGGAGTGATTAATACATGAGTGAAAAACAGAGAGTAGGAATCGTCTTCGGCGGCAAATCCGCCGAACATGAAGTATCCTTGCAGTCAGCGAAAAATGTTGTCGATGCGATTGATAAAGAAAAATATGAGGTGACCCTGATCGGAATCGACAAGCAGGGGAACTGGCATATAAATGATGTGAGCAATTATCTGGAAAATGAAAATGACCCATCTCACATCCGTCTGCACCATTCGGAAGAAACGGTGGCGCTTGTTCCGGGACGCGAAGAGAAACAGTTTCTGCAGGTATCACAGTCAGAAGCCCTGGAGCAGCTGGACGTGATTTTTCCGATCTTACACGGGACACTCGGAGAGGACGGGAGTATCCAGGGGATGATGAGAATCGCGAATATCCCGTACGTCGGTCCGGATATCCTCGGGTCAGCCGTTTGCATGGATAAAGACGTGGCAAAACGTCTTTTGCGCGAATCAGGGATTGAAGTGGCGAAGTCGCTCACACTCAGAGAACGGAATAAGGGCGACGTCACTTTCGCAAAGGCCGCCCGTACACTGGGTACGCCGTTTTTCATCAAACCTGCAAGTCAGGGGTCTTCTGTCGGTGTCAGTAAAGTGAAGACGGAAGAGGAATTCGATCAGGCGCTTTCGGAAGCTTTTCTTTATGATAAGAAAGTACTTATTGAAGAAAATGTGGACGGTCGTGAGCTTGAATGCGCGGTTCTCGGGAATGAATACCCGAAAGCTTCCCAGGTCGGTGAAATCCTTCCGGCCGGAGACTTCTACTCCTACGAATCGAAGTATATCGATGAAAGTGGAGCCGGGCTGCAGCTACCGGCGGAACTGAAAGAGGAGGAAGAGGAACGGATACGCACCTCTGCGGTTCGTGCTTTCGAAGTCCTGGAATGTGAAGGAATGGCCCGGATCGATTTCTTTCTGACGAAGAAAGGAAAGCTTGTGATTAATGAGGTGAATACTATTCCTGGGTTCACTAAAATCAGTATGTATCCAAAACTTTGGGATATCAGCGGGATCCCTTATCCGAAACTGATCGATGAACTTATCCAGCTCGGCATTCAAAGGCACGAGCGTGATCGTCAGCTGAAGAATACGGTGGAATAATAAAAGATTTCTGGAAAAGATTAAATAGAGCCTGGGACAAAAACTGCTTTTACGTATAAAAATCCGAACAACATTGTTCGGATTTTTATATACCTTCGTTTATGGAATGATTCATAAGAAAAACACGGAGACTCCTATGGGAACAGCACGAGCTGAAGATACAATGGATCAAGCGAATAGATTGATCCATTCAGCTGAAGCCGTGCCCATGGAAAGCGACGTGTTTTTCTTTGAATACTCGTTTTTAGCATTTCTACCATACATTCTGTCCCAGACTCACTGTATCGTAAAGGATTCTCTCGTGTTGTTCTTCAAAATGTTCGGTTATTGATATCCTGATATCCGTTTCTCCCGGACTCTTTTTAGAATTTCAGTCTTTCCACGTGTTTTCCAACACCCGTACCCAGTTTTTCCAGGCGATTTTTTCGAGCTCTTCTTCGGAGAATCCGTCCTGTTCGAGCGCTTCCATCACTTTTTTCGTTCCACTCACATCATGAAGCACATCAGGGATTTTAGCCCCGTCAAAATCCGAACCGAAAGCTACGTGTTCGACACCCACAAAGTCAGTGATATAACGGAAGTGGGCGATGATTTCTTCCATCGAGACGTCTGTTTCCCTTTTCCCATCCGCCCTCAGCATACTCACGGCGAAATTGATGCCGATCACACCACCGGTATCAGCGATTTTCTGGATCTGCTCATCCGTCAGGTTTCTCGACATCGGACAAATGGCATGGACGTTGGAATGAGTGGCTACGATTGGTGCATTAGTGGCATGCGCGACGTTCCAGAATCCTTTTTCGTTCAGGTGGGTCGTATCAATCATGATCCCGAGACTGTTACAGTGCTGGACCAGCTCGAACCCTTTGTCTGTAAGGCCGCCTCCGGTGTCGGGGGTGGAAGGGTAACAAAAGGGCACCCCTTCCCCGAAGTCGTTCGTTCGGCTCCAGACTGGACCGATGGAGCGGAGCCCCGCTTCGTAGAGCACGTAAAGAGCGTCGAATGATAAATCAATCGTTTCAGCGCCTTCGATATGAAAAATTCCCGCCATTTTTCGTTGATCCAAGGAATCCTTCAATTCTTTCACATTGCGGATAACCCTGAATTTATCCGGATTTTCCGTTTCTATACGGAACAGTTGAGCTGCAAGTTTATGAGTGAACACCAAAGCTTCTGCCTGAGTGATGCGATCGGGGAGTGGAAATTTATATCCGTTTTCATTGATGAATTCCCCTTTGTTCGAATCTTTCTCAGGACTTGGGGTATAGGCTGCAAAAAAACCTCCCGCAAATCCGGCTGCTTTCGCCCGGTCGTAATCGATATGGGTATGTTCTAATGAATCATAAAAGGACGTGACTCCGTCCTGTAAATGCAATAATGTATCATTATGGCCGTCAAAAACCGGTATATCTTTTTTCATGATGATCTCCCCCTCCTATATTCTCTTCCCGTCAAAGAATACATTTAACTCATACTTTTCCTTTTAAAATTATGATAAAATAGATGAAGACTCTAAAACATACGCTATTTCATCATACGTCAAAAAGTATGAGGATAAAACGTTTCACGTGAAACAATGTATGTTGGATCGCAAAAAGGTGGTGTCTGATTTTGTTACATCCATTCAGCCGCTTGTTCGGTTTAGGCGATAAACCCGAATCGGAGGACCAGGAAACAGAAGAAACTTATAATCCTGATGAGGTCGTCCACGTTCCGGTTTCTCGTATATACGCGAACCGGTATCAGCCTCGAACGATTTTCAGTGCGGAAAAAATAGGAGAACTGGCCCAGACGATACATACGCATGGGATGATCCAGCCGATCGTTGTACGTCAGTCAGAAGACGGTAACTATGAACTGATCGCCGGTGAACGAAGGTGGCGGGCCGCCCAGTCACTGGAGTGGGAAGTGATCCCGGCGATAGTCAGAAATATGACCGATACACAGACAGCTTCTGTGGCTCTGATCGAGAACCTGCAGAGGGAAGAATTGTCTGTCATCGAAGAGGCAACAGCCTATCAGAAATTGATCGAGATGCATGAGTTGACCCAGGAGGCCCTGGCTCAGCGTCTTGGTAAAAGCCAGTCGACCATTGCCAATAAATTGCGTCTGCTTAAACTGCCGGAATCCGTCCGGCAGGCAGTTCTTGATAAAAAAATCACAGAACGTCATGCCCGGGCTCTGATCATACTGAAAGAGCCGGAAGCGATTGAGTCACTGCTTCAGGAAATTCTTGATGAAGAGTTGAACGTCAAGCAGACGGAAGAGCGGATCGCTCAGATGAAAGAACCGAAAGACACGAAAGAACCAGCCGCGAAGAAGAAGAAACCGAAAATGAAGGGTGTCAGCAAAGACATGAGGATTGCGATGAACACGATCCGTCAGTCTCTGGATATGGTGAAAGACACCGGTTTCGATGTAGAAACGGACGAAGAAGATCACGAGGATTATTACCAGGTGACGATTAAAATCCCTAAGAAAAAGTGATAGCTCTCCGGCTTCCAAGCCCATCTTTCCAAACAGTGAAGATGGGTTTTCGTGAATGGGAGAGGATTCTTTAGAAAACGGCAGGTGGTGAAGAAATGGGAAAGGTCATTTCTATGGCGAATCAAAAAGGCGGCGTCGGCAAAACGACGACTTCGGTGAATCTTAGTGCTGCTCTCGCGCATACGGGATATAAAGTGCTGCTTGTCGATATCGATCCCCAGGGAAACGCCACGAGTGGTGTCGGGGTGGAAAAAGGCGATGTGGATCAATGTATTTATGATGTGCTGATCGAAGATGTGGAGATGCAGGACGTTTGCAGAACGACCAGCACCGAGGGGCTGGATGTCATTCCTGCAACGATTCAGTTGGCCGGGGCAGAAATCGAGCTTGTGCCGACGATCTCCCGGGAAGTCCGTTTAAAAAATGCGCTTGATGAAATTAAGAATAACTATGATTATGTGATTATCGACTGTCCGCCGTCTCTCGGGTTACTTACGATCAATTCCCTGACGGCTTCCGACGCGGTGATGATCCCTGTACAGTGTGAATATTATGCGCTTGAAGGGCTGAGTCAACTTCTGAATACAGTGAGACTCGTACAGAAACATTTGAATAAACAGCTGGTTATTGAAGGGGTATTGCTCACGATGCTCGACGCCCGGACTAATCTAGGGCTACAGGTGACCGAAGAAGTGAAAAAATATTTTCAGGACCGGGTGTATAAATCGATCGTACCGCGTAATGTCCGTCTCGGAGAAGCTCCGAGCCATGGGCAACCGATCGTGACGTATGATCCCCGTTCCCGTGGAGCGGAAGTTTATGTAGAACTCGCAAAGGAAGTGGTGGCCAATGGCGAAAGGGTTAGGTAAAGGGCTGAATGCTTTCTTTTCGGAGGAGAAAGCGACGGAAGAAGAGAACATACAGGAAATAGCGGTGGAACAGTGCCGCCCCAATCCCTATCAGCCGAGAAAAGAGTTTCCGGCAGAGGCGATCGATGAACTGAAAACTTCCATCGAGGAATACGGGATACTGCAACCACTCATCGTAAGAAAAAGTATCAAAGGGTATGAAATTGTTGTGGGAGAACGGCGCTTCCGAGCGGCGAAGAAAGCAGGGCTTGAAACAGTGCCTGCCGTCGTCAGGGAAATGACCGATCAGCAGATGATGGAGCTCGCTCTTTTAGAAAATCTGCAGCGGGAGGACCTGACTCCTCTCGAAGAAGGAGCGGCGTATCGCAACCTCATCAAAGAGCTTGGTATCACGCAGCAGGCACTCGCTGAACGTTTAGGGAAAAGCAGGTCCCACATCGCTAATCTGGTCCGTCTCCTTTCTCTCCCTGCCGAAATTACGCAGAAGGTGAATGACGGAGTGTTATCGATGGGGCATGCCCGGGCTCTTTTAAGCTTGGAAGATGAGAGCAAGCTGCTGCCGGCAGCCACCCGTATCGAAAACGAAGCACTCAACGTCAGACAGACGGAACAGCTGGTGAACCGATTGAATCATCCGGTTAAAGAAGATAAAACGAAAGAGAGCAAAGATATCTTCCTCGAGGAACGGGAAGATGTACTGAAGCAAAGGCTTGGAACGGGAGTAAGGATCAAAAAAGGGAAGAAAAAAGGAAAAATCGAAATCGAATTCACGAATGACGACGATTTAGAAAGGCTTCTTCACTGGTTTGATAAATAAGGAACAGCTGTTGTCGTGCTCTCTTCCGGTAATGCGGGAGAGGGTACGGCATTACTTTTACCGTTCTACATAGAAAAAGGGGAGTACGTTATGGCATTGTTAGGTACGTTAGTCAACGGGGCATGTATTATAGCAGGAACGCTGCTCGGGCTTTTCTTCACAAAAATCCCGGAACGGTTCAAGGAAACAGTGATGAGTGGGGTAGGTCTTGCGGTTATGCTGATCGGATTACAGATGGGCCTTGAAGTGAACAGTATTGTCATTGTTCTGCTGAGTCTCTTATCCGGAGCGCTGATTGGGGAGGCCCTTCATCTCGAGGAGCGGCTCGAGGCTTTCGGAAAATGGATCGAACGCAAGTTTGCGAAGCCGGGAGCGAATTCGGGAATCTCGGAAGGATTCATCACCGCCTCTCTCATATTCGTCATCGGGGCTCTATCGGTTATCGGCGCTCTGGACGGAGGACTCAGAAACGATCATGAAGTTCTGATCACCAAAGGTATCATTGACGGGTTTGTGGCTATCGTCCTTACATCCACCCTAGGTGTCGGTGTGATTTTCTCCGTGATTCCGGTCGTGGTTTATCAAGGGAGCATTGCTCTTTTGGCCACACAAATCAACAGCTGGGTGCCGGAAGATATGTTGGACCTGTTTATCACTGATATGACGGCGACGGGAGGGCTGATGATCGTGGCCATCGGGCTGAACATTCTGAACATCACAAAAATACGTGTCGCGAATCTGTTGCCGGCGCTTTTGATGGTCGGTGTTTTCCTTTATTTTCAACAGCAATTTTTTTGATCAGTCCCTGACGTGTTTCTTCCCACGATTCAAGAGTGAGTTATAGGGGGTGGTGCGTATCCGTTCACTTTTCAGTTTTGCGTCTAACGTGAGCAGAGCGGAAGCTGTGGCGGAAGCGAGAGAAAGGACGGTATGCAGCCTTGTATTCTGGAGTACAGCGAACTCCATGAACCCCTGCACGTTCACGATGCCGTTGATATGCGCCTCTCCGAATTTCGGAAGTTCTTTCTTCAAAGCGGCACCGGGGGAAAGAGGCCCCTTGGCAACGTTCAGAGAGCCGATATGGGAGACCCGGCCCAGGCAGGCATCCACGGCAATGACGAACGGGTGCTCGAATGTGTCGTGTATTTCACTTAGTCGTTCTTCCAGATTTCCGGCATGGAGAGGTTCTTCGATTGTTCCGAGCACATGGAAAGAATGGAGCTCCTGTTCTTCAAGCATCGAGCCGACGAATGGCCCAAACGAGTCACCGGTGGAGCGATCGGTGCCGACACAGGCGATTACCAGCTCGCGATGTTCAGGAATCCACTGGTATAACGCTTCTGAGAAATCATGATAGAATGACGAGTCCCGTATATTGAAATTTTCTTCTTCGACCGGAAAAACTTCGGGAATATTCATGGATCCTCCTCCTTTGATTAAAGCAGGTGCAGGTATAATGGCACACCCAGGGCCAATGGTTCAGGATACTAGGAAAATGAAAGAGAGGGGCGAACTTATTTGCGAAGCTCTCCTTTAGCAGTCGCTGAAGTATGATACTTCCGTTCCTTTGGTCGAGGTCTTCTTCCTTATTGAACATCTACGTGTGTTGTATGGTATATTGAAGCTGCACGTGCACAATTATTTATGTCTATACCCGATTTTCTTATGGTTTAAATAGATTTTTCAGCGTCTTTAGAAGGAGTGTTGTCAGATTGTTACTGAGTGGGAACGGGAACGAAGAGGTTGTGGAGGAAACATGGGGGTTATGGGAAGAGACATGGAATGTATGGAAGGAAGCCTTAATGGGACCGGATCTTTGGATAAGGATCGGGCAAACGGCCCTGCAGATCCTTTTCATAGTCATTTTGGCATTTGTAGTCGTCAAAATAGGAAATAAACTCATCGATCAGTTTTATTCAAGAAGAACGAAAGGCCCATTCCGTATTACCGCACGGCGGGAAACGACCCTGACGAAACTGACGAAGAACACCCTTACGTATGTCGTGTATTTCATGGCGTTCGTCATGATTCTCGAAACATTCTCCATAAATATAGGTGCTCTTCTCGCCGGGGCAGGGATTGCCGGGCTTGCTATCGGTTTCGGTGCACAGAACCTGGTGCGGGATATCATCAGCGGCTTTTTCATTATTTTCGAAGACCAGTTCTCTGTCGGTGATTATATCGGAACGGCCGGAGTAGAAGGGTTTGTGACCGAAATAGGACTCCGGACAAGCAAGGTGAAAAGTTGGGGAGGGGAAATCCATATCATCCCTAACGGAAACATCACCCAGGTGACGAACTACTCCGTCGATAACAGTGCCGCGATCGTTGACGTAAGTGTAGCCTATGAGAGTGATATCGAAGAAGCGGAGCGGGTCATCCTCGAGCTGCTCGGAGAACTTCATGAACGCTATGATACAATCGTGGCTGAGCCGGAACTATTAGGTATAGTGGACCTTGGCGCTTCTGAGGTATCCATGCGTATTTTCGCCGAAACACTCCCGATGGAACATTGGGGTATTGGAAGAATTATAAGGAAAGAAGTGAAATTGCGTCTTGATAAGGAAGGAATCGAAATTCCATTCCCGCGTATCGTCATGTACTCCCGGGAAGAAGCAGGAGGTGTGGAAAATGGAGAAGGACTACAATCTAAATGATGTGGTGGAAATGAAAAAGGCCCATCCATGTGGGGAAAATCGCTGGAAGATTATCAGGATGGGAGCCGATATCCGCGTCAAATGTGAAGGGTGTGGCCATAGCGTGATGATTCCGAGGCGCGAATTCAATAAAAAAATGAAGAAAATTTTAGTGAAAGCGGAAAATTAATTGTTTCAGGTGAACGAAACGTGATTTTCCGTTCACCTGAAACGAACATTTCAACCGGTGGAACAGGAAGAGTTTTTCCTTTTCTATCGGTTGTTATTTTGAAGTGTACTATCTATAATTGGTATGACATATGCGCAAAGTCTCTAAGGAGGAAAACCTAAATGGCACTAACAGCAGGAATCGTAGGTTTGCCGAACGTCGGAAAATCTACGTTATTTAACGCAATTACACAGGCGGGAGCCGTGTCCGCGAACTACCCATTCGCAACCATCGACCCGAACGTGGGGATCGTTGAAGTTCCGGACTATCGGCTGCAGAAATTGACAGAACAGGTGAAGCCGAAAAAAACGACCCCGACCGCTTTTGAATTCACGGATATCGCAGGAATCGTGGAAGGAGCGAGTAAAGGGGAAGGCCTCGGCAACCAGTTCCTTTCCCATATCCGACAAGTAGATGCAATCTGCCACGTCGTTCGTGCGTTTGATGACGATGAAGTCACACACGTATCCGGGCAGGTTGATCCGATTTCAGATATCGAAACGATCAATCTGGAGTTGATATTGGCGGATCTGGAAACGATCACGAAACGACTCGATCGTGTGGAGAAGATGGCGAGACAAAAAGACAAAGATGCACTCGCTGAAAAAGATGTCCTCACCCGTTTGAAGGAAGCGCTCGAAGCCGAACAGGCAGCACGTACCGTAGAGCTCTCCAAAGAAGAGGAGAAGTACAGAAAAGGTCTGCACCTGCTAACTGCGAAACCGATCCTTTACGTAGCGAACGTCGGAGAAGATGAAATCGGAGAACCTGATAACGACAATGTGAAACGGATCCGTGAGTTCGCAGAAAAAGAAGGTGCGGAAGTGATCGTCATCTGCGCTAAAATCGAGTCTGAGGTCGCTGAGCTTGAAGGGGAAGAAAGAGCCGAATTCCTCGAGGATCTTGGTATCGAAGAGGCTGGACTTGATCAGCTCATCAAAGCGACGTACAATCTTCTCGGTCTGGCTACGTACTTCACAGCCGGAGAAGAGGAAGTACGCGCCTGGACGTTCCGCAAAGGTATGACTGCTCCACAGGCTGCAGGTATCATTCATACCGATTTCGAAAAAGGGTTCATCAAAGCGGAAACCGTGTCATACGAAGATCTCATAGAAGGCGGTTCTATGGCAAAAGCCAAAGAGAACGGCAAAGTTCGTTTAGAAGGCAAAGAGTATATCGTCAAAGATGGAGACGTCATTCATTTCCGATTCAATGTGTGATAAGATGGTTGTGAAAAATCAGGATTTATGGTATTATAATTAGCTGTGAGTAATAATATACGATTACTCCTTGCCTTTTGACTGACAAAAGGCCGCTAAGTCCACAAGGAGGTGAACACGGATGAGAAGTTACGAAATCATGTACATCATCCGCCCGGATATCGAGGAGGACGCCAAGACTTCTGTTAAAGAACGTTTTGACGGGATCCTGACAAACAACGGTGCGGAAATTGATGAAACAAAAGAAATCGGAAAACGTCGTCTTTCATATGAAATCAACGACTATCGCGATGGTATCTATGTAACAATCAACTTCAAAGGAACTTCTGAAGCTATCGATGAATTCGATCGCCAGGCTAAGTTCACTGATGACATTATTCGTCATATCGCTGTACGCGAAGACGATAAATAAGGGGTGGTCTGATGTTAAATCGTGTCGTTTTGGTCGGCAGGTTAACGAAGGATCCTGATTTGCGCTATACGCCGAACGGAGTAGCTGTCGCCAACTTTACATTGGCTGTCAATCGTCCGTTCTCCAACAAACAGGGAAGCAATGATGCGGATTTCATTAACTGTGTAGTATGGAGAAGAGCAGCAGAAAATCTGGCGAACTTTATGAGTAAGGGTAGTCAGGTCGGTGTTGACGGACGTCTGCAGACACGGAGCTTCGAAAACAAAGAAGGTAACCGTGTGTTTGTTACAGAAGTTGTGGCAGATAGTGTTCAGTTCCTAGAATCCAAAGGTGGCTCGGGTGGCGGACAAGGTCCGCGCAACGATCAGTCTTCAGGATACCAGGGAAATCAGAACCAACCATCACAAGAGAGTTATGGACAATCGAAAAATGATGACCCGTTCGCAGATGACGGGGAACCCATTGATATATCGGATGACGATTTACCATTCTAAGAGTTCGGTAACTCTTTGAATATTCTAAACGAAAAGGAGTGAACGCATATGGCACGTCGTGGACGTAAACGTAAGAAGGTTTGTTATTTCACAGCAAATGGAATAACTCATATCGATTATAAAGACACTGAATTGCTTAAACGTTTCATCTCTGAGCGTGGGAAGATTCTTCCTCGCCGAGTAACTGGAACGTCTGCGAAGTATCAGCGTAAGTTGACAAAAGCTATCAAACGCTCTCGTCAAATGGCTCTACTTCCTTATTCTACTGAATAGTAGACAGATGAATCCCCGACCTTTTACAAAAGGCCGGGGATTTTTGTATGTAAAACTGGTATTCTTGGAAAAGACAGGGGAGGGATAATATGCCGATTTGTGATCAATGTGGTCATCCGTGGAGCCGGAAAGATGTGTGGAAGAAGCTTTCCATCCAGGCCCGCGGCACGTGTCCGGCGTGCGGAAAAATGCAGTATGTGACAGCCAGTTCAAGAAAACGGGGGAGTAAGTATATGATGATCGTATTTCTTATTCTCATCGCTCAGGCTGTATTCGATATTCCGCTCTGGGGCTCGATTGCCATGCTTTTTGCTTTATTTTTTATACTGATGATTTTTGTCATTCCGAACGTGTATAAACTGACGAGTGAACAGGAACCACTTTATTGAAACGGGGATATAGCATCCTCGTTTTTAATTTAAAAATTGGCTCAGTTTTATCGTTCCTAATTGATTTTTATCTCTACGGGTGGAAGCTTGCCGCGGGCATGACGTCAACTTCCGGAATCTCCCCACGTTCGACTCCGGTTATTTTCCTTCCATGCTTCTCCCGCGGGCGTCTCCACCGTTCGTTCTAAAATCAATAATAGACTTTAACAGAGACGTTCATGCAAAGATATTTGCACCATGATACATGAAAATTTTCGGGTTCTGTTATGATTCGAGTTTGATAGCGTGGATAAAGAGTAAGGCGGCGACTCCGACGGGAACTCGGGTAGCTGAAGACCCCGCAGAGAAACGAGGAGGCTGAAGCGTTGCCCGTGGAAAGCGTCCGCCTGAATATTTATTTTTAGGGTAGACTAAAAATAAAATTATCTTGCATTCGAGATAAAAATGTTTTATAATTATCTCAGATTCGAAATACAGGAGGAATAATAAATGACTACATTGGCACTCGATAAAGTACACAGTTCACTGGATTTTCAGATTAAACACATGATGGTTTCGAAAGCGAAAGGATCTTTCACGAATTTTGATGTCGATTTCAACGGCAGTCTCGAGGACCTTCAGAATGCTTCAATCACTGTTACTATCCCGGTTACATCTATTGATACGGGGAATGAAGACCGTGACAATCACTTGAGAACCGGAGACTTCTTTGAAGCGGAGACGTATCCGAACCTGGTATTCGAGAGCAAGAAGATCGAAAAAGTCTCCGACGATGAATATAAAGTTACTGGCGATTTCACGATCAAAGGTGTTACGAACGAAGAGACGTTCACCGTCGAATACAATGGCACTTCGAAGAGCCCTATGGATGGAAGTATCGTAGCAGGATTTGATGTAGAAGGGAAAGTCGACCGTGAAGCTTACGGCGTAAGTTTCAATGCTCCCCTTGAAACCGGCGGAGTGTTGCTCGGACGTGACGTGAAGTTCACCGGCAACTTTGAATTTACGGTAGAATAAGTAACAGTAAAAATGAAAAAAACAGACTGCCAGGAGCATTTCCGGCAGTCTGTTTTTTGTATAGGATTTTTTAATATTCGGAAGGAAGAAGGGTGCGGTCGAATCGCTGGATACCCGCCATGAAATACTGGATGAAGACACCACTCGTCACCATGATGATGAGTGTACCAACCCCGATCGCCCCATCGAAAAAGACGGCGAGAAGGACGAGTACGACACTAATGGCAGCGCGGGAGATGGTGACGTTCCATCCGGTGAGATCACGGATGACCAGCATCATCCGATCGAAAGGAATCGGAGCGAAATCCGCCTGCAGGTTGATGGAGATACCGAGCGCCGAAATCACCATCCCCAGGAAGAAAACGATGCTCTGGGTCCACACTTCTTCAGGGGCGACGAAGCCGTCGAGCGTGAATACCCAGAAATCGATACCGAGTCCGGTGATCAGAGAAGTGACAATCGCCAGCATTTCAGGCCGTCGCTTTTCGGCGATGGCGTTGAAGATGATCATCGAAATGCCGACGACGATTTCCCAACTGCCGATGGTAAGTCCAAAGGTCCGGTACAACCCTACGAGCAGAGCATCGAACGGGGACGTGCCGAGTCCGCCGAGAACCGTAAGAGCGATGCCGAGCGTAAGGATAAGCAAGCCGGAAAAATAATACCCGGCTCGTTGATAGATTCTTTTCACTCCGCACCCCTCCTTTTTCAATCATCCTGTTACTATACAAAAAATAGGGATTTTTTTCAATGAAAAGGCGTGGTGCTATAATGAAGACAGAGGTGAGAGGATGCAGAAAATAATGATTGTGGAAGATGATCCGAAAATAGCTGAACATTTACATATCTATTTGGAGAAGTACGGATATGAGGTGGCAGAAGCCACGGATTGGGGAGATATCACCGCCGATTTCCAGAGATACCGCCCGGATCTCGTGCTTCTCGATATCAATCTTCCGAAGTACGACGGGTTTTACTGGTGTCGTCAGCTCAGAAACCTGTCGCTCTGTCCGGTGATTTTTCTGTCGGCGCGGACTTCCGGGATGGACCAGGTGATGGCGATTGAAAACGGAGGGGATGATTATATAACGAAACCCTTCGCTCCAGAGGTCGTCGTTGCGAAAGTGAGAGGGCAATTGCGCCGGGCTTACGGGGAATATGCTGTTTCAAAAGAAAGAGTATTCGAGAAAAAAGGAGTCATGCTTTTCCCGGAGCGGATGGAGCTTCATTACGCAGGAGATCACGTTTCTCTTACGAAAAAAGAAGCGGATGTGCTCGAACTTTTATTTGATAGACACCCCCGTGTGGCCGGCCGTGAAGATCTGCTGGAGCGATTATGGGAAGATCAGGCTTTTGTCGATGAGAATACATTGAACGTCAACGTTACGAGAGCGCGTAAGAAGCTGCAGCAGCTTGGAATCGAAAACGCTATTGAAACAGTGAGAGGTGCGGGGTACCGTCTTGTCGTCACATGGGGAGAGGAAGAATGAAACTATTTATCCAAGAACACATGCTTCTCTTTCTCGTGCAGGTGATCCAGTTTTCGGGTATCGCTTTTCTGCTGTATATGGATGGCTATACGAATGTATCCATGCTCCTTTACATCTTCGGACTAGGATTCTTTTTTCTCTTCGTGTACCTCATCTATCAGTATGTGACGAGGAGACGGGTGTATGAACGGTTAGAGAAGCCTCTGAACCATCTCGATGAAGCGATGGAGGATAGTGGTCAGGCACCACTTGCAGAAGCGCTGGATCTGTTTATGAAGCGGCAATACCGGGTGTACCAGCAGTCGCTGATGGAAGCCGAGCGACAAAAGGAAGAGCACCTGATGTTCATGGAGCGCTGGGTCCATCAGATGAAAACGCCGCTCTCGGTCATTGAACTGACCTCCAAAGAAGTGGACGAGCCCGCTTCTTCGAATATCCGGGAAGAAACGGACCGTATGAAGAACGGACTACAGAATGTATTGTATATGGCCCGCATGCGTTCCGTCGAAGATGATTTCAAGGTGGAGCCTGTTGCTCTCGGGGAAGCCGTGCAGGCGGTCGTCGATGAGAACAAGCGTTTTTTCATACGGAATCGTGTCTATCCGAAACTTGAAACGACGAACACCTTCGTCGAAACGGATAAGAAATGGCTCGAATTCATCTTACATCAGCTTATGCAGAACGCGGTGAAATATTCCGCCGGAAAAGCGCAGCAGATCGTCATCAGCAACTACCAGGTAGAGGACCGTTATGTTCTGGAGGTGAAAGATTTCGGCATCGGCATTCCTCCGGAGGATCAGCGGAGAGTGTACGACCCTTTTTTCACAGGAGAACATGGACGAACGTACCGGGAATCCACGGGAATGGGTCTCTACCTCGTTAAGGAGATATCGGACCATTTGAATCATGGGATCGAGATGGAAAGTGTGGTGGGAGAAGGCACTACATTCCGGATCACTTTCTCCGGTGCCCAGTCGTTATTCTCTTCCTGACTTCCTTACATGAATGTAAGGTAGATGAAAGGAAATTCGATCGTTCTCCTATCATGTTCTGACGTATACTTTGGATAGATTTAAAGGAAAGGAAGAGATATATGCTTGAAATTGATAAAGTCAGCAAAGTATACGGAGGCAAAATGGCGCACCGGGCGCTTACGGATGTGTCACTCAAGGTGGAGGACGGGGAATTCGTAGGAATCATGGGGCCCTCCGGCAGCGGGAAAACGACGCTTTTGAACATGATCTCCACTATCGATGAGCCGACGAGCGGGGAAGTAGTGATTAACGGAGAAAACCCTCATAACCTGAAAAAGCAGAAACTCGCTGAATTCCGTCGTCAGGTACTCGGCTTTGTATTTCAGGATTTCAACCTGCTTCCTACTCTCTCGATTGAAGAAAATATCGTGCTTCCTTTGACGCTCGAAGGGGAGAAAGTAAAAGAAATGGAGAAGAAATCTCTCCAGATTGCGAGAAAACTTGGCATTGAAGAGATATTGAATAAACGCATTACAGAAGTATCCGGCGGGCAGGCACAAAGGGCTGCGATTGCCCGGGCGATGATACATGAGCCGAGGCTGCTGCTCGCAGATGAACCGACGGGAAATCTTGATTCGAAGTCCTCCAAAGATGTTATGGAACTGTTGGAGACGATGAATAAAGAAGAAAAAACGACGACGCTTCTCGTCACCCATGACCCTCAGGCAGCCAGTTACTGCGACCGCGTGGTTTTCATCCGGGACGGAAAGTTCTATTCGGAAATACATCGGGGCGAAAAGCGGCAGCCGTTTTTCCAACAGATTATGGACACCCTGGCTTTCTTAGGAGGAGAACACGATGACCTTTCGTCAGTTCGTCATTCGTAATGTCTTCCGCAACAGCCGTCTGTATGCCGCATATTTTCTGAGCAGTATGTTTACAGTAATGGTGTTCTTCACTTTCGCGAACTTCGCTTTCCATCCCGTTTTTTACGAGGGGTCCTTCAACAATAACGCTCTTCTCGGTATGGGTGTGGCAGGGGGGATCATTTATGTATTTTCTTTCTTCTTTGTCATGTACTCGATGAGTGCTTTCCTGCAGTCCCGGAAGAAAGAATTCGGCATCCTTATGATTCACGGCATGTCGAGTCGGCAGATCCGCACCATGGTATTTCTTGAGAATCTTCTGATCGGCGTTCTGGCGACAGTGATGGGGATCTCACTTGGGCTGTTGTTTTCAAAAGCGGTCCTTCTCATAGCGGAAAATGTGCTGATCATCAGTGAGTCTTTATCCTTTTATATGCCCTGGAATGCGATGGGAGTAACGTTCTTTTCCTTCGTAGTGCTGTTCCTCCTCATTTCCCTGTTTGTCGCCTTTTTGCTCCGGACGAAAAAACTGACGGAGCTGATCAAAAGTGATCGGACATCGAAGGGGGAACCGAAAGCTTCCGGACTCCTCGTCTTCCTCTCGGTCTTTCTTTTGGGAGCCGGTTATATCATAGCTCTGTCTGTGGAGGGTCTTCAGGTTACTGCCGTTTTTATACCGGTAGCTATTCTTGTAATGATTGGAACGTACTTTCTGTTTACTCAGTTGAGTGTCTTCCTCATTCATCGGTTGAAAAAGAAGAAATCGTTATACTGGAAAAAAACGAATATGATCCTTCTTTCCGACCTGGCCTTCCGCATGAAAGATAATGCCCGTACCTTCTTTATGGTAGCGATCATTTCAACGGTAGCCTTCAGCGCTATAGGAACGTTGTTTGGCCTGCAGTCCTATTTAACGAAGGGGCTCGTCCAGGCGAACCCATATGATTTGACGTATCATCCTTATGAAGAAGAGGAAAACAAGGAGGCAAAAGCAGAAATCGTTAGCCGGACGTTGGAAGAAGAGGGCGTGAATTATGAGGTGCGCAAGGTCGAGGTTTCTTATTTCAGTGGGATCTCCGGGGAGAGTAATATCCCGGTAGTTTCTTCTTCCCTATATAATAGCCTGGCTCCTCTCGTGGATCGTTCAGAAGTCCATCCGACTGAAGGAGAGGCTGTTATGGTAAATGGTGAGCTTCCTCAGACGGACACAGTGAATCCAAGCCGGAACCTTATGGACAAAGATATTCCGTTGGCCACCGGAGAGACGATTTCCCCGGATGAAAGCGTGGTTTCGAGCGCTTTGCCTGGTATCGTCGATTACTATGTAGTCAGTGATGACACTTATGAAAACCTTCCGGAAGCCGCCGATTCGGATGTACAGTACGTATGGCAGACGGAAGGGTCGGAAGAGCTTGTGGAGATCGGTACTCAGCTGTCCGAAGAATTCCCTCCCGGCAGTTTGACAGCGATTGATTCCATCATTTATCAGATAAACAAAACGTACGGACCGATCCTGTTCATAGGTCTGTTTATCGGTATAGTGTTCTTCCTTTCCGCCGGCAGTTTCCTTTATTTCCGACTGTACACGGATTTGGAGGAGGACCGGAAAAAGTTCGGAGCGATACGCAAACTCGGCCTCACCGATCAGGAGATGACACGCGTGGTGACGAAGCAGACAGGCCTGCTGTTTTTCACACCGATCCTTGTTGCTCTTTTCCACGGAGTCGTCGCCCTTACCGCTCTCGCTCATTTATTCGATTATAATCTCGTGAAGGAATCCTTCTACGTACTCAGCAGTTTCGCGCTGATTCAGATTCTTTATTTCCTAGTGGCACGGATGATTTATACACGACAACTGAAAAATGTCTGATTGAAATGAATATAAAAAAAGAGGGCGATTACAGATCGTCCTCTTCTTTATGATGGGTTTTGTTTTTATAACGATGGATGTCCTGGACGTCTTTTCGGAATTCTTTGGCAAAGCGATATGGTTTACTTGCAATACGCACCGGCAGGCCGAAGAGGAAACTAGATAAATGCTGGCGGTACTCTTCATTGGACTTTATTCAAACCCTCAGCGATAGCGACTGTTTCCGGAATGTTTCGCAAGTCTTCCATATTAAGGCCGATTACCCTTTCATTCAGTGGGTGATTGAGAGCATTGCCGTTAATATCATAGAACTGGGAATTCAAGTCACCGATGGCACTTGATTTCTTAAGAGATGAAACATCCTCGGAAGATAGATAACCGATTTCTTCCATGGTTGAATTCTTCACGGGGTTACCCATACCTACGACAGCGATATCCACACTTCTCCCTTCTTCCAATACACCGAAGATATCCAGGGAGGACAGTAATCGTTCCTTCAGTTCAGAATTATCCATCATGGCAGGAGCGTAAAGATAGCTGCAGGAAGAATTGATTTTTTGAGCTAAGCGTAGAGAAAGGATATTCGAATGCAAGTCAAGATGACTCTGTCCCATTCCACCGATCAAAGGCACGATATGAAGGTGGTCTTCCCGGCGGTAAGGATATTCTTCCACGAAAGCATAAACGGATTTCCCCAACTGATTCCGATTTTCGAAATATGAGGAACCTTTTTGGAAATGTGGGAGGCAGCTGCTTTTCCCAACATCTTACGGACCATTTCCGGCTGATAGTCCGACTTTGGCAGAACAACGACTTCCCGGAGTCCATAATGACGCTCGATTTGCATTTCCAGATCTACAGTGTGAGCGCTCTCGTCTTTGATATATTTCCACCACATTTTCTTCCCGGGCCTGGGTAAGCAGTTTTGAAATAATGGGACGGGAGACACCTATTATTTTTGCAATCTGAGCCTGGGTATGTCCCTCGAAATAATAGAGCTTGGCTACTTTCACCATGATGCGCCGGTCTTCCCCGGATTTATACATAACATCTCCACCTCTTTTTTTTCAGAACGAACTTAAGAATATCAGTGGTGAATCCCCTTATTCAACCATTCATTAGCGGCTTCGAACATAGCTTCCGATAAGGTAGGGTGAGGATGAATGGTCTCTGCAAGTTCTTCTACGGTACCTTCGAGATTCATGAAAGCGACACTTTCGCCGATCATCTCTGTCACATGACTGCCGACCATCGTTACACCGAGTATTTCTCCAAATTGTTCTTCTGCTATTGTTTTAACAAATCCTTCTGTATTCCCGGAGGAAAGTGCCTTACCATTGGAAGAATAAAGGACTTTTTGAACTTTGATATTTGAATAGGTATTACGGGCTTCTTCCTCTGTGAGTCCTACACTTGAGATTTCCGGAAGAGTATAGACACATTTTGGCACCATCCGGTAGTCGATCGTCTTTAATGGTTCTCCGCTGGCATTATTTGCTGCAATAAGTCCTTCGGCACTGGCTGTGTGAGCCAGTTGTATTTTTCCGTTTACGTCTCCGATCGCATAGACGTTTGGAAGAGATGTCTCTAATTTGTTATTCGTTTTGATGAATCCATTCTCTTTCTCAATGGATACGTCCTCTACAACTCTGGTATCCGGTGTTCTGCCCGTAGCGAGTAATAGTGATCCTGTCGAAAACTCGGTGTGATCAGACAGAGTGAACTGGATGTCATCTTTATCTGAGTGATGGGACACAGAGGAGACAGAAACATTCGTGAAGATCTTCACTCCTGAGTTTTTGAGTTTTTCTTCAACAATTTGAGCCGCTTCTGCATCTTCTGTCGGAATGAGCCGATCTCCGAGTTCAACGATGGTAACTGGAATATCGAGGGATGAAAAAATGGTAGCGAATTCCACACCGATGATTCCTCCTCCGACTATGGTGAGAGAGGAAGGGAGTTCTTCTATCGAAAAGATCGTATCAGAAGTATACGTTTTCACTTTATCCAGTCGTGGTAGACTATATTAATGGAGTCGCTCCTGGTGTGTTTGCAATCATAACTTCCGAGAAAGAAGAAGTAAGAGAAGAGATGAAATATCTGAGTATGGGGGAGGGGCCGCATTATGTGCTTTACCGCCCGTATCACCTGACTAGTCTCGAGACACCTTTGTCTGTTGCGAGGGCCTATTTT
Organism: Salimicrobium flavidum; assembly: GCF_900156645.1. Lineage (GTDB taxonomy): Bacteria > Bacillota > Bacilli > Bacillales > Halobacillaceae > Salimicrobium > Salimicrobium flavidum. Next base: position 84,539 of record NZ_FTOC01000008.1, read on the forward strand.
GAAAACAAACCGACGATCGCCCCTTATCACGGTATGATTGCCGAAACAGTAGCAGTAGCTAAAAAAGACCTGAAGGCCGGAGGCTATCTGGATGCTATCGGTGGGTTCACGGTATATGGGAAAGTGGATGAGTACGAGAGTGCCAAAAATGAAAAAGCCTTACCGATCGGGTTAGTGGGTGCAAACGTAAAATTGAAGAATGATATAAAGAAAGATCATGTGCTCACCTACGATGATGTAGAACTTGAAGGGGAGTCTTTCCTTTGGGAATTGAGAAAGAAACAGGATAATATGTAATCGTGGAAGAACGAGGAAAGTGGAAGGACCATACATTTGAATTATTATACAAAAAGAGCATCCCCGTTTGTGACGGAGATGCTCTTTTTCATGAATTTGATTATTGGACACTTGCCCATTTGAATTCAAAGGTCGGGCCTGTAGCTGTCGGGAAGAGCCCTTCAATGTTGGAGCGAAGCAGTTGGGACTTCGCATCCTGGTAAATCGGAGCCACGGCTGCATCTTCTTCAAGAAGAAGGCGTTCCGCTTCCAAGAACGTTTCGTAACGTTTTTCAGGTTGGCGTGCAAACTCAGTGTTCGCTTTGTTGATCAGGTTGTCGTACTCTTCGCTGGAGTAGTTCATGTTGTTGTTCTGACCGTCTGTGAGATACATATTCAAGTACGTATTCGCATCAGCGTAGTCAGGACCCCAGGTGGCTGCTTCGATTTCGAACTCGCCTTCCTGGTCACGGCGTACACGTTCTTTGAATGGTACTTCCACTACGTTGATACTAAGGCCTTCAAGATTCGATTCAAGCTGCTCTTTGTAGTAAGCCAACGCGTTTTGGGAAGAGTCTGTGTCATCTCCCATGAGTTCAAGCGTTACAGAGTCTGTACCAAGCTCATCAAGAGCTGCCTGCCAGTGCTCCTGTGCTTTTTCCGGGTTATGTTCAACGAGCGGCCCTTGTACTTCACGGAAGTCTTTTCCGTCCGTACCCGGGACTGTTACAAAGTTGGATGGCACATAGCCTGTAGCAGGAACAGAACCATCATTCAGGATGACATCTGTCAGTGATTGACGATCGATAGCCATCGAAATGGCTTTACGCGCATCCACGTTTCCGAGTGCTTCGTGTGCTTCCTGGTTGAACTTGAAGAAATACAGGTAAGGGTCCTCTACGACCTGGAAGTGCTCGGAGGAGCGGTATTCATCTACGAACTCCGCATTCAGTTCCGCCTGGTCCAGTTCACCTGTCTGGAAAAGGTTTACGGCTGTAGAGGTTTCCTTGATGACTTTGACGTCGATCTCTTCCAGTTGAACCGTGTCGGCATCCCAGTAATCTTCGTTCTTTTCAATCTTCCAGCCTTCGCCGTGACTCCATTCCGTCATTTTGAAAGGGCCGTTTGCGAGCGTGTTGTCCGCTTCCGTGGAGAATTCGTCTCCCTGTTCTTCTACGTAATCCTGGTTAAGTGGCATGAAGGTAATGAACACCGTCATGTTATCGAAATATGGTACCGGCTGTTCCAGGTTCACTTCAAACGTATAGTCATCAACGGCTTTTACACCCAGCTCTTCAGGTGCCATTTCACCTTCAGCGATAGCAGAAGCGTTCTGTACGACTCCGCCGAGGAAGTATGGGCCGTATTCAGAGCCGGTTTCCGGTGTGACGGCGCGTTGCCATGCATAGACGAAGTCATGGGCTGTGACCGGATCTCCGTTCTCCCATTTTGCGTCTTCCCGGAGGTTGAATGTCCATGTTGTTCCGTCTTCCGAGACTTCGTGGTCCTTGGCGATCCCTTCAGCGAGTTCGCCGTTTTCATCGAGACGATAAAGTCCTTCATATGTTTCTCCTGCCCACTGGAAAGCGACAGAATCGGTGATCAGACCAGGGTCCATACTCGGTAATTCACTTTTTGCAGTGAAAGATATGGACTGCTCACTGCTGGATTCTTCTCCGGAAGAACCTTCTCCGGACCCCTCTCCGGAAGATCCTTCTTCAGATGAGTCGTTGCCGCCACAAGCAGCAAGCAAAAACATCAGCATAATTGATAAAATAAGGCCAAAAAATAATTTTTTATTCAACCTCTTTTCCCCCTCTTTGATTATGTAGTGATTATTCAGAAAACATTTACTTTTTTGAGTATACAGTTTTCCTTTAATAATTTCAAGTACCGAAATATTTTAATCAATTGACATTATCCCCGTGTCTGATAGGATAATGAATTATATATTTGAAAGGAAAAGAGGTCTTTATCCTATTTACATACTCCCGCTTTCGGGGGAATCAACTTTAGAGGAGGAATCGAATCATGAACCGAGTACTGATCAGTGATCCATTGAGTGAAGACGGAATAAAGCCTCTCCTTGAAGCGGCAGACACAGAGGTGATTCAGAAACCCTCCATGTCAGAAAAAGAGCTCCTGGAAGAAGTGGCGAAGGCGGATGCGCTCATCGTCAGGAGTCAGACACAGGTAACCAGGGAGTTGCTGGAACACGGCGAGAATTTGAAAATCGTCGGCCGTGCCGGTGTCGGCGTCGATAACATAGACCTTGATGCTGCTACGGATAACGGGGTAGTCGTCGTGAACGCTCCGGATGGTAATACAATATCTACAGCCGAGCACACGATGGCGATGCTCATGTCGATGGCCCGTAATATTCCCCAGGCGTACCACTCCCTTCAACAGGGCAATTGGGATCGTAAGAAGTATGTCGGAGTGGAACTTAAAAATAAAACCCTCGGCGTTGTCGGCTTCGGTCGAATCGGCCGTGTCGTCACGCGTCGCGCTAAAGGTCACCGTATGAATGTCATCGCCTATGATCCATTTCTGACGAAAGAGAAAGCGGAGAAAGCGGGCGTGGATCACGGGTCTCTCGATGAAGTGCTTGCTCAGGCAGACTTTCTCACCGTGCATACCCCTCTCATCGATGCGACGCACCACCTCATCAATAAAGAAGCGCTGGCGAAAATGAAGGATGGAGCCCGCATCCTTAACTGTGCCCGCGGTGGGATCATCGAGGAAGAAGCATTGTATGAGGCGCTTCAGTCCGGGAAAATCGCCGGGGCAGCTCTCGATGTGTTTGAAGAAGAGCCGGCGGTCGGCAACAAACTCCTTGAGCTTCCGCAGGTCGTCGGGGTGCCGCACCTCGGAGCGAGTACGATTGAAGCCCAGGAAAACGTAGCTACCGATGTAAGTTATGACGTGATGGAAGTGCTTCGCGGCGGGAATGCCAAACAGCCCGTGAATATTCCGTCTATTCCTGAAGAGATGCAGGATAAGCTCACTCCTTATATTACGCTTTCCGAGAAGCTCGGAGCCTTCCTTGGAAGTGTTGTACGCGGAGGTCTGAACAATATCAACGTTTATTATTCCGGGGAGCTTGCTGATGTCGATCCGACACCGCTCACGAGAAAAGTTGTGAAAAGCGTACTGCAGCTGTTCGTCGGAACTCGTGTGAACGACGTCAATTCCTATAAAATCGCCAAAGATAAAGGGATCGAAATCAATGAACAGAAATCGACGTCCACGAAAGGCTTTACGAATCTGTTGACCGTGGAACTTGAGACGGATGAGGAAACGAGAAGTATCGCCGGGACGTTGCTGAACGGCCTTGGTGCGCGGGTCGTCCGTCTTGATGGTTACTCCGTCGACGTGATCCCTGAAGGTCACCTGATCAGTATCCATCACAAAGACCAGCCGGGTGCTATCGGCCGTGTCGGAAGTCTGCTCGCTGAACATGACGTCAACATCGCCACGATGCAGGTGGGACGTACGGATATCGGCGGAGCGGCGATTATGATTCTTACGGTGGATAAAGAAGTGGAACCTGCCTGTCAGGAACACCTCGCCCACGTCGAGGATATCAATCGTGTGCAATACCTGAAGCTATAAAGAAAAGCGGAAGCGTCCGCTAAGAAGTGTTGGCGTAAGCCGGCACCCCCGGCCTTCGGGTGTACTTTCCCGGAAGAGAGGGTGCGGCTTAGGACATGAACTTCTGGACGCTACAGCTAGCCATAAAGAAAAGCGGAAGCGTCCGCTAAGAAGCTTTTTACCCTCCAGACTATGTACGATGGGTCTGGAGGTTTTTTTGTATTCTGGTTTTGCGGTGTTCACGGAAACCATTCGCTCCTGAGCACGTCATAAAATAAACTTATGAGGTGCTCAGAAGCCGTTTCATAGACCTGAACACCACAAAAATTGAAGTAATGAGGTGCTCAAGACCCTGGACCAGCACCTGAACTCAGCAAAAACAAAATTTAAGGCTACCCTGAAAATAAATATTCAGGCGGACGCTTATCCAGAGGCAATGCTTCAGCTACCCGAGTTCCCGTCGGAGTCGCCGCCTTTATCTATATCCACCTTATTAAGCTTGAATCATAACAGAGCCCGAAAATTTTCATGTATCCTGGTGCAAATATCTTTGCATGAACGTCTCTGTTATCTATCATTCTTGGTTTATTTTCATCTCTACGGGTGGGAGCTTGCCGGGGGTGTCTCCACCCTTCGTTCTAAAATCAACAACAAGCTTTAACAGACCCGAATCCAAAGATCAAAAAACCGCTCCTGCTTAGGCAGAGAGCGGTTTTCTATCATAATATTACGTAAGCGGATGCGCTTCTTTTTTACGTTTGGTGAAGGTGTGCACTTCATCATAGCCGATCGACTTCGCGAACTCGACGGCTTCATCGTACCGATAGCCGAGATGCTCCGGTTTGTGGGCGTCCGAGCAGAGAGTGATTCCGACACCGTATTCTTTGCACGTTTTCAGGAAATCGGGTTCCGGATAGATTTTGCCCGTCGGTTTACGCAGGCCGGCTGTACTGATCTCGATCAGGGTGCCGGTCTTCGCCAGAGCTTTGGCTGCCCGTTCATACTGACGCTGTAAAAACTCCTTATCCTCCGGCTCGTAGCCGAAGACTTTGATGACATCGATATGGCCGACGAAATCGAAAAGTCCGGACTCGGCAAGCGTAACCACACGGTCGAAATACTGCTCATATACTTCATAGATGTCGCGCTTTTCATACTCTTCCCGGTAAATGGCCAGATCGATGCCCCACTCGTCGATCCAGTGGATGGAGCCGATGACGTAATCGAAAGGCTGCTCTTTGATGAACGTTTCCATTTCTTTTTCTTTCCCTGGCATGTAGTCCATTTCGATCCCCATTTTCACGTTCAGGTTTTCTTTTTCCGCCTCATCGAACAGGGCCTGATATTCGCTGAAATCAAGCGTTCTTCTGTTTTCCACCCATGGGTTGGAAAGAATCGGCCGTGTTTCCTGAAAAAAATAGGCGTGCTCGGAAATGCCGAGGTCTCCGATCCCTTCCTGTTTCGCTTTTTGAACGTATTCCTTCAGGTACTCCGTCGATAGCTGCCCGGTCTCTGCCATATGTACGTGGTAATCGGTACGCATACGTTTCCTCCTTTATGGTTGCTCATGATTAAAAATTATCATAACAGTATTGAAGAGGAGAGGCAAAACGATAATTTTTCATTCGAGCCTCGTACCGTTGTTCTGTGTTAGAATAGGAAGGGTTATTCATGGAGAAAAAGTGGGGTTACGAAATGAAAAATACGAAACAAATTACTGAAGGGGCATTACTGACGGGAATATACTTAGTGATGCTTCTTGTTATTCTGTTTTTACCGATCCCGATTCTCGGGACGTTCTTAATGTTCGCATTACCGATTCCGTTCGTCATCTATAGCTATCATTTCGGATTTCAATCCGGGTTCATCATGTTGTTCGGAGCGACGGTGCTCGCTTCGATTATAGCGACGGTCTTTTCGTTTCCGGTTACGCTGCTTACGGGTATCGGAGGCGTGTGTCTCGGTGGGGCTATGCACAAAAAACGGGACGCTTACGAAACGTGGGTCATCGGCTCTCTCGGCTTCATAGGCGGACTTGTAGCCGTATACGTTTTGACACAGGCGCTGTTCGGCATGAACTGGATGGAACAGATCCAGGTAGCTATTGACGAATCGATCAATATGACGGAAAACATGCTGGGCTCCGTCGGCGGCGAGGACACAGAAGCGACGATCCAGATGCTCCGGGAACAGATGGAGAGTCTTCCGGATTATTTACCGAGCATTCTCGCAGCCACCGGGATTGTGATGGCTCTCATCAGTCAGTGGCTCAGCTATAAGCTGTTGAACCGTCTCGAAAAAGCCGGGCTCTTTTTCCCGCCGGTCCGTGAAATGAGATTGCCGACATCGATTTTGTGGTATTATTTCATTGCTCTGGTAATGAATCTCATATTTATGGACCAGGAAGGAATATGGTATATTGCGACCATCAACGTTTTTACACTGACAGGGATGCTGCTTATTCTGCAGGGTTTCTCCTTCATCTTTTTTTACAGTCAGAGAAAACAGTGGTCGAAAGCGGTGCCGGTTCTGGCAATCATTTTGTCGGTGCTTCTGCCGCAGATCTTCCTTTATCTTGTACGAATCTTAGGTATAATTGATATAGGTTTCCCGCTCAGGGACAAAGTGAAAGAAAAGAAATAGCTCGGAGATTCTGATTAGGAGCTGAAGCGAATGGCAAATGTAAAGAAAACATCAGCGATGAGCGGGCATTTGTGGGTCATCTATATGCTGTCCGTGATTCTGCTGGGTTTCATCTGGTATTACCAGTGGATGTTCGGTCTTGTGATGACCTTGCTACTTATCGGTTCGATTTTTTATAGTATCCGTACGGAAAAACAGGTAATCAATGATACGGAAGAATATATATCCACGCTTTCTTATCGGGTGAAAAAAGTCGGGGAGGAAGCTCTTCTTGAAATGCCGATCGGTATCATCCTCTACAGTGAGGATTATAAGATCGAATGGGCGAACCCTTATATGAACAGGTTCGTGGATGAGAATTCGGTAGTAGGTTCTTCCCTCAACGAATTATCGGAGAAGCTGATCCCGAACATCAAAGAGAATAAAGAGGAAGCCTGGGTCGAACTCGACGGAAGACGTATGCAGACGATCATGAAGCAGGAGGACCGTCTCCTATACATGTTCGACCGGACGAAACAGACGGAAATCGAGTCGCGTTATCAAAATGAACAGAGCGTGCTTGCTGTGATTTTTCTCGACAACTATGAGGAGATCACTCAGGGGATGGACGATACGTCGAAAAGTCATATCAACTCCCAGGTGACTTCGATTTTGAATAAATGGGCGGAACAGCACGGCGTTTACCTGAAGCGCATATCCCAGGAGCGTTTTATCGCTGTCATGACGAAAGAAATTTTGTCAGGGCTTGAGAAAACGAAATTTGAAATCCTTGATGAAGTCCGCGAACTTATCACCGATCAGAATATGCCGCTTACGTTAAGTATCGGTGTCGGTGTCGGGCCGATCACGCTTCCGGAAATGGGAGCGATAGCCCAGTCGAGCCTCGACCTCGCGCTCGGCCGCGGGGGAGATCAGGTTGCCATCAAGGATGAAACCGGCAAGGTCCGCTTCTACGGCGGTAAGACGAATCCGATGGAAAAACGGACCCGGGTGCGGGCCCGCGTTATTTCCCATGCGATGAAGGATCTCGTTCAGGGCAGCGAAAAAGTCCTCGTTATGGGACACAAAGCACCGGACATGGATTCGGTCGGAGCGGCGATCGGAATTTTGAAAATCGCTCAAGCCAATCAGAAACAGGGGGCGATTGTACTCGACCCCAATGACGTCGACACAGGCGTGCAGCGGATGGTGGAAGAAATCAAAAAAGATGAAGATCTTTGGGATTATTTCGTCTCTCCGGAGGACGCGATGGAAATGGTGACGAACGATACCCTCCTCGTCGTCGTGGATACGCATAAACCGAAGCTCGTCGCAGAGGAGAAACTTCTCAACAAGACGGAACACGTCGTCGTCATCGACCACCACAGACGCGCTGAGGACTTCATTGCATCTCCGACACTTGTGTATATGGAGCCTTACGCGTCCTCGACAGCAGAGCTCGTGACGGAGCTTCTGGAGTACCAGCCGAAGAAATTGAAACTGTCGATGCTCGAAGCGACCTCCCTGCTTGCAGGAATCATCGTGGATACGAAAAGTTTCACCCTTCGTACAGGCTCGCGGACATTTGATGCCGCTTCTTACCTGAGAGGGAAAGGGGCCGATACGGTGCTCGTGCAGAAGTTCCTGAAAGAGGATCTCGATATTTACCTGCGCCGGAGCCGTCTGATTGAACGTTCGGATATCTATCGTGACGGGGTCGCTATTTCGACCGCGGACAAAGGGGATATCTTCGGCCCCGTCGTCATCGCTCAGGCAGCGGATACGCTACTTACGATGAGCGGCATCGAAGCATCTTTCGTCATTTCAGACCGTAAAGATGGTCGTGTCGGTATCAGTGCCCGTTCCCTCGGAGATATCAACGTCCAGGTCATTATGGAACAGATGAACGGCGGCGGACACCTTACGAACGCTGCAACTCAGCTTGAAGACACAACGATTGAAGATGCGAAAGCTTTATTGCAAGATATAATCGACGAGTATTTTGAAGGGGGAGAAGAAGAATGAAAGTAATATTCAACCAGGACGTTAAAGGTAAAGGGAAAAAAGGGGAAATCAAAAATGTTTCCGATGGATACGCTCGTAACTATCTTCTGAAGCATAACCTGGCAGTCGAGGCTACCAAGGCGAACCTGGACGCTCAGAAAGCCAAGGATAAAAAAGAGGAGAACCTGGCTCAACAGGAAATCGATGATGCGAAGAAACTGAAGGAAGACCTGAAGGATATCGAAGTGAAACTTTCGGCGAAATCCGGAGGCAGCGGCCGTCTCTTCGGTTCCATTACGAATAAGCAGATTTCCGAACAGCTGAAAAAGGATCATGACATCTCCATCGATAAACGTAAAATCGACATGGATGATCCGATCCGCACCCTCGGCTACTCGGAAGTACCTGTGAAGCTCCATCCGGACGTGACCGGTACGATCCGCGTACACGTAGCGGAGAAGTAGGATCAATGACCAGAGGAGGCAAAGCTTGTGAATGAATTTTTTCAGGACCGTACGCCGCCTCACAATATAGAAGCGGAACAGGCGGTGCTTGGTGCCGTTTTCCTGGAGCCTTCAGCCATGACGACTGCAGCTGAACATCTGCTTCCTGAAGATTTTTATCGCGCCAGTCACCAGCGGATTTTCGAGGTGATGCTCGGGCTTTCCGATCGCGGGGAACCGATCGATCTCGTCACAGTGACGACCGCCCTCTCCAATCATCGAACCCTGGAGGAAGTAGGCGGCGTCACTTATTTGAGTGACATTGCGAACTCCGTCCCTACCGCTGCGAATATCAGTTACTATACGGATATCGTAAGTGAGAAATCGACGCTTCGCCAGCTGATCCGCACAGCGACAGAAATCGTAACGAACGGTTATGCGGAAGAAGACGATATCGAAGACGTACTGAACCAGGCCGAAAAGGAGATTCTCGACGTATCCCAGCGTAAGAACTCCCAGGCCTTCAAAAACATCAAAGATGTCCTTATCGACGTCTATGACAATATCGAAGAGCTGCACCAGAGTGACGGCAACATCACCGGTATCCCGACCGGATACAGAGATCTCGACACGATCACATCCGGCTTCCAGCGGAACGATCTCATCATCATCGCTGCCCGTCCCTCGATGGGGAAAACGGCGTTCGCTTTGAACATTGCACAGAACGTCGCCGGTCAGACAGGCGAGAATGTGGCTATCTTCAGTCTGGAGATGGGAGCAGACCAGCTTGTCTCCCGTATGCTTTGCGCGGAAGGAAACATCGATGCACAGCGTTTGCGTACCGGTAAAATGGAGGCGGACGACTGGAATAAGCTGACGATGGCAATGGGAAGTCTTTCGAACGCAGGCATTTATATCGACGATACTCCTGGCGTACGCGTTAACGAAATCCGCTCGAAGTGCCGTCGCCTCAAACAGGAACAAGGGATCGGCATGATTCTCATCGACTATCTGCAGCTGATCCAGGGGAGTGGGAACTCCAGGGAGAACCGTCAGCAGGAAGTATCGGAAATCTCCCGTTCCCTGAAAGGACTTGCGCGTGAGCTGAACGTGCCGCTTATCGCCTTGTCCCAGCTTTCCCGTGGGGTCGAATCCCGTCAGGACAAGCGTCCGATGATGTCCGACCTGAGGGAGTCCGGTTCGATTGAGCAGGATGCCGATATCGTCGGCTTTTTATACCGGGACGATTATTACGATCAGGAATCAGAGAATCAGAACATCATTGAAATCATCATAGCGAAACAGCGTAACGGGCCGGTAGGAAATGTCGAGCTTGCATTCGTCAAAGAATACAACAAGTTCGTCGACCTCGATCACCGTTATAGCGATTCGGATATCCCCCCTGCCTAGTGTGGCAGGGGTTTTTTGTATGGGAAGCAGTCGATATGAGTTTTAACGAATATTAAACATGTTTTATTTAATAATGTTCGGTTTTTGTTGACGATGGCAGAAATAATTGATAAACTGAAAAGGAATTAACGTAGGAGGTGCCTTTATGTCATCAGTAGTTGTAGTCGGAACCCAGTGGGGGGACGAAGGAAAAGGCAAAATAACGGATTATTTATCACAGCACGCAGAAGTGGTTGCCCGCTATCAGGGCGGAAATAATGCAGGTCACACGATCAAATTTGATAATGCTACATATAAATTGCACCTGATTCCTTCGGGGATTTTCTTTGAGGATAAAATCTGTGTACTCGGAAACGGGATGGTCATCGACCCGAAAGCACTGAAGGAAGAACTGGCCTATCTGCATGAGCGCGGTGTTTCCACCGATAACCTGCGCATCAGCAACCGGGCGCACGTCATTTTACCTTACCATCTGAAACTCGATGAGCTTCAGGAAGAAGATAAAGGCATGAACAAAATCGGCACGACGAAAAAAGGGATCGGGCCCGCCTATATGGATAAAGCTGCGCGTATGGGGATCCGGATCGCTGATCTTCTGGATAAAGAAAGCTTCCGGGAGAAACTGGAGCAGAACCTTGCGGAGAAGAACCGTCTGTTCGAAAAAGTGTATGGTGAGAAACCTTTCCGTATTGAAGATATCCTGGAAGAATACTACCAGTACGGCCAGGAAGTGGAGAAGTACGTATGTGACACGTCGGTCGTACTCGACAATAACCTTGATGAAGGTCGCCGGGTGTTATTTGAAGGGGCGCAGGGCGTCATGCTTGATATCGATCAGGGGACGTACCCGTTCGTCACTTCCTCCAACCCGATTGCCGGCGGGGTAACGATCGGCGCGGGTGTCGGTCCTTCCAAAATCAAGAATGTCGTAGGAGTATCCAAAGCCTATACGACAAGAGTCGGAGACGGACCTTTCCCGACAGAACTTACAGATGAGATCGGGGATCAGATCCGTGAGACCGGGAATGAATACGGTACTACGACCGGACGTCCGCGTCGTGTGGGCTGGTTTGACAGTGTCGTCGTACGTCATGCCCGTCGTGTGAGCGGCATCACCGATTTATCCCTGAATTCACTCGACGTGCTTACAGGCATCGAAAGCTTGAAGATCTGCACAGCTTACAGATACAAAGGAGAAATCATCGAAGAATTTCCGGCCAGCTTGAAGAAACTGGCTGAATGCGAACCTGTTTACGAAGAGCTTCCCGGGTGGACAGAAGACATCACGGGTGCGAAAAGCCTTGATGATCTTCCGGTGAACGCCCGTCATTACCTCGAGCGTATAGCGCAACTGACCGGTATTCCGCTGTCGATTTTCTCTGTCGGCCCGGACCGTATCCAGACGAATGTCGTCCGGGGTGTGTACCGTGAGTCATAAAATGCGCGTCTCGGCAGTTCTATAACTATACGAAGAGACCTTTTGTTGCTGCAGAAGGTCTCTTCCTTTATCTTTAAGATCTGTTATCTTTCCTAAATGATTTTTATCTCTACGGGTGGAAGCTTGTCGCGGGTATGAGGGCGGGATTCCGGAATCTTTCTACGTTCGATTCCGGTGCTTTCCCCGATCATGTTTCCCTTGCAGACGTCTCCACCCTTCGTGCTGAAATCAACACCAAGCTTTAACAGAGTCTTATCTTTTAGGAAAAATCAGTATTTCAGTTGGATTCCTGAAGGTTTTCTGCATATAATTCATAAAGAAGGGGTGGAAATGATGAGAGTATGTATTTTTGCCGGATCACGGAAAGGGACGGATCCTGTTTACGAAGAAAAGGCCAAAGAACTCGGTCAAATACTGGCCGAACAAGGGATATCGATTGTTTACGGAGGATCGAACGGAGGTCTTATGGGAGCGATTGCGGACGGCGCACTTGAAAAAGACGGGGAAGTGATCGGAGTCATGCCGCGTCAGCTTGAAGGTATTGAAATTTCCCATTCAAGATTGAGCCGGCTCATTCAGGTGGAAACGATGCACGAACGGAAAGCGAAAATGGCTGAACTCGCCGATGGCTATATAGCGCTGCCCGGAGGGTTTGGAACGATCGAGGAGCTGACAGAAACCATCACCTGGGCTCAGATAGGCATCCACCGCAAGCCGATCGGTCTGTTGAATGCCGCCGGTTACTATTCTCCGTTTATGACGATGGTCGATCACGCTATTGAAGCAGGTTTCGTAGATCCTGTGCAACGGACGCTTCTGAAGCTTGAGGAGGAGCCGCGACATCTGGTGGAAGCTTTGTGGAAGGCGAAACAATAATGATTTCTTTTAGTGAACATATTGCTTGCAGCGGTAGGCTATGGTAAGATAGGTTTCGTTGCAGCAAATGGTCCGGTAGTTCAGTTGGTTAGAATGCCTGCCTGTCACGCAGGAGGTCGCGGGTTCGAGTCCCGTCCGGACCGCCATTACATATGGCTCGGTAGCTCAGTCGGTAGAGCAACGGACTGAAAATCCGTGTGTCGGCGGTTCGATTCCGTCCCGAGCCACTCACACTAAACACTCTGATGATCATCAGGGTGTTTTTTTTAATTTTGGCTCTGGTATCATTTGTTGTTGATATTCGTCTCTTCAGGTGGAAGCTTGCCGCGGGCATGGCGGAAACTTCCCGCATCTCCCTCTGGTCGTTCCGGGTGATTTTCCTTCCATGCTCATTCCGCAGGCGTTTCCACCTTCCGTTCCTATCATCAACAATAGGCTTTAACAGAGCTTTAATTTTATAGTACTGAAGTAACTACAGCTGTTTCCCCTTTTTTACATCAGTTAAACAAAAGATTATAAGTTCATTACAATTTTCCTATCCTGTTTCTTTTCGCTATTTCGAATGATAAATTGAGTGAGGCTAAAAATTATGAAATCAAGATAGATGATACAGGGGGAAACGAGTGTGTATAGAAAGAGTTCAAAATGGATGAGGAAAGTGTCTCTCGTTGCGTTACTCGGCATAGGAGTGACAGCAGGGGCGACATATGTCGAAGGTAGTATGGCACCGGTCCATCACGTTTACGTGGATGGAGAGGAAGTCGGAACAGTCAGCAGCAGGGAAATCATTGAAGAATCAGTGGAGGACCGTCTTCAAAAAGCGGAGGACGCTTACGGAGTCGAGCCGCTGGTGGAAGAATCCATAACTTACGAATCAGAGCGTCTCATGAGTCCGGAATATGATAATAAAGGCACCAAAGAAACGGTTCAGGAAGAGATAACGGTGAGTACCGAAGCGACGGCTGTAACGTTTGATGGACATGCAGCCGGCTACGTTAGAGATGAGGCGAAGGCGGAAGAAGCCCTCACCCGTTATAAACAACAGTTTGCAGACGATGAGCTGCTCGAAGCTTTCGAAAATGGGACCGATCTCACTATAGATATCGGAGAAGGTAAGCTGACGCAGTTCGCACTGACGACGAAACCGGAGCAGGAGACTGAAATCGTTCATCCGCGGGAAGTCACAGGTGTGGATACGGTCGTTGAAAATCTGAATGAAGGTACGACAGAACTGAAAGCCCATGAGGTTACAGAGAACGACGATCTTGCTTCTCTTCTGGAAGATTACCAGATGAGTGAGGAGCGTTTCCGTGAATTGAACCCTGAAACAAGTGGCCTCGAAACCGGGCAGGCAATTCAGGTAGAAGAAGAAATCGATTATACGGACGTTTCAGTGAACAAAGAAAAAATAGTTACGGAATCTATACCGTTTGATACCCATACCAAAAAAACGGATGAATTGCTTGTCGGCGAAACGAAAGTGAAACAGGAAGGGGAAGAAGGGCAGAAAAAAGTCCGTTATTCCTATGAGAAAGAAAAGCTGGATATCGTAAGTCAGGAAAAACTCAGCGAGGAAAACCTGCAAGACCCGAAGCCGAAAGTCATTCTTGAAGGAACGAAGACACCGTCTGTCGGTAGTGGTGAATTCACGTGGCCCGCGGTCGGAGGAACATTGACGAGCGGTCAGGGGGAACGATGGGGCTCCTTCCACGCAGGAATTGACATCGCGGGAGTCTCAGACCGCACCATCAAAGCAGCGGACCATGGAGTCGTCAAATCAGCAGGCACATCCGGGGCATATGGAAACAAAGTCGTCATCGACCACAGAAATGGATACGAAACGACTTACGCTCATCTGTCTTCGATCGGTGTCAGTGTCGGGGATAAGCTTAAAAAAGGCGATAAATTAGGCGATATGGGCACAACTGGACGTTCTACAGGCGTTCATCTTCATTTTGAAGTGCATAAGAACGGGGATTTGAAAAACCCGCTATCCTACGTCAGCAATTGAGAGAGTGAGCGATAACGCTCCTCTCTTTTCTTTTGGCTCTTCTTAAGTCAGCGCTTCTAGAGGAGGTGGCTTCCGCTTTTCTTACATCAAAAAAGGACAAGTTTCTAAAAATAAGTTAGAATGGAAGAGGAGCACGAAAGTTCAGGAGAAAGGGAAGTGAACGCAAATGGCTCACAAAATACTTGTAGTAGATGATGAGAAACCGATCGCAGATATACTGAAATTCAATTTGGAAAAAGAAGGATATAATGTTGTGTGTGCCTATGATGGCGACGAGGCTATTGAAAGCGCAAAAGAAGAGGATCCCGATCTTATTCTCCTCGACATTATGCTTCCAGGGAAAGACGGGAACGAAGTATGCCGGGAGATTAGGAAGACCCACGCGATGCCGATCATTATGCTGACAGCGAAAGATGCGGAAATCGACAAAGTGCTCGGCCTTGAAATGGGTGCGGATGACTATGTCACCAAACCGTTCAGCAACCGTGAACTGGTCGCCAGGGTGAAAGCGAACCTGAGACGTCAGCAGCAGGAACCGGAGGACGGCGTGCAGCGTTCCAAAGAAATCGAAATCGGCCGTCTGTCCATCCAGCCGGATGCGTATACGGTCAAACGGGACGGAAGCTATATAGAGCTTACCCACCGTGAATTCGAACTACTCTATTATCTGGCTCGGCATATCGGACAGGTTATGACGCGGGAGCACCTGCTGGAAACAGTATGGGGGTATGATTATTACGGAGATGTCCGGACCGTCGACGTAACCGTCAGGCGCCTGCGTGAAAAAATCGAGGAGAATCCGAGTACGCCTGCCTGGATTGTCACCAGACGTGGTGTAGGTTACTACTTGAGAAATCCCGAACAGGAGTAGACAGGTATGAGCAAGGTTGGTTTCTTTCAGTCGGTCCGGCTGAAGCTGATTATCGTATACATTCTGCTTATTCTGCTTGGCCTTCAGGTGATCGGCGCTTATTTCGTCGACCGGCTGGAGGAACAGCTCGAAAACAACTTCACTCAATCTGTTGAAGGGAGATTGGATGCTCTTGCCTTTAACATTCAGCAGGCTTTTGAAGAAGAAAGGGAGGATGATGACCCCTCTCTTCAAAGTGATGTACAGAGTATCCTCAACTCTTTCAATGAAGGCTATGTCCGGAATGAAATCAGACAGCTGCAGGTGATTGAAGAAGGATCGAACGTGGTCATCGCCGCATATGCAAGTGGGGATGACACACCTCAGGCGAACGTCGGGAAAAAGACGACAAATCCAGACGTTCTTTCTGCATTTCTCCTGCAGGAACAGTCGAGCCCGGAGACGAGGATGGATGCTGAAACAGGACAGCGACTCTGGGTAGGAACGAGGACCGTAAAAAACAATGTGGATGAAACGGTAGCCGCCATTTATTTCGAAGCGGATATGAGCTCTGTTTACGAACAGCTGCAGGATATCAACCGCATCTTTGCCAACGGTACAGCGTTATCCATATTCATAACAGCGATTCTCGGGATTATTGTAGCCGGTACGATTACGAAGCCGCTCATCGAGATGAGACGCCAGGCACAGATCATGGCCACCGGCGATTTTTCCCAAAAAGTGAACGTCCACGGTAATGATGAAATCGGCCAGCTCGGTCATACGTTCAATGATTTGAACGATAAATTGAAAATTTCCCAGGCCACGACGGAAGGGGAACGGAGAAAGTTGAGCTCTGTCCTTTCCAACATGTCGGACGGGGTCATCGCTACGGATAGAATCGGGGCGGTTACACTGATGAACGTCCCCGCTTCCCATCTGATCGGGCAGCGGTTCGAAGATGTCCAGGGGAAATCCCTTATCGAAATCCTCGGTCTTGAAGATCAGGTTACGAACGTCAAAGATATGGAAGACCTCGATTCAGTCATCGTGGACATGAGCAGCAGTGATCAGCACCTGCTTCTGAAAGCGAACTTCTCGGTCGTTCAGGACGAAAATTACGAGATGAACGGCTTCATTACCGTCATCAGTGATGTTACGGAACAACAGCGAGCCGATCAGGAAAGAAGGGAATTCGTATCGAACGTTTCCCACGAACTGCGTACTCCTCTTACAACGATGCGCAGCTATCTCGAAGCTCTTAACGACGGAGCGTGGAGAGATGAAGAAATTGCGCCGCGTTTTCTGGACGTGACCCAGAATGAAACCGACCGCATGATTCGTCTTGTGAATGATTTACTGCAGCTGACGAAGATGGATCATAAGGAGTCCAGTTTCTACAAAGAAAAAGTGGAGTTCATCACTTTTCTTGAACAGATCATTGAACGGTTCGAAATGAATAAGACGGAAGGGATCACATTTACTAAACACCTTCCTGACGAAAACGTCTATGTGTGGCTGGATAAGGATAAAGTGACCCAGGTGCTTGATAACGTCATATCTAACGCAGTCAAGTATTCACCGGAAGGCGGCGCTATCCATTTCCATGTGAAACGTATGCGTCACAAGCTGCAGGTGAGTATCAAAGATGAAGGACTTGGCATGCCTTCTCATACTGTCGATAAAATCTTCGACCGCTTCTACCGGGTAGACAAAGCAAGGTCCCGCGGAGTGGGCGGAACCGGGCTCGGTCTAGCTATTGCCCGGGAAATAATCGATGCTCACCACGGGGAAATATGGGCGGAAAGCCAAGAAGGTAAAGGAACGACTGTTTTCTTTACACTTCCGCTAATGAATCAGAAGCGGAGGGGGAGCCGATGACCAAAGAAGCGATCAAAACCATCATATTAGTTATTCTGGTAGCTTTCAGTTTGTTTTTGACCATTGCGCTCTGGAATTATCAGCCGAACCTCGAGACAGTGAACCAGGGAGACGGGCTGATTGAGGAAACCAATATCGGTGGTACGGAAGAGAATATCCGAAGCTTGCTTACACCGAAGCAGATCATTTATCACAACAATGGGACACACTACGGGTATCAGGAAGAGGAACATATCGGAGAAGCTTTCAGACGGATGCAGACATGGTCTATTTTCAACCTTAGCATCTCTGAAGCGGACATCCCTGAGGGAGGAGACGTACTTGAAATCGTTTTTCCTTCCACATTGACCTCGGAAACGATACGTAATATCTTTCAGATGGAAAATCAGGATGTGACGTTGCCAGGACTCTCCTTTGACCGGGTGTTCGTCCAAATGAGCGAGGAAGAAGCGGAGGTCCGTTTCCTTTCGCCGGATGGTGAAAGGATGCTACAGGGCTCTATGCGATTCGAAAATGCGTCACAGTTGCGCTCAGAACTTGATAATACGTCTCTTTGGCGTGAGTATATGATGTTCCAGGAGGATGAAGAACGGCGGATCTTCCTGCCTTCCGAACAGATTGATGTGGCGAAGGATGTCATCGTCACCGAGTCTCTGCCTTCGAAACCTCTGAAGAACGTGTTGTTTGATGACCCGACCGTGGTGAAACAGTTTCCGCTCTCCGGCGGGGATTTACGTCATTCGGACAGTCTGAGCCGGATGGATCTGGTCGCAGGACAGAAGAAAATGAAGTACCAGAATCCAGTCACGGAAAGTTCGAACGTTTCGTCCACGACATTCAATACACAGGAAATATTGAATGAAAGTGTCTCTTTCATCAACAACCACTATGGTTTCACGGACCCGTTCCGTGTCCATGATATCCGTTCGACATACGGCGATATTATGTTCAGCATGTATTATAACGAACGTCCGATTCTCAAAGATACTGAAGATTTCACGAGTATGTCGATCCGATTTGAAGAAGGGGTGCTTCAGGAATATATACGCCCTATGGTGACCGTCGATCCTTACCAGTCCTACCCGGATGTTTCAGAAGACGAGCAGGTAAGTACCCTGGCTTCAGGAGAAACGATTGAAACCGTCATTGAAAATTCCCCCCAATACAACCAGAGCGAAGTGACGGATATCGTGATCGGCTACAAACTCGATTCCCAAGGGGGCGGGTTCAGTAACTATTACGATCTGATTCCTGCCTGGTTTGTGCAAGTGAATGGGACGTGGCAGGAAATGACGGATATCGATTCAGTCGTGCGGAGAGGGGGAGGAACGTAATGCAATGGGGACAAATTAAGACGCTCTTCATCATCAGTTTTCTTCTTCTCGACCTGTTTCTGCTGATGCAGCTATGGGCAAACCGGGAAAGTGCGGTCATCCAGGAAGTAGCCGAGACGACCCTTGAAGAAGAGCTGAGTGCTCAGAACATCGATATTTCAGAAGTGCCTTCTGAAGCTCCAGGGGTCTCGTTTTTGACCGCAGAACCGGGAGGATTTTCCGAACAGCAGCTTGGTTCTCTTGAAGAAAAGGACAATCAGCAGGTGAACGTGTACAACGATCGCCTGCTGGTAGCTACCCTCGATGATCCGGTAGAGGTCGATAAAGAAACTATCCGGGAAGATATTTCGGAAATCATTCCGTTCAGCAACCGGTATTCCTATTGGGGCTGGAATGAAGATGAGACGACGGCGTTGTTTTTCCAGAAGATGAACAATCGCACGATCTATTATAACCGGGGAGGTCTCCTGATGATCCGGACCGAAAACGGACAGATCACAGGCTATACCGCTACCCTTCTCGAGGAGCCGGAGATGGAATCGGAAAACATGCAACAGGACCTGATTTCTCCGATGGATATCGTATCTCTTCTTTACAATAACGGATATTTGCAGGAAAATGATGAAATTGAAGATATGACCGTCGGCTATTATTCTCTCGTGAATCTTGAAGCCGGAGAAGAAGATGGTTATCAGGTCTTCGCGCCTACGTGGAGAGTGAGGGTCGGAAGTGACTTCTATTTCGTCCATGCGACGAATGGACAGATCCTCACCAATAACGCAGGGGATTTCATCGAATCGGTAACTGAAGCCTATGCGAATCAACTCAGCTCAGGGTCGCCTGAGCCGGTGCAGCCATCAGAGGAGGGGACGGAAGAATAAATGAGTCTACGATTTAGTGTGCTAGCTTCAGGCAGTACAGGTAATGCATTTTATATCGAATCAGGGGAAGAAAAAATTCTTGTAGATGCCGGTCTTTCCGGGAAAAAGATCGAGAATCTGCTGGCCCAGGTCCATGTCGATCCGAAGGACCTTTCCCGGATTCTTGTGACCCATGAACACAGTGACCATATCAAAGGTCTCGGGATTATGGCCCGTCGCTACAATCTCCCTATCTATGCCAATGAGAAGACGTGGGAAGCGATGGACACCCAGATCGGCAAAGTGCCGCTGGATCAGAAATTCCATTTTCCGATGGAAAGTGTGCAGACCTTCGGAGGCATCGATGTAGAGTCGTTCGCCGTTTCCCACGATGCTGCGGATCCCATGTTCTTCACCTTCCATCAGGACGGGAAGAAAGCGGCGCTTGTCACAGACCTTGGCTACGTCTCGGAACGCATCAAAAAAACGGTGGAAAAAGCGGATGCTTACATTTTTGAAGCGAATCATGACGTACATATGCTGCGGATGGGAAAGTACCCGTGGAGTGTGAAGCGTCGGATTCTCGGAGATGCCGGACACGTATCCAATGAAGATTGTGCGTTGGCACTCACGGATATTCTGGATGACAACACGAAACGTATTTATCTCGCACATTTGAGTCTGGATAATAATATGATCGACCTTGCGAACATGTCGGTAACCAACGTATTGAAAGAACGAGGGTTTGAAGTAGGCAAACGTCTGGACGTACAGGATACGTTCCCGGAGATGGCTACCCCGATGTATGACGTTTGAGTAAAAAGGGTAAAGAATAAAAACTTACAACAGATTAAAGAAAGAAGGTGACGCGACTTGGGGTATTATGATGATCATTCACCGCAGAAACGTGAAAAGAAAAGACGCTGGGCTGTCCCAACCATTGTAGGGCTGGTCCTTGGCGCAGTACTTGTTCTTCTGGCGCTTCCGGCACTCGTCCAGACTGAGATGCTTCCTTATGATATAACGATACCGGAAGATGAGAGTGGACTTACCGAAGGAGAACAGGGACTTACCGGTAACACGACGAAGACGGTCGATGTTGATGTGAACACACAAATCACTGAAGTTGTTGAGAAAGTGAGACCATCTGTCGTCGGCGTCGTAAATATGCAGTCTCAGTCCAACTTCTGGGATCAGCCGTCCGATCCTCAACAGGCGGGCATCGGCTCCGGTGTCATTTACAAACAGGAAGAAGGCACGGCTTATGTCGTGACGAACCATCATGTGATTGAGGGAGCTTCGGAGCTTGAGGTTGTGCTTTCGGACGAAACGAGAGTGTCCGCGCAACTTGTCGGCAGTGATGTGTTTACGGACCTCGCTGTTCTTACGATGCCTGCGGACGAGGTGGAACATACGATTGAACTCGGTAACTCGGACAACCTGAAAGTCGGGGAGCCGGCTATCGCTATCGGAAACCCGCTCAGTCTTAATTTCTCCGGATCGGTGACAAAAGGGATCA
Organism: Salimicrobium flavidum; assembly: GCF_900156645.1. Lineage (GTDB taxonomy): Bacteria > Bacillota > Bacilli > Bacillales > Halobacillaceae > Salimicrobium > Salimicrobium flavidum. The sequence goes on from NZ_FTOC01000008.1 coordinate 105,657, forward strand.
TCAGCGGTACACAGCGTGCGATTCCACAAGATCTAAACGGAGATGGTGTAGAAGATTGGCAGGCGGAAGTCTTACAGACGGATGCGGCGATCAACCCTGGTAACAGCGGGGGAGCCCTGATTAATATCGAAGGTCAACTCGTCGGAATCAACTCGATGAAAATCGCACAGGCCGCTGTCGAGGGTATCGGCTTCGCCATCCCGATCAGCACGGCGACACCGATAATCGAAGAACTTGAAGCAGAAGGACAGGTGAACCGTGCTTTTCTCGGTGTAGAAGCTTATGGATTGAACCAGGTTCCTTCGTCTGAATGGGAGAGCAGACTGAACCTCCCTGAAAGTGTCGAAGGTGGTCTGTATCTACGCAGTATCAGTCAGACTTCTCCGGCAGCCAAAGCAGGACTTGAACCAGGGGATGTAATCACAGAACTTGATGGCACCCCGGTGACGGATATCATCGAACTGAGAAAATATCTGTACAGGGAAAAAGATCCCGGTGAAGAAATGGAAATTACGTATTACAGAGACGGAGAAGAAGATACAACGACTGTTACGTTAGCGTCTCAGTAGTAAACTATCGAAAATGGAAAAAAACGCGTGTGTGTGGATAACATATACGCGTTTTTTTACGTAAATCACTATCCACAGGATGTGTATAAAGTTATGGATAACTTCAATATCTAGTAGGGAACAAGGGGTCTACTACCATATACATCTATATATAACATTCGTTTTGTGGATAAACTGTTGATAGTTCTGTATAACCTGTGAACAATGTGAAGTTCACAGGGGGTGTGGATAACCCTGTGGAGAAATGTTAGTAACTTGTTCCGTTATGCAATTTTTTGTAAATTGCGAATGAAAAGGAAAGTGAGTTTTTCTTTCATAATTGGGACTTTTCAGAAATGATTTTAGAGAGGCTCACAAAGAAAGAGTGATGTTCTCCCATCAACAATGATTGATCTGTATAGTATGATTGTAAAAGCTTAGGAGGGAGAGCCATGAAGAAAACATTTCTGCTATGGACGGGGCTCGGTTATATCGCATATGCCTCGTTCGTGCTGCTATATCTATTCGTCTGGTCAGACTCAGGAATTCCGCCGTCCCTTCAGGGGAGCGCGGCAGACCCCGCTGTGTTCATGAGTGAAAGGGAACAGATACTTAGTCAGGAGTATTCTACGTATCAGAACCTGTTATATCTGCTGGCACTGCCGGTGGAGTGGATCATCTACACGTTCATTCTCGTTTTCGGGCTTTCCCGCACATTGAAAAAAGCAGCGCTTCACAAGCTGCCCCTTTATGTATTGTTTTTGTCCGCTGTTACATGGATAATCACTTTACCCATCAGCTATATTTCCCGAAGGCTTTCCCTCGACTACGGCGTTTCTGTGGAGCCTTTCACTAAGTGGATAAGAGATAATCTCGTCAGTTTCTCCCTCAGTACCCTCCTGATGATTTTCGCCGCTTTTGTCTTCTATTGGCTGATCCGCAGGTCCCCTGAACGCTGGTGGCTTTACGCCTGGTTGATACTCGTACCGTTCATGGCCTTTCTCATGTATGTCCAGCCGGTCGTCATCGATCCGTTATACAACGACTTCGACCGTCTTTCGAATCCGGAGCTTGAAGAAAGCATTCTGCAGTTGGCAGATGAAGCGGGGGTCCCAGCTGAGCGCGTCTATGAAGTGAATAAATCGGAGGAAACGAATGCCCTCAATGCCTACGTCAACGGCATCGGAGATAATCTGCGCATCGTTCTGTGGGATACGACGCTGAACCGGCTCGGGGAGGATGAAGTATTGTTCATTATGGCTCATGAAATCGGTCACTACGTAAAGAACCATCTGCTCAAATCACTGTTCGGGGTGCTCGGAGGCAGTCTGCTCGGGTTATACGCCCTATATCGTCTGCTCCCTGTGGTCATACGGAGATGGGGGGAGGCATGGAAAGTCGGAGGAGTATCCGATATTGCTTCCCTCCCTGTCGTTCTTTTGCTTCTATCTCTATTTACGTTCATCGCACAACCCGTGGAGATGGCAGTTTCACGCCAGGCGGAACAGGCGGCTGATGAATATGCCATCGATCTCCGCCCGGACAAGGAAGCTGCAATCGGAGCCTTTCAGCAACTGACAGTGAGCAGCAAATCGGATGTGGCCCCTCCGACACTCATCAAGTATTTACGATATGGTCATCCTACGATGCTCGAGAGACTCTCAATGCTGATTGAAGAACGGGAGGGGTCCTGACATTCCTCTTTAAAAAGTTTTACCTCGGTCCGTAAAAGGGAATGAACAACTACAATAAGGAGGCGATGAATAATGAGTGACGTAAAGGCATTATTTCTGAATGCATCACTGAAAAGTTCAGAAGAAGAATCCAATACGCATGTACTGATGCAGGAAGTCGCGGATATCATGGAGAAGGAAGGGGCTTCCGTCGAAGAAGTGCGTCTTGCGGACTACAATATCAAGTTCGGCATGGCTCCCGACATGGGAGATGGTGATGAATGGCCGCAAGTGTTTGAGAAAGTGAAAGCGGCGGACATCGTCATCGTCGGTACTCCGATATGGATCGGTGAAAAAAGCAGTGTCGCTACCCTGGCGATGGAGCGTCTGTATGCTTCAAGCAGTGAAACCAAGGAGAACGGTCAGTCCATCTATTACAACAAAATCGGGGGTACCGTCATAACCGGGAACGAAGATGGCGCGAAACATTCCGCCGCCTCGATTCTCTATGGTCTCTCCCATATAGGGTTTGTCGTTCCTCCGAACGTGGATGCCTATTGGGTCGGTGAAGCCGGGCCGGGTCCGTCTTACATGGAAACGGAAAAAGATAACGAATTTACGAAATCGCATGTGAAGATGCTTGCTTATAACACCCTTCATCTGGCCCGTATTTTTAGGGAGAACCCGATTCCACCGGAAGGAAACGTGATGGGATAGGGATAAAACTTACGTTAAAGTAAAAGACCGGCTGTTAACCGGTCTTTTTTTGTACAATTATTTATCGTGAAAATAATGAACCTACTATTTCGTTGTCGTTTCCAAATCTACTTCCATATTGCCGCGTGTCGCTTTAGAGTACGGACAGAGGTTGTGGGCTTTCTCGACAAGCTCTTCCGCTTCTTCCTGGGTGACTCCTTCAATATCCACGTGAAGCTTCGCAGAAAGGCCAAGTCCGTCTGTCTGCTTTCCGATACTGATTTCCGAGGAAACCCGTGAAGTGATTTCCTTTTTCGCCTGAGAAGCTGCTAATTGCAGAGCACTGTCGAAACATGCTGCATATCCTGCAGCGAAGAGCTCTTCCGGGTTGGTCGCTCCTGTCTTATCCTCTCCGCCGAGAGAAGATGGCATCGCAAGATCAAGGTCAAGCGTCTCACTGTCTGTTTTTACGGAACCTTCCCGTCCGCCTTCTGCTGTCGCTTTTGCTGTGTAAAGAATTTTACTCATCATCGATCCACTCCCATTCATGTATTTTAATTGTGCACAATTAAATAGTAAACAATTAATTAAAGGAATACAAATTATATGCATGAGGAATGAGGTTAGCTTTGCTATAATAGCATCAGGAGGAATGACCAATGGCTGAAGACAAGATGAAACTCGAAAATCAGATATGCTTTTCCTTATATGCGACGACGAGAGAGATGACGAAACTGTACCGCCCTCTTCTCGCCGATTTGAATATTACCTATCCTCAGTACCTGGTACTGCTCGCTCTGTGGGAGACGAACCCGCTCACGGTGAAAGCTTTGGGCAGTCGCCTGTATCTCGATTCCGGTACGCTCACCCCGATGCTCAAGCGTATGGAAAAAGAGGACCTCATCGAGCGCTATCGTTCGCAGGAGGATGAACGGAGTGTTCTGGTAGGTCTGACGGAGAAAGGGAGACAGGCCGAAGATAAAGCGGCCTGCATCCCTGATCTGCTTCTTGAAAATATAGATATGAGCGAACAGGAGATCCTTCATTTGAAAAATACGCTGAACCGGATGCTTGAAGGAACAAAGGAGAAAGGGGAAAACGGATGAAAATATCGATCATCAGCGTCGGCAAGCTGAAAGAGAAATATTTGAAACAGGGAATCGAAGAGTATACGAAGCGGCTCGGACCGTATGCGAAAACGGAGATTATCGAAGTGTCGGACGAAAAAGCTCCGGAGAACTTGAGTGAGGCGCAGATGGAAGAAGTGAAGCAGAAGGAAGGGGAACGCATTCTTGCGAAGATTTCCCAGGACGCCTATGTCATCACGCTTGAGATTGAAGGCAGACAGCTCACTTCCGAAAAGCTAGCTTCCCATATCGATAACCTGATGACATATGGTTCAAGCAAAATCGTGTTCGTCATCGGTGGTTCACTCGGGATCAGTAAAGAGGTGCAGGAGCGGAGCGACTACGCACTTTCCTTTTCCAAAATGACGTTCCCGCACCAGATGATGCGACTTATGCTACTTGAACAAGTGTATCGAGCGTTCAGGATCATCAAGAATGAACCGTATCATAAGTGATTAAAGGCTGCTTTTCTATCGTAATTTCTTCCTAATAGAATATTTCGAACCGTGTTTATATCGCCAGGCGATACAAAAGATACGAATTTCTTGTATCGCCTGACGATATACCCTTGAAAAAACGCTTCAAAGAGTGCATATTGAAAGGAGGAGGTACGATATGCGAAACGATATACAATCGAACGAACGAGCTTATTCGACGAAAGAAGTCGCCGAAGAGCTGAACATTGCCACCCCGACCGTCAGGAAGTATGGACAGGTATTAGAAAGAAGCGGCTACGAGTTCTTTAAGAAAGGCACAAGACGGGTCTTCGTACAATCCGATATTGCAGCGCTGCAAACGATACGTGATTCGGAGAAGTCTCTGGAAATGATTTCTATAGAACTCGTGGAGCAGCAAAAGAACCGTTTGACCTCCGGATCAACCGATGTAGCGACCGCCGATACATACGATATGTCGATAGAAGATCCGAACAAAATGCGTGAGCTGCTCGTGTATATCTCCCAGGAACTTGCCGCCTCTCGTGAAATGAATACACAGCTCGCAGCCGATATGGAAGAAATGAAAGAAACGGTCGGTCGCCTGCGTCAGGACCACCACGCCATCAGCTCCGGTATCGGTAACTCGACACAGAAAATGAACAAGCTGATCGATCAGCAACAGCAGCAATACGAAGAAATGTTAGAAGAAGAGAAGCAGAAGAACGCCCAACTGCAAAAAGAGATGGAAAGCATGCGCCAGGAACAACAGAAAGTATGGGAGGCGCAAAACGATTTCAATACACGTCTTGAGGCTACGGTGAAAGAACGGAAAAGTGGTCTTGGGAAGTTTCTTTCCTTGTTCGGGAAGTAAGAGTTTTGGACAAAACTTAATAGATCGAAACAAAAACCGAACGAAAGTGTTCGGTTTTTGTTTTGGCTCAGTTATCGTTCAGCCCATTCCAAGAGGAGTCCCCACCGTTTTTGGCTGATATTTCCCGGGAAATGCCGGATATTTCTGCAAACACATATATTCAAACGATAGACAGAATCATATATGATTCTAAAAGACGAGGGAGAGGGGGAGTTCTCATTAATATATCAGCTCCGGGAATGCCCCAGAAAGCGAGGGTAGAAAAGCAGAGCGAGCCCCATACCTCCAGCTCCTGCTACAATCAGAAATAACAGATTGATCCATATATCGGTTATATCGCTTCCTGATAAGAGGATGTCTTTATATCCTTGCAACGCCCAATACTGAGGCAACGATTGACTGATAGTTTGGACGAATTCCGGCATAAATTCTACCGGCATCCAGAGTCCTCCGAGCAATGCTCCGCCCAAAGCAAGTACCTGAGTCAGTGCGATACCCATGTTTTCCGTTTTTACAATCACAGCCATTGCCATACCCCACCCAGTTACAATAAAAGCCAATGCCAGGGACAACACTAAAAGAGCAAGAGGGTCTCCAAGCGGAAGGTCATTAACGATCACTCCAAAGCTGAATAGAACAGCAATCTGGACAAGGACCAGAATCATGAATGGGACCCATTTACCGAAGAAATATTGGTAAACGGAAATAGGAGTGCTGGCGATTCTTGCGACCATCCCCCGCTCCCTATCTTTTACAAAAACAATCACCATGGATATCATAATGAAAAATGCGAACATGATCGTATACCCGGGAATAATCTGCGTAACGATTTCCTGGTAACTAGCATTCTCTTCTCCGGAAAAAATCGCGACAAACGCTACGATGAATACGATAGGTAGTATGAATGTCCAAAACCAGAGCCCTTTATCCTGGACGGTTTTCTTCAGTTCCATACGCGCAATAGCCCACATATCATTTCTCCTCTCGTTATATGTTTCGTAACTGGGTCCCGGTCAAATGGAAAAAAATATCTTCGAGCCTCGGGTGGTAAAGTTCCAGTCTATGTGGTTCCAGATTATGTTCGTGACAATGGGTGACGAGCTTTTTTAAAGTCAGCAAAGGATGGGCGCTATTCAACAGATACCCATTTCCTTTTTTCTCTACATCACCGAAGTTCCGGAGAAGATTTTCATCAATTCCTGTACCGGAAATGAATAGGGAGGGCTTCGCATATCTTTCCAATAGATCTTCCATCTTTCCGTACTCTATGAGTCTCCCCTTATCAATGAGCCCAACGCTTTCACAGAGCTGCTCTACTTCCTCAATGTAGTGACTGGAGTAGATGATGGTAGTGCCGGATTTCTTTAAATGATGGATAAGTGAAAAAATAGAATTACGTGATTGGGGATCGATTCCTACAGTAGGTTCGTCCATTATAATGATGTCCGGGCGATGGAGCAGAGTGCAGCCGATATTCAACCTGCGTTTCATTCCGCCAGAAAACGTTTCTACTTTGTCTTTAGCACGCTCCGTCAGGCCAATCTGATCGAATACTTCCTCCATTCGTTTCTGTAATTCTTTTTTCTTCACCCCGTATAAACTTCCGAAGAGAAGCAGGTTATCGCGTGCGGTCAAGGTCTCTTCCAGACAGATTTCCTGAGGAACGTAGCCGATGTGCTGCTTGATTTTTAAACGATCTTTGGATACTTTCCAATCTCTCACCCGTATATCACCTTCGAAATCGAGTAAGATGCCGGATAAGATTTTCATAAGAGTCGATTTCCCGGCACCATTGGGGCCCACCAGACCGAAGCACGTACCTTCTTCAATCTGAAAACTGATGTCCTTCAACGCTTGCAGGGACCCATACTGTTTGCTTATTTTCTCCACATTAATCACAGCGACTGCCCCTTTCTTTCTCCCAAAGTTCAATCTTCAGTTAAATGTACGTAATGAAAGGAAAAAAGTTTAAGAAAATTCCATTTTTTATATCCTGAAAAAATATGATACAACAAATATTTATTGTAAAACGATAAATAATTTGCTAAACTCAAGATGTGAATCGACAAGTGAGGTGTTTTTATGAAAAAAGGATCGACTTTATTTTTAAAGATAGCTATTATTATTATCGGTCTTCCGATTCTTGCGTTGTGTATACTCGTATTACCGAAGATAGCAGGCGAAGCCATCTCTCAAGTGCAAAATGGTTCGGAGCTTGGTTATGTAGTGTTAGGTATATTGATTATTATGTATGCGGCTGCCTTCCCGTTCTATTTCGCTTTGTACCAATCTTTCAACCTTCTGCTTTATATTGACAGGAAGCAGGCCTTCTCGGGGTTATCCGTAACTGCACTGAAAAAAATAAAAGCCTGTGCCATTATCATCAGCGGCTTGTATGTTTTGGCGCTCCCGCTCATCTACATCGTAGCGGAGTGGGATGACGCACCAGGTCTCATACTGGTTGGTATGGCGCTGATTGGGGCACCTCTGGTGGTCGGCGTTTTCGCCGCGGTTCTTCAGCGGCTCTTGAAAGAAGCGATTGATATAAAATCAGAAAACGATTTAACGGTCTGAGGTGAAGGACATGGCTATAATAATCAATATCGATGTAATGTTGGCTAAAAGGAAAATGAGCGTTACCGAACTATCCGAGAGGGTCGGAATCACGATGGCTAACCTTTCAATATTGAAAAATGGAAAGGCGAAAGCGATACGCTTCTCTACGCTGGAGGCGATCTGTAAGGCTCTGGAATGCCAACCCGGGGACATATTGGAATATCGGAACGAGGAAGAGGATCCGGATCCATAAAGCGGAACTGTCGAAAAGGATGTTCTCTGTTGAATCAAGTCACTCATTCTCAAAATACCACTTTCAAAGCACAGTTCATGTTTTTTGATAAATAACAAAAGGGGGAGGAAGTCGATGAAATTACCTTCTTTCCGTAACAAACAGGCGCAGGAATCCTTTCCATTTCCGGAAGACGATACGCCTGATCATATAGCTATAATCATGGATGGGAATGGCCGTTGGGCCGAAAAGCGCGGGATGGCCAGAGCTGCTGGTCATAAAGAAGGAGTGGCCACCGTGGCGAAAATCGTCAGGGCCGCAGCCGACGCCCGGGTGAAGTTTTTGACCCTTTATACCTTTTCGACGGAAAACTGGAAACGACCGAAGACGGAAGTGGAATTCATATTGAAGCTGCCGAAAGAGTTCCTGAAGAGTTATCTGCCCGATCTTATATCTAACAATGTTCGCGTGGAAGTCATCGGTGATATGGGGAAACTTCCCGTTTTCACAAGGGAAGCTGTGCAGTATGCTATGGACAGAACCCGTGACAATGATGGTCTCCAGTTGAATATTGCCCTGAATTACGGAAGCAGACAGGAAATTCTGAGTGCTATGAAAGCTATGCTTGTCGATATGAACAATAAAGATGTATCCCTTGATGAACTGGATGAACAGAAGTTTTCCGGCTATCTGGATACAGCCGGAATGAGCGATCCTGATCTGCTTATCCGTACGGGAGGGGAGAAGCGCGTAAGCAATTTTCTCTTGTGGCAACTTGCCTATACGGAGTTCTGGTTCACCGATATGCTGTGGCCGGATTTTTCGGAGGAAGAATTTCTGCAAGCGTTGCAAGAATACCGGCAACGGAAAAGAAGGTTCGGGGGCGTATAAGGGAATAAACCCTGAGCTAAAGGAGGACACATTATATAGCGACGAAGGCGGCGGTGGTGGCTATGTCGAAAGCGGCCGCTATTGAAAATGGTCCCAAAGGTATCCGCATCAATATGATTCATCCCGGGGGCATCGAGACAGATATGGCTACCGAGGGGAAAGAGGTTCCGGCATTTTATGATTCCATTCCGCTCGGACGTATCGGTCAGCCTGAGGAGGTTGCGAAAGCCGTCGCCTTCCTTGCATCCGAAGAAAGCTCCTATTGTACCGGCGCGGAAATCACTGTGGACGGAGGGATGACTCTCGGAACAGCCGATCAGTGATTGTTTCATCAAAATTGACACCTGACGCCTCTTCCCTTCGATTGTAGAGATGAAGGGAGGGGAATGCTGATGGCTATAACAGCGCAACGAATCAATTCCACGCTGAAAATGCAGTTCGAAACGGGGATGGATGAGTTCGGGAGTTCGACGTATAAAACGAAATCGTTCCGGAACGTCCGTACAGAGGCCACGACGGAATCGCTCTACGAAATCGTTACCAAGTTGAAGGACCTGCAGCAACATCCACTCGTCAAAGTGACGAGAGACGACGAATCGTTGATCGAAACGACGGAAGAATAAGAGGAGGAGCCGGAACACCTTTCTCTCCTCCGCTGGAGCACGTTTGGAGATGAAACAGGTGCGGATCGTGCGTAATGTCATGGACTTAGAGATCTGGAGGGAAGAGTCGCCTGAATAGGCGGCTTTTTTCTTTGGAAAGTTTCCGCTCGTTTTTTTGAAAAAGTTTCGACGAAATTGACACCTTCTCCGCAGTCGTTTCGATTATAACTATGAAAGGAGGGGAATGCTGATGGCTCTTATGACACAACGAATCAACTCCGCACTGAAGCTGAAGTTCGACACGGGCGTGGACGAATTCGGAGAAGCGACGTACAAAACGAAGTCTTTCCGTAATGTGCGCACCGAAGCTACATCCGAAGCGCTTTACGCTGTCGTCGAGAAACTGGACGTCCTGCAGCAGCACACGCTTACAGAAGTGACTAGAGACGATGAATCATCGATCGTCCACATTGAAGACTAAGGAGGAATGAAAAGATGAAGAAGTTGGAGCTGAAATTTCTGAATGAAGAAGGAAAAGTGGTGACGATCTCTCTTGATGCCCCGGCAGAACCCGCGGATGCGGTTGCCGTCACTGCAGCTATGGATGAAATCATCGCCCAGGATTGCTTTCTCTCCTCAGGAGGAGCCCTCATTCAGAAGAAACAGGCACGCATCGTAGAACGTAACGTCAATGACATCGAAATCTAAAGCTGGGAAGCCGCCGTACAGGCGGTTTTTCCATTAGGAGGGGAAAATATGGACATGGGAGTGCAGTTTCTGACAGATGTCGGTTTCCCGATTGCGGTCACTTTTTATCTGTTGCATCGCATCGAAGGAAAGTTGGACATTCTGATCGAAACTATCCACCAGTTGCCGGAGAAAAGGGCCTGAAACAGTAGCGGAATTCTTCATAACCTGTAGCTGATTGTCAATGGAAGTCTCCAGTCTTTCCCGTTATTTCGACGGGGACGGGGAGGCTTCCTTTTTTGTTACCGATTCTTAATAATAATCCGGCCCTCAAACGGGTAAACAATACATATAATCGGAATCATCAGCATGACAAAGGAGGAATGCTAGTATGAAAGCGGCAGTGTGGTATGGAAAGAGAGATTTACGCGTAGAGGAACGGGAAGAGAAGTCTCTGAAAAATGGTGAAGTGAAAGTCCGCGTCGGCTGGGCAGGTATCTGTGGTAGTGACCTTCATGAATATGAAGAAGGACCGGTGTTCATGCCGAGCGAAGAAAAGGATGACCTGACAGGTGAACAGACCCCGCTTACGATGGGGCACGAATTCGCGGGTGTCGTTGAGGAAGTCGGTTCAGACGTGAAAAATATTAAGGTCGGGGACCGTGTGGCGATCAACCCTACGCTCACCCATGGCAACAAACATGAAAGAGAAGATATTTATGACGGGTTCAGTTTCATCGGTCTTCACGGAGACGGAGGTTTCACGAAGTATGCCAATGTACCGGAGGCGAACGCCTATCTTCTGCCGGAGTCGATGACGTTGCAGGACGGCGCCCTTGTGGAACCGGTGGCGGTAGCCGTCCAGGCCGTTAAGGAAGCAGATATGAAGTTCGGGGATACGGTAGCTGTATTCGGCGCTGGACCGATCGGACTTGCGACAGTCCTCGCAGCCAAAGCCGCCGGTGCTACACGTGTCGTTGCCCTCGATCTTTCGGAGAAACGGCTGGAAAAAGCGAAAGAGATGGGCGCGACGGAAATCATCAACTCCGGGAATACGGATCCCGTAGCAACGATCCGTGAACTGGAGAAAGACGGCGTAGACGTGGCTTTTGAAGTAGCCGGCGTGGAACCGACCTTCAAACAGGCCATCGACGTAACGAAAGCGCGCGGGACGATGGCTATCGTATCCATTTTTGCCAAATCCATCGAGTGGAACCCGATGCAGCTGACGGGAAGCGGTGTGAAAATGACATCGACCATCGCCTACAGCCCGACTACATTCCAACAGACCATCGATCTCATGGGGAGCGGTCAGCTCCAAGCGCGTGGAATCGTCACAGACGAGATTCAACTTGATGACATCGTGGAAAAAGGATTCGAAGCTTTGAGCAATGACAAATCCCAGGCGAAAATTCTCGTGGAACTGAGCGGAGAGAAATAAAAATTTTTCATTTAAAACCTGACCACAGAGCACTTTTGCCGCTCTGTGGTTTTTTGTGAGGACAATGAATCACAGCCTTGAACCCGACAACGATGTATAATAGTGGGCTAGACGTACGAACAAAGGAGAAATGATAATGAATACAATGCAGTTATGGATGAAAATGAGGGACAGTTTCTGGTTCCTTCCTACGATTTACAGCTTATTTGCACTGATGGCAGTAACGCTTGCAAATTCGTTGGACAATTGGCTTGTGCCGAAAATAACAGGAGATATCCCGGCTTTGTTTTTAGTGGAAAAATCAACCGCTCAATCGCTGTATGGCGCTCTGGTAACCTCTATGCTTACGATGACGACCATAACCTTCTCAACGATTATGGTCGTACTGACAACCTATTCGACGCAGTTCTCCCCGAGAACGCTGCAGGATTTTATGAAGAGTCGAGTCACCCAGCATGTACTCGGGGTTTTCTCATTCGGCTTCGTATTTACGCTTATAAACTTACTGTTGCTCGGAAAGAGCGGTCAAAAAGATTTCACAGGACCCTTCTTAACGGTATTGATCGCCATCATCTGTCTCGGATTCTTCATTTTGTTCATCCACCATTCGTCGAGGTTCCTGCAGGTGAATAACCTTATCGGGAAAATACGTACAGATGCCTCTGTACTCATTCATAATACGTTTCAGGAAAAAAACTATACAGAGGCCGTGGAATGGAACGAAGAAGAAATCGCCCAGTGGAAACAATACACGCCATACGCCGTGAAAGCTAAACAATCCGGGTACCTGCAAGGGGTCAAAATAAAAGGGCTTCTCACGTTTGCCAAAAAACACGATCTCCTTCTTGCTGCCGTATTCCAGTCCGGGGATTATATCCAGAAAGGTGCCCCTATCTTCTACTATTGGAAAAGAGAAGAGGCGAGTGAGGAAGAGAATATAGAAGCCTGTACGGGCTATATTCTGATCGGTAATGAGCGTACCGATGTACAGGATATCGAATTCTCTATACAAAAGCTTGTGGAGATTGCAGTACGAGCGATTTCTCCCGGCATCAACGACCCTCATACGGCAGTGAATTGCATCAATCGTATCGGGTCTCTCATGTCGGAACTTGCAGGGGTTCATCAGCCATTCCGCTATTATGCTGATGAGGATGATAACCTGCGATTCATGATGGAACCGAAAAAATTCCGCGACTATCTGTATAAGAGCTTCTATCAGATCCGTCTTTACGGGAAACAGGATCTGACGGTGATGGATGCCATGCTTGAAGCGTTGTATAAGATAGCGATCGTCCATCACGGACACATCAAGGAAGAGACGTGGAACTTCGCAGAGTACATCATGGAATCGACGGATATCGAAGAAATGCACAGACTCGACTATGAACGCTTCTATGATACGTGTAAAAAGATGGCCGATGAATGCGGAAAAGAACTTCCCATCGGAAATGCGTAATTTTCCTGAGTAGGTATTTTCCTCCCTCCTGAATAAATCTATTTTTTCCTCGCCTTTCTGTTAGTAAGGCCAGAAAAAGGGAATAGAATAGAAATTAATGGAAAGGGTGAGAGGAATGGCAGCGCTCCAGAAGATCACTCCCTGTCTTTGGTTCGATACGCAGGCGGAACAGGCAGCTCAGTACTATACTTCCATTTTCCCGGATTCGTCTATCGGAAAAATCACTCACTATACGGATGAAGGTAAGGAATATCACGGTAAAGAGGCGGGGGAAGTGATGACCGTCGAATTCACACTGGATGGTCAGAAGTTTCTGGGTCTGAATGGCGGTACGGTCTTCACGTTAAGCCCTTCCGTATCGTTTATTATTCTTTGTGCGGACCAGGAAGAAGTAGATTATTACTGGAATCATCTCTCTGAAGGAGGAAGGGAGGAAGCCCAGCAGTGCGGGTGGCTCGAGGACAAATTCGGCCTCTCCTGGCAGGTGGAAGCCGGAGCGGTTGTCCGAACTGCTGGCTCATCCCGATGAAGCGATTGCGAGACAGGTGATGCGTGAATTTCTCCAGATGAAAAAGGTTGATATCCATGCGCTGGAAGCGGTGCGTGAGCACATGGAGAAAAACGAATAAGACAAAAGGTAGCCCCGGGAGAGATCTTCTCTTCGGGGCTACTTTTATGTGTGCATTATTTCCGCAGAATCTTTTCCATACTCTTTCCTGTCGCCAGTTCATCGATCAGCTTGTCCAGGTGGCGGATCTCCTGCATCACCGGTTCCTCTATATCCTCTACACGCACCCCGCAGATCACGCCCTTGATCATTCTCCGGGAAGGGTTCAGTGTGGGCGCTTCTTCGAAGAAGGTCTCAAAGTCTGTCTGTTTATCTAATTGGTCTTCCAACTGTTCCTGGCTGTATCCTGTCAGCCAGCGGATGATTTCATCGACTTCTTCTTTGTTGCGATCTTTCTTTTCCGCTTTTGTAACGTAGTAGGGGTAGACGCTTCTGAAGCTGGTCGTATAGATTCTGTGTTTGGTCATTCTTGATGCTCCTCCTCTTCTTGAATAGTTTGAAGTAGTTCTTGGAGTCTTTCTTTGAGAAAAGCCGGGGAGCGTTCGCTCAGTTTTTCAATGATTAGAGAAGAAGAGATTCCTTTTATTTCTTCTATCTGTAATAAAAGTTGTTTTAGCTCTGATTCACTGGGGATGTGGTAAGCATAGTCGACGATTTCTTGAACCAGTTGCTGTCTATGCTCGTTCCGTTGTAGAAATTCCGTGATAGTATTTTTCACCTGTTTCAACTCTATATCGTCTAACGGGTTAGTGTCCTGAACATTTTCTATATGGTGGCCCTTTTCGAATGAAAAGTGAAGGGTTATCTTCTCATTGATAGACAAAGAATAATCTTCAAAAACATCTTTGAACTGAGTTAGTTTCACTGGGATTACTCCTTTATATACTCCTTAGGGTTGTTGTAAGCGGCTATTTCTTTATCTATAGGCTTGATGAATTCCTCGAATTCTCCAATCATTTCTTCAAGAGAAGATTTCAGCTTGGTTTCATTAGTCAGGTATTCAGGAGCAAGTATGTGATATGTCTTTTTGGCGAAAGCGAATTTATTTTTCCAGGTCTCTTTATAATTCTTTTTAAAAGAGATACTATTGGAAGCCAACTTTTTTTGTATATTTTTTTGAAGATAATCTCCACGTTTAACTTCAAAATCATTCTTATTAGAACCTTCTATATCTAAGCGGAATGTAAGCTGCTGTTTAGATAAGCCCTCTTTACTTAATGATAACTCGAAATGTATATCCAGGTTCTCTGTTTTCCAATGGGGTTTAAAAATTTTATGGTAAGTTCGGTTTTGATTGAAATCAAACTTCCAATCTCCCTCAACATTAGCAATGAAATGGTTCTTTACGATTGTTTCAATATACTGGAATACATTAGTATAGTCATTTTCGAATTGGTGTTCTAAGTCTTTAATTGTTTCTAGGTGATCCAAGTACAAGGTTGATTTTTTTGATAATTCGAGTTTTTGATTATTCAAGAAGTATCCCTCCAGATGAGAAATGAATTCGTGAAACAAAACAGCTTTTCTGACATCCTTAGTGAAATCGACAGGGATCTTTCTTAATAATTCCACTAGTTGTGAGTAACGGACGGGGATGAAGTTACAGTTGAGCGGGTCTTTTCCGGCAGGTGTTAAAAATACATAGGTGATTTTAGTATCTTCAGCTTCATTTTCAATAGAATTGTACAGTTTTTTGAGTTCACATTCGTAGTCTATCGTCTGATTTCCATGTTCTCCGGAGAATACTTTGTGTTCGATAGCAATGACGTGTTCATTGTTCAGCGTAATAAGAAAATCGATTCTTCTTCTATTAGGAAGTAGGTATTCACGCTGTATATCAACATTCTCTAAATCTTCTGGTTCATGGGGTATATTTAGTAGCTCTAAGAGGTGGTGAAGCGGTTGGTGGCCGATTCCATTTGAATAAGGGTCCAGAATGTAGGCAAGATAGTTGCTGATGATATCCTCATCATGAAAGTTTTTTCCTAAGATGGTTATAATGCTTTCGTTTGCGACAGAAGTTTCATCTTTGATATAGGAATAGATTTCTTCCATTCTTTTCACCAGTTCTTCTGTTTCTTTCATATAAATTTTTCAGCCTCCTTAACCCTGTAGTAATTCTATATTATCAAAGTATTGGTTAATTATGGTGGGAGTTTATTGTAATTTATGAAGGGGTGTTCAATTTTTTGCCTTCATATCAGTATATATGTCGAACTAATGCACAATTGAGGGCTCACATGTGATAATAGGAAATAAAGGAAATGACCAGAAACGCAATAATACAGCGAGGTGGAACTATATGCAAAGTGTCCAGGATGACAAAGGCGCACGCTTTTTTAAATACTTACTTGAATTGAATAACCTTGTAGGCAAAGTGGATAGGGACTACAGGCAGTATGAAAAGATATGGGAGAAAGACTCCCTTGAAAGTCTTGAGGGGATACGTCTGTTTGATGAATGTTTGGAGGAGGATCATGTATTCGAAATTGATCGGCCTTCCATAACAGATGAGGATAAGCGACCTCCGGAAGTTCCTACTCTGCTTGTTGGATGGATCAATGGATTGATTGATAGTCCGAACAATGAACCGGTTTATTATATGGAACGTAAAGAGACAGATGAGGAAGGGGAGTCGCACACGGTTTCCTTTGAGGACGATAAGGATAGAGTGAAAGCCTACGATTCCTGGAAAAAAGACTGGCACCAATGGGCGGAGCAGCTGAAAGAGAAGTATTACGTCTCGGATCTTTACAATAACTTTTTCCATTTTGTTTCCCGTTTTGACCAGGAAGGGGATACCCTGGAATTCATTTACGGACGCGGAATTCTGACGTGGATGCATAAAGATAAAAAGATCGGAAGCATCCGTCACCCGCTCATCACCACAAAACTCGAACTCGAATTACTTCCGAGACAAGGGAGAATTGTGGCAAAAGAATCTGAAGATACGGTAAAGGTGGAAAGAGACATGTTCTCAGGCGTTCAATTGCCTAATCGTCCGATGCTTGATAAAGTGATCGAGTCTATGAGGGAGCAGCATATAGGTGAAGACTTCGAAGAGCTTTTTGAACAGTTCATTACGCTCATTCACCCGGACGGAGTAGTGAGAGACGAAAATCAAAAGATGGAGATCAGTGCAACTCCTGCGATTTACGATAAGGGTATATTCTCGGTTCGTGGAAAAAAAGTACGAGTTCTTCGCGAGGATTTGGAGCAGATCATCGAAGGAGTGGAAGAAGGGTCCGTAGAAATGACGCAGGCTGTAGCTTCCATCTTTGAAGGGGAAGCTCCTGAAAGGTCGGATATAGATAAAGAGGAAGAAAAGAATCCATTACCGAAAGATCATCTCTATTTTCCTCTGCCTGCCAATGAACAACAGAAGAATATTGTGAATCGTATTGATAAGAACTACGGTGTCACCGTACAGGGACCTCCCGGCACAGGGAAGACGCATACCATCGCAAACCTCGTCTCTCACTTCCTTTCACAGGGGAAACGAATCCTTATCACTTCACAGAAAGAGAATGCGCTCAAAGTATTGAAGGATAAAATCCCTGAATCGATCCGTGATCTGTGTGTGCCTGTTTTGGGTAGTGGTCGTGAATCGATGGATGGCATTGAGAAATCGATTCGCACGCTCAGTGAACAGTTAGGCGAACTGGATAAGCCTGCTTTGAAGAAGACGATCGATCATAACCTTGAATTGCTGGATGAAAGCAAGCGGGAAGAGGCGAGACTCACGAATGAATTAAAGGTATATACGGAAAAAGAGGGAACGCCGCTTACGTATGGTGGGGAAAAGCTTCATAAGTATGACGTTGCCAAACAGCTGGCCGGCACGGATATCGATTATTCGTGGATCAAGGATGATGTCGGCATGGAGGCCACCTTCCCGCTTTCCAAAGAGGAATGGACCACGTTTTGGACACTGAAAAATCGTCTGGAGAAAGAAGAACTTTCTCTCCGCGACAAACGTCTGCCATCGCTTGATGCAGAAATCATGAGCGTGCCGAAGTTCAATGACCTCGTTGAAGAGGTGGGAGAACTCGATGATTACGAGGACGCGGGACAGCGAATTATCGAGGCCTACCAACTGAAAGAAGACAGAGAAGCAATCGGGCTATGGAAGGCACGGATGGATGATATCACTTCCTTCCAACCGTTACTTGAAAAGAAATCTTCCCGGCTGATGCTGGATGATTTGAAAGCTGGGGGCTCGAGAGAAGCACGCTGGCGTGACCTTCATAAGGAGCAAGAAGAGAATGTCCAGAAGCTTTTCGAACTGTACAATGAATTGATCACGCATGACGTTCAGCTTCCTGAAAAGAGTCTCAAAGAGATAGAGGAAGACGTACGAACGGCGAAAGAACCGGTAGAAGAAGGGAAGAAGCCATCGTTCTTCTTTTTCCTATTCAAAGGGAAAAATACGAAGTACTTGTTTGAGAATCAGGTATTGAATGGGAAACCGCTTGAAACAGCGGAAGACTTCGCCATCATAGAAAGGTACTTGGAGTATGCCGAGTTGAAGGCTGAGACAGCGCGCGTAGTGAATGGGAATCTGCAGGAAATAGGAGCCGAAGAAATAGATCAGAGGAACTCCAGGTTTCCACATGAAGTGGAAGAAGCATTGGAAGGGATACGCCAAGTCATTGAATATGTGGATGAAGTCAAGCAGGCGGAACAGCAACTTTCTGTTGAAGTGGATTTCTATGATTTCGGTAAGACGAAGAGCTTCCGTGAAGAGCTGGACGTAGCGGATAAGTATGTCGCCTTGAATCACTGGAGAATCCGTCAAAAAGAAGAAACGGCAAAAATGAAAGAACTATCGAACGAAGAAGAGATGCACCCGATCATCCATGAGTTCATTCTTGCGATGGCCTCAGGGGACAAAGAGAAGTGGGAAGCATCAGTGAATCAGCTGCTCCACTTAGGGGAACGAAAAAAATTAGTCCGGGAGTTTTACAGTTACCTCGATAAACTGAAGCAAACCCTGCCGGCAACCGCTGCTCACCTCGAATCGACAGTCGGGCAAGAAACAGAGATGCCTGAAGATTACAAGGAAGCACTCGAGAATCAGAAACTTCAAACGTGGCTCGATGAAACGAAGGACGTGAACGTCGCCCGTCTGAAAGATAAACTGGAAGAACAGCACAAAGAACAGAAGCGGCTGATCCGTGAAGTAGTTACGGCTTCTACGTGGAAATCACAGATGGAGCGTATTACAGATGAAGAAAAACGGGCACTCTCTTCCTGGAAGACATATATCAAACGGTATGGAAAAGGAACAGGGAAGTCAGCCCAGCGGAACCTCAAAGGAGCGCGTGAGTCCATGAAGACGGCCCAAGGTGCCATACCGGTCTGGATCATGCCGGTCAACCAGGTGCTCGAGAACTTCCCGGTAACGAATGATAAGTTCGATGTCATCATTTTTGACGAAAGCAGTCAGTGTGACCTGTTCTCGACGAACGTGCTTATGCGCGGTGAGAAGATGATTGTCGTCGGGGATGAAGAACAAATTAGCCCGCAAGCTATTGGAACGAAGGATGAAGACGTGCAGGAACTTGTGCGTCGTTATCTGCAGGATGTTCCGAATGCGAATCTCTTTGACGGGAATATTTCTCTGTACGAAATGGCTGAGCAGACATTCCCGAAAGAAGGAAAGCTGATGCTACGGGAGCATTTCCGCTGTGTGCCGGAAATCATTCAGTTCTCCAATGACTTGAGTTACGGAGGAGAAATGATTCCACTACGTCTCCCTGTCGAAGAGGAGAAGCTGGAACCGCCTGTGCTCGCACGTAAAGTCGAAGATGGTCATAATGACGATGGTGACAAAGACATCAATAACCCGGAAGCGGATAAAATTGCGGCGGATATGAAACAGATGGTGGAAGACCCGGCCTACGATGGACAGACATTCGGTGTCATTGCACTGCAGGGAGGAAAGCAAGCTCAGCTGCTTGAGACAAAACTTCGTGAGGCGATCGGAGACGAAGAGTTCGTGAATCGGAAAGTGATCTGCGGTGATGCTTATACCTTGCAAGGGGATGAGCGGGACGTAGTCTTCCTGTCCATGGTTGTTGCACCTGAAAGGAGATTCCGCTCCCTTACAAAGAATAGTGAAAAGCAGCGGATCAATGTTGCAGCGAGTCGTGCCAAAAACCAGATGCGTCTCTATCATTCTGTGGACACGAATGATCTGAAACCGGACGACTTCCGTTATCAGCTGCTCAGCTACTGCAAAAATCCATCACGAGTGGCTGATGAGCTTGAGAATCTGGAGCAATATTGCGATTCTCCATTCGAAGTGGACGTCTTGCGTGCCATTCTGGCAAAAGGCTATAAAGTTACGCCACAGGTAAAAGTAGGGCGTTACCGCATCGATCTTGTGGTCGAAGGTATGAGAAACCGTCTTGCTGTGGAGTGTGACGGAGAACGATGGCATGGGCCTGAGAAGTTCGAAGAGGATATGATTCGCCAGGAATCGCTCGAGCGTGCCGGCTGGGAGTTCTGGCGCGTGCGTGGCCGTGATTTCTATCTGAATAAAAAAGAATCTTTGGAAAGTCTATGGGAGAAGCTCGATGAAATGGGAATTGAACCAAAGATTTATGAACAAGTATAAGTAAAGCAGAGCAGGGACAGCTGTTCAATATTAGAAAGCATCAATTTTTGAATTCAAAGATTGATGCTTTCTTTGTGTGGAGTGATGGAAGTCCGTTTTTTGTAAGACTCATGATTTATCCTCTGTAAAAGGGATTTATAACACTCCACCCGTTTCCTTTAAATAAATTATTAAGCATCCATAGGTGATCGCTACCGATTATAAGTAGAATTCGTTCTTCGGGATCGCTCATTTCTGTAACGTTTTTAAAAATCACCAGTTCTCTTTCCATCCATTTGTTCAAAAAATCGAAACCAATGTTTTCACCTGCAGGGTCAGTAACCTTAACAAACGATAAATACATTTCCTCAAGTTCTTTCATTGATTGTTCATCATTCAACTCTCTATAAGAATCAATTAACGAGGTGTCCAGGCTAATTTCGGGAGTGTTTTCACTTAATTTATCTATGAAATTCATCAAGGCAGGGTAAGAACTTTGGATTTCAGCATGAAGTTTCATCAAATCTTCCTGGGAAATGGCCCCCTGCCAGTTTACAGCATGCAAAGTATCATGGTTCAACTTTTTTGCTAACCGGAATCCGATTTGTTCAACTTCATCGGTTGCATAATTTTCCTTTCGTTTTTGATAAGCCGCAATCAATTCGTCTTCTTCTGACTTTTCCCACTCCAAAGCGATTTTATCAGGCTTATACTCAGCTAAGTAATCAACAAACTCTTCTACTTCGGTCTCTGTCTTTTTTGTTATTTCTTCCTCTTGTTCAAAATGAAATGTTCCCACAAGAATGATTTCTTTCTTCACATGTATACACTCCTAATTCCTTTCTTTGGAAGGAGGCGGGAATGCGGTAAAGCAGTAGTTCTTTACTCAACACGCTCCACCCCTTCCAATACATCTGTTGTTCTACCTTCCGTCTTTTTGATGAGAGACAGTTGACCATTGGTTTCAAGCACGACCGCTTCTACCAGGTGCATGGAACTAATGCCATTTTGACGTGCGATTTGAAAAATTTCCGTCTTGGTTATGCGTGTTTTCACCAGGGCCTTAGGGTAGAAATCCCCGTTGTGATAAAGGAGTACCGGGTTTGACTTCACCGTGCGTGCGAACCATCGGGACCTGACGCTGAGCCACGTTACGATGAACTGCAAGGTGATAAGTAGCGCAAGTGCCAGCAATCCTTCCGCAAGAGAAAGGGTCGGCGTAATGAGGAAGGACCCGATCAGCGTACCGAAAGCCACCGTGATCACCCAGTCAAAAATGTTGAAGGTGGATGGGGTCCGTTTCCCCGAAATGCGTAGCATCAGAATGACGGATGGATAGATGATGATTCCTTTGATCAGAATGGTCCAGAGAGCGGACCAGGTATCGAAAAACATAGGTTTCCTCCTTCGGGTGGGACTTAGTAATATTTATCAGAAAAAGACGAGACTTTCTGATTACTGAATTCCCGTAGAAGCGTTGGAGAAACATACGGAGTGAAAAAAACTGAATCAGAGCAGTTTCAGCTAAGTCCGGGGTTTCACGTGAAACATTTGTTCAGTTCGGTCTGCTATTGCAACATTACACGTATACTTAAGGATCGACATATTTCTTCTTCAGAGCGCACCGGAGCGTGGGCCATGGATTCGCACTGTAATTTTTCATACAAAAAAGCAGACTTTGAAAGGTGAAAGTCTGCTTGAACTTACTTTGTAGCTTCAGCTTTATCTTCTTCCTGAAACAGCGTTTCTTGTGTCTTGATAGCGCGCTTCGGGCCAAAAGTGCGGTGAAGCTTTGAAAAGAGCATACCAAGCTCTGCACTGAAAAACCCGAGCAGCACCCCGCCCAGGAGCGAAACTGCTACGACGAGCCAGTCTCCTCCAGAGGCGAATGTGGAGAAGGCTCCCATGAAAATCCCAGGTGTGTAGTTCGTCGGCTTTACGGTACCGAGCAACACCATCACTGTCGTCACGATTCCACTGAAAATCGCCATTCCCGCAGAAATTTCCGTGGTGGTAGAAAGGATGAGAATCGCCATGCCACAAGCTACCCCTGTCATATTCGTTATGGTTGCTGTAGTCAAAGCCCTGAATCTTCCTGTACCGACAGCAAAAAAAGTAGTACATCCGGCAAAACCTGCCCAGATCAGCATCCCAAAAAGCGGAGCGATATACGTCCATATTCCACTCAATAACCCGGTTGCTAAAGCAGCGGCCATTCTCACCATCTCCTATATAGTAATGCCAAAAGCGAATGAATTAGTGTAGTCCAAACTATTACTATATAAGGTGGAGAGGTGGTTGTAAATAGTTATTTGCTGTATTAGTAAATGAAGGAACTACTAAGGTGTACTAGAAATTGTAGAGCTCTTCTTTCATGTATTGGAAATAAAGGTTGGATATTGTAAGATATTGAATAAGAAGATTCAGGATATTTGTTTACTTATATTGAAATTTTTTGGCTCTCCCTAATCAAGTGTGCTTGACATTGAAAAAAGCAGAATCTTCCTCTAATGTTTAAGGTGACGAAACCAAAACATCGATAGAGAGGAAGATC
>NZ_FTOC01000004.1 GCF_900156645.1 Salimicrobium flavidum
AATCGAGGATGGCACAGATATAGTTCCATTTGGTGCCTACGCGCACATACGTCAGGTCACTGACGACAACCTTGCGAGCCTGATCCTGGTCAAAGTGACGACTCAATGTTTTCCCCTGATCCGACTCGTTGCACGTGCTTTTCATCGGTTTGAACTGTGCCACGGTATACTTGGACACCAGCCCCTGCTCTTTCATGATGCGGCCGATGCGACGACGAGACACCTTGCGCCCTTCTGTTTGAAGCTCATGCTTGATTTTCCGGGTTCCGAAGTTTTTTCTGCTTCGGTGAAAGATATCTACAATCTGGGCTGTCAGCTCATCTTCTTCGTATGAGTAAACCATTAGATACACTGGTGTCATAACTAGAGGTCAAAAGTGAACGCGAACTAATCAATCGATCAACTAAATGGGATACTTGGGTCTTAACGAAACTGGACCGTCTTGTTCACTCTGTAAATAATTCAATGGATATCTTTTAACTACTTATTCGGGGAAAGGCAAGGTTGCATACCTTTAATTATGAGGGAGACCGGTAATTCGTAAATGTGAGAACTACTTTTAATATTACGAATCCTTCGCACTGTCCATGTGTGACATGATTTTCGAACGGACTCAAGATGGATAAGGTCTAGCTAAAAAACGACCGGACTTCCGCGAAGGCCGGTCGAAAAAATATAGCACTGAGAGAATCTCCATCAGCCACTCTATTGATTGCAATACAAAAAGACTCAAAAAGTTTCCGCTCAATAATTGCGAAAATCTCACAAGTTCATCCCTTAAACCTTTTCTGCGTCACTAACAGTCCCTTGCTATTGCTTCACACTATAGTTGTTCGTAAACCACATCCTCGTACAGCCACGCCATATCTTTCATCAGCGACTTCGCCTCGAGCTCCTGCTCCACCTGTTGAAGGTTCGAAAAATTAAGCAGCCGCTCCTCCATCGCGTCAATCTGTGTCTTCATACTTCCTTCCGCTTTCTCCCTCAACATCCCGACAAACAGCGTATGCGCTTCGTACTTATTCACGAGTCGTAAGAGTTCCAGCGCCAGAATATTCGCTGTTCCTTCCCAGACGGTGAGTACCTGCGCATCCCGAAGCAACCTCGGCGTGACGAAGTCTTCGATGTAGCCGTTGCCGCCGTGCATCTCTATCGCTTCATGTGCAAAGTCGATGGACTGCTCGGCTGACTCTTTTTTCATAATCGCAATCAGGAGACGGTTCAACACTTCTTCTTCTTTCGTAGCTTCGCTTTCCGTCACTTTTTCATACAGCTGAATCATATCGAACACAGCCGTCGTTTCTTTCTCCAACTTCACCCGAAGCTCACGTAAGCTCTGCTGAATCATCGGAAAGTCTACGAGTCTGCGACCGAACGCATTTCTTCCTTCTGCATAGTGAAGGGCTTCTGTATAACTCCGCCTCATAATCCCCAGCGAAGCGACGGCGTTACAGATTCGAGACAAATTAAGAGCTTCCATCATGTAGTAGAAGCCGCGGTCCGCCTCCCCCACAAGATACGCTTTCGCCCCGGTGAATTCCACTTCCGCCGAAGGAACGGCACGAACTCCGAGTTTATCTTTCAGCCGGCGGATCCGGAGATTATTCCCTTCCCACGGGACGAGGAACAGAGATAATCCCCGGGAGCCCTCCGGCGCATCTTCCATCCGGGCCAGCACCATCGCTACGCCGCACATACCGGCATTCGACGCGAAATATTTTTCGCCGTACAGATGATAATGATCTCCGTCCTGGACCGCTTCTACGACGTTCGCCCCTACGTCTGAACCTCCCTGTCGTTCCGTCAAAAAAGTCGCCCCTTCATAAAGCTCCGTATCACCGGTAGCGAGAACATGCGGGAGAAACGCCTCCTTCAAGTCTTCATCGGCGTAATGATCGAGGAGGTACGCCGTAGCCATCGTCAACGTTACCGGACAGTAGAACCCGGGCTCCGCCTGGGAAAGAACGTATCCTTGCGCGAAGCTGTACGTATAGCTGCCCTTTCTGGCGATCTCGGGAATATCCTTATGCACATACCCGACGATTCCGGTTTCATACGTTTCCTTCACCGTCTGTCTGTACCCTTCGTTCACCCAGACCCGCGAGACCTCTTCCCCGAATTTATTGTATTGCTCCAGTCTCGGTTGGCCATCACGGTCTGTGTGTCTGGCTCTTTCATCAATCGGTCCTGCCGCCCGTTGTCCGAAATTCTTCAGTTGTTTATCCGCATAACTGAAGAGCTCGGTATCCATATACTGTTTCAGGAGTCGCTGCAGAAATTCATCTTCTTCGTAAAAGTTCTCCTGCCTGATCTTTTCCTGAAGTACCTTCATGCATGAGCCCCCTTGAGTGACTGCTTCAGAATCTTCCCGGAAGCGTTCCGCGGCAGTTCTTCCACCTGTTCATAAATTCGTGGCACTTTATAGGAAGCGAGACGTTTTTCCAGGGTGCTCCGGATTTCCGTATCATCCACATCTCCGGCATACACGGCTTTCACCGTTTCTCCCCATTCGGGATGAGGCACGCCGATCACCGCCACTTCACGGATACCCTCTATTTCTAGCATGACATTTTCGATTTCCTTCGGATAAATATTCACGCCACCGGAGATGATCATATCTTTCTTCCTGTCGACCACCCAGTAATAGCCGTCTTCGTCCTGCATCGCGAGATCTCCCGTCCTTAGCCATTCCCCTGCGTATACAGCTTCCGTTTCGTGGGATTTACGGAAATACTCACGCATATTCCCCTCTCCGCGCAGAGCTATTTCACCGACATCACCCTGAGGTACAATTTCACCGACATCGTCGATCAGACGTATCTCCGTTCCCCAGGCAGCTCTTCTGCCGATACTCCCGGCTTTCTCCGTGTGTTCTTCATCGAATAAAAGTGTGCCGCTCGGTCCGGCTTCAGTCAGGCCATAGACACAGACGAATCGTCCGCTCGGGAAGGCTTGTTTCATAGCGTGTACTTCTTTAGCGGATAAAGGAGCTCCGCCATAGACCCACCATTTCATCGAAGACAGATCCCGTGCAGAAGGGTCGGCCATTTGCATCGTCGTCAAGTAAGCGACCGGTGCTCCGAAGAAGTGGGTCGTTCTTTCTTTTTCAATCGTGTCGAGGAACAAGTCCGGGGTGAAGGTCGGGGTGAGCACAAGCGTTGAACCCGTCATCAGTCCCGCTACGAAAAATAGATGCAACGGCGCGGAATGACTGAGCGGCATGCTGAGAAGAATTCGGCTCTCCGGTTTCACTTCCATTTCGATATTGATCATCGTCGCGACTTCCAGAATGCTGCGATAGGAAAACAGCACGCCTTTCGGTTTACCGGTCGTCCCCGACGTATACAGGATCGTCGACAGATCATCCTCTCGTAAATAGCACTCGATCGGTGTCCCTCTTTCCTTTTCGAGCATCGTCCAGAACGACATCCACTCCCCTGTCGCTTCTCCGGTTTTGATTTTGGAAACCGGGCTATCCAGCTGTTTGACCGTATCGAACAGAAGTTCATGCGCGATGAGTGCCCGTGCCCCGCTGTCGGAAAGTATGTGTTGAAGCTCTTCCGGAGAGAGTTTCACATTAATCGGAACGACGATAGCCCCGATCCGCTGCACAGCAAGATAAGCGATCGCGAACTCCGGTACGTTCGGAAGAAAGAGAGCTACCCGGTCCTCCGCATGGATTTCCTTCTTTCTGATAGCGCTTGCAAATTTGTTGACGAGTGAGTTGAGTTCCCGGTACGTCAACCGTGTATCCTGACAGACAATCGCTTCCTGGTTAGGGTATTTACGTGAATTTCTGGCGAGTAACGCTGACATGTTCATTCTTTTTCCTCCTTCAATTTTTGTTTGAATCCTTCTAGAAGGTCTTCCATTTCCTGTTTCAACGCCTGGAACTCTTTAATCGATGCTTCGATTTCACGGACCCTTGCTTCCCCGTATTCGATTGTCCGTTCCAGCTGCTTCTTTCCGCTGCGGTCCTCATCGAAAAGCAAAACCATTTCACGAATCTCGTCCAGGGAGAAGCCGTATTTCTTGCCGCGTAAAATAAGTTTCAGCCTTGTTTCATCCGCTTTCGAATACTTCCGCTGATTTCCGGAAGAGCGATCGGGCTCAAGCAGACCGATTTCTTCATAGTACCGCAATGTCCTGGTGGACACTTCGAAAGTTTCAGCGGTTTCCTGGATCGTCTTCACCGGGTTCTCACCCCCTTGCTACTTCTATTTTAACATTGACGTTTACGTAAAGTTCAATGTAATTCATAAAAAATTCTGAAAAATTTCAAGGGGTTTTCTTCCATCAAAAAAGGCAGAGAATTATTCATCTCTGCCTACGTCTGCCATATATTTCTGATTATACGAGCCGGATTTCCTCCGACGACCGTGTCCGCCGGAACATCTTTCGTGACGACAGCGCCTGATGCGATCACGGCCCGGTCTCCGATGCTCACACCCGGATTGATGATAGCTCCGCCGCCGATCCAGACATCATCCCCGACGCTGACCGGTTTCCCGAATTCTTTTCCACTCGCACGATCTTTGGCATCAAGGGGATGCGTCGCTGTATAAATGTGAACACCCGGAGCAACCTGACAACGGTCACCGAAGCGGATCTCACAGACATCCAGAAAGACACAATCGAAATTCATGAAAAAATCTGTTCCCACATGGATATTCTCTCCGTAATCACAGCGGAAACTGGGTTCTATGTACAAGGATTCCCTGGAGCCGAACAGATCTTTCACCAGTTCCGTACGCCGGGCTCCATCGGCTTCAGTATTGATGCGATGTGTTTGTTCCCTTGCCCGTTTTCTCAAGTACATAAGTTCTTTATCAGAAGGGTCATACATGCCCCCTCTCAGCATCTTCTCTTTTTCCGTCAAGTTTCCACTCTCCTATATCCAGTGTCCGATAAGTTGGAAAAGAACGATTATAATCGCCAGAATCGGCCCGACGATCAGCGCCCCAATGAACAGATGCTTTATCATGTCCATCACGGGCTGAAAAGGAGACACTTCTTCCTTTTGTTCTTTTAACAGACGGTTCGTTTCTTTCAACTCTTCAAGAATTCTCTCCTCATTGTTCATAACGTCCTATAACCCTCCCATCAAGGTAA
The DNA here is from genome assembly GCF_900156645.1 of Salimicrobium flavidum. GTDB lineage: Bacteria > Bacillota > Bacilli > Bacillales > Halobacillaceae > Salimicrobium > Salimicrobium flavidum. The sequence goes on from NZ_FTOC01000004.1 coordinate 5,113, forward strand.
ATAGCGCCATGAGAAAAAGAGACAGCACAGCAAGAAGGTCGTAGTAATACCCGCGGTCCTCCGGCTTCCGTTTCTTCGCTTCAAAAGCCTGAATCAGGAAATATCCCATCAGGAGCAGCGGCACGACAAAAAAAGTGTCACCCACCCCTCTATTGAGGAAAAGGTATAAAAATGCTGTAAGGAGAATCAGGACCTCAGCCGCTACAAAGCGCTTATCCCTTCCTGCCCACAGAAGGCCCGACTTGTCCGGTTCAATGCCCCACTTCCGCTTGAAAAGCCATTCACTGATAGTGATATGAAATACAACGACGGCGACGACACCGAGCACCGCCAGCACTTATTCTTCCTCCCGGGGAAGTTTCTTGATATGGACACGCCTGATCATCCGTCCTTCTATACCCAGGACATGGAATTCAAGACCGTCTCGTTCGATCACTTCTCCGTGTTCAGGGAAATCATTGCATTCTCTCAGAATATATCCTGCAAGGACGTCTTCTTCTTCCGGAATATCCGTATCGAATATACTGTTCAAACGACTGAGAGTGATTTTACCATCACAGACGATTTCATCTTCCGTGAGACTTTCGACAAGCGGATCACTGCCATCGTCCCATTCGTCTTCGATTTCAAGCCCGATCATCGCTTCAATGGCATCTTCGTGAGTAAGAATGCCTTCTGTACCACCGTACTCATCGAGGACGATCGCCAAATGCTTTTTACTCATCGTCATCTTTTTGAAAGCGAACTCCATCGACTGGAATTCATACACGAGAAGCGGTTCCGGATCATAATAATCGGAAAAAGGCCGCTCCGGGTGTTCGTACCAGGATAACAGGAACTTGGAGTGGAAGACGGCAACAATGTTATCGATATCCTCATCATAGACGGGGTACCTGGTATACGGGTTGTTGACGACTTCGTCGCGCACTTCCTCGAACGTTGCATCCTTATCCAAGGCAATCAGATCCACTCGCGGTGTTTTCATGACATCTTTGACGTTCAGGTTATAAAAATCGAGGACGCCCTTGATCCGGTAAGATTCTTCGGTGTGGAACTGACCCTCGGAATCAGCGACATCCACCATCGTCCGCAGTTCTTCTTTCGATACTTTCACATTTTCCGGCTGTCCCCTCGATAAATAAATATTGAGTTTATTCGTGAACCAGTTCAAAACGAGAGTAAGTGGTTTGAAAAGAAATACGAAAAATCGGATGACCGGAAAAACGACGAGCGCGATCCTGTCCGGGAACGTCGCAGCCACCGATTTCGGTATCACTTCCGCAAATAGAATGATGACGATCGTCAAAATCGCCGATGCCAGACCGACACTGAAGCCATATTGAATGGCCAGGGTCGTTACAAGTGTCGGCAACAATATGTTTGCTACGTTGTTTCCTATTAATATCGTAGTGATGAACTCACTCGGTTTCGCTACGAGTTTCAGTAATTTATCGGCACGCCGGTTGCCGTTATCCGCCTGGGTCTGCAGGCGCATTTTGTTCGTCGCTGTCAGAGCTGTCTCGCTCCCTGAAAAGAACAGCGACACAAAAATGAGTGCGATAATCGCAATGATCAAAACGCTTCCTCCTTCAAATGTCTAACCTAAAATTCACCTTCGAGCATTCAAAAATCCTGTACCTCTATGTATCAAAACAAGCGGATTTTCTTTCCCTCTTTTACTATACCTTAAATAATAAACAGTGAAAAGAAAAGCAATGGTCCCTTCACGAAAGAATATTCCCGATAAGGAACCCGGCAAACGCCAAAGCGATTCCACCTGCATAACTAAGACCCTGATATAAAAAATACCGCTTTCTCTTTCTATCCGTCAGCATGTTCCATCCTTCGAGCTGAAACGTCGAAAAAGTGGTCAGGGCCCCCATCAGTCCTGTTCCTGCGAAGAGTAGCCACCGATCTGGAACAGCGACGCCGATCAGAACACCGAGCACCATACTCCCCACCAGATTCACTGCCAGTGTGCCAAGAGGCAAGGACTCTTTGTTCCACTTCGTGCTGAAATAAAATCGCAATACCGCGCCTACCGCCCCGCCGCAGCCGACGAGGACTATAGAGAGGAACGTCATCACTCCCTCCCCCTTTCTCCGAGGCGAAATCCGAGAAACGAAGCACTCAGCCCACCGAAGATAGTTAAGCTTATGTATAGCAGAGCGGCAAGATAGACCTCTGTTTCAATCATACTCACTGTTTCCACACTGATCATGGAGAACGTGGTGAACGAACCGAGCAGACCGGTTCCGATCGCCTTCCTCATCTGTTCGGACAAAACAGGGGCACGAAAAGTGAACCACGATAGCAGAAACGTTCCGATTAAATTCACCGTCAGTGTAGAAAAAGGGAAGACCGCTTCCGGACGAAAAAAAAGCTCTCCCGTCATGTAACGGAGAGTAGCACCTATAAAACCGAAAACAGCTATGTAAAAATACATCATTTTCTATCCTCCGCCATTCCTTGGATTGGAAGTAACTCCTATTTTATTTTATCACATTTTTTATTTCATAAACGGTAACAACAAGCTATTCGATTATATAATAATGAAGGAAAGATATCACTTACATCCCTATGTTATAATTATAAACAAAAATCTTGTATGCGATCTATTCATCCCTTAGTATAAGAATAGTGAATTTTTGAGAATGAGGAGCGTATATATGAAAACATCCATTTATGGACTAACGTTCGAGCAGCTGACGGATTGGCTTGTGGAACACGGTGAGAAAAAGTTCCGTTCCAAACAGGTGTGGGACTGGATCTACCAGAAACGTGTAACGGATTTCAGCGACATGAAAAACGTGAACCAATCCTGTATAGATGTGCTTAAGGAGAACTTTACCATTGAAACGTTGTCTGAAGAGATCAAACAGGAATCCGAGGACGGTACTGTCAAATACCTATTCAAACTGCACGACGGAAACATAATCGAAACGGTGTTGATGCGTTTCAATTACGGACTTTCCGTCTGCGTGACGACACAGGTCGGCTGCAACATCGGCTGTTCCTTCTGCGCGAGCGGGGTCCTGAAGAAGCATCGGGATCTATCCGGCGGGGAAATCGTCGAACAGATCATGAAGGTCCAGCAGGATCTCGATCAGAAGCAAAAAGAAGAGCGTGTCAGCCACATCGTAGTGATGGGAATCGGCGAGCCATTCGACAACTACGAAAACCTGATCGACTTCTTGAACGTCGTCAACGACAAAAAAGGACTTTCCATCGGTGCTCGCCATATCACGGTGTCCACCAGCGGTATCGCACCGAAGATGTATGAATTTGCGGATGAAGGTATCCAGATCAACCTGGCTCTCTCCATCCACGCACCAACCAATGAACTGAGAACCCAGATCATGAAAATCAACCGCGCCTATCCACTCGAGAAACTGATGCCGGCCATCGACTACTATCTCGAGAAGACGAACCGGCGGATTACGTTCGAGTATATTCTTCTGAAAGACGTAAACGACCACGTCAAGGAAGCGCATCAACTCGCGGACTTATTGATGGATAAGAAACATTTATCCTATGTGAACCTGATTCCGTACAACCCGGTTGCGGACAATCCATATGAGCGTAGTGAGAAAGATGCGATCCTGAACTTCTATGAAACACTTATGGACCGCGGCATCAAATGTGGTGTCCGTACTGAGCACGGTACAGACATTGACGCTGCCTGCGGTCAGCTGAGAAGTAAGCAGATTGAAAAAGAGAAAGCGCGCAAAAAAGGTAAAGTCGGTGTCTAAGTAGTTAAACCGTCTCCTCCATTTGGATGAGGCGGTTTTGTTTTGTGCTCACTCAGCCTGAAATAAGTCACGTACTCCCTTCCCCAGATAAAAAATAATCCGATATGCAGTTGATTACATATCGGTAATGAAATCAGAAATATTTTGTATACTTTGGGTTTTGCGCTTTACTGACAGCACCATGGTCCCGGTAGAATTCCTCCACCGTTTCCTCGTCATCATAACGACTGTACGAATCTTCCTTCGTTTTCTTATCAAAAATCGCAGAAAGCGTAATCAGCCCACCAAGAATCGCCATTCCGCCCAGTAGCCACCACATGACTCACACCTCCTCTCACTCTTTATATTCCCTTTTTATAGAGGACTAATCTCTTCTTCCATCCTGATGCGAAACTTTCATCTTCCATCAAACAGGAATCTGGGCAATAGCTGATCGTACGAATAAGCCCCCGAACAGTTTTTGTTCTGGGGCTTATTTGTCTTCGATTCCTTCCATTAATGGGCGATGAGCGTGAGAGAGTTTTCACCATCAGAGCAATGAAGTGACAAAAAATGAACTCTTGATAAAAGGAAATCTGATTCCAAATCTAGAATCCTATATTAGGTTGAGATTATCCAGTTTTATAATGTAAACAAAGTCTCTCTTCCATTAACAGTAGAAATATAGCGACAGAGAGACATCTTCATTCGAAAGGGTGAGTTAAGTGACAAAAGATAATTTTTTACGGTTTGTAACTATTGGGACAGTCCTATCTGTAATGGGATTTATACTTTTGATTTTCAGTTCTAACCTTGGCATTTATAGAGCTGACGATTGGCTAATGAATGAAGGTGGAACGAACAGAGATATGTTCCTTATTCGAGCTGAAGGTTATATAAATGCCTTTATGGTTTTTGGTGCAATATGCTTGAGCATAGGTTTTTTCACTCTAATCTTAGCCTATTTTATAAAGGTGATGTTTACGAAAGAGCAATAGAAATTTTAAGTAGAAAAAAAGACTATCGTGCATGGTTAATTAAGATTTCGGTTCACTAAGATAATTAAAATCAACAAAACTTCCATGAAGATAGGGGTGTGTTTTTCTATAAATATCAACATTAAACTTTAACAGAGACGTTCCTTCTCATTTATGCTTCCCTCGATACATAAAAGTTGCTCCCTCAATGTTTATTTTCAGAGTATCCTTATGAATAAACGGATTAAAACTTTGTGGTGAAAGAGCTATGATACAATTGCACAGGGTATTTTCATTTCCCTACTCCTACAAGAAATCAGGTGAACTTTATCGATATCAGACATCTCACATATTTCATCGAAGTCTCAAGATTCGAAAGCTTCACGCGTGCGGCGGATCATCTCTTCGTCACCCAGCCCACCATCAGCAAAATGATCAAAAATCTTGAAGAAGAACTGGGCGTGGAACTGTTCGACCGCTCCCGGAAAAAATTAGTCCTTACAGACGCGGGTCGTGCGATTGCTGACAAGGCGGAGACGATCGTGAAAGCTTCGGAGAACCTGAAAACAGAACTCGACGATTTGATTGGTCTTCAGAAAGGACACATCAGAATCGGGCTCCCTCCTATATTGGATGCCGAGGCGTTCATACATATTCTGGGGGAATTCCATCAGCTTTACCCGCATATAACCTTTGAACTGATTGAAAACGGTACGAGAAAAATCGAAGAGGATATCCTGCAGGAAAACCTGGACGTAGGCATCGCCGTCCTTCCGACTGAAGAGGAAGAGTTCAACCACTTTTCTTTTCTCCAGGAAGAATTGCGGGTGGTCGTCCCTCCTTCCCATCAACTGGCCTCCCGGAAGCGTATCGATATGAAGGAACTGGAAGAAGAACTTTTCATCATGTTCCATAAAGACTTTGCGCTGCACGAACGGATTCATGACGCTTGCAGAAAGGCTGGATTTTCCCCGAAAACCGTATCCGAAACTTCCCAGTGGGATTTCATCGGTAAAATGATCACTTCCGGCCTCGGTATCTCCGTCCTTCCTTGGAGTGTAGCGAAATTGCTGAAAGAAGATGTGCGATTGTTGAAAGTGAGGAACCCCGTCATCGAATGGGATGTGGCAATCATCTGGGGGAAAAATCATTATTTATCCTACGCGACAAGAGAGTGGCTCCGTTTCACCCAGGAGCGGCTGCTCGAAAACACCTCGGATTAAGAGGTGTTTTTTTATACCCACTTCTAAAAATTATTCCTATCAGGCATGATTGAAACCATTTTCATAGATGATGTCTATCTTTGTAATGATAACTCTCCATTTCACATTCCGCTTCTGCGAGGCGTACACTTGGGTTATTGAAAGCTTGGAAAACCTCAGAAGAAAGAAGGACTAGAAAATGAATGAAACAAAATTCCCGAGAGAAAGTCTCATCGTCAATACAGATCAGGTAATGATCAATGACCTCAACAACTACAACACCCTGTTCGGTGGTGTCCTTATGAAAAAGCTCGACAATAATGCAACACTGTCGGCACGCAGGTATGCACGGACGAAAGAATGTGTGACCGCCTCGACCGATTCCATCGACTTTCTGCACCCTATCCACCAGTCGGACTCCGTATGCGTGGAATCGTTCGTTTCTTATACTGGAAATAAATCGATGGAGATTTTCTGCAAAGTGATTGCCGAAGACATGATTACCGGGGAACGTCGTATGGCAGCGACCGCATTTCTGACATTCGTCGCCCTGGATGAAAATAAAAAACCTATATCCGTCCCTCAGCTCGTGCCCGAGACAGAAGAAGAGAAATTCTTGTACGAATCCGGCAAAGAACGTGCGGAACGCCGCCGCACGAGAAAGCAGCATAGCAAAGAACTGACAGAGATCATCGGTCTTGAAAAACCGTGGGAAAAAGGAGTCGAAGCAAAATGAAGCACAACGTTGCAGGATTGAACCAGCTGTATGAAGTGAAAAACGAATTGGAAGTGATGAAACAGCAAAAACCGGAGTTGAATGACCAGTTGATCCATGTCGTCAGCCTGACCAGGCAGCTCCAGTTGAAATATGGATATATGGGTTCGCTGATAATGGATGAGAACCTTCCGCGATACGAGCCGAAGTTTCTGCGAGGCTCCATTCTCCGGTTGTATCATCAAGAGGTGCAGCAACTGAAAGAGCATACTGATATCGATTACCTGAAAAATATTCTGGTGAAGTATGAAGACATCAATGATTCCAAAATATTTCTCCTTACGCTCGGGGCGAAACCGGAACTTTTGCAGGGGTCGGAAATCATGAATTGAAAAACCAGCCTCCATAGTTTTAGGGGGCTGGTCTCTTATTTTTTATTTTATTATGATTAAACGCTTTTCATTTCCCGAATCATCTCTTCGACAAGCGCTTCCTGATAACCTGATTTCCCTTTTTTCCTCATCACTTTTGCGACTTCTATAAGCTCAAGTGTCTCAAGCGTGTCAAGCTTTTTAAGCCTTGCCTCCGGAAGGACCACATCCGTTACGGACTTTTCATAATCCTTCAGGGACATATGCCATAGCACGGCATTACCTTCATATCTTTTTTTGATCAAATCCGCCATTTTCAGACCTTCCGGGTCAAAATCACCCGAGTATTTCAGTATCGCACCGTTTTCCACTAATGAATCAAGCAATTTCCAAGTCGAAAGTTTCACCTGACCCTGGGTCGCCACGATAGGTACGGTTGGAGCTTCATCAAGAATCATGGAACAGACACCGGAATTCTCCACAACGAACACTTCTTTTGTTTCTGCCGGATAAATCCTGTCGATGGAAACGAGTTCCCTCAGCGTTACGTTCCTCGCAAGATTCTTTCGATACGCCTCCCACCACACCGGATGGAGATTTCCTTCTTCTTCCGCCAAAAGGTTGGCACACGTTACGTAGTTCATAAGATCATCACGAAGAACCCCGTAAGTCTCCATCAACTCCGCAATCCCTTCCGTCGATCGCGGCACAGGAATCCCTTCGGCTGTACTCAGTAGATGAATCCACAATTTCCCGAGCTTTTTCTCTGTATCGAAAGCGTGGGGGTCTCCGGTGATCCTCTGACTGAATTTCGGAAGACGCTCTCCGTCCCCTGGGTCGGGTCTTCGACAGAAAGCAAGGTTCAGCTGCTGCATCAGTTCGAGAAAATGTTCTTCCTCTTCCATCCATGGGAAGAACAGATAAGTGGAAGGTGGTTTTTCCCTCAACACGCTTACCCAGAACGACAGCTCAGGATATCGCTCTTCAATCGTCGCAAAAAGGCTGGAAAGCCGTTGTGCTTCTCCGGCAACCTGTTCTTTTTTCGATACGATCCGCTCTCCGAAGTAAGATTGCAGGATTTCAAAAAGCGTCAGTTCTTCGAATTTCGTGACAGCCAGACGTTTCTCGAAAGCTTCCAAAGATACTCGCTTGTGACGCATCTTCTCAGGAGGTTTACCTAAAAATTCGGCCACTGCGATGATTTCCGCTTCTTCGTAAGTTTTCAAAGAAACACTGCCCCCGATTCTTCCAAGCGATTCATACTTATTCCGGAAATCCGTGAAAAGCCGGAGAAACGGTTCCGAACGGAAAAACGCGACAGCTTCCGTTCGTTTATCCATCACCATCCGCTCCCTTTTCCCTATTTTCTAGCACCTGTCCGTTCCACTCGTAGTTCATAACAGCAACGAATCCCGCATTAAGCGGACGAATCAGTTCACTCACCGCAAGATTCCGTACTGTATCATAATCTCCCCACAACACTTGAGAGTTCATAATATAATCAAAGCCGAGTTCCTCAACGATCTCGAACATTTCACGTATATTGTTCTCATCGACTCCTGCAAATGCTTCATCGAGTGATATGATATAAGGAGCAGTATTGGAAGCTTCCTGATAACGGGAATAGGCGGCTGCGAATAGCGGGATGTACATCGCCATCGCTTTCTCTCCACCACTGAATTTATAAAAAGCATTATTGGTAAGCTCACGCTTGGGCTCGGATGGGCGACTGTAAGACAGAACGAATGAGAACCACTTCCGATAATCGAGCACTTCTTTAAGCACCTGAAGCAGCGTCTGGCCTTCTCCTCTTTCATACATCTGTTCTTTCGCCTGGTCGATCCGGGACCGGAAATGGGAGACCATACGGTCAAAGTCCTCTTCTTTCATGATTTCTTGTTTACGATTGAGGAGTTCGACGAGTTCTTTTGTATCCAGTTCTTCATCCCGGTCGGCGGTACGCGGTTTCCATCTGATCGAAAATTTCAGACCGGAGGAGGAATTCCGGGATTCCATCAGGCTGTTCATTTTCTCCGTCCACTGTTTCGCCCGGCGGATCCGGCTTTTCAGTTTGTTGCCCACCGATTTGAACAGAATCTCCTCGTATAATTCGCGGTCCTGTTCATCGAGCATCTGGCTCTGGTGTTCACGGATCTCCCGCTGTTTTTCTTCTGCTATCATCGGGGAAACCTGTCGCCCATCATAGTTCAATTCGACGAAGTTCCTCCATGCTGCGTTCTCCCACTCCTTGTACAGGAGACTCTCTTCATTCGTCATCTCTTGCTGGAACGACTCGGAAGCGAGGTGATTCGGGTACTGCTGTAGCTGATATTCCACCAAATCCTGGTTGACTTCATGGAATTTTTTCGTTACTTGCTCGAGAAGCTGGGATTCCCGCTTATGCTCTTCGTATCCAGATGAGAGTTCGGCTGCAAGTTCTTCATCCTCCAGCGAATCATCCACTTCAACAAACCCGAACTCGCGCTCCCACACGAACAGACGTCGCCATTGCTCCCTTATGAACGTATGGAACTGAAGAACACGGGTGAGATTTTTCACCCTCCTTTCAAATTGATCGAGATTCACTTGCTCGACAGGTATTTTGTTTTGCAGCCTGCCCAGCTTTTCTTTCACCTCCCGTTGTTCTACCTGCACACGTTCGATGTTCCTACGGATTTCTTCAGCCCCCTGCTGGCGGAGCTGTTCCTCGATAGCATCGAGTGTCCATTTCCGCTTTTGAATCTGGTCCTCGAGAATGTTGATTTCCCCCTGCACTTCATCCGTTTCTTCCTGGCGCTCCTTAATGCGCACACGCAAGGAGTCCTGTTCTTTCCTGATATGGATATATTTCTGATGGATCAGTTCGAGTTCTGATAGTTCCTCGCGGTAACGGTGCATGACTTGAAGCGCCTCTTTGTAAGATTCCCGGGAGCGCTCCAACTTAAATTCTCTTGTATCTTCTTCCAGTTGCTGATTCATGGAACGGAACTCACGCGAGAGTTCTTTACGTTCTGCATCTTTCTCTTTCATATTCTGAAGAAGACGGGCGATATCACGGCGGACATCCGTCATATTCTGATAGATTACACGAAGGTCCTCGTCATTCGGAAATCGTTCCATCGATTCCGAAGACTCTTTCATTTTCCGGATAAGTTCATCCGCTCTTTTTCTATGTTCCGACACTTGGCCTTCCAGGAATTGAATCTGTTCCTGAAGTTCTTCTATCTTTTCTTTTCTGTACCGCTCCCGCGCAGAGCGCCCGATGAACTTCGCTTCTCCCTGAGGAACGGCATGCCCTTTCAATATATCAAGACGATAGCTTCCGTCTGTCTGGACAGATGACGCCCCTTCTCCGACCTCGATACTCGCGAGTACATCATATACTGCTTTTTCACTCACCGTCTGATCCGGAACATCCGCCTGCAAATATTCTTCCAGAGTATGAGCCATCGTTTTCGGCTGCGGAATGATGATGCGGTCATGGCTGATATCCGTTTTATCCTCCGTTATGAGTGCATCAAGGAGACCTGTTTCGAGAAGAGCTGCCTCGATCCGGTTTCTCGTCTCCCTATCCACATCCCCCCGGAATTCGACCGCTTCATAGAAAGGGAGAATAGACCCTCGCGCAAACGTTTCTCTAGCTCTGGACGTTGCATCCGGCCGTTCGGGTACAGGAGCCCGCTTCATCTTCCAGGAAGCGAGCTCATCTTTGGTTTCGATCAGCTCTTTTTCCACAAGCGACTCGAGATGTTCTTCCTGCAATTTCTCTGCCTGCAGATTGCTCGTATATGCTTCGTGTTCTGCTTGGAATGGTACTGAAATATCCCGGTACGTCACAGGTTCGTATAAAGAGTAGATTCTTCTTGATGTTTCCTGGACCACCTCGTCTCCAACGTTCCACGGAACATCTTTCAGCCACGTAAAAATACCTTCAAGCTTCTTCTGTTTATCTTCATCGAAAGTACGCTGCCATTCTTTCTCATCCGCTGTTTTTTCGTCGCGGACACGTTCAATTTCACTGTATTCACGTTCTTTTTCCGCCCGTTTCTCTTTTAACCGTTCAAGTTTTTCCAAACGATCTTCGAGTTCACGCAAGGTCGTCACATGCTGCGTCGTCTGCTTCTTCCACGTATCAAATGCTTCACTGCCAAGTCTGTCGAAGTCCCGGGCATTGAATTCATGGTGAAAGAAGGAGGCTTCGGCAGCATCATTCCCGAGATTCATGAGCGCATCTTCTATATCTTTCTCTTGCTCCTGTTCGTCCGCTTCTTTCTGATCCAAGTCTGCCTGCAGTTTCCGTTCGTCCCGTTTTTTCTCTGTCAGGCGTTCCTCTTTGGACTGGAGCTGACGCTGATTCTTATCCAGCTCATCTTTCGTCTCATTCTTCTCTCTTTCAAGACGCCAGACATCATGCGAGCGCAAGCTTTCTTCCTGATTTGTCAGTACTTCCGTCCGTCTATCCGCTTGTTCTTTCTCATCGATAAGCTCCTGAAGCGTCTGTTCTGTCCCCAGTTTCTTCTGCTGATTGTTCTCCAATTCCTGTTCATCGTCCGTCACACGCTGACGCGCTTCTTCCCACTTCCATGCATGATGGCGCAATCGATGCTCGTTGTAACGGCTGTACACAGCATTTATCTTTCCTAGTGCATCGATATGGCGGTCCACCTGCTCGATGTGTTGCCTCGTCTCATCCATATGCTCGATCGTGTCGGACAAATGACGCAGGTCTTCATCTGTCAGCGGCGGCAGAGCAGCTTCCAGAATTTCATAGATAACGGTAGGACGAAAATCCTTCGAAAGCTTCGGGCTTCTCAGTTGTATAAGTAATTTGATCAGATCTTCATAAGCTTCGAGCGTCTCAAACCCGAAAACATGCTTATTCACAAGCGCCATGTATTCCCGGTTCGTCTGCACGACTTCCCCACCGCCACCGATACGATTTTCGAGTTCGATTCGGGACAAGGGGATCTTTTCCCCTTTTTCCATTTTGAAAAGTTCAAAGTCCTCCCCGATCCGTCGGTTGTCTGTGATAGCGAAGCCCCATGATTTCAGCGGCTTCTGCCGTTTCGCCTGCAGCCCGATTCCCGTCGTAATGTATTGTCCTGTATCTTCACGCTCGTACTCGATGAACAGATAACCGGTACGCTCATCTCTATCCACGACTTCTTTTTCACCGAGAAGGTAATCTTCCATACGTCTCGCTTTGGATCCGAATGGATCGAGTCTATCCGGTGTTTTCTTTCCGTCGAGCAATACCGGTAAGAAACTTTGCATCGTCACTGATTTCCCGGAACCATTGCTGCCCCTCAACAATAGTTTTCCATCGGAGAAATCGAACACTTCATAATCGTAATACCAGAAATTCAACAGTCCGGCGCGGCGCATTTTCCATTTATTCATTTTTTCAGCCATTCGTATTCTCCTTTTCATCCATTTTTTCCCTATCCTCTTTGGAATAGTGACCAATCAGTCGTCCGAATCCGGGCTGAATGACAAAATCGCTGCCTTCGCTGTAGCCGAATTCCCATTCTTCCATCGCCTCTGTCACCGTCGTCACGAGCCCTGATAAAGTCGACTCGCGTAAAGTTTTGCTGAAACCGGACCCCGCTTCTTCCTGAACCCGCCGAACCAGTTCTTCCAGTTCCAGGGAAGTCATGTGCACCTCTCCGATTTCATTCCGCTCATAAGCCTCAAGATTTCCCCTTAGTATTTTCGACATATGTAAAAGAACGCTCGATACACCCTTCTGATCAGGAAATAACGTATGAAGCTGACGCCGCTCATCCATAACGAGCATCGCTGCGTTTTTGAACACTTCCAGGCGATAGGGACTATGTGCTTCGATGTCATCCGAAAGTCTGCTTCTGAAATTACGAATGTACAAAAAGTCAGGGTCTTCCTTCTCTTTCCTGTAAACGACCGGCGAAAAGAAAAGTTTGCGATATACCCGTTTCCGCCTCGCATCCTGTACCTGGCGTTTCCATTCACTTTCGAGGATCTCGTCGCTCGTCGAATAAACGGACAATTGCTCCGGATAGGTACGCATGAAATATCTGGCATAGACAGTCACTTCATACAGTACTTCGTGCTCCTCATCTTTGTGGAATTCATCTATTTCCCCGTCGACGACCTTCAGAATGCCGAGATCGACAAGTTTATGCATCACACGGATCAAAGATTTACGATGTGTGTAAATCGTCCAGTCAAGATCCCGTTCCCCTGGATACAATTCCTTGATCTCCTCACAAATATGGGAAAGGAGAAATTGATCATCCACCGTACGACTTTCCGTAAAGGCCAGTCCGCAACAGAACAGCGCATAATCCATCGGTTCCCTGAACTCCTCCATCCCCATCCACACTTTCGATTCGACAGGAATCTTTTCAAGTTTGATGAAGTGCTGATGCACGATCAGATCAAAACCGAATTTATCCATGACGTACCGTTTCAATTCGTATTCGTTCTCCCGGATCATCTGATACGTCTCCGGGGCATCTCTTCTCAGCACCCAGAAATTTTCGAACAGAATCATCAGAGCTTCCGTCGCTTTATCATTGAATGCTTTCTGCTCCATGAGGCACTCCTCCTTCCCCGCGGACTACCGGACGATCGATGAAATGAAAAGTACATGTAGGCATATGCATAACTCCATCTTCCGCCCACAGTTCCGTCTTCTTCGCCCTATTTATTTCCACTTTCACACGTTCTCCCATATTCGTCTTGATCGTCCGGTCCTTTTTCGACATCGCCCTGCCGATCCAGGAGAGGAATAATTTCCGGATATAGGCTTCCACTTCCCGGACTTCCGAGGTATCGATACAGTTATCATGGATATACGTCTCGATCATTTCCTTCTCACGCTTCCGTCTCTCTTCTTCTTCCTTTCGAACCTGGTCTTTTTCTTTTGTGAAGTCAGTGACCGCTCCCGCTTTTGTCCGTTCAGTATTCCCAGGAATTCTGGGTTTAGTATGGTGGCTCATCGCTTCTTCTTCCCATACATCTGTATAAATATCATCCGTCGGTACGTGATCCGTATGAAGATGTTTCGTATGGAAGACGCCGAATGCCACCGCAGACAGATGGTGCGCGTCTCCGATGTTTTCGAGGGAATCGAACCATTTTGCCAGATGAAGATAATCTTTCTTTCTGCTGTGAAAATGCTGATGCCGCTCGCTCAGTCTCTGCATGACACGCGTAATCCGGCGGATCGATTCATTCGTCCTCTCTTCAAGCAGCTCATATTCACTCTGATGAAGCGCATCCCCGAGAAACCAGACTTTCAGGGACTCCCACTTCTCTTCATTTTCTTTCTTCGCAGCTTCCGTATCCTGCTCCTCGAACCGGAACGCTTTCGTCTTATGATCGGCCGCCTTCTGGAAAAAAAGGGTGAGATCATCCACAGACATCCGCTTCAGCAAAGACTGAATGATGGAAGACGTCTGTTGCATCCCGACGATGAAATCCCGCAAATACGTCGTGAACTGTTCTTTATACGCGAGGAAGGCTTCCGTCTGCATTTTCTCCTCCGCTCTTTCGCTGTTCAAATAAGCGAGATAATCGGCTGTATTTTTCGTAATCGCCCGGAAATACGTCATCACGTCATCAAGACGCTGGGAACATTCTTCTTCTTTTACATTTTCCCCGAGCGCCTCTTCCACTTTTTCGAGCGCCTGCTGCAGACGTTCAAACTGTGTTTTCTCAAGGGACCCGCCGAAGGTTTCGCCGAGTCCTTCCATCTCGACAAGCATCCGTTCGAACTCCACCGTATAAGGCGTGCTCTGATAACGGAAGCGTTTTTTCTTGAATTCATCCACCGTCCTCACCTTTCCGGCTTCCTGACGGGCTATGATATTGCCCCATTTCACCAGCTGATCCAGATCGGCCTGGAGTTGTTCTGACGTATAATCGGTGAATTCCCCCTGCTCCTTTAGATGACGAAGGATATCATCCGGATACAAAAATTCGCGCATCCGCTCGTGCTGCATATAGAAGTAGCGCAAAATCGCGCGGTAGGTTGAAGCTTTGTCGGCTGTCAGGTATGAAGCTTCCGTCACTTTTTTGAAATTCATCGGTCGCTCTCCTTATTGAGGTTTGTCTCTATTGTACTAGAATCCTATAAAAAAACACCACAGCTCTTTGCTTAAACTTAAAGAACTGTGGCGTTTGCCTACTTTTTCTCAAAATCGAATTTGATATTGTACTCCTCATCGAGCTTCAAAGCGGTACTGAATTGTTTCTTGTTCTTGCTCTTGAACCCTTTCAGCACTTTCGTCTGCTTCTTCTCACAAAGCGTTTTGATCATGTTTTCGGTCAGCGTTTTGCCTGCCAGTCGCTTCGGAAATGTCACTTTACATCCCTGCTTATACCCGGAGCAGGCGTAAAACTTATATCGATCCACGATTGACCCTTCTTTACACGAGGGGCAGGTGACGATCGGTTCGTTCCACTTCTTCTTCGTCTCTCCGGTATCTCGTATCTGTACGTTTTCAAGGGAATCGGGGGCCTCCTGGATGAGCTTCTCGATGAATTTACCGGTATTGTCGATAAACGCCTGTTTCGACCCTTCCCCTTCACCGATTTTCCGGAGGTAGGCTTCCCATTTCGCGGTCATCGACGGACTCGAAAGCAGCGTCCCTTCAATCGTTTCACACAGCATGATACCTTTGTCCGTCATCGACACCGCGTTTTTCCTGACAGTGATATAATTCTGTTTCTTGATTGTCTCGATGATCCCGGAGCGGGTGGCCTCGGTGCCGAGCCCTTCCACTTCTTTCAGAATCTCCACATCTTCCTCGTCCTCCACCGTTTTTCCGGCCGTTTTCATCATCGTGATGAGCTGCCCTTCCGTGTAGGGTTTCGGAGGCTGCGTCATGCTTTCTTTGATGTGGACGTTCGCATCAGGATTCTCGCCTTCCCGGACTTCAGGAAGCAGTTCCTCCTTTTTCTTCTTCGGCTGAGGAAAAAGCTCTTTCCAGCCAAGATCCACTTCTCTTTTTCCCTTAGAGAAAAAGGCGAGTTCACGCACGTCCGTCTGAATCACCGTTTCTTCATAAACATAGTCCCGGTGGAACATGGCGAGCGTCGTCGCCAGCACTTCGTTGTAAATATTCCGCTCTTCCTGGCTGAGACCTTCCAGTTTCTTCGCTGACGGAATCGTCTTCGTCGGGATGATCGCGTAGTGCTCCTCGACTTTCGATCCGTTGACGTACCGCTTATTCGGCTTCAGTGACACAGGAGAAAAATCTGTTCCGAGCGCCTGTTTGTACCCTTCGATCTTTTTCACGAGATAAGCGAACTCGCTGTCGGTGATGAAATTACAGTCCGTCCGGGGATAGGAAAGGAGCTTCTTCTCGTACAGCTGCTGGGCCACTTTCAGCACTTTCGCCGGGGGATATTTCCACATCCGGTTAGCTATACTCTGAAGTGTGGACAGAGAATGTAGTTTGGGTGACTTGATTCGCTTCGTCTTTTTATCCACTTTCTGTATCGTGCCTTCATGCGTCTCGTTCTCCTTCAGCCTGTGCTGGTCCATGAGAGCCTGGACTTTCGCTTTGTCTTTCTCTTTGATTTTAGCGAGTCCTTTGTACTCCCCCTTTTCAGCCTTGAAGTTCCCTTCAATCTGGTAAAAAGGCTCGGATACGAAGTTCTCGATTTCTTTATGACGCTGATAGATGAGGTAGACGGTGGGCGACTGCACGCGACCGATCGACAAATGGCTTCCGAACCCTTTCTTCTGAAGATGCAGAGTGAACAGCCGACTCGCATTCATACCTACGAGCCAGTCACTGATCTGCCGGGCTTTCGCCTCTTCGAACATGCGCAGATCCTTTTCATTGTTCTGCAGGTTCTCGAATCCTTTCCGCACCTCATCCTTTTCAAGGGAGTTGATCCAGAGACGCTTCACCGGCTTCTTCACCCCGGTGAGCCGCAGGATGCTATAGAAAATATTCGAACCTTCCCGGTCCACGTCTGCGGCATTCACGATTACATCCGCTTCTTTGAACAACTGCTTCACTGCCTGGAACTGCTCCCATTTACCCTTAGACACTTTTTCCTGGAAGCGTTCCGGTACCATCGGCAGCTGGTCGAGCTTCCATTTCTTCCATTCTTTCTTATAATCCTGCGGTTCCTTCAACTCCACCAGGTGACCCACACCCCAGGTGATCGTCGCTCCATCGGGAAAAGTGGAATCCGGCTTCAACTGTATGTACGTTTTCGTTTTATTCTGCACGGAAAAAGCCTCCGCATAAGCTTTCGCCTGGGACGGCTTCTCAGCAAGAATCACCACTTTCGTCATCGTCCGGTCACGCCCTTTCTTTTATTAAACATACCGGTTTTCGAAGGAAAAATCAAGAACGTACGTTTGCAGACTAAATAGCATAGATAAGGTATAATAGGAGGAAAGGAGGCATTTGGATGAAAATTGAAGCTGGCACGATCGAAGAATTGTTTGAAGCATCGGGGCAATTCGAAGAAGATTTACGGAAACTGGATGAGTGGATTATGGAAACGGAGCCCCATGTAAAAAGGCAACTCATTTCAGGTACCAGCATCACTATGATGGGGTATGGTGAGATGGACTGGCAGAATGATAATGATGGAGATTATTGGCCCGTGATTGGTGTCGCCCCGCAGAAAAACAACCTTAGTGTCTATGTCTCAGGAAAAAAAGATGGAAAACCATTGCTGGAAGTCTACACGAAAGAAGTGCTCGGAGGTGTGAACAATGGCAAGCATTGCATACGTATACGCAATCTGAAAAAAGTGGATGAGGGTAAAATGAAAGAAGCGATTCGTGACGCTTTTGCCTGGGCTGCGGAGCAGCGGGAGCGTTTCGAGAAGAAACGTACCTCTACGGACGAATGATAAACAGATGCCAGGTGGTAGTCCTGGCACCTTTGTTCAAAGTTTCCCTGTATGATAGACATCTGCCACCAGGCCCCCTTGTGGGTATCCATAGTCTTCTAGTTTTTGGACAGCATGGTCAATATCGTAAGAGACTTTTCGGATGGACGTGCTGTTTTCACTAACGATCAAGTAGGATGCTTTCGCTTCCCCATCAAAAGGTAAGCCGACGCTACCGAGGTTCGCAACAATTTTTCCGTCGATATGACGTACGTACGGTTTATGGATGTGACCGTACAGATAGATGTCGGCCTCTTCTTTTTCCATGATCGCCTTTTTCAAATCTTCATCGGAAGTATCAGGGGTGACGACATCAAACAGACTGTCGGGCGTGGCGTGAAATCCGTATACTTTTTTCTCCCCGATTGTTTCGGTTACGTGTTCCGGAAGATTTTCAAGATAAGAAATATCGTCTTCTGTCAGCTGTTGGACCGTCCAGTCTTTTTCCTCCCGCATCATACCGATAACTTTTTCCGGGACTTCCCCGTCCTGAATACCACGAGTGACCCAGGCATCAGCATTGCCTTTGATGACGGGAACGTCCAAATTGCGGATGAGATCCAAAGATTTTTTGGGTTCCGGGCCTCTGAAGCAGAGGTCACCGAGGACCACAATTTTGTCGATATCTTGTTGTTTGATGTCGTCGAGTACTGCTTCTAGTGCTGTTGCGTTGCCGTGTATGTCTGAGATAAATGCGATGTTCATAAACGACTCCTTTCTTTATATCAACCAAATGATTATATTCCCTATTTCCTACGAAAAAAACCTTTCGACAGGGGCACTTCCACGAGTTTGAAACTTATGCAGTAATTATTTAAATGAATATACCCATACTTGAAATGACTAGCAAAACTGCACCCATCACTATAGTAAAAACTCCGTATATTTTTGAGTCCTGTTTTTTCATATTCATTCCAATGTAGACGATTACCAGACTCATCAAAATCAAAGACACGGAAGAGTTTTCGGGCAAGATTCTCACATCGAGTAACCCTGACAAACCAACTATCATCAAGTAAATCGCTGTGATCGTTATAAACATATTTATAATCTTCAACCTTTCAGCTTCCTTTCATGGGTTGGCTATAATTGATAATTACAAATAGTACGGAAGTCTAAGCATTCTCCTTCTTATACTGCGCATGCTTCTCTCCCCACTCATGCATCGCCTCCAGAATCGGCTGAAGATCACGGCCATACTCCGTAATCGAATACTCCACTTTCGGTGGCACTTCCGGGTAAACTTCCCTCGCTACAATCCCTTCCGCTTCCAGCTCTCTCAACTGCTTTGTCAGCATCTTCTGCGTGATCTCGGGAATTTCACGCTTCAATTCACTGAACCGCTGCGTGCCTTCTTTCATAAGGTACAAAAGAATGATCGGTTTCCATTTCCCTACTAATGTCCCTAAGGCTTCCTGGATCTGGCATTGGTCCGGTTTGATATGTTCGTTCATTGCTGGTTCCTCCCATAGGTATCATTGATGATACTACCTTACTTAAAAGTGCGTACTTCCCTTTAGTTCTGTTATCATTCATACTAACATCAGACTCCTGAAAAGAGAAAGGTGAGTTTTTGATGAAATACGGATTGGATCAATCGAATGGATTAGAATTTGGACTATATACCCTTGGCGATCACTTGCCGAATCCTGGCACAGGTGAACGAATCCCTGCAGCCCAGCGACTGAACGAAATCATCGAATTATCTCAACTAGCCGAACAAGCGGGCATCGATTTCTTCAGTGTAGGGGAAAGTCACCAGGACTACTTCACGACCCAGGCACATTCAGTAGTGCTTAGTGCCATCGCTCAGGCGACGGAGAAAATAAAAATTGCAAGCTCCTCTACGATCATCAGTACGCTCGACCCTGTGCGCGTCTTCGAAGATTTCGCGACAATCGACCTGATCTCGGGCGGACGTACCGAACTGATTGCAGGACGGGCATCGCGCACCGGTAACTTCGAGCTCCTCGGCTACAGCCTCCGGGACTACGAAGAACTTTATGAAGAAAAGTTCGACCTGCTTCGTCAAATCAACGAACAGGAAGTGATAAACTGGAGCGGAAACTTCCGGGCTCCTCTGAAAGATGCTCATATCCTTCCACGTCCGATGAATGGAGAACTTCCAATCTGGCGTGCTGTCGGCGGACATCCTGCGAGCGCGATGAAGGCGGGATATGCCGGTGTACCGATGTTCTTCGCCGCCCTCGGTGGTCCTGTATCCACGTTCAAAAATACGGTGGATACCTATCGCCAGGCTGCCAGCCAGGGCGGCCACGACCCTGATGAATTACCGGTTTCCATGGCAGGTTTCTTCTATCCCGGAGAAACGACGCAGGACGCTCTACGCGAATCGTACCCATTTTTCAATGAAGGAATGAAGAAAACGAATGGACATGGCTTCTCGAAGCAGATGTTCGCCCAGGGAGCCGACTCCAGAAGCGTCATGAACGTCGGCAGCCCCCAGCAGATTATCGAAAAGATTTTGTACCAGTACGAAACGTTCGGTCACCAACGTTACATCGCCCAGATGGACTTCGGCGGTGTACCTTTTGAAAAATTGAAGAAAAACATCGATCTGATCGGTGAAAAGATTCTTCCTGAAGTGAAAAAGCATACGAAGAAGTAAGGAGGCAGACCCATGAACATTGTAGGTCTCGCCGGCTCCAAAGTCGGATCAAAAACGAGAACAGCGATGAACTATGTTTAAGAATCAGTAGAGCGTCAGTATCCGGAACAGTCGTTTACCCTTATTGATCTCGGTGACTACGACCTCGAATTCAGTGATGGACGTAATTACCTCGATTACAAAGGGGACACCGGGTATGTTGCGAAGACGATTATGGAAGCGGATGCCATCATCATCGGCACTCCGATTTTCCAGGCGTCTCTTCCGGCAACGCTCAAAAATATCTTCGACCTTCTGCCACAGGACGGGCTGGAAGGGAAAATTGTCAGTATGTATGCGACAGCCGGGTCCGACAAACATTTCCTGATTCCGGAGCAGCAGCTTAAACCCATTCTCGGATACATGAAAGCCCAGGTCGTTCAGACGTACGTTTTCTTAAATGACAAGGATTTTCTCAGTAAGGAGATCATCAACGACGATGTCTTCTTCCGTCTCGATCGTCTCGTCGAAGATACGATGGTACTGACAGAAACGTATCAGAAAATCAAAGAAACAGAAGAAGCAAAATACGATTTTTAACTATTACAAAACCCGTTCTGCAGCAGAACGGGTTTTTCATTTCCTATGTAGGCTTCATATGGTTCACTTCAAATCTTGGGGATTCTCAGCAAACCATTCTATGGATCCGCATTCGATACAGACGGAAGGGTTAATCTTCGTATTCTTTTTATTGGAAAAAAGTTTGTCTCCGTCCGGATTCTTCACCAGGATCCCTTTCATTCCTTCATCTACGTAACAGTCGATCATTTCTCCCTTACATTTCACACAAGTTTTCTCTTTCATTATCTTTCCCTCCTCTTCCTGCTCCATCATACGAAAAAGGGGAAGAAAAAGATTCAGTTCAAAGCAATTCTTTATTTTTCTTATACGAGCGCTTCAGCGAAATATATGTCGTCACAAACATGATGATGGCTGTAATCATAGAAATTCCGATGACATCCATCCATTCTCCTCTGTCAGAAGGTATTCCGAGAAAAATAGCGTATAACACTACGAAAATCCCCAGGAACGAAAGCGATCTGAGGAAGGTGACTTTCCTCTCTTTTCTGTAAGCTTTCTCAGTAACCACGTCCGTATATTCGATACCTGCAAACATGTACCTTGTAGTAATGTAAAAAAGAAAGAGAGCAACCCCCAGAAGCAGGACTGTTCCAGCATCAAACGTGAAATAGCTGTTCGTCACAAGGAGTATCGCGAGAACTGCAAACAGAAGTACTCCCGATTCTGCGAAGAAAAACAGCATCTTCCTCTCCTTGTATTCATCTTCCGGCAACAAAAAAGTAATCCATGACCTCATTCCTCTTCCTCCTCCCAGAATAAATCGTCAAGCGTAGCATCGAGCTCTTTTGCTATAGCGATGCACAGTTTCAGACTCGGATTGTATCTCCCCTTCTCTATCAAACCAATCGTCTGCCTGGCTACTCCGACTTTGCGAGCCAGGTGCTGCTGAGAGATAGACAGCTTCATTCGTGAAATCTTCACATTGTTTTTCACAGCTCTCCCCCATCTCATAAATAATTAACTGATGTAATCTATATATTACATCATCCTTTTAGAAAAATATACCAGGAGACCGAAAAAGTTTTTGACTTACACAAAAAAACGAATAGCTGGACACATACGTCACAGCCATTCGTTCCTGTAATCCTCAATATAGCGTTCAATGGGGATCGGTTTGGATCCGGTCATCTTCTCGAACTCATTCGTCACGCCTTTGGCTAACCCCAGCTTTGTCGGAAAGTGAATACCAACGACCACATTGATGAACCTTTCATCCGCTTCCTTTTCAAGCATGAAGGACTTGAACTCTTTCACTGATGGATTCGTGTATTCTATTTTCTTTCCGAGTACCGCAGTCATAATATCCGCCACTCTGTAAAAATCGACGGCTTTATCCCCTGTGATGACATGACTCTTATTCCTGTGATTGTCAGGATTCTGAAAAGATCGAAGAGCCACCTCAGCGAGATCCCGGGTATCGACAAAGCTCGTCTTTCCTTTACCGGCAGGGATGAAGATACGTTGCCGCTGTCTGATTTCCTCTCTTAAGACATCCTCCAGGTTCTGCATGAAGTAACCGGCCCGGATGAAGGTGTACGGGACGCCGAGTTTTCTGATCGCCTTCTCATTTTTGTAGTGATGAATGAACGGCAGGAACTGCACATCCTTGACGGACAAGTAGACGATATGTCTGACTCCATTGTGCCTGACCGCTTCAAGAAATGCCTGGAACTGTATCTCTTCACCAGGCGGATACATAAGGAACACCTTGCGGATACCTTCCAATGCCTGATCAAAAGTGGAAGAATCGCTCAGATCCAGTTTCACAAAGGAATAGGCCTCTCCGTTCTCCCGTTTCGCTTTTTCCACGTTTCTTACCGCACACGTAAAGGGCAGCCCATGCTTCTTCAATTTTTCAGCTACGGCACTTCCCACTTTCCCATTGAAACCGGTAACAAGAATGCTCACATTCTATCGCTCCTTCCGACCGAATCCTTAGCGGAATTCGAGATCAACTATCTCCAGTTTATACCATGTGAACAGTCCATCTTCCAACACCCAGGATATATCGATTCTGTCCGGAATGAGGACCCCGTCCACCATAGTATTCCGTTTGATTTCACCTATACATTCCGCCAATTCAGCATCGTCCCCGTTATCTTTATAACGGAAAGCACTGATCTTCTCCATCTCTCCGTTCTCCGTGAAATAAAAAGTTGCCGATCCGACCGTTCCATTGTAACTCATCGTCGCTTTTGCAGTATGTTCATCTATACTCTCCCAGTCGATATAAGGACTTAAGGCCATGGACGGGTACAGGGGTAGCTCCATCAGATATCTCTGAAGCGCCGATTGATCCACTTTTTCATTATTCGAAACATGAGCAACACGTATCAAAGAACCGAGCTTCATCACCATCGAGCCTTTCCCGTTGATGAACACATCCTTCCCAGCTACATGAATCAATGGTAGAAAGTCCATTTTCACCGTCCAGAGAAAGGAAGGTTTCTCGGTTTGGACATATTGTTCGGCCTCCGCATCCGACCATGTCGCTTGACCGGGTTTCAGCTTCATCTTTCCTTTTTGTTTGAAGTGTACACCTTTGATCATGTCTTTATCCATCAGACCGATACGATGAATCCACCTTTGTACAGGACCCGGCAACGACGTCAACATATCCTCTGTGATCAGCTGATGCTCAGAGGATTCTGATATATTCATTTCTTTCAAATCAGCCTGGGTCTGCCTATGAAACTGCCATCCGGAGATTCCGACGATCATTCCCAGAAAAATGACACCATTGGGTACCGTGCCGAATTTGGCGTCCTGCCAGAATAGAATGATAAGGACCTGAGAGGAACTGAGGGCCAGGAAAGCAGGAATAACCCACCACTGTTTCCGGGCCAGATACACTCCAGCTGTGAACCAAAACGCTACCAAAGAGAACAACCACATGAAACCGACCGGCTCTGACATCGGTTGAGTCATCGCTTCAATGTCCGAGAACCCGAAAGCATGGAGGAAACCCATAAGGTGAATCAGGCCATGTACCAATAGAAGAACGATGAACAGAACCCTCATCTGTATCCCTTCTTTCCTTGATTTCTTCCCTATAAGTTTACCCTGTGGAGGAAGTATCAGAAGTGATATCCTTTACAATTCTGTGTCTGAGTGGGCACATTCGGTGGTACAGATTATACAAACAGCCCCGGATAAAAGATTTTATCCGGGGCTGCATTTCAGAAGAGGGTCACTCTTCATTTATTCTTCTGTCGTACCTTCTTCTCCAGTAGTGCCGGCTTCACCTTCAGCGTCCGGATTCTCTCCATTCGGCTGAGATTGTTGAGCTCCCGGGAGACTCTGGGAATCCTGCAATGTCGACTGTATCTCTTCCATGATGCGTCCGGCTTCTTCATAGTTGCCGTCGGACATCTGCTGCTGATACTGATCGAACATATCCGCGATTTCCTGAAGTGTTTCATTCGATTCGAGCGAAGGTTGTTGTCCTGCTCCTTCTTCGCCTTCTCCACCTTCTGGAGATTCCACCTCAGGATCGATGCGGGACAGCAATACTTCCAAAGCTTCATCGAACGTCGGCTCCATCACGATCTGTTCCTGATAAGCGAGGATGACCTGCTTCACTTCAGGAAGAGACGTCTCATTCGAAGATTCGATATAGACAGGCTCCGCATACAGCACCGTATCCTCGATCGGAAGAACCAGCAGGTTACCACGTATGACTTCGGATCCTCCCTGAGACCACAGATTCAATTGCTGAGAAATATTACTATCCTGGTTGATCCTGTTCTCAATCTGCTGTGGACCATAGATGTTTTCCTGCTTCGGAAATTCATAGACCATCTTTTGTCCATAATTGTCCCCGTCATTTCGGACACCCATCCAGGCGATCATGTTCTGACGGTTCCTCGGCGTAAACGGCGTCATAAGGATGAATTCTTCTTCTTCAGCCTCTGGCAGACGCATCGTCACGTAATAAGGCTCCATCGTGATGTCCTCGTTGAAGTATTTCTCCGTCGGGATTTCCCAGTAGTCCTCACGGTTATAGAATACTTCAAGATTCGTCATGTGATACGTCTGATACATTTGAGCCTGTACTTTGAAGAGATCGATCGGATAACGGAAGTGATTCCTCACGTCCTCCGGAATCTCTTCGGTGAACAGATCCGGGAAAATCTGCTGGTATGTCTGGAGCAGTGGTTCTTCCGGGTTCACTGCGTAAAAGTTGGTTTCTCCGGTATAGGCGTCAATGGTCACCTTCACGGAGTTACGGATATAACTATTATCCCCGGAATATGGTTCGGAATATGGATAGTTCTCTTCCGTTACATAGGCATCAATCATCCAAGCCATTGTTCCATCATCACGGACGAAGATATACGGGTCTTCATCATACGATAGGAAGGGAGCGATCCTTTCCACACGGTCCATGATATTACGGGATTGGAGCATCTGAGAATCTCCGGTTACCTGATCGGAGACGAACATCCGGAACGATCCTTCATCAATAGCGAAAAGCGCACGATTGATACCCGAGAGTGGAACACCTGTATCAGCTTCGAACGTGTTCGACATATTCTCATCGCCAGCCGGGTAGTCGAATTCGTCCACTCCGCTGTTCACAATGACAGAATCATATTCTTCTTCCCCGAAATATACCTGTGGGCGTTCAATATCGAGATCCCCTTCCGGAGGAAGATTCTCCACCATATATTCCGGCTGCCCTTGAGCGGTGATCTCATTGACATTACTCATCGCTATCCCGTAGCCGTGCGTGTAACGAAGGTTTTGGTTCACCCACGTCTGAGCTTGAGATGGCAAGTCGGAAGTATTCAATTCACGTGCGCCGAGAAATACTTGTTCATATTCCCCGTCGATGTTGTAACGATCGATATCGATATCGTTATATTCATAATACGTACGGAACGTCTGGAGCTGGTTATAGACATCCAGAAGAGGTCTGGCGTCGTTGATACGAACGTTATTGATCGTGTCCTGGTTACGCTCCACCATAGACTGATCCAGCGTATCAGCTCCTGGATGCTGTTCTTCCATCATATTATCAAGATCATAAGCCGTTCTTGTCATCGATAGATTCTCTTCCAGATACGGACTTTCCTTGGAAAACTCATTCGGTGACACGACGAAATTCTGCACAATGATCGAAGCACCTTGAGCGATGATCAAAACTGCGATATAGAGGACAATCGGTGCAATCATTCCCTTCCATTTACCACGGAACAGCGAAATGATCACCCAGACCGTCCCGAGAAGGGCTACACCAGCCAAAACATAAGAAGCCGGTATATTCACGACATCATCCGTATAGCTGAGACCATGGACCACGCTTTCCTGCACGGCATTGACCTGGTTCGTGAGCAGGGTATGGAATGGTTCGAGCACGTGTTGGGCAGCCAGCAACACTCCGATAACAGCGAGAGTACTCCCCATATGGAGCTGTGCTTTCCGGCTCATCCGGTACATGTTGTAGACGGAATAGAACCCGATTTGTACAAGGAAAAAGAAAATCGCCAGACCAAGCACAATCGAAAGTACGAATTCAATGAATGGCAGAACGAACATGTAAAAAGAGACGTCCCTGCCGAAGTGAGGATCCGTGATCCCGAATGTTTCATGGTTAAGGAACTTCAGCCACGGCTCCCAGCCGATCCCCTGTACGAGGACACTACCGAGCAGACCGACGATCAGAGAAATCACGAGCACCATCAGGCGACTCTGTTTTTTACTGGTAATGAAAGGAGGGAGCTGACCGGCTGAAAAATGTCCGACATAGACATTACGGATCCAGCTGAAGGTAATATAAGTAAAGATGGTAAAGACGAGAAAACCGACAACCCCGAGCATCAGTTTGCTCGTAAGAATGGTCATGTAAGATTCCTGGTACCCCACAGTCCCCATCCATATATAGTCGGTGATCCAATTAAATGATATAAGTACGAGAAAAGCGAGAATGATAAAGAAGACGAAAATCTTTCCCAGCCATCCCCCCGCCTTGCTGAGTTTCTGTTTTTGAGAAGCAGATAAACCGCTCGTTCGTTTCGGTTTGATATCCAAAAATAATTCCTCCTTTCTTCTACTTTATATCTACGATTTTCCACGAAAAAAGTTTCAGGAAAACGGGCAACTTTGATAAAAATAATTCGGTGTATCCATACGGTCTTCATAACTTTGATGAAAAATAGGTGTGGTCGCAGGGGAAACGGGAGGGTTCAGCCATGACCAGTCTCCGGTCACCTGACGGGCATACTTGCATTCGTTCTTCTGAAAGACCTGGAACTGCTGGGCGGCTGTGTGATGATCCACAAGTGAGACTCCGTCCTGTTGAAAGGAATAAAGAACTGCCTGATTCAACTCCACAAGTGCACGATCTTTCCAGAGGGAAGAATTCCGTTTCGTATCGATTCCCATTTTACGGGCGACGACTGGCAGCAGGTCATACCGGAAGTCGTCCGCCAGGTTCCTGGCACCGATCTCCGTTTCCATATACCAGCCGTTGAACGGCGCACACGTGTAGTCGATGCCACCAATCTCAAGGCGCATATCGGAAATGATCGGCACCGCGTACCAGCGCAACTCCAGCTCCCGAAACCAGTCATATTCCGGGTGCCTCAGCTCCACTTCCTCAATAGCGTCTTCCGGCACGTCATACCAGACTGGGGCGCGGTCATCGATATGAAAGATATGCGGCAGAATATCAAAAGATGTACCTTTCCCTTGCCATCCGAGCTCCATCGCCCGTTTCGTCAATTCTACAGAAGCGGGATCCCCGATCACACCATCTCCGGTCTCGTAACCGGCGTACCGGAGAAGCTGATGGTTCCAGATTCTGATTTCACTTGCTTCAGTTTTCGGTTTGAAGATACTTATCGTCGACTGGATTTTCCCGCCATTGGTCGCCTCACGGATATGATCGGTCAGCGCCTCTGCCACTTCTTCTTCCATATCCATGTGCCGACAGTCCTTCACTTCAAGTCGCTCCCAGAACAATCGGCCGATGCAGCGATTGCTGTTACGCCACGCCATCTTCGCCCCGTGTTCCAGCTCTTCATATGTATGGGTGTAGTAGCCCGTTTCCTCTATTTCTTTTTCCACTTCATATATACGTTCATATAGTTCAGACTCAGACTTCTCCAGTTCCTGATAACACTGCACTAAAAATTGTTTCGCCTGTTCAATCATGAGGACCCTCTCTTTCCCCTTCATCATACCATATATGAGAGAAAAGAGGGATGACAAAGCTGTGACTCCTTCTGTCGGAAACAGGGAAAAAAGATCATGCTTTCTGTGATTTTTTCAAAATATACATGTGGTAATGGGCGCTGAATTCCGGATAGTCCGTATACCGATCAGCAAGCACTGTCCATGAAATATCCATTTCATCGAAGATTCTTATCAGAACAGCTTCCCGCTTCTTTAAGGCTTCCCGGACCCTACTCTTGACGCTTCGATTCAGCTTTCATTTCTTTTCTCTTCGAACAGGAGGATCAGCGTGGCTATGGGTCCAAGGAACAGGGAAAGCAGGAACCAGTTCAGTCCCGTACGGTTCTTGCCCTGAGCCAGTCCGGCGTTGATCAGCGCAAGGGTCCCCCATCCTACGAAATACTGATCATTCATCATTCATCTTCCATCTCCTTCCGCTGGAGTGCTTCATCTCTTTCAATGGCTCTCCATTTTTTGAATTTCTCATAAACTCCTCCCAAGTTTTATATATCTATCTTTTGATTCTGAAGTATTCCCCTGCCATTCAATCACTGAATAATTTTGAAAAGGCGAGGATAAGAAGTATCTACATCAACATTCTTCTGACTTTTTCGCCGAAGTGACCTCCGTGACCAGAACTTTCCCTTTCCTACGCATCTCTTCTACATGCCAGAAATATGTAACTTCATGCTACTAAAGTATAACATCTCGGGTCACCAGCCATCCATCCGGTCTCATTAAAAAAAGAAGATGGGCTCCCCATCTTCTTCGCGCTGGTTCTTCTTTCTCCTGATCATCAGCGGAGGACGGACACCTGCCTGGCCACTTCCTGAGCAAGTATACGGCATCCCTCTATATCCGCACTGGTGTCAGGGTTCATCTCAACGGTAAGTCCTTCGGATACGAGTACCGCCCCGCTCTCTTTCAGTTGCTTCTCAAGCGTGTGCACGGCCTCGCAGAACATCGGATACATCCGATCCCCCGAGCCGAAGACAGAAGCAGGAACTCCGTTCAGTTCAACCTCTTCAAGCTCTTCATAGAAATCCTCCACCTCATACGGCAAGTCCCCGTCATTCCACGTATAGGAACCCAGAAGAACCGCATCGTAATCCGACAAGTCTGAGGGGGATATATCTTCGATTTCCTCTATCGTCACCTCATGGTACTTCGTTAAATGGGACTTTAATAGATCCGCAATGTCTTCGGTGTTCCCGGACATACTGGCGAAGGCGATCAGAATATGTGCCACGGCCTATCCCTCCTCCACGAGTTCCGGTTCTGCTATCATCGACTTGATTTTCCTGTAGGCAGCCGAATGTTCATGAAAGAGCTCCTCTTCTTTGTTTTCCAGGGCTTCATCTATTTTATACGTATGATAATTGAGCTCCAGCTCCAGATCGAAAAAGGTACGCATCACTCCTTTTGCGTAACCATCATCGATTGCCTCTGTAGCCATCGGGAACGGTTCCTCGCCCTGCTTCGTCACTCCGATATACCATCCCATCTGATCGACGAAAAACGGTTCTCCGATAAGCTCTATCTTTTCCCCGGCCCGGAATTTCATAACCCCGTGGCACGAACAGCCCGGGTTCCCTTTTTCATATGTAAATGTTTTGCATATATATAGACATCGATTCATAATGATCGCTCCTCTCTATCTGGTAGTATCATCTTAATTGATAATGATTATCAATGTCAACAACTTGATGAAGGGAACGATTCATCTGCACCTATTACGACAGTTATGTGCAATAAAAAAGGAGGATGCCCTAGAAGTCTGTAATTGACTACTAGAACAGCCACCTATTCGGATTACCTTTGATTAAGCACTATGCGTCAGATCTCTTTCATTGTTCACAGTCGATTGCTGACTTTTACCTGTAAAATGCTTATTGTTTAGTTGGAACAATACCCTGATCGTTTTGAACTGGACATAGGCGTAAGGGAGAACCAGTGCGAAATACACCGGTGAAAATTTGGTTACGATCCCGTTCTGCACCAGTCCCCAATGAATGAAAAACATCCCTAAGACCATAAACGCAACCCCCGGTCATATTAATGCATAGCTGCCTGCGCTCTTCTCTTTGCCATCTACGTAATCATGGAAGTAATTTACATTTTTCAACACGGAGAAGCCGATGAATCCAAACATCACCTGTAAGGAAACCAGTACAGTCAATACAAGGAGCAGCGGCAACGATGAAGGGGCAGCGACATCCATCAGATTATGGCTCACTCCCATGTATAACCGGACAAAAGTGATACCGAGCAAAGTGAGGATCGGGATGGAAATCCATACGCTGGGACTACCACCTTTATCAATCCCCTTCTCAAAAATGGATGTAAAACCAAGTATCATTTTGATTCCCATCAGTACAACAGCTAAGCTGGTGGAAAAGATCGCTATGATCATTCCAACGACTGAGACGCTCAGGGAATGGCTCATCGCTGCCGGGGCTGCAAAACCTACAGCAATCATAGCAAAGGCGAATACGGTCAGCATATGACTCAAGTTATTATTTTTCGCAAAATCCAAATCCCCGCGGATCATAAATCGGGTGAAATAATCTTTGAACAACGCCAGAGCGTAGAATCCTACAGCGAAGAACGCGGCTAAAGCAAAAGGAAACAAGTATTCGATGACGTTCCATAAACCTGGCACAAAGGCTCCTCCAAGAATTGAACAGGACATTGATGCTCATCGCTAAGGTCAGAGGGATAGCCATTAGGGGGACCTCTGCATTCGAATTCCGCAGCTTCGTGTAAGCAGGCGTTTGTCTGAACAGACAGTATTCCCGGATATTCCTGAATAATAATCGAAAATGTTTGTACCCGAAATAGAGCACCCCGATCAAAGCGAGGATGACAGTGGCAGATAAGATAAGTCGGTTTCCGGTAAGAGCGGACATCAAATGTTCGAAGTTTGCCATCGGCCTCCCCGGATGTTCCACCATGAACATGAGATACATGTAGAAGGAGACAGCCACTCCTCCACTACCTAATGAAGCCAAAAAATACAACGGATTATACGTTTCTTTGAGATACTTGGGCATAGAATCCCTTCCTTTCTTCGTTTTCGTTTCTATGACCATTTTATATACCCTACCTGGTATTAACAATGAATGAATTCCCCTATTTATACGTCTCTCCGAATAGCTGTATTAACTATTGGATAAATTTGCCGAAATAAGTAATAGACTATTTTCCTTACAGAATGACGGACATACACATAATGGGAGGATAAAGGAAGCCGGCTACATCACACGAACGACTTCGTCGCTTTTCAAACGATAGTCTACAGGAATTCAGCAATTCCCCATAAACTTCTATATCGAAAAGGGTGGTTCTTCATGAATACTGTTGAAACGATGCGGTTGCAAGATACCAGGAAGAAAAACGTACTGATGTTCTTTGTCTTCTCCGTATCCTTACTAGCTGCTGTCACGAAGTCATTGTTTGAGAACAACACCGAAGGTCTCTACATCTTCGGGGCGGAAATCTTCGTTTTTTCCCTGTTATTCGTCAGTCTTCAATTCCTTTGGAAGAAGTATAATCTCTTCCTTATCTCGCCGTTACGTTGACAAACGTGTTTACTATGGCCGGGGTTTTCTTAACAGGAGGAGGTTGGATGGTCATTCTTGTCACCTTTTTCCTTACGATTTTCTCCGTCATCCATTTCAAGCGGAAGTTGTTCGCTATCGGCTACGGGCTCGGTATGACGACGATCATCCTCACCCTGCTTTATGGAACGAAAGAAACGGCCAGTCTTACAAGCAATGCGCCGACGATTTTTCTGACTACCTTCTATCGGGGGTTCTGCTTGGTGTATTGATTCATTTAAATGTCCGCCAGGAACACGAAATGGAACGTTTGCTTCATGCGTCTGAAGAGAATTCGGACAAGCAGAAACGATTGAAAGAAAAACTGGAAACGAGTGTATCATCCATCATTGAAAGCGTATCGAGCGTCAATACACGTGTCCAAACCAATGTTGAAGCACAAGGGGAAATGAAGCAGGTACTGATGGAAATGGCGGCAGGGAGTCAACAACAGAGTGAGCAAATCGGAAGTATCTCCTCCCATTCCTCCACCTCCCACAAAGCGATGCATCAACTGAGCGATTCGATCCAGGCTCTCACTGCGGAATCGGAGCAGGCGACTCAACTGACCATCGACGGGGAACAGAAAGTCGAAGAGTTCAAGCAGGATACAGAAGAAATCCGTTCCTTCATCCATGACTTGAATGAAACGTTCCAGCATTTGAGTCAGAAAGTGAAGGAAACCAATTCCTTCTCCGGTCGAATCACGCAAATCTCCGAACAGACGAACTTACTTGCTTTGAATGCGTCGATTGAAGCGGCTCGGGCGGGAGAAGCAGGAAAAGGATTCTCTGTCGTCGCCGATGAAATCCGCAAACTTGCTGAAATGACGAATGAGACGGCTGCTCAAATTACGAGCAACCTGACAGAAGTGAACGAGAACAACCAGGAAACGTTGACCAAAATGGAGACGAGTGAACAGAAGATCGATTCGATTCACGACTCCTCGAAAGAAATCACCTCGTACTTCACAAAGCTGAAGACGAGCATCCACCAAATCGCTTCCCGCTTTTCCGAAACCGAAAGAATTGCAGACGATGTGATGCGGGATAGTACGGAAGTCGACCAGTCCACCGCTGAGCTTGCCAGCATTATTAAAGAAGCGAGTGCCAGCATGGAAGAGATGAGTGCCACCGTCGAAACATTGAACAAGGATAACAATCGTGTTGCAGCTTCCATGAAGGAAACGGCAGCCCAGGCCGAAAGCCTGAGAAGTCAGATGAACGATTGATTAAAAGAAGCCTCAAGCGTTTCGATTACGCTCGAAGCTTTTCTTTATAATGAACGTTTCAAGTCACCTGCACCTCCGATTCACTTCACTTGCGTACAGGTATTCCCCTTCGTTCCGTACCAGATGCAGACGAATCCCTTTCACCTTTCAACCATTGATAAATCCTGGTGAGTTGATGCAGGCTCCCGGCCAACACACCTAGAATCGCACCTAACAGTAATGTGTTCCCGAATCCTTCAGGAATGATTCCCAAAAAGAAAGCTATGCCGATACCGAGCACCAAATATATGTAAATCAATTTTATCCCTCCATTGTCTGAGCTGGAAACAGGCATCCACTGTGCGATTCACCATCTAGTTGAGCATTTCCCACAGGTCCCCTCTCTCCATATCGATCAGCTGTCCAAATACTCCTAACGTTCTGATAGTCGTTTCTTCTCCATTCGAATCTTCAAATGTTCTTTCCTCGGAAACGAACACGCCAGCGTTTTTAAAATGAGAGGAGCTGAAGCTTAAGTACTGCTGCCCCTTCTGGCAATTCCCATCCCCCTCACATTGAATGCCGTGTTCATCAGCGACCCACCTATCAAAAGCTGATTCAGAAGGTGTGGTTATCACCATTCCGAATACCAGCGTAACGAAAACTATACCAATCAGATACACTACTTTTTTCAACAACCCGAAGCCCCTTCCGCTACATCCGATAATCTTTGAAACCCTTTATATGTATATAATCCTACTCGCTTAAGAACAACTTATTCCACACATAAAAAACCACTAGATAGATCCCTATGAAAGTACCAAAATCAATGATTGTTGATACGAGGTTGAAGTTGTCAGAGAACACGTTGTAGGAGAAATCGAAAACAGTAAAAATGATTTCAGTTATAATCTAAGTAAGTACCCCCGTAACCCCGGCTGCTATCACCATTTTCATAAGTAACTCTCCCTTTTCGTCCCTTTTATCATAAGGTTTTTAGTTACAGTAGTTCACTTGATCTTTTTTCAAAATATCCCCGATGTCTTTGTCTATAATAAGTTCAAACTCTCGGCAAAATTCTGTGTCGCGCTCATCGAGAATATGCACTACAAAAACAACCCCCATAAAATATTTAAGAGCATGCACCCCCTCCTTTAATTCAACTCAACTATTCCCGTCTTTAAGGGAGCGAACCGGTAACTATCATTTCAAAATTATGCTTAATATAACTACGAATGGAGGAAAGGTATTGTTTCAAAATTTACTATCATCTCAAAACTGATACTTCTGTTATCCTGATCTATACTTGAATACTCCCTTTTCATTTACAAACTCACGAACAATGACTTTCCGCGTTTCGTGTCTGTTTGGTGACATTAAACGACACGTGGTCACTTTCATAGGGGGCATCTGATATAATGTATATATAAATAGATTGATGGGGGCTGAAATCATGAAGAATTGGGCATTTGTCTCAGACTTTGATGGAACCATTTCTAAGAAAGACTTTTATTGGGTGGTAATTGAGAAATATTTCCCTGAAGGACAGGAATTGTTCAGGAAGTGGAAAGCAGGCGAAATGAAGGATATCGAATTTTTATCTACTGTCTTTTCTTCCATCGACCAGGGTGAACAACAGATTATTGAAGATATCTGGCAAATTCCTATTGATTCTCACATCCCCGAATTCATTAAAATGATCCAGAATAATGGCGGCGACTTTTATATCCTGAGTGCTGGCACGGATTATTACATTTATCACATTTTAGAGAAATATGACATTAAAGGGGTTACTGTACTATCCAACGAAGGATACTACCAGGATGGAAATGTCCATATGAATATCGATCCCGGTCATCGTCATTTTTCTGAACGGTATGGAATCGACAAATCAAAAGTCATCCAGGACCTTAAAGAAGAATACGAAACGGTCCATTTTGCAGGAGATAGCGAGCCGGATTCCCATCCTGCCGTTTATGCTGACCTCACGTTTGCCAAAGATGCCCTAAAGGACATTCTGAAAGAAAAGAACATCCCTTTCATTCCTGTCACAGCGTTTGAAGAGGTCGAAGCCGAACTGCAAAGAAAAGGATTCCTTCCTCATGACTAATCCCATAACGAATATCCCTATCCCGGCGGTACTGGAAATTGAGAGAGGCATCATTTTTAAGCTTGAGGATGTTCTCCATAAACATGGATTCAAAAAAGTGCTCATTATCTTTGACCTCTTTACGTTTGACCATTACGAAGAGGAAGTAAAGAATTCTTTCTCTCATATAAAGGTGGATACGCTGCTTATAGAAAATGAGCTGGATATCAAGGATCTGATCTCCAAAGCCTTTGAGCTGGAAACATTCGACGCGATCATCGCTATCGGCGGCGGTGCTGTCATCGATTATGGCAAATATATCGGGTTTTCAAGAAGAACACCCTTCATAAGTGTACCTACCTCTGCTTCCAACGATGGGTTCGCCAGCAGCAACGCTTCCCTTTTGGTCGAAGGGAAGAAAACGACCGTCCCTGCCAAAATTCCATACGGCCTTATCGCTGATCTCGATATTATCAAAAATGCCCCGCATAAGTTCATTTTAGCGGGAGTCGGCGATTTGATGTCTAATGTGACAGCTCTATATGACTGGGAATTCGAAGAACGTCATAACGTGGATCATGTAAATGCATTCGCTTCGATGCTAAGCAAGAAAGCGGTGAACAGTTTCATCCGAACCCCTATGGAAGATATCAAAAACCCGGTATTCCTGAAAGAACTCGTCAGCTCTTTAACGATGGGAGGGATCGCTACGGTCATTAGTGGCAACAGCGCTCCTATCAGCGGATCTGAACACCTGATTTCCCATGCGCTCGATAAATACGCCGAAAATCATCATATGCACGGGATCCAGGTAGGAGTCGCCACGTATATCATGGCAAACGTTCAGGACCATCGGGCGGAGCGGATGTACAAAGTATTCACCCGTACCGGTTTTTTCGACTACGTCAAAACCCTGCAAATGTCGAAAGCCGATTTTAGACAGGCGATTGAAAACAGTCCTCAAATAAAACCGTACCGCTACACATATCTGCATGACGATGAGTACCGGGAGAAAGCGTTGAAGTTCTTAGAATCCGATCCTATTTTGCAGGATATCTTATTTTAAAGAGAGGGCGTATACCCTCTCTTTCTTTATATACTCTATTCCATCCTCCTGAATAACATCTACATAGAAAAACGGCAGCCGTATGACTGCCGTTTTCTATGCGAGCACCCGCTTATTTAACCAATTCTTTCGTCTTTCCATCATCTTCAGCGAGACCCGGTCTGATATGAAGGGTGCGATAACTTCATTCTACAAGAAAAGGCCTTCTTCTTTATTTTCGGCAGAGGGAATTATCGCTGCTTGAAGATTTCCTCAACCTTCTGATGCCTATACCTGAAAATGTCCTCCAGCTTCTTCCTGACAGTTATCTGATGCGCTACTCTGCCGACCATAGCGTAAGGAAGCGCGTAATGGACAATATCCGTCATCTCTACACCGTTTTCCACTTCCTTAAAATGATGCTGATGATGCCAGAAGCGGTATGGACCATGTCTCTGCTCATCAACAAAGTACTTATTCTCTTCCATGTGAGTGATTTCCGTCATCCAACTCAGGGTTATCCCGAGCACCGGCTGTAAGCGATACGTCGCAATCATCCCGGGATACATGCGATCAGGGAGCTCCCCGGTAACTTCAAACTTCATCCATGGCGGAGTGATTCTGGATAAGTTTGCTGCACTGGAGAAGAACGACCATGCCTCGTTTATAGAAATGGGAAGCTGCTGGGTTCTTTCTATCTTATATATTTTCAATGACTCTCACCTCTAAATAAGGTTTTCCACTTTTCAATGAAAGTTAATCCCTATTCATGCTCCTTCAGGTAAATTTTACCTGGATTGTCACCTATGTTTTCTGCATAGTGGAATTTCGTTTTCAACACCTTATAAGTAGCTTCGGTCACGGGATTATTCTAAGCATTCTTTGGTACTCAAGGAACGATCGTATTCCTATGCTGTCCATTTTTGCAGCTAACGCAACCTCTTATGAAATCCTTGAATTCTGGAAACTATTAGAATCAATAAACAATTCCAAATGGATACGGTAATAATATTCTTATAACAAACCATGTAATAGCAGCCAGTACAACAAATACCACCATGATACTTAACGTTTGCTTGTACCGTTTTTGTTCCTTTGCATTTGAATTAATAAAGTCCCAACCAAATCTTATCGAAAGCAGTAACAGAACCAGCATCACCCCGAAAGCGAAAGATTCATCCAGCACAGCGGGAGCGATTAACGCTAAAATAATACTGATGAACGTTATGTTATTGTCGGTTCTTTGGTCGACCTTTTCCAAATGGGAACCGATGGTATAGAAATATTTCTTCATGAAATGCCCCACTTTCATAACATCTTGCTATCGAAGGATATTGTTTGAGAAATCTTGCCTATCAACCATGCTCCAAACCCGGACTCCGCCATAATGAAACAGCCCGCAAGTTCTATTTCTCTCTCGAAAGAATCACCTTGATGAAATAGGCCAGAATAAGAGTAAGAAATCCTATGCTCAAGCAGATCCCACCGAAAACCATAAAGGCGTTTATATAACCTTCCGTTCTGATGAGAAACATATCTGTGGTCGTTACGCCTACATTCAT
Organism: Salimicrobium flavidum; assembly: GCF_900156645.1. GTDB lineage: Bacteria > Bacillota > Bacilli > Bacillales > Halobacillaceae > Salimicrobium > Salimicrobium flavidum. Next base: position 42,948 of record NZ_FTOC01000004.1, read on the forward strand.
CTGCCAATCTTCCGCTCGATACATGCCTAAATTGGGACTGAAAATCAAAAATATTAATCCGATTACTGACAAAACTGCCCCAATAGTTATAAATTGTAAGAAGTTATCTTTTGTCACTTGACTCACCCTTTCACATGGAAGGTATCGCTTAAAACGTCCTCCCTTTTGTTACTTTACTTCTTCTCTATGAATTGACACTGCTAGTAAAAAACTTTAGCATAGCTCCCTATTAGAAATACGATCCCGAACGTAAGATAAGTGTATGCCATTAATACATTTCCAATTTTCATATTGTTAAATCCAAATAGTACCAAAGCCAGTGCAAATATGAAAATCGCAATATCTAAACTGAAAAACATCCCTATCCCTACTGAAATAATTGTTAGCACAAGCCCACAAAACCTCAACTTTCCGTACATCTCCTTCCTATATTCAGTCCCCAACCTCTCCTGCTCTACATAATTAGTGAGGGCAGTTATACCACTATTACCTGTGTTTGATTAATAATAAAGGTTTTTTCTTTTGTCCGATTATATGTACTAGTTATTTTTCATAAATACAATCGTCCGCACTATTGGGAGAATAACCAAACTTAAAGAAAAGCACAGAACTAAAGGCACATTTTCCAAGTCTGCCAGCATTCCTGTTCCTTCCGTAATAAAAAGTATTATACCTATAACAACAACTAGTACCAGATAACTTATAGTAGAAGCCTCAGAAGATAAATGCCTCTCCTTTTCAACTCTATCGCTTATTACAGTTTTGGAACTTGTAAGGTAATTTAGAAAATAAGCACTCACTAGAGAAAAATATATTAGCGAATCCAACCTCTCCTGCCCTTCAATCAACCACTTATATAAACCATATGAAGCAATAGCAATGAGTGCCAAAATAAACACTGTATAAGTTATTACTTTTTCTCTCATACAAACACCTCCCTGAAAAAACACTACGCCTTTTCAGATAATCGTTAAGGTAACAGTCAATAGTATTCCAGCAATTGAGAGCGCCATAAGAGCAAGCCCCAACGATTTTTCATCCATCGTAAAGTAGTATCTGAACCCTACAGTGAACAGCATTATGAACGAACTAATAATGTAAACTCCACTTTGGATCGTGACGGATTCCATCGTTGCTTCGATAGTCAGGGATACAACTACTCCCAAAATAATCAGGACCGTGATAAAATCTACGACTTTCGTCAATTAGACCCCTCTTTCCTATTAGTCCCCTAGAACAACAAACTTCTCATTATGAATACTCCATAGGTCATTGCTACTAAGTTTTATTCAAAAATGAGATACCAGACATTAATGATCTGATCGTGAATTTGATAAAGCTGAATAGATGTAATAGATTCCTGCAGGCAGGCACAGGAAAGGAACGATAATATGTAAACCTAAAAACCCGTAGTCGTTTTGCAAAATGGATCCTACTGACCTTATCGATAGAATCACCAATATAATTCCGTATAGTACATTCATCTTTTTGTCTTGAACATCATAACTCTCCCTCTCGCAGGTATCATTTTCTCTCATTAGATACGACTATCTCCTGGTCCTTCCGTGCTTTTTCTTAAGCAATCAACTGACAGGCAATCGATGCTTATTCGCACGAATGCTTTTATAGAGTATAAATCCCGACGAAAAAACTAAAACCGAAGGCAAGAAATAGTGTAAAAGCGACTGGTTTTCGGTTTCGAAATTCAGCAACCCCCATAACGAGCACTAATCCACTTACTAACAACAAAAGGTAAGGTCCTAATCCGGTTGTTCCTGTTATCAAACTATAACAGGCCAGGAGAGTTACAACCGCTCCCAAAAGTATTCTAAGTATTTTCATTCGATCATTCTCCTTTCTAACTTCCATACGCTTTATCCTTACTTCAAAATATCCATCGTCCTCATTCCTCCCACCCTTCCTGATTCACCTTCTGATTATGTTAAATAAAAACCTTTGCTTCTAATAATTTCACCTTAGCATTACTACAACTTGCCCCACTGTTAGCAGTATACAAATCGTCACCATAAGAATTCCTGGAAAGCCTTTGTTCTGTAAAGTGTAGTACCAAACACTATTCATTAGTAATAACAAACAAACCGCTAAGAGGAAAAAGTTATAATGTAGCACTCCCATTAACACCCCCCCTTACACCATTCCTCTTAATACACGTACGATAGGAGACCAGTTTCGTTTCAAAATTGAAAAATATCTTGAAACTTATTTCAAAGGTAACCGGGTTTCCACATTGAAAAATATACCTTCAGCCAAACCTAAGTACCGACCTTCCACACCTAAATCCATACTCTCTTTGAAATATCCGAGCTTAAGCAACGTTTCTTCATTGTTGTTAAAATGAACTTCATAATTTGGAGACTGAAAATCCATATTAGCTGTGGAAGCTGTACCGGCTTGATCTAACTCTGTTACAAGTTCTTCAATGAAACCTTCATCCTCAATAGACGCCACCAGCTTTTCACTGTCCCATTCATACACCTCAATACTTGTAACGTCCTCGTGATTCAAGTTTAAGTTATCGTTTTGACACCCTACTAAAATAGATAAGAATAACAAAAGCCCAAAAACCCTTTTGATTTTCAACAATGTAACCTCCTAATCTCCCGTTAGAAACTCATGCAAGTTTGGCATAATTTACCTAATTTTAACATAAAAAAAGAAGGTGAGTTGCCCCACCTTCCATTTCTTATGAAAACAACTGATCGATCCGCTCGATCGTCTGCTTATCAAGATTTACTTTACCGGCTTTGTTGTTATGAAGCACCTGCTCTTTCCGCTTCGCTCCAGGAATGACAGCATCGATCGCATCGTGATGAATGTAGAAAGCGAGAACCAGTTGCGCCACATCAATTCCATACGCATCTGCGATCGGCTTCAGCTCCTTCACTTTGCGTACGTTTTCCTTGAACGTTTCTCCCTGGAATTCAGGTTTGTTCAGGCGAAGATCGCCTTCCGGGAATGTCGTATTCTCGTCGTATTTCCCTGCGAGAAGTCCGGAGGCGAATGGGAAGAACGGCACAAAACTAATGCCGTTTTCTTTCGTATACGGGAAGTATGTCTTCTCCGCTTCCCGGTTCAACAGATGGTAATGTTCCTGGATGACGTCGACGTATCCGTCCTTGTTCGCTTCCTTCAGCTGATCCATGGAAAAGTTGGAAACGCCGATGGCACGGATTTTCCCTGCTTCTTTCAATTCCTGAAGTGCCCCGACCGCTTCATACTTCGGCGTGTCTTCATCCGGGAAATGGATATAGAACAAATCGATATAATCGAGACCGAGGCGGTTCAGGCTGCTGTCGACCGCTTCTTTCAGGAATTCCGGACGGTTGCTTTTGCCGCCGTCTTTCGTGTTGGCGCCCTTCGTAGCAAGAACGACGTCCTGACGCTTGCCGGATTCACGGATCGCCTGACCGACGAGTTCCTCCGAGCGACCATAGCCGTAAGCATAAGCCGTATCGAGGAAGTTCACGCCTTCATCGATCGCAGCTTTCACCATATCCACACCTTGCTGTTCATCAAGATTCGGATATAAATTGTGTCCACCGACTGCATTCGTCCCAAGTCCGATCGGGTTGACCGATATATCTGTTTTTCCTAGGTTCACCATTGTCATCCCTCCTGCTCCCTATCTTCCACATTTTTTAAAAGGTTAATCCTCAGATGGACAGAAGCCAGACGAAAAACGGTCCGAAGAACGAGCCGATGATGGCAGCGAGGCTCATCGCCACCGAACTCATAGACACCGTTTCTTCCCCGTATTCGATCGCCTTCGATGTACCGAGTCCGTGAGCCGCCGTTCCTAACGCAATCCCTTTCCCCATATCCTTGAACGGAATGTATTTGAAAAATAGCGGAGAGGTCAGAATCGCCGTGAATCCGGCAATCATCGTGAATGCCACCGCCATCGACGGGATCCCTCCGATTTCAGAAGTCACCGGCACCGCAATCGGCGTCGTCAGAGATTTAGGAAGCAGCGTCAGCAGCAGCTCGCGCTCCAATCCGATTGATGCAGCCATTACGTAACCGGAACCGAATGCCGTGACGACACCGACGACGACGCTCCCGATAACCGGCAGGAAGTGTTTTTGCAACACCGCGCGCTGCCGGTACATCGGATATGCGAGTGCGACAACAGCCGGGCCCAGCATCCGGTCGATCCATCCCGCCCCTTTCATATATGTGTCATAAGGGATGTCGAACAACAGCAGGATCACTACGAGGGAGACGACAGTCGTCAACACCGGTGTCAGTACCGGCGTCCGATATTCGGAATAGATTTTTCCCATAATCATGAAAGAAAGAATCGTCAGCATAAACATGAGAACAGGCATCACGCTTCCTCCTTTCGCTTCGACAGTTTCTCACTCGTGAATCCGGCTGCGAACATCGTCAGCCACGTTCCGGTGATCGTCATCACAATCATGAGGATTCCCGTTTTGCTTAGCAGTATCGGGTATTCGATGATACCGACCGTCACCGGCACGAAGAACAGCGGCAGGTAAGCAAGCATAAACCCTGCCCCGTGGTCGATCCATCCGACAGGTAGTATGCCTGTCATCAATAATACGAGCAGAAGAACCAGCCCGAGAATACTCCCCGGCACCGGAAGCCCCAGCCAATCCTGGATCGACGTACCTATGTAATAAAATGCATACAATCCTGCCACCTGCAGGATCACTTTCAAAATCAGACGCAACCTTCTTCCTCCTCTTCCTCCAGCCAATCATAGTATATAAGGTCGGAATTCCCGTGAGCTTCTCTTCTTACCTGTCTGGTGAATGTTTCTTCCAGCGCTCCGTGGAAATAAGCGAACAGATTAGATTTCACTTTCCCCGTTTTGAACGCGTAGATCACCTGTTTCCATACAGGTACGAGAAGCGTTATGTATTCTTCGACCGGTAGTTTCAATGCATTCATTCTACCATATACGTGCAATACTTTTTTCCATCCTTTTTCGATTTCCGTTAAGGGAAGGAATGGAGCGGCTGCAGCAGTGAAGGTGGGTGGAATGATAGAGGAAAGATAGCTGACGTCGAAATGTACGTGGGACGCTTTCTCTACGTCTTTATTACAGGAAATGATTCTTTTCTGTTTCTTATCTGTTTCCGGAGCGGATTTTCCTTCTCTGCAGCTGTCGTGACGGGCTTCCCCGGATTTCGTTGCCGTGTCAGGTGGGGTGTCACTTGGGGTGTCATCACCGGGCACATCAAGAGATGGAGGCTTCATTACAAGAAGGTTCACCCCTCGCTTTCCGTTCGGTTTCTTCGCCTCCACCCTGTACAACAGCCCCATCTCTTCGAAGCGGTTCACCGAACGGATGACGGTTCGTCGACTTACTCCGGCACCTTCTGCGATGGTCGCGACTTTCGCAAACGACACTCCCGGTATGACGAGCGAATGTCTCCAGATGAATTGCAGGACTTTGTAATTCCCTTCTGAAATCATTCCTGGATGCCGATCTAGAAACAACTTTACGTGTTTATCCAGATGCTGTTTATTCTTGAATGACTGCCACGTTTTCCATTCAGTTATCATTGTCATACAATCTCCCCATTTCACTCGTTTCAACTATAATCGAAATGAGGGACGACTCAGGTGTCGTTTTCCATGAAAATATTTAGGGTATTTGTAATTGGAGCATGTTGGAGGTGGGTTCGAGCATGTCGCTGCAGGAATTGAGCATCTTGCCCTCTCCTTTCAGCATGTTACACAAAATTTGAGCATGATCAAGGAGGAATGAGGAAATGGCACAGGACATCAAAGGGAAAATCGCATACATCACAGGAGCCGGCAGTGGCATCGGAAAAGCGACGGCGCTTGAACTTGCGAAAGAAGGCGTCCACGTCGGATTGATTGCCCGGACGGAATCGAAGCTTCAGAAAGTGAAAGAAGAAGCGGAGAAGCACGGCGTCCGTGCGGAATATCAGGCGGTCGACCTCGCCAATCTCGAAGACACCGAGCGTGCCGTCGATAGCTTGAGGGAATCCCTCGGCAAAGCGGATATTCTCATCAACAATGCCGGAGTCGGCGTACACGGAGACTTTCTCGATATCGACCCGGATGAGTGGAAGCGGACGATCGAGATCAATCTGTTCGGTATGTATCACGTCACTCGCGCGGTATTACCGGATATGATCGAGAAAAACAGCGGTGACATGATCAACATATCTTCGAGTAACGGATTGAAAGGAACAGCCGGATCGACGTCCTACAGTGCTTCGAAATTCGCTGTGCAGGGTATGACGGAAGCACTCATGCAGGAAGTCCGCCCGCACAACATCCGCGTATTCACCATGAACCCGAGCCTGGTCGCGACCGAACTCGCCTTCGGTGACAACCCGGAGAAAAACGACACGGAGAAATACATGCAGCCGGAGGATCTCGCCGAATACATGGTCGCCCAGCTCAAGCTCCATCCACGAATCTTCATCAAGCAGTCCCTTCAATGGGCGACAAATCCTTTTTAACAGTCAGGGGGGAGAAAGGAAACATTTCTCCCCCCTTTTTTATGTGAAAATTTACCTCTTCTGTGATACTATGGAGGACATTACCCTTCCACCATCTACATAAAGGAGAGCTTATCGATGCTTGTAATGATCATTCTCGGCTGTATGTTTCTCGGGTATCTTATTGTACAGACAGGGCCTTTATGGGCCGGCATCATCTCTTTCGGTATCATCGCCGGTTGCGTTTTCCGTGGACTCTATCTTCTCGAGAAGATATACAAAGAGTTGAAAGATGAGGAGGAAGATGAGCCAGCCTCTCATTCTTTAGAAAATGAGCGCGTCTACAAAGAATACCTCCGGCGGAATGAGACTAACTCCAATAATTATTCATAATCATCTGCATATCACTAGTCCAAACAAAAAAGAGCCCTTCTCCAATCTTAGAAAAGGGCTCTCATTTCACTTATAAAATTTCGTATAACGCGTAATCTTTTTCATGAAACTATCGTAGGAAAAATCATCACCGGCCTGGTGATACCAGGTGCGCACCGCTTCCGCAAGCCACAACGGTACCTTCTTCCCATCAATCAGATGATAATAATCATCATAGGCCCGGCGCAAATATTCCCAGCGACAATCAACCCCATTTTTTACATATTCCGAAACATCCAGGATTTTCGCACGCCCATCCTGAAGGAGAACGTTCTTCAAATGGATGTCTCTCGGGTTCAGACCCTTTCTACGGACGTAATCCCTCGCCGCTTCCACATCTCTCACAGCCTGATCCGGAATCGGGATCCCCTGAAGCAGGCATTCCAAAAACGTAGGACCCTCTTCGTAACTGAGAACGAGAAACGTTTCCCCCGACCCGAAACATACCGGGAAAAATTGCGAACCGCGAAGTCTTGCATAGATTGATTCTTCTACATTCAACTTCTCACTTTTCTCTTTAGCGTAAATTTTGAATGCGTACGAAGGAACTTCTTCCGCATGGAATACAGCAGCATCCGTACCTACGCCGATGCATCTGAGCCCCTCGGGAACTCCACTGATGCCTACCGGTTCATTATCAGGGTTTTCCCACACTTTCAGATTCAATAGAAGCGGGATCGCCTGTCTCCATTCATCCTCCATAAACCTAACTCCCTTCGATGTCACGCGCCTCTGATTCCGGGCGCTCTACACGTTGTTCCAATATTTTTTTCAACCTGTCTTTATAAGAGGCTTCCACAAGTATATAAAGAAAGTCCCCTGCTTTGATTTCCGTTTCCCCGTAAGGAGTGATCACATGATTGTTACGGATGATCGCACTCACATTGGCACGATTGGGAAAGGATATTTCATGTAACTTCTTGCCGACAACTGCCGATTCCCTATTTGTCTGGAATTGAATCATTTCTGCCTGAGCTTTCCCCATAGAGATCAGTTCAATGGAGTGGTGCGGCACGTCTTTTTTCTCACCGACAAGGTTCAACTTCGCAGCCACATAGGAAATCGTCGATCCCTGGACAAGGGCAGACGTAAGAACGATGAAAAAGACGATATTGAACATAAGACGACTGGCATCCAGTCCTTCCACAATAGGAAAGGTCGCAAGCACGATCGGTACGGCACCCCGGAGACCTGCCCAGGAAATGAAAATCTTTTCTTTAATGGTGTAATTCATCTTGATCAGCGACAGGAAGACGGCTGCCGGTCGTGCAATCAGAATCAAAAGAAAGGCTAACAGGAACCCGTTCCCCATGATTTCCGGTGTGAAGAGCTGTCCCGGAAACACGAGCAGACCGAGGATGATGAACATAAGAATCTGTGCCATCCAGGCGAACCCTTCATTGAACTGGAAGATGGAATAACGGTACGTCAGTTCACTGTTACCGATAACGAGAGCCGCTACGTACACCGCAAGAAACCCGCTCCCTCCTACAAAGGCAGTAATACTGTAGGTGACGAGGGCGAACGCGACAGAAAGAATCGGATAGAGAGCACTCGAATCGAGCCTGATGTTATTGATGGAAATGGAAGCCGTTTTCCCGAGAATAAGGCCTAAGACAAGTCCGAGACCCATCTGCAGGAAAAAGGTCGGAATCATCGACCAGATCGACCCTTGCTCTGCTACGAGCAATTCTATCAAGGATAGGGTCAAAAACACGGCCATCGGATCGTTCGTCCCGGATTCCGCCTCGAGCGTCGCTCCCATTTTCGCTTTGATGTTCCGCTCCTTCAGCGCAGCGAACACGGCTGCTGCATCGGTAGAACCGACAATGGCTCCAAGCAGCATACCTTCAAGAAGGGAAAAGTTGAAAAGATAATATGCACTGAAACCGATCAGCACAGAGGTGATAAGCACTCCGAATGTGGCAAGGGAAAGGGAAGGTACAGCTACAGACTTCACTGTAGCCCATTTTGCATGCAGCCCACCCTCGAACAGGATGATGACCAGCGCGAAAACACCGATGATCTGAGCCGTACGGGCATCATCGAAGTAAACGAACCCCAGCCCGTCACTTCCTATGAGCATCCCGACCATAATAAAGAGAATCAGAGAAGGAATACCCCAGCGGCTGGAGAATTTCGCGACAATCACGCCGCTGAATAATAGGAAGGCAGATAATAGCAGAAATCCATTGGTGCCGAAAGAATCCAAAAACATGGTTGGTGGAACGTCTCCTTTTCATAAGTATGTAAGTTATATTCTGTATATTAAGGTTATAGGAAAAGAAACCGTAAATCAAAAATTCGTTTCAAGAACTTTATGAAAGGATAAATAAGGGTCAGATAGATTCGGGGAGAAAGGAGAGTAGCGATGACGACATTTCTGATCATCATTACACTCGGATTCATAGCTGGCAATACAATTTATTTTTTCCGTCAGGACGTGGATGAAAAAGGAACTTTTGATCCTCGCTTTTTCCTGAAACTACTGTTGTCGATGACGGGCGTACTGTTCGGCTTCGCGTTCTTATACTATTTCCTGAACACGCAAGGAACGATTCTCGTTTACACGCTCTCCGGAATGAAAGACGTTACGCCGACATTCCTGGATCTGCTTTATTTCAGCGGAGAAACGCTGATTTCCGTCGGGTACGGGGACATGGTTCCGGTCGGTCCTACGAGGTTTTTCGCTATTTTGGAAGCGATGATCGGGGTGCTGATGCCGACAGCGTTCTTTGTGAAGACGGTGACGAACAGAGAGAAGAAAGAGAACGAAAAATAAAAGTGCGACCCGTCCAATTTCGGGCCGCACTATTTTACATTTATCTCATTTCCAATCACGACAGTCACTTCTCTGGATGCCAGATAAGCACTTTCAGCTTTATCCGGGTTGTAGAAATAAAGGGATCCATTATCATATCCCTGATAATCAAGGGCTTCCTCTACCGCTTGTTTCGATTCAGCTCCTGCCGGCTGATTGATCGTTCCGTTCAGCACAGGAGAAAACTGTCTGCCATCATAGACGACGTTATACAGAGTATCCGGGAAAATGTTACTCTCGACACGGTTCAGCACAACTGTTGCTACTGCAACTTTCCCCGCATAACTCTCGCCTTTCGCTTCCGCTTCCACTAGACGCGCGAGAAGGTCTTTTTCATAGCTATTGAGTGTCACCGGCACCTGCACTCTTTCTCCTACAGAAAGATAGGAACTCCAGTCATTGTTCATCGATTGAAGTTGGTGCGTATTCACTCCATATTGGGACGCAATCGAGTAATACGATTCACCTGGATGGACCACGTGCGCCCAATCAGCATGAGCCGTCATCGGTATCAACAACATCATCAATAGACTAACGATACTTACCTTCTTCATGAAAAAATACCTCCCTGGCTGGTTTCAACGAATAAGCTATCATACAATCTCTCATTCGTGAACGAGCAATTTTTTCCATAGAATCGGAAATAAAGCAGGGAAGTATAAGTGTAGGCCCTTAACCAAAGATTCTATCTATCAGTACATTAATGGTAACCATAGCGAATAGGAGCGCTGATACATAGGCGAAGACTTCTACCCTCCTCAGGATGTTTGTTTCCTCATCTGTTCGAACGCTATATCCGGATCATCCGTTCCTGCCCTTTGCAGATATTCCTCATAACTCCCTTCAAACATAAGCTTCCCGTTATGAATAAAAAAGATATGGGTATCCATATACTTCAGTTCATGAAGGATGTGCGTGGACATAATGACATACCGGCCTTCTGCTGCTAGATGATTGATTTTCCGGAGAATCTGATGCCTCGCTTCCGGATCAAGTCCGGACGTCGGCTCATCAAAAAGGTATAGTTGCCGGTTCAGGAGACATACAGACGTAATCATGATCCAGCTCCTTTCCCCCACCGACATCAAGCCCGTCTTTTTGTTCCAAAGTCGGTGGACCCGCTCTTTCTCTCCGTCGGTAAGTTCCAGATGAAGCGCCTGTTCCGGGCTTTCGTATGTAGAATTGTCGTCCGTATTCAGAAATAACCGGAAGAGGTCTTTTCCGCGTAACGTATCCGGAAGACTGAACCCCTGTAGCTGATAGCAGATATCTTCCTGATCGAACATATCATGGAATCCTTCCGGCCGTTTCATAGCACCGGCAAGCATATCGAACAAGGTCGTCTTCCCTGCTCCGTTGGCACCGAGGACGACGTTGACTTCCCCTGACGGAACGTGAGGGAGAGCCCCTGAAATAACGGAAGTTCATTTTTGCTGTAGGCATACGTAACGTTTTGTAGATGCATGACGTACTCCTTTCTACGATCGGTTCTTCACCGAAGTGAGACGGGTATGTTTCATGAAAAACAGTCCGAGCGCTACGTATAGCACAGCCGCCGCCAGTAAAGGCTATACAGACACGGAGATTTCTGCGGAGGACAGAAGCTGATAAAAGCCGATGGTGCTGTCTCTCAGGAATACGGCGGGATTCAGAATCGAATGAAGATTCTCAAGCATTGCGTTACGGATATCCATTTGTGCAAAAAAGATGAAGCCGAAAATGACCAGCGAGAACAAAGGCGCAATCGCTGTTTCTTTCACGGGAAGAATCGGGACGACAAGCGCCAGGAAGAATAGAGGGATACTCAGGAAGAACGCTGTCAGCATGCCGACACCAAGCACCATCAGGAGATCGAGGCGGAACAGTAGCGATACAACGATGGTGAACACGAGCATATTGACGACCATGAAGACGTACTGTGCCATGATTTTACCCAGAACGACAGGCTGGTGGGACCCTGAGAGAAATGAGAACATTTTGAGAAACCCGTTATCCCTGTATACTAGAAGCCCCATCCCTACGCCGTTCATAGAAGTAATCAGCACAAGATAGGCCCAGTAGGCAGCAAGAATAGATATGTAGTTCTCCGGCGGACTGCCGAACCAGTCCATCGAATTGACGATCATAAAAGTGAGCGGCAGTACAAGTGTCCAGAAAAACGCAATCTTGTTCGTCGCCGCTTCTATCATAAACAGGCGGAAATACTCGAATACCTTTTTCACATAGCTCTCCTCTTTTCTTCTGTCATTTAGGAAGACGTGACTTCGAATTCAGAAGCCAGCATGAACTCTTTCTCCGTATCCCGTTCCATCGCCGTCGTCACGATGACCCGATATACTCCATCCTTGAAAGCTGCTTCCAGTTCTTCCAGTAAGACCGCCGATTCGAAGCTCTCTCCCGGATTCACTTTTCTATCACGTTCCCGGAACGAAGGTTTGTCTTCAAAAGGGACTGATTTCCACGTGCCATCCACTTCTTTTTCAATTTCGTAACCCATATCATAATAAACCGCTTCTTCCCCGGCATTGATGATATAAAAGCGGACTCCCTGCTCCGAAGGACTGATCTCCGATTCTGCCTGAAACGTAACATCGTTCTTGGTATGAGGGAGGGAACCGTAGTCACTCGTCGCAAACCCGGACTGACAACCTCCCAGAAGCACAAATGCCAATAGAAGGAAATATCTCATCATTACCTCTCCTCTCTGTACCAGCGGACCGCTCTCCCTTCGGTTCTACGGATCCACTCTTCTTTTCCTGAAATGTAGGACTCCATATCTTCCGGGTATGTTTCGGCCAACTCTTGTTTCAACTGCCCATAGGCTGATGCCACATCCGGATGAGCTATCAAGTAATCACGGAAAGCCAGATGCCTCAAAGCTTGAGGGCTGTCTGTTTCAAACACATGGACATGATGCGTGCGGTTGTCGCCCCCTTTTTTGAAAAAACGCCGACCTTCGATCCCGTAAGCTCCCATCGCCTCATAGCCGAGCTTCTGCATCGCCACTGTATGATTATCAACCTCGTCTATCCTGGAAACGACAGGCATGATTTCTATGACGGGCTTTGCTGAAAGACCGGGCACCGATGTACTTCCGATATGGTGAATGCGGACAGGAATCTGACCAAGAGCTTCCTGAATTCTTCGTGCTTCCGATTTGAATTGTTCCGGCCACGTTTCCTTGTACGTGACGATTCTTACTTGTCTCATATGTCCTCCTATATGCCGTGAAATCGGGAATTCCGAGAGACATCATCCATCGCTGTCAAAGGTATGTATAGACAATCGTTTTCTCTTACCCCAAACCGTTTCCATTATTCTGTCAGTTCAAGCCTACAGGAAATATTTACAACTTTCAACCTCCTGCCCATTCTTCCGCCAGGATGCTCATTTCATAGAGGCTCCAGTATTTCTTCTCTATCTTCCGGTAATCACGAAGTAGACCTTCCACTTGGAACCCGGCTTTCTTATAGCAGTTGATCGCCGACGTATTAAAATCAAAAACTCCGAGGCTTACCCGGTGCAGCTCCAGCTCCTCAAACGCTATTCTCAACGCTTCCCGTATCATGGAGACGCATATTCCTCTTCCTTTTGCGTTACTATCTCCGAGCAACACTTTTCCGATACGCGCAGAGTTATTCTCCCTATCAATCCTTCCGAGAGAAATGTGACCGACGCGCCTCTCTTTCTCCCAAACTGTGTAAATGAGTGTCGTACTGCCTGATTCATTTGCTCCAGATAGATATTCCTCTAGTTGCACATAGGTCAGAGGATAGGAAAAATGCGGCCCTGCCCACTGCATGAGGAATTCCGGCGAATCGATCCAGTTGATGAGTGTATCAAAGTCTTCTTCAGTGAATGGTTTCAGTGTAATCATGTCTCTATCCTTTCGAGTTTCAGTATCTTCTAGATATGCAGGTCTTTTCTCCCGTTGCAAAAATAGGAAAAAACCATTTAAGATTTAGGGACAGGAGGTATCCGTATGTGGAGTTTATTGTGGGCTCTCGTCGTCGTAGCCGCTATCTCCCTGTTACCGACAGAGTCGAGAGGAATACGTATAGGACTTATGTTTACATCTTTCTTCGGAATATTATATGTAGCAGGCCTGATAGAATCAGCACCCTTCCTTCCTAATTTTATCCTGGCCATACTCGGCATCCTGATTGTTGGGATCAGTTTCTTGCGGCAGAAGACGAAGCGATGAATCACTCTTCGTCTTCGCTGCTCATGGCCACGTAAGGAAACATCAGCACCGCAGGGAGAATATAGCCGAAGGCACTCTCTACGATAGCCGCCACACGCGACCAGCCGAACGGCGTCACATCCCCGTACCCTACGGAGAAAAGTGTGATGACACTGAAATACAAAGAGGTGCCGATACGTCCCGGCCATTCTGCATGCTCCAGCTCCCGGCCTCTATAGTGATCGACAACCGGCCCAAGACCGCATGCATCCAGCAAAATATAAAAAAGCGCAAACGTAACGATCACGTTCGTGTAAAAGAGAAATAACGATAGAAACAATCTCGTCATGCGCCGGTAGCGGACACGTCTTTCTTTCATCGAATCAAATCCTCGTCCATTTCTACCAGCTTATTTACTGTGTTATTCTTTTATGCCTTCCTCTGTCTTCCTCTATAATTCTTTCTCCATGATTACATTCGTTTCCCGGTAGCCCGTATTCTCGTACAACTGCCTGGCAATATGGTTATGACCGAAGACATGCAGGCGGATGGTACGAAGCCCCATTTCTTTTCCGAGACGATCGATTTCTGCCATCGTCTGCTTCCCGTACCCTTTTCCGCGTGAGGACTCGTCCAATTTGATGTCATAAATCCAGCCTTTCTTCACGTCCACTACTCCAAGCCAGAACATGCCGATGACCGTTCCTCCTTCGCATATAGAAAACAGGTGATGGTTCTTCGTCTGTACACCGTCCGGCAACAGGGAGCGGAATTCTTCATCCGCTTTCTGCGGAGCACCTTCTCCTTCCCAGTCCCCAGCTTTTACATGCTCTTCTGCATATTCAGCTACCGCTTTCGTGCGATACGCTTCAAATTCTTCTACCGTCATTTCTCTTACTTCCATTCACTTCCCCTCCTTCAAAAGGCTGTGCAAATCCGTCCATCCATAAATCCATTCGTCCAGCACTTTGCCGCTGATATCTACTTTCATCCGGTCGATCCGCTTCGCCCCGAGCGCTTCATAAAAGTGACGGAACGGATTCTCTGATAGAACAGCCACTACCATCGACGTCATACCACGGTCCATCAGATTCTGTACTACCGGGGTTATCAGCATTCGCCCTATCCCTTTCCGCTGATCCTCTTCTCTTATGTAGATGGCATATAACTCGGCGTCGTAATCGTCCAGTTCCTCGGAACGTTCCGGGCCTCCGCTTGAAAATCCGACGATCTCTCCAGCGTCATTTTCGGCGACGAACACCATCCCTTTTTCGATAATATAGCGCCATTTCTCCTTCCTGTTCTCATACGTCATTTCTTCCAGGTAGGTTTCGGGGATGATCCCTTTGTACGTCGATTTCCATGTATCCACCTGAACTTTCGCAACCTTATAAGCGTCGTTTTCATCCGCGCGTCTGATCTGCATAGAATCTCCTCCTCTATACTAAAAATAGCACAGTCGTTACCAGATATGGGAGACCAAAAATACCTATGTGTACGCCGAGACGCTTATCCTTTTTATCTTCCGTTCCTTCTGAAGTCATCCCAGCCGACCACGGACCGACGCCGATCATCGTACGTAACAACAACCCGGACGCTCCAATGCACAGAGCACTGACGACGCTTATGATACTCAGAAATATGCTCACGTTTATGAAAGCGACCAGAGAAACGATCAAGAGAGATCCGATTCCATATGCGAATGTGCGTTTCATTCCTTCACCTCCCCGGCGTGTAACTCCTACGTTCAACAGATGCTCCGTTCCGGTCTACTCTGACACGCGCTCCTGGTACCCCGAAAAACGTGACCGCTTCGACGGTAGCTTCCACAGGCATCCCGTTCACCCTTTCCATCTCATCGATCCGGTATCCGAGGATAAGCAATCGCTCCAACGGATTTTCAAGCGTTCCGGACGTCGAAGCAATCGCATGACGGACAAACTCCCTCTCGCCATTTGAAAATTGATCTGCATCCATGCTCCTCATTTTCGCCGGTACAACGGCGAGCGTGATTAAAAGAAGAAAGCCGACTAAGCCTGCTATCACCTTTTTCATCCATGGCCTCTTCATTTTTCGTCTTCCTTTATGAAATAGAAACGTCCTCCATCCGGAAGTTCTGCTGCCAATACTCCCTCTTCCTCTGTTTCATAGAGGACAGTTCCTTCTTCAAGGAAGTTTGATGTCAAATTCTCCTCGGGGGTTTTCCCAGCGGAAACTCTCTCTTTGATGGTACCGATCTCTTCTTGCAACGGTACCTCCGCTTCATTTTTTCTTATATAAAGTTCACCGTTCACCAGAATTATCCCTTGTACGTTTTTACTCTCTTCGGCCGTTTCCATATTTCCGGAGGAAGCACTGTCTTCCGAGGAAGAAGATTCCGGTGAGCTGAAGTCTCCCTGTTGCTGAACGGAAAGCGTAGTGATGATACCTCCGCCTATTAGCAGAAACAACGCGGCAACGACTGCAATCAGTCCCCCGGATAGCCGTCTGCGGACAGGTTTTTTCATTCAACGCTTTCCCGATACCACGCCGGGAACGTTCCCCGAGTTCATCGGGAATGTCGATTCTGTTCATTTCCCGCTGTATCCGCTTACTCATCGAATCCCTCCTTCCTGTTTCTAAGAACGCACGAGACATACGTTTCACTCTTCTTCCTTAAAAACAGGCGACCTTATTCTCCCTAAAAGAATAGATCGCCTGTTTATGATTCATCAGATGAAGGTACGCCTGTTCAGCCAGCGTCCTGTTTTCGAAAAAATAGACCTTTCTTTCTGCACAAGATCATGCGGCCGGCAGAAAGCATGGTAGTCCACCTTATCGATGAATGCGACAAGCCGGAGAAGTGCGAACAGAAAGGCGGACGTCGATCCTATGGAAAAGCTCAGCCCATACCCGTCATATCCGAGCGGAAGGAACAAAAGCGAAAGTGTAAGATTCAGTGTGAAGAAGATGATGGACGTATACATCGCCCCGCGCCGATCCTCGAAATACAGAAGGATCAGGGTGATGACGAGCACCATCGCATTCGAAAAAGCACCGACCGTCGTAAAGCGGAAAATGGTGATAAGCCGGTCTTCGACACCGACGATAGCTGTGATATATCCAATCCCGAGAAGGACCAGGAGGGAAATGACTCCCTGGCTACGGAACAGCCGCTCCATCTCTTCTTTCAGCACACGTTGCATCCTCAGCTTCGACTGTTTGATAGCATTCAGAGTCCCACCTTCATTCACATTTCCGTAAAAGATGCGATACCTTTCGTAGAACCTCGTTTCCACCGAGACGACGAATATGATCATCGTCGGGATGATCGTCAGGTATGACCAGAAGATCGCCGTGTCATAGATACGATGATAAACGAATGTATCGAACAGCGTCATCCTCCCTTCTCCGAACCAGATCACCCAGTTACAGACCCAGATTCCTGAATTATACAGAAACCCCGTCCAGAACAGCGAAGGAAATTTATCGAAGTAACTGAGGTAACTGAACTGATTCTCCCGGGTTCTGGAACCGAAAGTCAAAAGCATAGCGAACAGTAATCCGAAGAGTGTCACGATCATCCCTGCCGTGAACCCAGCCAGCAGAAAGAAACTGCTGCTGTAAGGGCTGAAATCGATACGATCCACATGGAATCCGAGCCAGAGAACGATTCCGAGCGAAATAAGCGCACCGGTTACGAAACTGTAGGCGACCGCCTGGTAGTTCTTCGCGGCACTAAGGAACAGGAACATGACCCAGATCATATTGATCGTCACGAACAGGAGGAAGATCAGAACATTGAAATAGAAAGGCAGGTTCGAAAAGAAGAAGAAGATTCCTGCGAAAATGGTTGCGAACAGAAGCGTCCCTTTCGACATTCCGATGAACGTCGAGAACACTTCCTTCGCCCGTTTCTCATAAATAAGATCGGCTACATAACGGGTCACCACAAGCTGCTGGATACCGAAAATCACCTGGGAGAAGATGAAGCAATACGAAACGGACAGGTTGAAAAGTTCCCGCTGTTCCCTCGATAAATCTCCGAAATAGGACGTAAGCCACTGGATCATCGTTATCGTAGCGATGACAATCAGCCAGGGACCTGCCGTTACAAGCCCGGCGAATGCATATGCTTTGAACCGGGAAGAGAAATAATCCTCCTGGAACAGTTTCTGTAATCTAAACCCGATGCCCGCCATACGCTTCTCTCCTCTCTGTATACAGTTCAGCGTAAAGATCGATGAATTGATCGACCTGGTAATAAGCCTCCGCCCGTTTCTTACCGTTCATTCCGAACTTCTCAGCTTCTGCCGGATTGTGATAGAACCACTCGCATCTTTCCGCAATTTGCGCCGGTTTGACCGGGGTGACGACGAAACCCGCCGGACCGAAGCGATCATGACTGCCCCCGTATATCAATTCAGAACAGGAACCGACATCTGTCACGACCCACGGGATACCGGCAGCCATTCCTTCGAGCACGGCCAGCGGCTGGCCTTCTGAAATGCTCGTCAGCAAGCACACGTCGAAGATCGGTAAGTAATCGATGATATTTACTTTTCCGGTCAGATATACACAATTCTCCAAACCGAGCTGTTGGATAAGTCGGACACATTCCTCCATATACTCCTCGTCTTCATCCAAAGGGCCCATGATATACAACTCGAACGGAACCGATCGTTCCTCGAGAAGTTTCGCCGCCTGGATCATCGTTTTGATATCTTTGATCGGTACGATACGGACAATCGCCCCCATCACAAGTTTGTCCCGGGAAGACGTTCGTCGTTCAATCCCTGATAGCCTGTTGTAATCGATGCCATTGGGGATGACCCTCAATTTCTCTTCCGGAGCTCCGAGATGCCCCTGCAGCTCGCTGTTGCGTTCAAACAGAGTGATGACATCATCCGCTGCGAGATACGCCTGTCTTGATAAATGGTGGAAGAAGTCCACCCATCGTTTCTTATAGTAATCGGCGATCCAGGAAGCCTGAAGGATCTCTTCCTCCCGCTCCCTGGAGTAGATACCGTGTTCAGTGAGTATATACGGAATCTGCTGCTGATGCTTGATGACAGCAGCTATCAGTCCGGCATATCCAGTTGAGACGGAATGCACCAGGTCCACCTCCGGGAAATCATACTGCATCAGCTCGATGACCGGTGTGAACATACCCTTCCACATAAACAGGTATTCGATGAACGAAGCGGATTGCTGCTCCTTCACGTAACTGCTCTGGACGAGCTCCCAGAACAGCTCCCCGGAAAAGAATTCCGTCGAGTTGCCGATTCTGTTTCCGATCACTTCGAGCGCATCAGGATTTACAGACTCTAGCATCATCCATTCCGTCAACGCTTTCTCTTCCTGTTCCGTCAGCGGCTTCCGGCTTCTGCTTCGTTTCTGCTCCAGGTTCAACGGAAGGTTCATAATGCCTGCGACGTTTTCAGGTAATGTATACCGATAATCATCTTCTGTCATCGGCTTCGGTGTAATGGTGATGATTTCGAACTGATGCTGAGGCATGTTCCGCATGACCGTCTGGACCCAGCTGGCCACTCCCCCGCTTACATATGGATAACTGCCTTCTACGACAATGCCTACTTTCATTCTCCCCCTCCTTTCAGAGGTATATCAGCCCGGGGCTGTTGCATCGTGATTTTATACAGTCCCTCGCTGTATAATTCTACTGTTCCGAACGAGTGGGATCCTTCTTCAATCGATTTTCCTTGTTCGACACGGATGAAAAGGTGACTTGGGGAAAGTATCGTATCTCCCGTGATCAAAATACTATCCTCCTCATAAGAGACGGAGATATCCGATTCCTGGTACTGGATCATTTTTTCGGTGGCGTTCGATTGGGTCATCGATTCCAGGTAAGGATAGTGGGTCACCACGTGCTCTCCTATACCTTGAAGGTCCTTGTACATATCCTCCCACGTTCTTCCTTTCGCACGGTACGGATCCAGTACGTCATCGGGATGGATGAAATGGGCGAACACTCCTGTATGGGCGATAGCATCGGTCATGAGGAACTGAGCTGCCGGGTCATCCACATACCCACTCGTCATTCTCGGAAAATGATAAAGACCGTCGAATCTTTCGTCCATCTCGAATTCCTGTTCGAAACTCCCCTCGTCTCCGCGGATATAGAGCGAGCTGATTGTACGAAGTTCAGGCAACGTCTCATGAAGAGCGCTTATCCCCGTACGGTTCAGGACATTGGAAGGAGGGACGTAGGAGTTAAGCGTCTCTTCGGGGAAATAATAATGGAACAACTCTTTCGCCTCCACGACCGCCTCTTCCATCGTTCCCTGGTTCTCCCATGGACGATAACCGAGTTCAGGGTCTATCGGCTCCTCTTCTGTAACGAGAGATTGATGGTTATACCCATGCAGACCGATTTCTCCGCCTCCATTCAGCAGACTTCTGCCGAAATAAAGCATGGGATAACGGATGGTTTTCTTCAGGTCTTCCCCGATAACTTCCGTATCATCCCTATACGTCCCGATCAGATAACCGGTATACGTGAAGTCATAGTCGTCCTTCAGTTCTTTCATATCTTCCCACCAGATATCCGTGTAAAAGTCTTTGATGGACAGACCATACTCCTCATCGATCGCCTCCGTCGTAGAATAGGGGATCGGCGCCGGGAAATCATCCAGGTGCATAACTTTGATACTCGCCTGTGCACTTACAAACGATGGAGGCAGCAGAGACATGGAATGAATCAGTAGTCCTCTCACACTTTTATCCGTAACTACGGTCGAGTTGAAGAACATGATTTTCCCCTCTCCGACCTCGTTGATCCACATGAGTGGTTCTTCTTCCACTCTGAGTGGCACCTCCACATCTTCTTCGAGTTCCACATCGGCGATGCTGTGTGTCAATAAAGAAGACGAAGCATCAAGGTCTACATACCCCGGGAACAGTTCCTGTTCGAACGTGATGCCAGTCACTCCATCCTTGAATCCTTTGTTCTCTTTGATACCGAGCAGGTCATCCCAGGATTCGTCGACGAAACGTCCGGCGATCATCAGCCTGCCTCCTCCTTCCACGAACGAGGTGATGGCTTCTTTCGGCCATTGTTCCGAATGCTCCCCGGCAAGTACAAGTACCGAGTAAGGAGAAGGCTCGAGGGTCGTTATCCCGTCCCGGTCGATTCTTTCATGAGGAACCTTTGCGTAGTCGAGTGCCTGTTCCATATTTCCGATGGAACCTTTCGACAATTCACTGTCATTTTCATGTAGGTACACCGTCATCCGGGTTCCCCCTTCCACACTTTCCGATGCCGTCATCGTCGACGCTTTTTCCACCTGCGGAGAGGTCACCGGAAACCACTGGTGAAGGACATCGAGCCTGACCAGTTGTAATAGGACCACTAGACCGATAAGAAGTAAGAACAAGAAAACGCTCCATCGGACGATATATTTTTTCATGAAAAATCCCCCCACATCTGCTGAAGGACATACCTTCGATCTTCCGGTATATTTTCACCCGGCACATTCGCCTGCATAGACAGAAGAACATCTTTCAATCCGCTCCGGTCATTCTTCCGGTAATAGTGATGGATAAGAGAAAGATATCCACGGGCATCCTGCGGAAAGCGCCCGATGAGCTCTTCGATCACCCTGACCCCCTTCTCTTCTTCATTACGGGAGAGATACAGTTGCCCCAGTCTTTGAAGAATAAGCGGATCTTGATGCCCGATTGCCCGTTCTTTTGTAAGCAGCTCTTCATATTCCTGCTCGAGCTTCTGTTTTGCGACCCCTTCAAGCAATCCGCTGTCCATATATCGTTCATACGTCTCCAGCAGCTCTATTGCCCCCGTGCTATGATTACTTGCATATTTCTCTTTAGCAAGCTCAACTTCTTTCTCATGCTTATCCATCAGTAAATTGATGGTCGTAGCAGAGTAGTGCACCATTTCAGCGTCCGTATTCATCAGACCGATATTCAGGTACCTTCCTTTTTCCGATATGTTCGAATTGATCAACCTCATAATAGTTTCCTGCTGACGACTCCCTTGCGAATCGTTGAAAGATTCTACCAGTGGAAGGATGTCATAACTCTCTCTCGATTCATGCCTGATACGTTCTAGCATAAGCGGCTTGTAGGTCACGTATTCCTCATAATCCTCCATCATGTCGTTCACACCCACCCTCTTTGCCACGGCCCAGGCCAGCAGACCGAACGCTTCTCCGATCACCGGCAGAAACAGGCTGATGACTGTAATCCAGGAGAGCACTCCTCGATCCTCTTCTTTTATCCGTCTATGCACGAGAAGGAACAACAGGAGGATCAGAAGCGCATGAAGGAAATACATGCTCAGAATCCAGGACGGTTGAGCGAATTCACTGTACATAGTTGACCCCCTTTTCATAAAGGCACTGCCTGATCCTTTCTTCGACGATCGGTGCATGTTCCGGTTTCGTGCCGGGCAGCAAAAAGCAGAACTCTTCGTTCTCCTCATCGAATCCGATGACATCCAATTCCCTCAAATGCGTGCGCAGGATCATCTCCGCTTCCACTTTCGACATCCCGTGGAAGCCTTCGAATTTCAAACGAAGCACACTGTAATCCACGTCATACTCGCCTTCCCGGTATTGTTGCAGAGCAACTTTCTCATCGAAAGCGTATTTGTAGTAGATATGTGTTCCGGGCCACATCTTCGTCTCTTCTTCCTTCATAACCATTTCGGACGATTTCTCGATCCGGTCGGAGAGCCAATCCAGAATCAGAGACAGGATCTGTATTTCGTAATTCGTCAACCTGTTGAACTCCAGGTCATTGATGAGTAATATGTCGCGGACCTCGTTTCCCAACGTCACGGGCCCCGCCAATAGCGGTGCCTCCTCTTTATCATCGATCGTCCGTATCGTCACTGTCTTACTTGTCAGGACACGGCGATACATCGAATGGTCCTCATTGATGAATATAGTTTGCGGAAACACGTCTTCAGGACCTTTACGCACATTCAACCGCATCGCTCTTCTGGAGGAATCTACACGGTAAATAGCGACTTCCTCCACTTTGAACAAATCCGAGATGACAGAAATGGCCTCGTTCCGCACGAGTTCAGGTGTAGGTTTATCGAGGGCTTTCCCCACTTCATAAATCCGCTTCAGCGTATGTTCACTACCGAGGACCCGGTTCTGCATAGACTTGTGGGAATCTTCCAGCAGTGACATAACGTCTTTGATATCCTCGTTCTCTTCTGTAAGCTCCTCGTTCTTATCACGGAGAGAGTCGTACCTCTCTTTGAACGACGTTCCATACAACCCTGCGATGATTGTAATGAGGATCAGAAACAGGACTTCCATGAAGCTCGACGTATCATAATAAAGAAGAAACACATCTCCTCCCCCCCACATCACTTCGAGCGAATAATAGACGAGGGCAGCGAGAAAGCCGAGAAGTCCGATCATCAACCCGTACCTCAAAGCAAAAAGAAGAAGAGCGAAAAGGAAAGGGTTCAGTGTCCAGTCTGTCATCTGCAGACTAAAATATTGATCGAGAGCGCCGAGCCCCACAAAGACAGCGATCACTTCGATAATTTTTCTGAATATGCTTGGTTGACGGTAAATCATAGAATTTCCCCTTTCCGATTCTTCCTTGAGATGTATTGTTTTGAAAAAAAGTGTTATAATTGAGAGACTAAATGACCAGGAGGCAACCCGATGAAAAACAAAATACGTCTATTGCTTATTCTTCTCGTCTCCAGCCTTTTCGTACTTACCATCCATTCGTCAGCCAAGGAGGAGTCACTTCTGAGAGATGTGTATGATTACAAAATCTATTATGATCCGCCTACCCAGGAATTGCTGAGTAAAATGACGAATTATGACATGGTGATCATTGAGCCCGTCTATTACACGAAAGCTGACATTCAATCGCTGAAAGATAGCGGGACAGGAGTCTATGGATACATCAACACGATGGAAGCTGACACGTGGAACACATCGCTCTTCGAACAGTTGAACGAGGATGACTTCTTCCACCGGAACGGGGAACGCGTCCATTATTCCGAGTGGGATTCCTATCTGACTGATATCACTTCCTCCCATTACCAGCAGGTTCTTGCTGACGAAGTAGAGAAGCAGATTATAGACAAGGGGCTCGACGGCGCCTTTCTCGATACCGTAGGGAACATCGACAACGAACACTACAGGGATGCAGATGTTCTCAATAATCAACGACAAGGGCTCGTGAGCTGGCTGATGCTGCTTCAGGAGGAGCATCCGGATCTCTCCTTTATACAGAACTGGGGCTTCGATACCCTGGCAGAAGCTACCGCCCCTTACGTAGACGGCATCATGTGGGAAGGCTTCCACCTCTCTTCCATCATTTATGATGAGTGGGCAAATAACCAGGTCTACAAATTAAGGAGCATCCGTGAGGAACACGGCGTCGAAGTGTTCACCGTCTCCTTTGAACAGGAGAAGAACAGCACCAGATTCTCGAAAGCGAACCGATTCAAACATTATCATGAACCGGACAGCTTCAACGAATGGTAAAAATGTCGGCCCCCTTCAAATCTGAGTCGGGGTCCCTCACATTCAGCACTTATTTATACCTATATATTACCATACATCAATCGCTTTTACTTCCGTATTTGTGTGATTAATAGTGTGAATAAACAAAACTGAAGGAGGAATGGAAATGATTTTAGTTACCGGAGGAGCAGGATTCATCGGTAGTCATCTATGCGTGGAACTTTTGAATGAAGGGCATGAGGTCATCGTCGTCGATCACTTATCCAACAGTAAAAAAGAATCTCTCGATCGTGTCGAAGAATTGACAGGCAAATCGCTGACATTCTATGGTTTCGACCTTCTGGATCGGTCGAAACTCGAACAGGTATTCAACGACCATCCGATCGAAGCCGTCGTGCATCTTGCCGGGTTCAAGGCGGTCAACGAATCGGTGTCTATGCCGCTGAATTACTATCATAACAATCTCACTTCTACGTTTACGTTACTCGAAGTAATGCAGCAGTTCGGGGTGAAGAATTTCATTTTCTCCTCCTCAGCCACTGTTTACGGGAAACCGGACCGTAATCCCATCACCGAAGACTTCCCTACCTCTGTGACCAACCCCTATGGGCGGACGAAGCTGATGATCGAAGAAATCCTTCATGACCTGTGGAAGTCTGATCCGTCCTGGAGTATTTCGATCTTACGCTATTTCAATCCAATCGGTGCGCACCCGAGCGGGAATATCGGCGAATCCCCGAATGATATTCCGAATAACATCATGCCGTTCATCACCAACGTCGCTTTAGGTCAGTACAAAGAATTAGCGGTTTTCGGTGATGATTATCCGACCATCGACGGAACCGGGGTCCGTGATTATATACATGTCGTCGATCTCGCCCGCGGCCATCTGAAAGCACTGAACCGTACCCTCGTTGAAACAGGGTATGACATCTATAACCTCGGGACTGGTGAAGGGTACAGTGTCCTTCAGCTTGTGCGGGCATTCGAAGAAGCCACCGGCCAACCGGTACCATACAGAATCATAGACCGCCGGGAAGGTGATGTAGCCGAATGTTTTTCCGATCCGACGAAAGCAGAACAGCAACTAGGTTGGCGTGCAGAGAAAACGATCGTCGATATGTGTAAGGATTCGTGGCGGTGGCGTGAATATAATCCGTAAGGTTATGTATCGGTCTGATCCTCCCCCTCTTTCCCTGAAGTTGTGATCGTTTTGTAAGACAGGTCACGGTTGTCTATAGGATAATCAGGGTATAATCAGAGGATAAAGGGGGCATTCCCGTGTCTTACCGCCGTTTCATCAAACCAGTGCTCTTTCTTGCAGCTTTTGGTATCATCTTCTATTTCACTCACTTCCATTTCAACATACGTCCGGCTGATATAAGAGATTTCGTCCTGTCCTTCGGCTGGTGGGGACCGTTCGTCTTTTTACTGATCTACATCATCGGACCGCTCGTCTTCTTCCCGACTTCCGTCCTATCACTAGGAGCCGGACTGGCTTTCGGAGTATGGCCTGGCGTCATTTATATCATTGCCGGAGCTACCGGGGCTGCCACCACCGGGTACGTCCTTGCAAGAGTTTTCGGTACCTCTGTTGTGAAAATGGACAACTTCTCCTGGTCGGAGAAATTATTCGACCAGATGAATAAACGGGGCTTCCTTTATATTTTCGTGCTGAGACTGATTCCGATTGTAAGTTTTGATCTGCTCAGTTATGCGGGAGGAATCGCAAAAGTCAAATTCAAGTCTTTCCTTATCGCTACCGTTCTAGGTATGATCCCCGGAACGTTCGCCTACAGTTTCCTTGGAGCAAGTATCGCATCAGGGAATATGATTACGATTGTCATAGCCGTTTTCGTATTCTTCACCCTTCTTGGAATTACGTATTACTTCAGAGAACCGGTCAAAAAGTGGCTCGGTCTTTCCGCCAACTGACTAGTGTTCCGTAATGTAAGTAGGCTTACAGTTTTTCTTCCCTTTTTTCTTATAATGGAAGTATCAAAGGAAAGGAGTGTGGGAGATGAATCATTCCACCTGGAGGTCCGCTGTCTATGGAGGGATTGGTGGTATTGCCGGAGGAACCCTGTTTGGAATCATGATGCAGATGCAAGGGATGCTCGTCATGTTGGCAGGAACCATGGGGAGTGAAAGTGCACTGGTCGGTTGGCTGATCCACATGATGATCAGTATCATCTTCGGAGTATCTTTCGGTTTGTTGGCAATCGTGACCCCTAACCTCTTCACCTTAACCATTGCTTTCAGTATCGCGATTTGGGTCATCGGGCCACTCTTGATTATGCCGCTGATGATGGGAATGGGTACGAATTTAGCTGCTGCTTTCACTCCTGAACAACTGATGAGTCTTGCTACACACCTTTTCTATACTGTAATCACAGCTGGTGTTTACTACACATTAGAGAAAAAGGATTCAGTCAAAACTGAATCTATCGCTTAAAAAAGCGAGAGACGACGATATATACTGCCAAGGAGGGGGGGGGACAACTTATGTATCGGAGGAGTTACTCCTTCGCTCTTATTTGCTTTTACTTTTTCTCCTACTTCTCTTAGATTCGCTTACAAACAGTTAGGACATTATCCAGAAAGAAGGGTAGACCATGGATAAGTTATCTCTATTATCCGAAATCAGTCTGTTTGAGGAACTTTCCCGGGAAGAACTGATGATGATTGATCAGATGAGTGCGATGAGCCCTGTCAAAAAAGGTACCATCATCACCTCTCCGGATTCCCCGGTGGATGCTCTGTTTTTATTGAAGAAAGGCCAGGTCCGCCTCTACCGTATGAACGAAAAAGGAAAACAGTTCACCCTCGACGTCCTCATCGACGGAAACATCCACCGTCAGCCTCGCAGACGGACAAACGTATGCTGAAGCCATGACGGACACCTATATATGTACCTTGAGCCGGGATGACTACGAATCTTTCATCAAGCGAAATCCTCACGTGGCTTTGAAATTGATTGATATTCTATCCGCAAGATTAAATGACTTGTATAGCTTAAGTGAGAAAATTGCGCTCAGTGATGTCAAACATAGGCTTCTCTACCTGTTACTGATGCTCACCCAGAAAACGGGACGCCGCAAACACAACTGGCAGACCATCGAAATGAAGCTGACTCGTCAAGAAATGGCGAATATGATAGGGACGACAAGAGAAACGACAAGTGCTATCATGAGCCAGTTGAAGAAAGAAGGCTTCATAAGAAAGGTTCGTCATCTGTCCATCGACGCAGACAAAGCCGAAGAATTCCTCCGTTCTTCCGAAAACTGAAGAAAAGGGAGATCCGATGGTAGGATCTCTCTTTTTTGTGGGCAAAACTAACGGTCCGTTTGAAGAATATCTTCCCCGATCGTAAACTGCCCTTCGTCCTCGAGAACAGGTACATAGACCTCACCTATTTTCCTTTTCAAGCCGTCTCTTTGCTGATGATCTTCAAGAATATTCATCGTCTGATAATCAATCCCCTGATTCTCCAGGTGTTGAATAACATTCATGCACAACAGACATCCATCATATAAAGAACCTTCATCCGAGAACCCTCCCATCCTGATTGCTCCGTCTACTGCCATTATAATGGGAAACAGAATATATTCCTGTAACGCTCCTTACATTGGAGATAATTTTTGAAGCGAAGTATCTTAAATTAAAGGTAAATGTTGCAGAAAAATTACAGCAATATTAAATTTCACCTTTACGTAAAAAAATCCGTTATGTATAATGAACGTATACAGTCTTTACATAAGCAAGGCTCGGCTGGATAAGGGTGGGAAGTTTTCCTTTTTGCGGGATGACTCATCTGCACACACACCTTTATCCATTCGGGCCTTCGGACTGTAGGACTCCTTCTGCGTGAGCGGGAGGAGTTTTTTTAAGTAAAAACAGCAACAGCTCCGATAAGAATAAACAGAGAACCTTGAATTTCAATATAATGAATGATCCACTATAAAATCTACTATTTCTTCCCTCTACTCGATAGTTCCTTTTGATTCTCAATCCAGAAGAACAACACTCCGTAATTATCGGAAATGACTAACATAAAGTGGGTCAGAGTTTAATGTATGACATTAAAAGTTAATGAAAGAGGTGGGAATATCCGTAGAATCGATAGAAGAAAAAAAGAAAAGAAAAAGAACAGGTGGAAGAAAATAGTGCTCCTCATCGTAGGAATCCTTTTCCTCGGGATCTGTACTTTTCTTTACTCTCTTTATGCAGATGTTAAGGATACAGTGAATGAAGACGTGCATCAGACGGTGACGTCCATTGATGATGAAGCCACTCAGAAGAAATTAAGCAATAAAGAACCGTTGAATATTCTTTTGCTGGGGGTGGATGAACGAAAAGATGATTTCGGACGTTCAGACACGATGATTGTCATGACATTGGACCCTGCCGAGGAAAGAATGCAAATGGTCAGTATTCCTCGTGATACACGTACCGACATTATTGGCAATGGCACTGTGGATAAAATCAACCACTCCTATGCTTTCGGTGGAAGTGATATGGCCGTAGATACCGTAGAAAATTTTCTCGACATTGAACTGGACTATTATGCAACCATTAACATGGAAGGATTGGAGCAAGTCGTAGATGCCGTAGATGGGGTAAAGATAAACAATGACCTGGCGTTCAAAAACGGAGAGTTTGATTTCCCTGAAGGAGAGTTGGAGCTGAATGGACGAGAAGCCTTGGCTTACGTCCGCATGCGAAAAGATGATCCGGAAGGGGATATAGGAAGAAATGAAAGACAGCGACAGGTCATTGAAGGAATTATTGAAAAAGGGGCAAGTTTCAGTGGAATCAATAAAGTCAGAGATATCATGGATGCCCTAGGGGAAAATGTAAATACCAATATGGATTTTGCTCAGATGAGGACATTGATGAGTGATTACAGAGGAGCTCGCAAAAATATGCATACCTATCAGATGGAAGGAGAAGGAAAGTTCATCGATGATATATGGTATCTCCTCGTATCAGAAGAAGAGATCGAAAAAGTGCATGATATGATCAATAGTTACAACTCCTGAAGTCTCTCATGTGACCAGCACTGAAAAGCACCCCGGCTCAAAAATTCACGTTTTCTGTCAATTTTGAGGGAAGTGTGACTACCTCTCACTACCTACAATGGGAAGGAGGGAGAATTTGTTCAAGAAATATAGCATACAAGATTTTCTGTTCAATAAGGAAAAGTACAAAATTGAAAAATTCATTTTGTTAGTGTTATTTTATTTTCTAAGTCTCTACTTGACCATCTCATTTCACATCCCTATCCGGATTGTGTTTATACCCTTTCTACTAGTTTTACTTACCATTAATTTAACCAAAATCAAATGGTACAACAAAAGAAAAAATATCCAAAAATCAGGTGGGGACTGGTTTAAAGTAACAATAATTGTGATCGCTCTCTCAGTAGTGGTTTTTCAATATGTGGAAGAAGTTACATTAAAAAATAAAGTTCATACTTCAATTGAAGGAAGAACCGGGATGGAAGACTTAACCATAGAGCATATCGACGAATTCAACAGTGATGGGGAAAATTACATAGGTGTCACCTACACAATTAAAAGTCACTCAACTAAGTATCAAGAATTATATCATCTCGAAGGCGAAAATTTGATTCATGACCGTACGAGTGAAATTGAGTAGGAAAATAAAGATAATCGAAACTCTTCATGACTAAATTCAGAAGGTCCCGATCAGCACCTGCTGGTCGGGACCTTCTTTTAATCAACTATCGTTTCTACGTTAAACGCCTGACCACTTCTTCAGGACGCTCCTTACCAGCTATAGCCGAAATCACACTTGCGCCCGCTCCGGTCTTTCGAACCTCGTGGACATTCGTTTCATCTATGCCACCGATAGCGACTACAGGAATGCTCACCTTTCCCTGAATCGCCCGGAGCCCTTCCACGCCGATCACTGCTTTGGCATCATCTTTGGAAGAAGTCTTAAACACCGGCCCTACCCCGAGGTAATCAGCCAAATCCCAGCGACTGATATGCAATTCTTCTTCTGTCGATACGGACAACCCTATTTGAAGACTTGGGAATTCTTCCCGGACTTCTGTAATATCAAGGTCATCCTGACCGACATGGACCCCGTCAGCACCCAGGACGTGGACGAGCTCTACGTCATCGTTGACGAAGAATGGCACACCGTGTTCCCGGCAGATTTGACGTAACCGATGCCCAAGTTCAACTTTCTCTTCCCCTTCCAAAGCATCTTCCCCTTTTTCACGGAACTGAAATGCTGTAACGCCGCCCTGGATCGCCTTCTTAAGCACTTCTTCCGGCTCATTTCTGCAATTCTGGCTACCCATGATGAAATACGTGTGCAAATAGTTACCCATCTGCTTTCCCCAGTTCATCCAACAGGTGTGGAATAAATGTACCTGGTCCGCCCACTTTCTTAGCGGCACGTTCTGCTGCCCTATTGTAAAATTCCAGTGCGAATAACGCAGCTTTCTTATGATCTTTTTCTACACTCATACAAGCTGCCATCAAAGACCCGAGCAGACAGCCGGCACCGGTGATGGATCCGAGCAGAGGTGTCCCGTGAGAAGATGTCAGCCTTTCCTGTCCGTCACTGATGACATCTGTCTCTCCGGTCACTACGACCAGGGTCTGTAATTTTCCGGCCGCTCGGGAAGCTATCTCTTCAGCATCTCCACTCTCGTCAGCATCGACCCCTTTGACATTCAATGGAATATCCGCAAGAGCAGCTATTTCACCCGCGTTTCCTTTCACAACGGCGACATCCACCTCATCTACGATCCTTTGAACCGCATTCTTTCTGAACGACGTCGCCCCTGCTCCGACAGGATCAAGTAGCACAGGTACCCCGGCTTTATTTGCCGCCTGCCCAGCTTTGATCATCGTTTCTATATCTTCTTTCCGGACTGTGCCTATATTCAACACGAGTGCCCCAGCTACGCTTGCGATATCTTCGACTTCCTCCGGTTCCTTGGCCATTACCGGGCTACCTCCGAATGCGAGCAACCCATTCGCTGTAAAATTCATGACGACTTCATTCGTCATGTGATGCACAAGCGGTCGTTCTTCTCTTAAAAGTTCCAGATTCACTTTACTCTCTCCTTTCTGTGAGCCCAATGATTCGTCGGTCCACTTCCTGATCCGAGATCGAATGAATGTCTGATCGCTTCCGTAATATAATCCTTCGCTTTTTCTACAGCAACAGGGAGCGTCCTGCCCATCGCCAGATTTGCTGCAATCGCCGAAGCATACGTACAGCCGGTGCCATGGGTGTTTTCCGTCGAAATCCTATCTTCCCGGTACGTACGCATGATTTCTCCGTCATAAAGTACATCCACCGCTTCTCCGTTCAGATGACCGCCTTTCACGAGTGCACCTTTCGCCCCAAGTTCTTCCACAAACTTCCGGGCTGCCTCTTGCATATCACGCTCGGTCCGTATTTCCATATCCAGTAACGTTTCCGCCTCAGGGATATTCGGTGTGATCACCGTTGCATATCGGAAGAGGTGCTCCGAGAGGGCTGCTCTCGTCTCCTCTTCCATCAGCGGGTGACCACTTGCGGAAACCATCACCGGATCACATACATATGGTACCTTCTGCTTCGCTATCCAGGCACCGATGTGTTCAGCGGCTTCCTTCCTCGCAATCATCCCGGACTTGATAACATCAATCGGCAAATCTTGCTCAACACTGTCAAGTTGAGCTTCGATGAACGATACAGGGATATGGTGTACATCCTGGACGCCAGTCGTATTCTGGGCGGTAAGAGAAGTAAGAACAGACATCCCGTAGACTTTCCACTCTTCGAACGTCTTCAGGTCTGCCTGAATCCCTGCACCACCTCCTGAATCGGAACCGGCAATCGTCAATGCTGTATACGGTCTCATTTCAAAACCTCCTCTCTGATCGGCCAGTCTTCTTTCGTATAGGACATTTCCCAAAAGGCATACTCCAATTGACAACTTTTCCGGAACGCTTCCTTCATCAACTGACGATCTTCCGGTGACGCGGCTTCCGCTTCTTCATCGAGCCTCTTCTTCAAATAATCCACCGTCTCGTCTATCGAATCTGCAGCATAAAAGTCGATCCATTCGAAAAATGGATGCTCGGCCTCAGGTGCGAATTCTTCTTTCAATTCCCTGCCGATTTCCTGATATGTCCAGGGACACGGCAGCATCGCAGCAATCGTTTTACCGAGTAAACCGTCGGTCGCGACGCTTTTCATATGAGTGCGATAATGATCGGCCGTAGGCGGTAATGGAAACCCCTGCAGCTGTTCATAAGGAATTCCGATATACTCGCATAGATTTCGATGAGGATGGATTTCGTCTCCAAGCACAAAGGCGACCTGCCCCTGGAAAAAGGAGATATCTTCCCTTTTTTTCGACTGGGAAATCGCTGTACCATACAGCTGCATAAACGTATTCAAATATTCATAGTCCGCTTTCACGTAATGGGCGACAGCATCTTCTGGTAGTTCTCCTTCTCCTAGTCCGCGGACAAATGGATGATGGAAAATCGCCTGGAAAATGTCTTTATTTTCTTCTCTCAACTCTTCTGTAAATTTCATAAAAAATAGCCTCCTTGTTTTGAATACAGGAAGCCTCTCTCGCTCAGAGTGCTTCCCTTCGTCGGCATGACCCGCATCAGGTTCAAAGGGACTAAGGCATAAGCCTTATCTCAGCGACATTCGCGCCCCCAGCAACGTTCTTATACATTTGTGACGATACTCGTCTGTTTCAGCCGGACAGAAACCATCCAGCCGATCAAAGCCCCGGTGACTGTACTCACAATGAAGGACGGCACAAAAGCGAATACCCCCGCTTCCGAGCCCATCAGTATGTTCGCGATCGGCACGGATGCAAGAGATCCGAACAGACCGGTACCGATGATTTCTCCGGTAACCGCACCACCGACGCGTTTCGTGAAATGATAGCTTATCCCCGCAAACAGGGCGCCGACCATCCCTCCCGGAAACGCGAGCAGGGTCCCGAGCCCGAGCAGATTTCGCAGCACACCGATCAGAAATGCGATCGTCACTGCCGGCACTGGTCCAAGTGAGACAGCAGCAACGACGTTTACGGCATGCTGGACAGGATAGGCTTTCGCCACCCCTGCCGGAAACCAGAGCATTTGCGCCCCTAATGTTCCAAGAGCCGTGAGCACAGCCATCGTCGTGAGCATCTTTGTACGATTCATCTCTTTTTCCCCCTTTCTCTCTACAGATAAGAAAGGGAAGTAAAAAAACCGCGCCCCCTGAATAAAAGGGACCCGGTTTTGTCAATGGTATGTTGACTACTTCCCCACGCTGGTATAACCCAGATCAGGTCCCAAGAGTCGGAAAGTATCGCTTTCCTCTCAGCCCGCTTGACGGACACCCCTAGTAGTTGAATTTCATTATTCACTTGGACAACCACAGTATAACAAAGTTCAGAGAATTATGCATCTTCCGGAAGAAAATATCGTGTTTGTGTGTTATCGTCGCTCTGAAAGGGGGAGACTTCCGTGGCTATTCTTTTATTTCTCATTCTATTACTTACTGCGATCCTTATAAACATGAGCCAGAAACGGAAAGAACTTGAAAGACGCGTCGAACGGCTGGAAAAAATAAATGGTGTCGTGCACTATGAACTAGATACAGTTGGACCTATTAATAATGAGGAGCAGTGACTATGCTCCTCTTTTCAAGTGCTTCTCGATACTTCGGATATTTTCATGGTTTTTTCCATAGTCCATCAAAGTCACCTTCAGCTTCGGGCGGCTGGTCACGGCGATTCTTGTAGTTGCGGGGTCGATTTCCTGCAGTTGAAATACTATCTCGTCCCCCCATGACTTCCATGAGGCACCTGTATGTACTTTGATGATCCCATCTCTCTTTCGTACTTCTTGGACTTCCGCTTTTTTCAGATGAAGACCGGCTTGCTCACACTGGTGGAGCGCCTCTTCATACGAGAGCGGTACATCCCATAATCCTTCCTGAACCGTATCATGTCCTCCGGTCGATGTATGAAAGAAGCCTAAAACGACACTCATGAAAAGAGCGAACCCAAGGCCTAATAAGAGTGCGTTGACTACTTGCCCATTTATGAGAAATGATAGACCAGTCATTACCACGAACATCACTATAAACGTCTGTAAAATCTTCTTCATTTCGTTTCCTCCCCGATGAATAATTTCTTATTCACTGAGTTATATGCACATTCTTTTGATACGAACAGAATCACAGTATGGTTTCATATTTTTACAGAAAATCCACTTTCCCAATAAACGAAGGCTCTGTGGGCGTCCATTTTGATCCTTGTTCCTATAGTTCTTTTTTTGAACCACGGATAACAGGAGCCATAAGAAAAAACGGAGACCTATGCTCCGTTTTCCTTCTTTACTGGTTCGGATAAACGACGGTTCCGTCTTTCTCCACAATCGGCATCGCTCCCCATCGACCTTGTCGGTGAGGAACGATAGAAGTCTCCTCGTTATCATCCATCACATGAAAGACGTCCCACCCGTTCGCTGCCAGGTGATTACTGATGAGCAGGCGATGACAACGGGAAGGGTGCCTTTCTGCGCAGAAATAGGCGATCGTTTTTTCTTTCGCCAGTACTTCAAGTTCTTTCGCACCTTCCTTGAAATCCCTCGTCAACGTATAGTCGGCATAATTATGAAACGATTGGTTCTCCCAGGCTCCGTTCACTTCCGGCTGGACGTGTCCAGATTTATTCCGACGTCCGGCAAGGAGCGGATGATGCGAGTAGGACATCCCGGCTCCTGCCAGCCATTTTTTCATCTCTCCCTGATTGAAGTGGGGAAACTTACGACTTGCCGGAAAAGCGCGAACGTCTGCTAAAGCCTCCACTTCCGCTTCTTTCAGCATCGTCAGGAAAAACTCCTTGGAGTGAGTGGAATGGCCGATGGTGTAAATTCTGTTAGTCATTTGTCTGCCAGTTCTTTTTTCAGCGTGCGTACTTCTTCTTCGAGCTTCGTGATTTTTTTGGCATTGATTTCCACAACTGCATAGACAATGCCTATTACAAGTCCTAGAATAGACCCTCTCCATCCAAGTGTGATCAAGCCGATGAAAGCTGCCATCAGTATGTAAAAGAAAATCATATACTGCTCTCCTTCCTTCTATCTATTTACTTATTTTAACGCTAGCTTGTAAAAAACGAAAGTTCCACCACTTCCTTATTATGTATGGGTTATTTCTCTTCAATGATGTTAAGCACTCTGTATACAAGGACCTGTATTAAAAGAAACATCACTAGCAAAATCCACTCCGCACTTTCAATAAGAACGTTTGGTTGAATAGTACTTCGTTTCACATACGTAATAGCACCCAGTATTAATTGCGGAATGATAAAACTGTATATCAAACTCATTGTGAAAAATATGTACTTATTAATTCTGTCTATGATTATAGATTTCTCAAAAGTATTTGATGCTATGATTGCTCCAATACTTAGGAAAACGTGAATAATAATTATCACTATTAAGCTTGTTTCTTGAAACATATTATCCCCTTTCCAAAAGTAATACATCAGTTAATCAAAAGAACCATGAGAAAAGGCGTCACTAAAAGCAGGAGAGCAATCACCATAAGAAATACAGATAATTTTGAGGACAACTTTTGTCCTTCCCCATCATACCAGCCCGTGAACTGAAGTTTGTTTCTATATAGGACGAAGAAGAAAATCAAAAGAGCACCCCCGCCCATCCATGAAAAATGTTCAGAAGTCTCGTTGATTGCGTAAATATTTTCTATTAGCATCCAGCCCAAAAAACCCAAAGTTATAAAGAGAGTTATAACACGCACCAGCTCTAACATCACTCTCAAAAGTTTTCCTCCTTCCCTTCCCACACCTATACTTCAATTCTTCAAAAATTTATACCTGCCAGCTGTTTCATGTCATCCAGTATAATTTCATACGTGTCCGTCGTCTTCATCAGTCCGGGACTATTTTCGTTTCCTTCAACTAAAAACGTACCATCTTCCAGCACGACGATACTATATACAGGCGAGTCACTGCCCTGGTAACTTCTGAACGTATAGTAGGAAGATGATGCCTCTTTTTCTTTATCAAATTCTTCCCTCGCAACCGTTTTTGCTCCGAGTCCTTCCCCCTTTTTCAATACTTCAGCGATAGTATCTGCATCAGTCACTGTTTTCGTTCGGGAAGAAGACGTTTCTCCGTCCACAACTTTCTGGACGACCAGTCTGTCCATATCCCCTTTCTTTTCGAAAGATCCAATGGAATCGCTGCTGCACCCGCTTACGAGTAAGAGCGTTATAAATAATGCTGTAACGTAAATCTTCATTCTTTTCCTCCAAAAACTATTGTAAGCACTCTGAATATGAGGCACTCCCCTGTTGCATACCCTTTTACTATGAAAAGTACACGATTTGGTCGTATTACTATAAGATTGATGAAAATAACTTACGTAGACGGCGGTAAAGAATTCATCATCGCGGATGAATTCAAATCACTGATAGGTTCCCATTCAAGTAATTTTTCATATTCCTCCCCACCCGATGAGTAAGTCAGACTCAATTTTCTGTTCTCCCCCTCTGTAGTGTTAGTCACTTTGACTTGCATAATCAGCGTTTGTTCCTCAGTCAGTTCATACCCTTCCACTTGCTGCTTCTCTCCTATTTCTTCTCTTCTAAAAACTCCTGTCTGCTTCGTATCAGCTCCTACATAAAAAGAGGCTTCAATCCCCTCTGATGCATTTATAGGCTCTCCTGCTTCATTAACGATACCTATGTTCGTAAGTTCTGCCCTTGCTGGACCGTCCCATTGAAGGGGAGCTACTACGTAATAATTTTGACCATTCGTAAGACCTTCATCTGAGATGGAAATCTGGTCTATTGCGAATGTTCCTTCTTTAGTATGTTGGCAACCAGCAATAAGGACTCCACTCACGATAAAAAAAAGCACTGCTAATCTCATAACATGGACCCCTCCTTTCACCAGCATTTCCTCATTTTGCTTTCTTTTCTTCAATCTCCTGGATCGTCTCCAGATGGCCTTCTCCTTCGATGATTTCATATGCTTCTATTCGGTCTTTTTTTACAAACATATGATGGAAATCCTGGACCGCGTCCCCGTCGTCCATTGTTCTCTTCACCATAAAACGAAGATCGTACTCAAATTCCCCCGGACTCAGATGTTCCGCTCGCTTGCCTTCAACATCGCCCAAATCCGAGAGCACTTCATTAATCAATCTTTCATCTTCTATGACAATACTGCTTTGATTTTCGATATTTGTAATCTCCAGTTGACTGACGCTCGCATTAGCTCCATAAAGCGAATCAAATTCATCCTCCACTGTCATATAAGTTTCCCCGTGCCACAAGTACCATCCAGCTCCAGCAACAAAAAGAACAGAAAGGATCACTGCAGACTTTTTCCCTATGTAAATCTGCAGGGTAAATACAAGAATCACAACCAGAAATACGATCAGCAACTGTAAAATAATAACTCCCTCCTTATAGAAAGGGCTTCAAAGTATCTCCACCGTATTACCGACACGACCCTTTACTTCCTGCTTCAATCTATGTACATCTTCGTCGGTTAAATTCCCGGCATCAATCAAGGCCTCTTTACCGTTGTGTTGTTCGATCACCAGGGACTTTTCTTTCTCCACGTCATTAACCACCCCTGCCTTTTCGGCCTTCTGATCTACAACGAGGACCTCTTCCCTGTCCACTATCTTCCTGATTTGGTCAAGAGGGATATCTTTCTTTCCCCGGAGCGGTCCTTTGTCTATCAGAATTCCCTCATCGTCGACAATGATGTAATCTTTCTCAGGTCTGGTGAAAAAGTGAATGGCACTCAGCACGGCGGAAATCGCGAAAATAATAGTAGCTGTTTGTATGAGTCCGATCAGCCATGGGCCCGCGTCCAATGAAACCATCGTCAGGATATTGGAAGAAATGAAAAGGGCTGAACTTCCAAGAGATTTCAACCCTTTCATCTTCCATTCGTTCGTATCCTTATATTTATAATTAATCCTGCTCACCCCCTGTCATTTTTTACGACAACATCAGTGAGGAAGTTTCGTTATACAAGAGATTTCAAATCAGAAAATGCTTCTACTTTTCTTTCATAATTTTCCGCTTCTCCGAATCCGTACGAAGCATAATAAAAAGGAATATCGGCCTGACGGGCAGCCTTTTCATCCCTTGATGTATCGCCGATGTAGACAGCATCCTTCAAGCCATTCCGTTCCATGACAAGCTCGATGTTTTCCCCTTTGGATAATCCGGTTCGGCCAGGGTTCTCATAGTCCTTGAAATAGCGCTCCAATCCATGCGCTTCGTAGAATGCCTCGATATAACCATCGTGGCAATTGCTGACGATGAAGAGAGGATAATTTTCAGAAAGGACCTGCAGCGTTTCTTCCACCTCGGGGAATAGTCTGCCGCCTTGTTCACTGAGCAAATCATTCTCTCTGCTGAAACAGGCGTAAAGAATTTCTTCCCTCTCTTCTTTTTCAACATGCGGCAACAGTTTCTCGGCCACCCCTTCCAATTGGAGCCCCATGACTCCTTCGAGGTCCTCCCTGGTCAATTCCTTTTCTTCAGGACGACGGGACCAAACCTCTTCATTCCACGCATCCTTGACCGTGTCGATAGGGTCCCAAAGCGTTCCATCTAAATCAAAAATGATACTATCCATCTACAATCTCCTCTTTTCTGTATGATTCTCTTTAAAAAAGCATAGCAAAATTCAGTCTCCAAGACTATACTTTCCATCGATGAAAAAAACGGTCCTCTTATTTACAACAAGTATTAGAAACTGCCAATGGCATTCCAAACAGTATGGAGAGCAATGGCGGCAGCAAGCGAATTCTTTATTTAAAAGGCTCTATTAAAGTTCAGTGTTGATATTTATAGAAAAATAAGACTCCCAATTATACGGAAGTCCTTTATTGAATTATTGTCTTATCAAACTAACACAACTGTTAGCGTTAAATAAGCCTACTAACCTATGAATTTTTGTAATTGCATAATGTATGGAAGTACGAATGTTAAAAATACTCCAATTAACATATAAACTATAAATTTTTTTCTCTCCTTACCTAGTTTTAATTCCCAGAGACCAATCATTACAAAATATGACCCCATCATAAATACTATTGCAGAAATCAATAACCATCCCATATTTTCTCTCTCCTTCTTAATTCTACTCTTGAACACAACAGCTCCATTAGTCGAAAAGAGCTTTGTTCATGTTGAAAAATTGGATAAATTCATCCTATCATAGGTTTCTATATTTAGAATAAAATTACATTTTATCAACATCTCATTTTTTGTCACTTCATTCCTTTGATGCCAGTCCCCTAGTTCCTGAAAATCAATATATCAACACTAGCGTTTAACAGAGACGTCCATGCAAAGGTGTTTGCACCATTGTCTATAGAAATTTCTGAACGCTGTTAATAATTTTTTTGATAGGATGAATGTAGAGAAAGGGAGCGACTCCAGCGGGAACTCGGGTAGCTGAAGACCCCTCAGGGAAACGATGAGACTGAAGCGTTGCCCCTGGATAAACGTCCGCCTGAATATTTATTTTCAGGATAGCCATTTAAAAAACAGAACCGAAGCATAAACCCATCACAATCCCGAACAGAACAAAATCCGTATGTATTAAACCGAATAAAAGCGCAGAAATCAGGGTAGCTATTACTCTACCGATTTTCACGTTAATATAGTATTGCAATAAACCCCTGTATATAAATTCTTCGTATATACGTACAAGAAGTACAACCCCGACCAGATAAATAAGTGACTCATTGGTATTTGGTGAATACAAATAATCAGCCATGAAGAAACGATCGAACAAAAAATCCATGGAGAAGATTACCGCTCGCGCTCTGTAAAAAATTAGAATGAAAGCTAATAATCAGTCATAGGTGGACCTTTCTTTATCACCTTCTGGCTCTCTTTCTCCACCAATCAATTCAAAATGCTGAAATACTTGCCAGATGGAGCAATGTAAGGTTCTATAGTTCTAACTTCAAGCACAGACATAATAATTTATTGCTCATATCTAGAAAAAATATCCTAGTCTGAAATCGTATCTGTAGAATCAATAACGTTCTCTGTGAAGCTTCCGTTACTACTTTCCGCAGTATGCCTTTCAATCAAAGACAACTTAATGTCTCCTCTATATAAATCTGAAAATGAATGATTTCTTTCTGCAGAAGGAAGTTCTTCTAGCTTCCCTTTCTTCACTATCTGAAATGTATAATCTTCCCCCTTCGTAGTCGTCACTTCACTAGAACCTGCAATCGTATTGTGAAGGGAGAGGGTAACAGTTATTTTCACAACGGAATAGCCATCATCTACACTCTTCATATCATGGAAACTGTACTGATTATTGCCAGAACGCTTCAAAAATATATTCTCTTCATTAGTAGTTGATATACGTTCCACATCGCTATTCGGGTTTTCTTTAAGAAATTGATGGATAGCCTCTTTTTCTGTAGGAAAGGTTTTAGCCACATTGATATCAGTTTCATCATTCTGACAACCGGCCAATGCTGAGATAGTCAGAATAGCTAAAAATATAACATACTTGCATCTCATCTTTGCCCCTCCCTGAAAGTATTTTAAATAACATAACACGTCCCTAAAAGTGAAAACCAAGATTAACGAGTCCATTATATATTCTATAGGCAATAATCGCAGGGGCCTGAGGAATCAGCCTGATAAAAGAATCAGCGGCTACACTGATGCACACAACAATTCACCACTTAAAGGGTCAGCTAAATAGTGATAATTCTTAATTAAGTGCTAAAAAATTGAGAAACGAACAAGATAATACCCCACGATGATCAAGAATACAATATCTAAGAAAATATTAATTTCCTGCTTCAGTTTACTATGAACTACTAGCTTTGCGACAATTAAAGGTAAAGCCACGATGAGCAATATACCTAGCGCACGCAATTTGAGGTGAATAAGAAAACACATAGTATGTCGCAATTATTACAATACCAGTTACTGCTATAACAGAATTTAATATAGAAGCTAAACTCTCGAGATTCACTAGAATACCTCCGATTTTAGTGACAGCAAAATCACTAGGATGACCTTAGCTAAAAAAAAGATTTTATGAAACTTCGTCACTTTCTCTCCTCCTGTAATTTTCATCTGTTTATCAAGAACGTTCTTCCTTTTGATCCTCAATTATTTCTTGGATGTATCTTCCGTCATTTTCATCAATTCTATAATACTCTATATTATTGTCCCAATTTCCACCGTCTCGCTGCCCAATTATAGGTCCTGCTTCCGTAAACCATATTCTTGAGTCGACTAAGCTGGTGGATCGCTTTGGACTAATTACTTGCATATAAATATCCGGATGATTCACATCCACGTCCACGCTCGTCACTTTCTCTTTGTTTAGATAAATCATAAGTAAGTTATCCACGATAGCCTGGTGTTCTGTATTTTTGAAAGTATGAGAATAATCAACTTGATCAGGGTTTTCACTGCTTGGATAGCCAAATATTACCTCTATTGAAACTTCTTCCTTCCCAATACTTCCGGCGTAATAACCTCCACCAAAAATGATCAATGCAATAAACCCAAGCCCTATTATTTTTAATCGAGTACTCAGAGTAACCACCTCTCATTTAGGTTTATCTCACTTTAATAAACTCTCCAGATGTCGCATTTACAAGAGCTTGCGAAAAACCATCGATTCCTGATACATCAAAAATATAAACCAACTCCTTTTTCACTTGAACTTTCAACCTGTGTGAGTTTCGCTTCTCCCTCCACAGTCACTGAAGAACTGAGAGCCTCCTTCGCTTCTTCCGGAGATACTTCCGCAGAAACATTCTGGTCTGATTTGTCTTTATAGGCAAAGGAAAAATCAATCGACATCAACGCAAACCTTTCTCCGCGCTTGTGAAACTCTGCCTCTACAGCATTATTCCTTTGTCCTACACTGTCCTCCGTCTGAAAGATAGATACTCTTATCTCATCTTCCAATTCAAGACTGTCCGCTCTCCACCCCTCTCCTGGCACCTCTGATACCCTGACCATACGCAGTGCGACCTCTTCCAAATCACCATGGACCGGATAAACTTCAGGTGAAGACATTGTTACCCCGAGAAGATGACCCCCGCGTGAGCTGACTACCATTCTGTATTCCTCGTCGTTTCCTTTGAATTTATGTACTTCTCCTGCGCCGCTATCCCGGTAAAGGTGCCCTGTTCCAGCTCCTGAACTCTCAACAGCCAATTCTTCCTCCAATACTTTTTCAGCCTGATGCTTCGCATTTCCTTTCAATTCTTCCTTCTTCAATACATCTTCCTCAGCAAAGAGTGTTCCTTCTGAAGAAGATGTGCCATGTTGATCAGCAATCGTACCACATAATATCACCCTTACAAATAGTGGACATAATGGAAGCTGTGTGGTATTTTCAAAAAAGTATGAAAACTGTTTGTTGTCGTTTACAATAACTTTTCACGGAAGGGTAGGAAGGCTTATCAAAAAATTAATGATTTCAATAGGAAGCGGGTGTGCAATTTTACTAACCAGCATACTCACGTTGCAGAGTATAAGTAGTGAACCTGCAGCTTCCACTAGTCAAACGGAAACCGATAATGAAGACGTTATAAAAATCGAAGCGCCCTTATCAAAGCATGACAATAAGCATCTCCCTGAACAATTGTCTGAATCAGTGAGCAATGTGTTTCACAAGGATTTTAAGAATATGAATAAGGATAATAGTCAATTGGATTTGACCCTCCATCTTACTAAGAACGAAAATACTGAATCGTTTTCTCAAACAACGATTACCGGTTCCGTGGAAATAGAAGAAAAAAGTTATAACTTCAAAGGGGATGGAAAAGTTGTAACCGTGAACTATGAAGGAAATACCTACTACAGGATCAGATATGATGCAATACTTGAAAATACTAAATTAGAGTCCGAACATAACGACAACACTACATATACTGAAGAAAATACGACGGGGTTCATTTATGTTAATCCTGATAATAGAAATATTTTCAAAGCATCCATGACCGTAGGACGTGCCGGTAACAGTGCTGCATTGTTTTTTGGGGATGAGCATGAAGTGGCAAGTAAAATAGAAGAAAAAGCATTCAATATGATCAAAGAGGAAGCAAGGGAGGCATCATCATGACCAGCAATAACCTCATTCTCGCTTCATCATCACCAAGGAGACAGGAAGTTCTCAATCAGGTACATATTCCTTTCAGTTTAAGAAAACAGAACTTCGATGAATCTTTGATCACAGAAACCGATCCGCATAAAAAGGTCGAACAGCTCGCCTGGAATAAAGGAAAAGACGTACATATCCAGGACGGAGAAGTGATTCTTTCAGCTGATACCGTCGTTTCCTATCAGGGGAAGATATTTGAGAAGCCTGCTTCCGAAGACGAAGCCCGGGAAATGATGAGATCTATGAGTGGAGATGTGCACGAAGTAATCACAGGCGTGTATATCTGCTCCAAAGAAAACGAGGTGCTGTTCACAGAAACTACCGAAGTGGAATTTTGGGAGATTGCTGAGGAGGAACTCGACTGGTATGTGAAAACCGAAGACCCTTATGACAAAGCTGGTGCGTATGGTATCCAGAGTCTCGGTGCCATGTTCGTAAAACGGATAAATGGGGATTACTATACAGTGATGGGACTTCCTGTTTCCAGGGTGGTAAAGGAACTGAAGGATTTTTCCATTTATCCGTTCCCACCAAATTAGCTCAATTCAATTAAGACTTCAGGCGTTTGGATCAAATTCTCAGTTTTAAAAATATGGCTCTGTTATCGTTTGTTGTTGATATTCGTCTCTTCAGGTGGCAGCTTGCCGCGGGCATGGCGGAAACTTCCCGTTTCTCCCTCTGGTCGATACGGGTGATTTTCCTTCCATGCGCGTTCCGCAGGCGTACCCACCTTCCGTTCCTATCATCAACAATAGGCTTTAACAGAGCCAAAAACATAAGATTATTCGAGTGGCAGCGGAAGTTCCACACCATACATGAGCCCTTCTGTATGACTCCAATAACGACCTTCTACATCAAAATTCATAACTTTTGTATAATACCCCATTTCAAGGAGAGTGTCTTCCCCACTCTTGAAATGCAGTTCAAACTCAGGCGATGCAAAATCCTTATTCGCTGTCGACTCGGTCGCGGCGTTATCCAATTCCTTCACCAACCCATCTATGAATTCTTCATCCTCAATCGTAGCCACCAGTTCTTCACTCTCCCATTCATATACTTCGATACTCGAAATATTTTCACTGAAGTCAAGGTTATCATTCTGACACCCCATTAGAATAAAGAAGAATAAAATGATGTAGAATAATGAGCTGATATTCCGCATAACCCCCCCCTTTCTCTAAGTTTCTCCAGATATTTCAGCTTTATTAGTAAGGTGCAGAGACCCATCTTCAGTCTCTGCACCTCTTTTATTTAGTGAATTTCAGCTTACTCTTCTTCAATTGAGCCGAAATCTCATCTGGATCCGGGCAGACCGTCGGCTGAAAATCGATCAGGATCATCGAACGCTGCCCTTTCATGTCTTCTTCGCCTTTAGTA
Organism: Salimicrobium flavidum; assembly: GCF_900156645.1. Lineage (GTDB taxonomy): Bacteria > Bacillota > Bacilli > Bacillales > Halobacillaceae > Salimicrobium > Salimicrobium flavidum. Next base: position 87,904 of record NZ_FTOC01000004.1, read on the forward strand.
ACGGGCGCAACGTAATGACTCACCATCGGATCGAAAACTCCATACGATTCCAGCGGCTCTGTCAGTGTCATCTTTTTCAATAACTGGCTATCCTCCACCTCTTCCGGCACATTCCCTGCCACTTCGGGAGTACCGATAGCGTTCAATCCGCCTTCCACGTTCTGACGATGAATGAGGTGAGCGAACGTAAACGGTTCTCCGTCCTGATGCAGGTGATTCGGTGAAGACACAGCTATGTCATCTTCATTCTCCACTTCAAGCTTCACAAAATGGATGCCTGCGTGGACAGGAAGGAGCATATCCTCCTCCCGCCAGAACGTCTGCTTGTAGTCGAACATCACAATATCATTCAGCAAACGGTTGGACCGTAACCCCGCTGATATCGCCGGAAAATCTCTGGCACTGTTCGTGTATTCCGGATTGAAGCTTCCCTGGAAGTACTTGTACATCTCCCCTTCTTCCGTCTGGATCGAAGGGAGCCATTGCACCTCGTCTGTTCCCGGTATGATGACCGCACGGGCGTATTTTCTGTATCGATTCAGTTCTTTCGCATAGGCGTCCACTGGCAGCCCCTCGAATTCCTGCTTCACTTCTTCCAGGTCTTCTTCCATGCGGTTATATTGTAACTTCTCTTTCAAATCGTAATACTCGTATCCATTATTCCTCAAAAAACTCACTTACGTATCCTCCTGTTGCTGATCTAGTTCTATAATTCTGTCCTGTCATAGGCAGAGAAAAATTCCCCTGTAGATGATAAACGAATTCTTTATCTATGTAAAAGAAGAGGAGGAAGCTCCTATTCTTTCGGAAGATTGATCTGCCAGGAGACACCGAACCTATCATTCACCCACGCGAACTTCGGACTGAATCCGTAATCGCCCTCCGGCATCAACACTTCCCCGTTCTCCTGTAAAGCTTCATACAGCTTATCGAATTCCGCTACTGTCTCACAATCGATGAACGTAGAAAATGAAGGTGTGAATGCGAAATTGTGTTCTATAGGGCTATCCGTACAACGGAACCCCTGGCCACTTAACGTAAAGAAACCTTCCATCACCGTCCCGTCTTCATACCGTTTTATGTGCTCGATACTTGCATCGTCGAACAAAGAAGTGTAGAAATTCATCGCTTCCTCTGCATTCTGTTCCTGAAACATCAGGAAAGGCGTTACATTTTTCATTGAAATCTCCCCTCTCATTTCCGGTTATTGATTGTATAGAAAATAACAAAGGACACCAAGATGAAGAATACGAGACCGACGCCGATCAGCATATCCATGATAAATTCCATGCTCTCATCCTTCCCCGTCTATGTATTGCTTTTACCATTCCACTCCACCTGGGGGGCTTCCTTCATTTTAACATAAAAAGACCCCCTGACTTGGCAGAGGGTCGTTAATCATTATTCAGGTAGAGGGGCTTTATCGGAAATGAAGCCTTTGGATACCAGCTCATCCCAGAATGCTTTCGGGATATCGACCTGGATCATCTTCAGATCTTCTTCGATACGTTCCGGTCGCGTCGATCCCGGTATAATGGAGGACACAGCCGGATGTGCTGTAGAAAACTGCAACGCTGCCGCTTTCAGATGAACGTCGTGTTTATCAGCGATTTCCTTCAGCTGGCGGACGTGCTCCAGGATACTTTCATCCGCTTCGCCGTAGTCGAAATGGTCCCCTCCGAGCAGGACGCCTGAATTGTAAGGGCTACCCACTACGATATCGACTCCTTTTTCTTCAGCAAGCGGCATCATACGCTCTAATGCGCGCTCATGCTGAAGGAGTGTGTACTGCGTAGCGGAAAGACATACGTCAGGGTGTACGTCTTCGAGTTCCATAGCAAGCTCTATCGGGGCCGTCGTATTCACACCGAGCCCCCAGCCCTGGATGACTCCTTCGTCTCTCATTTCATCGAGTACTTTGAAAGCTCCTTTACGCGCCTGGTCGAATTTCTCGATCCACGCGTCCCCGTGGAAATCAGGCGACACATCGTGGACGAAGACCATATCGAGTCGATCCGTCTGAAGACGTTCCAGACTCTGTTCGATCGATTTACGTGTAGACTCTGCACTATAGTCCGTCACAACCTCATTGTCACGCCCGTATTCAAACAGACCCTCTTTTTCTTCTGTCTCTGATTTCATATAACGGCCGACCTTCGTATTCAATACGAAGTCATCGCGATTCTTCTCCGATAGCACTTTACCCAATCGCTCTTCTGCAAGCCCCGCTCCATAGAACGGTGCCGTGTCGAATAAACGGATACCTTGATCCCAGGCGTTCCTGATCGTCTCCAATGCTTCTTCTTCCGGTACGTCTCGGAACATATTCCCGAGCGGGGCCGTACCCAGCCCTATATTATGTTTCTTAGCTTTATCCAACGATTTCATGCTAAACTCTCCTTTCTCTTCCTCTACTAATGTATCCTAAAATACGAGAAGAAAAACATGGAGAGGGTCGTCAAAAAATCGTCAACGTTTCTTCCACTGATGCATAGACAAGGATATAATTCCCAATTATAATGGGGATGTGTTCTTCTGAATTGAAGAACAATAGTGGAAAGACCTCCTCTTCCTCCAGGAGGCATACTCATCTGTACACGCAACATCGAGAAAGAATTTCCGAACAGTGCCCTTCCGTTTTCCCTTCGGAGGGGTTTCTTTTAATGAAGGAGGCTCTATGTAAAATACCAGGAATTCAAAAATGGATGAAAGCAGCAACTGTCGCTCCTACTAGAAGCATCCCGCCTCTTGCTGCGTATCTTACTTTTCTCGGGATACCGAACCTTTTTTCCAGATGGTAGATGTACATAATCATCAATGCGAAACCTATCTCTCCGTTGAAGTCCTCATTTCTTCCTCTATCAAACCCTTCGGTTACGATCATTGCAAAAATCAGGCTGATCCCGAGATACCCAATCCCCATCATCCAATACAGACTTTTGTCTTCATCACTCATCAATCCCATCCTTTACAATAACCATTTTTCTTCCAAATGTATGTTATCATGAACGAAATAATGGAGAAAATCTTTTTCAGATTAATGACTTAGGAGGTACGGTATGCTGAAAAATGACAGAGTGAACGGTATCTTCGCAGCGCTCGCCCTTGTAATTTCGTATTTATTCACCGTTTACGGAATGTTACCCTTCATCACCGAAGGATGGGCGCTGCTTTTGTTTGCAGCCTTTACTCTTTTCATTGTTATAAATCTTATAAAACAAGTGAAAAGGATTAGAAGGAATGAGTGGCTACAATAAGAAGAAAATTTCATACCTCTCCCTCAAACATCTTTATCCATAAATTTTTTAAAATTAAAGGATTGAAATCTCTGGAAAAAGGGTATGTATAATTTTATGTCCAACTAAGATACATAATACATATTCGAGGAGAGGATCATTTGAAGAAGCCATTACTATCTTTACGACTTACTGTAATCACCGCTATACTTGTCGCTTTTATTACCCCGGCACCGATTACGACTTTTGCAGAGGACGAGATCGACTACGTTGCCCTTGGAGATTCACTCGCCTATGGAGTCACCCCATCCTGGGATACGGAAAGTGTTCCTGAAAATGGATATGCGGATCTATTGGCTCATCATATTGATGAACTAGGAGAACTCGACAGTTTCACGAATCAGTATTCTTATCCTGGTTACACGACTGAAGACGTGCTGAACGATCTGCAGGAAGATGTACGCATGCCTTCTGCGGAAGCCGATGACACAGGTATCCGTGCTACAGTCCGTGATGCTGACGTCATCACACTATCTGCTGGTGCTAACGATGTGCTCGAGGAATTAGCTATAGATGATAAAACGGGAGAAGTGACGTATGATCCTGAATCATTTTCCAAAAAACTCGAAGAAATCGGAGCTAACCTCGCGAACACCGTCTCTGATATCCGTTCGTTGAATCCTGAAGCTGATGTTTATGTTATGGGATACTACAACCCGTATCCTTATCTGGAAGCTGAACAGACAGAGATGTTGGACCTCGCTCTTGATGAAATGAACCGGGTGATCAGCCAGACTTCCGCTGCTACGGAAAGCACATTCGTACCTACTTCGGAAGCGATCAACCGGAATGCGAAGGACTATTTGCCGGACCCGAAAGATATCCACCCGAATGAACTCGGTCATCAGGTGATCGCCAATGAATTCTGGGAAGAAATGAAGCTCCAGGAGGCTGTCGAATTTGAAGATGTCGCTTCGGACAGTTTTGCCATCGACAGCATCGACTACCTGACCGCTAAGAAAATCATCCAGGGTTATGAAAACGGCAACTTCAAACCGGCCCAGGATGTTACCCGCGGAGAAGCGATGCTGATGCTTGACCGGAGTATCGTGCTGGATAAAGCTCAGCCAGAAGCTCCTTCTTACACTGATGTGTATGAAAGCATGGTATCTTATGAGTCCATAGCAAAACTTTCCGAGGAAGGAGTCATGGATGGATTTTTGAATAACACTTTCCGTCCAGACGATGCCCTCACCCGTGGACAGATGGCCAAGATTCTCGTCAATGCCTTTGACATGGACCCTGTTGAAACGACAGATACATTCTCTGATATCTCAGAATCCTACTGGGCCCACCCTTTCATCGAGACTCTTGCTGCCAACAACGTAACGCTCGGTTATGAAGACGGTACGTTCAAGCCGGATCAGACAGTCTCAAGACATGAACTGGCCGCATTTATCGAAAGAAGTATGACTTTGAACTGAAACACACAACACCCCTGGTCCGAAGAGATTTCTTCGGACCAGGGGTGTTGTTTAATCGGTAGGGAAGGTCGATCCATCTCCTAATCTATCGTTTGAGCCCAATGGATAGCTTCGACGTATACTTTTTTCTGCCGTTTTTTCCATATGTACAAAAATATAAGAATCTCCATTCGTCTCCTGATTGAATCGATATACTTCCCGGAACCCTGCTTTTTCATAAACACGGATGGCCCGCCCATTGAAAAGAGCGACATCAAGCGTCACAGCAGGAGAATCAAGAAATTCGAGACAGCTTTCGAGAAACCTGAGCCCTTCTCCCTGGCCGGTATGGTCCGGACGTAACCCTAGACTTATATTGGCTGCCTCGTTTTTGTAAGTCCAGGAGAAAAAACCGACAAGACTCTCCCCCTCGAATACAGAATATGTACGATTCCCTCTCTTCTTTTCATCCAGAAATTCAACGAGGTCTTCTTCGTCAGCTTCCAGATCATAAAAAGAATACACACCTTTATAATTCCAGTTATAAGCGATCTCTTCCGCTTCTTTTTGGTTCATCTTTCTGAAAAAATAGCTCATCGATCTGCTCCTTTCCAAGTTGAAATCAGTTCACCACGTTTGCCTGTTCACCTTTCACGTCTTTTACTTATTATGGTAGCATAAACAGTGAACTTATCAGCTCTGATGAAACAACAGTTATTTCGATGTCTAAAATGAAGGAGAATAGTCTATGAAGAAATGGAGAATCGCCGCTTTTCTTTTACTGGCTGTGAGTATCGCGCTAGGTATATTCGCTTTTCAAGCAGAAAGAGAAACAAAGACAATAGAGAAAGACCTGATATTACACTACACGTTTTCCCATCACAAAATGACTGAGATGTTAGGTCGTGTTGTGGATTCATTCGATGAAGAAGAAAAATTGAACGAAAACCTGCATCTTACAGATAAACATCTTGATAAACTTTCTGACGTAACCGGAAACGCTACCCCTATAGGAAAGCATGCCGCTATTCCAATAAACTTTGAAGTTTATTTTGCCAGTCCGGTATCTTCAGCACTCCAGGAAATGAAAAACAACGATAGGATTTCGGAATCCACAAAAGCTGAATTGAAAAGCTTTTACGATCAGGTCTCTGCCATTGATGAGGAATTGGAACAGCTGCACATCGAAAATGCTGGGGCGGAAGCACTCCGGCAGGAATTGAGAACGATCAATGACGAACTTGAATTGGGAAGCCCGACATAATCCGCTGTGAAAAGCCGGAGCTTCCTACTCGGAAGTTCCCTCGTCTAACCTAACCTCTAAAGAGGTGGGGGGATAGACTCCCCCGGTTGAAAACATTCATTTCATTGACTTTCCTATGGATAGAAGATCATTCTGGTCGACTTGACTATCTTTATGAGCAGTCAACTGATAAGAAACGTCTTTTTTCTCCCATACTAGAAACCTCGCTCCCTGTTCATTCACATAATATTTACCGGTGACTCCGTTAAGCTCCACTTCTTCTTTATCAGTATCAGAATTCGTATTTATAGTTGTAGCAGTTACCATCAGTGAAAGGAACTCTCCCCCTTCCGCGCCCATATAATCCACCATCATGATCGGTTGATTCGGTGATGGGCTGGTGACGTCTATACTTTTTACATCGAAAGGTAATTCAGACGGAAGACGGTAATCGAAATCGAATTGCTCTAACTCTTCCGCCACACTCTCATAAGAGAGGCCGTCCGAAGCGTAATCAATTGTCGTCTCCTCTTTTTTAAGTAGATTTTTGCTTTTTGCCTCTTCTAACAGATAATCTTCCGCTTCTTGCTTATCCTGCGTCTCGATCGCTACTCCGTTCATGTCAAAAAATATGTAATAAGGCGTGACGGGGACATCAAGGTTTTCGTATTGTTCAGTGACAGAGGTTTCTGTCATCATCTTCACTTCAGATATTAGCTTGGAGCGATCAGTCAGGGTATCGCTAAGATTTTGAAGGAACTCAGGGTTTTCGAATCCGTCCGTCTCATCATCGTAAACAATCAGACCGTTATGAACCCCCTCCTCTTCCGGGTAAAGTTTCTCTGATTCAGAACTGTCATTACAAGCTCCCAGAAATATCAGAAGTAGTACCATGCCTAATGAGCGTTTCATAAAAAACCCTCCCTATGAATTATTTTTACGTTCTGTCTTAATCGATTTTCTCACTTGCATGATTATCCCCACCAAAGACATAGTAGCGACGAAAATGAAAGCATTCGTAATACCGAGTGGTGTATAGCTTCCTACGATCAACAAAATGACTGCTCCTATAACTGATAAAAGCCCCATTCGTTCGCTCCTTTCACTGTTTCAATCCTTTTCTGCCCCAGGGATAAGCGGAAGTACAAGCTTTTAATTCACTACCGCACATAGATTACAAGTGATTATTATTCTGATTTCTTTCGTTGTCTTTCACCAGCTTATCCACTTTCGACTCGAGACGTTCCAGCCGCTTCCCTCTTTTAATGAACGACACGACTAAAGAAATAGCACCTATAATAATTGCGAGTACTATGCTCAAGAAAAATATCTGGAAAATCGCATCTCCTAGATAAAAACCGCTGTTCGCAGTGGTCAAATACATACATATCACCTCTTCACCCGAATTTTTTGATCCATCCAATCGCACCCAGGCCAATAGCAAATAATAATAAACCAAGACTTATGTAGGAAGGAAGTTCAAAAAACTGAAGTATCCCGATTGTCAAAAGTACTAGCCACATGGCTCTTAGAAAATAAAAAGCATTAATATACCTTACCTCCCTTTAACGATATTTAAAATTCCCGCTAAACATTTTGATAGACCTAGGTAACTCACCTGGTTTCAAGAGCGACAGCATCCTAAGGCATTCTGATTCTACGTTCAATATCTTGCTAACTCTCTATGTATTAAAGCAATGCTAATATACCTATGACTGCGGCAATGCCTCCTCCTACTCTGTTAGCAATCAGTACAAGTTCACTGGGTTCGGCATCTCTCAATTTCCATCCAATCTCTAAATACCATGCCGTTCTTGGAGATATAAGCAGGAAGGCTCCTATTGCAACAAAAAATATACCAGCCGGGTTCCCGGAGTCTCCATTTCCCTCCGCCGGTTCCCTGTATTGATTTTCATATTTATAGATAGCTTCTCTTGCCATACGCGATTCTTCATCAGTGAGTGTACCGGAGTCAATTATCAGATTCTTCTCTTCATTTTCTTCATAAAAATAAGTCTGACCATCCTCTAGTATAACTTCGTACTGATATCCATCTCCGGAAAGTTTCGTAAAGTGAACATCCATTGTTTCTCCATTTATCGATATCTCTTTTCCATCATTTGCAGAGACATCTTCTATAAACAATAGGAGTCCTGATATAATAAGCATCATCGTAATCAGAAAACGAAATATCATCAAATCACCCTTTTCATTCATTCTATCTAAGGAAGTTGATCCCCAAGGATTGTACGTGGATAATCCTTTTTCATTTCATGGAATAGTCAAGGTCTCTCAATATTCCCCCCACCCTACTCCTATTCAATGAGATTTACTAGTATGTCTGCATATCTCCTTTTCAAACAACACCCTGTCTTTTCCCGGGCCATCATAATCTGCAGTAACAGTAACGCCATCAACTACTTTATCTCCGTCTTTGACACGGAAACCCAGTTGCTTATGGTAAGCGATAGATGCTTTGTTCACCGGGGACGTGACAGCTTTAACCACTGATCGATTGCTCTCTGAAGCTGACTGGTAGAATGCTTCATAAAGGTTCTTTCCAACATTCTTCTTTCTGTACTCGGGATGAACACCTGCGAAATGTATGTATGCTTCTTCATTATTTGATTGAGACATGAACCCGATCAGGAAACCGATGATTTGTCCTTTTTCTTCTATAATAAAACTGCTGTCATGAAAGTGATCGAAAAACAATTTCGGCACCTTTGCTGACATTTGTCTGCCACCCCACCACTCATCAATCAGCGGGGAAAGTATGTAATAATCTTCACTTTGGACATTACGGATTTCCATGCTTATCCCTCCTCGTAGTCGCTTTCTAAGATGCTGTAAAGAAAAGGCCTACCACCTTCAATCAGCAACTCCTCTATCTGAGTTTCTTGTACCATTAAAATTTAAACCTTAAGAAGTGATCATCTTTCTGATTTCAAAGTCACGGTCACGATTTCCGGTCGATTGAAAATTCTCACTGGGATGATACTGTTCCCGAGACCTCTATTGACGATCATCGCTGTACCATCCAACATGTGTTTTCCTGATGTGTACTCAGGGAAAAACCCTTGCCCCGGTGCAAATAAACCACCGGTATAAGGAAGCCGGAATTGCCCTCCATGAGCATGGCCTGAGAAAACGACATCAAATCCATATTCCGCATAAAGAGAAATCATCTCAGGTCGATGGGCCAAAAGAATCTGGAAATCATCTTCGTTCATTTCTCCCATAGCATCCGTAATATTCTTTTTCGTTCTAGCATTTTTGGAAATGGATTCTTCTGCATTCGCCGGATCATCAATCCCCGTCATCAGAATCTCCTCACCATCTCTGGCAATTCGTTCTGTTTTGTTCCTCATCACCTGCACACCGATATCGGTTAGTTTTTCCTCGAAAGTATTGAACCTGCCGGATTCCCATTCGTGATTCCCTGTGACGTAATAGACGGGTGCAATCTGAACCAATTCTTCCATCAATATCAAACTGGGTGGTTCCTTATACTTGGTAGAATCAATCAGGTCGCCTGTAAACACAATCGAATCCGGTGCTGAACTTTCGACTTTTTGTACCAAGTCCCTTTGATTCTTTCCGAACGACTTATTGTGCAGATCGGATAGTTGAACGATTCTATATCCATCAAATGCCTGTGGTAAATCATCAGAACTTACCGTATAGTCACTTACTACAAGGGAATTATTTTGGAAATAGAAAAAGTATAATAGAAAAGGAAGTGACAGCAATACATATAGCCACTTATTTTTATGAATCTTCAACTTGCCACTCCTCTCATGCATCATTCTTTTGGAATGACCACTCTGCTTACAGCAATTTTCACCGGAGAACAACTAACCTGCTTCACTAAATTCCACACAGATGGGTGTAATTGTAATATTTTCCTCTATAAAAGTGTATCATAAAGAAAAGTAAAAGAAAAAAGTCAGGGAGCTGTCACAGACAAGCTTCCTGACTTTTTTCTTTTATGGATTACTGATCGATAAGCGTTACGTTTACTTTCACATCAAGATTCTGACCACCACCACGATAAACGCCTTGCAGTGGACTGACATCGGCATAATCACGACCGGTACCGATACGGATATGATTCTCGAGCGCTTCGACGTTATTCGTCGGATCAAGACCGACCCAACCGATTCCTGGAATCATCACTTCTACCCAGGCATGAGTCGCCGCATCCCCGACGAGTGCCGAGTTTTCACCGATATACAGATAGCCGCTCGCATAGCGGGCCGGAATCCCATTCGCCCGTAATACTGCGATCATGATATGAGCGAAATCCTGACAAACTCCGCCCTGCAATGGCCAGGCTTCATATGCTTTCGTATCAACATTTGTCGTCCACGTATTGTAGATCAACGTATCATGAACGAATTTCATCAGATCAATCGGGAACTGAACAGGGTCTGAGGGGTCACCCACGTCTTTGGTAATAGCGGCAATCTGTTCTTTGTACATGAACGTATAAGGCGTTTCGTTCAAAAAAGCAAGGTAGTGTTTCCGAAATAAACTGGAGTGGAAAATCTCTTTCATTTCATCAGAGTAATGAATCATGGAAATCAATGGACTTTTCTGGATGCTTACTGTCGACATCGTTTTCACAGTCAAGTGCTCATGCTTCTCCGGAATAAAGAACGTTTCCACATGGTTGCCCCACATATCCAGATGTTCTTTCGTCATGGAAAGAGGGGTAATTTCCGTCTTGTACGCCAGCACTCTCTGACATTCATCAGAACGGGGTTTCAGTCTGATATGGTTCATACTTTGGTCTACGAAATTATCATAATTAATGGTATTCGTATGTTCAATTTGATATTTCATCGAATATTCTGCTCCCTTTCATCTCACTGGTGTCGGTGCTGAGAGGTAATACGTCTCCATAAACACACTGCTCAGCGCGGTGCATTGTTTCTGGAAATGATCAAGAAACACCATAAGCTCTTCCATATTCATCTCATGGATCGAGGTCTCATTGATTTCTGTTCCGATAATCTCCAGAAGACGAAACAGCTCTTCTGAATAATGACGCACATCCCCGCCTTCAAGTTCTTTGACCGCTTCTTCAATGTGCTTCATGCAATAAGCGATGGACCTTGGAAAGGATTCTTCACGAATAAGGAAATCAAGCACATAGGCGGAATCCATTGTAGGAGGATGCTCCTTGATAAAGGAATCGTACCCATTCAAAAATCGAAGGGCCGCAAGCCAGTAATAATAATTATCGGCCGTATGCTGCAGTTCTTCACGTTTCTGTTTTTCACAGATGACATTGAGGATACGCGCCGTTTTCTCAGCGCGTTCGAGCCACTTGCCGACTTTGATGAATGTATAAGGTATCCCCCGACTCATCGTGGATTCGATGACGCCCTGGGCCGTCATCGATGTTCGGGTAATCGTTTTCAAATAATCTTTCGTGCGGGACAGCGTGTCCATATGGTCAGAATTGTCTTGATAATCAAGATGGAATTCATTAAGTACTTCCCATAACTCAGTGGGAACGATATCCCTCGTAGTTTTCGCATTATCCCTTGCGATACTCATACATACTTCTATCGAATTAGGATTGATAGGGCTGGTGGTCAAATACTCGATCATCGTCCCTCGCTCCATACGGGAATAACGAGTCATATAGTCTTCATACGACGCACAGATCTCAAGCACTTCTTCCCAGTCCCGGTCTAATATATTCCGATCGGCAGCTTCAAGCATGTGGATCAGCTGTACATTCAATACACGGGCATTGTTCTCCGATCGTTCCAGATTCCTGGCCATCCAATACAGGGCATCTGCTGTTCTGCTAAGCATTCACACCGCCCCCTTCCGAGAGAATCCACGTATCTTTTCCGCCGCCGCCCTGGGATGAGTTCACGACGAGTGAGCCTTCCTTCAAAGCTACACGCGACAATCCTCCAGGTAGAACATTCATCTCCTTGCCGTTCATAACGAACACACGAAGATCTACGTGACACGGATAAACCCGGCCGCTCTGATAAGCAGGTGCGCGGGATAATTTAATGGTAGGCTGGGCTATATACTGATGGGGCTCCTGGGTGATCTTTTCCCGGAAGACCTCTCTTTCCTCTTCTGTGGACTGAGGTCCGATCAGCATATCATACCCTCCTGAGGCACCGACATTTTTGATGACCAGGTCCTTCATGTTACGTAGCACGTAATCAAGTCTCTCCGGGTCACTCAGAAAATACGTTTCCACATTAGGGATCAGCGGTTCTTCCCCAAGATAAAAACGGATCATATCCGGCACATATACATACATCGCTTTATCATCGGCGATCCCGTTCCCTATTCCGTTAAGGATGGCGACATTCCCTTTCTTATATGCATTAAGAAGCCCACTGACGCCCAGGGTGGAATCCGGACGAAAAGCATCGGGATCGAGAAAATCATCGTCGATCCTGCGATAAATGATATCCACAAGTTTCAGTCCCCGGATCGTTTTCATGTAGACCACGTCATCCTGCACAAGCAGATCTCTACCTTCGACAAGTTCAATCCCCATTTGCTGCGCGAGGAACATATGATCATAATAAGCGGAATTATAACTGCCCGGAGTCAAAAGCACGGCCGTCGCTTCTCCCTCACATCCATCCGGCACATGACTCATCACTGCCTGGTGCAGCTCGGAAATCTGATGCTCGAGTGTACAGATCGAGTGATTGAAAAACAGTTCCGGATAAACCTGGCGCATAACGTAACGGTTCTGGAAGACATAGGACATGCCCGACGGGTTCCGAAGATTATCTTCTAGTACTCTGTACTGTCCGTACTCGTCCCGGATCAGGTCGACACCTGAAAGGAAAATATGATTTTGAAGAGGGATATTGATTCCAGCCACCTGATCATAATAGTAATAGGGATTATTTTCGACGAGATCTCTAGGTATAACTCCTTCATCTACGATTCTTTGTTCATTATAAATATCTTCGAGAAACAGATTAAGTGCCTTCATCCGTTGCTTCATCCCGGTTTCTATCGTATCCCATTCCTTTTCGGGGATGATGATCGGAATGAAATCAAAAGGCATCGTCCTCTCCAATTGATTTCCTTGATTATAAACGGTGAACGTAATGCCCTGCCTCAAAAAATTAAGCTGGGCAGTCTCGTGCTTTTCCATAAGTTCCTGTTCGGAAAACTCTTGCACCAGTTGATAAAACCACTGGTAATGAGGTTTCGGAGTTGCGTCTGGCTGCATCATCTCATCAAAAAATATTCCGGTTTGATAATCTTTGAGCACCGGGGTCTCCTCCCATCCTGTGAACGAAACTTTAGAATTTTATAAATAGTTACCTATATACCCTTCTCTGTAAATTATAAATCTCTCTCCATGAAAAATACCTGCATAGAAACGATAAGACAAAAGACGGCTACACCAAATGAGGCAAAACTCCAGAACTTTTTCCCTTTTTCAAAATCATCGATTCCGGTGATCATCAGGACCCCGGAAAGACCGAGAAGCATGAGATACTGATACCTGAAATCTCCGGTGATCAACCCATACAGTGCTAGGAAGATCGTTCCCGCAAAAAAGATGAAGCGAATCGATATTTCTATTATACCACCTTTCCTGATTTTCATACCTCAACATCCTTCAAAATAATTCCACCACTACGAGGATCAAAAAGATAGTCAGAATCGTGACGTTCACAAATCCCAGAACTTTCCGCCCGTCTGAGAAGTCACGTATGGCATTCAGAGTGAACAGGATCGGTATCACAATCAATAAGACATCATTACATCCGTGAACATTGTTATTAAAAAATAAACGAGAAACACGATACCGAGTACAAGACTGATCAGGTTGATGACCTTTAATTTATCCATCCATTAACTTCCTCCCATTCTTTTTCAGTCGTGACATCATCAAAATCCTTTTCGTATTCTTCTTCTAATTTTTCTTTTGAGTAGGAATAGGTCTCGGATCCAACATTAATATCTACCATTTCTACATTATCGATCAATATGAATGATTTCACTGCATTTTCAAGCATCCAATCCCCGGTCTCTCCGACGGAAGCGTTATCGTACTGGACCGCTAGCCCATATGGTTCGGCTTTCGTTTGCAGCTCAATCATTTCTACTGAACCACCATTTTCCAAAGCATTCACAATAGTCGTCACACCGCTATTGTTACCAATGAGGGTTCCTTCCTGGTCAATTAATGAAATTGCTTGAGTGTCACTTCTGCAACCTGCTAGCAATCCCATAACAAAAGCTATGATCACTATTTTTTTCACGACTTCTCCCCCTCTTCCATACTGGTATTTTAATCGTACCATACACATTCTTTCCTGTGGCAGTTTCTTCTTTTCCCTGATTTCGATATAATGAATGTAAGCGGTTACCAAAAGGAGGAAAGATTCTATGACTACATACGAAGACGTTTGGATCCCCTCAGAAGAAAGTAAACAGGCGACCAGACTTTACCAATGGATGAAAAGACTTGGATATAATGACTATGAAGCATTCCGGCAGCAGACGGTGACGGATATTTCCTGGTTCTGGGATGAAGCGATGAAAGAAATCGGCTACGAGTGGTTCACCCCTTACGAAGAAACACTCGATCTCTCTAAGGGCATCCCCCACCCGAACTGGTTTCTCGGGGGAACGACGAATGCAACACTTAACGCCCTTGATAAATGGACGAAAGATGAAAAGAAAAAGAACGAGATAGCATTGTTCTGGGAAGGGGACAACGGCGATAAGCGAAAGTACACTTATCAGGAACTTGAAGAAGAAGTGAACGGCTTCGCAAAAGGGTTACAGAAGCTTGGCATCAACGAAGGAGATATCGTCACCCTTTACCTGCCGATGCTTCCGGAGACGTTGATCAGTATGCTTGCCATTTCCAAAATAGGAGCGGTATTCTCCCCCGCTTTCTCCGGATATAAGGCGGAGGCAGTGAAGACGAGAATCGATGCTTCCGGGGCGAAAGCGATGATAACGGCAGACGGCTTTTACAGAAGAGGAAAAACAGTAGAAATGAAACAAGAAGCCGACCTTGCTGCTGAAGGTTCCGCGACACTTGAACACGTCATCGTCGTCTCGCGTTCCGGACAAGCCTATGAAAAAAGGGAGCGGGACATCCGGTTTGAAGATGTCAAAGAGGCAAATGCAAAAGTGGATACGATAGAGAAACAGGCGGACGACCCGTTCATGCTCCTTTATACGTCCGGAACCACTGGCAAACCTAAAGGCGCGGTACATACCCATGCCGGGTTCCCTGCAAAAGCCGCTTTTGATGCCGGTGTCTGTATGGACGTCGGTCAAGACGACACACTGTTCTGGTTTACGGACATGGGCTGGATGATGGGTCCTTTCCTCGTCTACGGCGGACTTGTAAATGGAGCGTCGATCGTCATGTTTGAAGGCACACCGGATTATCCGGAGCCCGATCGATTGTGGGAGCTCGTAGATCGGTATCAGGTCACTCATCTCGGCATTTCCCCCACCCTCGTCCGCGGGATGATGAAACACGGCGAATCCTGGGTGGAGCGTCATGACCTTTCTTCCCTCCGTGTCATAGGCTCCACAGGTGAACCATGGAACCCGGAACCATGGCACTGGCTCTACCGGCATGTAGGAAAAGAACAGGTGCCGATTTTCAATTATTCCGGAGGTACGGAAATATCCGGGGGGATGCTCGGGAACGTCCTCGTCAAGCCGATTCAGCCCGTCACCTTCAACGCAGCACTGCCAGGAATGGATGTGGATGTCTATGATACCGAGGGGAACTCTTTATCCGGAGATGTAGGGGAACTCGTGCTGAAACAGCCGTGGGTCGGTATGACGAAGAGCTTCTATAAAGACGACGATCGCTATCACCGCACGTATTGGGACAGATTTCCGGACACGTGGGTACACGGGGACTGGGCTACGGTGGATGACAAAGGCTATTTCCAGATCACCGGTCGCTCCGATGATGTTTTGAACGTCGCAGGGAAACGGATCGGACCTTCGGAAATCGAATCCGTCCTCGTCGAACATGAAGATGTCGTAGAAGCGGGTGTTATTGGTGCTCCGCATGAAGTGAAGGGAGAAGAAGCGATAGGATTCGTCGTAGTGAAAAATGGAAATTCTGATCAGCTGACGGAAGAGCTTACAGAGCTCCTCGTTGAAAAAATGGGCAAAGCGATGGCTCCGAAAAAAGTGTATATCGTCAGTGATCTTCCAAAGACCCGTAATGCGAAAGTGATGCGCCGTGCTATCAAGTCCGCTTATCTTAATCAGGAGAGCGGAGATTTGAGCGCGCTCGAGAATCCGGAAACGGTAGAGGAGATCCGCAACATCGGTGCTAATATCCATAAATAAGAGTCTGCCCGCGGGCAGACTCTTATTTATCTTTATCTTCTTTCGCTTTTCCTATCTCTTCCTGCACATTACCTTTTGCTTTGTGTTTCTGTCCTTCTTTCTGAAGATCCGGATCATCTGTCGCATTACCTGCCTGATCCTTCGCTTCCCCTTTGACTTTGTTGACGACACCTTTAACTTTCTCGCTCATGCCTTTTTTATCTGCCATCATTAGCCTCCTATTCATTGGTTCTTACTAATGGTTTTCCCTGATACCGTTTCGTTTAATCATGGCTACCCTGAAAATAAATATTCAGGCGGACGCTTATCCAGAGGCAACGCTTCAGCCTCCTCGTTTCACTGCGGGGTCTTCAGCTGCCCGAGTTCCCGTCGGAGTCGCCGCCTTTCTCTGCATCCATTCTAAAAACACATACCATAAACAGCGTTCAAGAATTTTCATAGATCATGGTGCAAACGCCTTTGTATGAACGTCTCTGTTAAAGCCTGTTGTTGATTTAAAAACGAAGGGTGGAGACGCCTGCGGGATGAGCATGAACGGAAAATCACCGGAATCGACCGTAGGGAGATTCCGGAAGTTGACGTCATGCCCGCGGCAAGCTTCCACCCGTAGAGATGAAAATCAACAAGGAATGATAACAGAGCGTTAATCATAAGTGATTCTTCTATTTTTTATTATTTCCGTTTCCAAGTGAGGTCTGGATATCTTCCTTGTAAGCGTAAGAGAATAACAATGATACAAGAATTCCTCCTCCGATCAGGTTACCGATACTCGCAGGTACCAGATTGAAGAAAATATATTCATACCATGTATACTGATCCGTAGCAAGGATCCCCATACTGAAATAACCCATGTTGGCAGCACTGTGCTGGAAATTACCCGCGACGAACAAAATGACCGGAAGAGTCGTACCCAGGATTTTCCCGGTGATATCACGAGCCGCTGTCGCGAGGAACGCTGCCATCCCGATCAACCAGTTGGCTAATATTCCGGATACCAGTATTTCGAACCATCCCACTACACCATAGTCCATGAACTTCATTTTTTTATCAAGATACATCGCCAGTTCCGTATAGAAAGGATCCGATAGAGAACCCGACATCTGTATAAGGACGCCGACACCGAATGCGCCGATCATATTGCCGAGATATGTCGCGAACCAGAATTTATAGATGTTGACTTTCATCAATCCGGCCTTGTTGAAAAGGTAGGAAGGCAAAAGCACATTGACTTCCGTAAATAGTACGGAACCTGAAATGAACACCATGGCGTACCCGGCGGCGAAGCCGAGACCGGACATCAGGTAAAAGAGTCCTTCCGCTTCGATATCAATCGCAAGTAATATGGAAAAAATGGCACCGAAAGTCATAAACGACCCTGCGGTCAGAGCCAGCAAAAATTGACCCGAAGGCTGTTTATTCAAATGATCGCGGCCTTTTTCTCCGAATTCTTCCACTATTTGCGAAGGTATATAAAATTGACGTCCTGGACGGTCAATCTTTTCTGAAGACCCCTCTGTTTCCTTGTTTTCTTTTTCTTCTTTTGTTTTCATGCTTTCATTATCATCCATCCTCATCCCCCCGATAACGACCTGTACCCTAACTTTTTTCTTATTAATCCATAGGCTTACTGTTGCTAACTGAAGTTACTTTCTTTATTCTTTATATTACTACTGAAAAAGGGGGACATTGGCGTGAATGAAGTTATCGGCTATATCGTTATCACTTTGTTTATGGGTGGTCTTATGTATAGTTTGTTTCACCATATTTCCCTTTTCAGCACACTCAAAAATGCATCCGGCAATAGTCGTGCACTGCTCGCTGCTTACCTTTCCACAATTGCGATCGCCGGGTTTCTGATTGCCTTTTTATGGAATATCGGTATTTATGCCGGTTTCCTTCCCTCCTCCGTTATCTCTGGCAGTGTCGCGAACGCAGCCTGTTTCCTGTTTGTCGGTCTCCTGGTCATATCAAAGTTTTTCGTCGCTCCACGCGAACATTTTTCTCTTACAAAACATGACTAAGAAGAATGTTAAATGAACAAAAGACCGCTCCCTGGAAATACGCAGGGAAACGGTCTTTTCTTTATACAGGGTAAATGCCATGTTTACGTTCAGTGAACGAAAAGTTTTTATCTTCATACATATCAAATCTTTTCACAAGTTCATCTCTTAACTGATCAGGCTGGACGATGTCATCGATCACCATCTCCGAAGCCAGACGGTAGATGTCGATATTCTCTTTATACTCTTCATGTTTCTCTTTGATAAACGATGGCCGTTCTTCTACCGGGAGTTCCGCGATTTTGTTCGCATACAC
Organism: Salimicrobium flavidum; assembly: GCF_900156645.1. Classification (GTDB taxonomy): domain Bacteria; phylum Bacillota; class Bacilli; order Bacillales; family Halobacillaceae; genus Salimicrobium; species Salimicrobium flavidum. The sequence goes on from NZ_FTOC01000004.1 coordinate 106,515, forward strand.
GGCATTCACGGCAGCTTCTGGTCCCATTACCGCGATTTGAGCACTCGGTAAGGCTAGGCACGCATCAGGTTCGAATGCCGGACCGGCCATCGCATAAAGCCCGGCTCCATACGCTTTTCTTACAATGACGGAGATCTTCGGAACCGTCGCCTCACTCATCGCCGCCAGCATCTTGGCTCCGTGACGGATGATACCTGCCTGCTCGACCCGGGTTCCGATCATGAATCCGGGGATGTCGGCGAGGAAAAGAAGCGGAATGTTGAAGGCATCACATAATTGCATGAACTTAGCCGCTTTATCCGCGGAGTCCGGAAAGAGTACTCCTCCCTTGGCTCGAGGCTGATTGGCGATGACTCCCACCGACCTTCCGTCTATCCTGGCCAGACCTGTAATCAGTTCGGGAGCGAATTTCTTCTTGATTTCACAGAATGAATCTTCATCAATCAGCCGATTGATCAGTTCATACATATCAAACGGAGCATTCTGATTATCGGGGATGAGCTCTTCTACCGATTTTTCGAAAGAAGCGGGCCCCTTCCCTTCTTCGTGCCCGGGCTTGCTTCTGAAATTCGCAGGGAAATAACTTAAGTAACGACGGGCGAACTGGATCGCTTCTTCTTCATTCTCAGCAAGTACATCGCCGCACCCGGAGACCGAGCAGTGCATATTCGCGCCTCCCATTTCTTCCAAGGATACCTTTTCTCCGATCACCTTTTCCGCCATGCGCGGGGAGCCGAGGTACATGGAAGCGTTACCGTCCACCATGACGACGATGTCACAGAACGCCGGTATGTATGCTCCTCCGGCTGCCGATGGTCCGAATAACAGACATACCTGAGGCACGCGTCCGGACATTTTGATCTGGTTATGGAAGATACGCCCGGCCCCGCGGCGATTCGGGAACATCTCCACCTGGTCGGTAATCCGGGCGCCCGCGGAGTCGACGAGGTACAGCATCGGAATTTCAAGTTTCAGAGCTGTCTCCTGGATCCGTATGATTTTTTCCACAGTATGCGCGCCCCACGAGCCTGCTTTCACCGTGGAATCATTGGCCATTACACATACTTTCTCTCCATTGATTCGCCCGATTCCTGTGACGACTCCGTCCGCCGGAAGACCTTTTTCCTGATTATTGGCGAAAAACGCATCCTCGACGTCGATATTATCGTCAAATAGCTTCTCCAGCCGATCCCGGACGAACATTTTACCCTTCTCTTCATTCTTCTCGTGGTATTTTTCCAGTCCACCGGAAGCTATTTGTTCTTTAGCTTCTTTCAGCCTTTGATTCTCTGCCAATTGTACTCCTCCTTCATTCTCCTCTGTAGTGAGGCTTCCGTTTTTCAGAAAAAGCCTGCAACCCTTCTTTCCGGTCTTTTGTCGGTATGGTTCTTCTATATGAGTCGCTTTCCTTCTTCAAACCTTCTTCAAGACTTTTTTCGATCCCGGAATCTATCGCTGTTTTCGCTTCCCGTATTGCTATCGGTCCATTTCGTGCTATCGTCCCTGCAAGCTCGAGTGCCTCGTCCATAAGGAACTGAGGGTCATGCATATACTCTGCAATTCCAAGGCTATAAGCCCGCTCCGCCTCTACCGGTCTCGCCGTGTAGATCATCGCTTTCGCATTTCCTTTTCCTATCAGCCGGGATAGCCGTTGTGTTCCGCCTGCTCCAGGGATGATCGCGAGCGATGTTTCCGTCAGACCGACACGGGTGACAGAACTGATCATACGCAAGTCACAGGCAAGAGCGAGTTCCAGTCCTCCTCCGAACGCCACACCGTTCATCACGGCGATGACAGGCACAGGGAGCGCCTCGACCATTTTCACCGTATCGCCTATTTTTTCCACCGTCTCTATGACTTCCTCATCGTCCATCCCTTTTCTCTCTTTCAGATCGGCTCCGGCACAAAAGGCTTTGGCTCCACTGCCTGTAAGCAAAACGACTCGAACGTTTCTGTCACTTTCTATGAATTTCACCGCTTCCTGAAGTTCATCAAGCATCTGATGCGAAAGCGAGTTCGCTGCGTCCGGCCGGTTCAGTGTCACAATCACTGCATACTCATCAGCTCTATCTATCGTCACTGTCTTCGCCATCACTCATCCTCCTTTCCTATTCGCTATCTGAACCCGGTGGCTCGGAAGCTCTCCGTGCACCTTTTCCTGGATGTAGGCGGCTGCGTCCGCCAGCTTTTCTTCATCAATCCCGGTCTCGATTCCCATTCGTGAAAGCATGTGCACAAGATCGTCGGTGGCGAGATTCCCGCTAGCGCCTTCTGCATAGGGACAGCCTCCAAGGCCGCCTAACGAACTGTCAAAAATCGTGATGCCGTGATTGAGCGACACGAGAACGTTAGCCAGGGCCATTCCCGACGTATTATGAAAATGCATGGCTGTTCTGGAAAAGGGCAGGCGTCCGCTCATCGCTGTAAGAAATTCGTCGACTTGTTTCGGATCTGCCACTCCGATCGTGTCTCCGAGCGATAGCTCATCAATTCCCATTTCCAACAGACGTTCACTTACACGGAAGACCGCTTCCGGATCTATGTCCCCCTCATAAGGACAGCCGAAGACCGTAGATACGTAGCCCCTTACTGTTTTTCCGGCCTGTTTCGCTTCCTGTACGACTTCTTCCAATACAGGGTACGTTTCTGTAATCGATTTGTTTATATTCTTCTGATTATGTGTTTCACTTGCGGACATGAACACACTGACTTCATCCACGTTCTTCTCTATAGCAGCCCCCAGCCCTTTGCGGTTGGGCACGAGAGCTGCATACGTCACACCCGGATCACGACGGATCGCTCCAGCGACTTCCCGCGCATCCTTCAGTTGCGGGATCCATTTCGGATGGACGAAAGAAGAAATTTCGATATAGCGGAGTCCTGTTTCTGATAAGCGGTTGATCCACTCGACTTTATCAGCAGTCGCCACTTCTTCCGATTGATTCTGCAAACCATCGCGCGGACCGACTTCCCTTATCGTTACCTGTTTCGGCAATTGCAGCATAAGCGCCTCCCCTATTCCAATATGGCCAGAATATCTCCTTCATTTACGAAATCCCCTTCAGCTACTTTCACTTCCGTCACTTTCCCTGTCATTTCAGCAGGAATCGGTATCTCCATTTTCATCGATTCGAGAATAGCTACATCTTCTCCCTGGTTGATTTCATCTCCCTGTGATACGTTCATTTTCCATACACTTCCTGCCATCGATGCTTTCACTTCCATCTTCAACGTCCTCCTTTATAGTATTTTTCTACAAATGATGTTTTCGTTTCTCCGTCTTTGAACTTTTCATGGCTCACAACCTTCTCAAGCATCGGAATGTTCGTTTTGATGCCTTCAATGTGGAAGGATTCTAATGCTTCCTTCATTCTTTCGATAGCCTCATTCCGATCTTTCCCGGTGGTTATAAGCTTTGCTATCATCGGATCATAAAACGGGGTGACTTCCGAAGTGCCATGTACTGCTGATTCCAGTCGTATACCTTCTCCTTCCGGAAATCGGGCCTCCGTTATTTTGCCGGGAGAAGGGAAGAAGTTGTCCGGATCTTCAGCATAAATACGTACTTCAATCGCGTGACCGTTGATTTCAAGTTCTTCCTGAGTCAGTTCCAGTCGTTCTCCACTCGCTACCCGCAGCTGCTGTTCCACGAGGTCCACACCGGTGATTTCTTCTGTGACCGGGTGTTCGACTTGAAGTCGGGTATTCATTTCAAGGAAATAGAAGTTTTCGTCGTCGTCTACGAGAAATTCGATCGTACCGGCGTTCTCATAACCGAGAGCCCGAACCGCTTTCAGTGCGGCTTCCCCCATTTTCTGGCGAGTCTTTTCCGTCAATACAGGGGAAGGGGCTTCCTCGACCACTTTTTGATGGCGCCGTTGAATCGAACATTCCCGTTCGAATAAATGAACAGCATTACCGTGAGCGTCAGCTAGCACCTGGATTTCGATATGCCTCGGTTCTTCGATCACTTTTTCGAGAAACATCGTTCCATTCCCGAAAAAGGAAGCAGCTCTCTTCTGATTTCCTTCGAATGCTTTCTCAAGCTCCTCAGGGGAATAGACCGCCTGCATACCGATCCCCCCGCCACCGGCTGAGGCTTTCAACATGACCGGATACCCGAAGTCTTCTGCAATCCGCTTCGCTTCTTCTGCATCTGCGACGGCTTCTTCCGTACCAGGAATCACCGGAACCCCCGCTGCTGTCATCTCTTTTCGTGCGGCGATTTTGTCCCCCATCATTCCCATAACGTCCGAAGTCGGCCCTATGAACACGAACCCTGCTTCCTTCGTCTTCAATGCGAATTCCGGATTTTCACTCATCAGACCGTATCCCGGATGCACCGCTTCTGCTCCACTCTCTTTTGCGATTTCGAGTATCTTTTCCATATTCAAATACGATTCTTTCACCGGCGGCTTACCGATAAGATAAGCCTCATCCGCTTCCTCGACGAACAGACCATTGCTGTCCGCTTCCGAATAGACAGCGACCGTACGGACGCCGAGCCGCTTACAGCTGCGGATGATCCGCGAAGCGATTTCGCCACGATTGGCGATCAGAATTTTCTCAAACATCACTAATCCCATCCTTTTTTCAGTCTCCGACTATCTCAATTGCCGCTTCCCTCAGTTTGAATTTTTGTATTTTGCCGCTGGCGGTCATCGGGTATTCTTCCGTGAAAGAGATATGGGCAGGGATTTTATGTTTGGAAATCGCTCCTTCACAAAAGCCCCGGATATCCTCCTCTGTCGCATCCGCTCCCTCTTTCGGGATGACCCAGGCCATGATCTTTTCCCCGTATGTGGCATCAGGGATGCCGATGACCTGCACGTCTAACACAGCCGGATGCTGATACAGAAACTCTTCGATCTCTCTCGGGTAAATATTCTCTCCGCCACGGATGATCATGTCTTTCATACGCCCGGTAATTTCTACATACCCCTCTTCATCCATGATGGCGATATCTCCTGTGTGGAGCCATCCCTCCGGATCGATCGCCGTCTCGGTCGCTTCCGCATTTTTATAATACCCTTCCATCACCAGATACCCCCGGGTACAAAGTTCTCCGGGCATACCGTATTCCGCTTCTTCTCCTGTTGATGGGTCGATCACTTTCACTTCCACATTCGGGTGGGCCCGGCCCACACTCCTCACGCGGATATCGACCGGATCATCCGGCCGCGTCTGCGTAATGACCGGGGAAGATTCGGTCTGTCCATAGGCGATAGTCACTTCCTCTGCTCCCATGTCCTTGATGACGCTCTTCATGACTTCCATCGGGCATGTCGAGCCTGCCATGATACCTGTACGAAGCGTCGTCGGTTTCAAGGATTCGAAGTCCGGGTGATTCAACTCGGCGATGAACATCGTCGGTACCCCGTGCAGGGCGGTGCACGATTCATCTTTCACCGCCTGCAACACCAGTTTCGGATCGAACTGCTCAAGCACGACCATCGTCGCTCCTTTTGCCACAGTAGCGATGGTTCCCATCACACATCCGAAACAGTGGAAAAGAGGGACCGGGACACATAATCGATCTTCGCTCGTCATATTCATACAATCCGCCACTTGATTTGCGTTGTTCACAATGTTGTAGTGACTGAGCATGACCCCTTTCGGAAAACCGGTCGTCCCTGAGGTGTACTGCATGTTGATAACGTCTTTATAGGAGAGAGTGTGCTCCCGTTCTTCGAGCTCTTCATCCGTCACAGCTTTCCCTTTGTCGATGACGTCTTGCCACGTGTAACAACCCGGATATTCCCCTTCACCAAGCACCACGACATTTCTTAACGCAGGAAGTCGCTCGCTTTTCAGCCCGCCTTTTTCCGAATGTTCCAGTTCCGGGCAAATCTCCTTCAGAACCTCGAGATAGGAAGTTCCTTTGAAGGACTCCGCCATAATGAGCGTTTCCGTATCAGATTGACGGAGAAGATACTCCAGTTCTTTCGCCCTATAGCTCGTATTGACCGTAACCAGCACTCCGCCCATCTTTCCGGAAGCGAATTGAGCCGCCAGCCACTCCGGCTTGTTGTCGGACCATACTGCGAAATGATCCCCTTTACGGGTGCCTAGCGCCATCAGCCCTTTCGCTACATCATCCGTCCATTCATCAAGGTCTCGATATGTGCCGCGAAGACCGCGCTCCGGGAACACAAACGCTTCCTTTTCCGGATGCGCTTCAGCTTTTTGCCTCAGCAATTCGCCCATCGTAACTTGTAACAACGACATCAGAATCCCTCCTTTCTTGTGTTTAACAACCGAGCTGGCGGGCGATGATCATACGCTGTATTTCAGAAGTCCCTTCGCCTATTTCAAGAAGTTTGGCGTCACGCAAGTATCTTTCCACTTCGTATTCCCTCATATAGCCGTAACCTCCGTGAATCTGGATGGCCTGATTGGCGGAACGGAACGCCGTCTCGGAAGCGAATAGCTTGGCGTAAGCCGATTCTTTCGTGAACGGTTTCCCTTGATCTTTCAGCCAGGCTGCTTTCATAACCATGTTTCGGGCTAATTCGACTTCCATAGCCATGTCCGCAAGTTTGAACTGGATCGCCTGGAACTTCGAAATCGACTGACCGAACTGCTGGCGTTCTTTCGAATAAGCGAGCGCGCGGTCGAGAGAAGCCTGTGCCACCCCGACAGCTAGCGCTGCAATCGAAATCCGTCCACCATCCAGCGTGTGAAGGAACTGGCCGAATCCCTTCTCCGGGTCGCCGAGAATATTCTCTTTCGGTACTTTCACATCCTCGAGCACGATCTCACATGTGTTCGATCCACGGACGCCCATCTTGTCATACGGACTGGTGATCTTCATGCCGGGAGTATCTTTGGGCACAATGAAAGCGGAAATGATGTTTTTCCCGTCATCCCTTTTTCCGGAAACAGCGGTTACAGTGATCGAGCGGGCATACTCGGCGTTGGTGATCCAGCATTTTTCGCCGTTCAGGATATAATGATCCCCTTCGAGAACTGCTTTCGTCTGCGTACCGCCGGCATCAGATCCCGCGTTCGGTTCTGTGAGACCGAAAGATCCAAGACTTTCTCCTTTAGCGAGAGGGATGAGAAATTCCTGTTTCTGCTCTTCCGTTCCGAAGTAATAAATCGGGCTGGCCCCGAGAGACACAGCAGCTGCGTAACTGAGACCAGTCGAACCGCAGACGCGCCCGATCTCCTCGACCGCTAAAGCATAAGTGATCGTATCGCCACCACTCCCCCCGTATTTCTCAGGAAACGGAATGCCAAGCATCCCGAGTTTCCCCATCTCCTTGAACAGATCGTCCGGAAAATCTGAATGCTTATCGATATCTACAGCTCTCGGAGCGATTTTTTCTTCAGCGAAATCTCGGACCATTTTCCTCGTCATTTCCTGTTCTTTCGTCAGTTCAAAATTCATTGATTTCCTCCTTTAATCTTGTAAGACCGACTGGTTGGTCGGTGAATGACGGACGACTTTGAAACCGCTTACTTTTTATCGTAAAAAAAATTCGTTTCTTGTTACGGGAGGCCCTGATGACCCGGAAGCAGAAAATGCAGGACAAGGTCTGTGAACACATCGGCGATTTGTTCGATCGTGTACTCTCCGTCCCGGCGGTACCATTTATTGATCCAGTTGACCATACCGAGAATCGCCATACCGGTAACTTCTGCAGGAAGTTCGTGGCGGAATTCTCTTTGTTCCTGCCCCTCCTTGACAACGGTGAAAATCTTTTCTTTAAACCGATCCCGTTTTCGGTTGATCTCTTCTTCATAGCTGGAATCGACGTAGTTACTTTCCTGATAAAATACTGTGATGTGGGATTGATACAAATCGAAAACGTGTACGAACGCCTGGATGATCGCCTGTATCTGATCGGTGGGTGAGTGGTGTGTGTTAGTGGCTACCTCGGCTTCTTTCAGGACATATGTAATAAAGGTGTCATGGATGACGAAAAGAAGCTCGTCTTTCGACTGGAAATAATGATAGAATCCACCTTTACTAGTTCCAGCCGCTTTTACGATCTGATTGACGCTGACGCGGTGGAAGCCATAGGTATCAAATAATTCGAGAGCTGTCTGAATGATGTCTTCACGCAAATTATGCATACATCAGCCCCTTCCTCCTGAATATACGTTCATCATATCATATGTTTGGAATTTTACAAATACTGTTTCCGTTTTCTTTCACTCTCTTATCATCGTTCCGTTTCTCCGCAATTCTTTTCCATAAGTATCATGTGTTACTTTAATCTTTCGTCACTAATGGAGCCCTGATGAACGATATCAAAATTATAAGGTAATGGATGCATTTCACTCAACTCGACTAATTCTATAATCCACATACTAGTCTTCCCGGTTTCTGTGAAGAAAATTTTCCAGCATTTCATTATATATCGTATACTGTTGTTCATGAATCAAATGTATACCAAAAGGAATAACCCCAACATGCACATTATCATGTAATTGCTGATACTTCGATGCGGTCATCACTTCATTTTTATTACCTTCTCCTACTATGATAAGAATCGGTGTCTCGATTTCCTTTAAATCAGCAGTATATTCAAATGGATACCAGTTCTCATTTGCACCCATGTGTATAAACTGTCTCCAGTCCGAGTTATGTAGTTCATCCAGTTCTGCACTCAGTTCCTCGTTATCCAGAAGCTGTCGCTGCATGGCGACATCCGCTTCGTGAAGTTCTTTCCAGTTTTCCGGTTTATCTGCAGTCACCCCTGATAACGTCAGACTTAAAAGAGAAGCTGAGTATCTTTTTGCATAAATGATAGCTACTATGGCTCCCAATGAACACCCCACCAAATGAAAGTGATCGATTTCCAAATGATCCATCGTTTCTTTCAAATCTTCTGCTGTATCCACGAAATAATTGCTTAATTCATCACTTTCAGAATTACCGTGCCCGCGCAAGTCCGGAGCGATTGTTCTCATGTCCTTGTTCAGCATTTCTTTCTGATGCACGAAGTCCGTTTTTCCTGTCTGTAATCCACTATGGAGAAAAACAACCGTTTCGCCTTTTCCCTGAATTTCCGCATGCAGAATCATTACAACTCACCTTCCCTGACATTCACGAATTGGGACAATATAAAAAACTTTCTTGAATTCCTATTCATTTCTCGTTATTCTCTCCCCATTTGAATCCGGATCTCCCCATATAGTATAGAAATGCTGCTGACGAAAGAACGGACAGCACTGCGATGGCGAATCCCATTTCTCTTCCTCCTCTTAGTGCAATTATTTTTCCAAAACCAGATAATCTTTAGCTTTCATGACAGGAATCTCCATTTGGTTTGCATACTTTTCTAATTCCCTGTAAGTTTCCTCGGATTCAAAATGAAGAACCCTCCAGTTAATTCCTTTCTTCAATTGGATCACCACCATTTTTCCCATCCACCCGGTACGTTTGAACTTTATTTTCTTGATATTTTCAGGTGAAACTGTGCTTCGGTAGACCTTCAACTTTCCTATAAACACTACGTAAGATAAGCGGCTACCTTCAATCTTCAGACGGAAACTTAGCAGTAAGCCAAAAAGTAAAAAGGTGGCGACACAAAGGTAAACGATCATCACATTTATGTAACTGCTACGGATGGCGCTTAAAACGCTCAACAACAGAAAGAAAACAAGGATGTTTCTTTCCGATTTCGCCGAAAATTCCATCGGATCACCTCTTTCAGGTTTCCTGTATATTTAATCAAAAATTATGAAAACTCATACTAGCATGAATCCTAGGGAAAATCCTACGACTCCTCCAATAATTCCAGCTGATATCAACATTTTTCCATGTCTGGCTGAGTCATAATCTCTGCGCAATACCACACCTATGCAAATCGCGACTGGCCCTAAAAATACCGGAATAACTCCAAGCGCGAATATAGCGGATAACCAACCTATTGTCAGAAGGATTTTTCTTCCATTTTTTGTTTCTTCCATGGTTTACCCCCTCAAATCAAAAACTCACTTTCCTTCCCTTTACGAACACGACCTTTCCTCCGTTTCACATATTTTTCAAACTCCATTGACCTGTATCTTCTCTGCAGGAAAATGCAGGACAAAACAGTTTTGGCGAATCTGCAATAAGTATAACTTGAGAAAGTGTTATGTTGTGAGGAATGTATGATTATTCGCTATAAGATTCTTGAATATTTTCGGTTTTCTTCCATTTATTTCGTATAAGGGGTTGAGGTATCTTTCGGGATTGTATTTCTGATCTCTCTTGCACTTGCAAGGATGAGGTATTTACGGCCAGCCTGATTTCCATATTGTCCCTTACCATTTTTGAGTACTTTTTTCACCAGTCGCTAGCAAGTAGTATCTAGAACGAGAAGAAAGATGCGTAAAGTGAACTCTTCCCCTGATTTCAGTACAAAAGTTTCCAAACGAATTTAACCTTATGATCAGAAAAACGACGAAAGTTAATAACCCGATCAGGTAGATCCTCCTTTTCCGTAGAGTTTTTACATATTACAAGAAAAGGAATAATCCATACCCAATAAACTCTTCACTACCTCAGGATTTCCACCTTTTTACTATCGATGCCAGCCATACAAACACAACCACTGCTGCAGCATCCAGCAGGCGAAAATCCTCATAGACGAAAAGAGAATAGACGACCGATACGGTGAAGATAGCTGAAAGCACGGCCAGCATATAAAATACCAGCTTCAACCTTATCCCTCCTCCGTTATATCTATTTCTATTTTATCTCGGCCATTCCCTTCCAAATCGACCGTCCAGTATTCATATTCTTCCGTTTTCCCTGCGAAGTTCTGATCGACTGTCACAAGCATCCTCTCTCCGTCTGGAAAATAGACAGGTTCCGTGGTCATTTCATAGAATTCCGTCACCTGTCTCACGTCCGTACCGTCTATGTTCATAGAAAAGATCTCATATTCGTACGTTCCATCTGTCGTCCGCGTTACGTCCGAGAAGGCAAACCGGTTTCCTTCAGAAGAAATCGCCGGTGCTCCATATGAAGGTCCTTCCATCGCCACTGATTCATAAGAGGCCTCCGCTGTTATAGTTTCCCTTTCGTTCGTATTTCTATTATAGATCTGGATTCTATCACCTTTTCCATATTCATAATAGGAAAGAAGCAAGCGCTCTCCTTCAGGAAACACCTCAATAGAAGAAAGAGATGTCAGCTCCATGTCAGTGAGCTTCCTCTTCTCATCTGATGCAAGATCGATTTCGTAAACATCGTAGTTCTTCGCAAAAAATCCATCACCCTGCGGTTGTTCGTCGTATTCTGCTCCTTCTGTACCATAGAGCGTATCGCCCGATGGTGCGAATACAGCTTTTGAAATATAAGCATCTGAACTCTGTACGGGATAGTTCTTTTCCCTTTCGAGGTCGTACATCATCAGTTGACTATAGGGGATCCCCTCTCTCCGCCACGTTTTTAAATAAGCGATTTTACTTCCATCCGGAGAAAAAACGGGGTCAGTCACTTCCTTTCCCTCTTTTGCCTGGATCAGTTTTTCCGCTTCTCCTCCTGCTGCCTCCACCGTATATAGTGACGACATTCCTTCATTATAATGAACAAACGCCAGTTGCTTTCCATCTGATGACAGTGCCGGCGCCCTTGCAAGCCCGTTTTTTCCTTCAGGTCCCTCCGCAAAATAAGCTCCCGCTCCATACAACAGACCGAACAAAACAACAATTCCTGTGAGAAAAAAGATATTTTTCCTTTTCGTTTTCATCATCCTTCCCCCTTACATTACGTACATGACTAAAAATGGTCCTCCCACGACCGCCAAAAGAAAAACCAGTCCACCGACCATCGCAGAAACAGGACTTACCCTGATCCATCTCATCTGCCAGCGGAAAAAGATCAGCCAGGCGACAATCGCTCCTGCCGGTATGAGAAGGATACTGGAGACTCCTCCGAACACCATAAAAGCGAAAGAAAAAAACAAAGCGGCACCTGCGATCATCACTCCGAACAGGACGTTTACCGTGTAGCTGACTTTTCTTGCAAAACGCTCGCGTTCAGAGATATCTGTGACATCGGAGGATAAATAGGAGTTACGCACGATAAAAATGAGTGCAGCAACAATCAGCAGGATACTGAAAATACTGAAGATGACGAAACCGGTAGTATAAACTACAATCGTTATGTTGAATCCATTCCAGATAGCGGAGACCATTACTATTACATTTAAAAGCCAGTAGCGCCTTCCCATCCATGCGATATTAATACCAGCCAAAACAACCGAACTACCTGTGAGGAACTGAATCAATAGCCAGAATAGGTATTCCTCACCACTTGAAAACACCACGAACAAATAAAACAATACTCCATAGAGAATCGTTGCTCCGCCTATGGCATAAAGCAGCCGACGTTAAAAGGGATACATACTTTCCTGCATGCCTTTCCCGATCAAGTCCGGGTCCCCGAAATCAGCCAAAGAATGCCGTTCTGCTTGTTTATCCGAATTCCCCTGGTTTTTATAATAAGTGTAGGACTCCTCAAGATGGGAGAGAAGTTCCTCGCGAATCTCTCCCCGTTCTTCCTCCGGGCTCTGCATGTGATCAAGAATACGTTCCACATGTTTCTCCAGGTTCTTCATGATAAATCCTCCGACGTTTTGATGATTAAATCATTGACACTCTTCCAGTCTTCCAGTTTTTTATCTAGCACCTCTTTACCATCAGTCGTAATCCGGTAATACTTCCGGCGACCACTAGCAGTTTCCGACCAGTAAGAAGAAAGCCACCCTTTCTTCTCCAGACGTTTCAACGCAGGATACAGCGTCCCTTCGCTCATATTGTAGAGTGCTTCACTCTGCTGTTTCAGATCCTGTACGATTTCATACCCATACCGGTCGCGACGACTGATCAGGTTCAACATCAATATGTCGATACTTCCTTTCATGATTTCCCTGTCCATCTGTGAACTCCTCCTGTTGTTTTAGAATAGAACGCTTTGGATGCCTTCATTCAAATCACTGGTAACTTTTGTTACATTGTATAACGATGCACCTTGTATTACAAGGGTTGATTCCACATAAAAACTTGTCATCTATTGAGCCGGAACATGACTACCTAATTTATGAAGGAAGTTGAAAACGTTACAGAAGGAGCTGTCAGTACAGGCGCTGCCTCTCTTTGTACGATCATTAAAAAGCGCATAGACGCTGAATTGATCCAACCTGTCACCAGTATCGATGGTAGGACGATTTTCTTATTGGAATATAAATTAAATAAAGAGGACCAAAACTTTAGAATCCTTGAGATCAACTATCGTAAAGGGCCTGTGGAAGAATACTTTTCTTACATTAGAGATTCTGCTGAAAAACGTCCCCAGTCAGTCGAATTATATCCACCTATTCATTGTAACTTCAGGAACCAAATCCTTGGACACGGCTATCACCACACAAGTCGACAAAACAAACGGTACACCTGGTGAAATTAAAAACCCCCACCGCAGAGGCTTCTCTGCGGTAGGAGTTCAAATCATTCTCTATTTTTATTCTTAAGCATATATACGTCTTTCTCGACGTCGTTCACTTTTTTCAACACAAAATCGTATTCGTTCAACCGGGTTTCGTTCGTCTGTTCGAACTGCTTCCCTACACCTTCGAGTTTCGCCTCTACCCCGTCAAATCGCTCATGCATTTCAGATTTCAAAGAGTGATGGCCCTCTTTCAAGGTATCCATGCTGGTTTGTAAAGAGTGATGCCCCTCTTTTAAGGAACCCATGCCGGTTTGTAAAGAGTTGTGACCCTCCTCCAAGGAACCCATGCTGGTCTGTAAAGAGTTGTGACCCTCTTCCAGGGAACCCATGCTGGTCTGTAAAGAGTTGTGACCCTCTTCCAAGGAACTCATGCTGGTCTGTAAAGAGTTGTGACCCTCTTCCAAGGAACCCATGCTGGTCTGTAAAGAATGATGACCCTCTTTTAAAGAATCCATGCTGGTCTGTAAAGAGTTGTGACCCTCTTCCAAGGAACTCATGCTAGTCTGCAAAGAGTTGTGACCCTCTTCCAAGGAACCCATGCTAGTCTGCAAAGAGTTGTGACCCTCTTCCAAGGAACCCATGCTAGTCTGCAAAGAATGATGACCCTCTTTCAAGGAACCCATGCTAGTCTGCAAAGAATGATGACCCTCTTTCAAGGAACCTATGCTAGTCTGCAAAGAACGTGTCCTTTCATTTAAGGAAGCAAATCCTTCATGCAGTGTACGATTGTCCTCTCGCAGTGATTCGAACCCTTCATGCACCATGCGATTATCTTCTTTCAGTGAAGCGATCTCGTTTCTGAATAATTGATTGTCGTCCTTCAATGAATGAACGTCTTCTTTCAACTCTTCAAAGTCAGTACTCATTTTCTTTAGATAATTCAAAATCTGTTCTTCCATCTTCTTCTCCCCTTTACCTGAAAATCATTCTGCACTAAAGACATAAACGAATAAAGATCTTCTTCACCTGCCTGACACAGAAACATGTGCCTACGACCTGATGTGCAGAACATGGGGGACAGGTCGAGATTTACATCATCATTATACCATATCATTTTTGCTCTGAAAGAAAATAGACACCTGCTGCGGGCGTTTGTTCCCATTGATTACACTTCTTTTATCACTTCCATATATTTCGTGAAATATGCGCCTGCTACAAGGAGACTCATCATAACTAACCACATCCAGAGCCCCTTCGCGTCCAACCAGATAGCAATCAATTGTACCACAGCGACTGAGTAAAAACAGATAGGCGTCAGAAGCGTTTTGAAACCAGTGATGCCATGTCTTTTTCTTCTATGTATCAGAAATGGAACAGAAACAAGCAACAGGATGAGCGTAAGTACAGAAATGAAAAGTTCGGACATTTTCTCTCCCTCTCTCCTATATTTAAAGTCTTCGTTTATATCGGAGCGACACATAGCCCTCTCCGCCTTCGTTCGAATAAGTTGGCCGCTCTTCCACATATTCAAATCCGCGTGCTTCATAGAAAGGAATACCTTTATAATTCCCTTTCTGGACAGACACCCATTGTTCTGAAGCTCCCTTCCTTTGTTGCACGGACGTCAGTTCCTCCAGTAACTTCGATCCTATCCCTTCCCCGCGTCTTGAGGGATCAAGATAAAGGACATACACTTCACTGCTCGTCTTTCCTGTCATGCCGCCTCCGATAGCTCCGACAACTTCATCATTTTCGACAGCTACGTAATAACCGTCCCACCCTTGCTGTTCGAATAATTCCTGCCGTATCCGTTCGTAATTATAAAAAGTCCGGTTGTTCCGTTCGATATTTTCCTGACTACGAAGATTTTTATATGTATCCAAACAACCTTCCCGGCAAACTTTCGAAATACCTTCGACATGCTTATCTTCCGCTCTTTTCACAAACATTACCGCTTCTCCTTTCATATCATCATTTCCTCTAGAGTAGTATCAATCAACAAAACCCGTATATCACCGACTTCGGTCTCACCTCAGCAAACTTTAAATCCCCCATTCTCTTTCGAAAACACTCTGTTAAAGCCGGTTGTTGATGTTAGAAGGAAGGGTGGAGATGCCTGCGGGAGAACATAGACGGAAAATTACCGGAATCGAATGAAGGGAAATTCCGGTAGCCCACGTCATGCCCGCAGCAAGCTTCCATCCGTAGGGATGAAAATCAACAATAAACCATAACAGACCCTTCGATAAAAACATTCCGACCTCCATCAAGGTTTATCTTGTGTCTTTTTGTAACAAAGAACCCCTTCTTTTTTCCTAATAGTTTCTATGATATCATCACTTTAACCACAGGTGGAAATATCAACTGTCTATAACGTCAGCTGAATGAAATTACAGTTGCACAGTAGCGGAAGGAGAATAGGGATATGGGTCAGGGGAAAATACTGAAGAACCTTCGTAAAAAGAAAAATTTGAGCCAGGAAGAGGTAGCCAGATCCATTGTATCTACCTCCTACCTTTCACGTATCGAAAACGGTAAAATTGAAGCGAACGAAGAGACCCTCTCCCTGCTTTATCAAAGGGTAGGAGTCGATTATTCAGAGCAAAAAGATGAAACTTCCACGATTCAAAGTCTTCTCCTCGAGTGGGAGTCTCCCCTTCTTGAAAACGATAAAGAGAAAACTCGGGATATTTATCACTCATTACTCGATTATATAACGGAAATGACCCCTTTCCCTCTACAACTCGAATTCCATATCAAACGTATCCGGCATTTTCTGACGAATCCTGATTTGGATAAAGCCCGCGAGTCCGTAAATTTCTCCGAACAGTTCTCGGACCACCTGGATACTCGTCTACGTTTTCTATTCCATAAACATATCGGTAATTACCACTGGTCTGCCTCAAATCCGGACTACGCAGAGTATCACTTCAACCAGGCGCTGCGGGAATATTCCGGGATAAACTTTCACGAACTCGAGAAGGCCGATCTGCATTTTCTTCACTCACTCGTTCTATACACTCTTAGGAAAGAATCACTATGTTTTTATAATGCGGAAGAGGCACTGAGAATTTTCCAGTCTCACTACCGACCGAAACAGTGTATGAAGGTTCATATCCAGCTCGGCATCTGTCACAGTAGAATCGGTGATTTCCCGACGTGCCTTTTCCATTATGAAAAAGCGAAAGCACTGGCTGAATTTCTGGACTTACCGTCATTCCTCGGAATTATCGAGCATAATTTCGCTAATATGTATGTCCGGATGCAAAACTATGAGCAGGCCGTCGCCCATCTCACCGAAGCGATGAATCATAAAGACAACAGTACGGAGAGTTTCGCTTATTCGCTAGTACTTCTTCTGGAAGTAAGGTATGAACAAAAGGATACGTCTTCCTGTATAGAACTGTTGGATACCTTCGATTATTTACTGAAGGATCTCTCCGACAGACTTACACCGATACAGGAAATGAAGTTTTTCCGTCATTTTCTCACTACCGGGAAAGATGAATGGGAGAGGTTTCTTGAGAAAGAGTTCTTCCCTCGTCTTGAAGCCAGCAAGGAGTCCCGGAAAATCATGAAATATGCGAAAACAACTGCCGCTTATTATGAAAAAACCGGTTTTTACAAAAAATCTGCGCACTATTACCGACTGGCGTTAGAGAATAGTGAAGAAGTGCTCGGGTATAGATAATGAACCTTCCGGACAAGTGCAGCAGGAGGTGAAAAGAAGACCCACAATCAATTTACTAAGCAAGGACTCCCCTTATCGGCTCTCTAAGGCCCCTGACCATTCAAAATTCTATGCAAGATATCGGATTTTTCGATAAATTTCGTTCATTATAATAGCTACTTCTCTTTTTCCATGAGGTAATTATGTTATTATTCTTACTTCCAAAAGGAGAAATGAGCCTAATGAAGAAATGGTGGATCGGCGGTATCTTTGTTCTTTTATTGCTTCTTCCCTTCATTTTATGGAAACTATCATACGGGGAGACGCTGCAAACACTGATCAGTGATGAGAGCGTTTCAGATGAATCGACCCGTGAACATAAAGGAGTGATGCGTAACATGGACAAAGAGAGCCCTGCACGTGTCGCGGACGGAGAATTTGAAATCTACAAAGATGGGGAATAGACCAGCACTCTGATCAAAGGAGTGAATATGCGAATGGCTAAGCCCGGAACGTTTACTGGTGAAGCAGCCATCACTCAAGATGAATAATCGCGCTGGTTCCGGCAAATCAGTGAAATGAATGCGAATGCGCTCCGAGTATATACACGACATCCACCTGAGTTCTACAATGCGCTGAAAAAACATAATGAAAAGGCTGAAGACCCTCTTTATATATTCCATGGTGTATGGGCAGAAGAAGAACCGCTCACTGAAACACTGGATAGCTTCAACGAAGAAAGTACGAGCAAGTTCCGTAGTGAGATTCAGAGCCTGATAGATGTCGTCCATGGCAACGCGGATATCGAGGAAGAACCCGGTCACGCCAGCGGCGCATATACAGCTGATGTTTCGGAGTATGTAGCGGGTTGGATCATAGGGGTGGAATGGTACCCCGAAATGGTGAAAGGTAAAAACGATAAACATGAAGGTATCGGAAAGTACGACGGGGACTATGTGTTTACAGAAAATGCTTCACCTTTTGAACATTGGCTCACTTCCATGATGGACTTCACTATTCGTTATGAAATGAAAATTATAATACGCAACGGCCGATAAGCTTTACGAACTGGGTCACTACCGACTTTCTCGACCATCCCTCAGAGCCCATTCCTGAGGAAGATATGGCAAGGGTGGATCCGAACGTAATTAAGACGAAAGAAAGCTTCACCAGTGGCATGTTCGCTTCCTACCACGTGTATCCCTATTATCCCGACTTTCTTAATTACGATGAGGAGTATCTGGAGTATACGGATCATCGAGGAGAAAAGAATAGTTATGCCGGCTATTTGAACGACCTCATTTCCCAGCACGACATGCCGGTACTCGTTGCCGAGTTCGGGGTACCCGGTTCCCGGGGGATGACCCACGAGAATCCGTTCGGGCTCGACCAGGGTCACCACTCGGAACAGGAACAGGGAGAAATCAACAGCAGATTATTCGAAGATATCGTGGCTGAAGGAGCGATGGGAGGACTCGTGTTCACATGGCAGGACGAATGGTTCAAACGTACGTGGAACACGATGGACCTGGATAACCCGGACCGACGTCCCTTCTGGTCCAACGCCCAGACGAACGAGCAGCAGTTCGGCCTTCTTTCCTTTGACAGCTTAAAAAGAAAAATCGACGGGAAGGGAACCCCCTGGAAAGACAAAGAACTGGCACGGAAAAGAAACGATGCTCTTCGTTCTTTTGCAGTCGACCATGACGAGGGATATCTATATCTCAGAATAGAAACGTCCGGGGACTTCTCCTTCAAGGGAAATAGCCTGAACCTCGGCATAGATACGATCCAGGACCAGGGAATCACAAGCTCAGGCGAAGCTACTTTCGACCGGGGCATTGATTTCCTTCTTGAAATACAGGGGAAAGACGAGGCGACTTTGAAAGTGGACAGTTACTACGACCCTTTCTACTATCAATATGGTGAAATCCTAGAAAGCATAGAGAATAAACCTTATGCAAAAGAAAAGGATAACGGGAGGTTGCACCCGATCCGTCTTGCTTTGAATAAAGAGCTCACCCTTCCGGAATCTGGAGAAGTGGTACCTTTCACTTCCTACGAAACAGGTATCTTAAAGCACGGAAATACCGACCCTGTGGCGGAAAGATATAACTCACTGACCGACTATTCCATCGATGGGAATATTGAGAAGTCAGAATCCCGTGGCTGTTGCTGAATATCAAAGACCCGAGTCAAAAAGAGCAGATGGCCGACCTCTGGAAGGATGGCCTTGAAGAGTCCCGGTCGTTTGAGGATTTCCGATTTGCAGCATTCATTCAAAATCAAGAAGGAACACTTACGGACGTTTTGCCCGACCAACCGGCCTCCTCGATCTCCGAATATATGAGCTATACATGGGAGAACTGGAACCTTCCTGAGAATGAGGAACGGTTGAAACAGTCTTACGATATTCTTCAAAAAACATTTTCTGAATACTAATAAATCTAACGCGGCAAAAGGGGTAATCGGGGTGCTACTAATTTCCAATAAACTCACCATCACTTCTCGTCCATGTGGTTTTCATCTGTTCCAACAACTTTAAGAGCCGACTTTTCTGTTCATAATAATGAACGAAAAAGTTTCTCCTCAGGAGGTTATCATTCACTATGGTCGAATTCGCCTTTTTGTTAATAATCTTACTGTTCGTGCTTCAGGGTGTTGTGCTTGTCTATCTTCTCACAGCAAAAAAACAGAGGCTGGATTCAGAAGAAGAAAAAGAAAGGTATTATCAAAACTGGTTCCCCTCCTTCTATGCCTATTTGCTATCAAACTCAGGAACAAAGCCAGAGGTCGATGCTCCAGCACGGATCTACGTACCGGTGATTGAAGGAATTTTGAACCACCTCATAGATCATGAATATGAAAGTATCGATAAAAAAAGGCTTCAAGCCGTAACTCACTTTTACCTCGTCCCTTCTTATCGTCTCTATTTGAAACACGGGAGCTGGTCCCAAAGAGTGAACACTCTCTATTTTATTGAAGAATTCAGCATTATTGAGCTGAAGAACGATGTTTGGATTCATTTCCATCACCTCACCGCTTCAGACGAAGAATACAGACAAGCATTACGAACACTTGCTTCATTCCATGATGAGAGGCTTATCCCGATTCTTCTTCAGAGCCACCAGCTCTCCCAAAGGATGATCAAGGAATTGCTTCGGAAAATCCCGATTTCTGTGATCCGTCAACTGATGGATGCAATGGAAAACAATAAGGAACGTCTCCCTCACCAGCTTCAGTTGTGAATCGTTTCTATAAGTGGAGAACTCGAAGCTCGAGAATTTCTCCCTTTCATTGAAAACGTCTCACTTTTCCAAATAGGGAAATTCGCCTGAAAGCTCTGCGCTCCATCTCTGAGATAGGAAGCTGCCTCGACCCTGAAAAGATTTCTGCTTTTTTCCAATCTACGAGCTGGGAAGAACGCATGCTTGCAGCTAAAGTGGTTGGGAGTCTTCAACTGGAGGATTATAGAAATGAACTGCAGTCCTTAGCCAGAGACAGAGAATGGCGGGTGCGCTACGCTGCCCTGGAAGCTTTGCGTCAATTACCGCAAGGGCCGCTTCTTCTCGAAGACGTAATCGAACATCACGAAGATAAATATGCGCGCGACATGGCGTCCCGGCTTCTATCTATGGAGGTGGTTCATTCATGAATCAGGATCAGGTATCTTTTATTATCGATGCAGTCGCTATTGTGGTCATCATTTACATGGTGTCAGTTGCCGTAGTTTACCTCACCCTTTTTCTGATTTCCGGACCGAAGATCAGAAAAGAACGAGGTCTTGAACGCGAGGAAGTCATCGAGGAAACGGCCATCAACAGGGATACATTCCCAGTCTCTGTACTCGTACCCGCTTATAACGAAGAAGTGGGGGTCGTTCAAACGGCAACCTCTATGTTGAACCTGAACTATCCAACATTCGAAGTCATCGTCATTGATGACGGTTCCAAAGACGAGACTGCTACACGTATGATTAAGGTTTTGACATGGAACCGATGAACCTGGCCACGAGAAGTCATTTCCAGACCCGTCCGGTTTTCGAAGGTTACCGTTCCAAAATACATCCTAATCTGTATTTGTTACGGAAAGAGAACGGGGGGAAAAGCCGATGCACTCAATTGCGGTATCAACTTCTCCAAATACCCTTATTTTGCAGCCATCGATGGTGACTCTCTCCTCGATCAAAATGCTCTATTGAAAACGATGAAACCGGTCATAGATTCAAATGGTCAGGTTACAGTTACGGGAGGAACGGTCCGTATCGCAAACGGCTCGGAGATCGTTCAAAGTGAAGTCAAAAAGATCGGTCTCCCTAAACAACCGGTGATTCTCCTGCAAATCGTCGAATATTTCCGCGCATTTCTCATAGGGCGACTCGGATTATCACACATGAACATGTTGCTGATCATCTCGGGAGCTTTCGGTGTATTCGAAAAGAACCGTGTAATCAAAGCAGGGGGATACAACACCGCTACAGTAGGAGAGGATATGGAGCTTGTTGTACGTATTCACCGCACCCTGAAGGATGAAAAATCGAAGCAGCGTATTGAATACATTCAGGACCCGGTCTGCTGGACGGAAGCTCCTTCCACTTTCTCTTCCCTTAGAGCACAGCGCCGACGGTGGCAAAGAGGACTCGCTGAAACGCTGTGGATTCATAGAAAAATGCTTTTCAACCCTAAATACAAAGGGATTGGGCTGTTCTCCCTTATTACCTCATGGTAGAACTGCTCAGTGCAGTAGTTGAATTGACAGGATATATCATCATCATCCTGGGAATTATCCTCTCGTTTGTCTCGATCGAAATTACGATGGTGATGGGAGTGGTGACGATTTTTTACGGCTCCCTTCTTTCTGCTCTGGCCGTACTGCTTGAAGAGTGGACATACCATAAATATCCGGATGTGAAAAGCATCCTGAAACTTTACCTCTGGGCTCTCACCGAAAGTTTCTGGTATCGTCCGCTACTCGTCTGGTGGAGATTCGAAGGCCTGTGGATGTTCCTGACCAGAAGGAAAAGCTCATGGGGTGATATGAATCGAAAAGGTGTCGCAGGAGTAGAGAGGCAACAATCATAGCTCCTCTTAAAAAATTACGCCTGAACGAAAGTGGTCAAACTTTCGTTCAGGCGTTTAATCATCAAATCAATTGACGTTCATATACGACTTCTTCTGTGACAAGATTTACAGCATCCACGCTCATGGTGAGAACTTCTCCGGTATCTTCATTTCTGGCTCCCCACAAACGGATGTCACTGTTCATATCGTCATCCTGATACGTGATTTTCACCGTTCTCACATCACCATCGCTCCGTTGTTTCAACTGGACAAGACATTCCTTGAAGAAAAGCGTTTCCTTCTGCTGGCTCAGTATGTAATCCTTCAGCACCTGTTCCAGCTCAGGAAAAGCTATACCATTGTTCTGCAGCCCTTCTGTCTCGAATTCTTTCACATCTTTAAAATGATGCAATAGTTTCGCTTCGTTTTCCATTATACCCCTCCTGAACTCATACTGATTGTCCTTTTCCCTTATTATTTAAAATGAAAACGGCTGAGTGGTTCATATTTTTCTTCAGTTATTCGATCATTCCTGTTTGTCATTCCCGTCAAAGAGGAATACAGGTTATATACATAAGGAGGAATCATTGATGAAAAATTCTATTCCTGAAGTGACATTACACGATGGGCTTAAACTGCCGGCTATCGGTTTCGGAACTTATCGTCTGAATGGAAACGATGGCGCGGTTTCTATTCAAAGCGCTATCGATATGGGCTATCGTCTTATCGATACTGCCTACAATTATGAAAATGAAGGAACCGTAGGGGAAGCTGTGCGTCGAAGCAGTATTCCAAGAGATGAGCTCCGCATCACATCAAAATTACCCGGTCGTTACCATGAGTACAATAGAGCAGTTCCCGCTATCCAGGAGTCTCTATATCGTTCCGGACTCGACTATTATGATCTGTACCTGATTCATTGGCCGAATCCGAAACAGGATAAATATCTGGAAGCTTGGCAGGCACTGATTGATGCAAAAAAATGGGGACTAATCCGCTCCATCGGCGTATGCAACTTTCTCCCTGAACATCTGGAGCGTCTTCAAAAGGAAACAGGAACCACTCCCGTTATCAACCAGATTGAATTACACCCTTTCTTCAATCAGGCAGATCAGATTGCCTACCATAAAGAGAATGGCATTCAGACCGAATCATGGAGCCCGCTTGCCAGAGTGACCAATATCCTCGGTAACGAAACGATACAATCGATTGCGGCGCGTCATGAAAAAAGTGTCTCACAAGTAATTTTGCGCTGGCATCATCAACTTGGCACACTTCCTATACCGAAATCCTCTTCTCCGGAAAGACAGAGAGAAAACATGGATATTTTCAACTTCTCTCTCGATGAAGCTGAAATGAGAATCATGAACGAGCTTCACAGAGAGGACGGCAGACTCAAAAATCAACACCCGGCCATATACGAAGAATATTAAGAAAAGGCTACCCTAAAAATAAATATTCAGGCGGACGCTTTCCACGGGCAACGCTTCAGCCTCCTCGTTTCCCTGCGGGGTCTTCAGCTGCTGCTATTCCCGTCGGAGTCGCCGCCTTTCTCTTTATCCACCCTATCAAACTCGAATACTAACAGATCCCGAAAATTTTCATGTATCATGGTGCAAATATCTTTGCATGAACCTCTCTGTTAAAACCTGGTGTGGATTTTAGAACGAAGGGTGGAGACTCCTGCGGGAAAAGTATGAACTTAAAAATCACCGGAATCGAACGTAGAGAGATTCCGGAAGTTTACGTCATGCCCGCGGCAATTTTTCACCCGAAGAGATGAAAATCAACAATGAATGATAACAAAGCTTAAGGAAAAAGGAGGCTGTAGTCCTCCTTTTTTTCAGGCTATTCAAAAGATTTTGCGTGTTAACGGCTAAAACGCATCAGTATGGAAATGAACTTCTCCGCTTGCAGTTCCGTTCCTACATCATAGTTTCGACCTCCCCATGCCAGGGTAGTAGGATATCAGTTAGAAATTGGACGGAGGTAAGCCATGGATAATTTTATGGTATCAGTCATCATCCCTGCGTATAACGAGGGTGAAAACATAGATATGATCCACGATGCTCTCGAAAAAGAATTCAAAGCCCTTTCTTGTGATTTTGAAGCGATATTCGTGGATGACGGAAGCAGAGATGATACTCTTGCAAGAATCAGAACCTTAGCTGAACACGCTCCAGAAGTGAAATACATTTCCTTCAGCCGTAATTTCGGGAAGGAACCTGCCCTGATCGCCGGACTCCAACATGCCTTCGGTGAAACGGTGATCATTATGGACGCCGACTTACAACACCCTCCTTCCCTCATCCCCCAATTGTTAGATGGGTACTTCGAAGGCTACCAACAGGTGGTCGCAAGACGGACTCGAGAGGGAGAATCCAAATCACGTTCCTTTCTGTCTTCCTCCTATTATAAGATGGTCAATAAGTTGGCTCAGGTGGACCTGGCAGACGGGGAAGGGGACTTCCGACTCCTTGGCAGACAGGCGATTGATGCTATTCTGGCAATGAGTGAAGGCAACAGGTTCTCTAAAGGTCTCTTTTCCTGGATCGGCTTCGAAAAAAAAGTCATCCATTATGAGAATGTCAAACGTGAAAAAGGCGACTCTCACTGGTCTATGAAACAACTGCTTGAATACGGAATCGAAGGTATTTTATCCTTTAACCAGCGACCACTCCGCATGGTGTTTTATGCGGGGTTTTTAATCATGGGACTTAGTCTTATTTATATCTCCCTGATGTTTATCATGATTCTTTTCCGCGGGGTAGCTGTACCCGGTTATTTCACAACGATTTCTTCTGTACTGATACTCGGAGGAGTCCAGCTTATCAGTCTCGGAGTCATCGGTGAGTATGTCGGAAGAATCTATATGGAAACGAAGCGCCGGCCTCATTACCTGGTTAAGGAAAGTAATACAGAAAGGAAGTCCTATGAAAAAATGGAATAATGAATTCACCCGGTTCGTTCTTGTGGGCGGACTGAACACGACAAACTATTATCTATTCTACGTACTCTTTTACAATCTGTTGGACTGGTTCTATCTCCTGTCTCATATTTCAGCCTTCTTCATCAGTATGGTCATTTCTTTTTTCCTGAACGTGTATTTTACGTATAGAGTGAAGCCCACGATACCGAAATTTCTCATGTTCCCCTTCACACAGGTCGTCAATATGTCGGTGTCCTCGCTGCTCGTTTTCATTTTCGTCGATCTGTTCGGGTGGAATGGAAATGTTGCACCCTTAGTAGCGGTCTTCTTCACCGTTCCGATAACTTTCATCGTGACCGGAAAAATATTAAAAAGGTAGGGCGTGAACGCTTATGACAAAGAAACAAATCATGCTACTGCTTAGTTTCAGTCTGCTCACCGCCATACTGGCCCATGCATTCTTTTTATATCAATGGAACGAAGGGCAATATTTGGTCGGCCCCGATGATGGTCTATCTCAGATGATCCCTTTCAAAGAAATGCTTTATGATCAGTTCACAGATGGAGAGTTCTTCTACTCCTATGAATTCGGTCTCGGTGGAGGTACATACAGTCAACTAGCTTACTATTTCAGCCTCAATATCTTTTTCTTTTTCACTGTAGCGGTCGTGTTTATGTTGGAGACCTTTGCTGTAATCGGAGAACCGGATGTTTTGTTCTGGGCTCAAAGTACTGTCTTTTTCAGCATAACAAGAATGTTTTTGGTGCTTATCATCACGACGCTCGTCTTCCGCTATCTGACCGGCAGGCTCGTTCCTTCATTCACGGGAGCTGTTTTTTATGCTACTGCAGCGAAGTATTTTCATCACGTTACATACTGGGAGTTTTTCGGTGATGCTTTCCTGTGGCTTCCGCTCCTTGTGCTCGGCGTCGAAAAAATAATCCGGGAAAACAAACCCGGCTGGCTGATTGTCGCAACGGCCCTCAGCTTTTTCGACAACTTCTACTTCGCATATATCAACGGGTTCTTCACGGGTATGTATATTCTCCTCCGCTGGTTCATCCCTATCTCAACCATGGAGACGACTAAAATGAAACAGATGAAAGTCTACGTACCGGCCGTTGGGCTCGGTTTCGGTATTGGTACTATAGGTTTCATTCCTGCGGTATGGGGATTCCTTCAGAACGTGCGTCCCCCCTACAACCAGGAGATCGCTCTTGTCGAAGGTACGACGAACATACTTTATGACAGTATTTACTTGATTGTCCCGGCTCTTTTTCTATTAATGCTTCTCCTTCGGCCTCTTTATCAAAATAGAGGTTTCCGATTTTTTGCTATTATCAGTCTCATCCTGATCGGTCTCCATTTCATTCCTTATGCAGCCAGTTTCTTTAATGGATTCTCAGCCCCTCAGCATCGCTATGAGTACCTTGCTTCCTTTACCATCGGAGGTGCCATAG
Source organism: Salimicrobium flavidum (assembly GCF_900156645.1). Lineage (GTDB taxonomy): Bacteria > Bacillota > Bacilli > Bacillales > Halobacillaceae > Salimicrobium > Salimicrobium flavidum. The sequence goes on from NZ_FTOC01000004.1 coordinate 133,025, forward strand.
CAACAGGCCTGCCTTTGCTGAAATCCTTGAAACTAAGAGATGTGAGACGAGCGGGAATCGGTATGGGTATCTTATATATCTTATTTTTGCTCGGTGATACCAGCCTTCAGATAATGAGCCCATGGTCGATATTGGTTCTTATTGGGACAGCTGTAACTTATCTGTTTCTAGGTTCTAGTCCCCTGAATGCTAGAAGAGGGATTCTACCGCTCGTCATTGTAGCGATAACTGTGCAACTTGTAATCATGAACACATATCAGTGGGATAAGCTGTTCCGGGGCGGAGAAGTTCATGAGAGTTCAAAGGAATACATCCTAAGCAGTGATTACATCGGTACAGAACAACAGCAACTGATCCAGAAAGCAACCGCCTCCTCTCCCTTAGCCAGAGTAAGCTGGATGGCCGATGGGAGGTACAACACACCAATTATCCAGGGTTTCCAGGGTACGAGTGCTTACTCGAGTATTTTGAACGGGAACCTGTTGAATTATTATTATCACGACCTCGAAATTGATATGAAAAGGGAAAGTGTAAGTCGTTATTCCGGATTCGGTGACAGGGCGAACCTGCACAGTTTATGGCTTGGAAATTACGTAATGTATGAAAAAGGGGAAGAAGACAACGCCCCTTATGGATTTGAAAGAATGATGGATAGCGAAAACTTCGTCATTTATGAAAATACGAATCCCCTTCCCTATGTGCAAATATCCGATAAGATTTACAGTGAAGAGTCGCTTGAAAACTCCCATCCGATTTCCCGTGAAGATGCTATGTTGAAAGGTCTTATCGTCAAAGGAGCGACTACTACCTCAAGTGACCTGCCTTCTCATAGGAATCTTGCAGACGAAGTATCTGTAGAAAGTATCGGAGGAAGTTACGCTGAGGGTCAACTGGACATAACAGCAGACGAAGGTGGGATCGACCTCATACTTCCTGAAGAGACCATGGCTTCAGACGCTGAAGATATCTATGTATCATTCTATCTACTCCATAATGATAAGGAAGCTCCTCTGTTTTCTCTCGAGGTCAATGATTTTTATACAACCCGCAAATCAAGAGACTCTATTTATAAAACAGGGGTGAATGATATCACCATCCGCGTTCCGAAAGAAAAAGTGATTTCTATACGAATGAGAGAAGGGAGTTACACCCTTGAGGAGATCGGTGTGTTTGCGGAGGACTACCAGACGCTGGAAGAAGCTTCGCAAAACGCCGGAAATAGAGGGGACGTCACGAGAAACGGGAACCGGATCACCATAGATTCTCTGGAGGTACAATCAGACGGGTACCTCGCCATTCCTGTTCCATTTGAAAAGGGATGGTCTGTGAAGGTGGATGGAGAACAGAGAGAAACAGCTGAAGTCAATTACAGTATGCTAGGGACTTCTATAGAGTCTGGGGATAAAAAGGTGGAATTCACCTATCATCCACCTTATTTCAGATCTACTCTTCTCGTAACATCCTTCTCTATCCTACTGTCCATAGTCTGGATAGTCAGAAGAGGTCGGAAATCCCCCTGACTTCAAGAAAACTACCGTAAAAATAAACATTCCGGGAGCTCCTTTCATGTAGCACGGGACGAATAAATGAGCAGGCACGTCTCTGTGGATTTTTGTATAGAACTTATCAAAAAGAGCATGAGACAAAATCTGCTTTTACGTTTAAAAATCCGAACAACATTGTTCGGATTTTTATATACCTTCGTTTATGGAATGATTCATAAGAAAAACACGTCGCTCTCCATAGGCACGGCTTCAGCTGAAGCTCGTACTCTTACCCTAGGAGTCTCCGTGTTTTTCTTAGATATTCGTTTTTAGCATTTCTATCATACATTCTGCCCCAGGCTCTTTCATGTGCAGTCATTTATTCTATGATTCTTCGTTTTCGTTCTGAGAAGCTTCTTCAGCATTCTCCGCCCGTTCTTCTTTCAACTGGAAGTAAGCCTCTACTACACGAGCACCGATCTGATAGTTAGGGGTCTCACTGGCACCTGCATCAAGGGCAGGCACGATGACGGAAAATGCAATTTCAGGATCTTCCGACGGTGCATAGCCGACGAAGTTCTTGTTCGTCAATGGTACCCGGTACGTCCCGTTACCGGAGGCGCGTGGCAAATACTGATCCGCTTCGGCTGTACCAGACTTCCCGGCAATATCGTATTCTCCAAAGCGACTATTATTGAACACATCGGAGGACGTCCCTTGAGGGGTCTGCGTAACCATTTCGAACCCGCGCTGCACTCTTTCGATATACGCCTGGTCCATTTGAAGACTATTCTGCGTATTCGGCGCAAAATCCCTGTAAACGTCCCCTAATCTCTCTTCTGAATTGGATGGTTCGTGAATAGAAGTGACGAATCTCGGCTGTATGCGGTTACCGCCATTTGCAATCGTCGACACATACTGATTCAGCTGCATTGCAGTATAACTGCTGTACTGACCGATTGCCGTCCGCATCACGTCTGAACCGGTCGGATTGCTTCCTTCGAACCCGGTAGCTTCAAAGGGAAAATCGATGCCGGTAGGAACCCCGAGACCGAACTGATGGAAATTGTATCGCATCAGATAATTCGCCTGTTCTTCATCCATTCGTAGCGGCTGGTTCGGTTGGTAGTAATAGTCACCGAGGCGCATGGCAATGTTGTACATATATACGTTAGACGACAGCTGAATTGCTTGGAGGTCGTTCACAGAACCGAGGTTCGCATAGGATCCCATATCTTCAGAAGCTGGGAATTGTAGCGGACGGTCGTAAAAAGTTGTACCCGGAGCGATTACATCTTCATGAAGTCCTGTAAGCACCGTGGCCCCTTTTACTACAGAACCAGGAAGATAAGCGTTGTAAACGGCCTGGTGGGACGTATCACTGAATCTTTCCTCACTATTCGAAGCACTTCTGTTATACGTTTGTCCCGAAACTGCCAGCACTTCTCCCGTATCCGGTTTGGAGACGACTACGACCGCATTCTCCATATGAGGGTTGTTAGGTACAGCTTTCGCCAGTTCTTCCTGGACGATGTTGTCCACCCGTTTCTGATATTCCATATCGATGGAAAGTACAAGGTCCTTCCCGCTCTTACCTTCTCTTATAACTTTGGAATCTATCACGTTATTGTTCCTATCGGTCGTATGCTGAACCTTCTCTTTCACTCCACGTAGCACACTTTCATACTCTTCTTCGAGACCGCTCCTTCCGACACGGTCATTCCGACTGTAATCAAGTGCCAGGTATTCCTGCAATTTCTCTCTCGGAACTCCCTGTTCCCTCGTTGAAATGTTGCCCAAATAGTTCTGGAACACTGTCCCATGCGGGTATTTGCGCTCCCAGTTCGTCGTCACGTTGATACCCGGGAGAGAAGGGAGATGCTCAGCAATTCTCGAGTATTCTTCTTCCGAAATGTTCTCATCTTTGACTACGTGAGGAGCAAGCGCATAAGCCTGGTTCAGTTCTTTATTGATGGCAATCACCTGAAGGGTTTCCTCATCATAGTCGGCGACCTCCTCCTCTGTGATCGCATCGAGTTGAGCCTGATACACTTCACCTGAATCAAGATCCGCCATCGCTTCTTCATCTACCCGTTCTTCAATGACATCCGGGTTTTTAAGGAAAAAATATTCTTTTCTATCTCTGAGTCGCAGACTCTCCGTATCAAGTGACATGTACTGACTCAGCTTCTCAGCGAGCGCAAGTTTATCATCTGCCTGTACACCTTTGGGAGGAGTGTAGGTGATAGAGTACATGGATGCATTATCGACGATGACATTCCCGTTTCTATCGTACATTTCTCCGCGCGGCACAGGGATATTCGTCGTCACGTTCTCTGTGCGATCAATCTGATCCTGCGCCGATTCCCCGCTCAATATCTGAACGACCCCAAGTTGGAGGATAAGTACTGCGAATAGCAGGAACACGATCAAAAAAATGATATTTAAACGGAATGATAGATGTGACTTCCCTTTTTTGCTCAAAGTATATTGCTCCTAACCTCATTGTTCTGTATCGTTCCAGCCTTTATAAAAAAGTTTTTGGTAACGTTCATCTTTCCATTTTATCATGAGATCAGGCAGATTTCTTCTATTTCGAACAATTTCAAAGTCTTTCCCCCCTCAACTTTCGAAAGAGGGAGCGCTGTTTTCTGTATCGACAATTTGTTCACTTCGGATCATCTCCGGTTCTTCCTGTGAAGAAATCATCGTTCCATATAAAACAAACAGACTTATGTTAAGGATCACTAAAAATATAATCGTCCACGCCACTCTTCGCATTCTTCATCTTCCCCTTCTCCATTGACCTTTCCTACACTCTACCAATTTTTCACACATAACTGAATACTTTTGGATTGTGAAAAAATGAAGGGAAATTGGCAAATGAACTCTACTATTCCTGGAAAGTTGTACAACTTTTCAACAGAAGGGACTAAGGCTTCTTGAAATAAAGGAAAAGAATAATCACATAAACGATCAGCATTGCTGTCACCAGGCCCATCGCTTCTACGATATCCGAATTTTTATAGTCGTGGGACTGATTAATGAGAAAATAAAAAGGCCATGATAAATAAGCGATAACACCCGTCCATATATAAAACTTGATTCCTTTCATCCACTTGCCTCCTCAATGCTGTCTGTATTCCTCTCCATATTCAGCGGTTATGTTGTGATGCAATGAAAATCTCTCCAAATATGCCATAATCTCATAGTTCGATTCGGTTACCTGCATATTTTTCCCTTCACAAGTATGAATCACCGCTTTACCATTCGATCCACCCAAGTGGAAAAACACGATTTTTTCTATATCTTCCGGTTTCAAAACACGACGATGGATGCTCTTTCGGAATAACAGAACATGCTGGACAACCTGATCTTCCTCTACAGTAATCCCCGTCGACATAGCATAGATTACGAAAAGAAGTAAAGCCGCGAATACATACCCGACTCCGTCTCTTATAGAAAGAATGATGAAAAGGATGATAAACGCAGGCAGCAATACAGAGGAAAACATAGTTATTCCATACCTCACCCCGTCCACCTCTTTCTTCTCTATTTACAATGCTTCCACAGCGTGGCGAAGAGCATGCATCAGGATTTTTCCAAGATAATAAAGAATACGAACAGGAAGCAGAAGAACTTCCGGAATGCACATGACGATATCCAAAAGAATGTCTTTCCACTTATCCCCTTCGCTTTGTTTCCTGTAGTTCCTTTTTCTTCTACCTGTGCCACCCATATTAGTTCCTCCTCCATTTATCTACCTTTACGAATCATCGATAGAAGAAGCATTTCACTTAACAGGAAGGCTCTGTTAAAGCCTGTTGTTGATTTCAAAACGAAGGGTGGAGACGCCTGCGGGAGTAGCATGAACGGAAAATCACCGGAATCGAACGGAGTGAGGTTCCGGAAGTTTACGTCATGCCCGCGGCAAGCTTCCACCCGTAGAGATAAAAATCAACTAGGAACGATAACAGAGCCAACAGGAAAAGCTACGCGGGTATTTTCAGTCCTCGCTCTCCATTCAACTTATGACACGTCCTTTCCAAGTACTTTGACGAAAAAGGAAAGTCCGCACTGCAGAATAGCCGAACAGAGTAATGAAAAACAGAAAATGAACCGGGAAAATCATAGCATCCCTTTTACTGAAATTCCCAATATCCTTCCAGAAACGATATAACCAGGCAGAAAGGACCCCGTACCCGAAGAGAGAAACAAGACCGAGTCTTTTCATACGGGTAACAAAAGAAAGAACAGAAGATATCCAGACCACATTTATGACTGTAGTCCACGGAGAAGCCGACACAGCGCCCGAAGCGAAACTCTTCGACCAACCTGCAGCCACCTCTTTAATATCCGCCTGGTACATACGCATAGATAGGACGCCTTTTCCGCTGAAGGCTTCCACTGGATATCCGGAGGCTTTTGCTTTTCTCAAAAACTCGAAATGTTCCGTCACTTCTCCTTTGATCACTTCATGCCCTCCCATACTGTCATACATGGAACGGGGGAGAGCAACACAAGGGCCGAATCCCCCCTGGATACCGAATCTTTTTCGTCCGATTGATGTAATCCCGGAGGAGGCGTACACGACTGAATGGAATAGGTCAGAAAACTTCTCAGCGAACGATTCCATTACGTGATAAGGATGTACGGTGAGAAAAACTTGGTTGTCTTCCACATAACGAACGATACGCTCCATTCCTTTCTCTTCAACCCACGTGTCCGCATCCAGAAACATCAAAGTATCTCCGGTAGCTGATTTTGCACCATTATGACAAGCCCAGGATTTTCCCATCCGGCAATTCAGGAGCCTGAATAACAGTAGCACCGAACTCATCCGATACCGTAGCCGTTTCATCATTCGAGTTGTCATCGACAACAATCACTTCCTGATCTGAAGGGAGGGTCGACAGAAGTTTCTTCAAATTTTCTTCTTCGTTTCTAGCAGGAACAATCGTAGTGAAGCTTTTCGAGGCTTTCGGTTCCGTATCAGGAAATGAAACACGATGACGAAAAAGACCTACTGTGGACGCAATCGCTGCAATCATCCAGAACATAAGAATCCTCCAGTTGTTTTCTACAGACTCTGGTACTGATGAGTGTCGAATCCGGAAGTGCAACCCCCTTGAAGCGTCGAAGAAAATCCACTACTAGTAACAGAGCCTTTATATAACTTAGTGTATTTTTATCTTTCTTCCCCGAAATCCTTTTATATATGCTTACAATTGAAGAAAACAGGGTAAGAATAGAAGGATACTATAACGAAAGGCGGGATGAAGATGTTGAAGAAGACTGTCGCCAGTACACTGCGACTTTTTCCTAACAAAGAAGAGAAAGAAACGATGGTACCCTATGAAGAAGTCGGGGATAAAAAAGATTTCCTTATCGATACCCAGATAGCGACCTCTGAGATTTCCATCTACTATCCGGCCGCACACGATTACGATCCACTTCCTGTCTACATAAACCTGCACGGGGGTGCGTTCATCATGAACAACAAGGAGATGGATGATGCTTACTGTCGTCATATAGCGAATCATGCTCACTGTGCCGTCGTAAACGTCGATTACCCGAAGGCTCCGGAATATCCGTTCCCGCTTCCGCTTCATCAGCTTTATGAAATATGGCACTGGCTGAAGAGATACGCTCCAGAGCTGTTCCTTCATCCGGATCGTTTTGCGGTAGGTGGCCAGAGTTCGGGAGGGAATCTTGCAGCAGCCCTTTGTCTTTACTTGAAAGAAAAACAGGAACCACAGCCGCTTTTACAGGTCCTTGCCTATCCGATGCTTGATTTCGTTACCTCTCATGCAGATAAACCGGAACCTGATAAGTACCGGGCCAAATTCCCGCAGGCTGCCCATTTTCTCAATGAATCCTATATACCTGACCGCGGTGATATGGGGAATCCCCATGCGTCTCCAGTATTCGCAGAAGACGTGAGTGGACTACCACCTGCCCTTTTTCTCATTCCGGAACATGACGCGTTCAACCCTGAAGGTAAGCGATATGCCGGTAAGTTGAAGCATGACGGAGTCTCCGTGGATCTCCATGAATTTGATGGATGTCAGCACGCATTCACTCACCTTGGACCTGAAGAAAAGGCGGAAGAGGCGTGGAACCTTATCGAAACTGGACTCTCTCGCAGTTTTTACAGCACTCTATAATGTTTATTCCTCCTTTCTACGTGGTATTTAACTAATAAATAACATGTAGGAAGGCAGGGGGAGAACCGTGCAGGAACAAGATATACCCGTAGCAGAAGAGAATAAAGCAACCCCAGGAGATATAGTCACTTTTACTCGTGGAAAGGAAACCTGGAAAGGGAAAGTCATCCCTTCCGGCTGCACAAATTCCGTTGTTGTCGACCTCAGTATCATGGAAAAATTGCCGTACCGGGACGTCGACTCCCATCTCACGTGCATCAACCATAAAAAATATACGATCGTCAGTCGCGAAGACTGACACCTGAACTTATAACCCTTTCCGTGATTTCACGGAAAGGGTTTTCTACTTTTGATATTTTTCCATAAACTTAGAATCGATAAAGTGTTTCAATCTGAAACAAAGGTGATGATGTAAGATGAGCTTTCCGTAAGAAAGCAGTCCCTCCCGGTCTCCGGTCGATAATATTGCCATGTATGTTTTCGGAGGTCGAAAAGAAACCGGGTCTTCCTGCATCACTTCCCTCTTAAGATTCTCCCAGAGGACGGGGGCCTGACGCACTGCAAACACGCCATTCTTAGGTATGCTCGAATTGTACAGACTGACACAATCCCCGGCCCCATAAACGAACGGGTATTCATCATTTCGAAGCTGGTCATTCACTAACAGAAAGCCTTTGCTATCCACGTTCAGACCGGAACGTTCAAACAATGGAGGTGCTTCTGCACCTGAAAGCCAGAGCACTCCTGAATGGGAGACGTTTCTACCCTTGTCTGTCAGAAGACCATCCTCCCCGATCTGCTCGACACGCTCTCCGGTTATAAAGGAGAGACCTTTGTATGCAGCTATGGTCTTCGCTTTTTTCGAGGCCTTCTCCCCGAATTCTTCCAAAAGATCTCCGGAGTCGATGAGAGTGACCCGCTGGTACACCTGGTTTTTCTTTCTCCAGGCCAGCATGGAAAGGGCCAACTCCACACCAGCTGCACCTCCTCCGACCACGACCGGTTCTTCGGATCGCTTCAACCTACTGATGTTTTCAGGAAACACGTGATTCGGTTTCACAGAATACATTTCTTCCCCGCTCCCCGGAACCTTCCGTACCAGAGAACCTATATCAAAAGATATCAGATCGAATGGTATCCGTTCCTCTTTCATTACCGCTTCCTTATTCAAAGGATCAATGGATTGGACTTCTCCTTTGCGGAAAGACGCTCCTCCGGAAGCAGCGAGCTCAGAAAGGTCGATACGTATATCCTCTTCGTTATAAATCCCTTCCGTATAGCCTGAAAACATCCCGGAATAATACTGATGAACGGATGGGGAGATCATCGTCACTTCCATATCAAGTTTCTCTTTCTGGAGAGCTTTCAGGATAAAAACATGAGCATGCCCTCCACCGATAAGCAGCAATTTTTTCATAGGCGCCACCGCAGGAACTTCTTCGTGAGCGCAGGAACGATACCTGCAAACAATTTCAGACGCCAATACTGCCCGGCTGTATCCTCCAGAGCAGCTGCATGGTTAGGATAAGGATAGACCATTTCGGAAAGCTCCTTTATATGACCTTTATTGTTCATAAGTGCTACAACCGGTTGCATCCAGTCCCCTGCACCTTTTCCGATGGCATGAGCCCCCAGGACAAATCCTTTTCGATCAGTGATGATCCTCACGACACCCTCCGTAGCGTGATCAGCTATGAAACGATCCACCTGCTGAAGCCGCGTTTCATATACATACGCTTCCTCTGCTTCTTCCTGTGTTTTTCCGATATGAAATATTTCCGGGGTAATATAAGTGTTCCAGGGGATCGCTTCGTAGGACATTCTTCTCTTCAGAGAAAAAAGGGCATTCTGCACGACGAGCTTCCCATGAACGCCCGCCACATGAGTGAACGGCATATGACCGGTGACATCACCTACAGCGAATACATCAGGATTGGAAGTCCGAAGCGTCTCATCGACTCTGATGAACCCCTCCTCATTTTTCGTGACATCGCCCGCAGAAAGGTTAAGCCCTTCTGTATTCGGTTTACGACCTGTAGCAAGAAATATCCGGTCCGTCTGAAGCGTTTCTTCTTCCCCTGCAGTGGTGTAGTGGACCATGGATCCTTCATTGCTTATCTTCTGCACGCGAGCATCAGTGATGATCGTCATTTCCCGGGAAAGGATCTCCATCGCTTTTTGCCGGATGACGGGGTCTTCTTTCTTCAGGATAGACTTACCACTTTCAAAAACAGTGACCTTCGTTCCGAGCCGCGCAAAGGCCTGAGCGATTTCAAGACCCACCGGCCCCGCGCCGATAAATGCCATCGTTTCCGGTAAGTCCGTTTGTTGGAATACCGTCTCATTCGTCCAGTACTCCGCTTCTTCCAACCCCTCGATTTCAGGATGCTTCACTGAGGAACCTGTTGCGAGTACGATTTTCTTTCCGCTCAGTACTGTACCTTCCACGTTCAACTCCCGTTTTCCTGTAAAGGTCGGCGACCCCTGATAAATATCGACACCAAGAGCTTCAAATCGTTCTCTGCTGTCTTCTTTTTGAATCGTTGCTACAGACTGATTCACCCGCTCCATGATCTTCGAAAGATCGACCTCGCCACGGGCTTCGATCCCTGCGTACGAGGTATGACGCGCTGCATAAATTTCATTCGCCGCTTCGATAAATGCTTTGGAAGGAATACACCCGAAATGCAGACAATCTCCACCAAGAGCCTCTTTCTTCTCGATAAGTGCCGTTCTCGCCCCTAGAGAGGCTGCTCCTGCCGCCACCGTCAATCCTCCGGCCCCTCCGCCGATTACAATGATATCGTACATCTTCATCCCTTCTTTCTATATAAGAAGTAGTCCTGTGTTACTATATCTAGGTCAACATTCTTTTCGCTTCAAACAATCGCTGCAGACCTGTGAACGTCTCCACTATAAAAAACACAAGCGTCAGATACAAAAGCCACTGGGGAAGAAGAATCATCAGACTGAAAAGCAGAAAACCTTCCGTTCTTTCAGCAACCCCAGCCTGGTAGTAAAAAGATTTCATACCCGCTTTTTCCGAAACAGTTCCAACAACGAGAAATACAGTGATGGAAAAAATGATCGACACACTTAGCAAAAGCAACGGCCCCAATACTTCGGGATGTACGTACGCCACAGCAAGAATGATCCCTATTTCGACAAGGCGATCGAAAGTGACGTCCATAACCGTTCCAAATAGAGAGGTTTCGGAATGTCGCGCCATCGTACCATCGACAGCATCGAGAAACCCCGACAGCCACAAAAATAATACAGCGAGCCAAGGTAAACCTGCTATATATGATACGGAAGCGCCTATTCCGATAAGAAAGGCGAAAACCGTCACTTGATTCGCTGATCTCCCCTTTCGAAGAAGCCAGTGTGCTGTCTGTTCAATCGACGGTTCCACATATTTCCTTGCATGAGTATCCAGCATTTCAATCCTTCCCTTTCTTCTCCGGAAATCCTAGCCAATTACGGATATTGTTTTTATGAAAATAAACGATACTGATGAAAACCCCCGCTCCGACAATTGCTGCTGCCACCATCCATAAATTCCCACTGACAATCCCTGCGCCTACGGTGACATAAGCGATCGTTCCCGGCAGGATCCCTACCATCGTCGCAGTTACATAGGAACGGAAACGGATGTGGAGCCATCCGGAAAGATAATTGAGCATTCCGAACCCGATCAGAGGAATCAAACGAAGAATAAGGACGAATAAAAAACCGTGAGTGCTCACTCTTTCCTGGAAACGGGCTGTCGTTTCTATCTCCCTTAAACTGGCCACTTTCGTTCCAAGAAATTTTCCGATTACATAACCGGCAGAAGCAGCTACTGTCGCCCCTATCCAGATGAACAATACCCCCGGCCATATTCCATAAGTGATACCTGCTGTCAGAGAAAGCAGAGAAGCCGGAAAAAAGAAGAACGGAGTCAATGCGTATAAAATAATGAAAAGAAAAGGGGCTTTCCAACCGAATGATGTAATGAAAATTCTGATTTCCTCAGGATCTATCTGCCATCGAGCATTGATCCAAAAGACAAGAACGAGAAACACGATGATAGTGACAACAACACGCAGTCGTCGATTCATCCTCTTTCCCCCGTCCGGTGAAAATCACGGATATATGATGGATCAGCCGTAACGAAGACCTTTTCACCTTCCTGATAATCTTCGGGAGTGTAAATCACGATCCGTTCGCTGGTAGTAAGAAGGACCTCCGTAAACGCGAGCCCCTGTATAAAACGGATGCCTGCTATGTCACCCTTCCACTGAACTTTTGCGTGATCTTCATTTCTCTTCAGGTAAAGATGACGTCTCGGAATGTAGCTGTTTTCATCCACGACCCACGCATCCCCGAAAAAACGTGCGATGGCAAGTGTGGACGGGTTTTCGTACACTTCTTCCGGACTTCCTATCTGTTCGAAAGTTCCTTCCCGGAAAACACCGATAACATCCCCCATCTGTATCGCTTCATCCTGGTCATGGGTAACGAACACTGCTGTTATGTTCTGTTCTTTGAGCAGTAGCCTCACCCAGCGTCTCATCTCTACCCTCAATTCCCTATCAAGGCTCGAGAACGGTTCATCCAGAAGCAGAAGCTTCGGGGTCAGAATCAGGCTTCTCGCAAGTGCCACCCGCTGCTTCTGACCTCCGGAGAGTTCTCGTGGGTAGCGATCTCCAAAGTCCGAAAGTCCTACCGTCTGGAGGAATTCACTGACACGCCTATTCTTCTCTTTTTTGTTCAGTTTCAAAAATTTCAGGCCATACCCTACGTTCTCTCTGATGGTCATGTGCGGAAAAAGTAGCGGCTCCTGAAAAACAAGACTGACCTGCCGTACATTGGCTTTGACACGGGTGAGATTTTCATCATTTATAAATAACTCTCCGGAAGAAAGCGTCTCAAGCCCGGCCAGACAACGGAGAAGTGTAGTCTTCCCCCCACCCGAAGGTCCGAGGACACTGAATATCTGACCTTCTTCGAGACGAAAAGAAACATTACGAAAAATTTCATTCGCACCGAATCTCTTCGACGCTTTATCAACCCTTACGAAGGGAGTCATACTATTCACCTCCTGACCTTTCTCTGATATGGGAACAGTCGCAGCAATCCTTCTGCTCCTATGTAGAACAATAACGGAAGCAGGGCAAACCAGAGAGAAAAAGCAGCTACAAGTGAGGTGTTGGCCGATGAAAGAAAAGGAAAATACACCATAGCAAGCGTCACCACGGACCCTCCACCAATGATTGCCGTAATGACATACTGACTGAGACTGATAACGAACGTCAGAAAAATCACGCTCTGAATGGAAGAACGGAGCAAAGGCAATTCAATATCGAGAAAAGTTCGCCAAACAGACGCCCCGAGCACTTCCCCCTGTTCCTGCATTCTTTTTCCAAGACTCACATACCCGTTGCGAAAAATCCTGATACTGTAGGGGATCGTCGGCACCAGGTGGATAAAGACTACTCCAGCCGCTGTATCAGCCAACCCTATACGGATCATGGCAATATGGAGTCCGAAGGTGATAGCCAGCAGCGGAAGGAGCAGAGGCATGACAAACAGAGTATCCACGACCGTTTTCCCGAAAAAGTCATAAAGAGCCAGTGCTTTCCCGGCACTCAAACCTATCGCTAAATTACATACTACAACAAAGAAACCGATGACAATGGAAACCCCTGTCGCTTCAAGCAGACGTCTCCTCCCGAACAGCTCTTCCCATCCGAGTGCAGAAACATCAGTCAGGCTCCCGGGAGATGTGAAACTTTGAAGAACCAATAGGCTGATCGGAAAGAATACGAACAGTGCAAATATCGTCCAAAACACATATATTTTCATGACTTACAGCCCTTCAGTTATATTTCGTCGTTTTTTATTCATAAAGAAAAGCAGGATCCACGCGACAATACCGATGAACGCACTCGAAGATACCATAGCCGCAAATGCAAGAGGTCGCTCGCTCCAGTCCCCGGAATAGAACCAGTCATACGTAAATACTGAAATCATTTCAGGAAACGTAGCACCCACCAGGGCGGGTACTTCATAAGCACTGAATGTAAAAGCGAAAATAATGAGCCCTGTCTCTATGAGTACCGGTGCAATAAACGGCCATTCAGCATCTTTTATTCTCGAAAGAAAAGAACCTCCGAGTGTTTCCACAAGATCATCATACGCCCGGTTCCTTTCAAGATAGACCGGAAGAAGCATAAGAATAACAAAGGGGATCTCTTTCCCCAAATAAGTAAGGATGATCCCAATACCCTGCGGATCATTCGCAAAAGCCGGGTCGCCGGGAAGGAATCCACTGATCACCCCTCCTTCCCTGAACAACAGAAGAATCAAATAGGCCCATACGAAATGCGGAAATATCATCGGAAGCCACACCGCGAGCTTCCCTCCGGTATTTTCAAGATAAAAAAGAAAGAAACGGGTCATCAGCCATCCGATCATCAGGGAAAGAATGGTGGAAATGAGAGCGATCCACATACTATAGAAGAAGGAAAAGAGAAATTCAGTATTCGAGAACAGGGCGGAATATACACGGAGCGTCACCTCCCCGTCAGGAGTCAGGCTATTCCAGAGGGCAGACCACAATCCGTATAAAGGCAGGAGGAGGAACAAAAGAGCAGGAGTGAGCATCAGCCACGGTTTACGGCGTACGAACAACTTCATCTTCCCACGTCTTTGTCATCCATTCGAGATAGTCAGTATCCAACTCAGGACGGAATGCTTCCCTCAGTCTTTCCGCAGATGGTACAGTCTCCCCCCGGTCCAGCTCTTCAAACTGCATTTGCATGTCCTCCGGCAACCGTTCAATTGCTATCGCCGTATTATCCCCCCACGAAGATGGTCTCATTTTCTGGAGCTGAGCTTCCGGGGACAATAAATAATTGATCGTCGTCAACGCCCCCGGGACGTTGGTACTGTTAAACGGGATAGAAAGAAAATGGGCGTTCCCCAATGAACCGGAATCCATAACGAACGTCTCCGTCGTATCCGGAAACACACCGTCATTGATCAGATGTTCACTTCTCGCCTCATTGTACCCCATGGTCATAGAGACCTTCCCTTCACTATACAGGCGATCCAGCTCGCTCAGTGAGGAGGGATAGTACTCGCCTTCCCGGAAGAGGTGAGGCTTCCATTCATTCAAATCATTCCACATCGCATCGGAATAATTCTCGGCTCTTTTCCTGTCGAAAGATTGTTCAGTCAATGCTTCCGCGTCTTCTGCTGTAGCCAGGAGCATCTGTCTCAAGAAAGCATTCCCGGTAAAATCGGAGGGGGTCGGATAAGTGAACTCGCCGGGGTTGGCTTCCACCCAATCGGTCAACTCTTCGTACGTTTCAGGCGGGTTCTTCACTTTAGCCGCATCATACTGCAAGGCAAACTGCACTTTCCCCCACGGTGCTTCCATCCCTTCTGTTTCTGTACCGAAATCATGGGTGAATTCCTCTTTATCATAGTAATCCCGGAAATTGGGGAGCTTATCCCGGAAAGAACCATAAAGAAGTTCATTCTCTTTCGCATTTTTGAAATTTTCTCCGTTTACCCAAATAATATCGATGGTACCTTCCTGCTTCCCTGCCTGACGTTCCGTTCTCAATTTTTGTAGAATATCACCGGTATCCATCGGTGTCCGAGTCAGATTGATGTCATGGTTTTCTTCCAGGCGGGGAGCCACCCATTCATCGATATAAGTATTGATGCCATCGTCTCCTCCCCACATGAACAGGTTCACTTCCGTATTCTGAGCAGAAGTTTCTATATCATCAAAGTTCATATCGGAAATATCATCTTCCGAGCCTTCGGAGGTGTCGTTACACCCGACAAGTAACATGACGATGACTAGGAGCCATTTTTTCATATAACCATCCTTCCCTACACTATCTGTCCATTTACCCTCGCAAGAGAATTATCTAACACTCCGGATATTTTGAAAAGTAAGAAAGATTACATCATTTTTACTATCTAAAAATATTGTTGGGTATGATGCAGAAGAAAAGCACCGGTCGAAGTCTGAAAAAACGAGGGGGAGAGAGGGGATTCTCGGGTTATGTTACGCCTTTTCCTAGAAGGACCCATTATTAATGAAGAAGACTCCAGAAACCGTACCGCTAGTCAGGAGCCTTCTTTAGCCAGAGAGCTATACAGGTAATTCGACGGGTCTCATTCATCTACCGGCTTCAGTACAGCACGGACCGGACTCCCATCCGCATCTTCAAGTGCGAGCGGAAGGGCACAAAGTTCGTATGTTCCGGGCTCGACTTCCGCCAGGGCGGCGTTCTCCAAAATATGAACTCCGCATGAGAACAGGGCATGATGGGCCTCGAGCGTTTCACTGTCCATCGGATCGACGGAAGGCACATCGACGCCTGCAAGTCTGATATTCTTTTTTCTTAAAAACCCGGCAAGCTCCGGCTTCAAAAATGGTGCTTCTTCCGGAAAGTCTGAAGGGTCGGGGCTCGCACCCGTTTTGAAAAGTACACGACCGACACCCGCAAGGTCCACACCATCGAACACTTCTTCTCCGATGGCCGTATATCCCCGACAGTCCACCACCTTCGCTCTTCCGATATAAACATCAACATCCAGATCAAGCACCTTCCTCCCTTGATTATCAAAGTGGAAAGGAGCATCGATATGAGTCCCTGTATGCACACTCATCGTAATGTCTCCGATGTTGACGGATCCGCTTTCCTCAATCGTCACTGAACGATGGTAGGAAAAAGGGGTATCTTCCGGCCAGGTGGCGATCCGATCGTTCATTGGCTGTGATATATCAATCCATGTCATGCTTCTTCCTCCTTATGCTATGACGTCCCGTTTATTTTCAAACGCTTCATATCGTTTCTCTTCCATGATCATTCTTAAAATGTTCACCGTCTGCAGGCAATCCTCGAACGTGTTGTACAATGCTGTCGGAGCAAGGCGAATTCCGTTCGGATTACGGAAATCAGGAATGACCCCTTCCACTTTCAATGCCTTCGTGATTCTCGCGGCTTCCGGGTGCTCGAGATAAACATGTCCCCCACGTCTGTGATCTTCACGTGGATTAGCAACCGTAAACCCATGTGGAGCCAGTTCTTCGTCTATCAATTCCATCAGGTATCCGGTCAACCTCAGAGATTTCTCACGCAGTCTCCCGATTCCTGCCTCTTCAAACATTTCAAGAGAACCGATAAGAGGAGCGACGCTTAGAAGATGCGGGGTCCCGAGCTGATAAGCGCCACTGTCCGTTGCTTTTTCAAAAGAATGATCCATATCAAACTGCTTCTCCTTATCAGAGCCGAACCACCCTGCAAGCCCCGGAGTTTTATCGAAGTGCTTTCTGTTTATATAGATGCCTCCGACACTCCCCGGCCCTGCGTTCACATACTTGTAATTACACCAGAATGCGAAATCGACTCCCCACTCCGTCAATTCATGAGGAAGAGCACCGATGGAGTGACTAAGATCGAAACCGATCAAAATATCACGTTCATGAGCAGCTTCAGTGAGTCGTTTCATATCCAGGACCTGTCCACTGCGATAGAGGACACTGGGCAAAATCACCAGTGCCGTCTCATCCGTCATTTGCCGTATGATCGCTTCTTCCTGCATGAGCCGGCCATCTTCACTATTTACCCGTATAAGATGAGAGTGATCATACCCTTTCAACTTCAGTTGACTTTGAAGCGCGTAAACATCTGTCGGAAAAGCCAGTGCATCTGTGACAATTTTTGTACGGTTCCCTGTAGGGTTATAAAATGTCGCTGCCATCTGATGAAGATTGACAGTCGTTGAGCCGGTTACAATCACCTCATCAGGATCAGCCCCGACGAGGGGAGCCATCCGATCCCCTAGTTTCTCCGATAAGGAAAACCATGGAGTCTCGTCATCACCCCAGCCATCTATTCCGAGCTCTCGCCACATACCCATTATCTTCTCCACCGCTTTTTCGGCACGCACGGACATGAGACCGAGAGAATTCCCGTCCATATATATTTTTCCCCGAGGTATGTAGAACTCATTTCTGAATGTCAGTTCTGTCATCGTTTCTCCTCCTTTTTCTTTGACTACCTTGAAATTAACATTTGGGAACAACTTTCACGAACTTCTCTGTTAAAGCCTGGTGTTGATTTCAGAACGAAGATGGAGACGCCTGCGGAAGGAGCATGAAAGGAAAATCACCAGAATCGACGAATGAGAGATTCGGGAAGCCCGGGGCAAGCTTCCACCCGTAGGGATGAAAATCAACAATAAACGATAACAGAACCTTTTCTTTCATCATACAGGAACAGGCTTCCCCTCGGAAGCCTGTCCCCTCAAATATTCAAAAACCGCCTTCTCCTTTTTCCGCTAAATACGTATATACGTCACGTAGATTCACAAAACCTAACTTCTGTATATCTTCAATACATGCTGCCCATAGTTTAGCCGTCGCTATCGCATCGGAGAGGGCATGGTGTCTTTCATCGATGGAAATTCCATATTCACTGCAGCAATCATCAAGGGTCGTGAGCTGTTTTTCTTCTTGAGCGATCCTTGTCACAAAAGCGGTGTCCACGATTCTATAAGAGAATGTTTTCTTCAGTTCCCGCCAGGTTGCATGAGCCATAAACTGTTTTTCATGTCGGGCATGATGGGCAATCAGTACACCCCCACGCACAAACGAGTAAAAATCTTTCAGAACCTCTCTGATCGGAGGTGCTTCTTCAAGCATACTCCCTGTTATACCTGTAAGTTCTTCTATTTGTTCAGAAGGAGGTACATCGCTATAAACGAGGGAGTAGAATGTTTCGTCTTCTAGCACATGCTTCCCCTGTACACGAACAGCTCCGATGGAAAGAATTTCATCTCCTTTGTAAGGATAAAACCCCGTGGTCTCCAAGTCGAACACTACGATCCGCAACTCATCGAACGGCATTTCCATCATGTCTTTCGACTGGAGCTGCCGTTCGAGATTCCGCATATAGGCAATTTTCGCAGGATCATTTTGACCAAGCGAAGAAAATCCTTTACCGATCCGATCCGTCGCTTCCTTTACGAATTGGGTGAACGGGTTCATGCCCTCCCTCCTTCCAAGGCGCGAGACCCGCTTCTCTAATGTAAGAACCCGTCCGAACAGGAACACCACCATAGCCACTAAACCGAACACCACTAATTGCATCCTTCCTCTCTCTTCTTTCTATCACAGGAAAATGAAAACGATAAGCGCAACAATCACGATTCCAATGTCCATGACGATTCCGATTATTCCACAAACCATACCTAGAGTGGCATACCAACGTTTCGGATCATCCGGAACCATCCTTTTCATAGCCCTTCTGGCATAGGATACGGCTATCATACCCAGGAGCCAGCCGATGAGAGGAACCGGGAGGGAAAGCAGACCAAGGACCAAAGAAATGATCGCATTCGTTTCCTGTTTGCTTCTCACATCCCTCATCTTCTTCGCACAGGACGTTTCAAAGACTCCAGATCATCCTCTATCCCTATCATTTTCTGTTCCACCATGCTTCTCGAATCCATAACACCCTGATTATAGAAATGAATCGCCAATTCACCCGCAAAGAAATGAAGCCAACTCTCTGCAGCCAGCTCCCCGATCTCTTCCCCGTGCTCCTCACGTATGTAGGACTGGATCCGCTCCTTCATTTCCTGTTTACGTCCTTTTGGTATCTCCATCAGAACCTCTCCTTCTCTTCCATGCCTGGAGCTCCTGTATAGTGCAGGGTCACTTCGCCTGCAGCAACGATATCCTCTCTCAACAATTCAACGATAAAACCGCTCAACAGTCGATCGTCCCCGGTATCAGGAGTGCGTGCAAGCTCAATATCGATATGAGCCAACTCCTCCTCAAGCGTTACAAAAAAATGTTCGGCATCATCGAAAATCATCTGAACGGAAGGCTCCAGAGCTTCCGTCATAGCCTTTTCCTCAGCATTCATTTCCACGTCTCCCTTACTCTGCCCTGGTGCGACGTTCGTCAATAAGGCGAACCCTATGATGAGAAGACCAATTACGATGATACCTATGATATTAAACAATATTACTTTCGATTTTTTCAATCTTATCCCTCTCTTTTCAATGATATGCGTGCATGATAAGTGAATTGGCTATGATTCCAAATGCCGCTCCTCGCTTTCCTTACTCTCAGAAGCAGGTTCCATTACAAGAAAACTCATCAGAGCAAACAAAACGAGAGGAACGTACATATACCCCGGTACGGAATAAAGAAAAACGATTTGACCAATGACCGTGTAAAGAAACAGACCGATAGTTATAAAGTAAAGAAAAAAATGTCTCATACACGCTTCTCCTTTTCCATTATTTTAACATTTTTCCTCATAGCCGAATCTTTCTCAGATGATTCTTTTATCGTTTATTATAGAAGCGTTCCATAGCTGTTTCTCCACTCAAAGGATGATGCTCCATCCGGAACGTCCTAAGCTCTTTCGATCGCTGCAGATCCTCATAAATTTCTTTTCCCTTAGAAAGCCCCACTCTCGCCGCTTCTTCAGACGTTTCAGCAAAATACACCTTTTGTATACCTGCATACTGCATCACAGCGAAACACATCGGGCACGGCTCTCCACTTGCGTACATCACACACTCGGATAAATCATCAGTCTCAAGTTCCATTTGGGCCCTGCGGACGGCCAGCATTTCAGCATGACCACTTGCATCGTGTTTGACATGCAACTCATTCACGCCTTCACTGATTATCGTGCCCTCCTTTACGAGTACCGCTCCGAATGGATGTCCTCCTTCATCGACATTCTGTTTGGCGAGGTCCACCGCTTTCATCAAAAATTCATCCATAGCTCATCCCTCCTGTATCCTGATTATTCACTTATTGGAAAAGAATCAAACCGCTACCCTTTTTTCACGAAATAAAAAGCGAGGGCGGAGACGATCGTCAGAATCAGTCCGAGAAAAGAGAGGACGATGAGTATACCTTTTTCCACATCATTTCCGCTTGCTGAAAATAAAGAACCATACGTGTATGCACCGGTTCTTTCGGCTACACGATATCTCCCTTCGTCCCGTATCGCAATTTTTTCATCAACAGGGATATCCGGTACTCGGAAGTAAGCTGTACCTTTTTTATATAGATTGGAGAAGTTACCGCCTGATTGTTCCATGTCGGAATGAGAAATCACTTCTCCTATCTTTTCTCCCGCCTCGGGGATATATTGCTCTGTCACTTTATACTCGTACCCTTCCCAAACAACGAATGCATACTCCTAAGACGTAGCCGAAACAGTAACAGGCAGGAGCGACAGCACCAGGAAAAAAGACAATATCCTCATCAGTCTGCTATCGTCACGGTTTCTTTTTCATCATTATTCATGACTCCTTTTGAAATCGTGATGCTCCACTCGTCCTGGTCTGGTTCATACGTTACTTCCGTCACATTCAGTGGGCTTTCTCCCCCAGATGCTAAAGCTTCCCTTACCACTTCCCGGTCTGTTTTTTCCGCTTCTCCAAGATGACGAGCCTCCCGAATTTTCGTTTTATAAGCAGAGGACTGCGCCGGAAATGATTCAGCCACGGCTCCATGGGTAACTGTTGCAAAATCCCCGACTTCAACGTCCGGGGGAGCACTACTGAACCAGGTGAAGTCGATGAGCATGCGACCTTCTTCGACTTCTGTGACATAACCTGAAGTTTCTGATGCAGCTACTTTCGTATAGACTTTGAAGTCGAACGAAGAACGCACGACGTCGATTTCCTCTTCTTCGAGTTCTTCCAGGAATCCTGCTTCTATATCCATACTACCTCCTCCACAGGAACCTACAGAAGATAGTTTCGCCCCAATCGCTTCGTGCTCTTTCAATGTATCCATCACTTCTGTTACCCGCTGTCGCTTTTCTTCCTGGGAGATAGGAACCTCATCGATGATGACAGCTTCTTCATTATACGTTTCTCTCACCTGTTCAATCGCCCGGTGCACTGCTTCACGTTCTTCCCCGGGTAAATCCTCTTTCAGTTGTACAACGATAGAGGTATCTGCCACAAGCATGCCGCCGAGTGTCATCAGATCATCCAACGATACCCCCTCCTGTTCAAGAGCAGCCTGGAAGGTCTCTTTGCGTTTCAATTGGATACGTGTTTCTTTAGCTTTCTTTTCTCCCATCTCCTCCATCAACATATCGGAGCTCAGGTCATACTGCTCCATTTCCTCTTCAGGAACTTCCTCAAGCGGCTGTCCCTTAATATTGTATTCCGGACAGGAAAGAATCCCCGGGTCATCTCCAGGCTCTTTCTGAACCGTTCTCGATTCCCCGCAACCAGCGAGTATGGATATCATCAATAGAACTAAAATGAATCTCATCCTGACACCCTCCTATCAATAATTCTTAATCCAAAGGCTACCCTGAAAATAAATATTCAGGCGGACGCTTTCCGGGGGCATGGCGGTGATTTTCCGTTCATGCTCATTCCATAGGTGTCTTCACCCTTTATTCTGAAATCAACAACCGGATTTACCAGAGCCAAATAAAAAAAGTGTGCGGCTCAAAACATCCAGAAATTTTCCTCCAT
This sequence comes from Salimicrobium flavidum, assembly GCF_900156645.1. Lineage (GTDB taxonomy): Bacteria > Bacillota > Bacilli > Bacillales > Halobacillaceae > Salimicrobium > Salimicrobium flavidum. The sequence continues at coordinate 155,217 of NZ_FTOC01000004.1, forward strand.
CTTCGTTTGATTCACTATATGTAAAGTTCTTTTAAACAAAGAGGAAATCCTTCCCACATATAAAAAAGTCTCCTGCGGATTCCTCCGCAAGAGACCACTACCATTCCTCATATGTTTCGTCGCCGCCTTTGTTCCACCATGTCTCCGGCTCCATATACTTTTTACGGATTTCTTCAAGGAGTTCTTCTCTTTCTTCCTCATTCAGCTGTTCCAGATCCTTCATAATCCTTGCTTTGATATCCATCTTCCCACCTCCCGTTATTTCACGATACCCGTTTCCTGGAAAATGAAAAACAGATGCATGTAATATTCACAAATAGAATAAGCCTCTTTTGCGGTGTCTTCACCGCAAAAGAGGCTTATTGCTCCTCGTTCAAATTCTTCTATTCAGCGATTTTTGTATTCGAATCCAGTTGTTCAATCGCCCACTTCTTATCATACATGGAATGTTTGATAAGGCTCGTCAATATGATTTCGGCTTCTGTATACGTGTAAAATACTTTCGTCTCGGTTCGTCCAGAAGATGTAAGTGCTTTTCTGCCGCCATTATCCTCGAATGTGATTTTATACATTTGATTCCCATCTCCTATCCGCGCACTTCCGTCCGCATTCACACCATTCGTAACACAAGATGGAAAATGAGGGGGTCATGGAACTAAAATCTTAAAAACTTCCCCTTCGTTAGACAGTTAAAGTCCCCAATGATATAACGCTTACATTATAAAAGTCAATGCTTTATGCCTGAAAATTCTCAAAAATTCAGTTTATCAATTTGATATTAGCGGCGTTTCCTTATACAATAAACCATATCATCCTGAAGAAGAGTGGGGACTGACTATGGAAAACCAAGAGATACCAAAAGCACTAATCATTATATTCGGAGCAACCGGAGACCTGGCTAAACGCAAGCTCTTCCCGTCGATTCATCGTCTTTACCAGAATGGAAAAATCGGAGAAGATTTTGCGGTCGTCGGTATCGGTCGTCGTTCCTGGAGCAACGATCTGTTCCGTTCAAATGTACGTAATTCCCTCGGGGATGATGTAACGGAGAAAGAGAGCGAAGCGTTCATCTCCCATTTTTATTATCACCCGTTCGATGTCTCTGATTCGGCATCATACAAAAGTCTCGGAACTTTACTTAACGATTTGGAATCAGATTATCATACAGAAGGCAATCGAATTTTCTACCTAGCGATGGCACCACAGTTTTTCGGTACGATCGCCAACAACCTGAAAAAACACAACCTGAAAAGTGACTCGGGATGGTCCCGCCTCGTCATCGAAAAACCCTTCGGCCACGATTACGACTCTGCCCGAAAACTGAACGATCAGATCACTTCAGCTTTCGATGAAAGTCAGATTTATCGTATCGATCACTACCTCGGAAAAGAGATGGTGCAAAACATCGAGGTCATCCGGTTCGCAAACGGTATTTTTGAACACTTGTGGAACAACAGGTTCATCTCGAACGTCCAGATCACTTCAAGCGAAGCTTTAGGCGTCGAGGATCGTGCTAATTATTACGATGTCTCAGGGGCCACACGAGATATGGTACAAAACCATATGTTACAAATGGTCACCCTGCTGGCTATGGAACCACCAATCAACCTCAATCCTGAGGAAATCCGTTCCGAAAAAATCAAAATTTTAAGAGCGATCCGGGCAGTAGATGAAGACAACATCGACAACTATTTCGTCCGCGGCCAGTACGGACCCGGCAAAATGTTCGGTAAAAAACTACGCGGCTACCAGGAAGAAGCGGAAGAACTCAAGAATTCAGACACGGAGACGTATGTCGCCGGAAAGATCATGATAGACAACTATCGCTGGGCCGGGGTCCCTTTTTATATCCGTACCGGGAAAAGACTGGAAAAAAAATGCACAAAAATCGTCGTAGAATTCCAGGATATCCCGCTGAACCTATATCAGGAAAAGCGCAGAGGTAAATCGCCGAACCTGCTGGTTATCAACATCCAGCCTAATGAAGGGGTGACGCTCTTCCTGAATGCGAAAAAACCTGGAATGGGATCTTTCGCTGAACCGATCAAATTATCTTATACTCATGAAGCGGTAAACAGTGTCAATACTCCAGAAGCTTATGAGAAACTGTTGCATGATTGCATGGTCGGAGATACGACGAACTTCTCGCATTGGGATGAAGTTTCCCTTTCCTGGAGATTCGTCGATCGTATCCTCAAGAAATGGTCGAAAGAAGAACCCGATTTCCCGAATTATGCAGCCGGAACGATGGGACCTCAGGAAGCAGACGATTTACTCGAAAAAGACGGCTTCCACTGGTGGCCTACAAATAATGAAGATGATTAAGGAGTGAACGTAATGAATATTTATGACGTATCCATGACGATTCGTGAAGGCATGATCGTTTACAAAGATAAACAGGAAAAACAACCGAAAATCACAACGAATACGAACGGTCACGTAACGGAATCCCGCATTGATATGGACCTCCATACGGGCACCCACATTGATTCTCCGCTCCATATGATCAATGATGGAGAAACGATGGAAACCATCTCCATCGAGGATCTCGTCGGTCCCGTAAAAGTCTTTGATGTAAGCAAGGCTGGGGACAGCATCGACAAAGCAGATATTGAAGGGCTTGATATCAAAGAAGGAGACTTCGTACTGTTCAAAACGAAGAACTCTTTCCATGAATCCGATGACTTCGATTTCGATTTCACTTTTGTGGCTGCTGATGCCGCCGAGTATCTGGCCGATAAAGGAATCAAGGGGGTTGGCGTGGACGGCCTTGGAATCGAGAGAAGTCAGCCGGACCATCCGACCCACCGCTCCCTTTTCCAGCACCGCATCATCATCATTGAAGGACTCCGCCTGAAGGAAGTCCCTCAGGGTGGGTACTTTATGGTTGCAGCGCCTTTGAAAATCGACGGAACAGACGCTTCGCCTGCACGTATCCTTTTGATGGACAAATAATTTGTAAGTAAAAGAAGTGGGAATTTCCCTTCTCCTTCATATACTGCACCTCGACTTTTGGATCTTGTCCAGTCATCGAGGTGCAGTTTTTTGTTTTTATCTTGGCTCTGGTAAAGCCTGTTGCCCGTTTTCAACGCTTCAGGCGGACGCTTTCCGCGGGCAATGCTTCAGCCTCCTCGTTTCCCTTCGGGGTCTTCAGCTACCCGAGCTCCCGTCGGAGTCGCCGCCTGTCTCTTCTCAACATCAACAAATATCAACACTCACCATTAACAGAGCCTTTATCTTAAAGCTATGTTAGCGTTTATTGTTGATTTTTGAACGAAGGGTGGAGACGCCTGCCTAGAATGGCATGAACTTAAAAATCAGCCGAATCGATCCCAGAGAGATTCGGGAAGTTCTCGTAATACCCGCGGCAAGCGTCCGCCTGAATATTTATTTTCAGGGTAGCCTATCTTAAAAACCGCACCCGGGGGACCCGGGTGCGGTTTTATCTTTTATCTATCTCTGCGATTTTTATTCACAAGCTCTTCGAGAGCTTCCAAGATATCATTTTTCGAATACTTCTCACTTTCTTCTTCTGGCTGGCGAGGTTCTTCTTCTGCATGATTTTCGGAAGTTTCTTCATTCCGGTTCTCCTCATAGTCTCCTCTTTCGATAAGATCCCGCTTGTACACAACGCCTCCCTCAGGTGTCATATACTTTTTGTTCATATCCCGTGTCGATTTATCAAAGAAACTGTAAATGACCGGTATGACAAACAGCGTGAGGAACGTACTACTTATCAGACCACCGATGATGACAATCCCCATCGGTTGAATTGTAGCTGAGCCTTCTCCGATTCCGAGTGCAAGAGGGAGCACACCCAGTATCGTTGTAATCGTCGTAATCAGAATCGGACGGGTACGGTCTTTCACCCCTGTCACCAGAGACTCAATAACATTCATACCTCTATCCCGCTGCTGATTCACATAATCGACGAGGACGATCGCGTTATTGACGACAATACCCCCGAGTACGACCACCCCTATGAGGGCCATGGCACTGATCGGTTTCTGCGTCACAGTAAGCGAAAGCATGACTCCGATGACAAGCATCGGCACCGTGAACATGATGATGAATGGATGTTTGAATGATTCAAATTGAGCACTCATCACGAGATAAATGAACACCAGCCCGAGTACAAAGGCGAGGGTCACATCTGCGATCAGATCATTGACGAGTTCCTGATCCCCTCCTACGACGAATTCCGCTTCATCAGCAAGTTCAATATCATCTATCGTTGTTTCGACGATTTCAGATACATCACTCAATTCACTCGATGCGTTGAATCTTACAGTGAAATCAGCACTCCGTACCTGGTCCGCCCGGTTAATGACACTCGGTGCGCCGCCTTCTTCGATCGTTGCGACTTCGGCAAGTGTGACGTATCCTCCCTGACCATTAGCGATCGTGATATTTTCGAAGTTCTCTCTGCTGCTTAGAACATCATCACTGTACTGGACACTCACTTCGTACGTTTCTTCAGACTCTGTCGTGATCGAGCCGGCATTTGTACCGCTTGTAGCAGACCTGATCGCCTGTGCTACCTGGGCAGGAGCCATTCCATTCTGACTGGCTGCCTCTTTATCGACAGTAGCCTGCAGTTCTGTCACTGCATCCTCTTCAGAGCTCGTAACTTCTTCGATGATACTTTCATCTTCGAGTTCAGTGATCAGTTCACTGCTTGTTTCCTGCAAACGGCTGGCGTTCGGGTCTTCGATGGTGAAGGAGTACGTGTTCGGTTCTCCTCCGAAGCCGGAGGAAGCTGCGTTTGTCATTGTAATATCAGCAGCATCGTCCACACCTTCGACCTGATCGGAAAATTCATCGATGAATTCCTGAGTGGATCGATCCCTTTCCCCTTGGCCTTTCAGGGTGACGAAGATTTCTGCGATGTTGCTCTCCGAACCTGTACCCATGCTCGCCCCTTGTGAAGTGGCTCCGATCGTACTCATATAGTGATCCACAATATCTTCACCTGCGAGCTCTTCTTCCACAAGCTGTACCGTTTCTTCCGTACGGCTGAGACTCGTGCCTTCTTCATGCTCCACTTCAATCATCGCCATTCCTTCATCATTGGTCGGAAGGAATTCGACACCGGTCGTCGACAGACCGAGGGCACCGATGACAAGCGTGGCTGCTGTGATCAGCAGTACAAGTGCCCGGCGTCTAAGCGACCAGCGTGAGGCTTTCTCCATCGTACGCATGAAACGCGAGGTTTTCCTTTTTTCTTCTTCCCTTGCGTTCGGCACCTTCAGAATCCGACTTGCGATCATCGGAACGACGGTTACCGCAACGAATAGCGAAGCGAACAGACTGAAAGCAACCGCAATCGATAGCGGTGCGAACAGATCTCCGGCGATGCCTGAGATAAATACGACCGGAAGGAAAATCGATACAGTGGTAAGCGTCGATGCCGTAATCGCACCGGCCACTTCCTGCGTCCCCTCTGCGGCCGCCTGTTTCGGCGGTTTCCTCATCGCCAGGTGCCGGTAAATGTTTTCGACGACGACGATGGCGTTATCGACAAGCATCCCGATTCCAAGAGCCAGTCCTCCAAGGGTCATCATATTCAGACTGATATTCGTGAAGAAGAACAGTGCAAATGTGACGATAATGGAAAATGGTATCGCTATACCTATGATAAGCGGCGTTTTCAGATTACGAAGGAAGGCGAACAGTACAAGCATCGCCAGTATACCCCCGCTGATCAGTGCAGTGATGACACTGTTGATCGAAGCCTGGACAAACTCCCCTTCATCGTAGATGCTCACGACTTCAAGATCCGAGTACTCCTCATCCTCAAGAAGCGTATCCAGCTCCTCATTCACATCCGTCGATAATTGAGCCGTATTGGCATCCGATTCCTGCGTTACTTCAAACTGAATAGCAGGCTTCTCATCCACACGGGTGATGACATTTTCATCTTCAGGGTTAAGCGAAACGTCAGCGACATCCTGAAGCGTCACAGCTCCGTCTCCGCCCTGACCTACAGTGATTTGAGCTAATTCATCAGCAGAAGTCAGTTCACTCAAGACCCTGGTGGAAATCGTTTCCTGATCATCTTCGTTCACGATCACCCCACCTGGCATGGTCGCCTGCTGTGCCTGGATCGTCTGGACGACGGTCTCCTGATCGAGCCCATTATCCTGCAGAGCCTGCTGGTCGAGGATGACCTCGAACTGTTCCGTTACTGTGCCGGACTCAGAAACATCCGCCACTCCATCCACACGGGATAGTTCCTGATTCAAATCCGAAGCCTGGTCCTGAAAATCTATGACTTCATCTCCCCCCGAGGCAACGGCCAGTTGTATACTCGGAAGCATGGATGGATCGAACTTCAAGAAGGTCGGCGACCCGGCATTATCCGGAAGTTCCGCCTGGTTCATCGTGGATACGATTTCCGTTTCTATATCATCGAGACTCGTATCCGATGAAAATTCCATGATGATGATCGCTGCCCCTTCCATGGACTGCGATGTTATATTCTCAAGGCCCGAGGTATCCGAAAGTTCTCCTTCGAGTTCTTTCGTAACGTCACTCAGAACCTCTTCGGGTCCTGCGCCCGGATAACTTGCGGTAACTGCGGCTGCTGGTGCTTCCACATCCGGAAACAGCTGGATTGGCAAACGTGATAACGATACAGCCCCTAATATAAGTAATAGAAGCATGATGACGATCGTAAATTTAGGTCGTCGTATTGATAAATTCCAAAGTTTCATGTTGCGCGTACCCCTCTCTCTTTCTTTTGTACTTCTCTTTTAACGTATAACTGCCCTTAATAGTTTCACATCGATTCATTTTGACAAAATTGACTGTACAGTCATACAATATAAATGACCACAAAGTCATTTTCAAGTATTATCGCTTAATTCATGAAATTTTCACATTACCCATGCAGTAGTTCGAGGGGGAAAGGGAGTACCTTAATGAATGAAAAGAAATGGAGAATACTCGAAACAGCGATCCACCTGTTCGCGACCCGGGGCTTCCACCAGACATCCATACAGCAGATAGCCGACGGCAGTGACGTATCCAAAGGTACGATCTATTTATATTTCACCTCGAAAAATGACCTGATCGCGTCCATTTTCAAATACCTTCATACACAAATAGAAGAGGAATTATCGGAAATAGAGGAAGGGCCGGGTGCCCCGAAGGAAAAATTCCACAATAAAATCCTCACCCACCTGAATGAAATGAAAAAACACCGGGAGTTCATCATGCTTCAACTGCGTGAATCGTCCCTTACTCTCGACGAATCACTACTCGGCGTATTGAAAAAGTTGCATACTTCCATCTTCCATTCCGATCAGCTCATGCTTTTGAACGTCTACGGAGAGGAGTTCCGACCACATGCCGCAGACGGTGCCCTTGTGCTCGATGCCCTCCGGTCTTCCGTCACACATCTGCTGTTAACTGAGGAGGGCCCTGCGCCCCTCGACAAACTCGCTGCCTTCATCGTTCACCGTATGGATGAGATGGCGGCCGGGATGTGTGAGAAGAGCCTGGCTCCGATTTTGAACAAATCCGGTATGTCCGACGGCAAAAACAGGATCCTGGCTGTTACGGAAGAGATGAAGGACACGCTCGGTTCTCTGTCGTTGCCACCGGAGAGAAAGGAAGACGTTCTGCATACCATCGAATATATCCAGGAAGAATTGAAAAAGCCCGATCCGAAACCGTTTATCATCCGTGGTATGCTCATCAATTTCTCCGGTCTTCCCCACCTCGAGTCGTTGGGTCGGAAGCTGGTGGAGAATCTTACTTTCACAAGTGGTGACTGAATAGTCAGTTCTTTCCCTTATGCTTTTAATGATAAAAGTTCCGCAAATACAAATACCGGCGCCCTTATTCCGGCGCCGGCATCCCTGCGTTCATTTCTGTTTTTTGGCCCATACTGCCATCGCTTCGTTCATGAATACGGCGAGTCCCTGTCCATACCGATCGATATTTTCGGTGAATCGTTCATCGGCTACATACATCTCTCCCAGCCCCCGGAACATATCAGGAGAATAGGTGCCGAAGTGATCATTCAAAAACCGGTAAAACTCTCCTATTTTCTCCTGTGCGTCGGTACTTTCCGGTCCGTTGTGACGCAGCGTGGCAAGGTCCTGAAACATTGCGTCCCATTTCTCTTCAAGTTCTTTATTATCAAACCTCCTCATTTTTTCGTTCGCATCGTCGACAGCTCGATCTCCCCATTTTTCTCTTGCTTCCTGTTCATAGGGGTTTTTCGAAAAATCCACTCCGCGGAATTTATCTTCGTTCATCATATTTCCGGCTCCTCTCCTGTCGTCAATCGTTTCATCGATCTTTTCGATCATTCGTTCAAATCTCTGTTTCTTTTGTTCCATCATCTGTCTCTGGGTGTGGAGGGCTTCTGTCACATCGAAAGAGTCGCTGTGCACGATGTCGTTGATGTCCTCGAGGGAAAATCCGAGTTCCCTGAAAAACAGAATCTGCTGCAATAGCTGCACATGCTCATCTTTATAAATACGGTACCCAGACGACGATCGTTCCGGTACAAGCATACCGATAGTGTCATAGTAATGAAGAGTACGCACACTGATGCCTGCAAGATCTGCGAGTTCTTTTGTAAGGATATCCGCTCCCCTCCTTTCCTGTTTCAAGAATAACCCCTTACGTTGCGTCAGGGTCAAGTACTCATGAGGAGATCCATAAAAATTAACGAAAAAAACCTACGACCGGCGACTGCTTCCGATCGTAGGATTTCCAAATCATTGATCTCGTTCCTGATCTTGTTCTTCGCTTTCCTTTTTCTCCTGGGCTGCCTCCCTCTTCTCCTCGGCAGCTTCTTTCTTTTCTTCCTGCGCTTCCTTCTTCTGCTCTTCCGCTTCCTTCAACTGATCGTAGCGCTGACGCTGCCGGTATCCGTAGGCTGCAGAAAGTACGACTTCTTCATTCTCGAGCGCAGACCCGAGTGCGCCGATGATCGTCGCCACACTCGTAGCCGTCCAGGCAATATAGAAGTAGTTGACGTAACCGACATCAGCCGTCACCTGAGACTGCATCATCCCCATCGGAATCAAGATAATGACGGCGGCTGAAAAGAGAATGAATAAGAGGGCATAATACATCCCTACCGTAACGAACAGAGTCAATACCGTAGCAATGTTATATAACTTTCTTAAATAGTTTTTCGTATCCTCCCGCTTGGTTTCCCACAGCTGATGGGCAAGTATGATCCATAGCACCATCGCTGTGATCGCCACGATCGCCAGCATGAACATACGCCAGATGCCGTAATTACTGCTGAGCATCCAGAGGGTCGGAAATATGAGAGCATAAGCTCCTGTTGCGAAGGCCAGAACGATGAGTTTCATGAAGGAGGGGAACATCGTCCAGGGACGGTTAGCCCGCACCATGCCTGAAAGTATTCTCAAAGCGCCTCCCAGTTTCGTTTTCACGGTGAAGCGTACGTCGATATTCGATTCTTCCTCGTCCGGGGTTTCCCTTTTGATCGGAGACATCCGATCGATGAACCGCTTCCCTACGAGCCTTTTGGCGTCTTTATTTTTAAGTTCCCTATGCTCTCCGTAGTCTTCTTCCTCTCGCTCCTGAATACGTTTCTCCGCTTCTTCCCTTTCTTCATCCGAGGTACCGTAGTACATCTCATTGACAAGCTGAAGAACCGATTCACGTATGCGTTTGATGAGAGGTGTGGCTCCAAGCGCCGGGATACTTAACAGCGCTGCGTTCTCTTCTACATAAGCTTCTGCCACAATCGGCCGTTTCCCTTTGAAAAGAGGGAGATCGGTCAAGCATATGACATAGTCCCATCCGTATTCCTTTTTTTTGTCCAGCGTCGCCCCAAGGATTTCCGAAGAATTCTCCGTCGCTCCCGTAAGCGCATCTGTTTCGTAATCCACTTCCCACTCTGCCCGGTCATCGACATAATACGCGAGCAGATCAGGGAGGAAGTTCTTCAGACCTTCCGTTATACGCTTGGCGTACCCAGGCGCCGTAATCAGCCCGAGCTTGAATGTGGATTGGCCCATTAGCCTACACCTCCTGCTTAGTTATGTATTATTCATCCTAGTAGAGTATAACCGAAAATCTTTTCTTTAAACGGAAATTTTTACTTGTAAACCGACATTAGTGTCAGTATAATAAAACCGACATGAACGTCAGTATATAAATTTCGTCTCAACTACCTAAAAAATAACACTTTCACATGTATTAAGGGGATGTAGAGCTATGGAACAGTCGCTATGGAAAAATAAAAATTATATTACACTCATGAGTGCTCAGCTCATCTCCAGCCTCGGGGACTGGCTCAGTATGATCGCCATTTTCACCATGGTCGGCATCCGCTGGGAAGCTTCCCCCTTTGAGGTGTCACTCACTATGCTCTCTCTTGCCGTGCCGATGGCGCTTTTCGGTCCTTTTGCCGGAGTCGTTTCCGATAAATTTCCGAGAAAATCGCTGATGATCGTCTCCGATATCGTTCGGGCCGGACTTATCATCGGACTCGCCTTCGCCTCCTCGATCTGGATGGTCTACGGCTTTTTATTTGCGATCGGCTGTTTCTCAGCCGTATTCGTGCCATCAAAAAACGGGAAACTGAAGGAAATCGTCGATCAAACGCAGCTCAAAAGCGCCATGTCAGTGACATCCGCCATCGACTCCGGAACGAAAATCGCCGGTCCTTTGCTTTCAGGGCTTCTCGTCACGCTTTTCCCGGTCAGTACCGTATTTTTCATCGACGGAGCTACATTCCTTCTCTCTGCTGTACTTCTTATCTTCATCAGAGAAGACCGGGTGCTAAGTACTTCCACGGAAAAAGGCACTGAGTCGTTCAAACAGGACTGGCTGGAAGGATTCGCATTCATGAAGGAACATGTCTTCCTTCTCTCGGGTCTGGTCATTATTGGGAGCGGTTTACTGATTCTGCAGCTCGCCGATTCCCAGTTCATCGTGCTGATCCGTCAGCTTTCGGAAGCCTCACCGGATCTGTTCGGGTACCTGATCACAGCTTCCGGCGTCGGTATGCTGACGGCTAGTGTGATTCTTGCACGAAACACCGATTATAACGCCTTCCTCCTGATGGTCTCTGGAATGACAGGACTCGGACTTAGTTTCTCCCTGCTCGGATGGTTCACCCAACTCGACCTCGCCTACTCCACATCGTGGATGATCCTGCTCGGCTTCGTAGCCGGCTTCACCTCCAGTCTCGGATTCATCCCCTTTCAGGCGAGCATTCAGGTGACTACACCGCCGCACCTTACCGGGCGTGTCTTCGGAGTCGTCAACAGTGTCACTACGACGGCGACCATCGTCGGACCGCTGACCGGGGGCATCCTTGCCACAGTGTATGGCGTCATCCCTATTTTCATCAGTACCGGGATTCTTCTCGTACTTCTCAGTCTCGTATTCTTTATGAACAGGAGGAAACTCAATGGCACCGAAAATGAGCGACTACCAAAAACAGCTGCGGCGAACGGACATTCTTGATGCTGCCGAAGAGGTATTCACGGAAAGAGGCTACGAACACACGACGATGAAGGATATTTACGAAAGCGTCGGTCTGAGCCGTGGCGGGTTATATCAGTATTTTTCCAATAAACAGGAGGTTTTCGAAACTCTGATCGGAGACAAACTCGAAGAAATCCATGATAGAACCTCTGCTGCCCTGGAGGAGGGGGAAGACCCCTGGAATCTGCTGAAAGAGCGGTTGTTCGGAGAAGAGAAACAGCCTCGTGAAAAGAACGACCCGCTCGCTCCGGTGATTCTGGAATTTTTCGTCACCGGCAGGAATGACCTTTCCATATCTTCTTTTGCGAAAGAGAGATACCGTCTCGGCGTGCAGATGTATGCCAATATTATAAAAAAAGGAGCGGAGACAGGGAGATTCACTCCCCGCTTCGCTCCTCCTGTCCTTGCCCGCTCCATCGTCGCTTTTACGGACGGAATCGCCGTCGATACAGCTCTCGCCGGAAAAGAAGTGCGAAAGAAAGAACAGAGTGAACTTATTTATGACACCATCATCCACATGCTCAAAGTCCAGTGAGAACTCCTTCTCTGACTAGTCTCTTCCGCTTATATGGTGGATCAGTTTTCTCAAAAGTACCGGGGTTTCTTCAAACGCATTCACCTTATGAAGACGCTCCGTCCTCTTGTGGGCATCTTTCCCGTATGGCCCTAGGTTCAGGACCGGGGCTCTTAGTTCTTTCATATCTTCGAAGGGAATCGTGTACCCGTTCCCCCATAACGGCGCATTCTTCTCAAAGGCCTTCCAGTCTCCCTGGTCGCGTTCGTAGTTCACGTAGCTGAGATCGGAAATGCCATTGAAATAATGTACCTGGGTGATATCCAACGAAAATTCATCCATGGCTTCCTTCCGGATTACGGATACCAGTTCCCTGACGAGCGGGTCTTCTGAAGAATTGACGGCCGGGTAGTAAGGAGTGCCGAACAAAAGCACAATGACCGGACCAAGTTCCTGACAATGAAGCATCAGTTTATCCACGATGCGGATTGCCGTTTCGCGGTCATCCCATTCCCCTGCACCCACCGTTTCCTTCCTGTACAATTCGACCATATCCGCTCCGAGCTTCTTTTCTGCGTAATCCAGAAGCTCCCGGTACTCCATGACGCCTACGTCCCAGAGAGGCTGCACCCCTTCCCTGTGACATACAGCTTCATACGCTTCATTACAGGCCAGTGCCGCTTCTTTTGCCGTAGCTCTGAACAAATCCAGGATGTCCTTCGCCGAGCGATTGAGCAGAAAAGCGTTGAATAGCACCTGGGCCCGGTACGGCGTCTGGGTCGAGTATTCCATCCCCATCAAATCCTTCTGACGCAGCGAAACCGGAAGCGGGGTGCTTTCCCCGAGCGCCGTTTCCCTGAAATCGGGATTCCATTCCATTTTCTGCGTAAGGAACGTCGCCATATAGTTAGCCGTCATGCCGCTCAACGGGTTTCCCACATGCGTTTCCTTTCCGTACAAAAGCGCAGCAGGCATGATTTTGCCGATGGAACCTGTGTACATATAAAAGTTTTCGTCTCCGAGTTCCTGGAACGTCGGTTCACTATTTAAAAAGAGGGACAGTTCCAGGTCGTACTCTTCTTTTATAGCACGAATGGTCGGCACCGCTTCCCTCATACCTACTGAATCGACTTCCTCATCCGGAACGGTAACGAGAAGCAGGTTGATCGGCCATTGTTCCTCGGAAGCCTGAGCGAGCAAGCCCATATGCATAGCGAGCCCCATTTTCATATCCATGGTTCCACGCCCAAATAGATACTCTCCGGACTCAAGGTCCTCCCTCGCTTCTTCCGGAAGTTCCTCTTTGTACTCATGGAGGGTCTCCGTCAGAAGTTCCGGATGAAAAGCGAGATCTTCCAGGTGTCCGTAATCTTCCGTGTTCACCGTATCGAAATGGCTGAGAAGCACAACCGTCCGTCTGGAATTTTCCGCTCGGTACAGAGCCCCCACTCCTTCACGCCCATCCGGGGCTCTGAATAGTCTCAGCTTATCCGTATGCTCGCGGAAATATGGAAGACTCCTCAATTTATTTTTCAAATGATGCGGAAAGACCCGCTCCCCTTCCGTGCCGGAGCGGCTTTGCCAGCTGACGAGTTCTTCAAGCAGATGTTTCAGTTCCTCTTTCGTTTGCCATTTAGTCATCCTTTTCCCTCCGTCTTCTTTTCGGTATTGCAGCCTTTTTCCGTTTTTTTCGACTACTATATTACGTATTGTATAGGAGAAGGAAACATTTGTGAACGGCAGTACTCAACTTACTTAAGGCGTTAACATCTGGAAACAGGTACGATATGATAGGAACAATGAGGAGGTGCACATATATGCAACGAAATATACGCGATTTAATCATACTTATAGCCGGAAGTTTCATTCTTTCTTTCGGCATCAACTACTTCGTCATCCCAAACCAGCTCTCGGAGGGTGGGGTCTTCGGTATCACCATCGTCACCTATTACCTGTTCGAATGGTCCCCGGCCCTCGTCAACTTTGTACTGAATACATCTCTGGTAGCTTTCGGCTATCGTTATTTCACGAAAAGAACCACCATTTATACGGTGATTGCTATCATATTGAACTCTCTATTTCTTCATATCACCGTCGGCTGGGGGGAAGCGATGGATGACCGGCTTCTCGCTGCATTATTCGCAGGGTTGGCCGTAGGTCTCGGTATCGGCATGATTTTCCGCGCCGGAGGAACGACAGGCGGCACTACAATCCTCGCCAACATCATGCACAAACTCTTCGGCACAAGTGTCGGTACAGCCATGCTTGCACTGGATATCCTCGTTATCGTCGGGAGTGCCTTCGTCATCGGTCGGGAAAGGGCCATGTACACCCTTATTTCCGTTTACATCGGAGCGAAGATCATCGACATGCTGATCGAAGGGGCCGAGGAACGAAGCGCTGTGATGATTATTTCCGAGAAGAATATCCAGCTGCTTAACGTCATTTTGAAACAGATGTCACGCGGAGTCACTATTATGGAAGCTCAAGGAGGATACAGCCGGGAAAACCGTGACATCCTTTACCTCGTCATCAATAAACGGGAAATCGTACAGTTGAGGAAACTGATCGAAGACAATGACCCGAACGCCTATGTCACCGTGCACCGCGTCCAGGAAATCTTCAGAAGCGGGTACAAAGGAAAAAATTCATAAGTAAAAGGAACAAAAAAACTATACTTTCTAACAATAAGGCTCTGTTAAAGCCGGTTGTTGATTTTAGAACGAAGGGTGGAGACGCCTGCGGGGCTAGCATGAACGGAAAATCACCGGAATTGAACATAGTGAAATTCCGGAAGCCCGCGTCATGCCCGCGGCAAGCTTCCACCCGTAGGGATGAAAATCAACAATAAACGATAACAGAGCCAACAATAAAAAAGATGGCCGAACCATAAACCTGGTTCAGCCATCTTTTTTCACTCTTCAAATCGTTTTTTCTCAGTCGGAAGGAGAACTATATGAGAAGAATTCAGTATCCCCCTCTTCAGGAAGTAAGATGATTTTCCCGAACTTACCTTTTTCCTTGAAATATTGTTGCGCTTCTCGCGCTTTCTCCAAAGGGAACGTTTTATCAATGACCGGACTTATCTTCCCTTCGGATATTGCTGTAATCATCTGTTTGAACTCTTCTCTCGTACCGAGCACCGAACCGTAGATGGTTATATGTTTCAAATAGACCGTTCTGAAGTCGAGCTGCGTCTTCTGACCCCCAGCAGAACCGGAAATACAAAATTTCCCGCCTTTTTTCAATACATGAATCGAAGTGGCGAACAACGCATCACCGACAACGTCCAAGACAGAATCGATCACTTCTCCGTTCACCTGAAGAATCTCTTCGGCAAGGTTATCCGACTTATAGGATAGCACGTGAGAAGCTCCTAGTTCCTTCATTCTCCGTTCTTCCTCAAGGTCCCCGACGATAGCGATGACCTCCGCACCGAACACGTTTGCTGCTATCTGGACGTTCAAAGAACCTACACCACCATTTGCACCGATGACCATCACCGTTTCCCCCGCCTTCACTTCAATCTGATTCACCATATGCCAAGCTGTAAGTCCGCTTACGGAGAAAGCAGCACTCTTTGTATAATCAGCCAGAGGCATCTGAAAACACAAGTCTGCCGGCCATACTACATATTCCGCATATCCTCTGCGATATGCTCTGTTCCTTCTTCACCACTTGAAGTGAACGGAAACAATACCACACTACGCTCTTTATAAGAGGAATTGACGCTCTTCCCGATTTCTACTACTTCCCCCGTTATATCAGACCCCGGCGTTCGCGGGAAGGTAACACCTTCCGGCCTCCAACCGGACTTCCCTCCTGTGCCATAGTCTCCTTCTCTCATCCAGATCTCTGTATTGTTGATTGCACAGGCCTTCACTTTCACAAGAACCTCTCCTTCTCCCGGTTCCGGCCTCGGCACATCTTTCATTTCCAACTTTTCTACATCACCATATCCTATTACCTGTACTGCTCTCATTCTATTCATCCTCCCTGCTATGATTAATACGTATTACGTGTGGTTGTCTCTTTTCATTATACCTGCCTCATTTAAAAACGCATCCTTGAATCTTTACATACCGCATGGGGTATGGTAATATTCAACTATTGAAAATACAAAACTATGAGGTGCATGTATGAATTCTACTACCCTTCAGGAACCAAAAGCCGGAGTGAAAGAAAATCTGGCCCAGTTCACACTTCTTGTAATTATAAACTTATTCGTCGGCTCCATGGTCGGACTCGAACGTACGATTCTTCCGATTATCGGAGAAGAACGTTTCGGTTTGGCCTCCATGAGCGCCGCTTTATCTTTTATCGTCAGTTTCGGATTCTCCAAGGCGATACTGAATCTCTTTGCAGGGAGTCTTGCTGATCGATATGGAAGAAAACAGGTGCTGTTAGCCGGATGGCTCGTCGGATTGTTCGTACCGATCCTCGTCATTGTTGCCCACGCCTGGTGGGTAATTGTAGTTGCAAACGTACTGCTCGGGGTCAACCAGGCACTGACGTGGTCGATGACCGTCAATATGAAAGTCGATTTGGCTAAAACAACGCAGCGCGGCCTCGCTGTAGGGTTCAACGAATTCGCCGGTTATTTAGGGCTTGCGATCATGGCGGCCGTCTCCGGTTATGTCGCTTCGACTTATTCTCTAAGTCCCGAGCCTTTTTATATCGGTATCGTAATCGTCATTATCGGTTTTATATTATCCCTTACTGTACAGAACACCGATCAGCACGTGAAAGCAGAAGCGAAGAAACAGAAAACCGCCACGGAGTCCATTACGACCGGCGAGATCTTCAGACGGACTTCCTGGAAAAATCCCGACCTCTCGAGTAACAGCATCGCAGGTCTCACGACGAACTTAAAAGACGGGATGGCCTGGGGTCTGTTCCCGATCTTTCTAGCTTCAGGCGGGCTCTCCGTCGGACAGATCGGTACTGTCGTAGCAGTCTATCCCGCTGCGTGGGGGATCGTCCAACTCGTCACCGGTGTATGGAGTGACCGTATCGGGAGGAAAAACCTGATTGTAAGCGGCATGATTGTACAGGCGCTTTCCTTATGGTTCTTCCTTCTCGTCGACACATTCATCCTCTGGCTCGCGGCAGCGGCACTTCTCGGTGTCGGTACAGCCCTTGTCTATCCGGTGATTCTTGCTTCCATCAGTGACGTCGCCCGACCGGAATGGAGAGCTACGTCTATGGGTATCTACCGGTTCTGGAGAGACAGCGGGTATGCCTTTGGAGCACTGATTGCAGGGCTTCTCTCTGATATGATAAGTGTCGAGTGGGCCATCGGTCTCGTAGCCTTCCTGCCTCTTCTTGCAGGAATTAATGCACTATTTCGGATGAAAGAAACCCTTTATATATAATTTAATGAACGGAAGAGGCGTAAAACCCCGAACAAAAAAATTGCTCGGGGTTTTATGTGTGAGAATAGTTTTCCGGAACTTGTTTATACAAGGAAGTGGTGTTTGTGACGAACTCTTTCTATATTAACCATTGTTCTCTTCTTCTATTTTCCTGATCATGAGTTCCGTCGATTTCTTCGAGGTTTCGAGCCAGGAGATTCTTTCCTCTTTTTCCGCTTGCTTTTCCTTCAACAAATCCAGGCTCTCTTCAAGGTCTTCCCTCACATCGGACTTGATGTCTTCATCCTTTATCCATCTTTCGAGCCTATCTATCTGAATATCTCTGAATTCTTTTTCTTTCCGGTACTCCTTTTTCAGTCGGGTCAATTCCTGATTCGTATCATCCAGGCCTCGCCGGAGCGTTCGTTTCCAATTTTCAAGATGCTCTCTCTCCTCCATCGTAACTTCCTGCCTCCTACTTTTGTTTTCGTCATGAGTCCCATTAGGAAAGTATTAACATTAGTGTTTAATAACCGATAATAAACAGGACACTTCTCCCGTTACTTCTGTCTTAGGAAAGGACGTATACATATGAGTTTCTTGTTTATCTCTGCTTCAACAGTCGTTTTACTGCCTTTAAGTATCCGTATTCTATTGATGGCTACAGTCATTTTAGCATTTCTTCTATCTCTTATAGTAATCAAACGGGTCAAACGCCAACGTTCCAAGGCCGAAAACCGGTCCCGTTTCACCGACAAACTCAACACTACCATCGTTCGTTCCGCCAACGATGCGATCATCACTTTCGATGAACAGAAGACTATACTATCATGGAACCGTTCAGCTGAAACCATTTTCGGCTATCAGCGCGACGAGATGATAGGTGAACTGCTCTCTACTGTGATGCCTGGAGGTGCCCTGGCGACCCTAACGGAAGAAAAGGAGCCCCGGGGCCAAGAAGAAAACCACAAAAATGTGGAGGAAACCGTGAAACTGGAGGGACTTCGCAAAACGGGGGACCTTTTCCCTCTCGAATTGTCCTTTTCTGTCGTCCAGAATGAGGGGGAACGTTATTTCATCGGTATCGCACGTGATATTTCCGAGAGAAAAGCATATAGAGAAAAGATCAAGCAGCTGGTTTACCGGGACGAGCTCACCTCTTTGCCGAACAGACGGATGCTTGAAGAAAAGCTGGAACAGGACCTGAAACTGGCCAAAGAGACAAATTATCATCTCGGTGTGACCTTCATAGACATGGACCGTTTCAAACAAATCAATCATGTCTATGGCCACAAAGCCGGGGATGAATTATTGATAGCTATGGCATCACGTCTTGAAAAACGGTTGCCTGAGGAAGGTTTTCTGGCGAGGCAGAGTGGGGACGAGTTCATCATCGTTTATTATCCGGTACTCAAACAGGAACAGCTTCAGCTCGCTGATTCGATTATCGGTGCTTTCCATTTGCCTTTCGAACTTGAAGAAGCCGGAACAGATGTCTATATGTCCCCCTCCATCGGAATGAGTCTTTACCCGGAAGATGGAGCCACCCCTGAGGAGCTGATCAAAAATGCGGACGTCGCCATGTACGAAGCGAAGAAAAACGGCGGAGGCCAGACCGTCTTCTTCATCGAGGATCTGAAAGAAGCGCTGACCGAAAAAGCGAGACTGGAACGGGATTTAAGAAGAGCTCTTGAAAACGATGAGCTTTTTTTGCATTTCCAGCCTCAGGTATCGGTCACAGGGGGAGGCATCACCGGGTTCGAAGCTCTGGTACGCTGGAAACATCCGGACTATGGAGTGATTCCTCCTAACACCTTCATTCCTATCGCTGAAGAAACTGGCCTTATCATAAGTATGGGGGAAGAAATCCTCCGGAAAGCTTGTCAGCAATTCACAGACTGGAAGGATGAAGGATATAGACCCGGGTGCTTATCCGTGAATATATCCACAGTTCAGTTCCGCCATCCGCAGTTTATGGACATGATCAAACAGACCCTTGCCACCCATTCGGTCGCTCCTTCTGAACTCATTCTGGAAATGACAGAGTCCGTAGTACAGGAAGTGGAAGAAGCATTTCCCGTCCTTCAGCAACTGCATCAGCTGGGAGTCCGGGTGGCGCTGGATGATTTCGGAAAAGGGTATTCTTCCCTCAACTACTTGAAGAGCCTACCTCTCGATATTTTAAAAATCGACAAATCCTTCATCCAGGCTATCCATCTCGGTACTCGTGAAAAAGCGATCATCGAAACGGTGATGAACCTCGGAACGAAACTGGAGATGCAGATAATCGCTGAAGGTGTGGAACGACCGGAGCAACTGGAGTATTTGATACAAAGCCCATCCCTTACCTACCAGGGCTTCTACTTCAGCGCCCCTCTCCCACCTGAAAAGGTTCCGACAATACTTACCGACCCTATATGAAAAACAGGTAGCCCTGCCGGAAGCTCTGCTCCAAGAGGGCTACCTATCTTCATTCTGTCTCTTCTTCATCCGCAACGTATTCCAAAATATCCCCAGGCTGGCATTCCAGCACTTCACAAATCCGTTCGAGGGTCGAAAACCGGATCGCTTTCGCTTTATCATTTTTTAAAATGGAAAGGTTCGCCATCGTGATCCCCACCCTCTCCGAGAGCTCCGTAACGCTCATTTTACGTTTTGCGAGCATAACATCTACGTGTATTCGAATGGCCATGATTATTCACCTCAGACCGTTAAGTCGTTTACTGATTTGATGTCGACCGCGCTTTTCAACAGTTTCTGGAGAACCGCCGCAAAAGCAGCTATGACAAAGGAAGCGAAAATGATGATCAGACCGATAGCTACTACCCCCGGGGCGTCGTCTTCATCTCCGATGATAAAAAGGAGTGGCATCATCAATACATACAGGCCGCTGATGACAGTGGCACAATATTTGATCACCTTCAGCGCTTTTACAGACACGAAGGAAAACGTCTGCTTCTTATCAATGAAGCCAAGCAGTTTCCACGCCTGAAAGAGGGCGATGAAATAAGCGATCTCTGTAAGATAAAGAGCCAGAGCAACAGCATAGCCGAAGGCGTCTATGTCCAGGTAATACATAACGACTTCCTTAATGAACCACGGTATCCACAGTGCACTGACTGCTACTACTGGTAAAGCCATAAGTATGAGTACAACTTTCAGAAAAATGGTTTCTCGCATTTTTAAGCCCCTTCCCATCCATGTACCTTAAGTATATGTGATTATTTATTGATTATAAATAAATAATTATCGATAAGAATATGAACTATACAAAAAGCTCCCGGCGATCGCCGAGAGCTTTCCTCTATTATCCATTTTTTCAGCAGAATGAATCCTTCGACTTCGGTACCGACAGACCGAACAGTGGCCGGAGGTATAGAGCCACGAACGTACCAGCCAGCGCCAGTACTCCCCAGATGTAGCCGTGCAGGCTGAAGGAAGCGATCCCGCCGAAATATGCACCGATATTGCAACCGAATGCAAGACGCGCTCCATACCCGAGCATCAGTCCTCCGATGACCGAAGCCATCAAGTTTTTGATTGTGATACGGGTGAACCGGAACAGTCCCCCTGCGGCTGAAGCAAGGAACGCCCCGAGGATGACACCGAAGTTCAAAACAGTGGTGGAATCTGCGAAAATGGAAGACTGAAGAACTTCAGCGTTCGCTCCCTGCCAGTATCCCCAGCTGCTTACATCCACACCGAAGAACATCGCGACTTTCGAACCCCACAGAGCAAAAGCGCTTGTCACACCCCAAGGGGATCCACGAGCCATCAAGGTAAGAGCGTTCAGAACCGCAAGCACAATCGCTGCTGCAAACAAAGGCCAGGAACCGCGAAGTAGACGTTTCCATCCGCTCGTCGTCGGGACCGGAGCCATTTTCGGTGGACGCTTCTTCTTTTCAATGGCCATAGTGATCAGTGCCACCAGACCGAAAATAGCAAGCGACAAAATCCAGGCCCCTCCGTAACCGAGGCCGGTCGATGTTGCGAGAGAGACAGGTTCGAATGCTGGAAGTTCTTCTGTCCAAAAAGGCAGATGAGCCGCACCGATCGTAGAGCCTACAATGAAGAAAAACAGCGTGATGAACATGACGGAACGTCCGCCTCCGACCGCATACAACGTACCAGAGGCACATCCACCACCGAGTTGCATGCCGATACCGAACATGAAAGCTCCTACGAATAAACTGACCCCGACCGGTGAAACGTAGCCGGATACGTCCTGACCGAAAAAGGACAACCCGAAAGCCAGAATCGGAGCAAATAACGTCACGGCAACAGCCAGCATCAGCATATGAGAGCGCATCGCCTGGCCATTACCTACCGCCATCACTTTACGGAAGGCGGAGGTGAAACCGAATCTTGCGTGGAACAACGTGTACCCGAGACCGAGACCGAGAAGTAGTAATACAGGTTGGGCGAGAGCCTGGATAGCCATCAGATAGACGAACAGTATCGAGCTTACTGCTACTCCCCCCGCAATCAGTTTGGGTTGAGGATCATTCAACGCCACCTTTTCTTTTTCTACAGGTTCTTTCACTTCATCAACCGGTTGTACTCGGACACTCATATATGACATCCTTTCCCTATTAATTTACTCAGTTTTAACATCATACAATACAATTCTCTTTAAAATCAACCAATTCACTCGGCTTTTGAAGAGAATGCTGTATAGAGTACTGGGTTAAGTCGGGAAAAGGATAGACATCCCTTACATCTCTTTCACTCTTCTTTTTTCGAATGTTTATCCGTGTAGTAAAATCGGGATACAAGAACTCCGACAGCTCCGATTAAAATGAATAGAATTCCTCGGATAATCGGATCCAGATAAGAAATATCCACTAATAAGGCTTTGGCGAGGGTGACAAAAATCCAAACCACAGCAAATATACGTAAAGACTGTTTCTGTAGATATATCCCCGACATCAGCACACCGATCGCAAACATCAACCAACTCACCGATACGAGTACATCACGATACGTGAAGAAATATTCGTAGGCACCGAGATGAACAACTCTTGTGAGTAACACTAACGTAAAACCGACAACCCCTATACCGGTGGATAAAACTCCGAACCGTCTGTTTTCTTTTGATATCGTATCTTCGTCTGACCTGAGTAATCTGTAGAGAAGTACCGAAACCGCTATAAACAGGATCCCTTCAAAGAGGACACTAGTAAGTCCCCATTCCATCTCCACAATGTGATACAGAGTGGCGAGACCGCTAATTCCGTACATGGAGCTCCCGATAAAGAGCTGAAGCGATGAATGGATTTTCACCCCGAGCCGGAATAGAAGATAAGACTCTGCAATAAATAATAGGGTATAGCCTTCGTAATCGAAAAGAATTACGAGAAACACTGTAGCAGCGACTACCGAAAACAAGGTGTAGTAGTGGAAGAACCCCCCTTCTTTTCGCTTCATGGCAAGCACTCCATAGATCGACATAGCCGCAACGACCAGGGCTGTGTAAATGGAGAGATTCAGATTCAACCATCCGGCTTCATAAACGAAAGACGGCGTAAAGAGGGTTACACCCGCCCAGAAAAGTGCTGCTGCGTAACTTAGTGAAAGGAGCATGCCTTTTGATTTTACCGAAGCTTTTTCTGTATACGTCCCGGCTGAAAGCAGGACATGGATGATGATAATGAACACTGCAAACAGGTCTTCCTGAGTGAAGGTTCCGACGCTTTCCATCCCTGATTCAGCTAACGCGGTGATGAGCGTGTAGAAAAAGAAAACGACAGGCGGAAGTAATGTCGCCACGTAGAGCACGATGATTTTTTTCTTTCTCCATGCATAGATACCCAGACATAAAGTAAGGAATACTTCATAAGTGAAGAATACAGCGAAGTTTCCTTCTTCACCCCCGACAAGAAAAGGAACAAGAAAGCCGGCGATTCCTAAATAGACGGCGAGTGCCTGAGACTTATGTATCTCTGCGAGTACGACACCCGAGCCTATGCACAGAACATACAGAAGAAAAGCGATCATCGGCGTGAAAAGATCATATAACACGGCCCCGGCAAAGGTCGCAAATATCCATATACCAGTTGCCCCACCAATCAATGTTATTCCAAGACCTCGACGTTCAGACGAAAGCTGTTTTTCTCCAAGGAACAATAAAAACACAGAAGCAACATACCCCAATACAAGACGTATCGGTTCCGTAATCCAATTGTTCTCGACGGCTGATTGGAAAGCCCACAGCACACCTAAAAGAAGCACGATGATGAAGATCCGTGGTAACCACACCTGGCCGATCACCGATTCCCAGTCTTTGAAGTTCGGCTTCCGGAAAGAGGATTGTTTCTCGGAGAGGGGAGAATATTTTTCTTTCGGAGAGAGCCACTGGCGTTTATCCTGACCATGACTCTCGGGTTCCGGACGTTCTCCTTTCCCTCCTTCAGATTTCCTCTCTTCGTGAAGTAATTCCTTTATTTCTTTCATTTCAGCTTCCAATGAATCGAGACGTCTCGACAATTCTTCGTTGGTTTCATTTTCTTCAGACACACAATCCCTCCCTTTCTGGCAAAACTATTCCAACATGAAATATCACTGATTCTCTGTTTCCATGCTACAATATTTGGCAGTCAATAACCAGAAAGGGTCGATTTGGAAGACAGGAAATTATTATGATGTCAGGAGTTTTTCCATTCGAGCAATCCTGACAGGCTGTCATACTCGACCTCCGGCTGGATATCCAATTCTTCTTTTGGAAGACCGTTCCGGTTGATCCAGGCGGTACGGAAACCGTAACTGGAAGCTCCGGTTATATCCCAGGGGTTCGAGGACATGAACAGGATGTCTTCCTTTTCAAGGCCAAGTGCCTGCTGGGCATACGAATAAGCTGCTGGCACCGGCTTGTATTGCTTCACCTCATCCGCGCTCAGAACTTCATCGATATACCCGCTGATGTTCGAGCGTTGAATGAGAGGGTCGATCATCGTCGGTGAGCCATTGGAGAAAACGACGAGTCGTTTGTCACCCAGGACCGAAAGTACCTCCTCCACCTCATCGAAAAGTTCAAGATTCCGGTACGCTTCCATAAGGGCGTCTTCCGCTTCACTTGTGAGAGTAGCTTCGTTAGCCTTACAGGCGTAACGAAGGGCTTCTTTCGTCACCTGATCGAACGGTTTATATCTCTCGGTCAGCTGGCGAAGAAAAAAGTAGTTCAACTGTTTGTCCCGCCACGTCTGGCTGATTGCTTCCCCTTTATCCGGGAACCATCTATTACATTCATCACGAACCGAATGAACGTCAAATAAAGTACCATAAGCATCAAATACAAGCGCTTTTACCATCTTAGTGCCTCCTTGAACATTTTTACCTGCTTTCCCAATCCCGAGAAGAAAAAAACCTAAAAAAAGCGGTTACAATTTTCTGTCTCTTTATGATACAATAGCAAAAATAGATATCCGGGAGGGGTCAGTGTGTCATCCTATGGAAAAACACTTCTTGATGCAGAAGGAAACGCAGGTGTCGAACTTCCTAAATATCTTGTAGAGCAGGAGGGCTTCTCTGAGGGAGATGCTCTGGATATCGGAATCGAAAACGGAAAAATCGTTCTTAAACAAAAAAGTACCGGTGAAAAAGAAAGTGTATAGCCAACACCCTCCCTTAGCATGGAGTGATATGTCGGGGCACGTCTTACTTTCTCTTGAGATTGAGGGATAAGTACGCTATACTGTAAGTAGAAATATGAGGAGAAGGAAGAGAGACTCTCTTCCTTCTGTAGTGGTGTTATGAAGACTTTCGCTTGTCCGAGCGGGAGTCTTCTTTTTTTGACCTTTTTTTCTCCCGGACTTTCTTACCGAGATCGATCATGGCTGTTACCAGATTCATGATCGCAGCCGTCAAAAACACCCATTCCGTCATATTCCTCACCCCCTTTCTGAAAGGGGCTGCATAAAGCATAACATATCCGGAACAAAATGAGAACACACGTTCTTGTTTTGATTGCAAATTCGTTCCATTGTCGCGGTTTTCCTAATTCACTATCATCTTAAGGGATAATCAGCATATCCTGTTCATCGAACTCCCAATCTTCGCCATACGCCACTTCCCACGTGTAGCCATCCGGATCAAGAAAATAACCGCTGTAGCCACCCCAGAACACCCGTTCAGCCGGCTTCACGATTGTTCCTCCCGCTTTTTCCGCCTGCAAGAGAACATGGTCCACTTCTTCTTCCGACTTAGTGTTGTATGCGAGAGTAATGCCCGAAAACCTTCCTCGTTCCCCCGGCTCTCCGATATCTTTCTGTAATTCTTCGAGCTGATAAAGAGCCAGTTTCGTACCATTGTTCTGAAAAAATACGATGCCGGGATCTTCCTCCGCTTTTGTCTGAAAACCGAGCCCGTCCCGGTAAAAACGCAGAGAGCTGGTGATATCCCTTACTCCGAGTGTAATAAGATTGATACGATTCATGTAACAGCACTCCTTCCTCGAATTTTTGTTCCTCTTCTCTAACATTGTATCTTTTCTTCGACAAAAATACCGAACTTCTCAAAAAGAAAGTCGGTATTTTTCTGAAACTCTATTTTATTTTCCGGAAACTGTCGCGCTACTTCTCTTGAACAGACGATCGCCCTGTGTGGTGACGATGACACCCGCTATAACTGCAAGTGCCCCGCCGATCTGGACCCAGGTGACGGTCTCCCCGAGCCATAAAGCCGCTCCTGCCATCGTAAACACAGGAAGAAGGTTGAGGAAGATCGACGATTTCGATGCTCCAACCTGATCGACAGCGAAATTATACATCGATATGGCGATGAAAGAAGGAAAAACTCCGAGATACAGAATTCCGATCATGCTTCCTTGATCAAACGTCGGAACCCCAGCGAGCAACCACTCGATGCCGACGATCGGCAACAGGAACAGCACGGATAATCCCGTCATAACGAGCAGGGCTCCGTAACTCGGGAACAGCGGCATGTACTGTTTTACATAAATCGAATACACTGTCCAGCTGGCGATCGCTCCGATCATTATCGCATCCCCCGGATTCCAGTTCATTGATGCTACCTGCAGGATTCTTCCATCCATAATCACCCAAATAGCACCGAGCAAGGAAATGAACACCCCGGCCCACTGGATACTGTAGATTTTTTCTTTCAATATGTAGGCACCGAAAATGACCGTTACGACCGGTATGACGGTCTCGAGAACCGATACGTTCGTCGAAGTCGTAAATTGCAGCGACGCATAAATGAACGTGTTGAAAAACGTGATGCCGCTGAGGGTCATGATCAAGAACGGTTTTTTGTACGTAAAAAAAAGTTCCTTATGGTGACGGGCAGAACGAAACCCGATCGGCAGCAACACAAGAAAAGCGACGACCAGACGGAGAAAGGCGATCGTGTACGGAGGCAGATCATTGATCGCTTTTCCGACTAATATATTTCCTGAAAACATAATTACCACCAGAACGAGAAGGATATACGGCATTAATGAATCTCCTTCACGCGTCCCACCTGACCATCTTCAAGACGGACTTTGATCCCGTGCGGATGCTGCGGTGACTTCGTCAAAATATCTTTCACGACACCTTGGGTTAGGGTACCGGAGCGCTGATCTTTTTTCAGAACGATAGACACGTTCGCTCCCGGTTTGATATCTTTTCGCATATTTCCTGACATTTACTTTCACTCCTTTCTCCTATACACTTTAACACATTTAAGCTGTCTTGAATTCAAGAGTTTGATATAATAAATGGACAGAGGTGAATACTATGAACTTTGATTCTATCCGCGATAAACTCGCATACCATACACCGCATACCATCGGTAGGACCAAGCCGGTCAATTTCTCAGTTCTGCTCCCGCTCATCCGGAAGGAAGGGGAACTTCACGTCATCTTTGAAGTACGTTCGCTCACTATGAGACGACAGCCCGGCGAGGTCTGCTTCCCCGGCGGTATGGCAGATGAAGAAGATAATCATCTCCAGGATACCGCCATACGAGAAATGTGTGAAGAACTTGGCACCAGACCGGAAGAAGTGACTGATATTTGGAAACTAGGAACGCTTCTCTCTCCATTCGGCCCGAAAATCCATGCCTATGTCGGAAGTCTCGACAAAACGGAAGATTTCGTAGAGAATCCGGGAGAAGTCGAAGAATCGTTCACGGTTCCGTTATCCTTTTTCTTAGAGAACGAACCCACTGTACATTACATCGATATCGATGTGCGTCCCCGGGAAGGATTTCCTTACGACGACATTGCTAACGGCAAGACGTATGAATGGCAGACGATTCCTTACGAAGAGAATTTCTACTACTTCGAGGACAAAGTGATCTGGGGGCTGACGGCTCGGATTTTGAAAAGTTTCGTCCATGTAATCAAAAACTAAGGAGGCTAT
Source organism: Salimicrobium flavidum (assembly GCF_900156645.1). Classification (GTDB taxonomy): domain Bacteria; phylum Bacillota; class Bacilli; order Bacillales; family Halobacillaceae; genus Salimicrobium; species Salimicrobium flavidum. The sequence goes on from NZ_FTOC01000004.1 coordinate 182,939, forward strand.
TATCCATGTGGCCTTCTTTTTAAATTTCTTGTTTTTCATTCGACAACCGGATCAATGATGAACTGCCGACACTGAAAAGGAAAAGAACGACCGGGAAAATAAAAGAAAGAGGCACACTCGTCTTTTCTTTTACCTGGAGCACGATCACGACTGACAGTATACACCATATAACATTCAGCCATTTAGTAGCAGCTGTCATATACTGTTTTTCACCACAATGATTACATTCTTTATCTTTAAAAGATAATTCCTTCTTCCACGTTTCCCATACCGACCACTTTTCTCCACAGTTCTGACAGACCCTCACTGCAGTACTTTTCATTTCGAATCCCAACCTAATCCACGAATTTTAAAAGCTTTACTTTTACCTGATGGAAGTTATTTTGTATAGCTTATCACTACGCTCCACCTCGAGCCAATCCTTTCCAAAAGTTTCTGTTAAATGTCAATGTTGATTTTGGGGTTGTTAGGGTTGAGAAGAAATAATAGTGTTTAATTCTAGCAGAGGAAGAAAAGTTTAATGTATTTTACCACCTACTATATATATAGATTATGGATTGGAAGGAATCAGGATGATAGTAGAACAATTATTCATGTTACTTGTAGTTGTAGGTTTTCCAATACTTTTTCTAGTATTAATTTTATTGGGATTAAATAACCGAAGACGTTTAGAAGAAATTGAAAAGAAAATGGATTATTTGCTAGAAAGAAAATAATATATTGAGCGAAGAAAGAAAACATTCGCTAAGGCAGATATTTGCTGATGTGTATATAAATATTAGGCTCTATTATCGTTAATTGTTGATTTTCATCTCTACGAGGGGAAGCTTGTCGCAAGCGTCTCCACCCTTCGCTCTAAAATCAACAACAGGATTTAACAGAGCTTTCCAAAAAAAGAAACTCGCGCTCTCAACAATCGAGAGCGCGAGTTCCGTCAATTTTGTTTCAACAATCTCATACTGTTCAGAATAACGATAAGCGCCGCACCGGTATCACTCAGAACAGCCATCCAAAGTGTCAAAATACCCGGGAAAATAAGCACGAGCGCCGCTGCTTTCGTCAAAAGGGCAAACCAGATGTTCTGCTTGATGATCGTCAATGCTTTCCTGCTCAATACAATAGTCTCAGGAAGTTTCTCAAGGTTATCGGCCATCAGGACGATATCCGCCGTTTCCATCGCTGTATCCGTTCCGGCACCGCCCATGGCGATACCGAGATCAGCAGTAGCAAGCGCAGGTGCATCGTTGATACCGTCACCCACCATGGCCACTTTTTTCCCTTCCTGTTGTAGCTTCTGAATCGCTGTGACTTTATCCTCTGGCATCAGTTCGGAAAAGTAACGGTCCACGCCAGCTTCTGTAGCAATTTTACCTGCTGTGCCTTCGTTATCTCCCGTCAACATCACCATCTCTTTCATGCCCGAGTTTTTCAGTCGCTCTATGGCCCGGACGGTGACTTCACGAATCGTATCGCGAACAGCGATGATACCGAAGATTTCCGAACGTGTCCCGATAATAATCAGTGTATTTCCATTTTTTTGAAGTGATACTATATCTTCATCGACTTCAGATAAAGAGACTCCGAGCTCTTCGAACAATTGAGGCTTTCCGGCGAATGTCTCTACACCTTCCACTGTACCTTTTGCGCCTTTACCGGCGATCGCTTCAAATGTTGAACCGTTTTTCAGTGGGAGACCGCGCTCTTTCGTATAGGCAAGGATCGCTTCCGCAATCGGGTGCGTAGATTGTGATTCGATCGTCGCAGCTACTGAGAGCAACTCTTCTTTACTGTGACGAAGAGAAAGAACTTCGGCCACTTTCGGCTGTCCTTCCGTGAGCGTCCCCGTCTTATCAAAAGCTATAGCTCCGATCGTCCCCGCTTTCTCGAGGTACGTACCTCCTTTGATCAGCACACCGTGTCTCGCAGCGTTACCGATCGCTGAAACGATAGCTACCGGAGTGGATATGACGAGTGCACACGGACAAGCGACTACGAGAAGCGCAAGACCTTTGTAAAGCCATTCACCCCATCCGCCGAAGCCGAGAAGTGGTGGAAAGACCATCACCAGTAATGCAAGAATGAATACCACTGGTGTGTAAATGGCCGCGAACCGGTCGATGAACGCTTCCGTCGGTGCTTTTTTCTCCTGGGCTTCTTCGACGAGGTGAATGATTTTCGCAATCGTCGTATCCTCCACCAGCGTAGTGACCCGGACTTCAAGGGCGCCATTTTCATTCAACGTCCCGGCGTATACCGTGTTTCCGGGCTCTTTATCCACCGGCATAGATTCACCGGTGATCGGCGCCTCGTTAATACTTGTCGTTCCGGAGATGATTTCACCGTCGAGTGGTATTTTTTCGCCGGGACGGACTACCAATGTCTCTCCGACAGTGATCTCTTCTACGGCTTTTTCTACCATACCGTCACCGGATTTCACGAGGGCTCTGGCAGGCGTAAGATCCATCAGGCTTCTGATCGAATCTCTCGTCCGTTCCATCGATCTGTTCTGAAGCGCATTCCCTACAGCGAATAGGAAAACGACCATCGCTCCCTCGAACCATTCTCCGATGAGCGCAGCCCCTGTAGCTGCTGTCGCCATCAGTACATTCATATCAAGCGATTTTGCTTTCACGGCGTAGAAAGCTGATTTCGCGGGTTTGTACCCACCTGCGAGAATCGATAAGGCGTACATCAATGTAACGAGAATTTCCGGAACCCCCGTGAACGAACCCGTAAAACCGAGCGCGAGAAACAAACCGGAAATAACTGTAACGGATGGACCTTTACGTTTATCAGGTGAAGCTTCTCTTTGTGCATCTGCTGTTTCCGGATAAGCCTCAAACCCTGATTTCTCTACTTCCTTCAATATCTCTTCACGGCTCAGGCCATGAGAAACCCGCATCTTCCCGGTTGAAAAGTTGACCTGTACATCCGCCACGTCAGGGTGGTTCCCCATGTGTTTCTCTACCGTCATCGCGCAGGAGCTGCAGTCCATCCCACCTATCATATACGTTTCATACTTCTTCGAGGGAAATACGGGGGCCGCTTCAAACCCAAGTTTCTTCACGTCTGCCGGTATTTCTTCCTTCACGCGTGAGCTTTTGGTCTCAACCGCCAGTTTCCCGGTCCCGTAATGGACCCGGGCCGCGTTCACTCCTTCTTTTTTGCCGATTCCTTTTTCAATGGTTGCCGCACACGAAGGACAGTCCATCCCACTTATATAAAACTCCACTGCCTGGTCAGGATTAGAGCTGGAGGTTTTCTCTCCTTCGGCTCCACAGGTCGAAGAAGCGCAGCAGTCTGATTTTTGTTCTTCCAGTTCTTTTTCAGTGACACGACTCATACTCGCACCTCTTCCTGTTTGTGGAGAAGAGCGATCGAAACGAGCTGGCGGACATGCTCATCGACTAAAGAATAGAATACAAGTTTCCCGTCCTTACGATAAGTAGCTAGATTATTACGACGAAGCTGACGCAAGTGATGCGAAGCGGTAGCCGTCGTACAACCGATAATGTTAGCTACATCACAGACACATAGCTCTTTTTCAAGCGTCAGCGCATAAATGATTTTCACCCGCGTCGTGTCGGATAACGCTTTGAAAATCGACTCCACCCCCTGCACCTGATCTATCTTAGGCTGCACGCGGGTAACGAGTTCTTCGTCATAACAGAACGTTTCGCATGTATCTTTAGGTTGTTTTTTCACTGTTTCATCCGCCATTTATATCCACTCCTCATTCAAACCTTTGTTTGATTAAACTATATACCCCAGAACTGCGAAGGTCAACACTTACATTCAAATATCCATTTGATTATTGAGCCAGCCGCGATAAATTCGTAAACTCCATGGACAATTGTTTATATAATAACGCTCTTCAAAAGCCGGTTGTTGATTTCAGAATGAAGGGGGAAGACGCCTGCGGGAGAAGAATGAACTTAAAAATCACCAGGATTGACTAAAAAGAGATTCTGGTAGTCCGCCGTCATGCCCGCGGCAAACTTCCACTCGTATAGATGAAAATCAACAATAAACGGTAACAGAGCCAAAAAAAAAAGCAACACGACCAAATTCGGCGCGTTGCTTCTCAGTAAGCCTATAATATGATTTTTACCGCTTCCCATTCAGACTGACCGCTATTCGCGAACCGATGTGAGCGTTATGTTTTACCAATGCTATATTCGCATCGAGACTTTTTCCGTCGGTCAGTTCTTTGATTCTTCCAAGCAGATAAGGAGTGCTGTCTTTTCCTGAAATATGATCGGCTTTCGCTTCTCGGATCGCCTGCCCGATGATTTCATCAATATATGCTTCGTCCATGGCGTCCTTTTCAGGAATAGGATTGGCGATGACGGCCCCTCCCTGGAGTCCGAGATCCCACTTCGCCTTCAGGGTATCCGCGATAACTTCTACGGAATCAGCCCGGAAGTTCAGTTCAAATTCACTTGTTCTTGTATAGAAAGCTGGCAATCGATCAGTTTCATAGCCGATGACAGGCACTCCTTTGGTCTCCAGATATTCCATCGTCAGACCGAGGTCGAGAATCGATTTGGCACCGGCGCAGACGACCGCTACATTCGTCTTGGCAAGCTCTTCGAGGTCCGCAGAAATATCCATCGTCGTTTCCCCTCCACGGTGGACTCCGCCGATCCCTCCAGTGACGAACATTTCGATATCCGCAAGTTCCGCACATATCATCGTCGTCGCAACCGTTGTCGCTCCGAGTGTTTTTACAGCTACGACATGAGCAAGGTCGCGCCGGGATACTTTAGCGACGTCATCACTGTTTCCGAACATCTCCAGTTCCTCATCACTCAAACCGATTTTTATATTCCCATCCATAATGGCGATCGTCGCCGGCACCGCCCCTTCATCACGGACAATCTGTTCCACTTCCCGGGCCATTTTCACATTCTGAGGATAAGGCATTCCGTGGGAGATGATCGTCGACTCAAGTGCTACCACCGGTTTCCCTGCCGCCTTTGCGTCCTGTACTTCTTTTGAAAAATCAAGATATTGTTCCATTGAAAAATTCCTCCCTGTCCTTTTTAAGCTTAGTTTCTGTCAGATCTTCCCGTACCGTCGTTTTAGACATAATCGTTTTCCGTGCGTTCACCAGCCCCGCCTGGATTACATGTTCAAACGTGCCCCCGGAGAGCCAGGAATGGATGACCGCCCCGCAGAACGAATCACCGGCGCCCGTGACATCTGTCACCGCAGCTTCCAGAGAAGGAAAGTGGTGAACTTCTCCCATCTTTCCAGCCATCACCCCGTCCTTTCCTCCAGTCACGATCACTTGCTGCACTCCTTTTTCAAGCCATCGCTCTACAGAAGCACCCCAGGCCTCCTCATCATCAATGTTCATTCCGAGTGATGTTTCGCTTTCGTCAATGTTGACAATCAACCACTCCACTCCTTCAAGCGTTGGAGGAAGTCGACCCATTTTCGGGGAGGAGACGGGAATGAGAAGGAAAGGAATATCGTGTTCAGAGGCAAACGACTTGAGAAAATGAACGGCCTCCGCCGGACAGTTCAAGTCGGCTATGATACACTTGGCGTTTTTCATAACATCTGTATTCTCCTTCAGCCGCTCCATCGTCAACGAATCGAAAATATCCATATCTGCATACGCGCATGATAAATCTCCATCCGGGTCCAGCACCGCTGTGTAGGAACCTGTGGAAGCACCCGTGACTTCAAATACATAGCTGAGATCCACGTAGGGTTCCGTACTCTTCTTTATTTCCAGCCAATCAGCATCGTCCCCCCGGGCTGTCAGTAGAACTACGTCTTCTCCGAGTCGTCCGAGATTCTCCGCGATATTTCGCGCCACCCCACCGACCGAAGTCGAGGAGGAGACGGGGTTGGATGTTTTGATAGCGATTTCATTTTTGGCATATAGTTTTTTATCCACATTAGCTCCGCCTACGCATACAATGGGTTGCCGGTGCTCCTTCATAAAATCACGCCCCTTATTAAACATAAGTTTATCAAAAGGACATTTGTTTGTAAATACTCAAAAAAGTCAACTGAGTTTACAATATTACTTACAAAGAGGTATACTATAAGTAGCTGCAACATTTAGGAGGAAAATGCAATGTTTTCTATCGGTGACCTGCTTATTTATTCAACTCATGGTATCTGCCGTGTGGATGATATTTGTGAAAAGACGTTCGCTGGAGAAACGAAGACGTATTATGTCCTATTTCCTTTGGAAAAGACTCCTCAAAACTTAAAAATCAGTATTCCTACCGACAACGAGATAGTCGTGATGTTAAAGATGCTGAACAAAGAACAAGCGGAAGATCTACTGCAATCCTTCGAAGAGCCGGGGGTAAAGTGGATCGATCACCCTAATCAACGGTTCCGGAAGTATTCGGAAATTGTGAGGGCCGGAGACAGGAAAAACATCGTCCGGGTCCTCAAAACCTTTTTACGAAAAAAGACAGAAGCGGAGCTGGTCGGAAAAAAACTGTATGAGCAGGATAAAAAACTTCTTAACGCTGCCGGCAATATCCTTTTCCGGGAGCTTGCCCTCGCTCTGGATGTCACGATGAAGGATGTAGAACAGAAAGTCGTCCGTACGGTGACTGCGACTCCCATCTAAAAAAAGAATGGCCCCTTGATGTCACAGGGCCATTCTTTTTTATGTCTCTTGTTTGTATGTATAGAATACAACCTGACTACTGACATTACAGGTCCCATTCCATTTTCAGAAGCTGTTTCAGTTCGCTCACCTGATATTCCCCAATCGTCTCTGCGATCCTTCGCTCCAGCTCCGTTTTCATCACTTCATACTTATCATAACACTCCACTCCAAAATCAGTGAGTTGAATACTTTTCTCCTTTCTGTTGTTTTCTACAGGCAGCGTTTCTGCAAGCCCTTTTGTTTCCAGCTTTTTTATGAATTTATGGGTAGCCTGGCGGGTGATTTCTACGTTTCTTGTAACAGAAGAAATAGTCGGCCTATGATTATAGATTCTTGCCATTATATACCATTCAGAATGCGAAATGTAGATGTCATTATTGTCGTTCCAAGTTTTTTCGGTGAGCTTTCGAATTTGAGCGTGTCGCTCACTCAGCAAATCGATCAAATCCAAAGGTTCCAGTGACTTCTCAGTACCCACAACGATCCCCTCCTGTTCCTTCACTTCTTCATACTATACAAAACAAAAATCCGGAAATCAAAACGGAAGATATATTTCCTGTTTTGATTGTCATACAAGCTTTTGTGTTAAAATCACAAATAACTGCAATCTCAACAGTTAGGCCGTGGTAACCTATGAACATCATCGAAAAATTGTATACTCCCATAATTTTCGTTGCTATCCTTATTGGAATGGGTCTTGGTCAGTTCCAAATGGTAAGCCGGAATGCAGAAAGTTTCCTCGTACCACTACTGATGGTCATGCTTTATATTACGTTTTTCCAGGTGCCGTTGGAAAATATCAAACATTCATTCAAAAACATAAGGTTCACGTATGTGTCGCTGCTTATCAATTTTCTCTGGACCCCGTTCCTTGCCTGGGGTTTGGCGTCGATATTTCTGGGAGAGAACCCGGCTTTATATATAGGGTTCATCATGCTTATGGTCACTCCATGTACGGACTGGTACCTGATATTCACCGGAATCGCTAAAGGCAACGTGGCATTATCTACAGCGATTTTGCCTCTTAATCTTATTCTGCAAATCATTCTGCTTCCCTTCTATCTTCTCCTTTTCGGGGGCACGACGGGAGTCATCGAATTGTCCTTCCTAGCAAAAAGCATTCTGGTGGTGTTGTTCCTTCCGCTCCTCTTGTCTTTTGCGACCACATTTCTACTAAGAAAGAGAACCGAACAAAAGAAAAGATTTCTTCAAAATATCAACGTATTGCCAATCATTCTCCTCAGCCTGGCAATCATCGCGATGTTCGCCTCTCAAGGAGAGCTGTTGATGGAAAACCTGGATGTGTTATGGAAAATCATGATACCGATACTGCTATTTTTCGTGGTCAACTTCTTTGTCGGAAGACTGGCAGGCTCAGTCATGAATTTTCCGGAAACATGGAAGACAAGCCTGAATATGACTACCCTTGCCAGGAATTCTCCGATCGCCCTGGCTATCGCGATGACTGCTTTCCCGAACGAACCCCTTATCGCTCTAGCATTAGTGATTGGGCCTTTGTTGGAACTGCCTGTTCTTGCCGTCGTTTCTCAATTATTGTTATTTTTATCTAAAAAAAGAGAGAAGAGCGCTTAGGCTCTCCTCTCTATTATTTCGAAGCATATACATGCTCTTCGTCGGGCATTTCTTGATTCTTCTCTTCCCAAAACTCATCAAGCAGCTCACGTACTTCGTCCGTAGATTCGGTACTCATCAGTTTATTTCTGAGCTCACTCGCCCCGCGGAAGTCGCGGACATAGATTTTGAAAAAGCGACGGAGAGGTTTGAAGACACGCGGCTCCAGTTCTTCTGAATACTTATCATGAAGGTCGAGCTGCAGGCGCAGAAGATCGAGCAGTTCTTCACTTGTGTGCTCTTTCTTCTCCGTTTCAAAAGCGAACGGATTATGGAAAATGCCGCGTCCGATCATGACCCCGTCCACACCATATTTCTCCACAAGTTCAAGACCTTTCTGACGATCAGGAATATCTCCGTTGATGGTAAGGAGGGTCTCCGGTGCCACTTCATCACGGAGTTGCTTGATTTCCGGAATCAGCTCCCAGTGAGCATCGTAGTTACTCATTTCCTTTTTCGTACGCAGGTGGATGGAAAGATTGGCGATGTCCTGCTCAAGCAGATGCTTCAGCCAGTCGTACCATTCATCCACACGGGTGTACCCGAGTCTCGTCTTCACGCTGACCGGCAGACCTCCGGCTTTCGATTCCTGGATGATCTCCGCTGCGACATCCGGACGAGTGATCAGGCCGCAGCCCTTTCCTTTTGTCGCAACATTCTGAGCCGGGCACCCCATGTTGATATCGACACCACGGTAGCCCATTTCGGCCATCCCTATGCTCATTTCCCGGAAGTGCTCCGGTCTATCTCCCCAAATGTGGGCGACAATCGGCTGTTCATCCTCCGTGAACGTCAGACGTCCCCGGACACTGGCTCTTCCGTCCGGGTGACAAAAACTGTCCGTATTCGTGAATTCGGTGAAGAACACATCCGGTCTGGCTGCTTCACTTACGACATGTCGGAACACGACATCCGTCACCGCTTCCATGGGAGCTAGAACGAAGAACGGTCGTGGCAACTCATTCCAAAAATTATCTTTCATAGTACATTCGAACCCTTTCTATAACAGGACGCGAGGTCCCAGACTAAGACTTTTTATATCACTCTTACATTTCATATCAAAACAACGATTTTCAACAATATATACTTTAATAGGTACAGGGTAAAAGTGCAAGGGAAAGAAAACAGCTAGACGTCCAGGGTGCAACGGAAACCTCGGGACGCATAATAGGACTCCGCTCCGTTATGATAAACGAAAACGGTATCGTAGCGGCGATCGCAGTAAAGCGCCCCGCCAAGATCTCTGATTTCTTCCGGAGTCCGGATCCAGCTCGATGTTTTCGTATCGAACGCTCCGAGCTTCTGCAGATGGCGGTACTCCTGTTCCGTCATGATTGAAGCACCTATGTCCGCTGCCATTTCAGCCATACTCATAGCAGGCTTATGTTTTTTCCTCGATTCCAGAGCTTCCCGGTCGTAACAGACACTCCTTCGACCCTTGGGACTCTCTTTGGAACAGTCTCCGAAAATGAACGTGTTCTTTTCACGACCGATCACATCCGGCTCCCCGCCGGTCTGCTCCATGTTGTGAAGAATCGACAACTTTTCAGGATAATGCTCCAGCCTCTCCACGACCTCGGACCACTCGATACCTTCATGACGTCCGCTGTTCTGTTCGAAGCGTGTTTTCAATAATTGGATGAATTGCTGCTTTTCTTCCATCGATAATTGCACCTTCTTCATAGGACCGCCCCCTCTTCAAGAAAATTCAGGCCAGAATCACGCCGGCAAAGGTTCCCCGCATCACTTCTTTCCCTTTCTGGTTTAGACGCATAAAGGAAGCCTCAATGTTCCACCTCGTCTCCGAATGTTGTTCAAGGTGATCCATCGTCACTTCAGAAGTGATCGTATCCCCTGTAAACACAGGACGCATAAATTCGAAAGTCATCGACCGTGCCAATACGTTATGATCCCCGCCTATTTTCGTAGGCAACGTAGCAGTCAGCAATCCCTGAACCACAAGCCTTCTCTGTTCATCAGGGGTAAGGTGATGACTCCCTTCATCTCCGGATATCTTCGTAAAAAGCGCTACATCTTCGTTCGTGAAAGATTTTGTGAATGAAAAATGATCCCCTTGCTGCATCTTTTTCAACTACTTCAGGAATACAATGATTTCAGAAGCACACGCCGCAAGCTTTCACCGGAACTCCTTGCCACTCATATTCCTCATCAACTGGCAAAATTCCTTCCATTCCTCTGGGAAGTCATTCACTCCACGCTTTTTGAGATTTCTCCCGTCTCGTCTGAATTCGATACGCCAGCTCGTTCCATCCATAGAAAAGGGTTCGACATACTCCGCTCGCCAGTTCAGTATATTCAGCCACTTCAGCTCATACAACAATCGCTCGATATCGGAAGAAGTCAATTCTATCTTGTGACTCTCTTCTTCATGACTCCAGACGAGCTTTCTTTCCTCAAAATCAATATCCACCTCGTAGTTTCCATCCGGATAACCTCCGACGACAGCTTTCATTCCACGCAGCTGTTCGTAGGCGTGAGTGACAGCATCTTCCCTGTTCCATTCATTGCCACACTCTCTGCAATGATACTCAGGTGAAGTCGGCGACACCATACAGCCTCCCAGCTTGAATTTCCCTTGTTCGGATTCGAGAAAAGCTTCATAGCTAGGTTCCCCGTACATGATCGGCATAGTATTCAAAGAACCGCATCGGGTGCATTTTCTATGATTGATGGCCATTCGAAGGGTTACTCCTTTCCAGACGAAATTCCGTCAGGATTTTTTTGTCAAAAGTACCACGGTTTCTACGTGATACGTCTGAGGAAACATGTCGACGGGTTGGATTTCCTGTACATTATAGCCCTGTTTCGTCAGATAATGAAGGTCCCGAGCCTGTGTTTCCGGATTGCAGGAGACGTAGACGACACGACTAGGCGCGAGTTTCGCGACACTAGAAAGGAAAGCTTCATCACTCCCACTGCGCGGCGGATCGAGGATGACGACATCGGCCTTTTCCCCTGCTGCCGCCATTTTCGTCATGAATTCGCCCGCGTCGTCCTGATGGAAACGCGCGTTTTTCACATGGTTATGCTTAGAGTTTCGGATCGCGTCTTTCACCGCTCCTTTGTTCATCTCTACTCCGATGACGTTACCCGCCTGTTTGCTTGCGATCAGTCCGATCGTTCCGATGCCGCAATACGCGTCGATCACCGTTTCTTTTCCGGATAAACCAGCGAGTTCTACAGCTTTTCCGTACAGTTTCTCCGTCTGCACCGGGTTGATCTGATAAAACGACCTGGAGGAGATTTCGAATTCAAGCCCGCCGAGCGTATCCGTGATGAACCCTTTCCCGAACAGCACCTTTTCCTGATTGCCGAGCACCATGCTGTCTCTGCGGGTATTGATGTTCTGGATGATGGTCGTAATCTCAGGATGGTCCCGACGTAGCGCCTTCAGAAAGTTGTTTTTCCCTTTGAATTCAGGTGTCCCGGTGACGAGAACCACCATGACTTGTCCGCTCGTTTTACCGACTTTGATAAGTACATGACGGAGGAAACCGCGACCGGTATCTTCGTTGTAAGCCTGGAGTTTAAAAGAGCTGAGCATCTTTTTGATCGTCCCTATGATGGCGTCTGCTTTCGGGTCATGAATGAGACAACGATCGACCTCGATGAGATCATGCGAGTTGGCCGCATACAGTCCGCCGATGACCTGCCGTTTCTTCCCTTCCCCGAACGTCATCGTGTTTTTGTTGCGGTACCCGAACGGCTCCTCCATCGTCATAATCGGCTCCGGTTTGCCGAACGGTTTCATGAGCCGGTCGACCACACCCTGTTTGAAATCATACTGGGCAGTTTGAGTCATATGCTGGATCTGACAACCTCCACACTCATAAAAGTACGGGCACGGAGCTTTCTGACGGTTTTCATTCGCTTCGAGAATCTTCACGACTTTAGCAGGCCCGCGTTTAGGAACGGCGACTTCCGCTTTTTCTCCCGGAAGAAGATGAGGGACTTCAAGCCGCTTCCCTTTCCACGTAGCGATGCCTTTGCCATCATCAGTGAGTCCGGTGCACGTCACTTCCGTCGTCTTCGGCTGTTGCTGTGGCGGTCTGCCTTTTTCAGCTTTCTGTCTGTTGTGAGGTTTTTTCTGATTCTTCTTTCCTTTAGCCAATTTTGCGCCTCCTGTCTGGATTCGTACGTTTCTGTCTGATTACAGAATACCATATATGCCTAATTCTCCGTTAATCACATCAAATACAGAGCTCCTCTGCGAACTATCACTATGTACTTTTTCATTTTGATCGACTTTATGCCGTGTTCGCAGAAAGATCAGACCACTGAGCACCTTAAAAAACTCAGTTTTGAGGTGCTCGCGGGTATTCACACCTTCTGAACACCACTATCCATCAATTTATGAGGTGTTCAGCACTCTTTTTTTCTGGTGAGCCCCTCACAAAATCATCCGAGAAAAAACGCGAAGCCCTATTCAGGCTCCGCGCGTATTATCAATTATTCAGCTGCCTCAAGGTCCTCAATGGATTCGATATCCATGTACTCAGGAACAGCAAGGCCGATTTTCGCCCCGTCGATCGCTTCATTCACTTTGACGAGATTTTCTTTATGCTCTTCATAGAAACTTCCGTGCGTTTTTGGCAACCACGCAGCAAGTGTCGCATCCGAGTCTCCTGTCGCTACCGATTCAAAAACGATCGCAGGATCGACTGGAGTCAGGTTCACCTCATACCCATGCTGTTCGAGGGCGAGCTTCGCCATATTACCAGTCAGACGCTCGGAATCCCATGGAGTCAATACAAGATCTACCGTAGCTCCGTCGCCTTCAGGAGCATCGGCGAGCCACTCATCCACTTTATCCTGGTTGTCGTCGATCCAGCTCTGAGCCACTTCTTCGACCGAAGCATCCTGTGCCTGAAGCATCAGGTCCTCGAGAGTGGAAATATCCCATCCGATTCTTTCCAGGATCTGATAGGCTCCCGTGTTCTCCTCTTCGAATCCAGTGCGTGCCAGTGTGGTAATCTGTTCGGAACCACCGTAGGAGCCTTCCGGGTCTTCAAGATACTTCAGATCCCATTTGGCGAACATATAATGAGGAGACCAGCCTACAACGACGATCGGCTCTTCTTCTTCAATAGCATCCCCGAGGGACGTGAGCATAGCTGCTGTGGAAGACTGTTCGTGCTCCCAGCCGTTCAACGAATCGTATGTCTCCACCGTTTCTTCCGTCGCAACAGTAGCTCCGGCTCCCGGTTCGATCCCCACAATCGTATGCTCCACTTCTTCACTTACGCTCGTTTCGCTTTCCCCTTCGCTGTTTCCGGATGACGAGTCGTCTCCACTGCCACAACCTGCAGCGACGAGCGAAAGCGACAACACGGACACGAGCCCGAGTTTTCTCTTAGTGAAATTCAACATGTACATTCACTCCTTCAATAAAAATTTGTATGTATCCCTGCTGACACAGCTTCTATCTCTTATTTTCAACGGTGTTTGATAAATGCAACAACGTATTCTAAGATACTCACTTTCTTCGCTCTTCTCAACCGACAAAATCCGTCGTATTTTTCTGTAAAGTTTATATAGTTTGTATAGAACATCCTAAACGCGGCAATGCTATTCTTTTGTTTCCATTTGCTTCGCTTCCCATCCGCAGGAAGGGCACATTCCTCACTCTACCGGAGAAAAAGACGTCACTCCACACTCACTTACTCTGTCCGGGATTCTGATTGAGGACAAGATATATATGTATCCGGAGATACGGTGTGGTACGAAGCGGTGGAGGAAGAAATCCGCAAACATGAGCCCGATGTCATCGTCGCTAATGGCGGGGATAATCAGTTCGACGAAGGGGCGCTCGTCATGAACAAAGAGGATATCCATCTTCTGCAAAAGAAATCTCCGGAATCGGAGATCATCGTCGTCCATATGGAAGCAGTGAACCACTGGACCTTGTCGAGAGAAGAATTACGTTCTTCGCTTTCCGGTAAAGGTATCTCGAATGTGATCGTTCCGGAAGACGGAGAAACGATGACACCATGATTTAATGGAGTTTGGGACAAAAACTGTTTTTACGTTTAAAATCTTTTATGAAACCATGCGTAAGAAAAAACACGTCGTTTTCCATGGGCCCGGCCTCAGCTGAATGGATCAAGCCAATGGCTTGATCCATTGGATCTTCAGCTCGTGCTGTTCCCATAGGAGTCTCCGTGTTTTTCTTCGAATATTCGTTTTTGCACCTCTGCTATACGTTCTGTTCTAGGTACCTTTTTTCATCTCCAGAACGTTGTATAATCCTTCTTGTCTTCGATATTAAAAGAAATCATCTCTCGCAATAGCTCATAGTCCACAGGCTTCGTCCAAGGGATTCGCATGAGCATCCTCGTATGATCATATCCAGCAGCTTTGATCGCTTCCGAAAAGTGCTCTATTCCCTCCTTCTCCGGAGAGACAGCCATGTGATTTTTTGCCACGCTGAAGCCTATGATATAAGTGCCATGGTCGAGGAACATGGGCTGGTTCCAGCCGACCCTTTCCTTCAGTTGAGGAAACTCGTTCTCCACCCACGTGAGCACCTCTTCGACTCTGTCCCTCTGTTCCGGTTCTGTCAGGGAATCCAAGTATTCTGCAAATGTTTCCATAAAAAACCTCCTCAGTTTCGTATGTTTTCATTCAGCTGTTCGGTAGTCAGGTCAGCTACTGTCTCTTCCGTCTGCCACGTCTGATTGGATGCCGCCATCCCGACTCGAACAGAATCATGAAAAGATTTCTCATGAGTGCGTCCGAAAAGCATGCCTCCGATGAACGCTTCTTTCACTCCTGTACCATCTACCCATGTTTCCACCGAAGGCTCCACAAAGGCTTCTTCGCCGGAATTTTGTCTGACAAACACTCCCTCGGTCTCAAGATGGATGATGACGTTCGATACTCCCCGTCCGCTTAGCAATTCCGCAGCTTTTCTGCATTCCTCCATGCTATGAATCTCCGTCTCCGTCAGTTCCGCCGCTTCTTCGCGTGTTACGAAAAGTACTTCGATGCCGCTCAGGTTTTGTGGTAGCCGCTTCGTTTTCGGCGTAGAAACGGTATGCACCCACAAGGAACGCTCTTCTTTTTCCACTCTTTCAATCAAATAGGAAAGTGTCACTTCCGGAAGATTCGTATCGGCGAAGATGACTTCAGAGGATGCGATATGCGACCAGCGTGCCTCCAACAGTTCCGGGGAGAAATGCTCATAGATATTCATATCAGCGACTGCAAGAACAAGTTCTCCCGACTCATCGAGAATCGACGTGTACGTACCCGTTTTCTCATTATTTACCGTAATCGATTGGGTAACGTCCACCCCATGTTCCTTCGTTTCCTTTAACAGCCATGCCCCGTCCTGCTCGTCCCCGGTCAGGGTGATCAGAGAGACGTCACTCGAGAGTCTACCAAGGTTCTCCGCAACGTTCCTCGCTACTCCTCCACATCCCTGCACGGAAGAAGCTGGATTCGAGGTCCCGTACTGTACAGGGGAGAGAGTGCGGGTTTTCCGGTCAATGTTCGCCCCGCCGATACAGGTGATTTTCGATTCTTCCTTTAATACATACGCTCTCCCTACGATTTCCCCCCGTTTCGTCAGGGTGGAAATATAACCCGCCACTGCGGAACGGGAGAGTCCCAGTTTTTCTGAAAGCTCTTGCTGGGTGATGAATGGATTTTCTCGGATTAGTTCCAAAATACGCTGATCTTTCACAACTAACGTCCTTTCTGCTACCAAAACTTCTTACTCCTATTTTATCATAAAGGCGGTAAATTTCCTGATTTTTTCGCCCTGTAAACACAACTTCTCCCGGGTAACTTCTTCCAAAAATAAACTTTAAGGAATAAATAAGGTTTCATCTAATGTCACAAACATTTCAAAATTTCTCCATCCCTTATCATCAAGCCCTTCATCCTCTCCAAAGGGTGCTAAGATAGTTTGAAGAGAACGGTACAGGGTATGAGTCCTATGGAAACCGTTCCGGAAAGAGCGGAATACTTCACTTGGAGGGATTAATGATGGAAGAGAATACTTACGCTGAAGAGGAACAACGCTACGGCTTACCACGTATAGGTGAAAAAGCTCCTGATTTCACCGCTCAAACGACTCACGGAGAACTGTCGCTCGATGATTACAAGGGGAAATGGTTCGTTCTGTTTTCCCATCCGGCTGACTTCACTCCGGTATGCACAACTGAATTCGTGGCATTCCAGGGAATCTACGATCATTTACGTGCGATGAACACAGAATTACTCGGACTGAGTGTGGACAGTGTCACTTCTCACATCGCCTGGATTCGTAACATCGAAGAGAATTTCGACACAAAAATCGAATTCCCGGTCATCGCCGACCTCGACAAACAAGTGGCTACGAAATTCGGAATGATCACGCCGGAAAGTAATGGTACAGAAACGTCCCGTGCCGTTTTCGTCATTGATGATAAAGGTACTATCCGTTCTGTCATCTATTACCCACTTACTACAGGCAGGAACATGGATGAAATCCTCCGTCTCGTCGAAGCATTGAGAACTACGGATGAACACGGTGTCTCGACCCCTGCAGATTGGAGAAAAGGAGATAAAATCGTAGCTTCTCCTCCGAAAACGGTCGAAGACGCAAGAGCCCGTGAAAATGACGACTCCTACGAATGTGTCGACTGGTACTTCTGCAAAAAAAATCTGGATTAATGAAAATGAAGCCAGGCCCTTCTCGGGGACCTGGCTTCATTGCTCTATATACTTATGCGAGCTTTCCTTTCCCGTTCCTTTTTCCGATCGGCGGCGGTTCGATAAAGCTCCTTCTCTTCTTTAGTTTCCGGAATTACTTCCGGGACAGATACCGGTTTACCGTCTTCTCCGACGGCTACCATCGTCAGGAAAGATTCCGTCGTCACTTTCTGTTCTCCCTGCAGAAAATCTTCGGCATATACCTTCACGTACACTTCCATCGATGTCCGCCCGGTCTTTGTTACGCAGGCTTCTAACGTCAGCGCTTCTCCCACTTTCGCAGCAGAAAGAAAGTTCACTGAGTCGATCGACGCTGTCACTACCACGGCATTGGCATGCTTCATAGCCGTAAGGGCAGCAATTTCATCAATATAAGCAAGTACTTTCCCGCCGAAGATCGTACCCATGTGGTTCGTATCGGGTGGAAAAACGAGCCTCGTCTGCGTCATTTTTGAAGTCTTCACTGGTAATGCTTCCATGTAATTCTTCCTCCTATTCTCCCGTAGGAATTCGTGTTCGCTCCGGTGGCAGGTCTCCTGGCTCAGGTTCCACGCTCTCTACCCCTTCCCGTCGCGAGGACAGTGGATCGGTATAGAGCTCCCCTACACAGTGGCGGGACCGCGCCGGATTTTCACCGGACTTCCCTATTCACGCCTTCTACAGGCGACCACCGGACGTATTCGATTTTACGAGTAGAATACTACTCTCTTCCACTATCCTTCAATACCCTAATTCTGTCAATCAACTTAAAATTATTTCAATTGATATTGAATCCGTTAACCTTTTGTTCACTTTTTTGAGTTATTCTAGAAAGTGAAAGGATGATAAGGATGACTTCGATATTGATTACAGATGATGATTCTTATATAAGAAAGATTGTATCACATACTCTTCAGCAGTCTGGCTATCGTACATTCATGGCTGCAAATGCAGAAGAAGCACAGAATATACTTGGAGAGACAGTCATAGATCTCGCCATCATCGACGTCATGATGCCGGGGATGGATGGCTACTCTCTTACAAGGACTATCCGTCTGAATTACGGGCTCCCTGTTATTCTGTTGACAGCGAAAGGAGAACTCCATGACAAGGAACTTGGGTACCGAGCTGGTACGGATGACTATATCGTGAAACCTTTCGAACCGAAAGAGCTTTTGTTCCGTACAGAAGCGGTTCTAAGACGCTATGATCGACCAAGCATGCAAACGCTGATTGCAGGTGATATGAAAATAGAACTCAGCAACTATAATGTACAAATCGGCGATACCCACCTGATGTTACCTCTCAAGGAATTCGAAATTCTCGCACTTCTAGCTTCTCGGCCAAATAGGGTTTTGAGCCGGGACCACCTCATCGAACACGTGTGGGGCATTGATTTCGAAGGAGACGAACGTACACTGAACGTACATATCAAGCGATTGAGAGAACGCCTCTCCCCCCTTACTAGTGCTGTTTCCATCCAAACAGTGCGTGGTGTCGGTTACAGACTGGAAGTGAAAGAGATATGAAATCACTGTATACTAAGTTTCTCATAATCACGCTTACCATTATGACCCTTAGTTCCCTCATCGGTTTTCTGATTTCCAATATTTACTATCAAAACAATCTGAAGCTTGAAACGGACCAAAAAAATACGGAAATCGCCCGGTCCATTGCCTCCTATGCGGAAACGACAGAAGAACCGAATATCTATCTCTCCCATACTGCCGATACGGGTTACCAGCTATACCTTGCGGGTCCAGGAAGTTCACGATTTTTCGGAGAATCTTTCGACGAAAACACCCTTCCGAAAAACACTGTGGAACAAGTCAGAAATGGCGATACTTACCACGGCATGGAGAATTTTCCTGGTGAAATTTTTGTTACTGGTTTTTTCGCTAATGAACTGAAAAACTCAGTTGGGGTGCCGCTCACGCTTGATGGAGAGCAATATGCATTGTTCCTCCGCCCTGACATCAAACTTCTGTTCAATGAAATTCATATTCTTCTCGGACAAATGGTAGGTATCATAATCACGGTCAGCCTATTAGCGATGCTTGCGTGGTCTGGTATGCTTATCCTTCCGATCCGTAAACTTTCCCGAGCGACGATGGAAATACAGGAAGGAAGTTTTCACGTGCGACCGGATATTCAGAGGAAAGATGAAATCGGACAACTAGCCCGGAACTTTAACTCGATGATCGGCCGCCTCAGTGAAGTCGACCGGCTGAGGAGGACATTCGTCACCAACGTCAGCCACGATATCCAAACGCCGCTTGCGAACATCCGTGGCTACAGCTATTCTCTAGAAAAAAACCAGCTGGAAGAAGAAGAAAAAAAGGAACATATCCGCATTATCCAGGAAGAAGCGGAACACCTTTCCATCCTCTCCCGGCAACTCCTCCTTCTTTCCTCCATCGAAAATAAAGATGGTCACCTGCCACGGGAGACGTTTGATTTGAGAGACCAGCTGACTTACTTACTCCATCGCTATCATTGGCGAATCAACGAATCCGGTCTAGCTCTCACTTACTCCTTGGAAGAAGGGGGGTATGCTGGGAGCGAAGATTTACTTTACACAGTATGGGAGAATCTGCTCAGTAACGCCATCAAATACAGCACCCCAGGCGGCACTATCTCCGTTTCATTGGAAAACGCAGAAAAAGGTGTAACCGTTACTGTAAAGGACGAAGGGATCGGAATGTCAACAGAAGAAACATCGAGGGTATTCGAACGTTTCTATCGTGCCGACCCGGCCAGGTCAAGAACAACTGAAGGTACTGGTCTCGGTCTGGCGATTGTAAAAGAAGTCGTTGATCTTCACCAAGGAGAAGTTTCCATTCACAGCTCACCCGGAGAGGGAACGACTTTCGTTGTTTTCCTCCCTCATTTGTAATAATCCGTTAACCTTTTGTTCACCTTACTGATGTATCTTTATCAGTGAAGCGAACAAAAGGTTATTTTTATCCTAATTTACAGAAAGGAAGAATCCCTATGAATATGGCTCTCAAAGAAATGAAAAAGAATAAGACAAGATTCCTGATTATCGGTGCCGTCGTATTTCTTATCAGTCTGCTTGTTTTTCTTCTGTCCGGGCTATCCAATGGCCTCTCAGAAGACAACATGGCTTCGATCAGGAATTTGCCGGATGGAACTTTTCACATGAGCGAGGAAGCAGAAGGCTCTTACACACAATCTCTCATCGAAGAAGAAACTATTCAGGAGAACACAGAGGACGAAAGTTTCGCTTTTTCCGTGCAAATGGGGGCACTTGAAACAGGTACACAGAAACACTCCCTCGCATTCTTCACTACCACTGCACCTTCCCATTTTCCGGACGTACAGGAAGGTCATGTTTTTGTGGATCAGTCGCTGAAACAGGAAGGTGTCACAGCAGGGGAGGACCTCGAACATCCGCAGAGCGGGAGGAGCCTTGTAGTATCAGGTTTCGTAGACAATGAAAGGTTTAGCCATGCGCCTGTTGCCTTCACCAATGCGGAAGATTTCAGGACTATGTTCCGGATGGATCAGAAGCAGGTCTTGTACACAAGTAAGAACGTCGATATCAAAGGACTCGACGCCTTTTCGAAAAAAGAGTTCCTGGCTTCGATCCCCAGCTACCAGGCAGAACAGATGACTTTGTCGATGATCCTGTGGTTCCTCGTTCTGATTAGTGGCATGTTGTTCGCCATCTTTTTCTACATGATGAACGTGCAGAAAACCGGCATGTTCGGAATCCTGAAAGCAATCGGTTTCCACACCCGTGATTTGTTCATCATGATGTGGACTCAGATGCTGATGATCACCTTTTTATCGGTTCTACTTTCCGTGATCATCAGTCAGGTAGCAAGTTTTCTCTTACCAGAAACAATGCCCTACGACCTTCCATTAGAAACGACGCTCTGGCTAGCCGGACTCTTTTTCGCCGTCGGTTTCCTCGGCTCCACACTTTCCGGCCTGCATATCAGACAAATAAAACCGCTGGAAGCAATTCAGCAAGGAGAGGGATAATATGATTACATTCCAATTAAAAGACATAAGGAAAACGTTCCAAAGCGGGGATATCGAAGAGGAAGTACTAAAAGGGGTGAACCTCAGTCTCGAGAAAGGAAGAGTAACCGCCCTCACTGGCACCTCCGGGTCCGGGAAGAGTACACTACTCACTATTGCAGCCTGTCTTCAAACACCTTCTTCCGGGAGAATCCTCTTCCAGGGAGAGAATCTGGCCAGTTTACGAGAAAAGAATTTACGGAAGGTGCGCGCTGAAGAGTTCGGCTTCATCTTCCAGTCTTCGCATCTTGTTCCTTTTCTCACCGTGGAGGAGCAGCTCGAGATGATGGTTGAAGTGTCCGGAAAACAGGGGTGCAAAAAAGACATCGATTCGATTCTTCGTAGAGTCGGTCTTTCTCATCGCCAGAACTCCTACCCTTCTTCTCTATCAGGAGGAGAAAAACAGCGGGCCGCTATCGCCCGTGCGGTCATCCACCGGCCCGCTGTACTGTTCGCTGATGAACCTACAGCCAGTCTCGATTCAAAAAAGTCTATGGAGGTCATGACCCTTCTGCAGGACATGACAACTTCACTAGGAATGTCGACTCTTCTCGTCACCCACGAAGAAGAGATGCTCGCTTTCGCTGATCAGGTCGTGCGTATGGAGGACGGAAGAGTCACTGATCGATAAGAATGAGCATCAACCACAAGTAACAGAGACGTTCATACTATTTATTTGCAGCATCACACATCAAAATTGTTTATTTTAAGGGTAAGCTACGAATTATGAAACAATCCTAACCTCTCACCTAATTTGTTTATCAGGAAAACTAATTATCGACTTCCCTCTCCCCCGTTACGGTGATCGACGTCCTTCTCAGTCGGCTGCCCGGGTTCGAGTACACAGGTACGGAACTCGAAGAAAATATCGTCCTCGGACTGAGACTCCCTCGTGTCCTGCTCGGGTTCATCGTCGGCGCCTCCCTGTCTGTAACCGGAGTCGCACTGCAGGCACTCGTCCGAAACCACTTGGCGGACCCTTTTATCCTCGGAGTTTCCTCGGGAGCTTCCGCGTTTGCCACACTCGGCATGCTGTTCGGCACTTTTTCTTTTCTCGGGACGTATTCCCTGTCGATCAGCGCATTTTTCGGAGCACTTTTTGTCATTACCCTCGTCTTTTTCCTGTCCCGGGTCGATGGGCGTATCAACATCAATCAGCTTCTGCTCTCAGGAGTGGCGATCGGACTGACGATGGAGGCGATCACACGCTTCATCACTCTCAGTGCGCCGAACGCCCTCGGCTTTCATAATACTTCGTTCTGGATGGCAGGAAGCCTCGCAGGTGCCAGGTGGGAATATCTCACGCTGCCTACGATCGCCATCATTGCCGGAATGAGTATCCTGCTGACTAATCACCGCGCTCTGAACGCACTGCTCACGGGGGATGAAACACCGGCGACACTCGGCTTCAACGTACCACTGCTGCAGACGATGCTCGTCCTCGTCGCTTCCCTGCTTGCCGGTGTCACGATAGCCGTAAGCGGAGCTATCGGGTTCGTCGGTCTGATGACCCCTCACATCACGAGATTACTCGTCGGAGCGAACCATCGACGTGTTCTCCCGGTCAGCGCTTTTCTCGGAGGCATCTTCGTCGTTTGGGCCGATGTCGCTGCACGGATGATCATCGCACCGGAAGAAGTCCCCGTTGGCGTCCTCGGTCCGAACGGGAGTGGCAAGTCCACACTTTTGAAAAATATTTATCGCACCCTCACACCCGTATCGGGATCCATCCGCCTGGACGGGGAGCTGATCAGTACGTTGAAAAACAAAGACCTCGCCCGAAAAATCGGTGTCGTCGCTCAGGATAACTCCCTACCCTTCGATTTCGAAGTGAAAGACATCGTCGCCATGGGCCGGAGCCCACATAAAAAACCGTGGTCGCGTGATACAAAAGAGGACGAAATCATTGTGGAGAACGCTCTACGCCACGTGAATATGCTCGGGATGGCAGACAAAAGCTTCCTTCACCTCTCCGGCGGTGAAAAACAGCGTGTCCTCCTCGCCCGCGTTCTTGCCCAGCAGACGGACTTGCTTATTCTGGATGAGCCGACGAATCATCTCGATGTCCATCATCAGATGAAGTTCCTCGATACGTTCAAAGACTTGGGCACAACCGTACTTGCAGCGATCCATGATCTGAATCTCGCCGCCCTCTACTGCGACAGGATCTACCTTATGAAAAATGGCCGCATTTACGTATCCGACTCTCCGGGAGAGGTGTTGACAGCGAAGAATCTGCGCGAGGTCTACGACATCGAAGCGGACGTTCGTCGTCACCCGGAGACAGGAAAAGTTTCCATCACTTATGTCCCTGGCTATACCCCTGTCAAAGGAGCGACCATGTATGAAGCTTGAATATAAAGTATGGATGCTAATACTTATCACACTGGTTCTTGCCGGTTGCGGCAACGTTGAAGCCGATCAAGCCGCACCGACGGACGAGGAGGCTGTGTCTGTCGACAACTATGACAGAAAGGTCACCGTTCCAGAGCCTCCGCAATCTGTCCTAACGTTCGGACCGAATACGACGGAGCTCCTGATCGCCCTAGGTCTCGGTGATCGCATCATCGGCAACAGTCTCGACAACCACAGCCGCGGTCCCCTACCTCAATATGAAGAAGCTTATAATAAGGTGCCGGAACTCACATACGGCCCTGCCACGAGAGAAGCCGTCATCGCAAGTGGAGCAGACTTCATTTACGGCATCGGCTGGGAATTCGGGGAAAGTGGGCTCGATGTAACCGAGCTTGAACAATATGTCATGCAGACTTATATGAACAAAGCCTCCACCCTGGAAGAGACATATACAGAGATCAGAGGCCTCGGGAAAATTTTCGATGTGGAAGAAAAGGCAAAGGCCTTCATCACTGAACAGCAGGAACGGATAGCGGATGTGGAGAAACGTGTCGCGGACAACGAACCTGTGGATGTTCTCGTCTATGACAGCGGCGGCGAAGGTGTATTCACTGCAGGAGGACCGAACTTCGAAACCCGCCTGATTGAAAAGGCTGGCGGCAGGAACATTTTCGACGACATTACGGACAAACAGTGGATGACCGTCGGTTATGAAGAGATTTTGGAACGCGATCCTGACGTGATTGTGATTCACGATTACGATGCTCCATCTGTCGATAACAAAATCCGGGATCTCAAAAATCATCCTATCCTCTCCGAGCTCGAGGCCGTGAAAAACGATTGTTTCGTGACGATTTCCCTGGAAAGTGTGCTTCCGGGGAATCGCATGGCTTACACGGTGGAGAAATTTGCAGAAGGATTTCAGGACTTATAAATTCCTGGATATTCAAAGTTTACAAAAGAAAGGACAGCTCCTACCAAAGAGTTGTCCTTTCTACTATCGTTTTTTTCCTTCCCCTTGAAAACCGGCCGTGGGCATGACGTAAACTTCCGGAATCTCCCTACGTTCGCTTCCGGTGATTTTTGAGTTCATGCTTCTCCCGCAGGCGTCTCCACCCTTCGTTCCTAAAATCAACGACCCGCTTAAACAAAGACGTTCATGCTAATTGTTTATTTTCAGGGTAGCCTTTCCAAAAGAAACACTAGCCATCATATAAGTCGATTGTTTCTTCTCTTTCTTCACCATCTTTCGACCATGTAACCAGCATGTACACATCTTCTAGCTGCTCAGCATAATCTTTTTCACTGGAAAAATCGGCCCTTCCCCCTTCGAGACTGCCCGTTTCAGTTTGTGAAATATTCTGATCTTCCCCCGTTGAAGATTTCCTATGGATGATTGTATCGTTGCCATTATGTACAGCATGTACTTCCATACCAAAAAAATCCGCGGTGATCCCGTCTCCCTTTTTGGTTGTTATCTTTCCATCGCCTACTTTGAACTCATCCTGCTGAACCACCATTTCATAGCCATCGACTTCCCATGTCTCACTTTCTCCTGTTAAGGAAAAATAGTAGTTCTCTTCAGAATTACTTTCTGACTTCATACAGCCAGAAAACAAGGAGAGAAGTAACAAACTGAGAACCCAGGCTTTCTTCGTTCTATGTAATTCGTTGTTCATAACAAGCCTCCACTATTCATAGTATCTATTTCGGAATTTGACGACCATTACGACGTTCAAAAACACTGTAACGGCAACGAGAACCGAAGCTGCATAGATTACCGTCGCCATCGTATCCATCAGAGCAGCCCAATCCTCGATGATCAATTTATGATAAGTGTAATACATCTGAAGACAAAGAGAAATCGCACATGCACTTAAACTTGTCACAGCAACCAGCAACTGATTTTCATCCGACTTTCTTTCCTTCAAAAGATTAATGATAGGTAAGCTCCAGGCAAACACTCCAAGCAGAAGGCTGCCAATGTTCAGCCATAACGCACTCATACCACCTGCCCCTCCTTCCGATGATCCCTTGTCTTTATTTACAACCTATCCTTTTCTGGAATTAATTTCAACATTGATTTTTTATAAAATGCTCTGTTTAATCCGGTTGTTGATTTCAGAGTGAAAGGGGAGATACCCGCGGTAAGCTTCCAACCGTAGAGATATAAACCAGCCATGAACGAGAACGGAGCCTAAGAAAAAAGCGGTGCACAAAAATATGGACACCACTTCTCCTCGGTTCTGTCAGCCTTGAATATGTTGCTTACGTAAGGGTTTCATATCTGAACGGTGCACAAATGCGGAATATGTCTAATCGCAGATACTTTTCTATTCTTCATCCTCACTATGCTCATGACTATGACCATGTTCTTCTGTCCCGGAAGATTCACTTGATTCTGAAGAAGACTTGGATAAAGCTTCTTTCAACCGCTCCAGATTACGATTCATCAATGTGAAATACGTTTCTTCCTTATCGATATCCTCTTCGGTAAGTACAGACAAGTTGTGGATACGTGAAGTCTCAGCTCCGATTTCTTTTCTAACTGTTTCCGCTACCTTCGGAGTCACGTTCTGCTCGAAGAATACGTGGTTCAAACCATGTTTTTCAGCTGTTTCAACAATGGACTCCAATTCTTTCTGAGAGGGCTCGTTCACAGGACTAAGACCGGAAATCGCAATTTGTTCCAATCCATACGCCTTCTCCCAATAGCCGTAAGCTGCATGCGACACAACAATCTTATCTCCCGGCAACTGTTCCAGTTCTTTGTGGAAATCCTCGTCGAGATGCTGAAGCTCTTCTTTCAACTCTTCATAATTTTCCTGAAACACTTCTTCCTGTCCTGGCTTCAATTCTACAAGCATGTCTTTGATATTCCCGGCAAGTTCTATGGATTTCAAAGGATCGAGCCACACGTGTGGATCCTGGTCTCCATGGTTATGACCTGCGTGGGCATCCTCCTCGTCTTCTTTTCCATGACCCTCTACATCTTCATGACCGCTCTCGTCTGAACCATGGTTATGTTCTTCATGACTATGGATATGTTCCTGCAACTCTATCCCTTCCGCCGCTTCCATGATGCGTACGTCTCCCGACTCAAGAGACTCTGAAATCTGCTCTGCGTATGTCTCCAGTCCGACCCCATTGTAAATGAAGGCGTCCCCTTCAGCGATCTCCACCATCTCCCTGGAAGTCGGTTCGTACGTATGGGAGTCTGCCCCCGGAGGAAGTATCGATTCAACCGACGCACGGTCTCCGGCAATACGCTCAGCGAAAAATTGAAGCGGATATACGGTCGTGAAAATCTTCAACTCGTCTTTTGACTCTTTCTGTTCCTGATTGTTATCGGAACCCTCTCCTGCACAAGCTGCTAATACCAGCATCAGCACCACTAAAACAATAATACTCCAAACTTTATTCATGATCTTTTCCCCTCTCCTTGCATATGTACTTGCAAACCGCAATGACTACGCGTTAAATAGTAATCATTACGGTTTGTGGGTTTAATTATAACCGGTTTTATAACCGGCCTGTCTCCAGAGCTATGACATCCTTCACTTCAAAACTGACACAAAATCACCAGCTGGCTTTTTTCACACCGGGAATCTGACCTTTATGAGCGTATTCCCTGAAAGCGATACGGGACATGTCGAATTTCCTCATATACCCGCGTGGTCTTCCCGTCACTTCACACCGTCCTGTCAAACGTGTAGGAGAGGAATCGCGCGGAAGTTCACGCAGTGCTTCGTAGTCACCCTTATCTTTCAGTTCTTGTCTTAAGTCTGCGTATTTAGCGACCATCTCCTGGCGTTTCTTCTCTTTGACTATCTTGGATTTCTTAGCCATTTATATTGGAACCTCCTTGAATAGTAATGATTACGATTTAAAAGAAACACACCTGTCCGGCTGTCTCTTTTAAATCAAGCAAAAACTAAACCGTAATCGTTACGATTTAGTTCGTTTATTTACTATATCATTCTCACTCATGGAACGCAAGTCCCTCTTTTTCCGGAAAAGTACATACTGTTTCACAAAATATGAATAAGGGTATTCGTAACTAAATTCCAACTTATTTCAAAGGAGTGTTCCCGCTCATGATCGACAGCAAAGCTTCCCATCTGCTGACAAAAGAGTTCATCGAATCCAATAAAGAAACTGACGCCCTGCCCCGCTGGTTCCGGAATGAATACGAGACGTTCAGCTCTATCGTCACAGACCCCACTTTCCCCTGCTTCTTCGGCATGCGTGCCCAGCATAAAGGGGAGCTGCGCTACACATTCCTTGAACACGATGACTGGAGCCACTTCCCGGATACCGTTGAACGCTTCCTCGATTTGTTCAAGCAGCCAGACCCGCTGCGCCACGGTCTCTTCATTTTCGTCGAACCGGAAACAGAGGAAATGTCACTCGATTACTATAGAGAACATTTTTGGGAAGTCCTCCAGTACCTGCACGAAAACGACCGTAAACCGTGGCCCTCAGGAGCTCCAAGAGACCCGGAGCATCACCTGTGGGACTTCCATTTCGCCGGCGAGCCGATCTTTACGTTCGGAAACGCACCTGCCTACAAACAGCGGAAAACGAGGAATCTCGGCAACAGCATGATTCTCGGCTTCCAACCACGTAAGATTTTTCAGGGACTCGAAGGAACGGAGAAAGGCGGCATCATGTCCCGCGAAAAAGTGAGAGCACGCGTGGAACAATGGGATCAGCTGCCGAAACACCCGGATATCAGCCACTTCGGCGATCCCGATCACAATGAGTGGAAGCAATCTTTCATCGGCGATGATATCACTCCGATTGAAGGGAAGTGTCCGTTTATTCATAATCGCGGTACCTGAAAAAATTGGCCAAAACTGAAACTCCATGCCGACCCATCCCGTAGAAATATCTAAAGGAGGTCTAACATGAGTAAAGAAAATGAAACCGTTGAAGAACAAATGGACACACAAAGACGAAGGAGAGAGAAGCAGAACCAATATGATAAATTGACCGGGTTAGGTTGGAAAAGTGCCGGGCTACTGTTTCTCGTGATAATTACAGCTCTTATAGTATACGCCGTATTCTTCCGTTAGCCGAAGCTTCTCTCCATCAATCTTTCATTGTAACGAGTTCAACAGTACGCTTTTCAGAAACGGCGTCTTATCATTCAGTGCTTCGATATCGTGGGCCCCTGTATAATACTGAACGATAAGACCGTCCACAAAAGCGACGAGCAGGGACGCCCCCTCTCCGGAATGGATCCCAGGATAATCCCCATTCTGATCGAGATTCTCAAGCTTCCTTTGGAGATGATCGACCATCTCATTGAAAGCACCGCCGAAGGTACGAACGTTGATATCGCCTTCTACGTACCTG
Source organism: Salimicrobium flavidum (assembly GCF_900156645.1). Taxonomy (GTDB): domain Bacteria; phylum Bacillota; class Bacilli; order Bacillales; family Halobacillaceae; genus Salimicrobium; species Salimicrobium flavidum. The sequence continues at coordinate 211,683 of NZ_FTOC01000004.1, forward strand.
CTGAAGACGAGCTTGATATTCTCGATAGTTCTTTTCATTATACTCCCACGAATCATACAGAAACTGTTCAATGAAATCCTCGACCGTAGCGGAGTCGTTGTTTTTCAGCGCCTGTACATAATCGTCTTCCAATTTTTTCAGAATCCGGTCCATTTCTTTGTGGGAAATTCTGTCCCTCATGATCTTCCCCCTTATCAGGTGGTTATGCAGAAAATCTACCCGGAAAATATGACTTTCAAAAACATCTTTCCTAAGGGTTGAAACTTATACACGGATATATTATTATATATTTTCCTACTGTTGTCTCCTTCACATAGGAGAGGAGGCAAGACTTTGAAACAATACAAAATCGGTTCTATCATTAAAAACCACTGTGTGCAATGTTTTCATGACGAACAAAAAGTCGTGGAAATAGTCCCGAAAGAGTTTTCCGAAAAGATTGTGGAAAAGTTATGGACGGAATGTACAAATTGTGGTAAAACACATAGCCGCCTGGTTCAACACATTTAATGAATCAAGCTTATCAAGTACCAAAGCATATGCTTTGGTACTTTTTTTCAAAACTGAAGAAGCAGCAGGAGATCAGTTCAACGGTTTGAAGATCCACTTCAGAAACCCTTTCACTCCTTTTCCCCTGGGTGAGTCTTTCGTTTCTTTTGAAGGAATGTCGGTCTTGACTTCAATCGTTTCCTTTTCGATCGGATAATCGACAGTCAGTATCACTCCTACATCCGTATCATTTTCCTGATTAGAGACGGACGTCGTATGAATCCCGTGCTGATCGGCCAGCCGGGAATAAGGCTTCCGGAACTTATATCTGATCTCCCCGTTCAACAAAAGCTTTGCATCCGGGTGTTCTTCCATCTGCTCCGCCAACTCATCCATCCCCTGCTTCTGCATCACCTGGCCCTTATCCAGCACAAGAACCACACGTTCCCGCAGTGTACCCAGGAAGCGCCTCCGTTCCCCAGGTTTCGTTTCCTTCGCTCCATATATACCTTCCTGCAAGTAATCATCTACATCCCGTTTATTCATGCTTCGCACCCCGCTCATGCTTTTTTGTCTGCTTATATTTTATACCATGACCGACTATGATTTCATCCCTCACCCTCCCCTGTACGTTTAAAAGCCAGGCTACAGGGGTACTTGTTAGGAAGAATTTTCAAGTACGGGAGGAGAAATCTATGGGTTCGAACCCTCTTTTTTCTAAACGAAACGTCTGGGCCGGACTCCTGTTCGGTATCGGGCTCGCTGCGTTTTTGGACGAAACGATTTTCCACCAGCTCTTACGTTGGCATCACTTCTACGATCAATCGACTACCGATGTCGGTCTGATTTCAGATGGTTTTTTCCATGCCTTCAGCTGGTTCGCCACGATCGGCGGGTTGTTTCTTTTGGCTGATATACAACGGAGGGACGGTACGGACTGGTCCCGCTGGTGGGGAGGCGTGCTGGTCGGAGCAGGTGCTTTCCAGCTATATGACGGTATCATCCAGCATAAATTGATGGGTCTGCACCAGATCCGTTACGTGGAAAACGTTCTTCCCTATGACTTAGTGTGGAATATATCGGCCGTGATCATGATTGTAGGAGGAGTATACCTTCTAAAACGTAGACAAAAAAAAGAGGATCCGTCCCATGAATAATGGCGGCGGACTTTTTCTTGATGTTATCCTGATTCTCCCTTTTCTGCTGCTTATCGTTTTGTACATAAGTGCGGCTATCATGTCGAGCCGTTCCCGTCACTTGCAGAAATGGCCGGTGCACCGCTCTATCCTTTTCTCTCTTGGTGTGGTATGTGCCGGAAGTGCAGTCATCGGCCCTCTGGCAGAGCAGGCGCTTGTAGATTTCCGCGCTCACATGGTGGGCCATCTGCTTCTCGGCATGCTGGCTCCGCTCCTCCTCGTCCTCGCCAGACCGGTGACCCTTTTATTGCGGACGTTGCCTGTTTCGCTTGCGAGGAAGCTGACCCTGTTTTTGAGAAGTTCATATGTACGAGTTCTCAGTCACCCTATTACCGCCTCGGTTCTCAACATAGGCGGTCTTTGGGTGCTGTACACGACGGATCTATTTCACATGATGCATGAACAGCTCTGGATCCACGTACTCATTCATCTGCATGTGTTCCTCGCCGGCTATCTGTTCACGATGGCCATGATCTACATGGAGCCCGTCGCTCATCGTTACAGCTATCTGTACCGGGCGGTCGTGTTCGTATTCGCTCTCGCAGGCCACGGCATCCTGTCGAAATATCTATACGCCTCTCCGCCTTCTGGCGTGCCAAAGTCCGAAGCGGAGACGGGTTCGATGATCATGTATTACGGGGGCGATGTGATCGATGCGGTTATTATCTTTCTTTTGTGTCTGCAATGGTATAAAGCGACGAAGCCGGAAAAAATGACGGAAGCTCATAGTTAGCTTTAGCTATTCAACAAGTTTGGGCTTCCCTAAAATAAGGAGACGCCTCGAATTTTAATATTTGAAAAGTTTCTTGATTGCCTGAGTTTCACTCTGTTTCTTTTATATGCCTATTCACCGTTTCCACAAAACGCTCAAAATCCTTTTTCTCATCTGTGACTTGAACGATGGAGTACCGCTCCCCTTCGTACATGAACGCCCCTCTGAAACCGGTGAAGAAAACCATCCTCAATATTCTTCTCAACCCTTTCGGTTCGTCTGCTTGGATCGGTGTCATCTTTTCAAAGGAAAACGAATCGTTCGTCGCTGCGATGGATGTTGAACTGGGCTGGAATTCCAATACGTTTTTTCTCGCAATCAGAGTGCCTGGTCCGTAACTGTAATGCAGACTTTCCAGCTGACAACTCACTCTGGCTATTTCTCCTTTTTGTCTTTCAGAAAACATACTTCCCCTCCTTTCATCTTCCCACCCTGCACCGGGATAGTGAAACGACTCAGGCGTTATATTTTTCTTTTGGCTCTTCTTCCCGGAATAAGTATGCTTTACTCGGTTTCCACACCACACTTGAAAAGACGAGGGCTGAAGCGAGCATCACCAGCGCTAACGCAATAATCGTCAGACGTAAAGATACGACATCAGCGGCAATCCCTATCACCAGAATGAAGCCTACTTGGGCCACGCTTTGGATCAACCGAAAGACACTCGTCACTCTGCCCATCACGTCCACAGGCACATTGTTCTGATAAAACGTCGCTATACCCGCATTCAAAAAGACTTGGAAGAAACCCAGGAGGACGAAGCCGACCACGATGGTGAGGAAGGACCAGGAAAACGCGTATATGATATATCCGACCGTCGTCATGATCAGACATAGCTCGAAGCGAAAAGAAATTCGTAAACACCGAAAGCAGTACGGCTCCGATTACAGAACCTATGCCAGTGATACTGATCAGCAAACTATACTCCATCTCCGAAAGACCGATGACCTGTTGGGTGAAGACGACTTCCTGGGTATCCATCGCGAAAGTGAAAATCATCACCAGAAGGAAGCCCAGATAAATGAACGAGACGTATTTATTCTGAACCATGAATTTCTGAACAACTGTGAAATCCTCGACCACCTGCGAGAGGGTCAACCGGGGGATGGCTTCTTTATCAACCTTCTTCTGTTCAGGGAGGAAAAATAACAATAGAGCAGACAACAGAAAGAACACTGCGTTCAGCCACAAGGTCATTTCAACATTCATCAACAAAATCAATCCCCCACCTATGGCTGGTCCAATAATGAACGCTCCAGACGTCGCAAAAGACTGGATCGAATTGAAACGTTTCCTTTTCTCCTGAGGAACAAGGAGTGCGACGTAGGTCGTCGAGGCCGGCTGGAAAAATGCTTTTGCCATACTCAAGAGGACCAGCACTCCATAGATGAGGACCATATTCGGGGCGAACGGAATCAAACAGATAAAGACCGCTCTGATTATGTATGTGATCGTCATCACTTTCTTCTTACTGCGATACTCGATAAAACTTCCTGTCCAAAACTTCGTGATGATGTTCGTCAGTGGACCCACCATCCACAGACCTGCCACAGCAGTAGCTGACCCGGTCATTTGATATACGATGAGATTGATGGCCACCAGATAGATGAAGTCTCCGATACTCGCTATTCCCATGGAGGTCAGTAACAGCGCAGGGTCTCTCCATCCTTTCAATTGTTTTCTCATAAAAAAGCTCCTTACCGGGTGCAGTGATAGTCGTATGGATCAGAATATGATAATCAGTCACCCGGCCAGTTCAAACCCTATGCTTATCCCTATAGGAATGGAAGCCCAAGTAACAAGAATCGAGAAGAACAAAAATATTCCCGGTGCTCTGCTTCTATATACAAATAGTCCAATCAGAAATCCTATCCCCCATATAGGCAACACCCACAAAAATTCAGGGGCAACCCACGTCTTGTCCGAATAGTTCTCTGCAATCGTCCCCTGTGCAAAGAAGGTGGCGATCAGTAACGCCAGGGCTCCGCTTATAACCGTATTGATCAGATAGGCTGTTTTCATCTTTTACACCGGACCTTCCCCTCTTAATGAAACTAATGCTTCATCGACCATTTACCACTCATACGTATAGCACGACTGCGAGTTTCAATTTTTGCAAAAAAAGGGAACCTGTTTCATCAGATTCCCGTCACTTATACAAATTTCAGAAGGACTCTCTCGCAACGGTTTCAACTGCTTTATAGGCTGGTGTATCTCCCTATCTAACTTGAATCACTCCCGGTCCGCGACCCTCACTTCAAGTGGAGGCGTTCCACTATTGGTGTATACGATTTCGATTATCCATTCATCATCCTCTTCTTTGAATTCGGAAGATTTGATAACCTTCATCCCTCTTTCGTGGTCCTTCTCCTCCAAGGCCTTTCTTATCGCTTCCGCTTCCGTCAAATCAGCCGCTTCCGGTTCATCAGCAGGCAAGACGTTGATTTTCTCCGGATTCGCCTGGCCAGGATAGGATTCTGCCACAGTATCTGCCCAGACCTCTACCTGCTCCCCGATTTCAATATCCTCCGGTACCCCGGACGCCCAAAGTGCATCATAATGCTTCTGATCATCATTACCGTTCCACCCTTCCGCTTCGGGGGAAACGACAAGGATCCTCCTGTCTTCTTTCTCCATCACGTAGCCTTTATAATCAGGGAAGGAACACCCTGCGAGTAAAATCATCCCACACAACGCGATAAGTATTCTCTTCATAAATTCACTTCCTTACCGAAAATTTCTTTAGGAGAAACCATATTATGAGGATATATAATAGGTAAAGTCCAATTACGAAGACTTGATTGAAAATCCAGGGAATGGTCCCCATAAATATATCCGAAGCAGCTGAGTGAAACCACCGGAACAGAAAAATAAGCAGCATTAGACTGACCCATAACGTTACAGCGAATCCTCCTGCGGCCTGGCCTGTTTTCTTCACGACAAAAATACCTGGCGCCAAACTGACGAGTCCAATACCTGCGAGATATAGATACAGCCATTCAACTACATTCATCGTCAAATATCCTTTCTGCATTCCCGGGCAGTGACTCCACTTGCTTCAGATAAGCGGTCATGTTCCGGTCCTCGTGCTCTGGATAAGTATAAGAAAAGTGTCCCCCCACTACTCTCGCCAACGTACGGAACAACTCTCCCATGACAAAAAGCGAATGCCATACATTCTCGTGCTCTCCGTCCGTATAAGTGGCTTTGTATTGTTCCCAGTAGGATACCGGCAACAAACGCTTAAAATAATTTCCCGTCTTCCCCGTCGAAACGCTGAAATCCGTATCGATCCCTATCCACCATTCCGTCATTTTATCCAGCTGTTTCCGGATCACACACTCCATCATATACTTCGCATAAGGCAACTCGTCGCGCCAAAGGGCCTTGGCGACATTCTGCTGGCACCACCAGAACTCGTTACAGGACGCGAGATATTCTGCTTCCGTCGGTTCTTTCACGTGATAGTCTTCATCTGTTGGAGGTGGTATATCCGGGAGGCAGTCATCTTTGTCGAGGAGCGGTACGGTTAACTTATCTTTGAGGTAGTTCTCTTTCATATGTTCCTTCGTCTCAACGTGCAGATCGATCCGGTTCCCATCTTTGAAAAGCATCAGATAGCCGTAGGTCTGGGGTGCTCCCAAGTTTTCAGGGCAGAAATCATTCTTGTCCGGTTCCTGATGAATGAGAAGCTCTCCAAATCTGTTGATCCAGGTCTTGTCCTGAATAAAAGGCGTGGTGTCTGTGACAACATAGACAATATCATAATCCTGAAAGATGTCCGTGGTAACTGTCGTGTTCGTTCTGGAACCATTCATATAGACGGCACGGATTCTTTCGTCTTTTTTAGCAGTTCCTAATATAAGGTGCATCATTTCTTTTTCACTGCGCATGTAATTCACCTCTTCAGCTTTAAAAACTTGTATTATAAAATTAGTTCTTATTACATTATATTAAATACTTTACTACCGAACATATGTGTCTTACAATAAAACTAACATCAATTACGTACGTAACTTAAGGAGATGTATTTACATGGACTCTGCATTCAGTTACAATTTCCCTGCTCTAAGAGGAATGCAAGCAGGCAAAGAGTACTTTGTAATAATGTGCCCTTTACGGCTCATTCCCAAAATCTTTTTATTCAATGAAGAAGAGATTCCTGCTCAATACAGAGCACAAAGAATTTTAAATAAAAACAGAATACCTGAAATTACAAATTATATATTGGATAACTCCGATGACTATGTGTTTTCTTCTTTAACTGCTTCTATCGATGGAGAACTAGAATTTCTTCCCTTTAGCGAAGAGCAAACTTGGAATGATCTAGGACGTCTGCAAATATCACTTGACTCTCGTTTCTTAATAAATGATGGACAGCATAGAAGAGCTGCTATTGAGGAAGCTTTAAAAATATCTCCTGAATTAGGAGACGAAACAATCTCAGTAGTATTTTTTAAAGATGAAGGCCTTCAAAATTCACAGCAAATTTTTTCAGATCTGAATAGACACGCAGTAAACACCACAACCTCCATAGGTATCCTTTATGATCATAGAGATCAATTATCAATTCTCACTAAGGAAATTGTAGCAGATAATGATTTATTAACACGATACACAGACTCGGAACGGGTTAACCTATCTAAGAATTCACCAAAACTAATGGCTTTAAATCATGTGTTTAATACAAATTTAAGGCTCTTGGATAAATCAAAAGGGGAGACCATTGACCACACGGAGGAAGAAATTGTAAGGGAGTTTTGGCCTGTTTTATGTGAAAGCATTCCTGAGTGGAAAATGATCCTAAATAAAGAAATAACTCCTCGTGAACTTAGAGCAAACTATATTGTAGGACACGGTGTATTTCTAGAGGCTGCAGGTATTATTGGAAAAGCTGCAGTAGACCATGATTTTAATCAATGGAAATCTTATATTAAAAAATTAGCGAATATAGACTGGTCAAGAACAAACAGTAAAGATTGGGAAAACAGGGCTTTTACTTCGAATGGTCGCATTCAAAAAAGCAACCTAACCATTCGACTTACTGCTAACAAAATAAAACAAAAAATTGGCCTTCCATTAACAAACTATGATCAAAAAACAGAACAAAAAATGAAAGTGGGGAATAACTAATGGAAACTAATATTATTAGTAACATGCTTAATGATGAAAAAACTCTATTAGAAGAGGCTAAACACGAGATTAAAGATGCATATTTAGAAGATGATCGCCCTTGGGTAGTTGGCTATAGCGGAGGTAAAGATTCCACCGTAGTATGTCAATTAGTGTTCGATTCTTTGAAAGAATTAGATACTAAAGATCTTCACAAAAAAGTGTATATCATATCATCAGACACTTTAGTAGAGACTCCATTAATTATCCAGTCAATTAATACCACCTTGCATAGAATTCAAACAGAAGCGCTTGAGATCGGATTACCTATTGAAACACACAAAGTGAAACCAGAGCCAAGTGAATCTTTTTGGGGAAACATTATAGGAAAAGGCTACCCTTCTCCAAACCAACAAATGCGTTGGTGTACTGATCGAATGAAAATTGATCCTGCGAACAAATTTGTAAAAGATAAAGTATCTAAATTTGGAGAAGTCATCATGCTATTAGGTGTGCGGGAAGATGAAAGTGCTACTCGTGCAAACGTAATTAAGTCTCATTCAGTTGAAGGAAAAAGAATGATGAAACACTCTACTCTTCCTAATGCTTATGTATTTGCACCTATTAAAAAATTCTCTTTAGATGATGTATGGGAGTATTTATTAAACCATAACTCACCATGGGGAGATGACAATACTGAACTATATAAGCTTTACCAAGACTCGAGTAGTGGCGAATGCCCTCTTGTGGTTGATAAAACTGTTAAGGAATCTGCCGGTTCCTGCGGGAATAGTCGCTTTGGATGTTGGACATGCACCGTCGTTAACGAAGATAAGGCACTAAATGGCTTTATTGAAAATGGAGAAGAATGGATGAGACCTCTGCTTGAATTTAGGAACTGGCTAGCAGAAATTCGTGACGACCGTACACGAAGAATGAAATATAGAATGAATGGACAAATTTACTTCCTTGAGGTCCAAACGGAAGAGTTTAATGGCACCCTCCATGCTGTCATACCTAAAAAGGGAAGTAGAGCTAAAAGTGTGTTACCAATATCAGAGGAAAACTTCAATATTGTGGAAGAGAATAATCTCAGCACTTACCTTAAAAAGAACAATGTTGACCTAAGCGCTCCTGGCGACGATAATATTTTAATTATAAAGAATGATGGTAAATATGCCCAACTAGGGCTTGGACCATTCACAATGGAAACCAGACAAGAAATTCTAAGATATCTACTTGAAACTCAAAGAGATCTTAACCATCCAACTGACCCTAACTTTGATTTGATCCAGGAAGAAGAACTTCGTGTAATAAGAAAATATTGGCTTGAAAAAGGTGATTGGGAAGACTCTTTACCTACTCTTTATAATGAAGTGATGGGTGCTGATTTAGATTGGGATTACAATGACCAACCACTTTTTGACGGAGACCAAATTACTGATTTAGAGATTCTTTGCGAACAAAATGATATTGACTTTAAACTTGTTAAAAAGCTAGTAAGCATAGAAAAAGATTATTCAGGTTATAAAGTGAAACGTGGTATTTACGATGAAATTGAAAAAGCCTTAACACAAGATTATTTACATCTATAAGAAAGGACCTTTCTCATGCTTATAAAATCTATTACTTTAGAAAACTTCGGAGCTTATAAAGAAAAAAATACAATCGACTTAAGCGTGAAAGGCCCTAAACAAAACGTAATTCTAATCGGAGGAGAGAATGGCACAGGGAAAACCACTCTCCTCAACGCTATTAAAATTGCTCTATTTGGTCCTTATACTTATGGATTGAAAACTGAAAGCTCTAAATATACTCAAGAAATATATAACTATCTAAATACTCAGGCACTTAGAGAAAACGCTAATAACTTTCAATTAATTCTAGAATTCAGTGAAGTCGAAAACTTTGAAAAAATTGATTATAAATTTGTACGAGCTTGGCATTTTAAAAACAATAACTTAAAAGAAGAGTTACAAATATTCAAGAATGACTCTATTTTGAATGAGTCTGAAAAAGAGATTTACCTGGCAAAACTTAAAGAAAGCATGCCTCCTCAATTATTCGATCTATGCCTCTTTGATGGGGAAGAGATATCTAGAATAATAAACGACAACTTGCTTTCGTCGTATTTGCAAAGATTGTCTAAAGTAGTATTCAACTTAACATTATTCGAGAACTTGGAAACAGACCTTGAAAAGTTTTCTTCTCGTAAAGCTCAAGAAGAAGGTTCATCTTTAGATAATGAAATTTTAAGTATAGAAGAAGAACTCCAACAGGCTAAAGCTAACAAAGAAGAGTTAGAACAAGTTCATCAAGAGCAAGAAGAAAACAATATTGAATTAAAAGAACAGTTAGCCTCTCTTCAAAAAGATTTTGAAACTCACGGAGGCTTATATAAAGAAGAACGTGATGATTTAATTAATCAATTAAACCATATTGAGAACACCCGTAAAGAACTTTCAAATGAAGTCAAAAATTATATCGGAACTATTTTACCTTTTCAATTAAATAAAGATCTTCTTGACCAAACAGTAAAACAACTGGATAGTGAGAATTCACAACAAGTGTTCAAAGAATTTTCTAGTAACCTAAATGAAAACACTTTACATTCTATACTGAATGACCTTGACTTAGATGAAAAAGAAAATGCACAGCAAACTTTAAAGCAATCATTGTTAACTCACATGCAACCTGAATATGATGAATCATTTCACAGTGCTTCTAACGATCAAAAAAACAAAGTCACTCAAATGAATGCTCTAGTGAAAGAAAATACTCCTGATCATTATGCAGGGCTCTTAGAGAAGAACCAATCACTACTTGAAGATGCCAAAAAAATCAGGAAAAGAATTAACACTCATGATCAAACAAATGAGTTTACACAAATGATCCAAAACATAGAACAGCTCAAAGTTAAGATTGAAAACAGTGAGAACGAAAAAGAAAACCTCCATGCTAAGTTAAAAGAGACAAATGAAAATATTACTTCAGTCGAACAAAAGTTAGAAACGAAAGAAAAAGAAAGATATAAAGCACACAAACAAAGAAATGCATTAGGTTTAATTAAAAACTTAATTGATACAAGTAAAGACTTTAGAAACATGCAACAACAAAAGAAATTACATGAAGTTCAATCAGAAGCTTTGAGTATGTTAAAACAATTAATGAGGAAACAACGTTATATATCAGCTATATCTATAGAAGCAGAATCTTTCGATATTAGTTTATACGACAAAGATCAAAATGAATTAAACATGGACAAATTGTCTGCAGGAGAAAAGGAAATTTTATTATTGTCTTTGATTTGGGCAATGTTTAAAGCCTCTGGTCGTAGAGTACCATTCATTTTCGATACACTATTAGGGCGTTTAGATAAAACACATAAATCGACCGTTCTTAGTAAGCTTATACCAGCAAGTGGTGAGCAAACTTTACTTCTGTCTACTGACACAGAAATTGATGAATTTCACTATGACTTAATTAAGCCACATTTATCACATGTTTATACATTGGACTTCAACAACGAGAAACAAAGTGTTTCAATTCAACCAGATTATTTCTTTACTGTCGGAAATGAGGAATCAAAATGAACTTTCGGTTAAGAACATCTGCAGAGACAGCTGAGATCTTAAAAAACTTACAATCATCAACAAAGCTCACGCCTAACATCCTTTCTAGGTTAGCAGTCTCATTATCATTAAAAATCACAGAGGAACCCTCTATTGAATTAGCTGATACTTCTGGACTTGAATTTAATCGGAATACTTTAACAGGAGAGTTTGATTACGTATATAAAGCTCTAGTAACACAATATATGAAACGAGAAGTTCAGGACGAAGAATTCTTCCCTACCTTATTTAATGCTCACCTTGAACGGGGAGTAAAACTGTTAGAAAACGAATATCGACATGCAGGAAATTCCGATGGATTTTACCATAACTTACTGAAAATATAAAGGAGTTATAGCTATGCCTCTATACCTAGATAATAGTGCTACTACACAAGTATTACCGGAAGTTCGAGATACAATGATACCCTATTTATTTGAAGAGTTTGGTAATCCTTCTAGCAAGTATTATGATCAGGCCGAGAATGCAAAATCTGCTATTAACTCGGCAAGAGAGCAGGTAGGTGCACTAGTTGGATGCGAAGAGCGTGAAGTAGTATTTACAAGTGGTTCAACGGAAAGCAATAACATGATCATTAAAGGAATTGCCGACTACTATCAAAACAAAGGAAACCACATCATCACTTCAAAGGCAGAACATTCGGCCGTATTAGAAACATGTAAATATCTCGAACAACAAGGGTTTGAGGTAACTTATTTGGATGTAGATAAATATGGCAGGATTTCTATAGAGGAACTGCAAGGTGTAATAAAAGAAAAACCACCTCTTTTAGTTTCTATTATATGGGGAAATAATGAAACAGGATCTTTAAATCCTATTGAAGAGATAGGAGAAGTTTGTGCGAACTACAAAGTGTTCTTTCATACAGATGCTACTCAAGTAATAGGTAAATTACCAGTAGATATTTCGACAATACCTGGACTTCAATTTGCCTCCATTTCAGCTCACAAGTTTCATGGACCAAAAGGTATCGGGGCAGCTATTATCAAACGTGATGAATTAGGTTTACCCATCCCGCTTACTCCCCTGCTGCATGGCGGTGGGCAAGAAGAAGGATATAGAAGTGGTACACATCCGGTTCATAATATTGTTGGACTAGGAAAAGCAGCCGAGCTAGCTAAAACAAATTTAGAGCAGCACTCTACTCAATTGAAGGAAAATGAAAAGTATTTAGAAAAAGTCATGACCACCAAATTCGGTGATAAAATTACTTTTAATCATGATGGTTCAAAAAAAATACCAGGGATCTTAAGCGTGACTTTTACGGGGGTTAATAATGAGCTACTTGTAAAAAACTTAGCACCTCACATAGCTATTTCGACTGGCTCTGCGTGTAGTACAAGTAAACCTAGCCATGTATTAGAAGCAATGGGCTACAGTTTAGAGCATATTCGTTCAACCATTCGAATATCTCTTTCCCCTTTCATTACCAAAGATGAGTTAGATATATTTAATAGTTTATAGGAGAGCAAATATTTGCTCTCCTATAAACTATTTTGAAGGAGCGTTATTAAGAATATATACATGATACTTTTTCAATAAATATACTGTGTCAATTTCTCCAAAGTATACCATTGTGTTCAAGACGTTTTTATCTATGACAGATTCGGCAATCGACTGGGTCTTTTCGTATGGCATGTTTAAATTCTTTGCTGCATCAGTTAACTCAATTTGCGTTAACTCATCTTTTTGGGTTTCGTTTATCACATATCTTACCAACCGCTCTTTAGATAGGCTACACTTGATTGGACAGTTTCGTTAAGGTCCGTTACACTTTATGAAAATCGAACGTCGAGGAGTGCCAAACCATGACCAAACGAAATCGTCGTAGCTTCACCCCTGAATTCAAGAAACAGATCGTCCAGCTTTACGAAGGTGGCAAGCCA
>NZ_FTOC01000023.1 GCF_900156645.1 Salimicrobium flavidum
GAGGCGCATCCAAACTGCTTCATGCCCTCGGGTTAAGCTACACCCGGCCCACCTATACGCTGCAACAGGCTGATCCGGCGAAGCAGCAAACCTTTGTCGAAGACACCTTTCCGGCTTTAAAAAAAAGCTGATGGATGGTGATATTGACCATGTGCTTTTTGAGGACGAATCGATGATCCGTGATTATCAGGCGATCGGCCGTACCTGGTTTCTCAAAGGGAAGCTGCGTCTCATTCCCACGTATGGCCAGCACAAAGGTGTGAAGCTGATCGGTACGCTCGATTATGCGACCGGGAGTATCCTCTGTGTCGAAGAGGAACGATATGACGCCGAAGCCTTTTTACGCTTTCTCTCGACCGTTCTGGATGTTTACCCGACGGGTAAGATCGTGATGGTGCTGGACAACGCCCGGATTCATCATGCGAAACTGCTTCAGCCCTTTTTCGAAGTAAACAGCCACCGACTGGAACTGATCTTTCTGCCACCCTACAGCCCGGAATTCAATTTGATGGAGGGCGTCTGGAAATGGCTGAAGGAAACTGTCATTCACAATGTCTTTTTCAGGAGCGTGCAGAAGATTGTTCTCGCGGTCCGGGAGTTCCTGCAAGATGTCCAACAGCGCCGCGAAGAGGTCATCGATCGTTTATGCATCAGGCTATAGAACATTAGTTCAACTTATATAGTTGAAATTCTTCCATAAGTGCTGTTTTGTTCACGAAGTAAAAAAAGACTGGGTCCTGTTCATGGTTTCTGTCTTCCTGTATAAATATTTACTTTTCCTTTTGCAGAGGAAGCTGGTGTCCTTTATGAAGAACTAACTGACATCTTTAAGGACGTTGTTCCCATGGCTCCAACGATCGCTTGGATGACACCGTTCGATATCTCCTCATGCGTCAGCCATCTCGAACCGGATTCGTTTAGGACAAAGTCCAACCTCACTTCCTTGACTGAACACTTCTCCATGTCTTCCTCTTCGCTGTTTTTAATATCTGAGCTCTTGCTTCTGCTGCCTTTTATTACGACTAAAGACCATGGATGACTTGGTTGCAGTTTATGTATAGTGGCTTTGATTATTGAGATTGCGTGAGGTGAAGTACTGTGGATCCATGCTACGACCAAATCGATAGAACCGTATTCTTCGTGAGCGGTTGTGATCTGTTTTTTTTACTTCATCTACATCCGTGTAGTCCAAGTGTTCCGTTTCCATTCCGTGTGTATCCGCTAATTGTTCTAACTTCCTGGCGTCTATTCCAAATGCGACTGTGTTAGTCGAATGCGCAGCGATCCATCCTGTTGCTTCAGCCAACATCCCTGTTCCACCAAAAATCCAAGCATTTCCTAAGTTCATTTATCATCTACACCCCTTCTTGAAAATATTGTATTAATACTACTTTTATTAACCACCTCGAAGGATTCCCTTCCAAATAAGGTCTCTTCCTCCCTTATATTGTAAGTCATTCTCCAGTTCCCGTAACTTCGAAACACCTGAATATCCGATTTAATTCTCTCCTTACTACTTAAGAGCGGGCTTTCGTTGTAAATATTCGAAGACACTCTTTTATCAGTATTTTTTTATAGGAAAGGCTCAAACGGGATGGTCGTGCTCTCTCTTCGAAGTATTTTCGTGGAGTTCGGATGGACTAAGGGTGTCTGAGCTCGGTGTAAATTTACGTTACCCGGAGTTCAGTACACGCGCCGGGCTTCCGAGCTCCTCAATTCTAAAAAAATGAGGTTCTCAGGCCCCGGAACAGCTCGCTGAACACAACACAAATAACGACCATGCCAATAATCGAGGCATTCACTCCGACAATCTTTCAGTCGTATCAGACCAAGAAAGACTATACAGTCCTCATCCAAGGATTTTTTTAGAAAATTCTCAATACATTCGTTGTAATGAAGGGTTTCTTCTAGTATTTTGTTTATATAAAGGAAAAACTTCAACAAGTAGGAAGGATGAAGGGCTGTGAATATCACTAAAGTAGTTGTACGGCAGATGAAGATGGGTCTCAAACATCCATTCACGACAAGCGTGGGAACGGAACAATATAAAGACGTTATTCTTGTGGAAGTCCAATCAGAGAATGGATACTCCGGGTGGGCTGAGTCGGTGGCAATCAACGAACCGATTTATAATGAAGAAACGGTACATACGAACTGGCCAATTATGAAACAATTTTTACTCCCCAAGTTGTGGGAAGCCTCTCTCACCCACCCTTCGGAAATCGCAATACGCTTTGAATCGGTCCGGGGGAACTTCAATGCCAAGGCTGCAGTGGAACAGGCAGTGTGGGATCTGTATGCGAAGGAAAAAGGAATTTCTCTGAAGGAGGCTCTTGGAGGAGAATATACTCAGATCCAAGTAGGTGTAAGTATCGGTATTACGGATTCCATTGATAAATTAATCGGGAAGATCGACAGTCATACAAAGAAAGGATACAAGAGAATCAAGGTGAAGATCATGCCTGGATGGGATGTGGATGTCCTTGCTGCCATCCGTAAGAAATTCCCGGATATTGAACTGATGGCCGATGCGAATTGCGCCTACACTCTTCAAGACGTGAAACATTTGCAGAAATTGGACTCGTTCAATCTCACTATGATCGAACAACCGCTGGCTCATGATGACATCATCGATCATGCCGTGCTGCAACGGCTTCTGAAGACACCGATCTGCCTGGATGAAAGTCTTCACACTTACGAAGACGTACGGAAAGCTGTGAACCTGGGCAGCTGTCGGATTGTGAACCTGAAAGTCGGACGCGTAGGCGGGTTGACGGAGACGCTCAAGATCCACGAGTTCTGCCGGGAAAAAGGAGTTCCGATGTGGTGCGGCGGGATGCTCGAGACCGGAATAGGGCGTGCGCACAATGTAGCTCTATCCACGCTTTCGCAATTCACGTACCCGGGTGATACCGCCCCTTCCTCCCACTACTGGAAGAAGGACATCATCACTCCGGAAGTAACGATGGAGAATGGAGTCATTCAAGTCCCTGAAAAGCCCGGAATCGGGTATGAGGTCGATGTCGACTATATCGACTCACTCACCGATCGTAAGGAGGTTTTCACACGTGACCAGGACGCTTAGAGAGGAAACAGTGCGTCACCAACCTCGTCAGGAAAGTGAAAAAGCCTCCTTCTCTCTCCTTGATTTGACCCATATATCAGAAGTCAGGCGCCTTCAGGAGAAAGTGAAGGAAGAAGTGCAGCAACAAGAGTTACTGCAGGAACTGACGGAGGAAGAGCTTGAATTTGTCCTCGAAGCGAGAGGAATCGTTGTCGGAGTTTACGCGAAAGAAAACCTGATCGCCTTTCGTGCGATGATGTATCCTAAAGCGGATGACCCGGAAAATCTCGGTAAGGATCTCGGACTCGACACAGAAAGAGTAGCTCACCAGGAAATATCCTGCGTCCATCCGGATTATCAGGGGAACGGTCTGCAGAAGAAAATGGGAGAAACAATCATGGAAGAATTCCGTGATGAAAGACCCGATCTTATCCACGTGTTATGTACGGTCCACCCTGAAAATGAGGCGAGTCTCCGGGATAAATTCCATCACGGGATGGTCATCGTGGAGCTCAGGGAGAAATACGCCGGGAAACTGCGCTATATCATGTATCTGCCGTTGCAGGAGACACTGCATGTAAATGCAGAAAAAATCATTTCAGTCCCTATCGAAGACATCGATCAGCAAAAAGCACTACTCAAAGAAAACTATATAGGCTATGATTACTCGAACGGAAAAATATTATATGGAAAACGGGACGAATGAATGCCGGGAAGGTCGTTATAGATAACCCTATCAGGTATGTCGGTCAGCTGATTGCTTCTAAAAAAAGACGGGAACAGGTGCAATTACTATAATTTTCAGAAAAATATTGTTATGAAGGATAAAGTTTAGTATATTAACTATTGTGAAGGAAAAACTTCATAAAGAGAAAGGATGTTTCAATGAAGAGTACGTTCGACCAATTGATCAGAAATTGGCACCCTTCGTTATCGAAAGGGCAGCAGAAAGTGGCCGATTACTTGATGAAGCACCAGGAAAAGAGTGCATTCCTGACGGCGTCGGAGCTTGGAAAAGAAGCCGGCACAAGTGAGACGACAGTAATCAGGGTTTCCTACGTGCTCGGTTTTCGCGGTTATTCCGATATGCAGCATACGATTCGCGAGGACTGGCTAAAGGATGGACAAACGGACAACGAAGAAGAACCGGATGTCTTCCTTCGAGTGGTGAAGGAAGAACAGGAGATTTATGAACGCCTCCCTTCCCAGCTCGATATGAAGGATGTGCAGAAAGCGGTAGATGCACTGCGAGCTGCCGATAACGTGTACATAGGTAGTCATGGAAGCTCGTATGCAGCCGGGTATTGGCTGTACTATTCGCTTCGCCGCTGGAAAGAACGGGTGTCTCTGTCGCAGCCTTCCGGTGTACTTGTGGAAGACCTCAACGAGATTACGAAGGACTCGCTGTTCATTCTTTTTTCTTTTCCACGATACCGAAAAGAAGGAAAAGACCTCCTCTCTCTAGCAAGAAAATTCGGTGCGACCGTGCTCGTCATCACCAACAGGCGCTTTTCCCCCCTCGGCAGGGAAGCAGACATCCTGCTGACTACGGAAGAGGGACGCACCACCGATTATCATTCGATCGCTCCTGCGATGACCATCTCCGAAATGCTGATCCAGGGGCTTGCCGAACAAAAAGGGACCGACGCTTCCGACAAGAAACAGCAGCGCCTGGAAACGCTTTTTGCTCATCAGAATATTCACCTGGAATAGGGGGAATGTGTTTATGGAACATGCACAAACGCTTGAAAAAACATATGAAGAGCTCCATCGTCTTGCAGAACCGAGTGGCGGGGAAGAGAAAACATCCCTCTACCTGAAGCAAAAGCTTACCCAAGCCGGATATGACATTCAGGAATTCAAGAACCATTACGGCTTTTATGTCGAATGGCCCGGAGAGCAGGAGGAAGTCATTGCGCTACGTGCCGATATGGATGCTTTGCTTCAGGAAGTGGAAGGGAAAGTCCGTGCCAATCACTCCTGCGGTCACGATTCCCATAGCACCATGGTGCTTCATACAGCCCTGCGTATAGCTGCAGAAAAGAAGAAGTATAACCACACGGTGCGTTTCCTCTTCCAGCCCTCGGAAGAAATCGCTGCCGGGGCTCTCGAGATGATGCGAAGCGAAGCTTTGAAGAACGTCGTGTTTCTTGCCGGCATCCACCTGCGTCCGGAGCACGAAGTTCCTTCAGGAAAAGCGGCACCGGGGATCAGGCATGGGACGATCGTCAGCTTGAAAGGAAAAGTGACGGGCACTCCTGCTCATGCAGCCCGTCCGGAAGATGGAACCAACCCTATCGAGATTTCTTCAGAACTTATAGAACGGTTCCGAGACATCTCGATACGCGAACCGTTTTCTTTCAAAGTGACGGAATTCCATGGAGGGGAAGCGTCGAATGCTATTCCTGCCACGTGCACATGGACGTATGATATACGTTGTCGTTCCAACGAAGGACTGGATGAACTTACCGACAGGGCTGAAGTAGAGATGAAAAAGCTCGCATCGGAAACAGGAGCGGAAATCTCTTTTTCTCTGGAAGAATTTTCCCCGGCAGCCCGTATCAACAGAAAAGCAGTCCAGAAGGCGGAAAAAGCGATTCGGGAAGCGGCTGGTGAAGAAGCTATAGATGAAATCTGTGAGTCTCCGGGAGCTGAAGATTTTCATTTTTACACGTTTCATCAACCGGAAATTGAAGCGACGATGATCGGTCTTGGTTGTGGGTTGAAACCCGGCCTGCACCATCCTGATATGACATTCGATACTTCCGCCTTGATTTTTGGAATGGACATTCTCTATGAACTTTTACAGGAAGCTGATCAATCAACATATAACGAGGAGTGAGCTGATGAGTCATGAATCTAGAAAAAACCAAACAGAAATGGAAGCGTTTACAAATAAAGATTATATGAAGTTTATTCTCCCCTCCCTCTTCGGAATATTATTTTTCATCATTCCGATTCCGACGGAGGACGGAATTACGATCCCGGTTGCATTCCTGGCTAATGGAGTGAATGGAATCCTTGGGGAAGGGGTGCCGATTCTTGCCGTCAGCATCATCACTATAGCAGTGATCGCCACAGCTGCAGCAAAAATCTTCCGCCCAACCTGGGTGACGGCATCGCCTTTCTGGACGAACCTGCTGGATGTCAGCCGTAACTGGGTGATTGCGAGAACAGCCGGTATGATCTTCGCTATCATGACCCTCCTTGCTCTCGGACCGGACTTCATCGTGGCAGACATTACCGGAGGCTTGCTTATTTACGACCTTATTCCTATTCTTTTCACGACGTTCTTCTTTGCCGGTCTGCTATTACCACTCCTGCTCAACTTCGGGTTGCTGGAATTCATCGGTACGATGCTCGTCAAACTGATGCGCCCGCTCTTCACATTACCGGGCCGCTCCTCTCTCGACTGTCTCGCTTCCTGGGTCGGAGACGGAACAATCGGCGTTCTCTTAACGTCGAAGCAGTACGAAGGCGGATTCTACTCCCGACGTGAAGCTGCAGTCGTCGCTACGACTTTTTCCGTCGTCTCCATCACATTCACGATCGTCGTCATCTCGTATTTGAATATGGAAAACTATTTCCTTCACTACTACGCGACCATCACGCTTGCCGGAGTGATTGCGGCTATCATCATGCCGAGGATTCCACCGCTCTCACACAAGACCGAGGAAACCTTCGATGGAAGTGAGAAGAAGACAGATGAAATGATGCCGGAGGGTGTGTCTGTTTTCAGCTGGGGAAAAGAGAAAGCATTATATCGCGCCAGAGGAAGTCAAGGTCCTCTTGCTACGCTGAAAGAAGGCTTCCAGAACGTATTGGACATGTGGATCGGAGTACTTCCCATTGTGATGGCAATTGGAACGGTGGCTCTCGTCATCGCCGAGTTCACCTCCTTTTTCACCATTATCGGAACACCGTTCGAATATATACTGATGGCTATGCAGGTTCCTGAAGCAGCGGCTGCAGCACCTACAATGGTCGTCGGATTCGCCGACATGTTCCTGCCGGCTGTTATCGGCAGCAGCATAGAAAGCGAGATGACAAGGTTCATCATTGCCTGTGTTTCTGTTACACAACTCGTGTACATGTCAGAAATGGGAGGTCTTCTTCTTGGGTCCAAACTTCCGGTGAAATTCCGTGAGCTCGCAATGATTTTCCTGCTGCGTACGATGATTACGTTACCGGTTGTTGTTGCTGTTGCGCACCTTATCTTTTAAACGGAAGGTAACTCTTAAAAAGATTCCACTTCTTCAAAAAGGAGGAGTGGAATCTTTTTCATAAAACCATGAAGCTCCATATGTTTCCTAAAATGTTTGTTTACGTGATGTTCAGGAGTCCGGATTATATCTGAACGCAGTACAAAATAATGGTTCGAGGAGCTCAGCTGCCCTCTGACTTCCGAACACCTCTATTCACAGAAAAATGAGGTGCTCAGACCTGGAATCGCCCACTGAACACCTCACAAATATTCGAATAGCTGAATTACCGCCATGTCGTCGTTTAATGATGGTTTTCTGCTTCATGCATATCCTGGAAAAACCTAAGTTCCTGAACGTATCATTCATAATTAACAAACCACTTTCACTGAATGCTTACTGACCGATCATATAGTTCAAAAATGAAGAATCACCATTTGTAAACATAATCAATCCATACTCTCCTAAGTCGTAATTGGCTATATAAGTTGAACTAATGTTCTATAGCCTGATGCATGAACGATCGATGACCTCTTCGCGGCGCTGTTGGACATCTTGCAGGAACTCCCGGACCGCGAGAACAATCTTCTGCACGCTCCCGAAAAAGACATTGTGAATGACAGTTTCCTTCAGCCATTTCCAGACGCCCTCCATCAAATTGAATTCCGGGCTGTAGGGTGGCAGAAAGATCAGTTCCAGTCGGTGGCTGTTTACTTCGAAAAAGGGCTGAAGCAGTTTCGCATGATGAATCCGGGCGTTGTCCAGCACCATCACGATCTTACCCGTCGGGTAAACATCCAGAACGGTCGAGAGAAAGCGTAAAAAGGCTTCGGCATCATATCGTTCCTCTTCGACACAGAGGATGTTCCCGGTCGCATAATCGAGCGTACCGATCAGCTTCACACCTTTGTGCTGGCCATATGTGGGAATGAGTCGCTGCTTTCCTTTGAGAAACCAGGTCCGGCCGATCGCCTGATAATCACGGATCATCGATTCGTCCTCAAAAAGCACATGGTCAATATCACCATCCATCAGCTTTTTTTAAAGCCGGAAAGGTGTCTTCCAGAAAGGTTTGCTGCTTCGCCGGATCAGCCTGTTGCAGCGTATAGGTGGGCCGGGTGTAGCTTAACCCGAGGGCATGAAGCAGTTTGGATGCGCCTC
>NZ_FTOC01000022.1 GCF_900156645.1 Salimicrobium flavidum
CTGAGACGAAGAGGTTGATAGGTCCGGTGTGGAAGCGTGGCGACACGTGCAGCAGACGGATACTAATCCATCGAGATCTTCTCTATACCGTTGGTCGACTGTTTCTTATCCAGTTTTGAAGGGTCACCCTTCATTCGATGTGGTGGCGATAGCGAAGAGGTCACACCTGTTCCCATGCCGAACACAGCAGTTAAGCTCTTCCGCGCCGATGGTAGTCGGGGTTACCCCCCGCGAGAGTAGGGCGCTGCCACATCATTATATTATTCCACCGTAGCTCAGTGGTAGAGCAATCGACTGTTAATCGATCGGTCGTAGGTTCGAATCCTACCGGTGGAGCCATCTTGCTTCCATAGCTCAGTGGTAGAGCACTTCCATGGTAAGGAAGGGGTCGCCGGTTCAAATCCGGCTGGAAGCTCTCGCAATCGATTTCAGGCCCGTTGGTCAAGCGGTTAAGACACCGCCCTTTCACGGCGGTAACACGGGTTCGAGTCCCGTACGGGTCACCAACATCATTCGGAGGATTAGCTCAGCTGGGAGAGCACTTGCCTTACAAGCAAGGGGTCGCAGGTTCGAGCCCTGCATCCTCCACCATATCGCCGGCCTAGCTCAATTGGTAGAGCAACTGATTTGTAATCAGTAGGTTGGGGGTTCAAGTCCTCTGGCCGGCACCAGCGAGTCTCATTATATATGGAGGGATAGCGAAGTTGGCCAAACGCGGCGGACTGTAAATCCGCTCCCATCGGGTTCGCAGGTTCGAGTCCTGCTCCCTCCACCATTTTATTTTTAAAATTGCAATGATTATATAGTTGTTGGGCTATAGCCAAGCGGTAAGGCAACGGTTTTTGGTACCGTCATGCGCTGGTTCGAATCCAGCTAGCCCAGCCATTTATTGTTTTTTACCTGAATTGATAATAACTTATAACGAGCCATTAGCTCAGTTGGTAGAGCATCTGACTTTTAATCAGAGGGTCGGAGGTTCGAGCCCTCCATGGCTCACTACTTTGGTGCGGGAGTAGTTCAGCGGTAGAACACCACCTTGCCAAGGTGGGGGTCGCGGGTTCGAATCCCGTCTCCCGCTCCATTGGGGCCTTAGCTCAGCTGGGAGAGCGCCTGCTTTGCACGCAGGAGGTCAGCGGTTCGATCCCGCTAGGCTCCACCATTATTTTATCAATAATATCAGATTTACATAGCGTAAAGAGGGGTCTCTCAGAGATTCCTCTTTTTTGTTGTTCACACCGGAGTGTGGAGGGAGACTATTGTTTACTAGTAGCAATGAAAGAGACAGCTGAAGAAGATAGGGGAAGGAAAACGTTGGGGAATGAATAGGAGAGAGGAATGCTCGAACGTTGAGATTGGTCATCATACGAGCCTCGACCCCAGATGAAAGAATCCGAACACAAATGTGTTCGGATTCTCGTGATAACATTTACTTTTGTTCCAGACGCCGCTCAATCAAACATCCTGTCCACGACGACGTCCAGTCTGGCTCCGACTTCCTCTGTTTCAAAAGGCTTCAACAGGTAATCATCGACTTCCGCTTTTAACGCTTCTTCCACTTTTTTCACTTCTGTTTGAGCGGCAAGTATAGCAATAGCTATGTTTCCCGCTCCATACATTTGCTTGATGGAGGTTATGATATCGATTCCGTTCTTTACTGATATCGTGCTGTCCAGGAGAAGCACATAATTGGATTCAGAGTCGTACCAGTCCTCGGCCAACAATTCATCGCCACTTTCATACGTAGTCACCTTGACCGGTTTGTTGCCGATGGAAGAGCGGTTGACAAAGAACGTTTCCAATAGATTTCGCGCTAAGGGATCATCGTCAATAATCAGAAGATTGATAGGCTCCTCAGCATGGAGAGCTTCCAGTGCAGAGGAGTAAAGTACGGTCTGGTTTCTTCCTGAATGTTTCGCATGATACAATGCTTTGTCCGCCTGTTCGAGAACTTCTTTTCCATGCCGGGGGTTGCGGGAGGTCTCTTTGACTCCGGAAGAAAACGTGACATGGAATTCTGCATTCCCTGA
The DNA here is from genome assembly GCF_900156645.1 of Salimicrobium flavidum. Lineage (GTDB taxonomy): Bacteria > Bacillota > Bacilli > Bacillales > Halobacillaceae > Salimicrobium > Salimicrobium flavidum. Next base: position 2,028 of record NZ_FTOC01000022.1, read on the forward strand.
AGTGAAGGAGATGTGCGAAAACGTCTCTCTCCATTTCTGCAGTTTTTTTATAGCGTCTTTACCATCCGTATGAGGGAAGATGATCGTGAACTCTTCTCCGCCATAACGACTGATGGAGTCTTCTGGGTCTTTCTGCTTCTCGAATACATTCACCAGTGTCTCGAGTACTTGATCGCCCATATGATGGCCATACGTATCATTGACCGATTTGAAATGATCGAGATCTACCATAGCCAGAGAAAAGAAGTAATCTTCCTCCTTGTTGAAGCGCTCGATCTGTTCGAGCAGCTCTTTTTCCATGAATCTTCGATTGAACGCCCCTGTCAGTTCATCCTGCAGCGTCCGCTTCAATATCTGCTGACGGGCAGAGAGCCGATTATGTAGAAACGGGAGAAAGATGTCTGTATTAATGGGTTTGCCGATGAAATCTGATACTCCGAGGTTGAAAGATAATGTCCGATGCTCGTCAGAAATATGAGCACTCACCATCATCACAGGAGTGAATTCATTCCGGGCTTTTTCAACTATTTGAGTAAGTAATGAAATACCGTCGATGTCCGGAAGTACGTAATCAAGAAGGACGAGGTCAGGGTTTACATCGTAAAATAACTCCAGTCCCTTTTTCCCCGTCAGTGCTACCAGTACCTGAAACTCGTTGTTTTCCAGAAAGTCCTTCATATATGTAATGAATTCGATATCATCATCAATGATCAATAACAGCGGTTCCTTCTTCTCTTGTTTGGAAAAAGCGGGGGATTTTGCAGGCGAAGGTGCGAGGGGGATTTCCTCCTGGATTTGCCTAAGTAACGGAAGCCATTCCGATTCGCTCCACTTCTTATCGCTCTGATCGCTCACAAACAGAAGCAGTCGCTCAGTTAAACGTTCTGCTTCATCGAGCTGAAACGACTGAAGCATCGCTTTGTTCTGCTCCAGAAATTGAAATAATTCGAATTCGGTAATCTCTCCCAGCTGTCGCCACTTTTCTATTTTCCGTTCGATACGTCGCCACATCAATTTTTGGTTCTTTTCCATGAGTTCCAACCTTTCCAGAGAGTCATCTATCGCTCACATAGGTCTTTAGTGTTTATTATAATAGAAAAGCCACTGATTTTGAATCAGGAAACTGAACGCATATATATGCATGAAAATGTGCAGTTGAACCATTATGTGAAAATTAGCTACAATAGAAGAAGTTCGATGAAGGAGGAATCGTTTGTGAATAAACAGTTATCGATCATCGGTGTGCCGATGGATCTTGGACAAAACAGGCGCGGGGTCGATATGGGCCCGAGCGCTATCCGGTACGCTGGTGTAATAGAAAGACTGGAACAGCTGAAATATGATATAGAGGATTTGGGAGATCTGGTGATTTCAAGACCGGGGGAAGAACAGGAGAAAAAGGATAACCTCCGGAACCTGGAAGAAGTGAGGGAAGGGAACATAAAGCTGGCTGAAGAAGTAGATAAAGTCGTCAGCAAAAATCGTTTCCCGCTCGTACTGGGTGGAGATCACAGTATCGCTATGGGGACGCTTGCGGGCATCGCCAAGCATTATGAAAACCTCGGTGTGATCTGGTACGACGCACATGCGGATCTCAACAGCGGGGAGACATCCCCGTCCGGTAATATCCATGGGATGCCTCTGGCCGTCAGTATCGGTATCGGGCATGAAAAACTGACTGGGATCCACGGCTATCAGCCTAAGATAAAACCGGAAAATATAGTCATTATCGGAGCCCGTTCCGTGGATGAAGGGGAACGTGAACTCATCAAAGAAAAAGGCATCAAAGTATTCAGTATGCATGAAGTCGACCGACTCGGCATGTCTCAAGTCATGCAGGATTCGCTCGGTTATCTGGAAAGCCGTAACGTCGATGGTGTACACCTCAGCCTCGATCTCGACAGCCTTGACCCGGGTGAAGCACCTGGCGTGGGAACCCCTGTGATGGGAGGATTCAGCTACCGGGAGAGCCATCTGGCTATGGAAATGCTGAATGAGTCGGAGAAAATTACATCGGCAGAGTTCGTCGAAGTGAATCCTATTCTTGATGAAAAAAATAAAACCGCGACAATGGCAGTAGGATTACTCGGCTCATTGCTCGGAGAAAAATTGAAGTAGATTCTTTCTGAAAAGAGTTTGGGACAAAACGAATAACAGCAATCAATAACCGAACATTCGAGACGATGCCCATCCTTTTATGAAGAACAACACAGAGACTCCTGCGGGAACAGCACGTGCTGAAGATCCCCATGATCAAGCGATTTTCTTGATTATGGGGCGGCTTGAAGCCGTGCCCGCGGAAAGCGATGTGTTGTTTTTTTTATCCTTTTATAAACAGCGTACAAAACAAAAACCGAACACTATCGTTCGGTTTTTGTTTTGTACTATTTAGTTTTGGCCCAGGCTCTTTTTGAATATTCACCGGATTCGGTTCAATAATCAGGAGGTACTTCCGTGATTTATTTACTGCTCACTTAACTGTTTACTCTTCTGTTATTTTCTGAAAAAATAAACATTCAGTGAAGTGAAACCTTCGGAACATTTCATACGTACATAAGAAGAACCGCAGCGAAAGCGGAGGTATAACGATATGGAAACCATCATAAAAGAGAGAATAAAGGAAGTCAAAAAAGGCAACGCACAGGCGTTTGAAGACATAGTATCGTTCTATCAGAATAAAGTGTATTTCATTTGCTTTCGGATGATAGGCAACAAACAGGAGGCGGAAGATCTGGCGCAGGAAGCATTTATCCGTGCTTATACGAATCTGGACAGCTTTGATGAACGACGCAAATTTTCAACGTGGCTTTACCGGATTGCGACGAATTTGACGATCGATCGGATCAGAAAGAAAAAGCCCGATTATTATCTCGATGCAGAGATAAGAGGAACAGACGGACTGGATATGTACGATCAACTGGCGATGGACGAAGCTTTACCGGAAGAGCAGGTGGAAAATCTCGAATTGAGAGGGTATATACAGACAGAAATCACTGCTCTTCCTCCGAAATATCGTAGTGTCATCGTGTTACGGTTTCTCGAAGAGTTGTCCCTGCAGGAAATATCTGAAGTGCTTGATATGCCGGTAGGAACGGTGAAAACGAGAATACACCGCGGCAGAGAAATATTACGGACGAAGCTTCGGCATGTGTGAGGGGTGAGAAACTATGAGATGTGAAAAAGATATTATCTATTTGATGCATAAATATTTAGATGAGGCACTGACAGACGAAGAACAGCGGATTCTCAGCAATCATCTGCAGCGCTGCGAAGACTGCCAGAGGCATTTCCACGAATTGAAAAGGACAGATACACTCGCTTCGGATAAATCGAAAATAACGACCTCCCGTTCGTTTACAGACAGTGTGATGAGTAATATCCCCCAGAATAAGAACCGAGCGTCCTGGTTGGGATGGTTCCGACACCACCCGTTGGTTTCGGCGGCTGCCGTTTTTATGCTCCTTATGGTAAGCGGCATTTTCTCCGCATGGAACCAGGACAGTCAGGTGACTGTTTCCAAGCAGGAAGGGGTCGTCATTGAAGAAGGAACTGTCGTCGTGCCGAAGGACGTTGTGGTCGACGGGGATCTCGTCGTCCGAAACGGGGATCTTCGAGTCGACGGTCATATCGATGGGGATGTCACGTTGATCAATGGTCAGTTTATCGACGATGATCCATCAGAGGCTCCGGAGGGAGAAGAACTTCAGGCTTATGTAAGTGGCGAATTGAACTATGTGAACCAGATTTTCGAATGGGTCTGGTACCATGCGAAGAATTTTGTGGGAGAAGTGTTCTCGATGCAGGAGAAGGAATCACCGGAATGAATAAACACCGGTGATTCTTTTTCTTTTGAAATATGAAATATGATATAATGATGAAAGTTTCGTAAATATCATAGATATTCATATAAAGGAAGTGTCGGCATGTTTGGTGAGGCTCATACGTTATTCGACTATATCGTAATCGCCATCGACATAGCCCTTGTCTGGTTCATCATATATAAGTTGATTATGCTTATCCAGGGGACGAAAGCCGTTCAATTGTTGAAGGGTGTCTTTCTTATCCTCGGGATTTGGCTGCTCAGTAATCTGTTTGGACTTACGACATTAAGGGAACTTATGTCGCAGGCGATCGCCTGGGGTTTTCTGGCAATTATCATTTTGTTTCAACCCGAACTCAGGCGAGCATTGGAACAACTGGGAAGAGGGAGCTTCTTCAGCAGGAATACTGCGGAAGAGGAAAACACGGAGCGTTCGATCGAAGCAATCCTGAAGTCATGTAATTACATGGCGAAGCGTCGTATCGGAGCGCTGATCACGATTGAAAGGGAAACCGGCATGGGGGATTATGTAGAAACAGGCATCCCGGTGAACGGTCAGTTGACGAATGAATTGTTGACGAATATCTTTATTCCGAACACCCCTTTGCACGATGGGGCTGTCATATTGAAAAGAGACAAAATTGTAGCTGCCGGCTGTTATCTGCCATTATCGGAAAGTCCGTTCATTTCCAAGGAACTAGGAACGAGACACCGTGCAGCAATGGGAATCAGTGAAGTGACAGATGCGCTTACAATCATTGTGTCCGAGGAAACAGGGAATGTTTCCTGTACAATCAACGGAGAATTGCAGCGTAATCTGGATGAAGATGGTCTCAGGAAAGTACTTCATTCCGCACTTGATGTAAGTTCCAAAACCCCTGCATCTAAAACGTGGAACTGGAGGGGGAAAAAGGATGGATAAATGGTTACGCAGTACATGGTTCATAAGGATTCTTTCTTTGTTTCTCGCCGTTTTGATGTGGGCTTCTGTGAGTTCGGAGAGTACGACGGACACGGAGTCTTTATTTTTGAATGGGAATTCCCCGGATGAAGAGACGGCTGAAAATATTCCGGTGGATATAAGACTTGACGATGAAAACCTTGTCGTCAGCGGCGTTCCTCAAGTGGCTGATGTTACGCTCGAAGGTCCCACCAGTCAGGTGGCGCCGGTCGCCCGCCAGCAGAATTTCACGCTGTACGTGGATTTAAACGATCTGGGAGCGGGCACACATGAAGTGCCTATCCAACAATCCGGTATCACGAACCAGGTTCAGGTTAGCATCCAACCAGAGACAGTGGAGGTCACCATTGAACGGCGCATGAGTGAATCGCATGATGTGAGCGCAGATTTGATTAATGAAAATCAGATGAATAGTGAATTTGAAATCGGAGATCCTGTAATCGATCCTTCCACCGTAGAAGTTACAGGAGCGGCCTCGGTACTTTCCGAAGTAGCAGTGGTCAAATCCATCGTAAATCTTTCGGATGTGGATGCTTCCATCGAAAATCAGGAAACACCGGTGAAAGTATACGATGAAGAGGGCAATGAATTGAGTGTCATCGTCGAACCTTCCTCAGTCACCATCGATGTTCCGGTATCGCGGGCTCAGAAAGATGTACCTGTCACTTTCGAGGCAGAAGGGGAAGTTCCGGAGGAAGCAAGTATCGATAGTATCACTTCTTCTGTAGAACAAGTGACGATTTACGGACCGAAAGAAGTTCTGGAGGAGATCAACCAAGTGACCGGGAATATTGTCGATGTAGAAGGTTTGGAAGAAACGACGACAAAAGATATTGAACTGACGCTCCCGAGCGGAGTAACTGCGATAGAGCCGGAAACGGCAGAAGTGCAGATTGAAATCATAAACGATTAGGAAGAGAGGGATAGATTCATGGGGAAGTATTTTGGCACAGATGGAGTACGGGGAGTCGCTAATAAGGAATTGACGCCGGAATTCGCATTCAAATTGGGGAGGTTCGGCGGTTATGCTTTGACGAAGGGTCAGGAGAAACCGAAAATCCTGATAGGTAGAGACACACGCATATCCGGGGAAATGTTCGAAGGAGCTCTCGCCGCCGGTCTATTATCGATCGGAGCGGAAGTGATGCGTCTTGGAGTCATTTCTACGCCGGGAGTAGCCTACCTGACCAAGGCGATGCAGGCGGAAGCGGGTATTATGATTTCTGCTTCCCACAACCCGGTAGAAGATAACGGTATCAAATTTTTCGGGTCCGATGGCTTTAAACTGACAGAGAAACAGGAAGAAGAAATCGAGGCGCTGATCGATGCAGAAGAGGATGAACTTCCACGTCCTTCCGGCAGCGACCTCGGTCAAATCAACGATTACTTTGAAGGTGTACAGAAATACATGCAGCATTTGAAAAAGACAGTCGACCATGATTTCGAAGGTCTTCATCTTGCGCTCGACTGTGCGAATGGAGCTACCTCTTCAGTAGCCTCTCATCTGTTTGCAGATCTCGAAGCGGAAATATCATCGATCGCTTCCACTCCTGATGGCTTGAACATCAATGAGGGTTGTGGCTCTACGAACCCGGAAGCTCTTCAGGACTTAGTGAAGAAAAAAGGTGCGGATGTCGGTCTCGCTTTTGACGGGGACGGGGATCGTCTCATAGCGGTAGATGAAAAAGGTCAAATCGTGGACGGCGACCGTATAATGTATATATGCTCGAAATTTATGAACGAACAGGTGATGTTGAATCATTCTACCGTCGTTTCAACGGTTATGAGTAATCTCGGCTTCTATAAAGCCCTTGAAAGAGTAGGAATCACCAGTGACAAAACGGCTGTAGGGGATCGTTACGTTATGGAAGAGATGCGCAGAGGCGGTTTCAACCTCGGTGGAGAGCAGTCCGGACACATCATTTTTCTCGATTACAATACTACAGGGGACGGAATCCTCTCCGCTCTTCAATTAGTCAACGTGATGAGAGATACCGGAAAGCCTTTGTCTGAACTTGCAGCGGAAATGGAAAAGTTCCCTCAGGTGCTGAAAAATGTCAGAGTGATAGACAAGCAGGCGGTTTTCACCAATAAGCGTATCCAGGAAAAAATAGAAGAAGTGGAGAACGAAATGGGCGACAGCGGCCGCGTACTCGTACGCCCATCCGGCACAGAACCGCTTGTTCGTATTATGGCGGAAGCCCCTACGGAAGATGAATGCGAAGCTTACGTGAAGCGGGTGGTGGATGTCGTTCAGGAAGAACTGGGAATGAAAGAGTAAGAAGAAAGGCAGTGTGGAGACAGAATCCACGCTGCTTTTTTATATGAAAGGGGAAACTTTCATTGAAGGTGGGGGATTGCCTCCTGTATGCGACGTTCATACGAGGGCTGGACTCGTGAGCGTCGCAGGAAATGATTTTGTGACCTGTTCACACTTCCTCAGGAAGCGTGAACGTCGCAATGGCTGAAGAAACACGACATCCAGTGTAGGGGAATTGTTCTGAACGTCGTATACTTAGCGAATGCTTGATCCTGTGTCATAGTCCAGAGCTTTTAAACGAATGGCTCCGCTTTTATTCTTAAAAAAGATTGACGGTTCGTTTCATATTCGAGTAAAATTAAAGTGCTGTACCCCGATGTTTAATTGAAAGTCAAAGCGGTTATGCTCAGAGGGTGCGCACTCATTCAACTTACAGAAGGGAGTGACACAGGCAAAGGTACCATTTAAAGCGCCAGGACTGCAGAAAAGGACGTTTTTTTCTGTAGTTGACGAGGAGGAGGTTCATCGAGGTGATTCGGCGGATGCCTCCCGGTTGCTGACATTTCAACCGTCTGTTTTTGTGCCAAACCGAAGAGGCGACTCTTCGAACAACGCGCAGGAACGAAATGTCCGAATTAAAACAGGGAAAGGGGCAGTCTCGCCCCTGGTGGTGATGGCTGCTCCTATTTAGAGGAGGACATCACAATGTGTGGTATTGTAGGATATATTGGTCAGGATGATACAAAAGAAATTTTATTAGAAGGTCTTCAGAAGCTTGAGTACCGCGGATATGATTCTGCGGGGATCGCAACACTTTCTGAAGAAGACGTACGTGTGTTCAAAGTGAAAGGACGCATCGCTTCTTTGCGTGAAGAGGTGGACCCGAACGTAAAAGCGACACTCGGGATCGGTCATACCCGCTGGGCGACACACGGGGCACCGAGCAGAGACAACGCTCACCCTCACCAAAGCACATCCGGACGTTTCACGATTGTTCATAATGGCGTCATTGAAAACTATAATGAAGTACGTAAAGAATATCTCGAAGATGTAGAGCTGCAGAGTGAAACAGACACAGAAATCATCGTTCAGCTGATTGAACTGCTTCATAACAAAACAGGCGAAACGAAGGAAGCATTCCGTCAGGCGATTGAACTTCTGAAAGGTTCTTACGCAGTAGCACTCATCGATCAGCAGGATGAAGAGACGATTTACGTTGCGAAAAATAGAAGTCCATTGCTGGTCGGCCTTGGAGACGACTTCAACATGGTAGCAAGTGACTCCATGGCTGCACTTCAGGTAACGGATCAGTTCATGGAACTCATGGATAAAGAAATCGTTATCGTGAAGCGGGAAAATGTTGAGATTCAGAAGCTTGATGGAACAGTGGTAGAACGTGAACCGTTCACTGCTGAAATCGACTCTACAGATATCGAAAAAGGAACTTATCCTCATTTTATGCTGAAAGAAATCGATGAGCAGCCGTTCGTCATCCGTAAAATCATTCAGGAGTATCAGGATGAGAACGACCGCATCAAACTAGACCCTGACGTGAGAGAAGCGATGAAAGCATGTGACCGTATTTACATCATCGCTGCCGGTACGAGTTATCACGCCGGACTTCTCGGGAAACAGTTCATCGAGAAGATGGCTGAAATTCCGGTCGAGGTCCATGTAGCCAGTGAATTTTCTTATAATATGCCGCTTCTGTCCGAAAAGCCGCTCTTTGTGTTTATTTCCCAGAGTGGGGAAACAGCGGACAGCCGCTCCGTACTCGTACAAACGAAAGAACTCGGTCACCCGGCTCTCACACTTACGAATGTTCCCGGTTCCACCCTTTCCCGTGAAGCGGACTACACCCTTCATCTGCATGCGGGACCGGAAATCGCCGTAGCGTCCACAAAAGCCTATACGGCACAAATGGCGGTTCTTGCCATTCTTGCGGTGGATTCAGCTCACGCGAAAGGTATCGAGCTTGAATTCGATCCGATGCAGGAGCTTGGTATCGTAGCCAATGCGATGGAAGCCCTGACGGATCAAAAAGAAGAATTGGAACTCCTGACGCGTGATTACCTTTCCACGACACGTAACTGCTTCTTCATAGGACGCAGTATCGACCACTACGTCGGTGTCGAAGGAGCTCTCAAACTGAAAGAGATTTCCTATATCCAGGCGGAAGGATTCGCCGGAGGGGAACTGAAGCACGGAACGATTGCCCTGATCGAAGAAGGCACACCGGTGATTGCTCTTGCTACGCAAGAGAATGTAAGCCCGTCGATCCGCGGAAACGTTCAGGAAGTGAAAGCGCGTGGAGCGAACACGCTTACCATCAGTATGAAAGGTATTGAGGAAGAGGACGATGAATTCGCCATTCCTCATGTGCATGAGTTACTGACACCGCTCGCTTCTGTGATTCCGCTTCAGCTCATCGCTTATTATGCGGCTCTTCACCGTGACTGTGACGTCGATAAGCCGAGAAACCTTGCGAAAAGTGTAACAGTGGAATAAATTTTCTGGAAATAGTAAGGAAAAAGAACCCCGAATCGTGAGCACTGATGAAAAAAGTGCGCTGATTCGGGGTTCTTTGTATATGATGAAATTATCATCACTTTGTTCAAAAGATGGAAACAGAACGAAGGTTGTATGGAAAATCACTTATTTGAAACACTTTAAAATCAATGAACGTATGAAATAGAAAGAATGAATGTGAATGGAGGGTACTTATGCGCTTTGAAGTCCCCGTATTGAAGGTGATTGTATTTATCATTGCTGTTATTGCCTTTATCGGTTGGGCATTTTTTGGTTGGGAATATTAAGTATTTGGCGAATTTCTCCGACTTTCAGAATCTTCTAGTCAGACTTATGAAAGGCACTCTTTTGATTAAACGTTCCATGCAAAAGGAAGAATATTAAGAAGAATAGTTTGAAAAGGAGAGATGTTTTATGAGTAAAGTGGGCATCATAACAGGCGCAGGCAGTGGGCTCGGTCAAGCGACAGCTGTGCAATTGGCTGAACAAGGTGTGAATATAGCGGTAGTGGATATAGACGAAGAAGGTGGCCGTGAAACGGTGGAAAAGGTGAACAAAGCTGGAGCGGAAGCTATTTTCGTAAAAGCGGATGTCGCTAAATTGGAAGAAGTGAAAAACTACGTAAATGAAACGGTGAATCAGTGGGGACAGATCGATTATTTCTTCAACAATGCCGGTATATCAGGGAGCGGTGGATATTTTCTCGATACCGACCCTGAAGAAATTGAAAAAATCGTGCAGATCAATCTGATGGGTGCGCTCTACGGGGTGCGTTACGTAGCCGAAGTCATGATCGAAAACGGCGGCGGAGCCATCGTCAACACTTCTTCGAGTGCCGGAGTGATCGGGCAGGATTCCGTCGTTACGTATTCCGCAACAAAACACGGAATCGTCGGCCTGACGAAAAGTATGGTGGCTGAATATGCCAAGGACGGGCTAAGAGTGAACGCGATTGCCCCGGGTCCTACGGAAACACCTATGGTAAAATCCTATTTTGAAGCGAACCCGAAAATGAAAGAGAGTGCGGAGAAAGGTATTCCTCAGCAGCGCCTGGGCACACCGGAAGAAGTGGCGGAGCTCGTTACATTTCTGCTTACGTCGAAAGCGGACTACATCAACGGAGAAGTTGTGCGGATCGATGGCGGCTTCACCAATACAAAAGCATAACCCCATTTATCTATCCTCGCGGGAATCGCGGGGATTTTTTTACCGATTGCAAGTTCAAACATTCTTTTCTTCTGTAATAAAGCAGGAGCGGCATCATCTATGACGAACTATACAGGAAAGAAGAAAAATAAGGGGGAAGCGATGATGAGAGAAGTGGTGATCGTCGAGGCGTTGCGTACAGCTGTCGGAAAAAGAAAAGGTAGTCTTAAGGATATGCGGGCTGATGAACTGGCCGCACGGACACTGAAAGGTCTGATGGAGCGCTCAGGGGTGTTTCCGGAAGAAGTGGAGGACGTGATATTGGGAGCGGTGACCCAGGTCGGAGAACAGGCGGGCAATGTAGCGAGAAATGCCAGCCTGATGGCTGGTTTTCCTTTGACGGTTCCGGGGGTTACCATCGACCGGCAGTGCGGCTCCAGTCAGCAGGCCGTGCATTTCGCTTCCCAGGCGATCATGAGCGGGGATATGGACGTCGTCGTGGCCGGAGGCGTGGAGAGCATGACCCGTGAACCGATGTTTTCCAACTATAGAGATGTTTCCCCGAGCCCCATGCTTACAGATAAGTATGAGATTGTGAACCAGGGGATTTCCGCAGAAAAAATAGCAGAAAAATGGGATATTTCAAGAAGTGAACTGGATGAATTTGCTGCCCGTAGTCATGAACGGGCTCTTCTCGCCCAGGAAAATGGGAGATTCGATAAAGAGATTCTTCCTCTGGAACTTGAGGACGGAACGGTCTTCCACAACGACGAAGGGCCACGGGAAGGATCGACAGCGGAAGTGTTGAATGGCCTCAATCCGGTCTTCCGTGAAGACGGAGTCATTACGGCAGGTAACGCCAGTCAAATGAGCGACGGGGCCTCGGCGGTTTTATTGATGTCCCGGGAAAAGGCGGAGCAGCTCGGATTGAAGCCGAGAGCGAGGATCATCGCAAGGAGTGTTGTCGGTTCCGACCCGACACTGATGCTGACGGGCCCCATACCCGCAACGGAGAAAGTTCTGAACTCTGCCGGTATGGCACTTCAGGATATGGACACGTACGAAGTGAACGAAGCATTTGCTTCGGTGCCTCTTGCTTGGGTGAAAGAGACAGGGGCTAACCCTGAGCGTTTGAACGAAGATGGAGGTGCCATTGCGCTCGGGCACCCTCTCGGAGCCACGGGCACGAAGCTGCTTACGACATTGCTTCACCGTCTTGAACGGACGGGAAGCCGATACGGACTTCTCGCTATATGCGAAGGAGCGGGGACGTCGAATGCTACCATCATTGAACGGCTGTAGCTGTATTCCTGTACCTTCTTCCGACTGGATTTGTAGGTCCATCATACTATTGGTAAAATGAGTAATGACTAGGAATATTAGGTTCTCCACAGTGAAGTGTGTTGATTTCTTCCTCTAACGTATGATTCCTTTATATTTCTAAGCTGGGGGACGACATTCCATACGGATCCGGAGA
>NZ_FTOC01000019.1 GCF_900156645.1 Salimicrobium flavidum
GATGACACTCTCTATCGTACCAAGGGGGCTTTTTTTATGCATTTGTCATATTCCCCGGTTTATCCTCACATTCTTTCCTTACAGGAATGCTCCTTTTTCATCTTTGCTTCCTCCTCTCCACGTACTAAGTTACTTATATAATAGCATGATTCAGATAATAAATCAGATTATTCGCTCTATTCAGATATTAAGTTACTCCATCTTCTGAGAAACAAACCTGTATAAAGCTTCTTCGAGGAAGAACTTATCTTTCATCTGGAATCCCACCTCTTTCATTTCTTGTACTATCCCTTCCATGGTAAAACGAGGAGTTTTCTCGAAATTTCCTTTGACTGGAGTTCCAGACAAATCAGATAACCGTGCTCGTCTCCAGAAAAGATATTCGATCCTTTCTGAAGTTGCGCCGGGACGATGTGGCGAACGAAGTCGTCTACGAAGTGATAGGTGTCACGGAAGACGGATATCAAAAGATTTTCGGCTTCTATATCAGCGGTCAGGAAAGTTCACTCGGCCTGGGGGAAGCGAAGAAAGTCTTCTATCAATCCAACAGAAAGGCATAAGCTGTTGAAAAAGCAGATGTATAATATCAGACGAATGCAACACCAAATAGTCCTCACGCACACTCTATGGATTCAAAGAAGTAAGCCCTGAGCTACGCCCCATGTTCGAGGAACGCCACGGATCTCAATAGGTGAAAAGCTTACCCCATCCTCCGAAGATCACCCTGCACTGTTTTAAACAGATTTATTGATGGTAGCATGCATTCTGGTTGCAAAGCTTAACAAAATAATAAGACTGGCCCCCTTAAAAGAAAAGCCTCTCAAAAGTTTATAAACTCTTGAGAGACCTGTAGATTTAGGAAGCGATTTCAAAAACCATTCAAACTGTTCTTAAACCCTATGTTAAAAGGGCTCAGGCGTCAGCATATCATTAATAGCATAGTTATACTTTTTATGAACAAAAGGAGACGTCATGAGGGTAAGAAGGGCTCCATAGTTCAAGTTGAAGGTGACTTCATCGCCAACTTTCAAGTTACTATCTTTGGCATTCATCACTGTATGATCACTGCTTGACCCAAGGATTTCAATATCCAATAATGGAATCAACCCTGCAACCAATACGTCCTGATTCCCCACACCAACAATCACACGATTCATGAGTCCGCGATCTTGAAACTCCGGAACCTCTCCAAAAGCATTCTGCCCTCTTTCTCCATAAGGCATCGAAGGTTTCACTTTTGACTCGATAACCTCTGCAACTAAAGTGAATGCATCCGTGTACAACTCCGGTATCGCCTTTCGATTCAACGTTTCCCTGCCCAAATAAATCGATTCTCCCAAACGCAGATTATTTACCTTCCCCACATTTTCAGCACCCATAAACCACTCGTAATTGGCCGAATTCCCACCTGATACGATAGAAAGTGGTAAGGTGAATTTTGTTTCAATCATGGAAGCGAGCAAGGATAAATAATCCATCTTTTGATTATCTGGTTTAACCCCACCGAAACAGGCAAAATTAACTCCTATTCCCACGATTTCAATTCCTTTTAAAGTCAAAGTCTCTTTAATAAAACAATCAAGATCATCGGGCATGACTCCTTCTCTTAAATCACCCATCTCGACCATCACAATAATGTTCTGGACCATATTATTTGCCACTGCTGCCTCAGATAATTTTGTCACTACAGCAAGTTCAGTATTGATGCTTATGTCAGCATATTTAATGACCAAATCAATTTCGCTTAAAGCAGGGGATCTCAAATAGACAAAATTCGCCTTAATACCTGCTTCCCGCATTCTTTTCAGATTGGCCAGCTTTGAATCAGCCAGCATCGGTATCCCCTGTTCCAACAGAACTCGGGCAATTTCAGGCGCCCCGCAAACCGTTTTCGTCACTCCCATTAATCCGATATTTTTAGCACCATATATTCCGACTAACGTTGATGCATTGTGAGCGATTTTTGCCAGGTTTATTTCTATGCGCGGGGTGGCTGAACTTTTCAATGAGTTGTAACAGTCTGTTTTCTCTTTAGGGTTGGATACGCTTCAAAGATGCTTGCTATTAATTTATCACATCCATATTTAAGAGCATCCGTTGTCGGGAGTTTCAGTTTATCTTCATATTCTGCTATCGTACTTTCTAATTCTTTGACCGACATATTTTCATGGTTTATTGTGACAGCAATGACTTTTGATTTCGCAAAGCTTTCGATCAATTCAATCTCACTTTTGACGGTTGGCATTTTCATATAGCTGAAATCACAACGCTGTTCCCTCTTTGGAGCATGCTGAACAATAACAGCACCAGGTCTTGAACCTTTTACAATTCCACATGAACTGACATAGGCTGGATGACTTAATGCTCCTTGCCCTTCCACAATGATGATATCCGGCTTTTCATTTGTCCACGCTTTCATAATCTGGTTTTCAATTTCACCTGTAATAAATTGAGAAGGGATCGCATCAATGGCAACACCGTATTTCGCCCCCTGAATTAAACCAGTCTGACCGGTAGCAATAAAAGCGACCTTCAAGCCCTGCTTTATTAAAGCATCTTCAAGCAACACAGAAGTTGTTCGTTTTCCGATTGCGCTATCCGTGCCTAATACTGCTACGATTGGGGTATCAATAGTCAGGATTTTACCTGAAAAAAGATGCATGTCTTTCTTTTCCGGAGGCTTTCTGACATCGTTTATCGAGACATTGTATTTTTCTGAAACGCTAACGAATTCTTGATCGTTAGTAAAAAATTCATGGAGAGGATTAACGATATTCATCCCCCGTTCCATGGCATAAAAAAGAAGATTTCGTTCAGCTTTTTTCAAAAAGCCATCTGATGGTGCTATTCCATATATAAACTGTTCAGGAACTTTCTCCAACAACTCCAGGGCATGGGGCAGATCCTTGAATATCGGGATACCATTTGTTTGTCCAAATAGAAATTCACCGCTATCTTTTCCTGCCTTCGTACTATCAATAACCCCCACGATCTCGAAGTTTCTTGAGCTTCGTACCAGTCCATTGGCTGTCTTTCCATCCATTGTGCCAAAATTATCTTCACAATACACGATTGCACATTCCTTCATAAAGCTATTCCTCCCAAAAAATCTTTTTTTACTGCGTCCCTCCGCGTATGCGTCCCTCCGCGTAAAAGAGATTCTACATGTCGGTCAGAAAACTTTTCCATATAGAATAGAGCTAGTAGATGAGTTTTTTGAAAATTTAAACATTAGCACGCATATACAATTATACCACACAAACACGGTTTGATGTTAGTTTTTGGAAATTATTAATACGAATATACTTATAATTAAATATTTTTCATTTGGATTTCTCTGCTCAATAGGGAAGTCTTCAAGTGGATTATAAAGACAAATAAAAGCAGAAGTGAGAGGCACCCATTACCTCACTTCTGCTTTTGTTTGTTTCATCTTTTTTATAATCTGGTTAAGCACTTCCGAGAACACGAGCCCAAATGCAATAGCACCAGATATCATAAAAGCTTTCGCTGCAATAGAGATAGCAGCGCTGTAGTCATTTAGTACAAAGTTTCGCATGGCGTCATAAGCGAGACTTCCTGGTACAAGAGGAATAATCCCTGGCACGCTAAATATAATCATAGGCGTTCTGGATCTCCTTGCCAGCGTCTGGCTGATCAGGGCAATCACAAAGGAGGCGGTGAGTGTAGCCGGAACACTGTCGACTTCTTTCCATACTAAGAATGCGTAAATCATCCAACCAACCATACCGACGAGACCACATTTGATGATCGTATTTCTTGGCGCCTGATAGATTATTCCGAAGGCAGCTGATGCAAAAAAGCTTGCTATGGCATATTCAATCCACATAGTCATTCCTCACGATCTCTAAAATAGTGCAAACATAACAGCAATACCTGCCCCAATGGCAAAAGCCGTTAAAAAAGCCTCCGCCCCCTTGGTGAGTCCTGAGATAAGATGACCTGCCATCAAATCCCTTACAGCGTTGGTGATGAGCAGACCAGGAACCAACGGCATGATGGAACCGACAACGATCTTATCAACTTCCTTCCCAATACCTAATGAAAAAAGGGAGAAGGCTGTAAAACCGATCAACAACGAAGCAACGAATTCAGCAACAAATTTAATTTCAAATAATCGAATAAAGTTAATCAATGCAATAAACCCTAGTCCTCCTGCTACGCAAGCTGGCAGGAAATCGTACCAGCTCCCTTGAAACATGATAGTAAAGAAACCACTCGCTAACGTGGCAGCGATGATTTGCATGAGTATGGAATAGTCTGTAGGGCTGGTTTCAATTTTTCTGAGCTCTTTATACGCTTCGTGAATAGACATGTCTCCACTTGCAATCTTTCTCGAGACATCATTCGCAAGGTTCACTTTCTCGAGATTCGTCTCTCGTGCCGAAACTCTTACTAATTTTGCATGGGCACCAGGGCTGATCGTAAACATAATCCCGGTAGGTGTTACATAACTTTGGGACTCATCCCGTCCGAAAGATTGGGCAATCCGCGTCATCGTATCTTCCACACGATAGGTTTCCGCTCCATTTTGTTGCATCATCTTCCCCATCAATAAACATAACTCAATCAAGTCCTCTGTACGCTCCACTCAGTCACCTCAATTCGTATTACAGTAGGTTCAGTTACCTATTACCCTCATCAAGAAAAACAGTATCACGACTCCGCTTTCTTCTTATCATAATGTTTCTGAGCCTTCACCCGATTCCCGCAGACTTTCATCGAGCACCATTTACGCTTTCCTTTCTTATCCACGAATAACGCTAAACAGGTGGGATTGTCGCAATTCTTCACTTTAGAGAACGTGCTATTTTCATATGCCTGAAGCATCAAAAATGACAACAAGGAAAGGAAGCCATCTGTCCCTCCCCTATGAGGCACCGGAACAAGGGAGCCTGAGGATAGTTCAAACGAAAGAGGTGTTTCTTTCGTACTCCGCTCCAATTCGTCGATCGGGAGCTCGTTGGATGAATGTTGAAGATACGTCCTCCATCGATCCCGAAATGACTGTAATTCATGGATAGAGACAGGAGCCTCTTTCAGTTTTTCGATCTGGCGGTCCGTTAACAGCTGCTCATCCTTCATCAATGAAAACCACTCATCCACATCCTTCTTCTCTAGAATATCCGTGGTCTGGTCATATTCGTGTCTGATCGTGTTAAGAAAATTTATAAATAAGTGGTCTGATAGATGAGAGTATAACGATTCGATTCGCATAATTATCCTACCTTATATGTAAGCTGGTTGACACCTATTATATCACACCGCATTTTTATAACCATTAAATATTATTTTAGTAGTTAGAAAAAATATAAGAACAAATAGAATATGTCTATCCAGAATGCAACAGACAAAACGTTCGATAAGGACATCAGTAAAGGATTAGTGATCGCGGACCTTCGTGCCCCGTGGTACGGTTCTTGTAAATTGATCGCTCCTGTATTGGAATAAATATCCAAGAAACAGGAAGATAGAATGAAGATTGTAAAAGTCGATATAGATGAAAACAAAGAAACCGCTCAGAAGCAGGAAGTTCCGAAAGAATTCTCAGCAGAGATTAAGCAGTTCATTTAAAAGGAAAGCAAAAGGCGGTTCTGACGTTTGCGAGTGGATCAGCAAACGAAAGGACCGCCTTTTTTCATGGTACATATATGCCAGGGAAAGCTTGGAAACGATCATAATGATACGTCGCCTTCCCCTATTCACTTACTACCTATTAATAACTACAATAGAAGAACTCAATTATGAAATGTTTCATGACAACTAACCTGTCATTCCATTTACAA
The DNA here is from genome assembly GCF_900156645.1 of Salimicrobium flavidum. Lineage (GTDB taxonomy): Bacteria > Bacillota > Bacilli > Bacillales > Halobacillaceae > Salimicrobium > Salimicrobium flavidum. Next base: position 5,808 of record NZ_FTOC01000019.1, read on the forward strand.
GCTATATCATGGTATAATAACAAACTTAGGATAAGTACTATTTTTCTCACTATAGAACAGATGGCAAGAAAAGCCTGCGCCTAGAGATCGAATCAGGAGGTGGAAGAGTATGAATAAACGATGGACGATCGGTGGAATTAATAACTTTGTTGAAAAGAATTCAGATAGTACGTTATTATCGACAGAATTCAACGGTTTCTCTCAGAAGTTACTTTTTAAATGTTCATGTGGCAATAATTTTGAAAAAACATTCAAAAAATTTAAAAATAACAACCAACGTAAATGCGAGGTATGCCAACCACCCAAAGCATCACGTTAATAGAGTTTAACCGAGTAGGAGGAGGTAGCTGACCTCTGCCCTCTCACACTACCGTACGTGCGGTTCCATATATGGCGATTCAATAGGTTAAGTTCGCTTTCTTGAAAAGCTGATTGAGATTCTTCAATCCAGCCTTTTCAAGACTGTCATTCCCTATCGCTCTATGAAAGATATGGCTACAGGCAACACGCCTGTAGCCATTCCTTGTATTTGCCCATTCTCAGGCTTTCTGCCTGGGAATGTTTACTTTCATAAATGTCGGCGCGAAGGTCGGATTTTTCCTGTTTTTATCGGTAGAAAAAATTTCATGTATCGTACATATATTTTATATCTATCTATATTTATAGCGAAACAAAAAGCAGATAATCGATTTTTCTCCACTTACGAAAAAACAGGAAATAATATTCGATTCGAGCAAAGAAGTCTACTTTTTCAGAAGTGGGTTTCTTTCTTAATAGATGTCTCAAAAAGTACACGTTTTAACACGTACAAAAACCCTGGCAACATCTATGCTTTTTCCTGTCAAAATATCTAAAAACGATGGGGGTAGATGCCATAATAAAATCGATACAAAAAGTTACATAACCAATTAAAAAAATATTTGATCAGTTGATTATTTCAGCTATTTGTATTACAATGTAATACAAAGGAGGGAGACGTTATGTCTACCATTTCGTTACGCATGAATGAAGAAGAAGAAAAATTAATTAAAGAATATGCCAAAGCAAATAATGTTAGTCTATCCGAATTATTTCGTTCGTCCGTTTTAGAGCAAATTGAAAATGATATTGACTTGAAACTTTATCATCAAGCCCTCCAAGAACATCACGAGGATCCGAACGATATTTCTTTCGATGAGATGATGAAGGAATTAGACGTAAACAAATGACCGAATACGAAGTACGATTTGAAAAAAGAGCACAAAAAACATTAAAGAAAATGGACAAGCATCAGGCTGGAATGCTTATGGCTTGGATTAATAAAAACTTAATGGGTACAACAAACCCTAGAGCGCATGGAAAAGGGTTAACGGCAAACAGAGCTGGAGAATGGCGATATCGAGTAGGCGATCACCGAATCATAGCCCACATTGATGATGAGAAGATTGTCATTTTAATTTTAGAAATTGGTCATCGCCGTGATATTTATAAATAAAACAGCGCAGGATACTTTCTTTTCAAAAACTGGTCAGGGACTGCCGATAAGCGCAATTTATGGTAACTATGTTTTGGTAAAGCCAGTATGTTAGATGAAATTATAGTCTGATATGTAAAAGAAATGCAGCCGTTCGAAACGATGAAATCGAGTACGGCTGCATTTATCTATTTAATGCTCCAACATCCATGATCGATGCACTCACATTTTTTCCGTAACTTCTTGTTCGGCGATATCGGGATGGTTCCAGTAAATTTCGAGAAGACGACGAGAAGAACCACTCGGCGTATTCGTCCCCTTTTCCCAGGCCTCCACCGTTTTAGTAGATACTCCTAAAACCTGGGCGAAGACTCGTTGGGTAAACTGTAGATGCTCACGCAATTGCTTAATCTCATCGGGTGTAAAACTTGCAATGCTTTAATCGCTACGTTTTTCCTTCGTCCTTTGTTTTGATCGCCTTCACCGAAAGCGACTGCTTCTTCCATACTTTTTTTCATATCGTCAAAAAGGGAAGTCCTCATATCCAACGCCTCCTTAATTGCTGACCATAAATCTGTTTCAACCCAGTTTCATATCTGTGCGCGTAACAATAGTTACCTCACGGTGCAACTCCTTACACAACTTGTCATAACCCACGTCTACCGGTTCATGGGTAAATTTCACTTCTTTTCCCCGGCAACGTCTGATTTATGTAATGAAAATCTATACATACACCACAAACAAAATGAAAAAGGGCGTTTCCAACAAAGTTAGGAACTTGTAAGGAAACGCCCTTGAAAAGATTAATTTAAGTTAATCCGTTACTTTTTTGTGACATTTTGTGTTTTATGGGGATGATGTTAAGCTCTAAACCTCTTGTTATCAAGGGTTTTTAGAGATTTATTACATCATGCCGCCCATACCGCCCATGCCACCCATATCAGGGGCACCGCCGCCGTCTTCGTCAGGAAGATCAGCGACTACAGCTTCTGTCGTAAGGAACATAGCCGCTACGGATCCAGCGTTTTGGAGCGCGGAACGCGTCACTTTGGTAGGGTCTACGATTCCCGCATCTACCATGTTGACCCATTCGCCGCTGGCTGCGTTGTAACCGATGCCTACGTCCTGGGCTTTCAGTTTCTCGACGATGATCGAGCCTTCAAGACCTGCGTTGTGAGCGATCTGGCGTACCGGCTCTTCAAGGGAACGAAGGACGATGCTTGCGCCTGTCGCTTCATCACCGGAAAGGTCAAGACCTTTTACAGCTGCGATGATATTAACGAACGCTGTTCCACCGCCGGCGACGATTCCTTCTTCCACTGCTGCGCGTGTGGAGTTCAGAGCGTCTTCGATACGGAGTTTACGCTCTTTCAATTCGGTTTCGGTAGCCGCTCCGACTTTGATGACAGCTACGCCGCCTGCAAGCTTAGCCAGACGTTCCTGAAGTTTCTCTTTATCGAAATCAGACGTAGATTCGTCCGCCTGCGCGCGGATTTGCGCTACGCGGGAAGCCATCTGTTCCGGATCGCCTTTTCCTTCCACGATCGTTGTGTTCTCTTTCGTGATGACCGCTTTGGAAGCACGTCCGAGCTGATCAAGACTCGTATTTTTCAGATCGAGACCGAGGTCTTCAGTGATGACCTGACCGCCTGTCATGATCGCGATATCTTCAAGCATCGCTTTACGGCGATCCCCGAAGCCTGGAGCTTTAACGCTCACTGCGTTGAACGTACCGCGAAGTTTGTTCACAACAAGTGTCGCTAGTGCTTCACCTTCCATGTCCTCGGAAATGATGAGGAGCGGTTTGGAGTACTGTACTACCTGTTCAAGTACCGGAAGCACTTCCTGGATGTTGTTGATTTTCTTGTCTGTAATCAGGATGTACGGATCTTCGAGTTCCGCTTCCATCTTATCCTGGTCGGATACCATATACGGAGAAGCGTACCCACGGTCGAACTGCATACCTTCGACTACTTCGAGTTCTGTGTTGAACCCTTTGGATTCTTCGATCGTGATGACACCGTCATTACCGACGCGTTCCATCGCTTCCGCAATCAACTGACCTACTTCACTGTCTGAAGAGGAAATGGATGCTACTTGCGCGATGGATTCACGCCCTTCGATAGGGTTGGAAATCTTACGGAGTTCTTCCGTCGCTACGGATACCGCTTTTTCGATACCACTGCGGATACCCACAGGGTTCGCTCCGGATGTTACGTTTTTCAGACCTTCACGGATCATGGATTGCGCGAGAACCGTCGCCGTTGTCGTACCGTCCCCGGCTACATCGTTCGTTTTGGATGCTACTTCAGACACGAGTTGAGCGCCCATGTTTTCATATTTATCTTCAAGTTCGATTTCTTTCGCGATTGTCACACCATCGTTGGTGATGAGTGGAGAACCATATTTTCTACCGAGGACTACGTTACGTCCTTTCGGTCCGAGTGTCACTTTCACTGCATCTGCTAGTGTATCCACACCGCGAAGCATCGCTCTGCGGCCGTCTTCACTGAATTTCAATTCTTTCGCCATTTATAATGCCCTCCTTGTTTCATTGTTACATTCGTACGTTTTTTATTGAACGACAGCAAGAACGTCGCTTTCACGTAAAATCAGATAGTCTTTGCCATCGTAACTTACTTCTGTACCGGCGAACTTGGAATAGATCACCTGGTCTCCTTCAGAAACTTCCGGTGTAACCTTTTCCCCGTGTTCTGTCACACGTCCTGTGCCGACAGCCACGATTTTCCCTTCCTGCGGCTTTTCTTTCGCCGAATCAGGCAGGACAATTCCGCTTTTGGTCGTTTCTTCCTGTTCTACTACTTCAATAACAATACGATCTCCAAGTGGTTTCAACAATTAGGACACCCTCCTCGAATTCATTACTTAGTAAGTATCTCTTCGATTGTTAGCACTCGATGGTCATGAGTGCTAACACCAATTATTATAATAATCAATCACCGCTCGTTTTTCAAGTATGAGCCCATGTTTTCCGGAAATTTTTTTCTCCCTAATCGTTCTGTTTCCTTCTCTGAAATCACCTATGATAAAATGAACAACATGACTAAAAGAAATTTTCAAAGGAGATTCCTATGCCCAGACGCTATTGGTATATCATCATCATCTATATAGCAACACAACTCAGCGGTATCCTCGGTGCCCCGCTCCTTCTCGCCCTGGGGCTCTCCCAATCCGATGCGATAGCCGTGTGGTCGATCATCAGCTTCACGATTGCGACCGTTTGGATGCTGATCCTGCTGAAACCGGAATTCGCGGAGAACTCGGCGCATGCCGGGACGGGGAAAATCATACTATGGACGATTCTCGGCTTCTTCCTGGCTTTATTCGCCCAGAATATTGCCGGACTCATCGAATCGAATCTATTCGGTGTCGCGCCGGAATCGGAAAATACGGAACTGCTGATGGACATCGCCAGACAGTCCCCGATCTTCATCCTTCTGCCGGTCGTGTTCGCACCGATTACAGAAGAGATCATTTTCAGGAAGATCATTTTCGGCTCCATCTATAAACGGACGAACTTCCTAGTCGCGCTTGTCATTTCGTCGCTTGCTTTCGCGGCGTTCCATTTCGACTTCACGCACCTGCTTATCTACTTTGCGGCCGGTGCCGTGTTCGCTTTCCTATATGTGAAAACGAAATCGATCATTACGCCGATCGCTACACACATGGTGCTTAACACGGTAGTCGTCGTCGCTCAGTATTTCATTACTGAAGAAGATCTCGAGAATTATCGCCAGCAGCTGGAAACGATTCTGATAGGAGGGATTTTCTGATATGAAGGCATCGCCTTTACTGATGGCTTACCTGTACATCTTCATAGGCGGCGGCTTTCTGTTCGTCGCCACCCAGTCCATTCAGGATACACTGTGGAATATTACGACGATTGTTCTAGCCCTCGTTGCCACGTTTAATATCGGAGTCGGCATCCGGCTAATAGGGCTGCATTTCTATATTAAAAATCAATCCGACAAAAAATGAGCAAACGAAAAGGGAAAACGCCCGTTTAGAAGTTCTAACATAAGCAGATGAGCCTGACTTTCGATGATGTATTCGAAAACAGGGGTCGCCGCTTCTGTTAAGGGCTTCTGGGCGTTGTTCACTGGAGCAAGTAAAAATTCGAAACAGAGCACCCGCTTCTGTTGAATAGAATATAAAAATGAGCTCAACCCTCCCGGGGTTCAGCTCATTTTTTTTAATCATCCTGGACACCTTTCATGAAGAAAGAAAAGGGGATAGCCAAAAACAGCACCGCCGCTGAGACGAGAAACGCTTCATTCAGCGTCTGCAGGGTCGCTTCCTGCATCGACATATTCACGGCTATTTGCGCCCGGCGCACTTCATAATAGATGGAGAAAAATACGATGCCGAGGGAGGAAGCGATCTGTCTGATGATATTATTCATCGCGGACCCTTGAGCCACGAGATCATCAGGGATTGCGTTCATCCCCGTTGTGGTGGATGGCATGTTACTCATCCCCATCCCCATACCGCGGATCGCGTTGAGGAGGAGGATCCACCAGAACGGACTGGACGTTTCAAGCATACCGAGCCCGACGGTCGAGATTCCCATAATGGTGAGTCCTGGCGGTATGACGTACCTCGGTCCTTTTTTATCCAGCATCCGCCCCCCTAGCGACATGAACACACCACTTGCCGCGGCGGACGGTAAGAAAAGCAGACCTGTCCACACTTCATTCAGGCCATACACGTTCTGGATGAGCAGTGGCAAGAGGAAAATCCCCGAAAACAGACCGATGGACGCGGAAGACGTGATAAGTATGGAAATGGCGTAGGTCGGAACTTTGAAGACCGACAAGTTGAGGAGCGGCTCTTCCTGTCTGATTTCATAACGGACGAATACGCCGATCAGAATCGCCCCGAGTGCAATCAGCCCTAGGTTCAGCGGAGCGAACAGGATCTCCGGGGTACGACCCCGTCCGAGAGCGAACAGAACCGCTCCGATGCCTGAAGTCACGAGTAAAAAACCGATCAGGTCGAACCGTTTTTCAGGATGGCTTTCCGTCCTTTCCAGGAATTTCGTCGACAACAATAATCCGGTCAGCCCGAACGGGATATTGACGGCGAACAGCCATGGCCATTCAAGGAACTGGATGAGAAACCCTCCGATGGTCGGACCGATCGCCGGGGCTACCATTGCGGCCACTCCGTAAACGCCTACCGCGAGACCGCGTTCATTTTTCGGGAATGAATTGAAAATGAGTGCCATCGCGATCGGCATCATCAATCCGCCCGCCATCCCCTGGATCGCCCGAGATACGATGACCATACTGAGGGATCCGCTGAAGAACCCGGAGGTCGAACCGACGAGGAAAAGCGTGAGTCCGACGAGGTATACTTTTTTCTTCCCGAAACGATCTCCGAAGTATCCGGTGAGAGGCATCGTCATCCCCATCGATACCATGAAAATCGTCAAAATCCAACCGGCCGCTACGGCGTTGGTATCAAAAATTTCTATAAATCTCGGCAGTACCGGATTCAACATGCTGTTATTCAAAATGACGGTGAACGTTCCGAATAAGACGGAAAGGACGACCAGCCATTTTTCAGGGATACGAGCCATAATTATCCTGACCTTTCGATTCTCGAATTATTTTCTACTATACCACGATTTTTATAGAAAAAAACTCCAGCAGGAAAACGAGCCGGAAAAATAATGATGAATCAAAAAAAGCCCGAGCAACCGCCAGGGGTGATTCGGACCTTCTCTTACTACATTTTGGATCTGTTATCGCTTGTTGTTGATATTCGTCTCATCAGGTGGAAGCTTGCCGCGGGTATGGCGGACACTTCCCGAACCTCCCTCTGGTCGTTCCGGGGATTTTCCTTCCATCCCAGTCCCGCAGGCGTCCCCACCTTCCGTTCCTATGATCAACAATAGGCTTCAACAGAGCTATCATTCTAAAGCGGGTAATGCTTCAGGAAATAGGCGAGCGACTGAAGCTCCACGGAAAGATCGATATGATGCACTCTGACCGTGGATGGAACCGTAATGCGGGCCGGTGTGAAGTTCAAAATGCCGGACACGCCTTTAGCTACCAGTCGATCCGTTATCCCCTGGGCTGCCTGGGAAGGTACCGTCAAAATGGCAACCGATACGTTCCCCATCTTCTCTTCCAGGTTATCGATATGTTCGATAGGGACCCCGCCGATTTCTCCTCCGACACGTTCTTTCTGCGCATCGAAAGCTACGACTATTTTCGTATTGTTATTTTTCATGAAGTTGTAGTTCAAAAAAGCGGTACCGAGGTTTCCGACACCGATGAGTGCGACTTCCGTCGTCTCATCCTGGTCCAACGTTTTCCGGAAAAAGCTCAGTAAGTATTCGACGTTATACCCGTAGCCTTTTTTCCCGAGAGCTCCAAAATAGGAAAAATCACGTCTGATCGTGGCGGAATCCACCTTCACCGCCTCGCTCAGTTCTTTTGAAGAGACTCGCTTCTTCCCTTGGAGATATAGGTTATTTATGAATCGATAGTATAAAGGTAGTCGCTTCGCCGTGGCCTGAGGAATTTTCGTTTCTTCATCCATCTCTCTTCCTCCTTCTTTCATCCTTACTCTATAGTTTAGCAAAAATCGTGAGTGATTTCACAAAGTCAGCCCGTTTTGTTGCTCCTTTGGCTTTCGATAAGATACACTTGATGAGTCGAGGTGAAAAAATTATGATACTAATGCAATTGAGTCAATTAACCAAGCGGTTCGGAGCTGAGTTAATTTTATCCGATATTCATTTAGAAGTACAAACAAACGACCGCATCGCCATTGTCGGAAGAAATGGTGCGGGCAAATCCACCCTTTTGAAAGTGATGGCCGGAGAAATGGGCTATGAGGAAGGGAACATTTTTCAGTCGAAAGAAACGACGGTAGGATATCTCGAGCAGCACAGTGGTCTTGAGTCAGATGGGACCATTTGGGAAGAGTTTTCCCGCGTCTTCGATAACCTAAAAAAAATGGAAAACAAATTGAGGGATATGGAAACCGAAATGGCGGATCCTGACCGCTTCCCCTCCCCAGAGGATTATCAAGCTTTCCTCGAAGATTATGACCGAAAACAGAATGAGTTCAAAACGAAAGGTGGCTATCAGTACGAAGCCGATATGAAAGCGGTGCTCCAGGGATTGAATTTCCCTGAATCCATGTGGAGCCAGCCGATCGCTACACTCAGCGGTGGCCAAAAGACGAGGCTCGCACTCGGGAAACACCTGCTTACAAAACCGGACGTACTCATCCTGGACGAACCGACCAACCACCTGGATATCGATACGCTCACGTGGCTCGAAGGATACCTTCAGGGATATCCCGGTGCCGTCGTCATCGTCTCTCACGACCGTTACTTCCTGGACCGGATCGTGAACACTGTATATGAAGTCGCTCTTCAACGTGTGAAGAAGTACACGGGGAATTACAGTGATTACCTGCAGAAGAAAGAAGCGGATTTCGAACAGGAAATGAAGCAGTATGAGAAACAACAGGGTGAAATCAAGAAAATGGAAGATTTCATCCAGAAAAATATCGTTCGTGCGACGACAAGTAAACGTGCTCAAAGCCGGAGAAAACAACTTGAAAAGATGGAAAAGGTGGAAAAGCCGAAAGACGATGCGAAATCGGCCAAATTCTCTTTCCAAATCAACCGCCGCAGCGGAAATGACGTTCTCAAAACGAACCAGCTCGGTTTCGGTTACCCGGACAGCGATTATCTGTTCAAAGACGTATCGCTCGATGTGTCCCGGGGGGATTCCATCGCTCTGATCGGACCGAACGGGGTCGGGAAATCCACCCTTCTCAAACTTCTGACAGAGCAATTTTCTCCGAGTCACGGAGATATAGTCCACGGGGCCAACGTCCAGATCGGTTACTACGATCAGGAACAGAGTGAACTGAACCGGAAGAAGACCGTTCTGCATGAACTGTGGGACGAATATCCGATGGAAGACGAAAAAGATATCCGGACTATTCTCGGCAATTTCCTTTTCACAGGAGAAGATGTGTTGAAACCAGTGTCCGCTTTAAGCGGTGGAGAAAAAGCGCGGTTGTCGCTGGCGAAACTGATGATGCAAAAAGCGAATCTGCTTATCCTCGATGAGCCGACCAACCACCTGGATCTCGACAGCAAGGAAGTGCTCGAGGCAGCACTCATCGACTATCCCGGTACGCTGATTTTCGTATCGCACGACCGTTATTTCATCAACAAAATAGCGACACAAATCGTCGAGATGCAACCCGAAGCGACGAGGACCTTCCTCGGTGATTATGATTACTATCATGATAAAAAACGGGAAGAAGCCGAACTCCGCGCTCTTGAAGAAGCAGAAAAGGACAGCACAGGTGAAATCGCACCTTCCGAAGGGAAACGGTCCTTCCAACAGGAGAAAGCCGCCAAGCGTGACGAACGGAAACGTCTGCGCCGCATTGAAGAAATCGAGGCCAAAATCGAAGAATGGGAAGAAAAAATCGAGACGAACGATGACCTGCTTTGTAAGCCCGAGGTGTATCAGGACTCCGAGAAATCGCTGGAACTGACAGAAGAAAATAAGAAAGCCACGAAAGAAATAGAAGCCCTTATGGAAGAATGGGAAGACCTTCAAACCGAATAATTCCTATGTAGCGTATGCACCCGAATGATTCCGAGGAATGATTCGGGTGTTTTTTTATCCTTGAGCTGTTCACGAGGGCTGTCGACTCTCTACATCATTATCCACAGGAAAAGTGTAATTAAATCAGTTTTCAACAGGTTTATCAACACTATCCACAGAAAAAACAAATGTTATCCACATTTTTTACCCACAAACACATCCTTGATATTTCAGTTATTCTCTTCCACTTATCCACTGCTTCTGTATAACCCTGTGTATAAGTGACGAACACATCTGCACAAAAAAGAGGCACCCCGTCACAGGCTGCCTCTTTTACCGTATTCTTCGAGATCGAGACCGGGATGGGCGTTCAGATCCCAGGCTGCCCGGTGGCCCTGTTTATAAGCCACCGCTCCTGCAGTAGCAATCATCGCCGCGTTATCCGTACACAAGTTCAATGGTGGAATCAACAAGTCGATGTCCGTGTCTTTAAAAGTCTCCGTCAATGCCTGACGCAGCCCCTTGTTTGCGGCAACTCCACCAGCCACGACCACCTGGTTCACTTCATAGGCTGTCGCTGCTTTTTTCGTTTTTGTGGATAACACGTCCACTACACTCTCCTGAAAACTCGCAGCTACATCTTCAGGCTTGAATTCTTCCCCTTTTTGACTGGCATTGTGCAACTTGTTGATAACTGCCGATTTCAGACCACTGAAACTGAAATCATACGAATCTTCCTCGAGCCAGGCTCTCGGAAAGTCGATGACGGCTTCTCCCTGAGCGGCCAGTCTATCAATTTCCGGACCGCCCGGATAAGGGAGCCTGAGCAATCGGGCCACTTTATCATACGCCTCTCCCGCTGCGTCATCTCTCGTCTCTCCAATCACTTCGAAATCATTGTGACCTTTCATAAGCACAAGTTCGGTGTGACCGCCTGATACGACAAGCGCGAGCAGAGGAAACTCAAACTCTTTCTCCAGTCTGCTCGCATAGATATGGCCGGCTATGTGATGCACACCTACCAGAGGTTTATGTTTAGCGAAGGCAAGTCCCTTCGCAGCATTCACTCCTACGAGAAGTGCTCCTACCAGACCGGGGCCCTCTGTCACACCTATGGCGTCCATATCATCCAGCGTAAGCCCCGCTTCTGTCAGCGCCTCTTCAAGCGTTACGGTGATCTGTTCGATATGGTGTCTTGATGCAATTTCAGGGACGACCCCTCCGAAACGCTTGTGACTCTCAATTTGTGAGGCCACGACGTTCGCCACCAGTTCTCTTTCATTCTTGATAATGGCTACTGCTGTTTCATCACAACTCGTCTCGATTGCTAATAGATATTGATCGTTATTCATAAATTCACCCACATGACTAAAGCATCCTCTCCGTTATCGGGGTAATAGCTGTTTTTTATCAAGCCAGGCTTGAATCCGAAACTCCGGTACATGTGTTGAGCAGTCGTATTCGTCACCCGCACCTCAAGTGTCATTTGAAGCACACCGCGCTGTTTAGCTTCTTTCATCACTTCCTGAAGCAGAGTCTTTCCGTATTTTCGCCCACGAAAGACAGGATGAATCGCTAAATTGGTGATATGCGCTTCCTCAAATACAAACCAGACCCCACAGTATCCGATGACGCTATCATTTTCTTCAATAAGAAAGTACGTAGCGTAAGGATTATATTCTATTTCCTCAAGAAATGTCTCTTTCGGCCAGGGAACAGTAAAAGAAGCCCGTTCCACCCACATCACCGGCTCTATATCTTCCGTCGTCATTTGTCGCACGTTGATCACTTCTACTTCTCCTGCTTTTTCAGCCATTTCTGCTCAGCTTCCGGAAGTCGTAAATAGTTGGGCATCAGTGCATGGGTCGAAGAAGCCGGTGTTTTCATAGCGGATAACGCCAGGTAGGACGGCCGCGCATATTGATGAGCGGCACTCGGAAAAACGGCGTATTCCCCCATTATTCCCTCGATCGTTTCACGGAAGGAAGCAAGATCCTGGCTGACGAAAAGGATCGGCTGTTGCATTTCTTTCACCTGTTCGAGCCACTCCTCCATATCGATATTCCGCTCCTCTATTACAACGTTCATGTCTCCGTCATAAAGCCCGGTATAGACACGCCCGCGTCTGGCATCAAAGAATGGACAGATCAGCCCATCAAAAAACGTTCCTTGTCTGGCGAGAACCTCCAGACTGGAAATGCCGACCACCGGAATATCCAGAGCGAACGCCATGGATTTCGCTGTAGCCATACCGATCCTCACTCCTGTAAAAGAACCGGGGCCGTGAGCTACCGCAATCTGATCAAGTTCCTCCGGAGAAGTTTCCGTTTCTCTCATCATCTGATCGATAGCGGGCATGAGCCGGACGGAATGGTTCTTTTTCACATTCGTCACCCACTCCCCCACCACTTCATGATTTTTGATGACCGCTACTCCTAGAATATAGTTCGACGTATCAATCGCTAATATATTCATTCATTATCTCCTCACAAATCGTTTCAAAATGGGTCGAACGAGGGGAAAAGGAAAAATTGCGTTCTTCTTCCGCCTCATAAGATATCGCTATGTCCAGACGTGCCTCAGGTAAGTGCTCTTCTATATATGAGGCCCACTCCACTACAGTGATTCCGGAGCCATAAAAGTATTCCTCGAAACCGAGGTCTTCTTCCGTACCCTCCAGGCGATAAGCATCCATATGATAAAAAGGCAACTCCCCTTCATATTCTTTAATGATAGTGAACGTCGGACTATTGATGGTTCGAGTGACACCAAGGGCTTTGCCTAGGGCTTTTGTGAAAGTCGTTTTCCCGGCTCCAAGGTCTCCTTCTAGTGTGAGGACGTCTCCCGGTTCTAATTTTCCGGCCAGCAGAGACGCCAGCCTTGCCGTGGCTGCCGGACTGTTCGATTTTATCTGCATCATTGTGACCTTCTTTCCTGTAAATGAGTGTACCCTGTCGGCAGCAGGGTTTCTGCCTTTTCTCCGCTATGGATTAAAACTCGAGGGGCATCAGAAGAAGTGATGGTTCCGATGAACGTCACTCTCATCTTCATATGTTCAGCTGTGCGCAGCAATTCTTCCTTTTCTTGTTCGGATACAGTACCGAGCAATTCGAAGTCTTCTCCGCCGCTTAATGCCCACTCCACAGCTTTTTCGGGGTAGACGCTTCTCAAACTTTCACTAATAGGCAATAGTTCTCTATCAACATGGACAGTGACGCCGGAAGCAGATGCAATCTCATTTGCTTCACTGGCAATTCCATCACTCACGTCATTAAGACACAACCGGTTCAAACCTTGAAGCCTCGAAGCAAATACGGCTCTCGGTTCAGGGTAACGATGACGCTGAACCAGGTACTCGGAAAATGGTGGAGAGGAATGAAGCAATTCCTCCAATCCCCCACGCGAGTCCCCGAGCGTACCCGTCACGAATAGAAGATCTCCAGGGCGCGCTGCAGACCGGTAGCGGGCTTTCCCTTTCTGAAGATACCCATGGGCTGTAATAGCCACGACCAGTTGCTTGCCGCTCACTGTATCCCCACCGATCAGATCCATCCCAAAGACGCGACCGAGTTCATCCATACCGTCGTATAGTTCCACAATCTCTTCTTCTGTCCAGTCCGGGGGCACGACGAGAGAAACACTATAAAACGCAGGTTCACTCCCCATCGCTGCCAAATCTGACACATTAGCAGCGAGCGCCCGGTAGCCCACGGCATGAGGGGCCATCGTACTTTTGGAAAAATGGACATCTTCCACCATCGTATCTGTCGTAAAAACGATATCCTCCGAAGATCGGAACACAAATGCATCGTCTCCGATTCCTTTCACCACCGACGATTGTCGGTAATAGGAAGGAGAAAGACGTCGGATCAGTTCAAATTCTTCCATATAACAATCACCTGTCCCTGTTATTTCATTGTCCTATTATAACAGGCAAAATAAAAAAAGAGAAAAATATGGGTGGTGGAACTCCTCCGTATTTTCCTCTTTTTCTGCTCCTGCAAAAATCTTCTTTTGATACTTGATCCGTATTTTGATCCTATTATAGTGGCATCAAGAGTTCAGGCTACACAAACTTTATTCCTTCCCGTCCTTTTAGCTTCGTAAAGCGCCTGATCAGCATCCTCTAACAACATTTGCGGAGGAGTAGTCGTTTCATTGTAACAGGCTACTCCAATCGAAACAGTCACATCGATAGTTTCTCCTGTGGTAAGTAAAAAAGAGTGGTTTTCAATATTTTCACGAATTTTTTCACCGATTTGTTTACTGCGTTCCATAGGACAGTCCAAGAGAAGGACCGTAAATTCTTCTCCACCGTTTCTGCTGACTATATCAAACGAGCGAACTGAATTTACGAGCAAATCACCCAGTTCCATTAATACTTGGTCTCCTTCTTTATGACCGTATGTATCATTAACTTTCTTGAAGTGATCGATATCAATGAAAAGAAGTGACAATAATTCGTTATTCTGACTAGCTTGAATACTGATGTCGTTGAAAGACTCATCAAAATTTCTTACATTTCTCAAACCGGTTAAAACATCTGTTGAAGCTTCCGATTTAAATTGCTTTAACATTCTTTGATTTTCTCGCACGTATTCAATGACATAGAAAGAACTGAAGCCTGCCAAGTATGAAATTATCCAAAAGTAAGAAAGTAGTGGTAAAAGAACACTAGGGTCACGTAATAAATAACATATGACAATAGTAAATATAACATTGGAAGAAGTCAGAGAGATAAATGCTTTGACGGTTCTTTTCGCATTGATTTTACTTGTCCATAAAGTGGTTAGAGCAACAAGTACAATGAAGATAACCGCCAACAAAGAAGAAGCATTGAAGCCGATGAGAAAACGTCCAGTTATGATGAAGATCATTGAAATCAAACCTGGAACACTTCCACCATAGTAAGTTACAAGTATTAAAGGTATATGCCTTAAGTCGATAATCGTTTGATCTAAATGCATACTATACTGCATTAGAATATTACTTAGAAGTCCTGCCAGCACACCAGCCATAGCTTTCACTTTTAGTGAGGAAGAAGGCCTTAAAACAGAGTTGTTGGTTAATTGGGAATAAATGAATAAAGACGTAATCAAAATAGCCAGATTTGATATTAGCTCTTTTAAAATCATACCTTCACCTCTTATTTCAATAATTACTGAAAAACACCCTACTCATTATATCACGTTCATTATAATATAGTTGAAATCATCAATAAAAAAAGCCTAAGGGGATGCCCCAGGCTTTGTATGTAATCACTTATAAATAATAGAAATGGCGGTCCGGACGGGACTCGAACCCGCGACCTCCTGCGTGACAGGCAGGCATTCTAACCAACTGAACTACCGGACCAAAATGGTTGCGGGAGCAGGATTTGAACCTGCGACCTCCGGGTTATGAGCCCGACGAGCTACCAGACTGCTCCATCCCGCGCTGATATAAAATTCAATGTGGCAGCGCCCTACTCTCGCGGGGGGTAACCCCGACTACCATCGGCGCGGAAGAGCTTAACTGCTGTGTTCGGCATGGGAACAGGTGTGACCTCTTCGCTATCGCCACCACATCGAATGAAGGGTGACCCTTCAAAACTGGATAAGAAACAGTCGACCAACTGTATAGAGAAGATCTCGATGGATTAGTATCCGTCTGCTGCACGTGTCGCCACGCTTCCACACCGGACCTATCAACCTCTTCGTCTCAGAGGCATC
>NZ_FTOC01000005.1 GCF_900156645.1 Salimicrobium flavidum
GATGCCTCTGAGACGAAGAGGTTGATAGGTCCGGTGTGGAAGCGTGGCGACACGTGCAGCAGACGGATACTAATCCATCGAGATCTTCTCTATACCGTTGGTTTCCTGTTTCTTATCCAGTTTTGAGGGTTTTTTAAAAATAACTCTTGAAATTTTCTCATCTGGACAATATAATAGATTTTGTCCATAGAGAACAATTCATAAAAGATCTGGTGGCGATAGCGAAGAGGTCACACCTGTTCCCATGCCGAACACAGAAGTTAAGCTCTTCCGCGCCGATGGTAGTCGGGGTTACCCCCCGCGAGAGTAGGGCGCTGCCAGGTTTTTATTATTCCACCGTAGCTCAGTGGTAGAGCAATCGACTGTTAATCGATCGGTCGTAGGTTCGAATCCTACCGGTGGAGCCATTGGAGAGATGTCCGAGTCTGGCTTAAGGAGCACGATTGGAACTCGTGTAGGCCTTCGTGGTCTCGAGGGTTCGAATCCCTCTCTCTCCGCCATGGCCCGTTGGTCAAGTGGTTAAGACACCGCCCTTTCACGGCGGTAACACGGGTTCGAATCCCGTACGGGTCACCAACATATTCGGAGGATTAGCTCAGCTGGGAGAGCACTTGCCTTACAAGCAAGGGGTCGCAGGTTCGAGCCCTGCATCCTCCACCATAGAAGTTTTTTCAACATCGCGGGGTGGAGCAGTCTGGTAGCTCGTCGGGCTCATAACCCGGAGGTCGCAGGTTCAAATCCTGCCCCCGCAACCATTTTGGTCCGGTAGTTCAGTTGGTTAGAATGCCTGCCTGTCACGCAGGAGGTCGCGGGTTCGAGTCCCGTCCGGACCGCCATTAATACATAAGAAGTGGCTCGGTAGCTCAGTCGGTAGAGCAACGGACTGAAAATCCGTGTGTCGGCGGTTCGATTCCGTCCCGAGCCACCATTTCGCCGGCCTAGCTCAATTGGTAGAGCAACTGATTTGTAATCAGTAGGTTGGGGGTTCAAGTCCTCTGGCCGGCACCATTTATCTAAATCAAATGGAGGGATAGCGAAGTTGGCCAAACGCGGCGGACTGTAAATCCGCTCCCATCGGGTTCGCAGGTTCGAGTCCTGCTCCCTCCACCATCTAGGGGTATAGTTCAAAGGCAGAACAGCGGTCTCCAAAACCGCCGATGTGGGTTCGAGTCCTACTACCCCTGTTTTTTCTATCTATGGCGACTGTGGCGAAGTGGTTAACGCACCGGATTGTGGCTCCGGCATTTCGTGGGTTCGATTCCCATCAGTCGCCCTTTTTTCAATAGTTGGGCTATAGCCAAGCGGTAAGGCAACGGTTTTTGGTACCGTCATGCGCTGGTTCGAATCCAGCTAGCCCAGCCATGCGAGAGTAGTTCAGCGGTAGAACACCACCTTGCCAAGGTGGGGGTCGCGGGTTCGAATCCCGTCTCTCGCTCCAAGGTTATGGCGGCATAGCCAAGTGGCAAGGCAGAGGACTGCAACTCCTTTATCACCGGTTCGAATCCGGTTGCCGCCTCCAAATATAATAAATCGTGGCGAAGTGGTGGAATTGGCAGACACGCTTGACTCAAAATCAAGTGCCTTCACAGGCGTGCGGGTTCGAGTCCCGCCTTCGCTATATATATAAGAGGAGCTATCTGACTTACAGATAGCTCTTTTTTTATATTTTAGAACGATAGAGTATTGACGACACCTCTTCAGAAAGCCTATTTATAATTCGGCTAAAATCTATGAGAAGAGACTAGGCTCTCGTTGAGTATCAGACAACCGAAAATTCACAAGCTATTAAGTCTCATTCGTTTTCAGATTGATAATTAGGGAATAGGTAAAAAGAAAGAGGGGGGGAGCGGGATGAGTCTGCAATATTCCATGAATGATTTTATTATGAAGTACTTGAATTCTACCCCATTTTTATCTGTCTGACAGATAAAAATGGGGAAATTCTTTTTGTTAACGGCTCCACAGAGAATGTATTCGATAAAACACAAGAAGAGATCCAAAACACCTATATATCAGATTGGGTGGAGCAGATATCCCTGGAGAAAGTGGATACATTACTTTTAACTTCGGAGAAAGAAGAAGTAGTAGAAACGGAATTGAATCTATATAATCAGCAAAGTGAACAGCAATCGTTCTACGCTTATGTCATAGAGCTCCCGGAGAGTCGAAGAATTTATTGTTTTGTGCCTATTTCCACCGCGTACTTTCAAGTAACCGAACAGTTGCTAGAAATAAATTCGGATTTTTCAGCTCTCTATTCGGAGCTTTACCTGAAGAATAAAATCATAGAACAGCAAAAGCATGATTATTACTTATTAAGTGTAACGGATGCATTGACCAAACTTTATAATCGACGCTATTTTTACGATATCGTGGAAGATGAAATTGAAATCTCTGAAAAGAATGAAACGCCATTGAGTTTTTTGATGATTGATATCAATGATTTCAAAAAGGTTAATGATTACTATGGGCATTATGCCGGTGATGAGCTTCTCGTTCCATTTCATAAATATTCCTTGAAAACTTGTGGAACGAAGAAAAGGCTTTCCGGTTCGGGGGAGATGAATTTTTGATCGTTTTACACCGTTCTCATGAGAATTGCTTGGAGTGGGCAGAGGAAATGAGTGAGATTTTCAGTCGTTTCAGCGCTATTGCTTCCCTTTCGTATGGAGCGGTTGAATATAAAGGTAATATTAGAGATATCCCTACTTTGTTGAACGAAGCGGATAAACACATGTACGAACGAAAGAAAAGTATCAAAGAGCGGAAGCACCGGGAGGAGAGAAAACTTTGAATCAAAAATTATTTTCAGAACAGTACTTAAAGCATATCCTTGATTCAGACAAGCAGGGAGTCTTTGAACTGGTGAAACAAGAATTGGATGATGGAGTGCCGGTGGAAGATTTATATAAGGGAATAGAAGAGGCAATGTATGAAATAGGGAGGATGTGGCATAAAAACGAAATTTCGATTGCGCATGAGCACTTAGCTACTGCAATAACTCAATGGGTATTGATGGCGGCCTTCCCTCAATTTGGCCATAACACACCAGAGCGGGGGAAGAAGGTCGTTTCTTTTACTGTGGCAGGTAACAATCATGACTTAGGTATCAAAATGGTGAATGATATATTGGAAAGCAAAGGTTTCCCCGTGATTTATCTGGGTACGAATTTGCCCGTGACTGGAGCACTCGAATTCATTAATAGGGAAGCTCCGGATTATATTCTTGTATCAGTGGCACTTCCGGTTAATGTTCCCTACGCCAAAGAGGCGATCAGTACATTAAAACAGTCTGAAGAACTAAAGGAAACAAAAATAATAGCTGGAGGGTATTGCTTCAAGCAGTTCCCGGCACTGCTAGAGAAATTGGATTATGATTACTATGCTTCTGATCTGAAGGACTTCATAGAACTTAGCGAAACGCTTTAAATGGCATGTCATAAAATGTTCATAAATTATTGAGCAACTTGTGAAACATTGAACAAACTATTCCAACTTTCTCCACCGTGTGGTAAACTACAATTGTAGTAAAGAAATCATTCGATTCATTCATGTGAAATACTGAGCATGAAAAACAAAAGGAGGAATTGAAATGTTTACAGATTTCCTTAGAAACAACAATGTGGCGGCGGCGGTTCTTACATTCTTCAGGGTTTATATCGGCTATCAGTGGATGACAGCGGGCTGGGGTAAAATCACAGGAGGACAATTCGAGGCAGGAGGATTCATCCAGGGAGCGATCGGTCAGGCGAGTGGGGAGCATCCAGCTGTTCAGGGATGGTGGGCAAGTTTTCTTGAGACGGTAGCGTTACCGAATGCAGGATTGTTCACATATATGGTGATGTGGGGAGAACTCTTAGTCGGAATTGCACTTATTCTTGGATTATTCACTAACTTTGCGGCTTTGATGGGAATCGTAATGAACTTCGCCTTTCTATTCAGCGGAACTGTAAGCACAAACGCTCAAATGGTAGTACTTACCGTACTCATTCTTGTAGCAGGGTACAATGCAGGTAAATTCGGTCTGGATCGTTGGGTCATCCCTTTCCTTCGTACAAAAACACAGGCACGTATACACAAACAAAAAGTTCAAGCAGCATAAAGCGGGTGGTTCACACCCGCTTTTCTGTGGTATATAGGTGGTAGGAGGGATGAAAATGAAAAGACATGAAGCTCTGATTCCATTATCACATCACCATCATCATGGACTGGTCCTGGCCCAACGCCTGCAGAAGACAGAAGAAAGGGATAAGTTCCGCGAACTCATGAAGGACATTCAGGAGTTCTGGGAGAATGATGGAAGGGATCACTTCAGAGAAGAAGAAGAGATATTACTTCCTCTCTACAGTTGTTATGCTTCCATCGAAGAAGATGAAGATATACGTAAGATGCTGATGGATCATGTAGTAATCCGCGGGCTTATCGAGAAATTGCATAAGGTGGAGAGACATGACTACGAGTTGTTCCGGGAATTAGGAGAAAAGCTTCATGACCACATACGAATGGAAGAACGGGTGATTTTCCCGAAAATAGAAACCGCAGTACCTGATAAAGAACTTTATAAAGCGGAAGGCCAATTCCATACTGACTCTCATAGCGGGAGGTAACGTAACTTTTATAAAGTTGCGTTTTTTTCTGAAGAAAAAGGTTGCAACCCACATCCACGCTTGATAGAATGATAATTATCACTTGAAAGTTGTCCATACCTCTTCAGGCGGGTGTAGTTTAGTGGTAAAACCTCAGCCTTCCAAGCTGATGATGGGAGTTCGATTCTCCTCACCCGCTCCATGTGTATTTGAATTTATGATTTCATACCACGTGCCAACGCAGTGTTTCGTTGATCAAAAACGAAGCATTGCGTTTTTTCATGATGTAAAATGGATACATACCATAGAGATAGATTTATAAGGAAAGGAAGTTTTCAGATGCAACAATTAAAAAAACACTTACAACGAATAGATGGAAAAAGTTACAAAGGTTATAAGGATATCCAGGGGACGTATGATTTCCGTGATTATAAACTTCACATCGATTATGTACAGGGGGACCCTTTTGCGGCACCTTCGAAGATAAGAATCCGTATCCCCGATGAGAAACGTCCGATTAAAAAAGAATGGACGAAATCGCGTTCAAGAAGAATTTATACGGAAGATATTATAACCCGCTACGTTGTGCAAACCGTTAAGAAGATCAATTCCAACGTAAAAGGTTCCGGGAAAAGCGGGAATGTCGGGATGGACCAGCCGGGGCAGGAGGTTCTTGAGCGTTCAGCCGTCATGATTGAAGAAGATTCTACGGTGCTATGTTTTACTGTAGGTCTACCGGCTAACGGCCGCAGAATCAATGGAAAAGAAGCTGAAAAATTATTTTTCGAAGTGCTCCCTTCCATCGTGGACAAGTCGATCATGTCTATAAGTGATGAGGAAATAGAGAAAGCGAATAAACTGGCAGACCAATACGATGCGATCCGTAAAGAAATGGATGAAAATAATTGGGAAGCGTTCATAGCTGATGGTTCTGTTTTGCCAAGAGAGAGTGGTATCAGTCAACTCCCTATGAAAGGAGCCGTGCCATTTGAGAGTCCGGAGGAGAACCGTGTTTCTATTTCAATCCCGCACCGTGGTGAGCCTCTGACCGGAATGGCAGTGAAAAAAGGGATCACTCTGATCGTAGGTGGAGGTTATCATGGTAAAAGTACGTTGCTTCAGGCTATTGAACGAGGCGTCTATCCGCATAAGCAGGGAGATGGCCGCGAATATGTCATTACCGATCCGAAAGCGGTGAAGGTCAGAGCCGAGGACGGGAGGAAAGTGACAAATGTCGATATATCTTCTTTCATCAAGAACCTCCCACATGGTACAGATACTTCCACATTTACGACGGAGGATGCCAGCGGAAGTACGTCCCAGGCTGCGAATGTCGTGGAGGCTTTAGAAGTAGGAGCAGGAGCACTTTTAATTGACGAAGACACGAGTGCCACCAACTTCATGATACGCGATGAGAGAATGCAGGAACTGGTTGCAAAAGAAAAAGAGCCGATCACCCCGTTTATCGATAAAATCGAACAGATGAGGGATGAGCTTGATGTTTCCACGATTATGGTCATGGGAGGTTCCGGAGAGTATTTTCAATCAGCGGATCACGTAATAATGATGGATCAGTATATCCCACATGATGTAACGAAACAGGCGAAAGAAATCGCTTCCCGCTATCCGAGTGAACGCAAGAAGGAAGAGAAGAAGTTCGGGGCACTCCCATCGAGATCTTTCCTTCCGGCTACGATTCAGGCCCAGCGGGGCAAGAAAGAAAAAGTGCAGGCAAAAGGGCTCTATCACATTATCATGGGCAGAAACGATATACAGATCGAAGGACTGGAACAACTCGTGGATGCATCCCAGACGAGGTTCATAGCCGATCTTCTGGTCCATATGAACACACAGGGAATATTAAAGAATCAACAGTCGCTTTCCGAACTTGTACAGGCGATTGACAAACAGATCGATACTCACGGGCTTTCTTTTGTATCACCTTTTCAGAATCAGCATCCAGGCGAGCTCGCGAGACCGAGACCCTTTGAAATTGCAGCCACTCTCAACAGAATCCGTACAGCTAAAGTAGATGATCTAAGATAAAGGAGGCATCCGGTGCTGGATTTTCATCAATTAAAACAAGAGACGATCGATTACAGCAAGGAAATAGGAATCGATAAGATCGGATTTGCAAGCGCAGACGTGTTCGGTGAGCTGAAGTCCCGGCTCATTCGTCAGGAACAGCTAGGGTATCAGTCCGGCTTTGAAAAGGGGGATCCGGAGGAGCGTGCGGAGCCTGAGCGGCTTCTCCCCACTTCCCAGTCGATCATATCGATTGCCTTGGCCTATCCGTCCAAAATGAAAAATCCTCCGAAGAACGAAAAAGGTGCCCGGCGCGGTCAATTTGCCCGTGCTTCCTGGGGGGAGGACTATCATACGGTGCTCAAAGAAAAATTGCAGCTGCTCGGTGCCTTTCTTCAGGAAAGAATGCCGGATATCGACCTGAAGTGGATGGTCGATACGGGGGAGCTTTCCGATCGTGCGGTTGCTGAAAGGGCTGGTATCGGCTTCAGTGGAAAGAACTGCGCCATCATCACCCCGGAATTCGGTTCCTACGTCTATCTCGGTGAAATTGTCACCAACGTTCCGTTTGAACCGGATGAACCTATCCAGGAAGGGTGTGGAGATTGTAATATCTGTGTAGACGCCTGTCCTACAGATGCCCTTGTACAGGGAGGACAGTTGAATGCCAATCGTTGCATCGCCTTTCTCACTCAGACAAAAGGGTTCCTTGAGGATGAATATCGCACGAAAATCGGTAATAGAGTTTATGGTTGTGACACATGTCAGACAGTATGTCCGATCAATCGCGGGAAAGATTTTCATCACCATGAAGAGTTTGAACCCGATCCGGAGAAAGTGAAGCCGAAATTACGCCCGCTTCTTCGCATATCCAACCGCGAATTCAAAGAACGGTTCGGACGGATGGCCGGTTCATGGAGAGGAAAAAAACCGATTCAAAGAAACGCCATTTTGGCTCTCGGGCATTACAAAGAAACAGAAGCGGTCGACGATCTCATTCACTTGATGAAAAATGACCCGCGTCCTGTTATCCGGGGGACTGCTGCATACAGCCTTGGAAAAATCGGAACGCCTGAATCTTATGAAGCTATTGCCGAAGCACTCGCATCCGAAAAAGATGAAGAAGTAACAGAAGAAATGGAAAAAGGACTCGACTTTCAGGTTACCTGAAGAGGAGTGATAAACGTGGAATTTCATCAAAAGGAAATAGTTACACCTCTTGGACCTATACTCGCTACAGCGGATGAAGAGAAGCTCCTCCGCCTTGATTACGGTGATGCCGAAGAAAAGGGGGACCTTCATAAGAAACATATACGTGCATTTCTGGATAAACACCCTGTAATAGACAATGGGGATACAGAATTGCTGAAAGAAACCGAGAAACAACTCCAGGAATACTTTCAGGGAGAACGAAGAAGTTTCGATCTCCCTTACGAGTTTCATGGTACAGCCTTTCAGAAGAATGTATGGAAAACGTTAGCATCAGAGGTTCAGTTCGGCGAAACATGTTCCTACAAAGAACTTGCGAAAAATGCTGGCAATGAAAAGGCGGTACGTGCCATCGGAGGAGCGATGAATAAAAACCCTTTTTCGGTGATTGTTCCGTGCCACCGGGTTGTAGGTCATACCGGGAAACTTACCGGTTACGGGGGCGGCGTCGATAAAAAAGTGTATCTGCTTGAACTTGAAACCACCCCTTAAGAGCGGGTGGTTTTTTGGTGGACCAGCCTTTAAATATGAAATCTTTCGGAAGATAATCACTAAGGTGTGCTATAATATTCAGGTTGAAGAAAAAAAGATCAGAGGTGAACCGAATGCCGAACCATGTGGTATTATTTCAGCCGGAGATTCCTGCGAATACCGGAAATATAGCCAGAACGTGTCTAGCTACCAATACTTCTCTTCATCTGATTCATCCGCTCGGTTTTTCCACGGAGGACAAAATGGTGAAGAGGGCAGGGCTCGATTACTGGTATGATGTGACGATCAACCATTACGACTCGCTTGAGGAGCTTTATGACAAGTATCCGGAGGGAGAATTCTATTACGTTGAAAATTTCGGGGATGCTTCCTTCGTTGATATGGATTATACAAATACTTCAAGAGACCATCTTTTCGTTTTCGGTAGGGAAAGCGACGGGATTCCGCATGAATTGTTGCAGGGACTGGAAGAGCGGTGTGTCCGTATCCCGATGACGGATAAGGTAAGATCATTGAATCTGGCGAATTCGGTTTCTGTTATGCTCTTTCATGCCCTGCATGAACAGGGATTCCCGGGCCTCATCAAATAATCCCTCAGATGAATAATTAAAATAAAGCTCTGTTTCCGTCCCTGGTTGATTTTTATCTCTACGGGTGGAAGCTTGGCTGCGGAGATGATGCGAACTTTCAGAATCTTACTTCGTTCGATTCCTGTAATTTTCCGTTCATGCTTTTCCCGCAGGTGTCTCGACCCTTCGTTTTAAAATCAACAACCGGCTTTAACAGAGCCAAAATAAAAAGGATCGCCGGGGAGGCGATCCTTTTGCTATATTATTTCTTCGCTCCAGGCTTTTCGTCGTGTCCTGCAGCAAAAATAGATGAAAGAAAAGAAATACAAACCATCATGATCAATGTCATTTTCATGTCTAACGCCTCCTTCATATCCGCTCGAATCTAAGTACATTATACATGAGGATATTTATAAAGGAAATGGGGTCCTAGAAATTTGTATTGGACAGTTGCTGACCGGAATTCTCTTCGTATCCTTTCACATATTCCATTTTTCGTTGATTCGTCGTTTTATTCACCTGTTCATCGGCATGATAGGAAGAACGGACAAGAGGGCCTGCTTCACAATGGGTGAATCCTTTTTCAAGTGCGATCCTTTTAAGTTCTTCGAATTCGTCAGGGTGATAATATCTCTCTACATTCAAGTGTTTTTTGGTAGGTTGTAAATATTGTCCAAGCGTTACGATATCCACGTTATTGGCTCGTAAATCGTCCATCGCTTCGATCAGTTCCTCCTTCGTTTCTCCGAGACCAACCATGATACTGGACTTGGTAGGAGTTCCCGGGCGCATTTCTTTCACGCGGCGTAACAATTCCAGAGAACGGTCATACATAGCGATTGCCCGGACTTTTTTAGTAAGACGACGCACAGTTTCGATATTATGATTGAAAATATCCGGTTCTCCTGAGAGAAGTGTGGAAAGACTTTCGTGGTCGCCTTTCATATCGGAAGGAAGAATCTCAACGGAACATCCCGGCATGCGACGACGGATCGCGTTGACAGTTTCAGCGAAGACAGCAGCGCCGCCATCTTTAAGATCATCACGCGCTACAGAAGTGACCACGACATGTTTCAGTTCCATAATTTCCACTGATTCAGCTACCCTTTCCGGTTCTCCCCAGTCGAGTTCATTCGGGAGCCCTGTTTTGACGGCACAGAAGCGGCAGCCTCTCGTACATGTATCCCCGAGGATCATAAACGTGGCGGTTTTCCTTTCGCTCCAGCATTCATGAATATTCGGACATCTGGCTTCCTCACAGACGGTATTCAACTTTTTGTTTCTCATCAATTTTTTCAGTTTCATATAAGACTGGTTCGTATTCAGTTTGATTTTCAACCATTCCGGTTTTCTGACATGTTCGTAATTTTTAGGCATATGTATGCTCCTTTGTCATCGTTTAAAGTTCCACTCGTCGGTCAGATACTTGGTTTCGGCCAGAACTCGGACTTCCTCCCACTCATGTGGAGAAAGGCTGCATGATTCGAAGTTCACGCCGATCCCTTCATGGAAACCCTCCAGAAAAGCATCGCGCACCTGTGTGAGTCCCGGGTGCTCTCCTGTGATATCCGCGATGCTTGCAGCCTTATTTTTGAAACTTTGCTGCGACCGTTTTTTAACTTGTTCATTTGGATAGAGGAACATGTCGAACAGTTTCTCTTCATCTGTTTGAATCGGAATGGATCCGTGTTGAAGAAGAACTCCCCCTTGTCGGACTTGGGCACTTCCTGCTATCTTCTTATCGTTTACGGTAAGTTCATACCAGGAAGGTTCTTCGAAACAGACAGAAGATTGATTGTCTGTTCGCCCATATTCAGGGATAGCATAATCCGTTTCAATTCCAAGGTTGCGGAAGCCGTTCAGGAGACCTTTTGATAAAATGAGATAGGCATCCTTCACAGTAGCAGGGATCATCGGATGTGCTTCCGAGACGATAATACTGTATGTAAGTTCTTCGTCGTGAAGGACTGCTCTTCCTCCTGTAGGACGCCGCACGATTTCCGCTCGATGGCGGGAAGCCCCGTCCGTATTAATACGGCCTTTCGTTTTTTGGAACTGTCCCAGCGAAAGGCCTGCGGGTTGCCAGGTATAAAAACGTAATACGGGTGGGATTTTTTGTTCGCGGTGCCATTTCATCAATGCTTCATCCAAAGCCATGTTCATTGCCGGGCTCAAATCTGGAGTGTAAAGATAGTTCCATGTTTCCAAATCATTCACTTCTTTCGTTTAAAGGATTAAACGATTTAATCCTAACAGGGGTTCGAAAATATGTCAAAAGAAGGTAATAACTTCCGGAAAAGAGTCTGTTTTAGTGATGGATTGAATACCATAATGAACAGGTCCCTGTCTTTGGGTTAAATATTACCTGAGACGGGTAAGTATTATATGATTTATTTTTCATTTCGTGTTCACAACATTTTTTTCTTGTTATAATGGAAGATGGAATAACTTTCACAGTCATGATCACGAGAAAAGAAGAAAAATATGCTAGTAGCTGTTGAAGGTTGGTTGTTACAGTTCTATAATAGAGTTTGAATTTGCAAACGTTTACGTTTTCATACATCATCCAAGACTAATTTGGGGGTAATTTTCGTGTCGAATCCAGAATCAAAAGAAATATTTTGGTCCAAATTCCATGGTCCCAATATGGGATACATAGAGGAGCAATATGAACGGTATCAGGAAGATGAAAATGCTGTAGATTCTTCGATGAAAGAACTTTTTGAAAAACACGGGGCGCCGGCTCAATTGAACGGTTCAACTGTTCAATCAGGAGAAGCCAATGCTCTGTCATCACAGGATATAGTAAATGTCTCTGCTGCACTGAAACTTGTAGAGGCTATTCGTCGTGATGGTCATCTCGCTGCCGATATCTACGCAGTGGGAGGATTTGATCGTCCGGGTACAGAATTGCTTGAGCCAGAGACATATGGTACGTCGCAAGAGGAACTGGAGAAACTTCCGGCGGAATGGGTATGGCCGGAAGCTAATGTCAGACTTGATAATGCGTGGCAGGCTATAAAAACCTTGAAAGAAAGGTACGCCGGCACCCTTTCTTTTGAATATGACCATGTCCACAACGAAAACGAGCGTTCCTGGTTGAGAGAAAGAGTGGAGTCCGGTTCCTTCAATGTCAATCTCTCCAATGAAGAACGTAAGCAATTGTTGTATCGTCTTGTAGAAGTGGAGAACTTCGAGCATTTTCTCGCGAAGACGTTCGTAGCCCAGAAACGCTTTTCCATCGAAGGACTCGATGCGATGATTCCTATGCTCGATAGAATGGTGCAATCGGCAGCAGGGGATCACATACGTCATATGATGATAGGTATGGCTCACAGGGGGCGTCTGAATGTTCTGGCGCATGTGTTGGGTAAACCTTATGAAAAGATTTTCTCGGAGTTCAATCATTCCCCTTCAAAAGAACTTATGCCCTCCGAAGGTTCTCAGGGAATAAACTATGGATGGACGGGCGATGTGAAATATCACTTCGGCGCTAAGCGGGAAGTGAAAAACGGAGATGATCATCACTCCACACGTGTAACGTTGAGTCACAACCCTTCCCATTTGGAATTTGTAAACCCTGTCGTACAGGGATTTGCAAGAGCTGCTCAGGATTATCGTGAAGAACCCGGAAATTCTGTCATTGATGAAGATGGAGCTATCGGTGTACTTATTCACGGGGATGCTGCATTTATTGGTGAGGGCGTTGTAGCAGAAACGCTGAACTTAAGTGATCTTGAAGGGTACCGTTCGGGTGGAACGGTGCATATTATTGCGAATAACCTGGTAGGTTTCACCACCAACAGAAAAGAAGGAAGGTCCACCCGCTATGCAAGTGACCTTGCCAAAGGTTTTGAAATTCCGATTATGCACGTGAACGCGGACGACCCGGAGGCTTGTCTTTCCGCAATGTCTTTGGCTTATGAATACCGTCAGAAATTCCATAAGGATGTGCTGATCGATCTCGTGGGCTATCGTCGATATGGTCATAATGAAATCGACGAGCCACGCGCGACCCAACCTCGTCTGTATAATGAAATCGACGAACATCCGACCATTGCGAATGTGTATGGAAATCGTCTGATCAAAGAAGAAGTCATAAATGATGAGGAACTGGATGAGTACAAAGATAAGGTGAATTCCAATTTAAGCGACATTTATAATAGCATGGAAGAAGAAGATACCCATGAACCTGATGTTCAGGGGCGTCCTCACGGAGTGGAGCGTTCTCTTGAAGAATTCGAGACTGTGGTAGACCTGGAACGTCTGAAATCCCTCAATGAACAGATGCTTAAGCGTCCGGAAGAGTTCAACGGATTCAAGAAACTCGAAAAAATTCTTCATAAACGAAAAGATATGCTTGAAGAAGGCAACAAAGTGGACTGGGCCACTGCAGAGGCTCTGGCTTTTGCCTCTATTCTCGAGGAAGGGCAACCGATCCGCGTTACCGGTCAGGATACGCAGCGGGGAACGTTCGCCCACCGTCACATGGTCCTTCATGACACGGAAACGGGTGAAACATATTGCCCGCTACACGGAATTGAACAGGCGAAAGCATCTTTCGATATATTCAACAGCCCTTTATCTGAAGCCGGTGTACTCGGGTTCGAATATGGATATAGCGTGCACTCTCAGGAAACGCTCGTTGTGTGGGAAGCTCAGTTCGGTGATTTCGCAAATGCCGGACAGGTCATATTTGATCAGTTTGTTTCTTCCGGCCGTGCAAAGTGGAATGAGCAATCGAATATGGTATTTCTGCTTCCTCATGGATACGAAGGACAGGGACCTGAACATTCTAGCGCCCGTCTCGAACGTTTCCTCCAGCTAGCTGCTGAAAACAATTGGACTGTCGCTAATGTTACCTCCGCTGCTCAGTATTTCCATTTGCTTCGCAGACAGTCGGCAATCAGCTGTATGGAAGAGGAAAGACCTTTGGTGTTGATGACACCTAAAAGTCTGTTACGTAATCAGAGAGTGGCTTCAGAAGCTTCTGAATTCACTGACAGCGGCTTCCATGCCCTGGTCCGCCAGCCTGGATTGACGAAAGAGAAGAAGAAAGATAAAGAGAAAGTGGAAACACTACTTCTCGGAAGCGGGAAGATCATGGTAGATATAGAAGACCGTACTGAAAAAGAAGAAAGCTCGTTCGAAACAATAGACGCCGTACGAGTCGAGCAGATTTATCCTTTCCAAAAAGAAAAGTTGAAAAAAATCATGAAAGAATACCCGAACCTCAAAGAGCTGGTGTGGGTTCAGGAAGAGCCGCAAAACATGGGAAGCTGGTACTTTGTGGAAGGTATCCTTTATAATTTGCTTGAGAAGGGGCAAATCCACCGTTATGTCGGTCGTCCTCACCGTGCTTCTCCGTCCGTTGGTGAGCCGAACATTCATAAGACAGAACAGAACCGCATTATACAGGAAGCTCTTCAAATCTCTAAAGGAGGCAATTCACAATGAAGGAAATAAAAGTACCGGAACTGGCTGAATCAATCACTGAAGGAACGATAGCAGAATGGCTCGTAGGAGAAGGGGATAAAGTTGAAAAAGGCGACCCGGTTCTGGAGCTCGAAACAGATAAGGTGAACGTAGAAGTGAACGCAGATACAGGAGGGGTCATCACAGAACTTCTGAAAAAAGAGGGAGATGACGTGGAAGTAGGAGATGTCATCGCTAAAGTGGATGAAACCGGTGAAGCTTCCGGAGAATCTGGTTCCAAGGATGATTCCTCTGAAGACGATTCCTCCGAAGAGAAGCAGAAAGATGAGAGCAAGAAGGAAGAGGAACCGAAGAAAGAAGAGAAAGAAACTGACAAAGAAGAAGAGAAAGAAGAGAAGACTTCTGATGACGATTCGAAAAGAGGAGACGTCATCGCTACCCCTGCAGCGCGTAAGCGTGCCCGGGAACTAGGGATCGACCTGAGTCAAATCTCAGCTCGCGACCCTTACGGCCGTGTTCGTCCGGAAGATGTGGAGGAACACGCGCAGGGCGGATCGAAAAAAGAGGAAAAACAAACTTCCGGATCTTCTGACGATACAAAAGAAAAGCAAGAAGATAAAGAAGAATTCGAGAAACCGGTAGAACGTGAAAAAATGTCCCGTCGCCGTCAGACGATCGCTAAACGCCTGGTGGAAGTGCAACAGGAATCTGCGATGCTGACGACGTTCAACGAAGTGGATATGACCAATGTGATGAACCTTCGTAAGGAACGTAAAGAATCGTTCCAGGACAAACACGGGGTCAAACTCGGTTTCATGTCATTCTTCACGAAAGCGGTAGTCGGCGCTCTTAAAGAATTCCCGTTATTGAACGCGGAAATACAGGGCAAAGAAATCGTGAAAAAGAAATTCTATGATATCGGTATGGCTGTTTCTACTGAAGACGGTCTTGTCGTACCGAATGTGCGTGACGCGGATCGGATCGGTTTCGCAGGTATTGAGAGTGAAATCATCCGTCTGGCTGAGATGGCACGAAATAAAGAACTTGGCCTTGAGGACCTTCAGGGTGGTTCCTTCACGATTACAAACGGTGGTATCTTCGGATCCATGCTTTCGACACCTATCCTGAATTCACCGCAAGTCGGTATTCTCGGTCTTCATAATATCGAAAAGCGTCCGAAAGTAATGCCGGATGATTCCATTCAAGCACGTCCGATGATGTATATCGCTCTTTCTTATGATCACCGTATCGTAGATGGTAAAGAAGCTGTGCAGTTCCTTCGTCGCATCAAAGAAATGATTGAAGATCCATATGACCTTCTTCTGGAAGGGTAGTATGATATATAATAAAAGGCGGCCTTTTCAGAAGGTCGCCTTTTATTACGTTTTCCAGGAGGTTGAAAAGTGAATAATGTTGAAAAGAGAAGGTCCCTGTGGCTAGCATTAGCACCTGATAGAAAGGTATCATAATATAGGTGAAGGGAAAGTGGAAATACGGTCGGGGTTTTAGTTTTATTTTACATATTTCCACTCATTCTTAATTGAATCGTTGTAGTGGAAGAACTAATCGTTGGAGGATACATGTATGATACAGGAAATATTGGAATCTAATCAGTTCCTCTTACTTATCGCTTTGCTTCTTATTATAAGCGTTGTTGTCACAAAATTTTCAAGTCGTTTAGGTGTTCCGTCGCTGGTCCTGTTTATAGCTGTTGGGATGGCGATAGGTAGTGATGGACTTCAAATCGTTTATTTTGATAATGCAGAAGTAGCCCAGTTGATCGGAGTATTGGCTTTGGTGATCATTCTTTTCGAAGGGGGCATGCAGACGGAATGGCGGGAAATCCGACCGGTGGCTGTACCCTCTGTCATGCTCGCGACGGTAGGAGTGTTGTTGACTACTGTTATAGTCGCACTGACAGCTAAATACATCATCGATTTCAATTGGCTGGAAGCTTTTCTGTTAGGTTCCATTGTAGGGTCAACAGATGCTGCAGCAGTATTTGCCGTTTTGAAGGGGAAGAATATCAAAGATAAAGTTGCATCGACGCTCGAAGCGGAATCAGGGACGAACGATCCGATGGCGGTGTTCCTGACCGTCACTTTCATCCAATTACTTACCCTCGAGGGTTCCAACGTATGGATCACTGTCGGTTCTTTTTTCTGGCAGATGGGGGCAGGCCTTCTTGTGGGATTACTTGTCGGGTATGTCGCAAGTACTTCTTTGAATAGGATAAACTTGGATTCAAGCGGCCTTTATCCGATTTTCGCTCTCGGTTTCGCTTTTCTTGCTTACAGTGCGAGTTCTCTTCTTGAAGCGAGTGGCTTACTGGCAGTTTATATAAGCGCAGTAGTAATAGGAAATCGGGAGCTCGCTTATCGCTATTCGATTCTTCGTTTCCACGAAGGATTCGGGTGGATGGCCCAGATTTTAATGTTCATTCTACTGGGACTATTCGTCTTTCCTTCCGAAGTGTTTACGGGGGATGTGATGTGGAATGGTATAGTAACTGCACTTGTTTTGATATTCATTGCCCGACCTCTTGCTATTTTTGCAGTGCTGAGTTTTTTCAGGTTCCGCCTCAAAGAGATGCTATTCCTCTCATGGGCCGGTCTTAGGGGAGCAGTGCCGATCGTGCTGGCTATTTTTCCTATGCTTGCAGGAGTCGGGAATAGTCAGACGATATTCAATATCGTTTTTTTCATCGTTTTGATTTCTGCTTTATTCCAAGGTTCTACCATTATGTGGTTGGCAGAGAAGTTCCAATTGGTATCGGAGAAGAAAATAAATCCCATTCATTCATTGGAAGTTATCTCAATTGGAAAAGCGAATGTAGAAATGCTTGAATTCGAAGTGACGGAACAGAATCAGATTGCCGGAGAAACCCTGGAAGATCTTTCTCTTCCGGATCGGGCACTGATTAACGCTATCATCAGGGAAGGGGACATGATCACTCCCTATGGACAGACTACCATCGAACCCGGAGATACGCTGTATATACTAGTGACGAAAAAAGCGAAGAAAGAATTGAAGAAACGTCTCCAGGCATTGAAGGAATAAAAAGGCATAAGTAAGAGCCAAGGGTAGAAGGATCCTTGGCTCGATTGCAGTGGTTATGATATTTGGGGTGAAGCATTATGATATAATTACGGTTCTAATTATAAAGGACCCTCCACATTTTGTAAACCCTTTCTCGGATTTTACAACCTTTTTCGTGAAGAAGATTGTTAAGGCTATCATTATTCGTTAAAATGAAAATCACTAAGGGAGGCGATTGATTTTGGTAAAGAACATAGGCTTTATTGGCTGTGGCAATATGGGACAGGCAATGATTCAGGGAATGATCCGCTCAGGAAGCGTCTCTATTGATCAGATTGCAGCTACTGCAATTACGGAGGAAACAATAGATTTCGTAAGTGGAGAAATCGGCATCCGGATTTCGGATGATAATAAGAGGCTGGCTGCCGAAAGTGACATATTGTTTCTTGCGGTAAAACCATATGTCTATCAAGGGATTATCGAAGAGATAAAGTCCGAACTATCGGAAGATACGATTATCGTGACTATAGCTCCCGGTATCAATTTGGAAACGATGAGAAAGTACTTAGGAAAAAATGTGAAGGTTATTCGTTCTATGCCGAACACCCCTTCTCTCGTAGGGGAAGGCATGAGTGTATTATGTCCGAATAACCTGGTAACGGATAAAGAATTGAACGAAGTACTGGAGCTTTATGAGAGTTTCGGGGAAGCGGAAGTGATCAAGGAAAACCTTATGGATGCTGTCCCTGCAGTAAGCGGTTCTTCACCAGCTTTTGTATACATGTTTATCGAAGCTATGGCTGATACTGCTGTGCAACAGGGCTTCCCGAGAGATAAAGCTTATAAGATGGCCGCACAAGCTGTAAATGGAGCTGCGAAAATGATTTTAGAGACCGGAGATCACCCTGGTAAGCTGAAGGATGATGTTTGTACTCCTGGAGGTGTCACGATTGAAGGGGTGACGGCTCTTGAGAAACACGGCCTGCGTAAAGCGATCATTGAAGCCATGAACGCTACAACAGAACGTTCGGAGTATTTATCCAAACAGTAAGGAAAGATATTAGAGAAAAGGTAAGCCGTAACTCACCGGCTTACCTTTTTTGATGTAGGCTTTGAATCGTTTCGTCTTTATGCAGGAAAACCTTCGTCCTGCCTGCGGCAAGCTTCCATCTGAAGATATAAAAATCAACAATAGGCTTTAACAGAGCCACGGAGAAAAAGACTGTGAAAATTTAATTATCCTAATATGACAAGCGTTATGAGAGACGATATTAGAATATTTTTTCTATTCATTTCTTTCTTGCATGACGTCTGACAACCTGATACAATTCTATTTGAAAGCGTTGTATGAAAGTGTTTTCATTATAACCTATAAACTATCAAGGGGGAAGTTTACGTGGTCAGTATTCTATTGGGCTTATTAGCCATTGTTGTCGTTATCGGAATCGCCTTTCTCATGTCCAATGATAAGAAGAACATCAACTTTATCGGTGTAGGAGTCATGCTTTTGGCTCAATTATTCACGACGTTCTTCATGTTCGTCACTCCATGGGGAGAACAGATTATCAAGGGAGTCTCTGCTGTTTTCAATAAATTGATCGAGTTCGGAACAGAAGGTGTCAACTTCATTTTAGGTGGAGTAGCTGTAGAAGAGGGAGGATCTGTATTCTTCTTCAACGTGTTACTGTTGATTGTATTCTTCTCCACTATCCTTTCTGTACTTACGCACTTGAAAGTGCTGCCATTTATCATCAAATATCTGGGACTTGGACTATCGTTCATCACTCGTCTGCCGAAAGTGGAATCGTTCAACGCAGTGAACAGTATATTCTTCGGCCAATCTGAGGCTATCATTGCCATCAAGTCTCAGTTCAAGCATTTGAACAATAATCGTCTTTATATCGTAAGTGCTTCGGCGATGGGTTCTGTCTCCGCTTCAATTGTGGGTGCTTATCTGAACATTTTGCCTGAACAATTCGTTCTTGTGGCACTTCCGCTAAATATGTTCAGTGCTTTGATTGTCGCTTCAATCATCGCTCCGGTGAAAGTTCCGAAAGAAGAAGACCACGTAGATATACAGGATGTTTCGCAATCCAAGAGTATTTTTGAAGCTATGGGTAACGGTGCTCTCGATGGTGGTAAAATCGCCCTCATCGTTGCAGCGATGCTTATTGCATTCATAGCTTCCCTTGAGCTCGTGAACTTTGTAATCTCAGGAATCTTTGCAGGAGTAACCTTGCAGCAGATTTTGGGTTACGTTCTCGCTCCGATCGGTATTCTGATGGGGATTCCAGCTTCTGAAGTTGTTGAAGCGGGATCGATCATGGGTACGAAGATCATCACGAACGAATTCGTAGCAATGCTTCAGTTCCAGGAGATGCTTGGTCAGGTTTCAGACAAAACTGTCGGTGTCGTAACGGTCTTCCTTACAAGTTTCGCAAACTTCTCTTCTATCGGTATCATTGCTGGTACTGTACAGGGAATCGACGCGAAAAAAGGTGCAGAAGTTTCAAGTTTCGGTATGAAGCTTCTCGTAGGTGCTACACTAGGCTCTATCCTTTCCGGTACAATGGCTGGTCTATTTCTTTAAAACAGAGTAAGATCCGACTGTCAACGAACAGTCGGATCTTATTTTTTATTGGCTACCCTGAAAATATATATTCAGGCGGACGCTTTCCACGGGCAACGCTTCAGCCTCCTCGTTTCCCTGCGGGGTCTTCAGCTGCCCGAGGTCGCGACGGAGTCGCCGCCTTTCTCTATATCCACCCTATCAAACTCGAATACTAACAGAGCCCGAAAATTTTCATGTATCATGGTGCAAATATCTTTGCATGAACGTCTCTGTTAAAGCCGATGGACTTTCTTATTAGTTGAATAGCTTAAAATCACCAGTTGTTTACACTCCAAACGTTCAGGAAATATAGAAATGAAGAAGTCTACTTGAAAAGGAGTGGAATGATGGAAGAATTCAAGTTATATATCAATGGTGAATGGAAAGAGACAGATTCTCAGGCAGAGGTGCTGGATAAATACACACAGAAGCCCTTCGCATTAGTGCACAAAGCTTCTGAACAGGAAGTGGGTGATGCTGTTACGGCTGCGGATGAAGCTTTTCAGGAAGGGGCTTTATCGCCATATGAGCGTTTTGAGATATTGAAACGGGTGAGTGACCTGCTACGGAAAAAGAAAGAAGAATTCGCAAAAATGATTACCAAAGAAGCTGGTAAACCCCTCAAACAAGCCAGGACTGAAATCGATCGTGCTATCCAGACGATCGAACTGTCAGCGGAGGAAGCCAAACGCATCAATGGTGAAGGAGTACCGGTGGAAGCAGCACCAGGTTCTGAGAATAGAATGGCATTTACAATCAGAGTTCCTGCAGGAGTAGTAGGGGCGATCAGCCCTTTCAACTTTCCGCTAAATCTTGTTTGCCACAAAATCGCCCCGGCGATTGCAGCGGGGAACGCCGTGGTACTTAAGCCTGCCAGTAAAACACCTCTTACAGCTTTGAAACTTGCTGCGTTGTTTCATGAAGCTGGACTTCCGAAAGGTTTTTTCAACGTTGTGGTCGGCTCCGGTGCGACAGTAGGGAATCAGATGATGGAAGATGAAAGGATAGCGCTCTATACTTTTACCGGGAGTACAGAAGTGGGCATGAAGCTGAAACAGAACACTGGAATGAATAAACTGATTTTGGAACTAGGTAATAATTCGCCGGTGATTATCGACAAACACGCAAATATAGACAAGGCTGCGGAAAATACTGCTGCTAAAAGCTTTGCATTTGCGGGGCAGACATGTATTTCCGTTCAACGTTTGTATGTTCATGAAGAGGTTCGCACAGCGTTTGAAGAGAAATTTATAGAAGCCATCAAAAAACTGAATGTTGGAGACCCGAATGATTCCGAAACCGACGTTGGTCCTATGATTGGCGATGAGGAAGCGGAAGGTGCTCTCGCATGGATTGAAGAGGCGAAATCAGAAGGGGCAAAAGTGAGTCACGGCGGAAACAGAGAAGGTGCCCTGCTTGAACCGACAGTGCTTACGAATGTTGATGAGTCGATGAAAGTCGTAAGTGAAGAGGTTTTTGCACCTGTCGTGTGTATTTTGCCTTTCTCCGATATCAAGGAAGGAATCAGGGAAGTCAATAAATCGAAGTATGGCCTTCAAGGAGGAATTTTTACTCAGGACGTCGACACTGCTTTTTACGCTGCTAAGAATGTACAGATCGGTGGCTTTATGGTCAATGATTCTTCTCAGTACAGGGTCGATCTGATGCCATACGGTGGTGTAAAAAACAGTGGATGGGGCAAAGAGGGTCCTAAATACACCATCGAAGATATGACGGAGGAGCGTTTGATTGTAATGAACCTGAGCGATCCGTCCTGAAATGAATACTGAACCGGAGGAAGCTGTCTATAGTATCAGGCAGCTTCCTTTGTAGTATGATATTATTGTTGGCTTTTATGTGCTTTGTAGACGAGCAAGAATTGTATCAATAGAGGGGAAGATATCTTCTTCTGTTATTCCTCTTCCAAGTGAGATAAGATGGGGGAAATGATCATTATCAACTCAGCAGTGGAAAGGAAAGATATCGATGAAAAGAATTTTATTTACCGGCGGAGGGACAGCCGGTCATGTCATCGTGAATACGGCACTCATCCCTTCTTTTCAGGAAAAAGGGTACGAAGTGGATTACATAGGCTCCTATGAAGGAATAGAGAAAGATTTGATTGAAGAGATGGAGAAAGTGAACTATTACGGTATCTCTACGGGGAAACTGCGGAGGTATATGTCGAAAGAAAACATAAAAGACCCGTTCAAAGTGGCCAAAGGCATCATCCAGGCTTTGTCTATTCTGAGAAAAAGAAAACCTGGTGTCATTTTCTCCAAAGGAGGTTTTGTCAGTGTGCCTGTAGTCATTGCTGCGAAGTTGGCTCGGATTCCTGTACTCATCCATGAATCGGATTATACGCCCGGACTTGCGAATAAACTGTCTTTCCCTTTTGCAGACAGAATACTTACCACATTTCCGGAGACGCTGGAGCACGTTCCGGAGAAAAAGTCGGAATATATAGGGGCTGTCATCCGTGATGAACTTTTCCGGGGCGACGTTGCTAAAGCAAAGCTTCTCACGGGTTTTCGTGAGGACAAACCGGTACTTCTCGTCATGGGAGGCAGTTCAGGATCCGGAAAAATAAACGAAGCTATACGTACCAATCTTGAAGAGTTATTGAAAAAGTATAATATCATCCATTTATGTGGGAAAGGTCATAAAGATGAAAGCTATAGCGAAAAAGGGTATGTCCAGTATGAGTATGTGACAGATGAACTGAAGGATTTGCTTGAGTTTTCAGATCTTGTTGTCTCGAGAGCCGGTTCAAATGCTATTTTTGAGTTCGTGGCACTTGAAAAACCGATGCTTCTTATCCCTCTTTCAAGGAGAGTGAGCAGAGGGGATCAGATCCTTAATTCCCAGTCTTTTGAACGTCAGGGGTTTGCTCACACTCTCGAGGAGGAACAGGTAACAGGAGAGTCGTTTCTTGAAGCAATAAGAAGACTTGATGAGGATCAGGATAATCTCAGAGATCGAATGAAAAAATATGAGGTAGAGAAATCGAAAGAGCATGTAATTGAATTATTGGAACGTTATGAAAAAGGAAGGGATCAGCGATGACTCATGCCTGTCATTACTGTAACAAACCGATTCGTGACCGAGACGAACTCGTTACTGCTTCGAAGTGGTTGAGTATTAGACCTTACCACTATCGATGTTACAATTTGGCTGCTCAGGAAGTAGAGACGATAGGCAACAACGAGAAACCGCTGAATAATATCCCGAATACAGTAGTTTCAGTAATAATGCTTGTAGTAGCTATTTTTTTTCTCATGACTACCACTCTCGGTGCGGTTGGAAATCTTCTTGGTGTGCTTTCTCTTTATCCTTCCATCATGAGAGTTTTATCTTACTTGAGGTTCGAACGTCAACTACCTGCATTTTTGGAAAATAAACGCTAGAGGAGTGAGAATACATGAACGCAGCATCGACACTTACACTTTCAAACGGGGTTAAGATCCCACAACTAGGGCTTGGAGTCTATAAGGTTGAGGAAGCGGACACGAAAGAAACTGTCATGACAGCTCTTGAACTCGGATATCGTCATATTGACACAGCTTCTTTTTATGAAAATGAAAAAGAGGTGGGCGAGGCGATTCGTGAGTCAGAGGTTCCAAGAGAAGAGATTTTCATCACTACAAAAGTGTGGAACGATGAACAAGGTTATGCAGAAACACTGATTGCTTTTGAACGCAGTCTGGAAAAACTGCAGCTCGACTATATCGACTTGTATCTGATTCACTGGCCGGTTCCCGGGAAATTCCAGGATACGTGGCGTGCGCTGGAAGACTTGTATAAACATGGAAGGGTAAGGGCGATCGGTGTGTGTAATTTCCAGGAGCATCACCTGGATCAGCTCCTGGAAACAGCAGAAATAACTCCGGTCGTTGACCAGGTGGAATTTCATCCGCGTCTCTATCAGAAAGAACTTGTAGATTACTGCGCTAAAAAGGATATTAAAGTTGAAGCGTGGGCTCCGCTTGGGAGAGCCAGATATTTTGATTCTCCTGTCCTTCAATCCCTGTCGGAAAAGCATAAGAAGACCCCGGCTCAAATCATTATTCGCTGGGAACTACAACACGGCATCATCACGATTCCGAAATCCACGAAAAGGAAGCGTCAGAAAGAAAACATGGAAGTTTTTGACTTTGAGCTCAGCCCTGAAGATATGAATGAAATGGATGAAATGAACCGTAACGAACGTCAAAGTAAGCATCCAGATGATTTCCCATATGACGAATCTTAAATAACAAACAAATAGTGGAATAAGAAATATGTGGGCTAACCTGCGGGCTAGTCCACATATTTTAAATTCGGCTCCGTTAAAAGCGTTTGGGTGACTTGAGGAATGAAAGGTGGGAAGCCTGTTTGAGGAGCATGAACTCAACAATCAGCCGAATCGATTCCGAAGAGACCCGGGAAGCCTGTTTCAATCTTTCACTCGTAAAGCCGATTTGATTGTGATCCTTCTTTCCTCCCTTCATTAGTGGGAGGGTCGTTAATAGAAAGTGAAGATTTCCCGGGAAATGTTTGTGTATGTCTAAAATTCCGAGTTGATGGTAAAATTGAAGATAGAAATGAGGTGAGTCGATGGATAAGAAGGATCGAAATCAGATGGATGAGGATCTTAAAGAAGATCTTGATGAAGAAGAAATCTTAGATATTATCGAAGAAGAAAGAAAGAAATCTCGAATGAAACAGACAGAACCTGAAGAAGAAAAACGCCCATTTCCAAAGTGGCTTATCGGCCTTGTGGCATTTTTTATGTTTTTCAGTGTTATGAGTGCCATTCCTCAGACATTCTCTATCCCCGCCATCGATTTCCTGATTACATCGGCCAAATTGTATACCAATGAAGATGTTCGCGAGTATAAAGAATCGGTAGTTGTAGTGGAAGCAGGCCAAAGTAAGGGAACGGGCTTCTCTTATACAAGTGACGGGAAAATACTTACCAATCATCACGTTATAGAGGGGGGAGAAAGAATTTCGGTCTCCTTCGAGGAACAAGGACTCTATGCGGCTGAGGTGGTGGAAGAGTACGAAGCTATTGATTTGGCTGTTCTTGAAGTCGAGGAGCAGGGTCTTCCACATCTCGACCTGGCGGATAAGGCTGAGATTGAAGAAAGACCACCAATTACATTCATCGGTAATCCTCTTCGTTTTATTAGAATAGCGAACGAGGGAGAAGTTATTGGAGAAAGAAGTTTGGATTCCTGGGAAGAGAAAGTGATGGTCCTCGATGCTCCTGTATACCGGGGGAATTCCGGGAGCCCGGTCATCAACGAGGACGGTGAGGTGATAGGGGTAGTGTTCGCTACGTTGAATACAGATGAAAATGGAAAGGTTGGTTTAGCAGTACCAATCAATCATTTCCATGACGTTAATAAGTAAAATGTAGTGTTTTTTGCAATCGTAATTTAAAAAAATGTAATCACTATGTACTCGTCATCACCCTTTCTGTTCAGTACAATAGTTGTGTTATGGAAAACACTATCCTTACACACTTTGCATAGGTGATACGTTTCTGTAATCTTCATGAAATAATTTCAGAGAGGACCACCATAAAAACGTCGTATTCAACGAAAATTATTTAATAGCCGGGGGTGAAAAGGGTTGATCAGACGTCTGTTAAAAAAAGAAGACACCACCCTGCACACTCAAGTGATTGCTGCTCAGCAAGGAGATAAAGAAGCAAGGGAGGACCTGATTTCCCAATATCAACCTTTCGTTGCTAAATGTGCTTCAGAGGTATGCAAGAGGTATATAAACCCGAGTCAGGATGATGAATTCAGCATTGGTCTTATTGCTTTCAATGATGCTATCGATTCCTATGCGACAGATAAGGGAGCAGCGTTTCTCTCGTTCGCAAAATTGATCATCAAAAGAAGGATCATTGACTATATTCGTCAGCAAAAATCTCATGTATCGGTTACTTCGCTTGATGAAACATATGAAAACGAAGAACAGATGGAAAATCCGGCTGAAATAAAACTTTCGCGTGAGAAGTTCCTTGAAGAAACAGAAAGCTGGTATCGCAAAGAAGAAATACGTGAGTTGCAGTCGCAACTACGGAAATTTCGTCTTACCTTTGAAGAGATTACAGAATCGGCCCCTAAGCACAGAGACGCCAGAGAATCAGCGGTTCAAGTAGCCCGAATCATTTATGAGGACGATGAGTTATGTTCAAAAGTCCTTCAGAAAGGGCGACTTCCTATTAAAGATTTAAATGGAAAAGTTTCTGTAAGCAAAAAAACATTAGAGAGGAATAGAAAATACATTATTGCTCTCGTGCTTATTTTGTCCGGCGAATATGTGTATCTGAAAGAATATTTAAAGGAGGTGAAGGTGTGAGGAAAGGTGTGATCCTGAAACATAACTTCCGCTCGACGATCGTGATGACAGGGAAAGGGGAGTTTGTCAAAGCTCAAAAAATCTCGGGAGCGGAAATCGGTGACGAAGTATCCTTTGAACCAAAACCTGCATCTTCTTTCAGTCTCTCCTCTTATAAAAATATGAGCGCTGTGACTATTGCAATCATAATTATCATAAGTCTTTTTCCGGCTTATTTCTGGCATGATGATAACAAAGCATATGCCTATGTGAGTATAGATATAAACCCGAGTTTCGAAGCGAAAGTTAATCAGGATATGGAAGTTATATCAGTTGAAGCTCTGAACGAAGACGCTGAATCATTATTGAAGAATTTCGGGGAATGGCAAGGAGAGCCATTGACGGATGTCACTTCGCAATTATTTGAAGCAGTGAAAGAGGAAGGAATGGTTTCAAATGGAGAAAACGCTCTAGTAGGAGTGTCTTACCTTTCCGGTCAGGGGAATCTTGATATCATAAAACAATTACAGGGATTCTTTGATCAGAAAGAAGACTCATTTCAGATAGCTGCTTATGCTATACCTTATGAATGGAAAGAAGAGGCTGAAAAAGCGGGTGAATCGGTTCATGCCATAGTAAATCAACGTCTCACGGACGACCGGGAAGCTGTTGAACTCGAGGCCGATGCCAGAAAAATGCTCGAGACATTTTTCCAGTCGGAAGAAAAAGAAGAGAAAAATAGTGATTCTCCTCAAGATGAGGAAAAAGACACCACCGATAAAACAACTTCTAAGCTGGAGAAGACTACCCCAGGAAGCCTTGAGCGAAGCGAAAGCGTAAACAAACCGGAAGAGAGTATATCATCCGGCGAAGAGAAGAAATCATCAACCTCTGAACCTGCTGCTAAACAAAAAAATCATCGAAAAGATAAGCAAGTCAACGATCATTCCCCCCGCATCACTAACAGCAACGCTTCAGGCAACGAAGGAGAAGGTCCTCCTGATAAAGGAACGGAGCACCCGAAGAACAAAGGAAAAGCACATCCCGGAAATAACGGTGTAGGTTCTCCATCCGTCAAGGAGAAGGAGACTCATCCCAGTAACAAAAAGAAAGAGAATCGTTCCGGCAACGCAAAAAATGAATCTACGGACGATAAAGACAATAGAGCTAACAAAGATAACAAAGGCAAAAAAGGCAACAAAGGTAAAGGAAAAGGTCCTTTCCCTGAGTGATTTCTGATTGTCCATTATAATGATTATCCATAAAAAACCGGACGCGGAAGAACTGGATTCAGTCTCCGGGGTCCGGTCTTTTCTTATTGACGCTATTAAACTTTTGTTTTGCCAGAGTGGGGAGTTTAAGCCTCACTCTCGTCTTTTTACCAAGCGAATCTGAGAGGCGCTATGGACGAGGGTAATCCTGTACCATTGGATGTATATGCATTTCATCAATTTGCATGTGTTTAGGAGCGGAAGCCATATGCAGAAGACCTGCAGCTACATCATCAGCTTTAAGCCAATCTTTTTTCTTTTCCTCTCCCTGTCTGCTTCCTGCAAAATAAGTGTCTGTCATGCCCGGGTTTATAGTTCCAACACGTATCCCGAAAGGCTTCAATTCCTGGGAAATAGAACCCATGAATCCCTGCACCGCGTATTTCGTGGAAGTATAAAGCGCACCGTTTTCCGGAATAGTGTAGCGGGAAACATCAGAAGCTACGGTCAGAATCGTGCCCGATTTCTGTTTTTTCATTTGAGGCAGGACGGACTTCGTGGCTAGGAAGACTCCCTGGACATTGATCTCGAATGTTTTCTTCCATTCTTCCAGTGTTACATCTTCAATCGCCTGAAACTTTCCGACACCGGCATTATTGATTAGTACGTCGATTCGGCCATAAGTGTTTATAG
This sequence comes from Salimicrobium flavidum, assembly GCF_900156645.1. Lineage (GTDB taxonomy): Bacteria > Bacillota > Bacilli > Bacillales > Halobacillaceae > Salimicrobium > Salimicrobium flavidum. The sequence goes on from NZ_FTOC01000005.1 coordinate 28,208, forward strand.
TGGAATGGATGGCCTGTTCCATTTCCCCCTCGATCGTCACATCTCTTGTCAGCGCGACTACATTAGGAAATCCGGCTTCTTCAAGGGCTTTTTTCGTTTCATGAATTTCTTCCGAACTTCCGATAATCGTCAGGTTAGCTCCAGCTTTTGCAAAATGAAAAGCGGCTGCTCTTCCAATACCCCTTGATGCACCGGTGATTACTACTGTTTCATTATTCATTGAGGAATCCTCCTATTTAATAAGTTTCTGAATTTGAATTATTTTAAGGTAAGTATTGAACAAATGTATTTCTGGAAAGTTATAACTATAGCAAACGTCGGTGATGATTGATTTCTCGGAAAAAAATCTGTGCTCCTACCGTCGATTGTTGCAAAAATATCTGTTTGGAGCAAACGTCAAGCAAAAGTTCTTTCTTTATACATAGAATATCATAGATGGTTAAATATACGTTTGAAGTCAGAAGAGATTAGGGAAGAAAACTAAGGAAATCGTCGGATTTTCTGTGCTATAATGAATGAAGTTTGTATGGTAGGGAGAGGTTTGCAAATGAAAGAGAAAAACTGGCTATGGCTGGTTATTACTGGTGTATCATTATTCGGTCTATTTATATTTCTTAGTGTGGTGACGATGAATACAGATACTGTTCAAAGAGTATTTGTGATTATAAGCGAAGTTCTGGGTGTATTAACCCTTTCTTTTGCCATTGCGGCGTGGATGAAAGATAATACACGGCCGTGGGTCTACATAGGTACTGTAGCATTCCTTTGCAGCTGGATCATGATAGCTGTAGCTTATGAAATCGGTCTTAGTGCCAATACCGATAATGGATGGGTATGGTTTCTTTTCTATTATATAATAGCTATCTCCGGCATTGTAGTGATGCGTTTGTCTTCAGGAAAAGTGTTCGGGAAAGAAACACTGCTGCCGATTTCAATGTTATTTGTAGCCGGAATACAACTCGTATATGTGTTAGCCGTACATATCATCTGGTCGCTCCCTTTTTAGTTTTTCGTTAGGCTTTGCTATCGTTCATTGTTGATTTTTATCTCTACGGGTGGAAGCTTGCCGCGGGCATGGCGGAAACTTCCCGCATCTTCCTCTTGGTCGATACGGGTGATTTTCCTTCCATGCTCATTCCGCAGGCGTATCTACCCTTCGTTCCAAAATCAACAACAGGCTTTAGAAGTGTTTTTCGTTAAAGTACAGCTTTCCTTTAGCTGCGCCTAGCCCCGGTAGAGGGGGAGAGGGAGCAGAGAAAGGAAGCAGCGAAAATATATTGACAGGGACAAAAGCAGTGATATACTTGATTCGGTAATCAGATAAGCCGTTTTGACGGCAGAGGTTCTTAGCTTCAACCCTCTTAAAAAAACTAAGGTATATGACGCATGCCATATCCCCTTAGGATATGGTTTTTTTAATTGATAATAAAGGAGAAATAATAATGGGACGTGAAAATGAACTGAAAGACCTGTCGCTGCTTGGAAGTCAGGAAACGCACTATTCTTTTGATTATAATCCGGACGTGTTGGAGTCATTTGATAATAAGCATGTTCATAGGGATTATTTTGTAAAGCTGAATTGCCCGGAGTTCACTACACTCTGTCCAAAGACGAATCAGCCTGATTTCGGTACGGTCTATATCAAATATATTCCTGATGAAAAAATGGTGGAAAGTAAGTCACTGAAACTATATCTGTTCAGCTTTCGAAATCATGGGGATTTCCACGAGGACAGTATGAATATTATCATGAATGATCTGATTGAACTGATGGAACCACGTTATATTGAAGTATTAGGGAAATTCACCCCTAGGGGCGGGATTTCGATAGATCCATTCTGTAATTATGGAAAACCGGGCACGAAATACGAAGAGATGGCTGATTTTCGTATGATGAATCACGATATGTATCCGGAAAAAGTCGATAACAGGTAAAAACTTCAAAAAAACAGCAAAGTTCCAGGTGGGGAGAGATTTCATGTTCGTGTATTTAAATGCACTATTCGTAGGGTTGTTGGTAGTATCAAATATTCTGGGGGTCAAATTGTTCAGTGTCGGAGAGTTCGTACTTCCTGCAGCCGTGATCGTATACGTAGTAACGTATATCATTACAGATGTCATCGGTGAGGTGTATGGGAAAGAAGCTGCAAAGCAAACGGTCCAGGCGGGTTTTTTCACCCAGTTAGTCGTTCTCTTTTTCATTTTCATTGCGATTGAACTCCCTGCTGCTCCCTTTTTTGAAGCGCAGGAAGAATTTTCGACGATTCTCGGTGGGAGTTTTCGTGTCATGGTAGCCAGTCTTCTCTCTTATCTGGTGAGTCAGCATCTTGATGTATCATTGTTCCATAGGTTGAAAAAAAGACATGGCGCAAAGAAATTATGGGTCAGGAATAATGTCTCCACGATGAGCAGTCAGTTCGTCGACACTATAATTTTCATAGCGATCGCTTTTGCCGGTACTGTACCTTTCTCCGTTCTGTTGGGTATGATTGGAACGCAGTATGTCTTCAAACTGATAGTAGCTATCGTAGATACCCCGATTACTTATATCCTCGTCAAATCAGCAAGGAAGAATCATTCTCTAGTGGATGAAAAAGCTGCCTGATTCATAAACATTACAACAGCCAGAGAGTCGAAATTCAAAATCAGCTATCTGCATCGTCTATGCTTCTGTTACACTCGAAGATACAACTAGCGTATTCAGGAGGGAAAAGATATGAGTCTTTATGATTTGATATTAACGGAAAAAGGGTTTATGCAGCAGAATGAGTTGAGCTATCCTTTCGAAGAGAGGGGGCTACAATTCGGGGATGGTGTCTATGAAGTCATCCGTATCTACCAGGGAAATTATCACCTTTTGAATGAGCATGTCGATCGTCTTTTCCGATCGGCAGAAGCGATTAAGATCGAAGTTCCTTTCTCGAAAACAGAAATGCACGAGTATTTGAGTGAACTCCTCGAGAAGAACAGCGTAGCCAAAGATGCCAAACTGTATTTGCAGCTTACAAGAGGATCGGCTCCAAGAAGTCACGAGTTCCCTCTGAACGTTTCGTCTAATTTATATGCTTATGTTAAGGATTTTGAACGGGACCTGGAATCGATGAGAGAAGGAGTAGCTACTGTCACCCTGGAAGATATCAGGTGGGAGTGGTGTTATATAAAAAGCCTGAATCTCCTTCCGAATGTTCTGGCTAAGCAACATGCGAAAGAACACGGTGCCAAAGAAGCGATTCTGTACAAAGAGGGTATGGTGACGGAAGGAAGTTCTTCCAACATATATCTGGTCCGGGACGGGAAAGTATACACCCATCCGGCAACTAAGCGGATACTGGGTGGATGTGTCCGGATGAAAATCCAGGAATTATGCAAGGAAAAAGAGATTCCGTTTATCGAGGAAGCTTTTCAGGTCGAAGATATTTCCTATGCGGATGAAATGTTTGCAACAAGCACTACGGCTGAAATCCTTCCGATTCTGAAAGTCGATACGGTGAGTGTCGGAGATGGGGAACCCGGAAAAATAACGAGGGAGTTGCAACGATTGTATGAAAAAGACGCCCATATCCCCTCGGGGGCATCCATTTTTTCGAAAGAGCAAGCGTGACAACAACCAGTATAATTTCAAGCGCCGAGGAGGGGATGAAGTGAGTTATTACACGATAGAAGTCACGAAAGAACAGCTGCGTACGATGGTAGCGTCGATGTTTTTGTCGACGTGGATGGTTAATTATCCAAAGCAGGAACTCGACGAGGAATTCGAAGAGGTACGCAACCTTGTACTATCTACGTATCATAGTGCCGATCCGCAGGGGGAAGTAGAATACCAGTCATTTGCGGATGTTTACGAACTGACCCAGGACAGGGAAAATGATCTTATGGAAAATGTCGTTCAGGAATATGATGAGCATAGTTTCTGGGATCAGCTTATCGAAAAACTGAGCCAGAAAGAAATGATTGATGCGTTCGGGGAAGAGATCCTGAACCGCCCCCTTTCTGAAGAAGAGGTGGGGAAACAGATCGAGATCGAAAAAAGTGTAGAAGAGAAACTCGAAAAGAACGGCTTGTGGGCGCTTACGTGGGATGATTAATGAAAGAGAAGCATTCCATTAAGATAAAAAAGCAAGGGACAGAAATTATTCTGAGTCCCTTGCTTTTTGTTTGTCTAACCATAAAAATGCAACTGGACGGGCCAAAGGGAAGGTCCATTGAATGAGCGGTCCAAGTAAGAACACCACCAGGACTGTACCTATCCCTACAGGGCCGCCGAGTAGATATCCGGCTAATGCCATTACCCCTTCCATAACATTTCGAACGATACCTTTTGATTGTTTTGTTTTTGTGTTCATGACCATCATGAAATGATCGAGAGGGATTCTTGGTAACGGTGTACGTAAATAAAAGGAGATACCGATGGCTGTCGCCAAAATTCCGAGAGCGAAAATGCCTCCCTGTGAATACCAGGTATCAGGATTTACGTTTTCCAAAGAGCCATAAAGGAAAATATCTAATGTACGACCCCTTATAATGCTTGGGATCAGTGATTCGTATTGAGGACGTTTTTTCTCTACAATCGCGTTCACAATAACAAGGATGGTGAACGCAATAATCATAAAAGTACCCACCGTAATAGGGGTGTGATACGATAACCCTACGGCGATACTGTCACCAGGGCCAGCACCAAGGTTGGATTTGATGATGAGAGCGAGACCCAGGCTCGAAACGAGCAGACCTGCTAAATATATAAGTGTCAAAGACAAGTAGACCATAGACGACTCCTTTAATATGAGCTGATAATAGCATACTTATTTGAAGAATAATTGTAAAGAAAAGAGGAGGAGAAATATATGGATTTTGTTATTATTACCGGTGACTCCAAAGGCCTTGGAGAGTCAGCAGCGAAGCGATGGATGGAAGAAGGGGCAGGTGTGATAGGTATTTCACGCACGTTCAATAAATCGTTGGAGAAGACAGCTTCGGATCGTAATGTGTCTTATCATCATTATGAGTGTGATCTTACGGATGAAGCTGAAACGAATAACACACTCGCGGCTGTCCATAACTTTCTGCAGAGAGAAAATGTCGATTCGCTTACTGTCATCAATAATGCAGGTATGGTGGAGCCTATAGAACAAGTAGGACGGCTCGATATACCATCAGTGGATCGACACGTCCGGTTGAATGTTTCTGTACCTATATTGCTCTCGAATTATATGCTCGGTCTTTCAAATGAATGGGAGGTGCCACTGACCTTAGTGAATATAACCTCAGGAGCTGCAGAAAAAACGATTGAAGGATGGAGTGTTTATAGTGCCGGAAAAGCGGCTATCAATCGTTTCACTGCAGTTACCGCTAAAGAACAGGAAGGGAATGGGCATACGATCTTTGCTTTCAGCCCCGGGGTCATGGATACATCCATGCAGGAAGAAATACGGTCCGCTTCCAAGGAATCGTTTGCTGATGTAGAGAAGTTCAGGGAATTGAAAGAAAAAGGACAGCTTACCTCTCCCGACCGGGTGGCAGATGTACTGAAAAAACTCCTGGCTCACGAATCGATTCAAAACGGAGAAGTATATAAACTTTATGATTATATCGATAAATATTAAGGGTGAGAGTAAACAGTATATAAAATATCCGCAGTACGTAGAAACTGCGGATATTTTTATAGGGGCGCTGATTTGCTTCAGGAAGATTTGACTCTGGCTTCCTGTTGCACTCTTTTTTTATCTAAATGATTGTTTTTCAGGAACATATAAAAAGAAGCACTGAATATAATCACATAACCGATGACACTGAGGAGAGTAGGGATCTGATCGAACAGAAGGATACTGAGCAGTGCCGAATAAACGACTGTGGAATAAAAGAATATCGATATCTCACTCGCCGGAGCGAATTTATAAGCTAGCGTTACCCCGAACTGTCCCACAGTGGCGAAGACGCCGGCAAGCAACAGGAACGTCCACTGGGTCGCACTCATCGGTTCATAGAAAAGCACCGTGAATGGTAGCAACAGAACAGTAGTGAAAAACGAAAAATAAAAAACGACGGTATAGTACTTTTCTTTATTCCCGAGTACACGGAGCATAGTATAAGCACCAGCTGCGAAAACAGCTCCAAGCACACCTACGATATAGGGGAAGATCTCCACCGAAAACTCAGGCTGTATTATGAACAGGGTTCCGATGAATGCGATGAGAATCGAGATAACCTGATATCTTCTGGCGTGTTCTTTCAGAAAGAGCGCTGAAAAAATAATCAGGATAAACGGGCTCAATTTATTCAACATTTCAGCATCGGAAAGGACGAGATTATCGATGGCGTAAAAGTTCAGTACTATCCCTACAGCACCGAGGGCTGAGCGGGACATCAGCAATTTCTGGTTTTCTTTTTTGCCGAACAGTCGCTCTTTGTGCCAAAGTACGACGCCGAGTGTCAGGAGAGCTGCAACGATATTACGGAAAAATGCTTTCTGTATGGTCGGGACATCTCCCGATAGTTTGACAAAGGCTCCCATCATTGAAAAACCGAGAGCGGATATCAAAAGTAGAAATATGCCTTTATTACGGTCAGACATGGAATTCCCTCCTCTTCCCTTATCCTTTCAAAAAAATCACTTTTACTATCCTAGTACAAAAAGGGGGAATTGGAAAGGGAATTGCATTCGTCTTCACGTATCAATATTTCTTAACAAACGAAGGAACGATCTTTCTTGTTAATGTTCGTTGACCGATGAACAGATACAGGGCCAATACTGAAAACAAAAACGGAACAGATACCAGGAGAGGTTGCATGCCGGGAAGCTGCCATACAAGGATGAGCACGGGTGCGATTACCAGAGCGCTCAGGAATAGAAGAAAGAGATTGATGAAACGATGCTGGAACACTTCCTCTTCATTCGACCATCCGAGTTTAGGCTCATTCATATCAAGACCTACTCCAATCACAGAAGTGACAAGAAGAATCATATACGAAAGCAGAAGCCAACTGCCCCATAAAGGAAAAGATAACGGAAGCATAACACCGAGTATGATACCGAACAGAGTGAGCGCGAATGAAGGCACGCTCCAGGCTACTGCAATTTTGCTTTTCAGGAGTTCCGAGAAGGTGATAGGGAAATAGCGAAAATCCAAGAGCGATTTCCCATCTCTCGAAAAGGCACTTGTAGCTGAAGTGCTAGTAGCTCCGATGACAGCTGAAAAAGCCAGCATCAGGGCGAGGGTCGTATTGGCTTGCAGTTCACCCGCCCCGTCGCTCCAGGCGGAAAAGGAGCTGCTTGAGTCGAGAAACAGTAATACGAGTAGAAACAAAGGAGCGAAGAACTGATGTCCGAGAATCTGTGTGAAGAAAACGGGTGTACGTACGATCGTTTTGATATCTCTCCAAAAGATGGAAATTAGGATGCTTTTTTGTTTTCCCGTCTGTTTTTTCCGGGTCTTTAGAGAGGAACGGACCCCGCTTGAGAGACCACGGACCCCTTTGAAATAAAGTGTTTCGCTGAAATAGAGAAACAGTAATACTCCACCAGTTGTCAGTAGTAAAAAACCTGTCAAAGCAAGTGTTCCTCCGGTGCTGAACGGATCTGCAAGGGCCATGGCAGCAAGTTTTGCATTTGGAACGTAAGCGGTGACCCAGGAAAGCAATCCTCCTTCTTTGAGCATGGGAGTAAGCACATCTTCATTAGGACCTTCGTCATTTTGTCGTATCATGATATTGATGAACAATACGAAAGCCAATGAAAAAAATCCTCCGAGTGCTTTCGCGCGGTCTTTATATTTTGAAATGTTGATAAAACGCATGATGAACATGAGAAAAGAGGTCACAAAAAGAAATGGCAGAACCGGGAAAAGCACCCAGATGATGATAGCGAAAAGGAAGAAGAAAGCACCGCTACCCGCTTGAAGCATATACATAAACAGAAAAGGAGCGGTGACGAAAAGGTTCCAAAAGTAGGCTGTTATTAAGGGAGAAGCAGCTTTCCCGAGCATGATCTGATATGACCTGAGGGGTAATGGCAGGTAAGACTCCACATTTTCTGACAGGTAAAATGAGCTGATGGCAGGAACGAAAGTGGTGACGATTATCAGGGTGGTGGCCATGAGAAAAATGATGCCGAGCAGCCCTGCTTCATTGCCAGTAGCAGAAAGCGTAGTAAATGTGTCTTTGAATAATGCATAAATCAAGTTGTAAAAAATGATTGCTAACGGAATGGCAAGTATAAACCCGAGTCCCCTCATGCCGTTCCCTTTTTCTTTTCGGAAGAACTCCATTTTTATAATGATTTCCATAAGGATATAAGTTTTACGCATGCCCGGTCAGCTCCAAAAACAGACTTTCGAGATTTTTACCTTCTTGGAATTCTTCTTTCAGTTCATGCATTTCCCCCTGAAAACGGAGGGAGCCCTGGTCAATGATAGCCACTTCATCACATAGTTGTTCCACGACTTCAAGTACGTGTGAAGAAAAAAACACGATCTTTCCGGCATCCGCTTGTTCCCTCATCAATTGCTTTAAGACATGGGCTGATTTTGGATCGAGCCCCGTCAACGGTTCATCCAAAATCCATACGTCCGGTTGATGTATGAGAACACCACAAAGAACTGTTTTTTGTCTCATTCCATGAGAATATGTATGTATCTGGTCATGAAGTGCTTCGTCCAAATCAAGTAATTTCGCATAGTATTCTATTCTATCTTTCCGTTTTTCTTCGCTTACATCATATATATCTGCGATAAAATTCAGATATTCAATACCTTTTAACCGAAGAAAAGAGTCCGACTTATCCGGAACGTAACCGAACTGAAGTTTCGTCTCCAAAGGTTCTTTTTCAATATCTTTCCCGTTGATGGTGATGTGACCTTCATCCATGGGAAGGATGCCGGTCATCATTTTAATGGTCGTGGATTTACCTGCGCCGTTCGGACCAAGGAATCCAAATATTTTACCCGGTTGTATTTGAAGATCCAGATGATGAACAACTGTTTTGCCAGCATAGGTTTTGGTTACTTCGCTTAATTCGATCATGGAAAGCTCCTTTTTGATTGGTATAGGCTCTGTAGATGTTTATGGATGTGAAAAAGAGAAAGGTGACGATTCCAGTGCTGTTTGCGGAAATCGTCCGCCTGGAACGCTCAAAAAATCAAAAGCAGGTTTAGCAGAGCTTTAATATTATACGAATTCAGTGTGTGATGGTTTCAATTCAAGCCTTGATATTATAATATAAGTAATGGAATAATTGTTCAAAACAAAAAAAGAATGATAGAGAGTGGACGAAGAAAGGATGAGAACTATGATTAAGCGGAAAAGCAAAAGAGAAATCGAGAAGATGAAAGAAGCGGGCACACTCCTCGCTTCTGTTCATAAAGAGTTGCGCTCCTTCATCAAACCGGGAGTGACGACTATGGAGATTGAACAATTCGTAGAGCGGTATCTGAAAAAACACGGAGCTACAGGAGAGCAAAAAGGCTACCAGGGCTATGAATTCACGACGTGTGCCAGCATTAATGATGAAATTTGTCACGGGTTCCCAAGGAAAGAAAAGCTTGAAGATGGAGATATCGTCACAGTGGATATGGTCGTCAATCTGAATGGGTTTCTTGCGGATTCTGCCTGGACGCACTCTGTCGGCACAATCAGTGAGGAAGCTCGTAAGTTGATGGACGCTTCGAAGACAGCCCTTTACAAAGGAATTGAAGCCTCCCAGGTCGGTAATCGGATCGGGGATATCGGTCACGCCATCCAAACCTATGCAGAAGGAGAGGGGTATTCAGTGGTCAGAGAATTCACGGGTCACGGTATTGGTGAATCGATTCATGAAGACCCTTATATTCCTCATTTCGGTGAACCTGGGAAAGGTTCCCGTTTGAAAGAAGGGATGGTCATCACTATTGAACCGATGATCAATATTGGCCCGTGGCAGAGCAGAATGGATGATAACCAGTGGACGGCGAGAACGGTCGACGGTTCCCTTTCAGCGCAATATGAGCATACGATCGCAATCACTAAAGATGGCCCGCTCATTCTGACGGAGCAGGAAGAATAGAGTCAGGAAAAATAAATAGAACCATCCGACGTTCGGGTAGTCCATGCTACGAGGAATTTTTTCTTCGAAGGGGTCTGTCCGGGCGTTTTTTACGTTATCATCCAAGTACTGTGAACGTGTAGTGGGGATTCCTTGATGGTAAGAAGAGAAAGGCAGTGACTCCCGCAGGAAATGAAACGATGAGAGACTTCCGTAGTGAAAAAAGAAAACTGCTTGCTCAGCAGTTATTTTTGGACATTGGCCGCTTGAGGCCCCCGTCTACCTTCTTCTATTTCAAATGTGACATATTGACCCTGTTTGAGTGTTTTGTACCCTTCTTCGTTGATGGCAGAAAAGTGAACGAAAATCTCCTCCTCTTCTTCTTCTGTTTCAAGGAAGCCGAACCCTCTGTCGTCGCTGAACCATTTTACACGCCCTCTGGTCATAAGCTGTCCTCCTTTTTCGCGTAACGTTGATGGTAATAATTTTACCATTTTATGCGTTAAATAGGAATGGCTATTTTTTGTTTTTTCAGAAAAAATGTATGTTTATGGAAATTTGATAAAAACAAAAGCTGAGATTCCTGTAAGTCAGGAAGCTTCAGCTTTTGTTTCAGACTTTTTTGTCAATGTCTTCCCAGTGAAACCATAAAATATGGTTAGTAAAGGAGAGAGGAGACAGAAAAAAGCGAATGGCAAGTACTCAAGCACCGGAACTCCGAGGACACCCGAGAGGAAGACCCCGCAGACACTCCACGGTACGAGAGGGTTGATGACAGTCCCTGCATCCTCGAGCGTACGGGAGAGGTTCTTTTTCGCCAGTCCTACTTTATCATAAACATCCTGGAAAGCTTCTCCGGTCAGGAGGATGGACAAGTATTGCTCTCCTACGGAAATATTGATACCGATTGCTGTAAAAGCGGTGGCTAGCGTCGCTGACCGTGCTGTTTGTAACCCTTTCTGAAGGTTCTGAAGAATGCTCGGTATGATTCCTGTTATAAATAGAAGCCCACCGAGAGTGAGAGCGAGAATGACGATGGAAATAGTAAAGAACATTCCATTCATTCCGCCGCGTGAAAGCATTTCCGTTACGGCTTCATTTTGCGATTCTATTTGGAATCCGTTGAACCAGGAGCCGAACAGTGCACCCCATCCCATCGTACCGCGCAGCCCCGCAATAATCGTGGCGGTAATGCTCGTCACGGAGAGAGAAATGAATGCTGGTCGTTTTGTAACGGTGAAAAACACGAGAACGATCAGCGGAATCCAGGAACTCCAATGAATCAGACCGGTTTCTATCAGACCTTCCTCAAAAGAGGAGAGGGCCGCTTCCTGATTGGCTCCCGGAGAGAGAAGTGCGAACAGGACAAATGTCAGGAGAAAAGCGGGAATGGTCGTCCACATCATATTTTTTATATGCTCGAACAAATCCACTTTTACTACTGTCGAGGCCAAATTCGTCGTATCTGATAAGGGGGACATCTTATCTCCGAAGAAAGCTCCGGAAACAATCGCCCCGGCCATAATCGCCATTGAAAGATCCATGGACTGGGCTACTCCTATAAATGCTACCCCTACTGTCGCGGCGGTCGTGAAGGAGCTGCCAAGGGCGACTCCGGTGATGGAGGTGATAGCAAACACAAGAGCAAAGAGCCACGGTCCGCCTGTCAGTGAAAAAGCTATGTCCATCAGGGCAGGAATCGTACCGCTTGCCATCCAGCTGGCAATCAGAATGCCGATGATGAAAAATAACAGCACAGCGGCCATTCCTGACTGTGCTCCTTGAATCATTCCATGTTGAAGTTGATCAAACGTGAATTTTTTCGTTAATCCATAAGCAATCAGAATGAGTATACCTATGAGAATAGGAGTGTGAGGACTGCTTTGGAGTCCGATTATAAAGAAACTTATGACGGCGATTACAAATAAGAGCATGGTGACGGATTCTGCCAGACCAGGCAATTTCTTGGGTTGCAAATGAAGCATGAGGGAGCTCCTCCTTTTTTAAAATGGACGTAACTTTTTCGCTTGAACGCTTTTATGTAATGAAGAATATGGTGTTACTATAGAGCAGCATACCAGAGATGTCAACGGGAAAAGTTAATTCTTTCTCATGTCGAAATATTTTCTTTCGTGTATAATAGTAGGAAATTTTCCCTGTAAAAAGGAGGGGTAGGATGGATACATATAATGAAACTGTTCTTATGCCCGGGAAATCCGATATGTTCAAAAGAGGACTCGCGGCAGGATCCCCTATTGTTCTCGGTTATATACCGATCGCTTTGACTTACGGGGTGCTTGCTTATCAGTCAGGCCTCTCGTTGTTTGAATTGACGTTTATGAGCGTCGCAGTATTTGCGGGTGCAGCTCAATTTCTCGGTGTTTCCATGGTTGCGGCAGGGGTAACGGCAGCTGAAATTATCATAGCGGTGTTTGTGCTGAATTTCCGTCACTTCGTTATGAGTCTGTCATTTGTGAATCAGATGAAGGGGCACGAGAGAAAGAAACAACTCCCCCTCACATTTCTGCTTACAGATGAGACGTTTGCGATTTCATCTATTTATAAAAAAGAGGCGAAAGAAGCTCATGCTTTCTGGTTTTACGGAGGCATTATGCTCGCGGCGTATAGTTCGTGGGTAGTCGGCTCGTTAGTAGGTGGGCTGCTCGGAAATGTAATGCCTTCTGCACTCAGTGATAGTATGGGGATTGCTCTTTATGCCATGTTCATCGGACTGCTGATTCCTTCCTTTAAAAACTCGTTTGCGGTGATGGTTATTGCTGTTGCAGCGATGGGAATCAATACTATAGCTCAGTGGGCAGGACTCACTTCAGGCTGGGCCATTGTTGCAGGAACGATTCTGGGCGGTTTTGCCGGAATATTCGTATTACCGGAAGAAGAGGAGGGGGAAGAATGATATTGTGGGCGATTGCAGGAATGAGTATCGTTACCCTCCTGCCGAGGATTGTTCCGGTGTTCATCATGGATCGGTTGAATCTGCCGAACTGGGGAAGAAGATGGCTTGCTGCTATACCTTATGCAGCGCTCGGCGCTCTCATTGTACCTGGTATATTTACAGTGATCGAAGGGAAGCCGTGGATAGGTCTGGCAGGGGGAGCGGCAGCTGTTGTTACAGCATGGCTCCGTGCCCCTATTATGGTAAGCGTATTGATCGCTATTATTACTGTGTTACTATTGAACGGAATTTAGCCGTGATAAGGCTCGGTATGGATATGGGCGTAAGAAATATGATGATTTTTCTCCAGAAGTATTTCTATTTCGTCTGTAATATCGTGAGCCTGTTGTACCGTGATTTCCGGTGCTACCAGAATGGTGGCATCGACAAGTGTTTCATTTCCCTGCAATCTAGCTTTGACATCTTCGACTTTTTTCACCTCGGGGTGTGTCCGGATGGTAGCTTTGATCTCAAAGAGTTCTTCTTCATCGAAACCGTCTGTCAAAAGGTGGGTAGCGTCTGTGAAAATGTCCCATGCGGTTTTCAGAATAACGATTCCTACGGCAATAGCTGCGGCAGGATCGAGCCAGAGAACACCTGATATGGTACCGAAAATACCTATCGCTGCCCCTATACTCACAAGCGCATCCGAACGATTATCTTGAGCCGCCGCGAACAAAGCGCGGCTTTTCGTTTGTCTGGATAGCCTCAAGTTGAAGCGATAGACCCCGTACATGAGGAAGGCCGCGACAATAGCTGTCCAGCCGGTGAGCATCGAAGGCTCATTGAATTCCCGGTTGACGATTGTTTCCCCTGCACCGAGCAGTACTTCTACCCCGATTGTAACCATAATGAAAGCGGCGATGAGCGAAGAAATCGTTTCTGCTTTTGAGTGACCGTAATGATGGTCGCTGTCGGGAGGTTTCTTTGAAATACGTAACCCTATAAGAACTGCAAGAGAAGCGATGATGTCAGTCGTATTGTTCAAGCCGTCTGCTCGCAGTGCATCGGAATCGCCTATTTCGGCTATAATAAGTTTGACCACTGCTAGTATGAGATATGCAATGATGCTGACCCAGGCACCAAGCTCTGCTTTTTTTTGTAGATTATTTTCCATCGGATATGTCTCTCCTTACCGTCTTTTCATCATAGCAAATATACGGTTTTCAAGCTAATCGGAAACGATAAATAGTAACCCGGATCCGGAATGAAAGATTAACCGTCTATTATTCCGGGTATTTATATGGAAGAAGAGGGAGGGATCTTTAATGATGAGAGAAACGATCGTCATTGAAGGAGAAGTCGAGGGCATGAAATTCGAAAAGTGTTTGGATGTTTATGTCGAGGACTGGGAAGAGGTTGAGAAGGCTATACTACGTTTTTACGGCACAGAAGTCGAGTCATTTGTAGAGCTTACTGTGGAAAAAGGCTGGACGAACTGTTTCTGGACGTATGATATGAGAAATGAGCTTTCGATTGTGTAATCCAAAATATTTCGGTATCGAGTTATTTTAATTTGAGATTTATTTATTAAGAGTATATAATGATTCTTAGAGTCAACTTAAGAAATTTAAAATAAGTGAATGGATTCAAGGAGGATTTATTTATGACAACGAAATTAGCGGTTATTTATTACAGTTCTACCGGTACGAACTACAAGATGGCGAAATGGGCCAAAGAAGAAGCGGAAAAACAAGGTGCAGAGGTGAAACTTGTACGTGCTCCTGAACTTGCTCCAATGGAAGCGATTGAGCAGAACCCTGCGTGGAAAGAGCACTTCGAAGCTACGAAGGACGAAGTACCGGAAGCCAAGGTGGAAGATCTTGAGTGGGCAGATGCAATCATCTTCAGTTCACCGACCAGATTCGGTAACGTTCCGGCTCAAATGAAGCAATACTTCGATATGGCTGGTGGATTATGGGCACAGGGTAAACTGATCGATAAGGTAGTAAGTGCTATGTCCTCTGCCCAAAACCCTCACGGCGGACAGGAAGCGACGATTCTCAATATTTACACGACGATGTATCACTGGGGAGCGATTGTCGTTTCGCCAGGGTATTCCGATGATGCGATCTTCGCAGCAGGCGGGAACCCTTACGGTACGAGTGTGAGCGTTGATGGAGAAGGAAATATGAAAGAAGATGTAGAAGGTGCTGTACGTCACCAGGCAAAACGTACTTTGGAAGTGGCGACGAAATTGAATCAATAATACGAAAAAAGCCGGCAGAAGATATTTTTCATTCTGTCGGCTTTATTATGTTTTAAGGAAGTGTATGCGGGTATAATATAATATAATTAAATATTCAGAAAATTGTTGCTAAATCTTTCGTTTTCTTGCATAATGGAAAAAAGAGTTGAGGGGGTAATCCTATGAGGAAGCAAAAGAGTGTGTACGTCCTTCGTCGTTTCCCGTCTTACAGAGGAAAAAATATTACTGCCAAACGTGAATTGTCTTATGGTATCAAGCTAGCCTCCCGATTGTTCCTGGATCAAATGGTCTATGAGTTTAATAAATCCCGTCTTGATGCTGCTATCAATGAAGCTATCGATAATGAAGACAGAGAAGCATTTGAAAGACTTTCTGTTCACTATCAGCCTTATACTTGGGAATAACAAAATAGTTCGGTCAATAAAAAGTGTACCTGTGATAATACGGGTACACTTTTTATTGTTGCTGAGTCCAAAGCTTTGCCTCCATTATGTGATATACAAACAGGGAAAAACCGTGATATAGTGGTAAAAGAATATTTTTACATAAGGAAGGTACATATAAATATGAAAGTATGGATGAGTTTAGTGATTTTAAGTGCGTGTCTGATTATTACAGGATGTAATCAAGAGGAATCCCAACAAAGCGATAAACAATCTGAAGATGCTGAAACGAAAGAGACGCAGGTAGAGCCGAAAGAAGAGCCTGAAACGGATACTGCAGATAGAAAAGTCTCTGAAGATGGCAGTATGATTGAAGTGGAAGACCCGGAGCGGATGGATGTAATCGTGAATAAGCAGCGCAAACTTCCAGAGGGCTATGAACCTCCGGATATGACAGTGCCGGAGGTCCCTTTTTCCTTCGAGGAGTTTCACCCTAAAAAGCAGATGAGAGAAGAGGCTGCTGGAGCTCTCGAGGAATTGTTTCAGTCAGCTGAAGAGGAGGGGATGAATCTGGTTGCGGCTTCCGGTTATCGTTCTTATGAACGCCAAAAGACTATATATGAAAATTCTGTCGCTCAAAACGGCGAAGAATACGCCAACCGATATTCCGCAAAGCCAGGTACCAGTGAACACCAAACCGGACTCGCTATGGATGTAACCTCCCGAGAAATGAACTTTCGTCTCGAACAGTCCTTCATCGATACGGAGGAAGGGAAGTGGCTCGAGGAAAATGCGCATCGCTTCGGATTTGTGATCCGTTATCCGGAAGGAAAGACGGATATTACGGGATATGCATATGAACCGTGGCACTTGCGTTATTTAGGGGAGGAATTAGCAGGAAAGGTTCACGAGCAAAACAAGACATTAGAAGAATTCTTCGGTTTATACCCGACTAATCAATAGAAAATAATCTACTAGAAAACTCCCGGACAATTGTGCTGACCCGGGAGTTTTTCTGTGCAATTAAAGTTACAATGCCAGACCGATCCGTGCTTTGTGATAGGAAGGTGAAGTTATTTCACGGAAGGCTACATCCGTCACATCAGTAACAGGAGCTTTCTTTCCGTTCTCCGGCAGATAGTCCACCTCTTCCCTAAGAGGCCCCTGCTTCTCTTCGTCCGGCAAGTACGTCGGACAAAGAATAACCCAGTCTCTGTCTTCGTTACTAAGGTAATTGAAGACTTTTTCGTGTTCTTCTGCAGCAAAGGTGATTTTCCGTTTCGATTCATTTGTCTGGTATCTTAGTTTCCCGTCCTGGTTTCGACTGTTCAAAATGCCCGCAGTTCCTATCGTTACGATCCGCGGAATGTCATATTCCTTCATCAGGCGGAGACATAGGGGGGCGAAATCCGACAAAGTAGTCGTTTTATCTGTGCTGAGCGCGCTGAATATAATATCTGCACCCATTAATGTTTGGCGAAGAGAAGACTCATCCAATGCATCCCCTTCTATAGTCGTAACTTTTTTATCGAGCATGCGGTCTGCTTTTTCACTGTTTCGGACAAGGGCTGAAACGGTATGTTCTTTAATAAGGGCATTTGCGACCATACTACCGACGCGCCCGGTTCCACCAAGTATTGCTATGTGCATAGAAATCCCTCCTTCTCTCTGTTGATTCCCTGAACCGTCGGGCGTTAAGCTTTTTCGGTATATTTCTGACACGTTTTCGATAAAAACGTGATAGTTCCATCGAAAGTTGATACAATTAACAGGAACCATTTTAAGGGAGGGACCAATGAATGGATTATCGTATCGAAAAAGACACCTTGGGTGAGATGAAAGTACCGAAGGAAAAGTATTGGGCTGCTCAGACACAGCGCAGCAAAGAGAATTTCCCGATCGGGGACGAAAAAATGCCGAAAGAAGTAATCGAAGGATTTGCCATTCTGAAAAAAAGTGCTGCTCTTGCTAACGAAGAGCTTGGCCTTCTGGAAAAAGAAAAAGCGGAAGCCATCGCCCATGCAGCTGATAGAATCGTGAAGGGGGAACTGGATGAGCATTTCCCACTTGTAGTGTGGCAGACAGGAAGTGGGACGCAGTCTAATATGAATGTGAACGAAGTTATTGCTTACGTCGGCAATGAATGGTTGGAACAAGAAGGGAAGGAGACTCGCCTTCATCCGAACGACGACGTAAATAAATCTCAGAGTTCCAATGATACGTACCCTACGGCTATGCACGTAGCGGCTGTACGTAAAGTGGAAGATGTACTGTTGCCGGCTTCTGAACAATTGAAGAAGACGTTGAAAGAAAAAATGGAAGCGTTTGATGAAATTGTGAAAATCGGCCGTACACATTTGCAGGATGCTACACCTTTGACATTGGGACAGGAAATCAGTGGTTGGCATAGGATGCTTGAAAAAACAGAAAAAATGCTTTCAGAAAGCATTACATATGCAAAAGAGCTGGCCATCGGAGGAACAGCTGTAGGAACCGGATTGAACGCTCATCCGGATTTCGCGGAAAAGGTCGTATCTTTCATCAATAAAGATACTGGGAAGGATTTCGTTTCCGCTCCGAATAAGTTCCATTCCCTTACCTCTCATGATGAGCTGGTTCATACCCATGGAGCTGTGAAAGCTCTGGCTGCAGATATGATGAAGATTGCGAATGATGTCAGGTGGCTCGGAAGTGGTCCGCGCTGTGGTATCGGCGAAATCACGATTCCTGCAAATGAACCTGGAAGTTCTATCATGCCAGGCAAGGTCAATCCTACACAAAGTGAAGCGGTAACCATGGTAGCTGCACAAGTGATGGGGAACGATGCGACGATCGGTTTTGCGGCGAGTCAGGGGAATTTCGAACTGAACGTATTCAAACCGGTGATCGCTTATAATTTCCTTCAATCTTCTCAAATTCTTGCTGACAGTATCAGAAGTTTTGACGAGCGTTGCGTGAGAGGCCTGGAGCCGAATATGGAAAAGATCGATGAATATTTGCGTGATTCACTGATGCTCGTAACAGCACTCAATCCGCATATTGGATATGAAAATGCTGCTAAAATCGCCAAAACTGCTTTTGAAAAGAGTCAGACTCTGAAAGAAACAGCGGTGGAACTCGATATTCTGACAGAGGAACAGTTTGAAGAATATGTGAATCCGAAAGAAATGACAAAACCGAACGCCAAGTAGTTTCAATACTATGGGCGGGTCCAGGTGAAAAATGACACTTCTATTTAAAACCTGCAGAAAAACCATAGAGTTTCTCTGCAGGTTTTTTGCATAATAAAACACAATAATGCATAAATACTTCCTGGCGCAATGGATTATCCGGCCCCCGTAAAAATTTTTTAAATTTTAATGATAGCGATTACATACTTGTGCATTCAAAGTTCTATCGAAATAGGTGAAGTTGTACTACGTGCAAAATAAGTGATTTTATACTATAATTATGCGATACAATGAATTAAACAGAATTTTTCTAAATTTAAACATTAATATCTTTATCATATTTAGGAGGTTTCGGGTATGGAAAAACGAGGTTATCCTGCACCGCAGGGACTGTATCATCCAGATTTTGAACACGAAGCTTGCGGTATCGGAATGATTGCGAACATCAACGGTTCGAAATCACACGATATCGTAAAAAACGCAGTAACTATATTGTGTAACTTGGAACACCGCGGTGGCCAGGGCGCAGATATCAGCACAGGAGACGGAGCTGGTATCATGACTCAAATCCCCCATTCATTTTTCGAAAAACAATGTGAAAAAGAAGATATATATTTGCCGGAAGCCGGGAAGTACGGAGTAGGAATGGCTTTTCTTCCTAAAGACCGTGATGCGCGGAGAGAGGCGAAGAAAATATTTGAAGACCTCGTAGAAAAAGAGGGGCAGGAATTCCTTGGATGGAGGACGGTGCCGATCAACGCATCTTATGTCGGAGATAACGCCAAAACGACAATGCCATTCATTTCACAAATGTTCATCGCCCCTTCTGAAGATGTGGAGACCCGCATTGAACTGGAACGTAAACTATATATTATTCGTAAGCAGGCGCTTAAAGCGTTGGAAAAAAGTGAAAAATTCAAGGAATTCTATATGTGCAGCCTCTCAACGACTACGATCGTCTATAAAGGGATGCTTATACCTGAACAGCTGGATTCCTTCTACATCGATTTAAACCACCCTACTTTCAAAACTGCATTTGCAATGGTCCATTCCCGTTTCAGTACAAACACTTTCCCTTCCTGGAAAAGATCCCATCCTAACCGCTACACTATTCATAATGGTGAGTTCAATACGCTTCGCGGAAACGTGAACTGGATGCGCGCGAGGGAGAAGATGTGTCAGTCTGAAGCATTTCAGGATGAAGAACTTCAAAAGATTCTTCCTGTCATAGATGAAGATGGAAGTGACTCTTCCATGTTTGATAATGCACTTGAATTCATGTATTTATCAGGAAGGTCTTTGGCTCATTCCGCTATGATGATGATTCCTGAACCATGGGCGAACGATGAAACGATACATCCGACGAAGAAAGACTTCTATGAATACCACAGTACGCTTATGGAGCCATGGGACGGACCTGCTGCTGTCTGTTACACAGACGGAAAGCAGATAGGAGCATGTCTGGACCGTAATGGTCTTCGTCCTGCGCGTTATTATGTGACCAAAGATGGAATGATCGTTCTCGGTTCAGAGGTCGGAGCGCTGGATATATTCGCGGACGATATCGAGTATAAAGATCGTCTGCATCCAGGGAAGATGCTTCTCGTCGACCTGGAAGAAGGACGTATTATTCCTGATGAAGAAATCAAATTGGGTATCGCTTCCGAAAAACCTTACCGGGAGTGGTTGGACGAGAACAAATATGATCTTTCCGATTTCCCTGAAGCGAAGCAGGAAGCCCCTGAAATAAAGGTGGACAAACTGATAGAGCATCAGCTCACGTTCGGTTACACGACGGAAGAACTGAATAAGATCATCAAACCACTTGTTATGGAGCAGAAGGATCCCGTAGGTTCCATGGGGTATGACTCACCACTTGCTGTGCTGAGTAAAAAACCTCAGCTTCTTTACAATTACTTCAAACAATTATTTGCTCAAGTAACGAATCCGGCCATCGACGCCATCCGTGAAAAAATCATTACCATGGCAGAAACGACGATCGGTAAAGAAGGAAGTCTTGTAGATCCTAAACCTGAGAGTTCCCGTCATTTGAGATTAGAGACACCTATACTCACAAATGAACAGTTGCAGCAAATCAAAGAACAGTCAGTCGAAGGTTTTGAAACAGAGACGCTTTCCATTCTCTTTGATGTGAATGATAAAGACCTTCCGATGAAGAAAGCGATGGATCGTTTGTGCGCCGAAGCGGATCAGGCTGTGGAAAATGGAAAGGTATTCCTTGTCCTTTCAGACCGGGGGATTGATGAAAATCACGCAGCTATCCCGGCTCTACTTGCTGTTTCCGGTCTTCACCATCATCTGATCCGTCAGGGGGACCGTACGAAGGTCAGCCTGATTGTTGAATCGGCGGAGCCGAGAGAAGTCCATCACTTTGCAACGCTTATCGGATATGGAGCAGAAGCGATCATCCCTTATCTTGCCTATGAAACGTTACGTGACCTTGTGGCGCGCAAGGAAATCCCTGATTCGACCTACGAAGAAAGCGTGATTCAGTACGTCAAGAGTGTTACCGACGGAGTGGTCAAAGTGCTTTCGAAAATCGGTATCTCTACCATTCAGAGCTATCGGGGAGCGCAGATATTCGAAGCCGTCGGTATCAGCTCTGATGTCATCGAGAAGTATTTCACAAGAACAGCTTCCAGACTTGGAGGCATCGGTCTCGAGACGATTGAAAGAGAAGTGCGCATGCGTCATAAGAACGCTTTCGAAGAAAAACGCATCGACGTTAAATATCTAGACCCGGGTGATGAATTCCAGTACAGAATGAACGGGGAAGATCATCAGTATAACCCGCAGACGATTCACACACTTCAACGTGCGGCACGTACGAATGATTATGACCTTTTCAAAAAGTATACCCAATTGCTGACGGATGAAACGAGTAACCTGCAGTCTCTTCGTGGATTGATCAAGTTCAAAGATCGTACATCCATTCCGCTGGATGAAGTAGAGCCGGTGGAAGAGATTGTGAAACGGTTCAAAACCGGAGCTATCTCCTATGGAGCAATTTCTCAGGAGGCCCATGAAGCGTTGGCTGTTGCTATGAACAAGCTTGGAGGTCGAAGCAACAGTGGTGAAGGCGGGGAATCCCCGGATAGATATCATCCTGATGAGGACGGTTCATCCCGCCGCAGTTCTATTAAACAGGTGGCGTCTGGACGTTTCGGTGTGACAAGTCATTATCTTGTAAACGCTGATGAGATTCAGATCAAGGTTTCTCAAGGAGCGAAACCTGGAGAAGGTGGACATCTTCCCGGTAAGAAAGTGTACCCGTGGATTGCTGAAGTCCGTGGTTCGACTCCGGGAGTGGAGCTCATATCTCCGCCTCCTCACCACGATATTTATTCGATCGAGGACTTGGCCGAGCTGATTCACAACCTTAAGAACGCCAACCCTCAAGCACGTGTCAGTGTCAAACTTGTTTCCGCCGTAGGAGTCGGGACGATCGCTGCAGGTGTAGCCAAAGGACGGGCTGACCTTGTACTGATAAGCGGCTATGACGGGGGTACCGGTGCTGCGCCACGTACAAGTATCAAGCATGCTGGTATGCCGTGGGAAATCGGTGTTGCTGAAACCCACCAGACCCTACTGTTGGACGGTTTGCGCGACAGAATCACCATAGAGACAGACGGAAAGCTGATGACCGGACGCGACGTCGTAACAGCTGCATTGCTCGGAGCTGAGGAATTCGGATTTTCGACAGCGCCTCTTGTCGTCCTGGGCTGTATCATGATGCGTGTGTGTCATTTGGACACCTGCCCAGTCGGTGTCGCTACGCAGAACCCTGAGCTCAGGAAGAAATTTATCGGGGATGCGGATCATGTTGCCAATTTCATGCGCTTTATTGCAGAAGAAGCCCGTGAACTTATGGCTGAGCTAGGTTTCCGTACTATGAATGAAATGATTGGACGCAATGACGTTCTCGAAAGAAAAGAGGAGATCGATCATTGGAAAGCTAAAGATGTAGATCTTTCTGCGCTACTCTATCGTCCTGAAGTAGGCTCGAATGTAGGGCATTATTCTCAGGTAGAGCAGGATCACGGATTGGAAAAATCTCTGGATGTTCAAGAATTACTGCCGCTTTGCAAAGAAGCCATCGAAACTGGTAAACCAGTGGAAGGTACCGGTTCAATCCGTAATATTCACCGGGTTACCGGAACGATACTCGGAAGTGAAATTTCCAAAAAGTACGGGGAAAAAGGACTTCCTGAGGATACGATCCGTCTTAAATTCAAGGGATCCGCAGGACAGAGCTTCGGTGCTTTTGTTCCTCGTGGAGTGACCATGCGCCTGATCGGTGATGCGAACGACTATGTCGGCAAAGGACTCTCAGGCGGGAAAATCATCGCCCATCCGTCTCCTCGCTCTACGTTCAAAGCAGAGGACAACATCATCGCCGGAAACGTCTGTTTCTACGGAGCTTCCGGAGGAGAAGCGTATCTCAATGGTAAAGCCGGGGAACGTTTTGCAGTCCGGAACAGTGGAGCCAGACTTGTTGTTGAAGGAGTAGGGGACCATGGCTGTGAATACATGACAGGCGGAAGAGTTGTTGTACTTGGGGACACCGGCCGTAACTTTGCGGCAGGGATGTCCGGAGGCATCGCTTACGTATTGGATGAAAAAGATACATTCAGTAAAAAGCTGAACAAAGAACTTGTCCTTTCTGAAGCGATCACGGACGAGGAAGAAGAGCGGGAGCTTTATGCCCTTATAGAAAGTCACGCAAACTATACCCAAAGTGAAAAGGCTCAACGGATCATTGATAACTGGGAAGAAATGCTTCCGAGATTCAAACGCGTGATCCCTGTAGCATTCCTTGAGATGAGAAGTCGGATCGAAGGCTTCAGAAGCGAAGGTAACGATAAATTCGAAGCTGAAATGAAAGCATTCGAAGCGAGCCAAAAGAATGAAGAAGAACAGCTTACAGAAGAAGAAGAAAAGGAGGAGGAGTATAATGGGGAAGTCGACCGGGTTCATGGAGTATGAACGACAGTCACGTCCTGAACGTGATCCGCAGGAAAGAGTGAAAGACTGGAACGATTATACGCTTCCTATGTCAGATGAAGCAGCTCAAAAGGAAGGGGCCCGTTGTATGGATTGCGGGCTCCCTACCTGTCACACTGGTACAGAAATGGCTGGAGGGACTTCAGGGTGTCCTGTCTACCATTATATACCTGAATGGAACGACCTTGTTTATAGAGGTCAATGGAAAGAAGCGTTAATGAAAGCTCATGAGCAGAACAATTTCCCTGAATTCACCGGCATCGCATGTCCGGCTCCTTGTGAAGGAGCATGTGTGCTCGGCCTTAACGAAAACCCTGTATCTATCAAAGCGGTAGAACGTTCTATCGTCGAGAAAGGGTTTGAAAACGGCTGGATTGTTCCTGAACCTCCGAAATCCCGTACAGGTAAGAAAGTTGCTGTAGTCGGCTCAGGTCCAGCAGGCTTGACTGTTGCGGATCAGATGAATAAAGCCGGACACCAGGTTACGGTATATGAACGTGATGATCGCCTGGGCGGTTTGTTGACGTATGGCATTCCTGAAATGAAGCTTTCCTATGACATCGTCCTGCGTCGTATCAAGCTTTTGGAAAAAGAAGGGGTGACTTTCGTAACGAATGCGAATATCGGTAAAGATATCCCTTCCTCGAAGCTCGAAGAAGAAAATGATGCAGTCATCCTTTGTGGAGGCGCGGCGAACCATAGAAATATTGATGTAGAAGGACGTAATCTTGATGGAGTCCATTTTGCGATGGATTTCCTTCATGCAAATACAAAAAGCCTTCTTGATAACCACCCAGAAGACGGGGAGTATATCTCCGCGAAAGATAAAGATGTCATAGTTATAGGTGGAGGAGACACAGGTACGGACTGCCTCGCCACTTCGATGCGTCACGAGTGTAAAACACTCACCCAATTCGACATTTATGATCAGCGTCCTGAGCAAAGAGATGAAGCAACCAACCCTTGGCCGCAATACCCGGTTATTCACCGTGTTGAATATGGTCAAAAGGAAGCGGCGGCAGTTTTCGGAGAAGACCCTCGTGCCTATGCCGTCCAGACGAAAAAATTCGTCGGGGATGAAAATGGGCATATCAAAGAAGTCCACACGGTCAACGTAAAACTGAAGTTTGATGAACAGGGGAATAAATACCGTGAAGAGATTCCGGGTACCGAAAAAGTATGGAAAGCTGACCTCGTTCTTCTTGCGATCGGTTTTACCGGCCCTGAACAGGAATTGATCGAAGAAATGGGTATCGAAACGACGAAGCGTACGAACGTTAAAGCTGACCTCAACACCTATCAGACGAACAAAGAAGGTGTATTCGCAGCTGGTGATATGCGTAGAGGACAAAGCCTTATCGTTTGGGCAATCAACGAAGGAAGAGCAGCAGCCAAAGCGTGTGACGAATATCTGATGGGAGTTGCGGAACCTGTATAGTTCTTCTGCTTCTTCCGATTTGATATAGTCGTGCTCTGGTAATTATAGAAGACTTTGAAAATTTCATGGTTTGTAGAAATGGCCCGTCTGAGAAGATGGGCTATTTTTATATCAAAATTACGGTTCTTGTATTGACATTTTCCTAAAAGAAGATATCATAGGCATAAATATACGTTTTTATTAATAATTATTCATCGTTGAAGAGGAGGAGTACAGTTTGGTACATGCAGGAATAGTAGGTGCCACCGGGTACGGTGGAATAGAATTATTTCGATTATTGTACAATCACCCGGACGTGGACGAGATATCTCTCTATTCATCTTCGGAGGCAGGGAAGCCCTATGCGTCTTTTATGCCTCAGGTGTCTGGATGGTTCAAGGGTGAGTTGCGACCCATAGATGAAGAACAAATGAAAAAGGAACTGGACGTGTTGTTCCTGGCCACGCCTGCGGGGGTGTCCGGAGGGTTGACCCCTTCTTTCCTCGATAGCGGGGTCAAAGTCATTGATCTTTCAGGCGATTTGCGTCTTAAAAATACCGAAGATTATGAAAAATGGTACAAAAAACAGGCGTCTTCGGAAAGTTTGCTTAATGAAGCGGTATACGGGCTTTCAGAAACGAACAGGGAAAATATCAAAAAAGCTGAAATTCTTGCGAATCCGGGATGCTATCCAACAGCAGTACTGTTAGGTACGGCTCCTCTCGCATCACGCAGCGACTGGAACGGAGATTCTTTGATTATCGATGCCAAATCCGGGATTTCCGGAGCTGGCAAAACACCTTCAGAGAAATCCATTTATGCAAATACAGAGGAAAATTTCCGAATTTATAAAGTGAACGGGCATCAGCATATACCGGAAATTGAACAGCAGCTTCAGTGGTGGAGTGGGGAGAGCGAACCGATTACGTTCAGCCCTCATCTTGTACCAATGACGAGAGGAATCATGGCTACGATGTATGTGAATGTAGATAAAACTGCGCCAGCTGAAGATTGGATGGAGTTGTACAGGGAGTTCTATAAAGACAGTCCCTTTGTCAGGGTCAGGGAAGACTTCCCGGCCACAAAAGATGTGTACGCTTCTAATTTTTGTGATATCCATGTAACGATGGATGAACGTACGGGGCGCCTGACAATAGTTTCTGTCATAGACAATCTTGTAAAAGGTGCTTCCGGCCAGGCGGTTCAAAACATGAATATTATGCTCGGGTTTGAGGAGACGAAAGGGCTGGAGTTTTTCCCTTTATACCCATAAAAAGCGGGAAGGAGTTAACAGGTTGATCGATACAACAGAATTGGTAGAGAAAGTAAAAGAAGGTACGATTGTCACACCGAAAGGTTTTAAGGCTGGAGGTGTGCACGTCGGCTTAAGAAAAACGAGAAAAGATGTAGGAGTCATCATGAGTGAGGTGCCGGCAGTGAGTACGGCTGTTTATACACAAAGCCACTTTCAGGCTGCTCCTTTGAAAGTGACTCAGGAAAGTCTAGGAGATGGAATACTTCAGGCGGTCATTGTCAACAGCGCTGTCGCTAATGCCTGTACCGGAGCAGAGGGGATGGAGAATGCTTATCAGATGAGAAAATGGCTGGCGGAGTACCACGGCCTGCCTGAATCTTCCGTAGCCGTGTCTTCAACAGGAGTGATCGGGGAACAACTGCCTATGGACCTTGTGAAGAAAGGTTGTTTCGGGGTGACACCTACTGATGATGGAGGTGAGGATTTCGCTTCAGCTATACTTACGACTGATAAAGAAACGAAATCTTCCTGCTACCGCATGAAAATAGGAGAAAAGGTAGTAACGATTGCTGGAGCTTCTAAAGGATCGGGTATGATCCATCCGAATATGGCGACGATGCTCGGGTTTATAACGACGGACGCTGATGTAGACCATGGCGCCTTAGAACGTCTTCTGAAATCCACAGTCGACCATTCCTTCAACCAGATAACTGTCGACGGAGAGACATCGACAAACGATATGGTACTTGCTATGGCCAATGGTTGCGCGGAAAATGAGAAGTTGGATGAGGGGCATGAGGATTGGAACTTATTTGTTCATGCTTTTTCGGAGGTTTGCTGTGATTTAGCTAAAAAAATAGCGTCGGACGGAGAAGGAGCTACTAAACTTGTTGAAGTAAGAGTTAACAGTGCCCGTACGAAGGAAGAGGCGCGTGAAGTAGCCAAAAAAATCGTAGGCTCAAGTCTCGTAAAGACTGCAATCTACGGAGAAGATGGGAACTGGGGGCGGATCATTGGAGCCATGGGCCACAGTAAAGCGACGTTTGATGCAGAGAAGTGCGCAGTTGCTGTCGGGCCTTATACGGTTTTTGAAAAAGGAGGAGGCGTTAATTTTTCTGAGGAGGAAGTTTCCGATTATCTATCTCAGAATGAAGTGAGAATCACTGTCGACCTTAATGCCGGGGAGGAAAACGGTACGGCCTGGGGGTGCGACCTTACCTATGACTATGTCAAAATCAACGCCAGCTACCGGACGTAAACCTCTGTATGTTTTAAAAATCGGAGGAAGTATGCTTGATGAATTGGAAAAGGATTTTCTTCTAAATATAAAAGAGTTGATGAGCGATTATCATCTTCTCATTGTTCATGGGGCCGGACCGGCCATATCGGCGAAATTGATGACTCAGAACGTGGATGCGCCATTCATCAACGGGCTTCGGAAAACGACCAGATCAGCAATGGAGGTGGTCGAATCAGTACTTGGCGGAACTAAGAACAGAGAACTTACAGGGAAGCTAATCAGTGAAGGTGTAGATGCCGTCGGTGTAAGAGGGTGTGATCAGATCATTTCAGCGGAATTTTTGGATTATGCTTCCTACGGTTACGTAGGTGCTTCCCCTCAAGTGGATACGAAGTTGCTTCATCATTTGCTGGAAGGAGATTTTCTTCCGGTCGTTGCGCCTTTAGGACGTACATTGAACGGTGACATAGTCAATGTGAATGCCGATACTGCAGCTTCTGGTATTGCGAAGGCTCTCGGAGCGGATAAACTGATTTTTGTTACGGATGTCCCTGGCGTGATGAAAAATGAACAGGTGTTGGATCGACTTACCTCAGAGGAAATCGAACTGCTCATTGAAGAGGATACGATTTATGGAGGGATGATTCCAAAAGTAAGAGCGGCGGAAGAAGCTCTATCTGAAAAACTTCAGGAGTCTGTGATCGTCAGTGGAAAACAACCTATTTTAAAGAACGGTAAATGGAAGGGTACGATAATTAATAAAGAGAGAAAGGGGACGTTTATATGAGCCTGTTTCCGACTTATCCGCGTCTCCCGATTACGATAACGGATGGGGAAGGCACGATTGTAAGAGATGAAGACAATAAAGAATACCTTGATTTTATGGCGGGGATCGGGGTGAATAACCTCGGTCATCGTCCTGCATCGGTCCAGCGCGCGATAGAGGAACAAATGAACCGTCTATGGCACGTGTCGAACCTGTTTCCGATTCCCGTTCAGGAAGATGCAGCGAAGCTTCTGACGGAGCACTCGTCTATGGATGCGGTGTTTTTCTGTAATAGCGGTGCGGAAGCGAATGAGGCTGCCATCAAACTTGCGAGAAAACATACGTGGAAGGATAAAGTAGTCACGTTTCATCAGTCGTTCCATGGACGTACGTTTGCTACGATGGCTGCTACCGGCCAGGATAAAGTAAGAACAGGGTTCGGTCAGATGCTCGAGCCCTTTGAATATGCCAGGTGGAATGACAGGGAGAGCGTGGAAGCCGCAATTGATGAAAATACAGCAGCGTGTCTAGTGGAAGTCGTCCAGGGGGAAGGTGGAGTGCGTCCGGGGGAGCAAAGCTTCCTAAAGCATGTGCAGGCTATATGTAAAGAAAACGGAGCACTCTTTATTATAGATGAGATCCAGACAGGGATGGGGCGCACGGGAGAATTATTCTCTTATCAAACTGTCGGGTTGGATCCTGATATCATCACTTCCGCAAAAGGACTCGGCAGCGGCTTTCCGATTGGAGCGATGCTCGGAAAAGAATACTTAAAAGAAGATTTCGGACCAGGGTCCCACGGTTCAACATTTGGAGGGAACCCGCTGAGCGCCGCTGCTGCAAAGGCCACGCTCGAAGAAATAGTGCAGGAGGAGTTCCTGGACGATGTGAAAGAGAAGGGGAACTATTTGAAAGGCAAACTTGAGCTTATGGTCAATGATGTCCCAGGAGTGGAAGAAGTACGGGGACTCGGACTCATGATAGGCATTGAATGGGATAGGGAAGTGAAACCTATGATTGAACAGGCACGGGAAAAGGGACTTCTTATACTTCCTGCAGGTCCGAACGTGATTCGTCTCCTTCCGCCTCTCACTGTTACAATGAAACAGCTTGAGGCGGCTTTGCAAATTTTAGATGAAGTATTTCATGACCAATAAATGGTCTCGAATCAAGAACCGAACATTCGAAATGAGGCCCAATATTGTTTTTTTCCTTAGATGAAAACTCTTTTATCGCTCCTAGTTGATTGTCATCTCTACGGGTGGGAGCTTGCCGCGGGCATGACGTAAACTTCCGGAATCTCCCTACGCTCGATTCCGGTGATTTTCCGTTCATGTTTCTCACGCAGGGAAACGAGGAGGCTGAAGGATTGCCCGTGGATAAGCGTCCGCCTGGATATTTCTTTTCAGGGTAACCAAATGTAAAGTGGACAAAACAAAAACCGGACGAGCATGTCCGGTTTTTGCTTTGTCCTATTTTGTTTTGTCTCATACCCTACTTGACTTTTATCTCAGATTCTTTTATCGATCATCTGATACGAAGTTCTGAATCTTTATCGAAGAAGTGTGCTTTGTTCATATCAAGAGCCAGCTCGATCGTGTCGCCACCGTCGATATCCGAACGGGAATCCACGCGGGCTACGAACTCCTGGTCTCCGATCCTTGAATAGAGATAAGATTCTGCACCCATCAGTTCGGCCACTTCAATATAAGTTTCGATTTTTTTATCTGCGTTGGAGTCAAGGAAGAGCTGTTCATCGTGAAGGTCTTCCGGACGTACACCGAGTACGATTTCCTTGCCGACATAACCACCTTCACGTAATGTCTTCATTTTCCCTTCTGGTACAGCTACTTTAGCGCCATCGATTTCCATATGGTCCTCTCCGAGTTTTCCTGAAAAGAAGTTCATAGCAGGAGAACCGATGAAACCGCCTACAAACATGTTTTCCGGTCTATCGTATACTTCCTTCGGCGCTCCGACCTGCTGTATGATTCCGTCTTTCATAACGACAAGGCGTGTCGCCATTGTCATGGCTTCCGTCTGGTCGTGCGTAACGTAAATCGTTGTTGTCTGGAGACGTTTGTGCAGTTTCTGGATTTCAGCACGCATCTGTACCCGGAGTTTCGCATCAAGGTTTGAGAGCGGCTCATCCATGAGGAAGACTTTCGCGTCCCTCACAATTGCACGGCCGAGAGCTACACGCTGACGTTGACCGCCGGACAGCGCTTTCGGTTTACGGTCGAGCAGAGCTTCAAGGCCAAGAATATCAGCTGCTCGTTGCACGCGATCATCAATTTCCTTTTTATCCATTTTACGAAGCTTCAGACCGAATGCCATATTGTCGTAAACGTTCATATGCGGGTAAAGAGCATAGTTCTGGAAAACCATGGCTATATCCCGGTCTTTCGGCGCCACATCATTCATACGGCTCTCATCAATCAGGAAATCTCCATCAGTAATATCCTCAAGACCAGCAATCATACGGAGTGTTGTCGATTTTCCGCAACCGGAAGGGCCTACGAACACTACAAATTCTTTGTCATCGATATGTAAATTGAAATCCTGTACCGCCTGTACATTTCCGTCATACACTTTCTGAATGTTGTTCAAATTAATTTCAGCCATTCTTTATACCCCCAGTATTTTTTGAAATCGCTTTCTTCATATCTCAAAGTCTACCTTAGATAAGGAGGAAAGAAAATGGACAACGTGAACAAGAATACTTACGATTATTTGTGCACCTTTTCAACCGCGTTCGTAGAGAATGGATAAATAGACGAGCATCCCGGTGGGGAAGTATTTAATGTCCATACCGGTCATTTCTGTAAATTTATCGATTCGATACTGCAGACTGTTCCGGTGCATATACAGTTCTTTTGCTGTGGCAGAAACATTCGCTCCGTTCTCAAGAAACACTTTAACAGTATCAAGCAGCTCGGAATCATTCCTTGTTTTACCAAGGATATAAGTAGAAAGCATTTCTTTCCTTTCTTTCTGCACACCGTCCATATAAAGATAAAAAGCGGAATCCAGAGGGGTAGCGAAAGTCCCCGGAATGTATTGATTTGCGAGGTCACCCATTTTTTGCGCAAAGGAGAATTGTTCCTGGATCTTATGAAAATCTTCAAAAAACTCACTGACATAAAAACGTATTTTCATATAAAAATCGCTCATCAGCACATCCATGACTTCCTGAAAAGAAATGTCTTCTTCTTTCGTCCCATTTTTTTCTTCAATGAGGACTCCTTCTCTGCTATTTTTCCATAATACAGGTACCGGGAACGGAAAGAGAGCCTGGAACGCTTCGTGTAACGTCTCCTGGTCTTCTGTCTGATGCTCGGCCGTGAAAAAAATGAAACGGTATCTTTCCGGTTGGGGAGTGATCGTGACGTTGTCCTTATGAAAGAGGAGGCGTTTCCAGGATTCTTCCCGCGTGGAGGCTTCCGGGTGTGCTTTCGGGAAAAGTTCCAGCAGTAAAGTGTGTTCTCTGTCCGGTACTTCTTCGCGGGATATTCCGATTATTCCTCTTTCTGTTTCAAACCAGAAAAAATCATCGTATTTCCGGCTGGAAACTTCTTCGATTGGGGTATAGGAAGAATAGAGCTTCCTTAGATATGAAGCATGCATTGAATGATATCCTTTCTTTTTGTATAATCCCGAGTAATGTAGTAGTATTAGAAGAAATTAGGTAAACACCAAGATGAGGGGGCTCCTTAATGGAAGATATACAGAATAAAAATGAATACGATCAGGACGTCAAAAATCGTTTGAAAAGGGTGGAAGGTCAAGTTCGCGGTGTCCTTAAAATGATGGAAGAAGGCAAAGAATGCAAGGACGTAGTAACTCAACTATCCGCTGCCCGTTCCGCTATGGACCGTTCCCTAGCTTATATTGTAGCAAAGAATCTCGAGACATGTATCCGGGATGCCGAAGATCAGGGAGAAAATGCAGATGAAGTGATAGGAGAAGCTATACAGATGCTCGTAAAAAGTCGTTGAAGCGTTCCGGTTTCCCGGAGCGTTTTTTTGTATCCGGATTTCCCATCTGATAAATAGTGACAATCATGAATTCCCTGCATATGTTCAAGGAAAAAGAGGAAAGAGGAGAAAGAATGCTCAGGGTTCTTTCGTAGATTGAAGGCTTATACTGATTGCGCCGCTTTCCCTGATTAGCTTATACTGGAAAGAAGATAAATGAAATGAGGATTTTTTATGGACCCGATATTTTTCTCGATAATGATGATAGCGATAGGAGCGCTGATAGGGGGAGTGACGAACTCTCTGGCAATTCGTATGCTGTTTCGTCCCTATCATCCTGTCTACATAGGAAAGTTCCAGATTCCTTTTACCCCCGGGCTTATTCCGAAACGGCAGAGTGAACTGGCTAAACAGCTCGGAGAAATGGTTGTAGAGCACCTCGTGACCCCGAGCGGTCTTCGTAATAAACTATTGAATGATACGTTTCGGGAAACGCTGATCAGAGGTTCGCGCCGAGAAGTCGATCGCTTCCTGCAGTCCGAGATGACACTTGGAGAGCTTATTCAACCGGTAGCCCCCGAATTGACGAAGGACAATGTACACGTAGAATTGGAAAAGCAGCTGGAAAAAGGGATCGGTGGATGGCTAGACAGAAGAAAGGATACTGAACTGAAAGATATTGTGCCTGGAGAATGGGAAGAGAAAGGGGAACTATTAACGAAACGTGCGGGTCATTATGTACAATTGAAGATCGCTTCATATCTTGAAAGTGCGGATGGCCGATACCGTGTGAAAGCTCTCATCAATGATTACTTTGAAAAACACGGAATGTTCGGGCAGTTGATGTCTTCGATTTTCAGTTCAAGAAACATGAGTGAACGATTGCACGGAACTATGGTGCGTTATGCCAATAAAGACGAGACGAGACGCTGGATTGAAGACGTAATGATTGAAGAATACCGGCATCTATTGACGATGAAAGTAGAAGACGTGGAGAAGAATATCGACCGGAAAGAAGTGATTTCATCGTTTGCAGAAGCGCTCAGCAGTCTCGTACCTTTAGAGAGATATTGGGATAAGCCCCTTTCTGAGATTTCCACTCCTATCCGGGAAAGAGTAGTAGGAGACGGGGTAGCTTTCATGGTTCCGAAAGCTATTGATTTTCTGTCTGCACAAATGGAAAGTGTCATCAAGCACCTGCACTTATCCGATATCGTGAAAGAGCAAGTGGAAGCATTCGAAGTAGCGAGACTGGAAGATCTTGTTCTCGGAATATCAAGGCGTGAATTCAAAATGATCACGTATCTTGGGGCGATGCTCGGAGGCTTTGTAGGACTTTTGCAAAGTGGGATTGTACTACTGATAGGATTATAGTTTTTTCGCTATACAGATAGAAACTGTTTTGTTATAGTAATAAAAGAGTCAAATTTAGGAGGTATTTTTTTAATGTCTAACATTTATGATTATGCATATGATCTTGAAAAAGCACTAAGAAATAGTGAGGAATTCACTGCACTTAAAGACGCTTATGATAAAGTGATGAGTGATGAGTCTTCCAAGCAGATGTTCGAAGATTTCCGTCAGACACAAATGACGCTTCAGCAAAAGCAGATGCAGGGAGAAGAGATTTCAGAAGAAGAAGTTGAAAAAGCGCAAAGCGTTGTACAACTTGTTCAGCAACATCCTGACATCTCCAAACTCATGGAAGAAGAACAGCGTCTGAACACAGTCATCAATGACGTGAGTCAAATCATCACGAAACCGCTCGAAGACCTGTATGGTACTCCGGAGCAAGGAGAACAGGGAGAACAGTAAAAAAGTCGCCTCAGGCGGCTTTTTTTTATGGGCAATTATCCGGATCCCTACCTGTATTCAGATGAATCTACATCTTCTCTCCCGCTATTCCAGGTATATCCCTTAACCAACCGCATTGTCTTTAAGGCATTGATTTGTCCATATTCTAAAAGGGATTTCCTGTATGTCTGTCGAATATTGAAGGTGAAAGTGTTTTTATTAAAGGAGGGGGAAGAAAAATGAACTTTTTTCGTGTAGAAGAACAGGAATCTTATATCCACATCCGTTTGGCAAGGCCTGATAAGTATAATGCACTGGACACGGCTATGTTGCGTGAATTCAGAGAAGCACTTGGACAAGTCCGGGGGAGTGACAGGAATCTTGTACTTATTTCGGGAGAAGGTCCCGGATTTTGTGCAGGCGGCGATATTTCGATGATGAAGGAATTCTCGGACGAGGAGAAATATAACGATCTTATGGATGATATCGATGCTATTGTGACTGAAATATACACGATGCCGAAGATTGTGGTAGCTGCCCTCCACGGTGCAACAGTCGGACTCGGCTTAAGTATTGCTCTTAGCTGTGATTACATTATTGCCGAAAAGGAATCGGTGATTTCTATGAATTTTATCGGCATCGGTCTTGCTCCGGATGGCGGAGGACATTATTGGTTGAAAGAAAGACTGGGCGTTCATCACGCTAAACAGTATGCCTGGGAAGGATCGAAATTATCCGCCGAGGAAGCCCAAAAACTCAAACTGGTGGATATGGTTACAAGTGACCTGCTTAATCAGGCAGAAGCCCTGATGACGAGCTGGAGCCGACGGCCGCTTCAATCAATGATAGCAACAAAAACCTTGTACCATCAGGCAGGTCTGGAAGAGCTGGAATATTACCTGAAGCAGGAACGGATCAACCAGCGGAAACTGAGTGAAACGAAAGATCATCAAGAAGCTGTGCGTGCTTTCATGGAAAAAAGAAAACCTGAATTCAAAGGTGAATAAAAATATCGGAAGCTATTTCTGAAAAAACGGAGATTTTTAAAAGAAAAAACTCGTTGTCCTTCAGGTGGATGCTCTCCAAACACTATACAAAGGCCTTCCTCAGTTCAGAGAGGAAGGCCTTGCCCATACCCATAACTTTATCTATGGAATAGCACCAGGTGCCCTTCAGGGGCCGCACAGCGATGGGTTTTCTCTTCATGTCCCAATTCACTCAATTTTTCTTTTCCAATCTCAGCAGCTTCCTTGTCGTTTTCTGCTTCAAAGGTTTCGTCGACTATATTTGTACCATCCGGTTCGAATACCGTTAAGAAATAAGTTTTCATAAAATATCCTCCTCTAAAAATGAATGTTCATTCATATTATAAAAGGTTTGAAGATAAAATGAAACGATTTTCCAAAAGAAACATAAATATGTCAGAAGGGAGTTGGAAAGTAATGTTGAAGTTAGAAAATGTAACAAAAAAGTTCGGAGACTTTGCCGCTGTAGACCACTTGTCCTTGGAAATTCCTGCGAAGCAGATGTTCGGATTTCTAGGTGCCAACGGAGCGGGTAAAACGACGACATTCCGGATGATCCTCGGGTTGATGGATCAGACGGAGGGGGATATCTCCTGGAATGATGGAGAAATCGGCTATGAACAAAGCCATCTTATCGGCTATTTACCCGAGGAGAGAGGCCTCTATCCGAAACTGAAAGTAGAAGATCAGCTTGTGTACCTTGCGAAGTTGAGAGGGATGAGTAAGCAGGAAGCGGTTCCTGAAATTAACAGATGGTTGGAGCGCTTCAAGGTGCCGGAATACCGGACGAAGAAGGTAGAGGAACTTTCCAAAGGGAATCAACAGAAAATCCAGTTCATTTCCGCCGTCTTACATAAGCCTAAGCTGCTGATTCTGGATGAACCATTTTCCGGGCTGGATCCTGTAAACGTCGGAATGTTGAAAGAAGCAGTAGTAGAATTAAAGGAGGCCGGCACATCGATCGTCTTTTCCTCCCACAGGATGGAACACGTTGAAGAATTGTGTGAGAGCCTTTGCATTATGCATAAAGGAAAACCGGTGGTGCATGGGGGGCTGAAAGAAATCAAGCGTTCCTTCGGAAAACAGAAGGTGCGGATCGAAGCTGAATTTGATGTCGGTTTCCTCCGTGATAAGGAAGAGGTCCTTCACTACAAAGAAACCTCAGAAGGAGCGATTTGTCAGGTGAAAGAAGATAAGGACGCCGAGGAGCTTTTCGAAGCTTTGCAGGGGAGAGGGTTTGTCCGCCAATTTGTTCTTGAAGAACCATCCCTCGAGGATATTTTCATCGAAAAGGTAGGGGAGTCGTATGAATAAATTTTTTGTTATTCTTTCCCACACTTATACCAATCGCATCAAATCGAGAGCTTTTATAATTACTACTTTGCTTACAATAGCCGCTATTCTCGTAATGGCTAATATCCAGACCATTATGGACACCTTCCAGGAAGAAGGAAGTGGAGAATCTACCACTGCGATTATTGCCGAGGAGCCGGTGGCCTCTGCGCTCAGCTCTTCTATAACCGGAGGCGAACTTTATGAAGGAGGAGAGGAAGAAGCGAAAAAAGCAGTGCTTGAGGGGGAATATGATGGCTTACTTGTAGTTGAAGAAGGGGAAAACGGTTTGCCGGAAGGTCATTATTATATGGATCAGTTCACCTCTTCTTCAGGTGCGGAAGTTCGTCAGGCATTGCAACAGGTGAAGGCGACTATTGCCGCTGAAGAGCAGGAGATTTCCGGGGAGGCGTTAAGTGTTATATCATCCCCTGTTTCTTTTGAAACGACTGCACTGGAGGAAGGGGCGAAGTCGGAGGAAGAGTTGAACCAAGCCCGTGTCATCGTTTATATCATGTTGTTCGTGATGTACCTGGCAGTCGTGATGTACGGTAATATCATTGCAACAGAAGTGACTACGGAAAAATCGAGCAGAGTGATGGAAATTCTGATATCGAGTGTTTCTCCGGTAACACAAATGTTTGCGAAAATTACCGGAGTCGCTCTTGTAGGAGTGACTCAGATCGGTTTATTTATTCTTGCCGGTTTCCTTGGAATCACATTTGCAGATGATACAGAAGGGTCTCTTATTCAGATGGCGGGGCTCAGCAATCCTGATTGGGGGGTCATCAGCTACGCTGTATTATTCTTTCTTCTCGGGTACTTCCTGTATGCAACACTTGCTGCTATGCTCGGTTCTCTTGTGAGCAGAGTAGAAGATGCACAACAGATTGTTACACCGATGATGATGCTCGTCATCGCAGCCTTCTTTCTCGCTATTTCGGCACTCAGCACTCCGGAAGCGACTTATATCATCATCGCTTCTTATATTCCATTTTTCACCCCTTTTGTCATGTTTACGAGGATGGGAGTGGGCGATGTTGCGTTATGGGAAACATTGGTTTCTCTCGGGCTCCTGGTCGGCACAATCTTCCTGCTTGGAATTATCGGGGCCAGAATCTACCGTGGAGGTGTGTTGATGTACAGTAGCGCGTCTTTACTGAAAAATGTGAAAGAAGCGATGCAACTCTCCAAAAAAGAATAAAAAAACATGTTTCCCTGTCCTATCGGCAGGGGATTTGTTTTATAATGAATTAATTCTTGTCGAAATAAGGCGAAGTTTGATTAGTTTTAAAAACTGTCAAAAGTATCAAGCATTTCCTGAAGATTTTTGTTAGAATTAATTGAACAAGTAGGATAGAAAGAAACAGGAGGGGTCCTCCATTGGAATATAAGGATTGGCAACAGTATGAGGAAACGAAAGAAAAATTCATTCAGGTAATCGCGAAAAATATGAATCTCTATGGAGTAACTCCATCCATTGGACGTTTGTATGGAGTTCTTTATTTTGCGCAGGAGCCTATGACTCTCGACGACATGAGAGAAGCTCTTTCAATGAGCAAAACGAGTATGTCCACAGGGGTACGTGCGTTATCAGATATGAAGATGGTGGAACCGGCATTCAAGAAAGGGGTAAGAAAAGATCTGTACAAATCGGAAGAGGATTGGTATAAATCTTTCACCTCTTTATTTTCCAGCAAATGGAAAAAAGATACAGAAACGAATATCGAAGAAGCTGATGAAACGATCGAAGAATTGAGATCTATAAAAAATCGGACGGAAGACCCTCAGTTGAAAGCACATATTGATGAAGATATCCGTAAATTGGTCTATGCCAAAAATTATTATAGATGGCTGATGAATTTTATTAGTGTAGTCGAATCAGGAGAGATATTCAAATATGTACCGAAAGTCGATCAGTCCCTGACGGAAGAGGAGGGGGACTCATGAGTCAAGGTATCGCCCA
This sequence comes from Salimicrobium flavidum, assembly GCF_900156645.1. Classification (GTDB taxonomy): domain Bacteria; phylum Bacillota; class Bacilli; order Bacillales; family Halobacillaceae; genus Salimicrobium; species Salimicrobium flavidum. Next base: position 66,731 of record NZ_FTOC01000005.1, read on the forward strand.
TTATCAGGTCGGAGAAACCTTCGATGATTTTCTGCTGATTATTTCCGCGAATAAAAGTGTTGCGAGTAATGGAAAACCATTTCTCGCTCTGCTGTTACGAGATCGTACAGGAGAGATAGACGCTCGGCTTTGGGGAGCAAAAAAAGAGGACGAGACCCTTTTCACCAAGGGTGTTCTGGTCAAAGTATCCGGGGAGATCGGTCAATTCAGAAACAAACCTCAGCTTAAAATCCACCACATACGTCAAGCTCAGGAAGAAGACGGGGTGGATGTAAAACAGTTTATAGAAAAAGCGCCTGTGAGCGTGGAGTGGCTGGAGGAACAGATAAAGGAATTCCTGTTTGAAATGACGAATGCAAGCCTGCAGCGTCTGACCCGTTACTTCGTGAAGGAATACTATGAAGATCTATTTACGTATCCTGCGGCAACGAGAAATCATCATAATTACGTTTCAGGACTTGCTCATCACATCGTGACTATGCTGAGGATGGGGAAAGAGATAGGGGCAATCTATCCGGAAGTGAATAAAGATCTGCTTTACGCAGGTATTATTGTTCATGACTTAGGGAAAATCAAAGAATTGTCCAACCCTGAGTCTCCTGAATATACGACGGAAGGTAGACTTCTCGGACATATTTCCCTCATGGTGGAGGAAGTGGAAACCGCAGCTCGGGAGCTGCAGATCGAAGGTGAAGAAGTGATGGCACTTAAACACCTGGTATTGAGCCACCACGGAAAAACGGAGTGGGGGAGCCCGAAGCCTCCTTATATCAGGGAAGCGGAGATCCTCCACTACATTGATATGCTGGATTCCCGCATTCAAATGATGAATGCTTCTTTACGGAAAACGAAGCCAGGTACCTTCACTGAAAAGATTTTTCCTCTTGAGCAACGTTCTTTTTATAAACCTTCCTTCGAGTCAGAATAAATAGGCGAAAAAGAAGCGTAGACTTTTAGAAAAAAATAGCCGTTAGCCACTGCTCAGTGGCTAACGGCTATTATTGTTTAGGGAGCGTTATTCTTCAGAAGAATTACCTTCCTCAGAACCGGAAGAATCTCCGCTTTCAGAGTTTTCACTTCCGGAACCTTCAGAGTTGCTGCCTCCGGTTCCTTGTTCTGCAGATTGCTGAGGTTCGAAGAGATTCTGGAATTCATCCAGTTTCACGTCAATTTCAGCATCTTGCATAATTTGGGATACGTGCTGTTGAAGTTGTTGCTGATCGACTTTTTGACTTACAAGAGTACGCTTGATTTCAGATTTAGCTTCTTCATATGGCTTCACGTCTTCTGCTTCACGTTTATCGGTCACTTTAATGATGTGATAGCCGAATTGAGTCTGAACCGGATCACTTACTTCGCCAGCTTCAAGACCGTACGCAGCTGCTTCGAATTCAGGAGCCATTTCTCCAGGACCGAAGTAACCGAGTTTACCGCCTTGCTGGGCAGAGCCATCGGTAGAGTATTCACTTGCCAGATTGCTGAACTCAGCTCCGTTATTGAGTTCTTCCTTGACCTGGTTAGCCGTTTCTTCATCTTCGACAAGGATATGGCTTGCCTGGACTTCAGTCTGCATACGTTCATAGTAATCCTTCATTTCCTGTTCGGAGATGTCTACTGTTTCAGCAGCAGCCTGCTCCTGAAGAAGACTTGAGCGGATCGTTTCTTTGAAGGCTTCTTCGCTTTCAAAACCGCTTTGTTGAAGTACCATCTCAAACTGATCTCCATACTGTTCTTTAAGGGAATCCAGTTCACTTTGTACCGCCTTGTCGCTTACATCATATTTTTCTTCAAGTACTTTATTGGTGACCATCTGTTGAAGGACCTGTTCCCCATGTTTATTTTTCAACTCGTTATAGAATTGTTCCTGAGTGATTTCACTGTTACCGGTCTCCACCACTGTTTCGGAGGATTCATCCGAACTGCATGCCGCAAGGCCGAAGACACTTGTCGCCAGAACAGTCGTCAATATCGCTTTTTTCATTTTAATCGTACACTCCTTGTGTCTAATTTGTAGAGGTTGGCGTTGTTGACTGCCTAAAAGATAATATAACATACTTTTCCTTCTGCTTACTACTATGAATGTATGTAAAAAACTCCACAGATTTCAGTCTGTGGAGTTTCTGGGAAAGTGGGTAAAAATCGTTACGGAAAACCATTCTTTATAAAACAGTTATAACTTCAACGTAAGAAGATATCAATAGAATAGTGATCAGCACATTGATTGTGCGGAACATACGTGATTGTTTTTCTTTTTCCATTTTCGTTTTCAGACATAGGGAATGAGTCAATGAGTTGAAAATGAAAAGTACAACTAAAGCGAATACTCCAAATACGACTGCGAAGTTCACAGACAGCCCCTCCTTTTACTCTTACGGTTACTTTATCAAAAACGGAAAGAAATGAAAAGACAGCCCTATTATAAGAGCTGTCTTATGCTTCTTTTCGCTGGATCAGAATGTCATAGCCGTCTTTCGCATTTTCGATGATACACCGGCGAGGTGCTTTCATGAAATGGTACAGATAAAGAAAGTCTGTAAAAGACATAGCAAAATTCACCGAAGTGATAATCATGAAATAAACGAAATAATCCGGAAACATGAACGCCATCATATAAGAAGGTATGGTGATGAACAGTGTCGGTCCCATTGCCATCAGTATAGATGTGCGTTTCGAGAGTTTTGATTTGCATTGATAGAAGAAAGTCGGAAAGACCCGTCTTCTGAATTTGAAGAACACTTTCATCCGTTTATAGGTGAGCATCAGTGGCAACATGTGCATTAAACGATGCAGCAAAGGTAAAAGGAATAATACGATGACTACTGGTAACAGACCATAGTCTTTGACGTCATTTGATCCATGATACATGGATAAAGGTATGAACAAAAAAAGAAACGATAAAAGTCCGATCAGAGCAGAAAAGATGTAAATACGATTGAGGCCAAATTCTTTATTGATGTTTACTGATTTCCAGCAGTTCATCATATAGAATCCCTCCTTTGCTATATTTATTTAGTAGGCATTTTGTTTAAAACTTAGTATGATAGAAGAAGAACAGTATCTTTTCCCGTCACAAAAGGAATCATAGTATGTTTGAGAAGAAAAAGCAACCGTTTTTTAAAAAGAATTTTCAATGCGTGGGAAAAGGCGTCAGCACAGGCTTGAAGAACTTTTTTCGCAGGAAAATCTATTGGCTGTTTGTGACTGGACAATCCCCCTTTACTATTTGTAATTTTGGATGCAAAAAAGTAAGCCAGTTCTCCATCTTTTTCTGGAAGATATGATTAAGAAAAGGACATCTGGTGAAGTTTATGAAGAAGCGTGAAACTGCTACAGGATTTAGAAGGAAAGTTATGTTCTGATTCATTGGCGTTTCATTATGGAGGGAGGCGGATCGACTTGAACTGAATTCTATTGATACTTCGGCAAAGCCATAAGAAGAGGAGGTCTATGAAGAATTAGTTAATATATTGATGATCTGGGATAAAAAAATAACCGGCAATAAAGCCGATTACTTTTTTGTAGGGAGGGTAAAGACCAGAGATAGTCTCATTTTTTCTGAGAATCGATAAGGTTACAAAAAGCTTCCGCAATCCATTCATGAAAAATCTTCATTTCCTCCGTACGTTCGTACAGATAGTTCGCCTGCTCCGCAATGTTTTCCTTGTGAAAGGTCCGATGACTTTCTCTCATATCCATTTGCAGATGGCTGATGTTGTTTTTGTGTTCGTTAGCTGCCTGCACCCAATTTTCAATAAATGAAGAAAGAAAACTTCGATATAACTCTTCATTAGCCTGGTAAAGGTCTTTTCGTACGCCTTTGACCCAGACTCTTTCTACAAGTCCCTGATCGAGAAGACTACGGATCCCTGTACTCATAGAAGTTTTACTTTTACCGAGAAACTCGCTCATTTCGTCTAAAGTCATCGGAGAGGGGTTAATGTATAAAGTGATAAACAATCGTGCGTCCCCGGGAGCCAGACCGAACATTTCCAGAGTTTTTGAAAATTCATGTATCGTTTTTGTTTGAAATTCCTCTAGCTTGGGATGGTTCGTTTTATCCATAGAATCCTCCTCCAGTGACGAACTAATCATAGAGTACTATAACGGCAAAAAACTCTAAAATAGCAAGTTGGGTAGTATTTTCGAGTAAAAGAGCGGAAAAAAAAGAAAACACCCATATTTATCTTGTACAGTTTAAACTGTACGTAATTTTTGAACTGAATCAGGTGTGTATTTAGTTTGAATTTTTCATATCAAATAGGTTATAGTATTACACGTGCTTAATAAAAACGTAATCAAACGAAACAAAAGACGCTGTTAACGAAAGAGGTGAGGGTATTGCCAGTAATCGACGTAAAGAATTTGTCGAAGATATTTGGTAAGAACGCTAAAAAAGCGACCAAATATTTAGATGAGGGTTTATCGAAAGAAGAAATATTAAAGAAGACAGGTAATACTGTCGGGGTCAACCGCGCGAGTTTCAGTGTGGAAGAAGGGGAGATCTTCGTAATTATGGGTCTGTCCGGAAGTGGTAAGTCCACGCTCGTCCGTCTCGTGAATCGACTGATCGAACCGACGGAAGGAAGCGTAATAGTAGACGGGCAAGACCTGGCTAAGATGGATCAGAAGTCTTTAAGGGAAGTCCGTCGTAAGAAAATGAGTATGGTTTTCCAACGTTTTGCACTCTTCCCACACCGGACAATCGCTGAGAATGCGGAGTTCGGACTGGAAGTTCAGAACATCGATAAAGAAGAGCGAAGAAAGAAAGCGGCGGAATCGCTTGAAATGGTCGGCCTGAAAGATTATATGCACCAGTTTCCCGGCCAGCTCTCCGGTGGAATGCAGCAGCGTGTAGGACTTGCACGTGCGCTTGCAAACGACCCGGAAGTCCTGTTAATGGATGAAGCTTTCTCTGCACTGGATCCACTTATCCGTAAAGATATGCAGGATGAACTTCTTGAACTTCAACAATCAATGAAAAAGACGATTCTTTTTATTACGCACGACCTTGACGAAGCACTCCGTATAGGAGATCGTATCGCTTTGATGAACGACGGTAAAATCGTACAGATCGGTACACCGGAAGAAATTCTGATCAACCCTGCGAATGATTATGTAGAAAGATTCGTGGAGGATGTGGATCGTTCCAAAGTGTTGACGGCAGAACATATCATGAAACGTCCGGAAACGGTGGATATTGAAAAGCACGGTCCTCGTGCAGCTTTAGAGCGTATGAGAAAAGAAGGACTCTCAAGCATCTACGTTACGGATGCCAAACGGAATCTGGAAGGTTATGTCACTGCGGATGATGTATCTGCGGCAGTGAAAAATGATGAGAACAGCCTGAAAAATATTTTACGCACTGAAGTCTTACAGGTTGATAAAGGAACACCAATACACGATATCTTTGCTGTCATTCACGATGCGACAGTACCTGTTGCCGTAGTGGAAGACGGGAAGCTGAAAGGGATTATTGTTCGTGGAGCAGTTATTGCTGCGTTGTCGGGAAGTGAGGTGAGTTTGAATGGGGATCATTCCTGAAATTCCGGTAGCTGAATGGATTACAGCAGCTACAGAGGGAATACAAGAAGCACTAGCACCGATTTTCACATTCTTACGGGATGATTTTGGAGATTTCATTGAAGTATTCGCAGAAGATTGGCTGATGGGAGTGCCGATTTGGTTATTCATCCTGGTCATCGCGGTCCTTGCGTTTTTCGCTACAGGTAAAAAATTCGGCCTGGTCGCTTTTACAGTGCTAGGGTTGTGGTTTGTAGCCAACCAGGGTCTCTGGGAAGAATTGATGAACACTTTTACTCTGGTTATATTTGCCAGTCTGATATCGGTGATCATCGGGGTGCCATTCGGGATATGGATGGCCAAGAGTAAGCCGGTCGAAAGTATTCTGACTCCGGTTCTTGATTTTATGCAGACGATGCCGGCCTTTGTTTACCTTATTCCGGCCGTTGCATTCTTTGGTATCGGTATGGTCCCGGGTGTATTCGCATCAGTCATCTTTGCTACCCCGCCGACGGTACGTTTCACGAATCTGGGTATTCGTCAGGTGTCCGGAGAGCTGATTGAAGCATCTGATGCTTTTGGTACTACCGGAGCACAGAAACTTCTTAAAGTTCAGCTTCCAATGGCGAAGAAAACGATTATGGCTGGTATTAACCAGACCGTAATGCTCGCCCTTTCCATGGTTGTTATCGCGTCCATGATCGGTGCGAAAGGACTTGGTCAATCTGTTATCACAGCGCTTCAACGTGCGCAGGTCGGACCAGGGTTCGTTGCAGGTTTCGGTATCGTTATTTTGGCTATCATCATTGATCGTTTCACGCAGAATCTCAATACACAGCGTGGCGACAATCCATAAAAATTGGAGGAAAGGTGTAACAAGCCTTTGCTATATATTTAAAATCAGAAAAAAGGGGAGATTTACATGTTTAAATTAGACTGGAAACGTCTAAGTATGACAGCCGGTTTGTCTTTGACACTACTAGCTGCAGGTTGCGGATCCGATGAAGGTTCAGATAGCTCTGGAGAGGACTCCGGTTCTGAAGGAAGCGGTGGAGAATCCACTGAAGAAGTGAATTATAGTGAACAAATGAACTATGAAATCACTGGTATCGAAGCTGGTGCCGGGGTTGTAGCTTCTGCTCAGGAAGCTGTAGAAACATATGACAGTCTTTCCGGATGGGAAGTTTCCACTTCTTCTTCCGGTGCTATGGCGACCGCTCTGGGTGAAGCAATCGATAATGAAGAGCCGATTGTTGTTACCGGTTGGACACCACACTGGAAATTCGCTGAATATGACCTTAAGTATCTTGAAGACCCGGAAGGATCTTTCGGTGATGCAGAACAGATCAAAACAATGGTGAAAACTGGGCTGCAGGATGAAAAGCCGAATGCTTATACTATCCTTGATCAGTTCCAATGGGAATCTTCCGATATGGAAACTGTAATGCTTGAAATCCAAAACGGCGCTGAGCCTGCTGAAGCAGCTAAAAACTGGATTTCCAACAACGAAGATACTGTATCTTCCTGGACAGAAGGAACTGAAGAAGTTGACGGTACTGAAGTTGAACTTGTATACGTGAACTGGGATTCTGAGATCGCTTCTACAAACGTAGTAGCTGAAGTTATGAAACAACAAGGATTTGATGTGACGATTACACCATTGGACAATGGTCCGATGTGGAGTGCTGTCGCAAACGGAGAAGCTGACGGTATGGTAGCTGCATGGTTGCCAGCCACTCACGGTTCCCAAATGGAACAGTATGGCGAGCAGATGGAAGACCTTGGCGCGAACCTAGAAGGCGCTAAAATCGGTCTTGTAGTTCCTGAATATATGGACGTAGAGTCTATTGAGGACCTTCAACCAGCTGAATAATGTAATTCAAAAAAACAGGGCCCGGCTACGCCGGGTCCTGTTTTTATAATTAGCTCTGTTATCGTTTATTGTTGATTTTCGTCCCTTCGGGTGGAAGCTTGCCGCGGGCATGACGTAAACTTCCGGAATCTCTCTACGTTCGATTCCGGTGATTTTCCGTTCATGCTTCTCCCGCAGGCGTCTCCACCCTTCGTTCCTAAAATCAACCACAGGCTTTAACAGAGCCTATCCTTTAATAAACAGCATACAAAAAGAGTTTGGACAAAACGAATAACAGCAATCAATAACCGAACATTCGAGACGATGCCCATCCTTTTATGAAGAACAACACAGAGACTCCTGCGGGAACAGCACGTGCTGAAGACCCCCATGATCAAGCGATTTTCTTGATTATGGGGCGGCTTGAAGCCGTGCCCGCGGAAAGCGATGGGTTGTTCTATTAATCCTTTTATAAACAGCGTACAAAACAAAAACCGAACACTATCGTTCGGTTTTTGTTTTGTACTATTTAGTTTTGTCCCAAGCTCGAATAAAAAACACCCATATCGGGTGTTTTTTTATTCTGAATATTCTTCTGATTCGACTGTACGATGCTGTTTCGCTTTTTCTTCAAGATCTGCAAGACTTTCTTCAATCTGTTCAAGGTATTTTTGGATGTTTTTCTGATGAGGGGCAATCGTTTGTTTCCATCCTTCGACAGAGGCACTGATATCTTCGCTCAAATGACGAATGAGGGAAAGGGTTTCTTTCGATGATTTGTTAACCTGTTCTTTGATTTGGCTGCTATCTTCTCTGTATCCGCTTAGAACGCGCGTCAACTCTTTACTTTTTAAAACGGCGTTCGAGCGGAATTCTCTTCCGGAAGAAGGAGTGCTGAATAGAACATATAAAGCACCGGCGGCTCCTCCGGAAACGATACCCATAACAAACGGTTTAATTCGGACCATAGTGATTCCTCCTTTACTCACTAACGTGAACCTACTTATTAATTTCTCCTATTATGTATGCGTTTAAACCTCAACCTCTAAAAATGGGTGTACGGCCGCTCAAAGCGGCCATGCCCTTCAGATTAAGATACGCGGAGTGCCTGTGACGGGGAGTTTCTCATGATTCTCAAAGAAACGGGATGCAAGACCATCATAAGCACAGTATTTAGGAGAGCTGTCGGAAGTACGACAGTAAGGAACATAGCTGTGAATCCTGCGTCCATCAGTCCGATCACGAACAGGATTAGACCGAGAAAGATAGAACCGCTGATGAGAGTTCCTACTGCTGTGAGAACAGCAGCCTTGATACGTTCCTGTTTGAATCTCTGCAGTCCAATAACGAGGGTGAATACGATAAGGCCGGTAAGCGGTTTTTCAATCAGGTTTGCAATTTGACCTCCTGGAGCAGTTGTGGTCAATGCAGAAACGATACCGGTCGCTACAGATAGTACAAGAACATAAGGTATCCTGGGGAACATGATGATTCCGAGGAACATCATCGCCAGAAGCATATCCGGTCTCATACCGAAAAATATCGGCGGCATAACGGCATGCAATACAGCACCTATTCCTACAAACAACGACAGCAACACTAAAATACGGGTATTCATCTAATCTCTCCTCTTCTAAGCTTCTCTTTATTCACTACAGACGTATCCTCGTGATCGACTGCTAGTGTGTTATCAGTATAACAAAAGACCCTTCAACTTTCTAAGAAATCTTTTCTTTGATTTTTTCAGCAGTTTCCTGTAGTTGTTCCTGCGTGGTAGATTCACTGTTATCTTCCCACTTCAATCCAAATCCGTCTCCCTGTCCGTACCTTGGCAGGACATGGATATGTAAATGGAATACAGACTGGTGAGCTGCTTCATCATTATTATTTACAATATTCACTCCATCTGCTCCGAACGCCTCTTTGACCGCAGTGGCGATTTTAGGGATGCGCGCGAATAAGTTGGAGGCTACCTGTGGGTGAGTTTCATAGATGTTCTTTGTGTGTTGTTTCGGTACTACAAGCGTGTGACCTTTGGTTACTTGACTGAGGTCAAGAAAGGCGTAGACTTCTTCATCTTCATAAACCTTCGCTGATGGAATATCTCCATTAACTATTTTACAAAAAATGCAATCTGACATATAATCCCCTCCTTGATGAATATTGTATCATAACAGAGCGTGTGAACTGTAACAAGACGGTAAACTATGGTACTATTTTTTAAGATGGGTCGGAATTTAAATCAAAGAAAAGAGGGAATTGATTTGGAATCATTGTTACATATAGATGAACTGTACGGAGGCTACACGCGGAAAAACGTACTACATGGGATTTCCCTTCGCGTAGAATCGGGAGAGATCGTCGGTCTTATAGGTTTGAACGGGGCCGGCAAAAGTACAACCATCAAACATGTGATAGGCATGATGGAAGCGAAACAGGGGAGCGTCTCCATTAATGGAACATCTTTTCGGGAAAATCCGGAGACGTATCGTCAGCAGCTCGCTTATATTCCTGAGATGCCGATTTTGTATGATGAACTCACGCTTGAGGAGCATCTGCGTTTGACCGCCCGTGCTTATCATATTGATGAAGATACGTTCAACAAAAGACTACCGCCTTTATTGAAAGAGTTCCGCATGGAAAAAAGGTTGCACTGGTTTCCAGTCCATTTCTCCAAAGGAATGCGCCAGAAAGTGATGATCATGTGCGCTTTTTTGATTGAACCTTCTCTCTATATCGTGGACGAGCCCTTTGTCGGTCTTGATCCTCTGGGGATCCAGTCTTACCTCGAATGGATGGAAAGAATGAAGAAAAATGGGGCAGGCGTCCTTATGTCCACTCATATTCTTGCAACAGCTGAAAAGTATTGTGACCGTTTCATTATTCTTCATGAAGGAGAGGTGCTGGCAGAAGGCACCCTCAGTGAGTTGCAGGATAACTTCTCCATGCCTGGAGCTTCTCTTGATGATATATACGTCCGGCTGACGAAGGAAGAATCCTATGATTGATGCTAAACGATTTTGGAGAGATCGAATGAGTGAGCACGTAAAAGAATTGAACCGGTACACCCGTTATATTTTCAATGGTCATATTGCGGTTGTATTGTTCTTTCTTTTTTCAGCGGGTGCTTATTTTTACCAGCAATGGTTGCAGACCATCCCTGATGATTTTCCGGCCGCCTGGGTAGTGGCTGTCGCTTTTGGAAGTATCGTAACGTACAGTCCGGTGCGCACAATGATCAAGGAACCGGACCTCGTGTTTCTGCTTCCGGCGGAATTCGAATTGAAAGATTATTTTCGTCGTTGCCTGTACTACAGTTATATAATTCAGCTGTACATCATTTTTCTGGCGGCTGCAGCTCTTGGACCTCTTTACTTTACGGTTTATCCGGAGCTCGGGATGAATCACTACCTGCGAATCATAGCATCGATGCTTGTCATAAAAGGTGTAATCATGGTTTCGAATTGGTGGATGCTACAAGAGCGTCAGCCTGGTGTCCGCCTGATGGATCAGGCCTTGAAGTGGGTATTAGCCGTTACACTCTTTTACTTCGCGGCGGTGGGAAGGCCCATCTTTGCTATACTGGTGTTCCTTTTGATCACCGGACTTGCTGCCTATGCATGGAAACTATCGAAACAAAAAGCCGGGCTTGCCTGGGACTTACTGCTCGAGAAGGATCAGGCGCGAATGAAGGTGTTTTACAGAATGGCGAATATGTTCACGGATGTTCCTCACCTGAAAAGCAGTGTGAAACGGAGAGCGTTGCTTGTGAAGCTTTTGACAAGCCGGATCCCTCTATCCCGGAAGACTACCTATACGTATTTGTATCGGATCACTTTTGCGAGGTCAGGGGATTATAGTGGGATGTATGCCCGCCTTGTGGTCATTGGAGCTATTGCCATCTGGATGGTGCCGAATATATGGGTGAGTATCATCGTAGGTATTCTTTTCCTTTATTTGAGCGGCTTCCAGATGATTACGTTATGGCATCACCATCGTACTATTGCCTGGTTGGATATTTACCCGGTTTCTTTTGATCAGAGAAAGGAAGAACTGCTCAAATTTCTGAAACAGCTCCTCCTTTTTCAGACGATTGTCTATATAATTGTCTTCACAGTACAGGCATTGTGGATGGGCGCACTTCTGACGGCTACTGGAGGCTTCTTGTTCAGTTGGCTGTTTACAGAGACGTTTGTAAGAAAACGTCTGATTTGATTGTAAATTGAAAAAGTATTCAGAAATCGGTTGACGGAGCCTGATGCAAGCATCTATAATTAGACGAAATCAAACAAAAAATATTGGACTCTTATCCAGAGAGGTGGAGGGACTGGCCCTTTGAAACCTCGGCAACCATCGTTATAAAGCGGAATGGTGCCAAATCCAGCAAAGCTGATGCTTTGAAAGATAAGAGGCCGACCGTATACATACGTGTAGAAGTCGACCTCTTTTCTGGAGGTCGATTTTTTTGTTAGGAAGGGGTTTCTGACAAATGGTATATGAAAGAGATACGAAACTTGCACAAGTCGGTAATAAAACGGATCCGAGGACAGGAGCCGTGAACCCTCCTGTTTACTTCTCCACGAGTTATGCCCATCCAGGGATTGGAGAATCGACAGGCTATGACTATACAAGAACCGAAAACCCGACACGGGCTGTGCTGGAAGAAGCGCTTGCAGACCTTGAGAAAGGGGATGGAGCTGTGGCATGCAGTTCAGGCATGGCGGCAATCCATACCGTTTTCGGTCTTTTCCGGGCGGGGGATGAAGTAGTCGTTCCATATGATCTGTATGGAGGAACCTACCGGCTTTTTGAAGAAGTACTGACGAGATACGGTATAAATTTTCGTTATGCGGAACTGACGGATCCCACGACCTTCGAAAAAGAAATAAACGCAGAGACGAAGGCGATTTTCCTCGAGTCACCGACGAATCCTCTCATGCAGGAAGCGGACATTTCCGAATATGCCTCTCTTTGTGAGAAATATGATTTGCGGCTGATCGTGGATAACACTTTTTATACGCCTCTTCTGCAAAATCCTCTCTCCGAGGGAGCGGATATAGTTATTCATAGTGCAACTAAATATCTAGGGGGACACAATGATGTCCTTGCCGGAGCAATCGTCACAAAAGGAGAAGAACTTACAACAGAAATCCGCAGATTGCAAAATGGAATCGGGGCTGCGCTCTCTGCGATGGATTCCTGGCTGTTGATGAGAGGGATGAAAACGTTGCACCTCCGTATGAAGCAGCACGAAGAGAATGCGAGGGATATCGCTTCATTTCTCAAAGAACATGAGGGTGTGAAAGAAGTTCTATACCCGGAACGGGGCGGCATGCTTTCGTTCCGGGTGAATAGGGAAGAACAGGTTCCTGTTTTTCTTAAATCGCTCAGCCTCATCACTTTCGCCGAAAGTCTTGGAGGGGTGGAAAGTTTTATAACTTACCCTGCGACTCAAACCCATGCAGATGTGCCACGCGAAAGAAGGATTAAATACGGAGTCGATGATTGCCTGCTCCGTTTTTCGGTCGGCGTGGAAGATAAGGAAGACTTGAAGAAAGATCTGGCGCAGGCGTTGAATCTTTCTCATGCGGGTCATAGTGATAATATCAATATTCCTAAACACGCTTAAAAACTACTACTGAAAAAGGAGATGTTAGAATGACGAAAAGAAGCCTGGAACAGCGATTAGAAGATGGAACCGTGATTGTAGGAGAAGGGTATCTATTTGAACTGGAACGGAGAGGGTATTTACAAGCAGGTACTTTTGTTCCTGAAGTGGCCATCGAAAATCCCGAGGCCCTGAAACAAACCTATAGGGATTATATGCTTGCCGGTTCTGATGTCGTACTTGCGTTCACCTACAATGCTCACCGGGAAAAGATGAGGATCATCGGGAAAGAAGATTTGCTTGAGCCATTGAATCGGAATGCCATCCGTCTGGCGAAAGAAGTTGCGAAGGAGCATCCAAGAGAAGAAGCACTAGTAGCGGGGAATATTTCCAATACGAATATTTTCGACCCGGAAGATGAAAACAGTAAAGTCCAGGTCCGTGAAATGTTCAGGGAAATGATTTCATGGTGCAAGGAAGAAGGGGTGGATTTCGTAAATGGAGAAACTTTCTACTACCATGAAGAAGCACTTATAGCCCTTGAAGAAATAAAAAGAGCAGGTCTTCCTGCAGTAATCACCCTAGGACTCATGGGTGAGAATATCTTGCGTGACGGCTACACCGTTGAAGATTCCTGTGCTTCTCTGAAAGGGAACGGGGCGCTTGTGGCAGGGATGAACTGCTTCCGCGGGCCTGCGACCATGCAACCGTATATTGAAAAGATAAGAAATAAAGTGGAGGGATATGTCGGAGCGCTGCCGATTCCGTATCGCACGACAGAAGAACATCCGACCTTCTTCAATCTCCCTGATGGAGGATGCAGCTGTACTCTACCTACGGAAACGACATTCCCGACCTCCCTTGATCCTCTTTACCACAACCGTTATGAATTGGCAGAGTGGGCGAAAGAGGCGCATGATATCGGGGTGAATTATCTCGGTCTATGTTGCGGTGCTTCTCCGGCTATGATCCGCGCTGTCGCTGAAGCAGTTGGAATCGAAACGGTGCAATCCAAGTATTCCCCTGATATGCATAAGCACTTCCTTTTTGGAGAGGAGGAAAGTCTGAACGAAGCGAATCTCACGTATCGCACGAAAGCATAAAAGAAGTCCCGGAATAGTCTTCCGGGACTTTTAGTTTGCAGGATCACTGACCGGGGAAGGAGGTAAGAGAAAAAGATTTAGGAGGAGACGACGTTGCTATTCAAAGGTACACACATAACTAACCCAACAAGATCATCGCTGATTCTGATCATCACCGGTTTCCTTCTTATAGGAGGGGGATTCTTCTTCTTCGCTTCTCTCGGAGAAGAAGTGCTCGAGAGGGAGAAATTCGCCATTGATGGGGCGGTGAATGATTTCGTCAGCAACATCAATCCGCCATGGATGTCGGAGACGATGGGGTATATAACAGAAGCGGGCTCGGTATGGTTTTTGACGTTGCTCTCCCTCATCGTAATTGCGTACCTTCTTTTCATATCAGATAAGAGTAAGTGGATTACGCTTTTTTTTGCTATAAATATGCTGGGTATCAGTGCACTTACAAAGGGGCTGAAGCTATCGTTCGAACGCCAGCGCCCGGAGGTGATCGAAGCTTATGATGGTGTAGGTTACAGCTTTCCGAGCGGGCATGCCACAGGTGCAATCGCATTTTATGGTTTTATGATTTATCTGATGACTGTCAGTAGATTTTCTCCTAAAACGAAATGGATTGTGAATATTCTGTTAGGGCTTTTCGGAGTGACTGTTGCTGTCAGCCGCATTTTCGTCGGAGTCCATTATTTCACCGATGTTCTTGCGGGGATCGCTCTCAGTACTGCCTGGTTGCTCGTTTCGATTGCGGCTCTTGAAATTATGTTGTTCAGGAAGAGGAGAAATACGAGGAAAAAAGAAGAAGCTCTATAAAAGAAGGGGCTTCGAGAAAAGATGATTCTTATTATAACAGCTGCCCTGAATATTTATTTTCAAGGTAGCTATTACAAAAGCATGGAAGAAAACTGCATAGAACAAAACAAAAACCGAACACGATCGTTCGGTTTTTGTTTTGTTCACATTTTTTCTGTTTATCTAGGTTGTCTTTGATAACTGAAATAAGCCTGCAAGAGTGTTTTAGCTCCATGGAGCATCGCACGTTCATCAAAATCGAATTTCGGATGATGATGAGGATAAGCATGGTCGGGTATTTTCGCACCGGTGAAGTAGAAAGCACCCGGTTTTTCTTCGAGATAGTAAGCGAAGTCCTCGCCGGCCATTGATGGTTCCACTTCTTTCGTAATAAGAGAGGGGTCCGCTTCCCCTGCTTCTTCAAGAATGAGTGAAGCTTCTTTTTCATGATTGATGACAGGAGGGTACCCTTTGTTGTAGGTGAATTCATACTCCGCACCTGCCGCTTCTGCTATCCCTTTTACGATTCGTTCCATCTCTTCCCGGATGGTGTTCTGAACGTCTGTTTCGAACGTTCTTACTGTACCCGTAAGTTTGGCCGAGTCGGCGATCACGTTGAACGCGGTACCGGCTTCGATGGTCCCGACAGTAACAACGGCAGTTCTCAGCGGGTCGATTCTTCTGGAAACAATCTGTTGGAGGGAGGCTACAACATCCGAAGCGATCACAATCGCGTCTTTCGTCTGGTGGGGCTGAGCCCCGTGTCCGCCTTTTCCTTTGATAGTGATTTCGAATGCATCGGCTCCGGCCATGAATGCCCCTTTGCTCACTTCGATGGTTCCATAATCCGTATTTGTCCAGAGGTGGGTGCCGAAAACGGCCTCCACATGATTAAGTGCTCCGGAATCGATGATCGGTTTGGCCCCGCCCGGAGTGAATTCTTCAGCATGCTGATGAAGGAGTACGAGTGTACCAGGGAGATCTTCTTTATGCTGCCATACGGCTTCTGCAAGACCGAGCAGTTCGGCTGTGTGACCATCGTGGCCACAGGCATGCATAACTCCCTCATTTTTGGAATGAAAAGGCAGGTGCTCATTCTGTTCCTGAATGGGCAGGGCGTCAAAGTCTGCTCGTAATGCCACTGTTCTTCCGGGTTTTCCGCCTTCAATAGTGGCGATCACCCCGTTTCCGCCGATATTCTTTTCATAAGGAATACCGAGTGATTCATATGTATCCGCAATATATTTCGCTGTTTCTGTTTCCTGGAAAGAAAGTTCGGGATATTGGTGCAGGTACCTTCTCGTTTTCACCATTTTTTCATAGAGGTCATCGACCGTTTCGAAAATAGATTGAGCCAAGACAGGTTCCTCCTTTTTGATTTACACTATATCATTCCAGTTAAAAAAAGAAAAAGCGGACCTCTCTCCGTGGAAAAGGGTCCGCTCACTGTAATTGATTGTTTATTCATGAAGGCGAGAGTCGCGAAGCAGTCGGTCGATTTCTTCCATATGACCCGTTTCGTCCGAAATCAAATCTTCGAGCTTTACAGAAAGTTCTGTAAGATTCAGTTCTCCTGCCTGTTCTTTTCGTTTTTCATATCGTTTGATGGTCGCTTCTTCGGCATCTCTTGCAGCTATGAGCATGTCTTTAACGTGTGATTCCTGTGGGACATCTGCTACCTTAGTTGTAGGAGTGCCGCCGAGAGTGCTGATTTTTTCTGCAAGGTACATCGCATGACCCTGTTCGTCAGCGACTTCACCCTCGAAGAATGGTTTCAATACAGAGCGATAGAGACCTGAGACGACAGCTGCATTATTTGTGTACATAATTGCAGCAGCATATTCATGAGCAAGATCTTCGTTCAATCCTTCAATCAATTCCTTCATTTTTTGATCCATGGTACACTCATCCCTTCCTTAGGAAATATCTTTCTCGTACTTGTATTCCCAAGTATTGTGAACTTAAACAAACAAAGGTTGTCGATTTTGTGAAATCATGTATAGTATTTTCAATTCATAACATTCCCTTGTATAATACAAAAAGAGAGGATGAAGTGAGGTATGAAAGGGTCTAATCATTTATTCATCGCTTGGGCCACAGCGCTCACAGCTATGCTCGGAAGCTTGTTCTATTCGGAATTCATGGGATACACTCCATGTGAGTGGTGCTGGTATCAGCGGATTCTGATGTATCCGCTCGTCATTATTTACGGAGCGTCTCTCCTTAAAAATAATAAGGCCATAGCTTTTCCCGGCCTGATTCTGAGTGGTATCGGAATTTTTGTCTCCACCTACCATTATCTGGTCCAGAAAGTCTCCATGTTCCAGTCTGCCGGTGGTAGTTGTGGTGCGGTGCCCTGTACAGTCGAATACGTTAACTATCTCGGATTTATAACCATTCCATTTTTGGCAGGCACAGCATTCGTCATCATTTTTCTGAGTCATCTATTAATGTTACGGAAGAAGGAGTAGTGTACATGAAGAAGAAAATGATCATATTCGGTTCTGTTCTTGTAGTGCTGATTGCTGCTTTGGCAGTAGTCGTAAGTCTTCAGAACTCCGAAAAAGCAGAAGGAAATCCCTATAATAAAGATGAAAGTGAACTCGATCAGGCAACCATCGATCAACTGGATGATCCGAACTACGGAAATCAGATCTTGCCTGATGAACTGTCGGAACAGATCGAGTCCGGAGATCCGGTAACGGTTTATTTTTATAGTCCAACGTGTGTATATTGCCAGAATACAACACCTTATTTGGTACCGTTGACGGAAGACATGGGCGTGGATATGAAAAAGATGAATTTAGAGGAGTTTGAGCCACAGATGGCTAAGTATGGGATTGAAGCTACACCGACTGTCGTCCATTTCGAAAATGGAGAAGAGCAGGACCGCATTGTAGGGCAGCAGCCTGAAGAAGCGTTCCGGGAATTTTTTGAAACGAATGTGACGGGCAATTAAAAGAAAGTGAGCGGTAAATCCGCTCACTTTCTTTAGAATTCGATACTATTTTCAAATACTTTTGAAGCGGGGTGGTTCCGCTTTTCATGATCCAGCTACACCATTCAGAAGCACGTAAGATAAGCGGCCACCCCCGTTTCGGGAAAGATCACCCGAAGCCAGGCCCGTCCGCTTATCTTAGAGCTTCTAAACGAATGGTTCTGCTTTTCTTATCTAGCTGCAGCGTCCAGAAATTCGTGTCATAAGTAGCTCGGATCAGAGAAAGGAAAGAACGCCTTTCATCTGACCAATCTACTTATGCCAGTATTTCTAAACGGACGCTTCCGCTTTTATTTATTCAGGGTTGATCATGTTGTAGTGGACGATATAAGCGTCCCCGTCGATGAAGGATGGTTTTTGTTTATGCTCAGGTCCTGATTTTTGGTGAGCCTGTTCGAAGGATTGGGAATTCCGCCAGTTTTCAAAGCTTGCCTTATCACGCCACTGGGTGAATACCACGTATGTTTTCCCGGATTTCGGGCGAAGGATACGGATGGCTTGAAATCCGTCCATTCCTTCTACATTTCCTTTGCGGTTCTTGAAACGATCTTCGAAGGTTGGCCGTCCTTCTTCAGAAACGGGGATATTGTTTGTGACGACGAAACCTTCGTCTTGAACTGTTCCTGTAGAGTCGACGATTTCATAGTCACGGCCCTCTGAAAAGATAGAAGGTTCTTCTCCTTCATAGTACGCAACAGTAGAGTCACTCCCCTGCATAATGTGGAATTGCTTCTCAGGGTGTTGCTCCTGGATTTTTTTCAGAAAATCGATGGTACCATTTGTCATTGAAACTATCATATCAGGATGCTCCTTTCCTCTTACTGTAAAGTTTAGCAAGAGGGGAGGAGAAACTGCAAGCAGGAAGAAGGGAGGGTCCAATTTGAAACGGGAAGAATACAAACAACTGAGAAAAAGAAACAGACGGATCAGAAATACGTTCATAGGAGCAGGTGCTCTGCTGTTTTTTATGGCTATCGGGCTTCTCATTCTCGTGTTTGGCGGCCGTCTGTTCGTGTCGGAAGAGGCGTTGGAGCTTGATACCGCTTCTACCGTAGTTGCAGAAGGAGAGGAAATCGAAGAGATTTACTCTACGAACCGGACCCTCGTCTCCCTGGAAGAAGTGCCGGAGTTTTTACAACAGGCTGTTATTGCGACAGAAGACAGTCGGTTCTATGTACACTCAGGAATCGACCCCCGGGGGATTGCGAGAGCTTTATACCGTGATGTGTTAGCGTGGGAAAAAGTTGAAGGGGCGAGTACCATCACCCAGCAAGTAGCGAAAAATCTGTTTTTCTCCAATGAAAAATCATGGATGAGAAAGACGAAAGAAGTGATGGTGGCTCTTTACCTGGAACGGAACTTTACGAAAGAGGAGATTCTGGAGCTTTACATGAATTCGATTTACTTCGGAGAAGGGGCGTACGGGGTGGAAGCGGCTTCTGAACGTTACTTTGGAACGTCCATATCCGAGGTTACGGATTCTCAGGCGGCTTTGCTCGCAGGTATGCCGAAAGCGCCGAACAGCTATTCTCCGGTCAATGATGCGGAAGCTGCGAAGGACAGACGTGATGTCGTGCTTATGAGAATGGAAGATGAAGGTTATATTACAAGTGATGAAAAAACGGCGCTGGAGAATCAGAAGCTGGAATACACCGAAAGTGTCGCTCCGGATGAAACGTGGTCGAATGCTTATGTCAATGCTGCCGTTCAGGAAGCGGTCGATCGTTTTGGTATTTCAAGGGAAGCGTTGAAGACGGAAGGGTACAGGATTGAACTGAATATGAATCCGGAGGCTCAACGAATAGCCTATAACACTATGAATAACGCTACTTACGCTTCCGGATCGGTCGAAGAAGTAGAAGGAGCTTTCGTCCTGACTGATAAAAGTGGAAGGGTAACGACGATTATAGGAGGGAGAAGTTTTGAACACGGAGATGTCAACCATGCGTTGACGAATCATCAGCCGGGTTCCATCATGAAACCACTCGTGGTGTACGGACCGGCGTTGATGAGTGAAAGGTATTCTCCTTATTCGGTGTTGAAGGATGAAGAAATGAGCTATGATGATGGGGATTATTCTCCGAAGAACATAGGGAGTTATGAAGGACAGGTCACTTTGTACGAGGCACTGATAGAATCGAAAAACGCGCCAGCTGTTTGGCTGTTGGATCAGATTGGTGTCGGGGAAGGGAAATCGTATCTTGAGAAGCTCGGTCTCCCTACGGAAGATAAAGGACTAGCGATTGCTCTTGGTGGATTGTCGGAAGGCTACACTCCTATGCAGATTGCCGGCGGATATCAGGCAATAATGAACGGGGGAGAACGTCAGCCTATGTATACGATTTCTTCGATAACCGATCGTAAGGGAGAGACAGTCGAGCCTGTGGAGGAAGAAGAGCCGGTTCGTGTATTCAGTGAAAAAGTCTCTTTTCAACTTAGAGAAATGCTGGAAACGGTAGTTTCTGATGGTACAGCTACCAGCGGCAGCTATGATGGTGCTCTTGCTGGGAAAACCGGCACAGCCGGTCACCCTACCGTAGCAGAGGCGAACAAAGATGTATGGTTTGCAGGATTCACCCCTAACTACTCGATGAGCATGTGGATGGGGTATAAAGCTTCGGGCGAAGATTACTACCTGACGGATTCGAGTAGTGTTCCGACGGCGGTTTCAAAACAGGTGATGACGAACTTGAAAGAAGTGCTCGATATGGGAGAAGAGTTCACCGATCCGGAAGGAATGACTTCTTTGGATAAGCCGGTGGAATTGCCCGAAGATATAGAGCTTCAAGGGTCCATGGATATCGGTGGATGGGCTTTTGTCCGTGGGAATCTCAGTTGGGAAGTTGCCGACAATGAAGGTGTGACGTACCGGGTTTATCGGGATATGGAAGAAGACCCGGAACTGATTGCAGAAACGACAGAGACATCTCATACAATCCAGGGATTCGGACTCCTCGGATCAAGAACGTACTTTGTAGTGCCTTTCGATCCTGAGACTGGCAGGGAAGGTAAACCTTCCAACGAAGTGACGCTTACCTGGTAGAGTGAAATGGTGGTGCGGAATACATCATCAAGTTTCAGAGCTCAGGAAGAACCGCTGAGGCATACGGAAAAGGCACAAAATCGTGACAAATCGGACGTTTCGCTATACAGAAAGTTCGTTAATCGTTATAGTTGGAATCGGATAGAATATAAAGGAGTCAGGTATTTTATGGATAACACGTTTAATGACACAATTTTAAAAGCATTCCGCGGAGAACCGACGGATCACACGCCTGTCTGGTACATGCGTCAGGCCGGACGTTCTCAGCCGGAATATAGGAAATTGAAAGAGAAATATTCATTGTTTGAAATCACTCATCAGCCGGAACTTTGTGCATACGTCACCCGTCTTCCGGTGGAAAACTACGGAGTCGATGCGGCTGTATTATACAAAGATATTATGTCTCCGCTCCCGGCACTTGGCGTAGATGTGGAAATCAGAAAAGGAGTGGGCCCGGTCATTCATAACCCGATCACCTCCCGTCAGGATGTGGAGAACCTCGGGGAAATCGATCCGCAGTCGGATGTGCCTTATGTCCTCGACACGATCCGTCTTCTGACGAAAGAACAGTTGAATGTACCTTTGATCGGCTTCAGTGGTGCGCCGTTTACACTGGCGAGCTATATGATTGAAGGTGGTCCATCGAAGAATTACCATAAAACCAAGGCTCTTATGTACAGTGATGAAAAAACGTGGTTTCTCCTGATGGATAAGCTTGCTTCCATGACGATTACGTATGTGAAATCTCAAATCAAAGCGGGAGCCCAGGCCATCCAGATTTTTGATTCCTGGGGGGGAGCACTTCATGCTCCAGATTATCGTAAATATATCAAACCCTCGATGGACCGGATTTTCCGGGAACTGAAATCGGAAGGGGTTCCGCTGATTCTGTTCGGGGTCGGTGCCCGTCACCTGATCGGCGAGTGGGACGATCTCCCTATAGATGTGTTAGGGCTTGATTGGCGTACGTCCATTACAGAAGCTCGAGACCTCGGTGTCCGGAAACCGTTGCAGGGGAATCTGGATCCTGCTGTTTTACTCTCCGACTGGGAGGTTATTGAACAGAGAACGAAAGCGATTCTTGATGAAGGATTGTCTCATGGGCCTCATATATTCAACCTCGGTCATGGTGTTACACCGGAGATTCAGCCGGAAACACTCAAGAAGTTGACGGCCTTGGTACACACATATTCCAAAACAAACTAAGGGGTGTTCAGGAAAATGGCGAACAAAAAAGTAGGTTTACTCGTAATGGCGTATGGCACGCCGTACAAAGAAGAAGATATTGAACCTTATTACACACATATAAGAAAAGGACGTAAACCATCGGAGGAAGCGCTTCAGGATCTGAAAGACCGTTATGAAGCGATCGGGGGGATTTCTCCGTTGGCTCGAATCACAGATGAACAGGCGGAGACTCTTCGTGACGAATTGAACAATATGCAGGACGATGTGGAATTCAAACTCTACATCGGATTGAAGCATATCGATCCATTTATTGAAGATGCGGTCGATCAAATGGCGAAAGATGGGATTGAAGAAGCGGTCTCTATCGTTCTTGCTCCGCACTATTCTTCGTTCAGTGTGAAATCCTATAACGGTCGTGCCCAGGAGAAAGCAGAAGAACATGGTATACGTATAAACTCTGTGGAGAGCTGGTACGATCACCCGACATTCATAGATTTCTGGAAAGATGGAATCCTCGAAGAATATGGAAAGATGAGTGAAGAAGAAAAGCAGAAAGCATGCCTTATCGTTTCCGCTCACAGTCTTCCTGAAAAGATCCTTCAAGGCGGGGATCCTTACCCTGAACAGTTGGAAGAAACCGCGAAGCTCATTTCTGAAGCCACTGGTATCAATCAATACGAAATCGGATGGCAAAGTGAAGGGAACACACCGGATCCATGGCTTGGACCGGATGTCCAGGATTTGACGAGAGATCTATTTGAACAGAAAGGGTACACATCTTTTGTGTATGCACCGGTAGGCTTTGTCGCCGATCATCTGGAAGTGCTTTTTGATAACGACTATGAGTGTAAGGTAGTTTGTGACGAGGTCGGGGCCAATTACTATCGTCCGGAGATGCCTAACACTCATCCGAAATTCATTGAAACATTGGTGGACGTAACGTGGTCCAAGTGGAAAGAAGCGAAATAATATGAATAAAAAAGTAGTAGTGGTGGGCGGAGGAATTACAGGTTTATCTGCTGCTTATTATTTACAGAAGGCGGGAGTCGATGCAGAGCTGGTGGAAAAGTCAGATCATCTCGGTGGTAAAATCGAAACGGTTCACAAAGATGGTTTTACAATTGAAAGAGGCCCTGACTCCTTCCTTGCCCGAAAAACGAGTATGCTGAAGCTGGCGGAAGAAGTTGGTTTGAGTGAAGAAGTGGTGAAGAATGCGACCGGAAATGCGTACATTCTTGCGAAAGGACGTCTGAATCGCATGCCGCAAGGGTCCCATATGGGGATTCCGACCAGACGACGTCCCCTTTTGAAATCCTCCCTTTTTTCCGGTTTCGGGAAAGGGAGAGCTCTCCTCGAACCGTACCAACGTGTGAATACGAAGAAGAATGATGAAGCTCTTGGGGTGTTTCTAAGACGTCGGTTAGGGAATGAAGTCGTTGAGAACGCTATAGAACCCCTGCTTTCCGGTATTTACGCCGGAGATATCGATCAGTTGAGTATGGATGCGACTTTTCCACAGTTCAAACAAGTGACCGAGGAGTACGGGAGTCTGGTTCGTGGGTTGAAAGCTACGGAAGCAGTCCCCCGGGAGAAAAGGACCCACAAAAAGCCGAGTGCCTTCCGGGCATTTGCAGGAGGCCTTTCAAGTTTCGTGGAAGCTATTCACTCCAAGCTCAAGCCTGGCTCTGTCCACCTCTCCAAGGGTGTCGATCATATTCAAAAGAGAGAAAATGGTTACCATATGCTAATGAGTGACGGGGAAGTCATGTGGGCTGATGAAATCATCCTTACTGTACCCGCTCCGGTAGCGGCTAAAATGCTTGCCCAGTATGAATGGGTGGAACCTTTGAAACAGATGAAGGCGACCTCGGTAGCGAATGTCGCTATGGCTTTTGATCAATCCGCAATCAAACAGGACATTGATGGCACCGGTTTCGTGGTTGCTCGAACCAGTGGTGATTATCGGATTACGGCCTGTACATGGACACATAAAAAATGGGCTCATGCAGCACCGGAAGGGAAAGCTCTGCTTCGCTGTTACATCGGAAAGCCGGGAGATGAGGAAGTGGTGGATAAGTCCGATGAAGAAATCAAAAAGATCGTTATGAATGACCTTGAGAAAATCATGAATATTACAGATCAGCCTGATTTCTTCGTAGTCACTCGCTGGCATGATGCCATGCCTCAGTATAGCGTCGGTCATAAAGAAAGACTGACGAAAATCGATCACTACTTGAAGAAAGATCTTCCTGGCGTCCAGCTCGCCGGCGCCCATTACTATGGCATAGGCCTACCTGATTGTATAAACCAGGGAAGAGCAGCTGCCAAACGTATCATTGAAAGAGGATAAACGAAAAGCTTGCAGCAAACCGATCCATTTGCTGCAAGCTTTTTTATGTGAGGGTTGTTATATTACAAATAATTTTTTGACTGAACAATATTTTTTTCGTAAAATGAGCGAATTTTTTGTTAAAATAAAAAAAGAAGCAGTGGCAGCTGCTTCTTTTTTGAAAATGTCTATTTAGCGAGCGGGGCTATCGCACTCTTGGCAAGTGTTACCGTAGCAGTCGGCCTGCTCTTGAATTACGCTCCCGCATTTAGAGCACTGTTTCTTAGGCAAGTTACGAAAAAATTCAACGACGTTCATCATAGGGTGATGCCTCCTCCGTTTTTTATGTTAAGTTCATTGTATTATAACAGAAGCGGGAAAGCAACAGTATGTTATAAAACAATTCTAAAATAGAACTAAAGTATTAGAAAAGAGGTAATTTTGTGAAAATTACAACAATAGGGTATTGGGGAGCTTACCCCGCTCAGAATAGCGCAACGTCTTGTTATATTTTGGAGGACGGAGGGTTCCGGTTGCTTCTCGACTGTGGGAGTGGTGCATTATCACGGATCCAGTGTTACGTCTCGTTGAATTCAATTGATGCGGTGATTATTTCTCATTATCATCATGATCACGTAGCGGACATCGGTGTATTGCAACACGCTCGACTTGTTCAGACGATGTTGGGGAACACGGAAGGCAAACTGCCGATTTATGGTCATGAAGAAGAGGAGGGGAAATTAGCGACGTTAGAGGCCTCTTACACGGAAGCGAGAGCGTACGATCCTGAAACTACTTTGACGGTCGGACCTTTTACTATATCTTTCTTGAAAACCGCTCACCCTGTCCCTTGCTATGGCATGAGAATTACGAATGGAGACTATACTATCGTGTATACAGCAGACACGGGTTATCAGAAAGAATGGAGTGATTTCTCTGAGGAGGCCGATCTTCTTATAGCGGATACGAATTTCTATAAAGGAATGGACGCGGGCAAAGCCGGTCATATGACGAGTGAAGAAGCAGCTACAATCGCTGCTGAAGCAGGGGTGAAGGAACTTTGGCTCAGCCACCTTCCCCATTTCGGTAACCATTCGAAGCTGAAACAGGAAGCTGCAGATATATACGGGGGAGAAGTGAAACTGGCTTCTGAAGGGTTGCGGTGGAACGGGGATTGATTGCTAAGAAATCGCCCCTCCCGTATACTTGGGTGTAGCTAAGAAAGAAAGGGTGAGGGATTTGCTTTTTATTGATAATGAAGGAGTGCACGATCCTACGATCAATCTTGCTATTGAGGAGTATGCGCTTAAAAACTTGGATATCAGCGAAACATACCTTCTGTTCTATATCAATGAACCTTCGATCATCATTGGTAAAAATCAGAATGCTATTGAAGAGATCAATACGGATTTCGTTGAAGAGAATGGCATCCATGTAGTACGGAGGTTGTCAGGTGGCGGAGCTGTTTATCATGATCAGGGTAATTTGAACTTCAGTTTTATTACGAAAGATGATGGAAACAGTTTTCATGATTTCGCCAAATTCACTGAACCTGTAGTCAATGCATTACAACAATTCGGTGCCCCTGCGGAACTGTCGGGACGTAACGATTTGACGATTGAAGGACGTAAAATTTCGGGGAATGCACAGTTCACCACTAAAGGACGCATGTTCAGTCACGGGACGTTGATGTTCAATTCGGAAGTGGAGAACGTCGTACGCAGTCTGAATGTGAAATCTGAAAAGATACGTTCAAAAGGGATCAAATCGATTCGAAGTCGTGTAGCTAGTATTTCTGAATACCTTCCGGAAAATACGACGATGGAAGACTTCAAAACGATGATTTTGCGCTACATTTTCGATGTGGAGAATGTTGAGGATGTCCCGCAATATAAATTGACGGAAGAGGACTGGAAAGAGATCCATAAACTATCCGAAGAAAGATATCGTAATTGGGACTGGAATTACGGAAAGTCTCCGAAGTCCAATATCAATCAGACGAAACGTATTGAAGGTGCAGGAACATATGATATACGTCTGGACGTAGATAAGGGGTATATCAAAAACGCCAAAATCTATGGGGATTTCTTTGGTATCGGGGATGTTGCCGAGGTTGAGAACCGACTGATCGGTACGAAGTATGAACGCGAATCGATTAAGGAATCGGTTCAGGATATCGATATTTCACATTATTTAGGGAAAATTACCGAAGAGGATTTTCTGACGATAGTGTACTGATTTTTATACCCGGTTCGAGGAACGAACCGGGTTATTCTGTAAGTGTTAAGAAATCGGTTCATTTACTGAAGCTAAAAATATGGGAGGGCTAAGGATGATTACATGGAAGGAAGAAATCAATATAGACGCAGACATCGAAACAGTATGGGACCTTTTCAAAGATGAAAATATCACCCGTATTATGCCGCAAGTGGAAGAGCATGCGCTTATTGAGAAAGAAGAAAGTGAAGTAGGGGCGAGACACCGTCAGACTTACCGCGAGGGGAAAAGGACCGAGACGTACATTGTCACAACCAAAGCCTATGAAGATGAGACGGATCATAAGAAAAAGGAAGTAGCTTTCACGATTGGTCGAGCTTTTGATATCCGGACCTGTTATACGTTCCGTAAAGAAAGAGAGAACGAGACGACCCTCATTTATGAGGGGACGAACGAAGGAGCGAACATTCTTGGGAAAATGATGCTTATGTTCGTCAGGGAAAAAAGCAATAAAAAGATAGTTCACGAGTTTCTGAAAAGGGTGAAAACTGAAGCAGAAAGGGAAGTGGAAAATGTTCGTTCATAGAATCGACGAAGACCTGGAATTGAGGTTGATTGAAGTAGGGGACGCAGAGCGTATATTCGAGCTCACCGACCGTCATCGTTCTAATTTGCGGACGTGGTTGCCGTGGGTCGATCATACAGAAAGTAAAGAAGATACGAAAAGTGCAATAAGGAATTTTCTTCATGGGTATGCAGAAAACCAGAGTATGACCGTGGTCATTTTATTTCAGGACGTGATTGTGGGGATGGCCAGTTACAATAAACTCGACTGGACGAACAAAATCGCCTACATAGGGTATTGGCTTGCCGAAGATTATCAAGGGAGAGGGATAATGACTAAAACTGTGAAGTCACTGACAACGCATGCCTTCTCCTCCATGGGCATGAATAAAGTGGATATTCGGGCAGCATCGGAGAACAGGGCAAGTTGTGCAATTCCGGAAAGACTCGGGTTTACACAGGAAGGGGTGCTTCGGGACCAGGAATGGGTAAACGACCATTTTGTGGATCATGTCGTTTATGGCATGCTGAGGAAGGAATGGGAAAATTAATTTGCGAATAGTCTGGCAATAATTTATAATTTATAGTGAAGTTCTATAAGATGAATGATTATTCATTCATTATGAATAGAAAAAGGGGGAACGATACTGATGAACGTAAGTGAACGGTTAAGCCAAACAGCTAAGGAAATGCCCGGGAAGGATGCGTTTATTTTCCAGGGGGAGCGTACGACTTATCAGGCTTTTGATACTTCTGTGACGAAGTTCGCAAGCGCCCTGAGAGATCTTGGTTATGAAAAAGGGGATCATGTTGCTTTGATCAGTGGAAACAGTCCGGTTTTCATGATTGGACTGTACGGCGCACTACGAGCCGGATTGACGGTTATACCTGTAAACCCGACGTATACGTCTAAAGAAATGGGCTACATTCTTAAGAATGGGGATGTAAAAGGTGTCATTACCCTGGATGTGATTGTCAGTCAACTCGATATCATTGACGAGAATCTGAAGGTCGAGCATTACTTCGTTGCAGATACAGGCTCAGGGATAAATCTCGACGCGTATTCTATATCGCCAAAAATGAAACCGTTTACAGAAACGGTCGGAGCGGGAACGACTGAATTCACCCCTCCCTCCCTCGAAGATGATGATCTGGCAGTCATTCTGTATACCTCAGGTACCACGGGTAAACCCAAAGGGGCTATGCTGACTCATAAAAATATCTATTCGAACGCAAAAGATGTAGCAGCATATCTGGAGATCAGTGAATCGGACCGTGTTATCGCTACGTTACCGATGTTCCACGTCTTTTGTCTGACCGTAGCTTTGAACGCTCCGATTGTGAATGGAGGAACAATAATTGTCATTCCTCAGTTCTCGCCGGGGGAAGTGTTTGCAGCTGCGAGAGATCATCAAGCGACCGTATTCGCGGGCGTGCCGACCATGTACAATTATTTATTGCAGACGGGAGACGGCGAAGAAGACTCATTCAAACACATGCGGATCAACGTCTCCGGCGGATCCTCTCTTCCGGTATCGCTTCTTGAGGCTTTTGAAGAGAAGTTCAAGGTTAATGTTTCGGAAGGGTATGGTCTTTCGGAAGCTTCCCCGGTAACAGCTTTCAACCCACTGGATCGTCCGCGTAGAGCAGGGTCCATCGGGCAGGATATTACGAATGTGAAGAATAAAGTAGTCGACGAACTCGGTCAGGAAGTACCGGTCGGAGAAGTAGGGGAACTTGTAGTCCAGGGACCGAATGTTATGAAAGGCTATTATAAGATGCCTGAAGAAACAGCGGTTACCATCAAGGATGGGTGGTTGTTCACCGGAGATATGGCCCGGAAAGACGAAGAAGGCTACTTTTATATTGTCGACCGCAAAAAGGACATGATTCTTGTCGGTGGATATAACGTGTATCCAAGGGAAGTGGAAGAAGTGCTATACCAGCATCCGAAAATCACGGAAGCTGCCGTAGTAGGGGAACCTCATCCGGAAACAGGGGAGGCAGTCATCGCTTTTGTCGTTTCGGAGGATCCTTCTCTTGATGAAGCGGCAGTCGTCGATTATTGCGGACAGGATCTGGCGAAGTATAAACTCCCGAGACGAGTGGAATTCATGGAGGAGCTTCCGAAAAATACGACAGGGAAAATTTTGAGGAAGAATTTGCGTGATCAGCTAAGCAAAAAATCGTAGTTGTAAGGTGTCAACAATTAGAAATTTCGCAAAAACGTGTGCGTTCAGCCGCAAAAACATTTCGGTGAGATTTTTGCGGGGCTATATTACAATAGTTAGTGAGAGGCAGTTCTGATAAAGAGCTGTCTGCATGGAGGAAAAGCTTTTGCAGAGTTTTTTCTTTCATGTGATTCCCTCACTCAAAAGTTAACCAGTCGTCTCTTTTGGCCAATGCTCATGTAGCATTGGCTCTTTTTTTGCAGGCATTCGATGGAGAGGACATGATGTGGCTGAAAACAGATTTCTTTCGTCTTCTTTTTACATCTGTAATAATTACAAACATCGTTGAAAAGGAGGCAGATTAATGACAAACCAAACAACCACCAAACCTATATTCGAAACGTTCACCAGTGATAAATTGAATCTTCCGAACCGTACCGTGATGGCACCGATGACACGCGGGTTTTCCCCCGGAAATGTTCCTGACGAGGAAGTCGCGGCATATTACCGTAGACGTGCGGAGAATGACGTAGGATTGATTATTACAGAGGGGACAGGGATCGATCATCCGGCTTCTGTATCTGGTGCGAATATTCCTGTGTTTCATGGGGAACAGGCATTGAACGGCTGGGCCGAAGTTGTGAAAGAAGTGCATGAGGCCGGCGGTAAAATCGCCCCACAACTGTGGCACGTAGGAATGACTCGCAGCAAAGGTGATCTTCCCAATGAAGAGGCGTCACCGGTAGGCCCATCCGGACTCAGCTTAGACGGGGAGAAAGTTAATGAAGCCCTCTCTACAGAAGAAGTGGAGGCATTAGTGGAAGCCTACGCTAAAGCAGCAGCGGATGCGAAGCGTCTCGGCTTTGATGCTATTGAAATCCATGGTGCTCACGGGTATCTGATCGACCAATTCTTCTGGGAAAACACCAATAAACGCAATGACCGTTACGGCGGTGACTTCGTCGGGCGTACGCAATTTGCTGTAGAAATCGTAGAAGCGTGCCGCCGTGAAGTCGGGGAAGATTTCCCGATCATTTTCCGTTTCTCCCAATGGAAAATGAACGACTTCCAGGCGAAACTGGTCAACACTTCCGAGGAGCTGGAACAATTCTTACAGCCGCTTGTTGAGGCGGGTGTGGATATGTTCCATTGTTCCACGCGCAGATTCTGGGAACCTGAGTTTGAAGGGTCCGATTTGAACCTTGCAGGCTGGACGAAAAAACTTTCAGGAAAACCGGTCATATCTGTAGGTTCCGTCGGGCTTGATGGTGTTTTTACAGATTTCTCCGGTGCCGGAGCGACGAATCTCGATGGTCTAGTGGATAAACTTGATCGTGATGAGTTCGATCTCGTGGCCATCGGTCGTTCCTTACTGATGGACCCTGAGTGGGTGAAAAAGATCCAGGAAGGCAGAGTAGACGATCTTTTGGCTTTCAATAAAGAAGCCCTGCAAAAATTATATTAATGATGAATATCAAAACAGGCGTCCTTCCATAAGGGCGCCTGTTTTTGTGAAAGAAACTCTGAACATAAAAGTGACAGAGCTTGGAATAGAAGGAGAAGATCAACGTCTTTCGTAGTCCACCATATATTCTTCTTTGGTGATATAAAATTCCCGGTCAGGGCGGTGGGTGATCAGTCCGAGACGTTCGAGTTTATAATAGTTCACACGTCGGTAAGGGTCGTTTTCAATAATAGGGAGCTCTTTTTCCTGCTGGACATATGTGTCTACGGCCTGTTGGATCATATCGATGTCTTGGGCTAACTGCAGGTCTCCTTCTTCAAAAAGCTCATACGTCTCACGCGACATATAAAACGTTTTTTCAGGCTTCCCTTTGATGAAGGGGGCGAGAAGGTCGTAATCGATGGTCAGGTCCGGATTGATGATGACGCTCAAAGGGACTCTTTCCGGTTTTGCCTCAGCATATTCATTGATGGCTTTTCGCACCTCTTGTAACGAAAGGTCCATAACTTCGAGTTTTTTCGTTACTGTTTCTTCCGTTTTCTTTTTTCTTCCCCACATTAGCAAATCCCCCTCATGTTTCAATGGTATTTATAGATATTATAGCAAAAAGTATCGAAATTTTCGGAAAAGAACTGAAATTCAGTAGACGGGTAGGGGATAATCTGCTATATTTATAAAGAAATTATTGGAATAACAAGAAGGGATATGGTAATGATGAAAGAAGGATTGAAAACTGAATATGAAGTGAATGAAAAAACGATAGCATTGATTGCTGTGGAAGAAGAAGGGAAAATCAGAACGAGGGTTATGGAAGAAGAGGACTCTTTCATCGTCGATCTCTGCCCTACGCGAGTAATCGATGATTCCTGCAAGTATTTTGGTAGTAACCTCTCCGGGAGAATCTCCGGTACGAAAGCTATCACCAACTACACACACAAATCCCCCATCGTCATCTCCGGAATGCTTAAACTTTACTACTTTCCGACAATGTCCCCCGCGCGGCTGGAATGTTCCTGGATTTCTCACAATTATGTACGTACCTTTTTCCCGAGTGACAGAGATCCGAAGAGAACGGCCGTTCAGTTTATGAACAAGGCATGGGAAGACCTGGCTGTCTCCCCGGGAGTATTTTCCAATCAACTGGAGCGTACGGCTCAGTTCAGGCTGATGTATGAAAAGCGTTTCGCTTCTACTGTGAGACATTCTTTTGTTTCAGAGCCTTCTCCATCAACTCCGATAAGATGACCTCGACTTTTTTTCGTATCGCGGGATTGAAGTAGTTACGTTTCTCTTCATATCCTTCAGCGATGAAAGAAAAGGTTGTGAAGGTGTCGTGCCTTGATGTTTCCACTACCTGTACATGGTGATTGTCCATGAATACACGGAGGTGTCTTCTTTCTTCTTTCGCAGCCATCTCCATCTTTCCCAGCAGCTCGAGGTAAGGCTCTTTGATTTTATAGGTTCCATTCAGTATATGGCGACGATCCTGCTTTATGACAGTAAGTGCCATCGTCAGGAACAGATAACGGGAGGCTTTATCGAGCTGTTTTTCTTTGATATGGGCCATCAGGGTTCCTCCTCTCTTATCACTTCACGAACACGCGTTCTTGTTATTCAGTATATCACAGACTGCCCGTTCATTCATAATTGAATTTCAGAAAATACTTTGCAGTAGGCATACGGTGAAATTTCGATTAAAATGAAGGTACTATAACGCACAGAGTAGGATGAACCTATAATGCCGACGCTTGAGGAACTGCAACTATTAGCTGAGAATGATCAATTGTTTGATTACGCTATCAGACAATTAGAGCGACTGGATCGTTTCGGTCCGCTACCAGGAATAATCCTTCCGCTCATTGAAGCTTTTCTCCCTATCTTACCTCTCCTGGTGTTCGTTGTTGCCAATGCCGTAGTATATGGCCTGGTTGAGGGGTTTCTTTACTCGTGGGTCGGAGCAACGACAGGAGCTGTTCTTGTATTCCTGCTTGTAAGACGTTTGGGCCGTCAGCGGTTCTTTCGGTTTCTGAGAAAGCATCCTCAGGTACAGCGGGTGATGACATGGCTCGAAGAACATGGCTTTGGTCCACTGTTTCTTCTTATGTGTTTTCCTTTCTCCCCTTCCGCTATCATTAATGTCGTAGCCGGTTTATCCGGGGTGAAGACGAGAGATTTTCTTCTGGCTGCAATTCTCGGTAAATCCGTTATGATTTTTTCCATCACTTTTGTCGGAGACAGTATCACCTCCTTCACTTCGAACCCTGTCAAAACAATCGTCGTTTTCGTCTGTATCAGCCTCTTCTGGCTATTGGGAAAATACTTGGAAAAACGTCTCGCCGCGCGTGCGGAGAGGAAGAAGGGTTAAAGTTTCCTCCCCCTGGGTAAAATAGTATTATTAAGCACCTGTGGAGGAAGCAGAATGAAAAAATACAAACATCTTATTCGCACGGTCATACTTGCCGTTCTTGTTGCAATCGTATTCCGGGCTTATTTCTTCGCGAGCTATGTCGTAGAAGGAGAATCGATGGAGCCGACCCTGTATGATGGCAACCTGTTGATGGTGAACAAAGTGTTATACGACTGGACGGATGTACATCGTCAGGATATCATCGTATTTCACTACAATAACGAAGATGATTATGTGAAAAGAGTTATAGGCCTCCCAGGAGACCATATTGCTGTGAAAGATGACAGATTGTACGTCAATGGAGAGTTCGTGGAGGAAGACTACCTTGATGAATTACGGCCGAATGATGGAAGAGTATTCACGAATGATTTCACACTCGAAGGGGTTACAGGAAGGATAGAGGTTCCTGAAGGAGAGTTGTTCGTCATGGGAGACAATCGCCGGGACAGTCTGGACAGCAGGAGTTTCGGCTTCATAGATATCCAGTCGATCGTCGGTAAGGTGGAAGTGCGTTACTGGCCGATGTCACAACTTGGAATGAAGTTTCGATGAACTGCCGCTTGGGTGGTTCATTTTCTTTTTGTATTGTAAAATAAGGGAAAAGGGGGGAAGGCGGATGAGTATAAGGTTTATTACCGGCCGTTCGGGGGCCGGGAAGAGTGATTACTGTCTAAACGATATTGAAGCGAGATTGAAAGAAGAACCGACGGGACGGACAATTATTTACCTTGTACCTGATCAGATGACCTTCCAGCAGGAGTATGCGCTGTTGAAACGGGGAAATATTGATGGGTCGACGAGAGCGCATGTATTCAGCTTTTCACGTCTTGCCTGGAAAGTATTTCAGGAAACGGGTGGAGCGACAAGATCTTATATCAGTTCCACCGGGGTACAGATGCTTCTTAGAAAAATTGTTGAGGAGCGTACATCCGATTGGAACGTATTCCAGAAAGCTATGGAGAAGCAGGGATTCATTCACCAACTTGAAGAAATGATTACAGAATTCAAGAGATATCGTGTGACGCCTGAGACTCTCGAGCATCAGATGGATACGATGGAAAACTACGCACATCAAACGGGCGGGGAGCAGGCTCTGCAGGATAAAATCGAAGATCTACATTATATTTACAGTCGTCTTGTCAGCCATATGGAAGGAACATACGTAGATGGGGAAGATCAGTTGAAACTGCTCGGAGAAAAAATTCCTCACTCTTCGTTTCTTCGGGATGCGGATATATACATAGATGGTTTTCACAGCTTCACTCCTCAGGAATACGAGGTGCTGAGAGAACTGTTTCAGCATGCAGGGCGTGTTCAGGTGACACTGACGCTTGATGAAGAGAGCAGGGAGGTCGAAGATGTCGATCTTTTTGCTGAAACGAAAGAGACGTGTGCAGTACTCAGGGAAATCGCAGAGACAGGGAAGGTGGAAGTGGAAGAAACACTTGATCTGTCCAACACAAATGGGCGTTTTCACGGCAAAGATGCATTCTTACATCTGGAAAAACATTTTGAGGATCGGCCGGCCCCCTCGTTTGAAGGGGAGACCCCGATCGGGATTTATGAAGCGGTGCATCCACGGGCTGAAGTCGAAGGCACGGCTCAGGAAATCCTCCGTCTTGTGCGTGAAGAAGGTTACCGTTACCGGGATATAGCTATCCTTATGCGTGATGCGAGTGTCTATCACAGTCTGATCGAGACGATATTTTCTGATTACGGGATTCCGGTCTTTCTTGATGAAAAGCGTACGATGCTGAACCATCCCCTACTCGAAATGATTCGTTCCGCCCTGGATGTCGTTGAAGGAGGATGGCGATATGATGCTATTTTCCGCCTTCTGAAAACAGGGTTCATTCCTTCTTCTGACAGAAGGTACCCGCTTGATGAAGATGGCATTGATGAATTGGAAAACTATGTACTTGAATACGGCATCCGCTCACGGGAACAGTGGAGGTCGAAGGAGGCTTGGAGGTATCAACGTTTTCGAGGATTCGAACAGGCGGCCCAGACAGATGAGGAGAAGAAGAAACAGGACCGCATCAATGCTTATCGTTATCAGGTGGTGAGTGCTCTTGAGTCTCTTGATGATGAACTACGCGGAAAAAGAACGAATGAAGAACGGGCAACCTCGCTGTTCGTATGGATGAGTGAAATCCGTGCACCTGAAACCCTGGAGAAGTGGCGCGGTTTTTATGACGAGAACGGAGAGGTGGAAAAAGGCCGGGAGCAAGAACAGGTATGGGATAATCTGTTGCAGCTTCTCGACGAGATGGTGGAGATGATCGGGGAGGAGTCTATGTCTCTGCAGGTCTTTCGCCAGGCGTTTGAAAGCGGTCTCGACTCTCTTACATTTGCCCATGTACCCCCGAGCATGGATCACGTCATCGTCGGGAGTGTGGACCGTTCCAGGTTGAATGGAATCAAAGCCGGATTTCTTCTCGGAGTAAACGAGGGTACATGGCCGATGAAACCCCAGGGAGATGGGATGATTTCAGAAGAGGACCGGGCATTCTTGGCACAATACGGCTTGGAATTGGCCGCAGGAAGCCGGGAAAAGTTACTGTATGATCGTTTCTATATGTATCTTGCTGTTACGATGCCAGCAGAAAAATTGTGGGTCAGTTATCCGTTAAGCGATGAAGAGGGGCGGTCGAAAGCGGCTTCACCGATCATCGCCCGTATAGAGGATCTGTTTCCGGAGTGTGCGGAACATATACTGCTTCAGGATCCGGATGATCTAGAAGAAGCGGATCGGTTCATTACGACACCGGTCAAAACAAGGTCCGCTCTAACGGCCCAGCTTGCCCGCTATATCAAAGGGTATCGGGTGCAGGACGTGTGGTGGGGCGTGTTGAACTGGTATATTCAGTCAGAAACGAAAGAAAGCACGACCAGACGGGTGCTTCACAGTCTTTCTTATAAAAATGAACCGGTATCGCTGAAGAAAGAAACGGCTCATCGCATGCATAAAAAGCAGGTAAAAACGAGTGTATCCGCATTGGAGTCTTATTATAGCTGCGGCTTTCAGCATTTCGCCGGGAAGGGGCTGAATCTGGAAGAACGACGGACATATAAGCTCGATGCCCCGGATATCGGTCAGTTGTTTCATGAGGCTCTTCGCCAAATCACTGACTGGATCGGAGAAGAGGGGCGGCAGTTCGCCGAGCTGGATCGGTCCTCTGCCGAGAAGTATGCACACCGGGCTACAGAAGAACTCGCACCCGTGCTGCAGCATCAGGTATTAAGGAGTTCGAACCGGTACAAATATATTCAGGAGAAACTGCGTGGTGTCATCGCTCAGGCTACGTATATCCTAGGAGAACAGGCGAGAAGAACGAGATTTGCCCCTGTGGGATTGGAGTTAGGCTTCGGTGAAGTGAAAGATGCGCAACTGCCTCCGATGAGCGTCGATCTCCCGAACGGCTTTGAACTCATGCTGCGTGGAAGAATCGACCGGGTCGACCAGGCGATGGATAACAATGAGCTTTTTCTTCGGATCATCGACTACAAATCGAGCGCCAAAGGTCTGAATCTATCCGATGTGTATTACGGACTCTCGCTTCAGATGCTTATTTATCTCGAAGTGATTCTGCAGAACGCCAAGGACTGGCTCGGCATGGAAGCGACACCGGCGGGAGTCCTTTATTTCCATGTCCACAACCCGATGATCACCGGGAAGAAACTTCTGAACGATGAGGAGATTGAAAAGGAAATTGTGAAAAGTTTCAAGATGCAGGGGTTGTTGCTTGAAGATGAAGGAGCGATTCGGATGATGGACACCGAAACGGAAAAGGGGCACAGTCCGATTATCCCTGCAGGTCTGAAATCAGGCGGTGGTTTTTATTCGAATTCGAAAGTAGCGGACAGGGAGATGTTCCAGGCTCTCGATGGTTATGTTCATAAACTGATGACGAAGGCTGGTATGGATATAACAGAAGGGAACATCCCGCTCAATCCGTATCAGAAAAAACAGCAGACGGCCTGCCAATTCTGTTCCTTCCGTTCGGTCTGTCAGTTCGATCCGACGCTTGAAGAGAATCAGTACCGGAAGCTTGCCGATATGAAAGACAGCAAAGTATGGGAGAAGTTGAAAGAAAAGGGGGAAGTCGATGGTTAACTGGACGAGGGAACAGGAACAGGCCATTTACGGTCACGGGCGGGACATGCTCGTCTCCGCAGCAGCCGGTTCCGGCAAAACGGCGGTCCTTGTGGAAAGGATCATTCAGAAAGTGATCGACAGGGATGATCCGGTGGATATTCACTCTTTGCTCGTAGTGACATTTACGAACGCGGCAGCACAGGAGATGAGGAACCGGGTGACAGAAGCACTGGATAAAGCACTGGAACAGACCCCGGACTCCATACATTTGAAAAAACAGCTTTCTCTCGTGCAGAGTGCCTCGATATCGACGCTGCATTCGTTTTGCCTGGAAGTAATCAGGAAGTACGCGTATCTCCTGGACATCGATCCGGCCTTCCGGATCGCCGATGCTGTGGAAGCGGATCTAATGAAACAGGAAGTACTCGAAAATCTGCTCGAGGACTGGTACGGAAAAGAAGGAGAAGAGCGCAGGCAGTTTTTCGAACTTGTCGATCGTTTCTCCGGAGACCGTCACGACCTCGATGTGGAATCGCTCATTCTTCAGATGTACACGTTCTCAGAACAGCACCCGTGGCCGGGAGAATGGTTGGATCAGGTGGCGGAGATGTATAACGTCACTGCAGAGGATGACGAGGAAGATCTGCCCTGGTTCGTACTGCTGAAAAGAGAAGTCCGCCATCAGCTTGAAGCTATGGAAAAAGAAGCGGAGGAATTTCTGGATCTCACCCGTCAGTCTGATGGGCCGTATACATACGGAGAGACTGCGGATAAAGATCTCACGCTTATACGCGAAGCGAAAGCCCATCTCGCCAGGTCTTGGCAGGCACTTGAGGATTACGTGAAAGAAGCGAAATTTCCGAAGCTGTCAGGAAAGAAATCGGACGTGGCCGAAGAGAAGAAAAATGAAGCGAAAGACGTAAGGGAAAGGTATAAGAAACGTTTCAAACAGATTCAGGAAGAGTGGTTCGCGCGTCCCATCGACAGGTATCTTGAGGAGATGGGAGAGTTGTATCCGGTCATCCGGCAACTCGGCGTTGTGGTGAAAGATTTCAAACAGCGTTATCAGGAAGCGAAGAAAGAGAGAGCAGTCGCCGATTTTTCCGATCTGGAACACTATGCACTGGAAATTCTGCGTGATGACACTTCCGTTCCGGACCATCTTGTACCTTCTGCAGTAGCCAAAAATTATCAGCGCCAGTTCACCGAAGTGCTCGTCGATGAATATCAGGATACGAACCTCGTCCAGGAAACGCTGCTCCGGCTTTTAACGGATGATACCGATGCCGGGAATCTTTTCATGGTGGGGGATGTGAAGCAGAGTATCTACCGCTTCCGGCATGCGGAACCGTCGTTGTTCCTTGAAAAATATGGCCGCTTCCAGAAAGAAGAGGAGGAAGGGGAAAGGGTCGACTTGGCGAAGAACTTCCGGAGCCGCACCCAGGTGCTTGATGCGACGAACTATCTGTTCCGTCAGATCCTCGATGAAGAGGTAGGCGAAATGGAGTATGAAAAAGAAGCAGAGCTTATTTACGGGAATACTTCGTATGATGAATGGCACAAAGAAGATACGAGTACAGAGCTTCTGCTCATAGACAGAGAAGAGGCGGAGGAAGAGGACGAGTATAATTCTGAAGAGGACTACCGGGACCTTGAGAAAGCCCAACTCGAGGCCCGGGCCTACGCCGGGAAAATCCGGGCGTGGCTCGGGTATGATGGAAATGAACCGATGCAGGTCATCGATAAAGAAACGGGACTGCCGCGTCCTCTGAAGTTCAGAGATATCGTGTTTCTGCAGCGGTCCATGACGTGGGCGCCGGTCATCATGGACGAACTGAAACAGCAGGGGATTCCGGTATATGCGGAGCTTTCTACCGGTTATTTTGAAGCGATCGAAATCCGGGTCATGATCAGTCTGCTGAAAACGATCGATAATCCGAAACAGGATATTCCGCTCGCCTCCGTGCTTAGGTCCCCGATTGTCGGACTTGATGAAGATGAATTGGCCCGGATACGTCTTGCGGATAAACGCGGCGATTATTACGAAGCTATGAAAGCTTATCGCCAAACGGAGAGTGATGAGCTGAGCGATAAACTGACCCGCTTTCTTGATATGCTCCATGATTTCAGGGAAAGAGCCAGACAGGGAGCGTTGTCCGAACTGATCTGGGACATTTACCGTGAGACGGGATATTACGATTTTACGGGAGGGATGCCTGGGGGGCGTCAGCGTCAGGCGAACCTGCGTGCTTTATATGACCGGGCGAAGTCTTATGAAACGACCTCCTTCCGTGGTTTGTTCCGCTTCCTCCGCTTCATTGAAAGGATGGAAGAACGTGGAGATGACCTTGGCGCTGCCCGGGCTCTAGGAGAACAGGAAGATGTCGTACGTATTATGACGATCCATAAAAGTAAAGGTCTGGAATTTCCGGTCGTGATTCTTGGAGGTCTCGATAGACAGTTCAATATGAAAGATCTCCATTCCCGCTATCTGTTGCATAAGGATCTCGGCTTCGGGTCGAGATACATCGATCCGAAGAAACGGCTCATGTACCCGACGATCGCTTATCACGCCTTACGTGAGAAGAAGAAGCGGGAGATTCTCGCTGAGGAGATGCGGGTATTGTATGTCGCACTGACGAGGGCGAAGGAAAAGCTCGTACTTGTCGGGAACGTCGCGTCCTTCCAGGCGAAACAGGAAAAGTGGAAGCGGTTTGCGCATTATGAACCATGGCTGCTTCCGGCTGCTGATCGTCTGAACGCGAAGTCGTACCTCGACTGGATCGGCCCCGCACTTGTGCGACATGAACAGGGGGAAATACTCACTGCCGAGGATGTGGAAGTGAAGGCGTCCGAGGCGATTCATAACAATGAATCGCAATGGTCTGTGGAAGTCGTCCACGGCAGGGACCTGACCAGTGTAGAAGAGGATTCCGAAAAACGGGATCAACAGATAAAGGAAGCTATAGATAGATGGAAACCTGTCGATCATGAGATAGAACCCTTTGTGAAAAATCGCCTTGATTTCCGCTATCCTTATGAACAGGCAGCAAAGAGAAGGGCGAAACAGACGGTCACTGAAATCAAGAGGAAACAGGAAATCGATGAGTATGCAGACACGTCGGTGGCTGTACCATATCGGGCGCCGATGAGAAAAAGACCGAAATTCATGCAGCAGGAGAGGGCTCTCACAGCAGCAGAACGGGGAACGGCTATGCACACGGTCATGCAGCATATCCCTTTGCGTTCCCATACGCCATTAGAAGTGGAAGAAGAAGTGGAAAAACTCGTAATCGATGAGATTCTCACTCGTACAGAGGCCGATGTCATCGATTCGGAAGCGATCTCCCGTTTTTTTGACACGGAAATCGGAGAACTGGTGGCACAGGAGCAGAACGTGGAGAGAGAAACAGCATTCAATTATATGCTCCCCGCCAAAGAGGTTTATGCTGACTGGGAAGGGAAAGACAGCGAGCGTGTATTCATACAGGGGATTATCGACCTGGTCATCCCCTATAAAGATGGATATATTCTGCTGGATTATAAAACGGACAGTCTGAACGGGAAGGAAACAGAAGACGAGCTCGCTTCCCGCTATCATACCCAGATCTCGATTTATACCCGGGCGCTCGAAGATATCAGGAAAAAGAAAGTACACAGACGTATGCTGTACTTTTTCGATGCGGCGAAAGTAGTGGAAATCGGAGGAGAGTGAAGGGATGGAGGACATTTGTGAGTTATGCTGGCGTTATCCGGTAAAAACCACGGAACATCATCTCGTTCCAAGACAACATGGGGGCGCCCAGGGACCGACGGCTCAGCTATGCTCTCCCTGTCATCGTCAGATCCACGCCCTGTTTTCCAACCGGGAGCTGGCCCGATTTTATAATCGGCTCGAAAGAATCCAGGATCATCCTGATATGAAGAAATATTTGAAGTGGGTACAAAAACAGGACCCCGCTAAGCGTATAACGACGAGAAAGGCTAATAGAAGAAAATAATGGGGGAATCATAATGCCGAAGGGAAATCCGATACAGGAACAGGAGCGCTTGGAGTGGATAGATACCGTGAGAGGTCTTGCGATATTCGGCATTTTCATGGTGAACGTTCCCGCGTTCAATGCCCCGTTTTTCCTCTATGGAGGAGGGGAGGAATATTTCCCTTCTGAGACGAGTGAAGCGGTTCGGGCGGTGATCGATATCTTTTTTCAGGCCAGTTTCTATACTTTGTTCGCCCTTATGTTCGGGTTCGGTCTGCAAATGATGAAAGATCGCCTTACTTCACGAGGAGTGGCGTATGAACAGGTGTTGGCACGAAGGCTATTCGTCCTGTTTCTGTTCGGAGTGATCCACGCCTTCGTCATCTGGCACGGAGATATATTACTTACCTATAGTGTGCTTGGTGCGCTGCTTCTGCTATTCATGAAAAGAAAGGACAGGACGCTTCTCCTGTTTGCTTATGGCCTTCTTGCCGCGGTAACGGTGCCGTTCACCCTGATGCTCTATGCTGCTAGAAATTATGGACTGG
This sequence comes from Salimicrobium flavidum, assembly GCF_900156645.1. Taxonomy (GTDB): domain Bacteria; phylum Bacillota; class Bacilli; order Bacillales; family Halobacillaceae; genus Salimicrobium; species Salimicrobium flavidum. Next base: position 108,603 of record NZ_FTOC01000005.1, read on the forward strand.
GGTCCGTGAACAGAGAAGGTATAGAAGCGGCGATGGCCAACTACGGAAATGGATCGCTCTTGGATATTTGGTCTCAAAACAACGCGGACTGGTGGTATACGAACAGTCTTGGAAATTGGCCGTTTCTTATTATGAGTATGCTTCCGATGATGTTATTCGGAATGTATATAGCCAGGAAGCGGTGGCTCCATGAACCGGAAAACCATGAAGTGGTGATATGGAAGTGGTGGAGCGTGACGGGGGTATTGTTTTTCTTATTCAAGCTTGGTCCCTACTTTTTCGGGACGCCCGAATGGTTCGATATGGCTCAGGATAATATCGGGGGTTCTGCATCCGCTGTATTTTATGTGCTTTCCATCACGCTTTTATATAAAACCACAGCTAAAAAAGTCGTGCGGCCTCTCAGGTGGGTAGGTCGAATGTCGCTTACCAACTATATTCTCCAATCTATTGTCAGCTTTTTCGCCTTCTATTCGGTCGGCTTCGGTTTATACGGAGAGGTGACTCCACTTCAAAGCACAGCTTTCGTTGTGATCATCTTTACTCTGCAGATTATAATCAGCAGGTGGTGGCTCCAAAAATATCGATATGGTCCACTGGAATGGGTATGGAGAAGCGCTACGTATAAAAGGAAAGTGTAAGGGTACAAAAAAAGATGATCCCTATTTGATAAACGGGATCATCTTTTCTTTTTTTATGAAAGGCTCTGTTATCGTGCATCGTTGATTTTTATCTCTACGGAGGGAAGCTTGCTTCGGGCATGGCGGAAACTTCCCGCATCTTCCTCTGCTCGATATGGGTGATTTTCCTCCCATGCTCAATTCCACAGGTGTCTCCATCCTTCGTTCCAAAATCAACCAAAGGCTTTAACAGAGTTCTATGAAAAATTATGCGCTAAACACTTCTTTGATCTTAGCAATAGCCCAGTCCAGATCCTCTTCCGAGATGATCAGAGGAGGGGCGAAACGAATCACGTTTTCATGCGTTTCTTTACAGAGAAGTCCTTTTTCCTTCATCCGTTCGCAGTATTCACGCGCAGGCTCGTTCAATTCTACGCCGATGAATAGTCCTTTGCCTCGCACTTCTTTGATGACAGGATTATCAATGGTTTTCAATTCTTTCATCATATGATTCCCCAGTTTCAGGGAGCGATCGGCAAGGTTCTCATCTTCAAGCACCTGTAAGGATGCAAGTGAGACAGCGGAGGCAAGCGGGTTTCCACCGAAAGTGGAGCCGTGAGAACCAGGGTTGAACACGCCGAGTATGTCTTTATTGGAAACGACACAGGAGATCGGGAAGACGCCTCCTCCGAGTGCTTTCCCGAGGATAAGCATATCCGGGTTCACGTTTTCCCAGTCACAGGCGAACATTTTTCCGGTTCTGGCGAGTCCGGATTGGATTTCATCAGCGATGAACAGAACGTTTTCCTGATGACAAAGCTCGGAAGCTTCTTTGAGAAATCCTTCCGGAGGCATGACGATTCCTGCTTCTCCCTGGATAGGTTCGAGAAGGAAGGCCGCTGTATTTTCGGTAATAGCTTCACGCAGGGCATCAATATCGCCATAAGGCACAATTTTAATGCCTGGAAGCGTCGGACCGAAGCCACGTTTGTTCTCTTCTTCTGAAGAAAGGGAAACCGGGGTCATAGTACGACCGTGGAAGTTACCGGTGCAGGCGATGATTTCAGCCTGGTCTTCCGCCACTCCTTTGACATCATAAGCCCAGCGGCGTGCTGCTTTGATCGCTGTTTCGACAGCTTCCGCTCCGGTGTTCATAGGGAGTGCCATTTCTTTATTCGTAATTTTACAGATCTTTTCATACCAAGGGCCGAGCTGATCGTTATGAAAGGCACGGGATGTGAGAGTTACACGGTCTGCCTGATCTTTGAGGGCCTGGATGATTTTAGGGTGGCGATGCCCCTGGTTCAAAGCTGAGTAAGCGCTGAGCATATCCATATAACGGTTGCCTTCAGGGTCTGTGACCCATACGCCTTCTGCTTTTGCAATGACTACAGGAAGCGGGTGATAGTTTTTAGCACCGTATTCCTGGGTTTGGTTGATGATTTGTTGGCTGTTGCGAGACATAGAAAACCTCCTTCAAAACTTTTCGACAATTCTTTCTCATTATAACAGGTTTCGCTTCTTATTTCTTCATACATTTTTCGTTAGTCACACCAGAAAAGAAGTGATAGGATAGAAGTAGAAAAGGAGGGTGGAGAAATGACACACTTACATATTACATCATGGGTGCTTGCATTGATTCTGCTTGCATTGACGATGATGTTCATGAACAAAGGAAGTACAAAAGCATCAAAAATAACTCATATGATTATGCGTTTGGATTACCTGCTCATTCTTTATTCCGGTGGAGATCTGTTTGCTTCTTACACGAATTACGGTCCGGGAGTCATCATCAAACTTCTTACGGGTCTATGGGTGATCGCGGCTATGGAAATGATAGCTGTTAAGAAGAAAAAAGGGAAGGCTACCGGTATTTGGTGGGGGCAACTTGCTGTTTCTGTACTGTTAGCTATCTTTCTCGGTTTTGTCGTACTGCCGATGGGTATTTTACCGTAAAACTGAACTGACGAAAAAGGAGTGTTCCGAATCAACGGAACACTCCTTTTTCTATTGTGATAAGGGGGTCAGGCACGGGGGGGGGTGCCATTCGACTATGTTTCAGGATATGACGAGGTTTCACCCTCACTTGTAATGATAATCATTCTCAATTATAAAGTCAATGAATTTTTTGAAATACATCCGATTTGCCCTGAAAGTCGCTTGTCTTATCCCGTCTGTATAGAACCCGGTCATTTCAATTTGATCGGGGCGTGGGCGACGGCGACGGTCCGTTTGCCAATCCAGAGAATAATCGCTGTCACAATGCTCAATAGAACGACTATTGTTACGTAAGGAATCAATTCTCCGTCAGTTACATTGATAAGATCACCGAAAAGGGAGTTCTCTGCTGGCGTCCCTCCGATCGTATCGGTAACCATAGTAATCAATAGCGCGAGAAGGATGTAGGCAGCTATTCCGAATCCACCGAATCTCAGGTAGCCGGTAGTGATCATCCACCCAGCCATGTAGTAAATGAAAACATGTAGAATCATCACCAGTACGCTCGGAAGCAATCCGAAGACTGGAGACGGGGAACCGAAGATCAACATTTCTATTACTGTGAGAGAAGTGATGATTATCATGAGAAACAAAGAGAGAAGAACAGCAGCAATCATATTTCCTGTAAATGCCGATTTTCTTGTAACACCTTGTCTTACGAAGGGCGAGAAGAACATTCCTCCAGCTACAATACCGACGATCAGACTGAAAATTTTAGCCGACTGGCATAAAAAGCTGAAAAAAGTGTCATAGCCGAGTTCTATAGGTGGCAGGAACGCTTGAAATACGATATAAATCGTCAGAAGGGTGACAAGAAAATAAAAGGACCATTGAAATTGAAAACGGAAGATATCAAAAGCGACCTTTCGTTTATTCGACATGGGCGTTTTCCTCCTTTGTCATATGGATGAACAGGTCCTGCAAGGAAGCGGGTGATATGTCGAGACCTGACTGTTCAGCCTGCTTTCTTTCCTCTCGGGATGGGGCGTGAAGCAAAAGAGCAGTGAGAGTGGGACCGAAGCTTTTCTGATCCAACACTTTTTTGTCGTTGCTCCATGCGAGCACATTCTCTTTCCGTCCGTGCACAAATACCGCTTTTTCCGTGATAGACTCCATCGATTCATGAATCATTATCCTTCCTTCATGGAGAAAGATGACATCTTCGAATAGATGATCCATCTCGGAAACGAGGTGAGTGGAAAGTATGAACGTGCGCGGGTGCGTTTCGTATTCTTTGATGATTTCTTCATAAAATATTTCGCGCGCCGGGGCATCCATCCCGGAGTAGGATTCATCGAATATACTGATCGGTGCCCGGCTTGCCAGACCGATAATGACCGTGACCATAGATTGCATCCCTTTGGATAATTTCTTCATTGGCCGTTTGCGAGGGAGATTGAAGCGGTCCATCAGTTCTTCGGCATAATTGAGGTCGAAGTAAGGGCGATACTTTTCAGCAGTTTTGATAAGGCTTGTGACAGTGGCCGTCTCTTCACTATAATCTTTTTCATATGAAAAACTGACGTGTGGCATGAGCGTTTCATTTTCATAAGGGGATTCTCCACCGAGGGTTAAAGAGCCTTCGGTCGGTCGTTGAAACGAAGCGATTATGGCAAGGAGAGTGGATTTCCCAGCCCCGTTTCTTCCGATCAGACCATAAATTTTCTTCTCGGGAAGTGTAAGGGTTATATTATTGAGCGCTGTATTTTTTTGAAGCGTACGTTCAAGTTTTCCATTACTATATCAAAATTCATCATTTTTCCTCCCCTTTAGCATAGATTCCAGTTCTCCGCGAGAAATCCCGAGTTTATCCGCCTCTTCGAGCATGGGAAGAACATATTCGTCCATGAAAGTTTCTTTGCGTTCCTCGAGAAGCTTCTGTTTTGCCCCTGCAGCCACAAACATACCTACTCCTCTTTTTTTGAAAATGACCCCTTTTTCTACCAGAAGATTTATTCCTTTGGAAATGGTGAGATGGTTGATCTTATAGATTTGGACAAGCTGAGTGGTAGAGGGGATCTGTTCCTCATCTTTCAATTGATCGTTGACGATCTGATCTTCAATCCGTTCTTTCACCTGAAGAAAAATAGGCTTGTTTTCATCGAAATGTGTCAATGGTGGCTCACCATTTTCTTCACACCTTCCTCTTATATGGTTATATAGTTATATATAAGTATATATGGGTTATTCATATTGGTCAACTTTAAAGACCGGATTAAAAGGAAACTTATTGATGGGCCTGTTTTCTGAATAATGGAAGATAAGGGTTTTCCATTTCCAATCCAACATTAGTACAAATTAGTGAACCCTGAATAAATAGTTGACGGTATAGGGATGGGGAGGATAACCTTAAAGAATGAGTGAAAAATGCAGGAGGGTCGGAAGATGAAAAAGGTGCCAGGACTGTTCATCATCCTTTCGTCTCTTCTTTTTTGTATACTTCCGGGACAGGCAGTGGCAGAAGAGAAGGAGAGCTGGAAAGGCGAAAGCATTTATTATATAACGGTCGATCGTTTTATGAATGGAGATACAGCCAACGATATGAATCTTCAGACCAATGAAGGAGACGGATATCACGGTGGCGATATCCAGGGGGTCATCGAGCGGATGGATCATATCAGAGATCTAGGGTTTACGACGATCTGGCTCTCCCCATTGATGAGTTCCTCAGACTTTGAGGGTTATCAGGTGGAGGATTATCGGACTGTGGATGAACACCTTGGTACGATGGAGGATGTTCATGCGCTCGTAGAAGCGGCTCATGCGGAAGGTATAAAGGTCATCATGGATATGCCGCTGACGAGTGTCGATGAAAATCATGAATGGACAGAAGAGGGATGGACAGCTCCTCCGGAAAATGGGGAAGCTTCGGTGAATACAGAGAAAGATGAAGTGCAGGAGGAGATTATAAAGATACTTTCCTACTGGACAGAAGAAGCCGGGCTGGATGGTTTCGGCTTCCCTGAAGTGGAAAAAGCGAGTCCGGAATTTTGGAACACGGTAACAACCAGTACGGAAGATGCTGTATTTCTCGGTAAAGGAAACGATGCTTCCTATAGCGAAGCCGGATTTGATATCTGGTATGATGAATCATATCAGAAAGATATTGCGGAGGCTTTTGCGAATGCCGGTGAGATCGGGACGCTTGAGACTGGAGAAGCGGAAGTTTCTGCCAGTTCTGTGGACTTCCGCGATACGAAGCGATTTACAACAATGGCGGAAGCATCAGGATCGAATCCGATTACGAGATGGCAACTTGCCCTTAGCCAACTGTATGCGGATCAGGATGTCCCTGTAGTAATGTATGGAACTTCGATTCCCATGGGAGAAAAACCGGGAATCGGGAACCTTCCGATGATGAATTTCGGCGGTTCGGATGAAGAAATGAATCAGCGACTAGAGAAATTGAATTCGATGAGATCAGAGTTCCCTGCGCTTGTCGAAGGAGAAAAACAGCAACTCTATAAAGAAGACGGTATGGCTGTATATCAGATGCAAGGAAGCGAAACAATGCTTATGGCTGTAAACAACTCGGAAGAGACGAGAACGGCTGATGTATCGCTTCAGGACGGGAAACAGTTGCGAGGACTTATGCATGATGGTCTCCTTCGCCAATCCGATGACGGGGATTATCCGGTGGTGCTTGAGAGGGAGACCGCTGATGTATTCGTTGTGGAAGACAATGCGGGATTGAACTGGTTCTTCATTGGATTCGTCGGAGGCGTCCTTTCCTTATTCGTTATATTTGTAGCAGTAATCACGGTGAAAAACAGAAGAAGTAAAAAAAACGAACACTGATTTACAGTGTTCGTTGATTTTCATTCGATATTATATATCCATGAGGTCTGCTCTCATCTATATTCGCCATTCAGGAAAAATAGTGCAATCGTACCTGGTCCTGCATGAGCACCGACTACAGACCCCACCATGTCTACATGAATCGACTTCGGAGAGAATCTTTCTTTGATCAAAGAGGAGAGGTGTTCAGCGGTTTCGAGACTATCACCATGACTGATGGCGATACGCTGATTTTCGATATCCTTCCCCCGTTCTTCCATTAGTTCGACCATTCGCTTAAACACTTTTTTCTGCCCTCTGACCTTTTCCAGGGGAACGAGTTTGCCCTCTTCTACATGAAGAAGGGGTTTGATCTTGAGTAAGCTCCCTACAAAAGCCTGAGTTTTACTTACCCGGCCGCCACGGTGTAAATACTCGAGGTCATCGACGGTAAATAGATGTTCCATGTGGGTGGAGTGGTAGGAGGCGAGTTCCTTCAATTCCTCGAGAGTGGCTCCTTCCCGGCTTTTTTCCGCCGTTCTGAGTACAATCAGTCCATATCCGAGAGATGCTGCTTTGGTGTCGATGACATCGAACCGAGCATCGGGGTGCTCTTCTTTCAATTCCTGCTCCACGACTTTTGCAGCCTGGTATGTACCGGAGAGTTCGGAGGAGAAAGCGACATAGAGAAAAGGCTGTCCCGCTGCAATTTTTTCTTTGAAGAGATCGCGGAAAACCTGTCCTGTCACCTGAGAAGTTTTGGGTGCTTCTCCGTCACGCATGGCGTCATAGACTTCTTTCGGGGAAATATTTTTACCGTCTTCGTACTCTTTACCTTTTAAAAGTACCTTCAATGAAACGCACTCCACCCCATACTCTGTAAGTGTTGCTTCGGAGAGGTCGCTCGCTGAGTCACAAATGATTTGAACGGTCATGATTTCACCTTCATTCTATTAGTATTTGTTCTAGTTTTAAGTGTATGTCCAAGATGTTAGTTAGTCAAAGTATACCATATGGAAGTATATCCATTTCAGGAAAAAAGAATTATAATGAAAATACATAGGGGGGAACGTCATGTTTACTTTCGAAACGAAGCGGATCGTTGTTGTTATTATCGGTGCACTATTGAATGCTCTGAGTCTGAACTTGTTTCTCATCGAAGCGAACGTTTACGCCAGTGGTTTTACCGGGGTCGCTCAGCTTTTGACGAGCATCATACAGGATTTTCTTGATATTCATTTTATCACTACGGGTATTCTCCTGTTCGTGTTGAATATTCCGGTAGCTATATTGGGTTGGATTAAAGTCGGTAAGGGATTCACGATATACAGTGCTGTCTCCGTTGCTTTCATTACATTATTTCTTGAGATTATCCCACTCGTCCAATTGTCTGAGGATATCATTCTGAATGCTGTTTTTGGAGGAGTCCTGGGTGGTGTAGGTGTAGGTATAACTCTTAAATGGGGGGCCTCTACGGGTGGGCTTGATATCATAGCCATGATATTGTCCCGTATGAGGGACCGTCCGATTGGTACCTATTTCCTTATAATAAACAGTGCTATCATAGCGGTAGCCGGTCTTATTTATGCACCGGAGAACGCATTGTACACACTTTTGACCCTATATGTTACGACTCGTGTGATTGATGCGATCCATACACGTCATGAGAAATTGACGGCAATGATCATCACCTCGAAAGCCAAAGAAATGGAGGAAGCGATCCATTCTCAGGTGGTCCGGGGAATCACGACATTACCGGCGCGCGGAGCCTTCACAGGGGAAGATAAAAATATGCTGGTGATGGTCATTTCCCGGTATGAACTTTACGATCTGCAACACATCATCCATGACGTGGATGAACGTGCATTTACCAATATTGTCCAGACAACTGGTGTATTTGGCTTCTTCCGTAAAGAATGAATTTGTTGTACGCTAAAAGTGTATACTAATCCTAAAGGGGGATATTTATATGAGAAAATGGTTGAGTTTGATTTTAATGGTCGGCCTGGTTGTACTGACAGCCTGTGGAACAGATGAAGAGACAGAGACTCAGGCGAATGACAGTGAGCAGGAACAAACGACAGATGTTGCAAGTCTGGCTGATAATTTGACCGCTGAAAGTGAAGTGGAAACAGAGAACAAAAAAGCGAATATCAGTTTTTCCCTCACGAATGAAGGGGAGGAAGCAGTAGAGCTCGGCTTTGCTTCCGGACAGCAATTTGATATTCACATAACTGATGAAAACGGGGAGAATGTCTATACGTATTCGGCAGATCGTTCTTTTACCCAAGAGCAGACGACAAAGGAACTCGAAGCCGGAGGGATGATGGAAAATGCTGCTATGTGGGAAGAGAACGTAGAGCCTGGGGAATATGAAGCGATAGTTTCTTTTCCTGTAGACACCATCAATGGCGAAGATGTTAGTGATCGTGACTTCGAATCTACTACAAGTTTTACAATAGAAGCTTCAAAAGAGTCCGGAAATGAAACAAATGGGGAGAGCGACTCCGGGGAAGAGACCAATAACAACACAGAGAATGAGGACACCACTGGTAAAGAATCTTCAGATCAATCTGAGGAAACGACTTCGATCGAAGGAAATGACGCTTTCCGTAACCTTGAACTTTCCGGTGAAAACGGGGAATATACTGTTTCCGGAGAGGCGCGGGTATTTGAAGGGACATTCCTTTATCGTGTAGAAGATGGGCATAATGAACTGGTTCCGGAAACACCTGTTCAGGTGGACTCCGGTGCTCCGAGCTGGTCTTCATTTGAACTGGATATTTCAATTCCTGAATCTGACCTTCCTGACTTTGGAACATTGACCCTTATGCTGTATGAGAACAGTGCAAAAGACGGGGAACCGACAAATATCAATTATGTACCTCTCGAACAATTCGGAGGGGAATAAGAAAAGTTGCAATTGGATCAATATAAACGGAATCATCCATGCGGTGGAAGAACGAAAAAACCTTGAAGCAGTTAAACTGCCTCAAGGTTTTTTTAGTACCCGGCTTCTGAAATAGCAGCTTCCACTTTCGGTGTGAGCTGATCCCAGTCTGCTTCCGGTTTTTTATTGATAGTGATGAAATTCTGAAAACCGAATACGTTATCGACTCCTTCAAGTTCCATCAGTTCGTTCATGATCGGATATTCGCTTGTCTGTCCCGGCATGACAGATACGCTGCCATCCCCGGGGAAAATACGGGAATCCGTCGTGAATTTTCTTGCGTTCGGATTTGGTGTTTCTTCTACAACTATACCCATTTCAAAAACCTCCTCTTACCTTTCTACTCATTCATTTTAGCAGAAAATAAGCGGGAGAAAAACGAAAGAAACAAAACATTCTTTTCATAACAGAAGCTTATGGTACAATGAAACCACTTTTTGAGTGACAAGGGGGAAGAAGAATGCAGACACGTCTGAAAGAATCACTCGAAGATATCAAAGAAAATGATTATGAACTCCCTGAGCGAATAAATCAACAGGAGATCACTACGGTGATGCTTCAAAATATAGGAGCCATCGACCCATATCTGCGTGTCGATCTTATTCATGATATTTTATCGACGTTTATAAACCAAGGTAAATATTCAGAGCAGCAGCTAAGAAATATGCTTACATCATTGATGAACAAAAACTATCTTTTCTATAGAATAAATACATCGAAACAGGAAGAGGATGCTGTATTTCGACGCAGTTATTCTGTTTTACTGATGTCACCGATTCTGGCTAAACATTCACAATCTTCCTTTCTATCTGAAGAAAATATACACAGAGTCTGGGATAATTTGAAGAAATACATGAAACAGGAACAGGACCACAGAGGCCATGTCAAAGGGAAAGGCTGGGTCCATACGATGGCTCATGCGGGAGACGCGTTGAACAGCATTTCTTCATGTACCTGCATTACGGCTGAAGAAGTGAAAGGGATGCTGCCGATCATCCGGGAGCAGTTCCTCATAGACCGTCCTTACTTATTTGATGAAGAAGAACGCATGGTGACGGCTATCATGTCCATGTTCGATAAAATTGAAAAAGAAGAGAAAGTGGAATGGTTGTGGACTTTCCTTTATAAACGGAGAGGATGGAAAGACCCTGCCGAGGATTTGATCATTAATAACAGTAAACATTTACTCAGGGCTTTGTACTTCCGGATGCTCGAGAATGATGAAGGTGATATGTGTGAGGTTTTACTTCAAATATTAAGGGAACTTAGAAAACAGGAACTTTACTGAAAGAAGGGAGAGAAATGATGAAAAAGATCGGAATGTGGATCGGAACCATCGCAGGAGCGGCTCTTGGTGCATTTCTCTATGGAATCGAAAAGCTCACCGGTCTCTCTGTATACACCCTCCTTATAAACGTGGATTTCATTCCCGTAGTCCGTCATGCTATGGGGAACCCGTTCCTCGAATTGTTGTTACACTTTGTGGTGTCCTGGACAATCGGAGTTGTTTTTGTCTACCTTCTCGATAGATGGAACAAGCAAAAGTCGCCGTTCAGGTTCGCGCTGTCCGCTTTCCTTTCACTTGTGGCAGCCGCTACGTACGTACCCCTGACAATATTGGCTGTGCAGCCGACACCTGCTGTTACGGATATTCAAGCTGTATCCTACTGGCTGGCAGGTCATGCTATATATGGCCTTTTTCTGGTAGGAAGTTACGATTTTCTGAAAGGAACCGCATGGAGGAAAAGGGTAGAAGGGAAGAAAATGGCTTTGTCTTAATGGTAAGGCTCTGTTAAAGCCTGTTGTTGATTTTCGAACGAAGGGTGGAGACGCCCGCGAATGATAACAGAGCCAATAATAAAAAACCTGGTCGGCATAGCCGATCAGGTTCCGTGGTGATATTACTCCGGAACAAACTGAAAATCACCGGAGCGAAGGTTTGATGCGGAAGTATTCGTTCAAAAAGTCAGCGATTCCGTCTTCTTCGTTGGTGCCGGTCACTTCATTTGCGATAGACTGGATGCCGTTGATAGCATTTCCCATAGCGACACCTGTGCCGGCATAGTCTATCATCTCAAAATCATTGTCTTCATCTCCGAATGCAATGATTCTTTCGCGAGGTATATGATAGTAGTGGGCGATTTTGTGTACTCCTACTGCTTTGTTCAGACCGGACCTCACAATCTCAATGACATGCCACGGAGCTCCCCAACGACGATGATCGATTGCTTCGGCGTGCTTGTCGAGTTCGTAACGTATCTGTTTCACTTTCTCCATATCCCCTTCTTTCGGTTGAATGAGGAGGGAGGTAGGGTCTGTTTTCAAGTGGCTTGATAGCGGACCGATCGTGATAGGGTGTTCGTTCGTGTCGAATATCTTCATCATCTCTTCATCATGGTAATGGAGATGAACGTGGTCTTTCACTTCAGCCAATATATTTTTTACACCCATCTCTTTGGCCATATGGACAATTTCTTTCGCTTTTCTCAAAGGGAGAGGGGAGTGGATGGCATCCCATTTGTGGTTCAGCGGGTGATGGATGAGAGCACCGTTGAAATTCACCATAGGGGTGTTTAAACCCAGTTCGTGATAATAATTGATGCTTGCCCGGTGCGGACGACCGGTGGAAATGATTACAATATGCCCGTCCTGTATCGCTTGCTGAACAGCGGCTTTCGTTTTTGGACTGATCACTTTTTCATCCGTCAGAAGTGTTCCATCCAAATCCAGTGCTATTAAATGTTGTTCCATAGTGTCACCTCGACTGCTGGAAATATGAAAAACTTTCCAATGATTTTTTTGAGTGTTATCATTATATGAGAATATTCGTATTTTAACAGAATAAATTGAGGAAAGAAAGGATATCACTGATGATTACAGTACAGCGTGAATCGTGGAGAGGAATTCCGTTGCTGCATATTGTAGAAGCAGCAAACCAGGAAAAGCCTTTACCGGTATTTACATATTACCACGGCTTCACATCGGCCAAAGAGCATAATTTACCTCAAGCATATCTTCTTGCTGAAAAAGGGTACAGGGTTCTGCTTCCGGATAGTCTTTATCACGGAGAAAGGGAAGAAGATCTGCCTCACCAGCAGCTTAATCTGAAGTTTTGGGACATTGTTTACCAGAACCTGAAAGAACTGCAGGTGTTGTATGACGAATTGGAGATGCGAGATCTGATGAAAGATGGACGCTTCGGAATTGGAGGAACTTCCATGGGAGGGATTACCACTGCAGCAGCTTTGACGATGTATCCATGGATCAAAGTATCATGTGTTATGATGGGCTCTCCGAAACCGGTGGCATTCTCCAAGAAGCTGATCGAAGATGTGCGGGCGAGCGGTGCTGAGCTTCCTGTCAGTGACGAAGAGCTGGAAAGCCTCTATCATGCACTTTCGACTATCGATCTATCCCTGCACCCGGAAAAGCTGAAAGAAAGACCGTTGTTTTTCTGGCACGGAGATGCAGACCCGGTCGTTCCATTTACACACAGCTATGATTTTTATCATGACGTAGAAGGCCATTATAAAAATAAGCAGGCTATCCGTCATATAAAGGAACCTGGTCGCGATCATAAGGTGAGCCGGTATGCGATTCTTGAAATGACGAAATGGCTTGAAAAAATGCTGTAGCGAAAAATTTAACGTTTGATGTTTTTTTCGTTATAATACTTGTAAGAGGAAAAGAAGGAGGTTGAAGTATGACTACTGCAATTGAAGAAAATGCGATGGGTGCACTTGAAAATGTTATTGACCCGGAACTCGGTATTGATATCGTGAACCTTGGTCTCGTCTACGGGGTAGATGTAGATGAGGAAGGCAAAGCGGTTGTGACTATGACGCTTACAGCTATGGGCTGTCCCCTGGCAGGTCATATTGAGCAGGATGTAAAACGCGCAGTATCCGATCTTCCTGAAATTGAGGAAATTCAGGTGAATATCGTTTGGAACCCGCCGTGGAGTAAAGATCGTATGAGTCGTTACGCGAAAATCGCTCTGGGTATCCCGGATTGATTTTTCAATAAATGAGTAGATAGTAAAAGGCTTCCCCGTCGAGGGAAGCCTTTTTACTTGGAAAAGTTTTTTACCTAGGAAAGGAAGAGAAGGACGAGAATCCCTACAGTGAAGCAGTAATAAGCGAAATACTTCAGGTTCCCATTAGCCATGACGTTCATAAACCAGCGAAGAGAGTAGTAAGAAGCGAATATGGATCCTGCGAAAGCCAGGAAATAAGCCATCCACATTTGTCCGCTTTTGGCTCCGAGAATGTCCTCGAGTGATAAGAGCATAGAGCCGAGACTTACAGGAATGTAAAGAAGGAAAGAAAACCGAAGAGCGGTTTCCTGTTTCATTCCAAGCAACATAGCGGCTACAATCGTTGCTCCGGAACGACTGATTCCGGGAATCAGAGCTACACCCTGGGCTAGTCCGACTATAATCGCATCTTTCATAGAAAGGTTTCCATCGTTTTTTTCTCCGCGTATATTTCTTATGACCCATAAGGCGAAACCTGTGATGAGCAGCGTGCCACCGACAATCCATAGAGCATCCAGGTTATTGTCGATATAATCACCTAGAAGTACGCCGAGCACCCCTGCTGGTAACGTGGCGACGATCAGATAAATGATGAAATCGAAATCATTTTTATAAGTTGGTTCTTTTTTTGTTATATATCCGATTCCGTGTTGAATCAGGCGCAGGATATCTTCCCGGTAGATCATCAATACGGCGATAAGAGAACCGAAATTGACGAGAACAAGGAAATCGAGTCCTTCCTCTGTGAGGGATCCAAGTTCCTGAAGAATAACCAGGTGACCGCTTGATGATATCGGTATCGGTTCTGTGAACCCCTGGAATATACCGAGTATTAAATATTTAATCCATAACCATATCGCTTCCAATTCAAAGAAGCCTCCTTCGTATAAAAAACTCCTGCTTTATTATAGGTGTTTTATTTCTCTTTTACCATTAAAAAAAGAAGCGCGCTCTGCGCTCCTTAAGCTTCTTCCTCTTTAAGTCCTACATCCCCGAGAAGAACGACGAAGATAGTGAACACTGCAGTCATCAGGATAACCTGCAGAAAAGAGAAGTCGGCCTGATTCATATTACTTACAACATAGGCGGTCATGAAACTGAATACGAAGGACCATAGAATCGTGTAAAGAAAACGCATTATTACTCACCTCATTTATGTACATTCTTACTATCTATATTACCAAAAGCGGAAGAAGAAATAAATGAAAAAACAAACTTTGCACTTATTCGCGGGTATGTGTAAAATATAGATGATACGATACCGTGTATAGGAGTGTTCATGTGAGTAGAGCGTTGGCATTGATACTCGTTATTATAGTGATTAGTGGGTGCAGTTATAATGTTAGTGGGAACAAGACGGATAGAGTCGGGATGCTCGTGGAGACCTCTGTGGAGGATAATTCATGGGGACAGAAAGGTTACGAGGGCCTGAAGTCCATTGAACAGAAATATGATGTGGATATATATCACAAAGAGGGGATCGACACTTATCAGAAAACTTCCCTTGCTGTGCAGGAACTTGTGGAAAATGGAACGAAGGTCATTTTCGGTCATAGTAGTACGTATGGCGAATATTTCAAGGAACTTCACGACGATTATCCGGATGTGAATTTCATTTATTTCAATGGAGATTATGTAGCTGAAAATCTGACAAGCATCAATTTCGAATCTACAGCTATGGGTTTTTTCGGAGGAATGGTAGCCGCTGAAATGACGGAGACAGACCGGGTAGGTATGATTGCTTCCTTTAGCTGGCAACCGGAAGTAGAGGGTTTTTATGAAGGTGTGAAGCATGTAAAACCAGAAGCGAGTGTTCATGTGAATTTTACAAACAGCTGGGATAATACGAAACGTGCCTATGAAATTTACAGGGAAATGGAGTCGTTAAAGGTAGATGTTTTCTATCCGGCAGGAGATCAGTTCTCTGCGCAAATCATTCAACAGGCAGAAAAGGACGGCCACTATTCCATTGGATATGTGATGGACCAGTCAGAACTGGCTCCACGCTCGGTACTTACGAGTACTGTACAACATGTCGATCAGCTTTATGTTTCTACGATGGATCTCATCATGAAAGGGAAGCTGGAAGGGGAGAAGTATATGTATGATTTCGAGGATGGAGCTATTTCTCTCGGAGAATTCAGCTCGGATGTCCCCCCTTCCGTCCAAGAAAAGATTAAGAAAGAGATTTCCGAATATAAAGAAAGCGGAAAACTGCCGAACCGTCCCTGACCGATTTGGCAGTTTTTTTCTTGTGATTTATATAATAATTTCTAAAAGAGAAAGAAAAAAGCATCTTCCATCTGACCAGTCTGTGTGTGTCAGTATTTCTAAGCGGGGGCTTCCGCTTTTCATTGGTCCAGCTCCACCATTCAAAAGCCCATAATATAAATGGCCACTCCTGTTTCGGGAAAGTTCGCCCGAAGCCAGGCTTGTCCACTTATGTTAGAGCTTCTGAACGAATGGTTCCGCTTTTCATTCAAAGTGCTTGCAGATGGGTTGTTTTTACATTAGAATTAGCACCAAGTCATAAGATTAGATTAAACCTTAAGGGGATGAAAATATGAACGCTGGATTTCTAGGCATCGGTCACTATTCACCGGAAAAAGTGCTGACGAATAAGGACATGGAACAAATAGTGGACACGAATGATGAGTGGATTCGTACTCGGACAGGGATTGAAGAGCGAAGAATTGCTGCAGAGGGGGAAGATACTTCTCACCTGGCTTATAATGCAGCCGTATCCGCTCTGGATGATGCAGAGATGAAAGCTGAAGACCTGGATATGATTATTGTCGCAACTGTGACTCCTGATCAGCCATTTCCTTCTGTCGCAGCGATGCTTCAACATCAACTCGGAGCTGAAAATGTAGCTGCTATGGATGTAGGTGCAGCTTGTGCCGGTTTCATGTATGGGGTGATTACAGCTAAACAGTTCATCGATACCGGAGCTTATGAAAATATTCTCGTCGTCGGAGTGGAGAAACTCTCCAAGATTACCGATTGGGAAGACAGAAATACGTGTGTTCTATTCGGAGACGCAGCCGGAGCGGCTGTAATCGGTCCTGTTAATGAAGAGAGAGGGATTCTTTCCTTTGAACTCGGCTCAGATGGTTCCGGAGGTTCGCATTTGTATCAGGACCAGAAGGGTGCTCTTCAAATGAACGGCCGGGAAGTTTTCAAGTTTGCTGTACGTCAGATGCCTGAATCTTCCGTGAATGTAGTGAAGAAAATCGGTCTGAAAGAAGAAGACGTCGATTTTCTGGTTCCTCACCAGGCGAACATCAGAATTATGGAAGCTGCCCGGGAAAGGCTCGGAATACCTCCCGAGAAAATGGCGACTTCAATCAAACGGTACGGGAATACATCTTCCGCTTCGATTCCTGTCGCTTTGTCAGAAGAAGTGAAAGCAGGTAAAATCAAAGAAGGAGATCTGGTGGTTCTCGTCGGATTCGGTGGAGGATTGACGTGGGGAGCTGTAGCACTTCGTTGGGGTAAATAAAGTGAATTTCCCTGTTAACTAACGAATTTCAAGGAGGAAAAGAGGATGGATAATCAACGAGTCGTTATTACCGGGCTTGGAGCAGTGACTCCGCTTGGTAATAATGCAGAAGATACGTGGAACAATATTAAAAACGGTCAGTCCGGAGTCGGGCCAATGACAAAAATGGATCCGGAGCAGTACCCGGTCTCCGTAGCAGCTGAACTGAAAGATTTTGACCCTTCTCTATATGTAGACAGAAAAGAGGCGCGCCGTATGGATCCTTTCGTCCAATATGCGGTGGCAGCTTCTCATATGGCTGTTGAGGATGCCAATCTGGAAATAACGGAAGAAATCGCCCCCCGTACTGGAGTATGGATTGGTTCGGGTATCGGTGGAATGGGTACGTATGAATCTGAATTCGAAAAATTCCAGAAAAAAGGATATCGAAAAGTGAGTCCGTTTTTCATCCCTATGATGATTCCGGATATGGCGGCCGGTCAAGTGTCTATATCACTCGGAGCGAAAGGGATCAACTCCTGTACAGTGACTGCCTGTGCGTCAGGTGCTAATTCGATCGGCGATGCATTTAAAGTCATCCAACGCGGAGACGCTGACATCATGATTGCAGGTGGAACGGAAGCTCCGATGATTCAAATGGCGTTTGCAGGTTTCTCTTCAGCGAGAGCATTATCCTTGAATGAAGACCCTCAAAAAGCCAGTCGTCCGTTTGATAAAAACCGTGACGGATTCGTAATGGGAGAAGGGGCAGGCGTTCTGGTCCTTGAAACGCTCGAATCCGCTGAAAAACGGGACGCTAAAATTTACGGAGAGATAACCGGCTATGGTTCTACCGGAGATGCTCATCATGTCACTGCGCCAGCCCCGGAAGGTGAAGGCGCCGCTCGAGCCATGACTCAAGCGCTTGAAGACGCATCAATCGGTAAGGAAAAGGTCGATTACATCAATGCTCATGGGACGTCCACAGAGTTGAATGACAAATACGAAACGATAGCGACGAAAACGGTTTTCGGAGATCATGCATATAATTTGGCGATGTCTTCAACGAAATCGATGACCGGCCATCTATTAGGTGCAGCAGGAGCTATAGAGGCTATTATTTCGCTAAAAGCGATTAATGAAAGCATTCTTCCTCCTACCATCAATTATGAAGAAGCGGATCCGGAATGCGATCTGGATTATGTGCCGAATGAAGCCAGACAACAGGAAATAAATACTGTCATGAGTAATTCTTTAGGATTCGGCGGCCACAACGTAGCGCTGGTTTTCAAAAAGTTCGAAAAGTAATCATTCAGTAGATACTAAAAAACCTTTCCCTCAAAATCAGGGAAAGGTTTTTTTATAAATTATTATAGGGAGCTTACTTCAAAAACTCCTGAATGGTTTCCTTCGTTTTTTCTCCGTCATGGTTTAAAACGAGCCCGATCGGGTATTCTTTTCGCTCATTCCATACGTTTTCATCCGTCGGAATTCTTAATTTCTCGATGTTTTCTGGAGAATTAAGAAGAAAGTCTTTTGCGAGAGACAAGTTTTTGCCTGCGCCTATATTCGTGTCGATATATGGCTGAATAGTTCCGATCAGCCGTGGTGTCTTCAAGACGCCGTTCAGCGATATGAGTTCTTCTTTCAGCCTAGTGATCACCTGTTGTTGGCGGCGAACCCGACCATAGTCACCTTCTGAGTCTTTACGGAATCTCGCATAGCCGAGAACATCTTTTCCGGAGAGTTTCTGTTCCCCTTTCTCCAAATCGATGGTGCCTGTGTTGTCTTCGTAATACATATCCTTTTCTACATCGATCTTAAGCCCATTCGGTGCAATTGCGTCGACGATTTGAGTGAAACCGTCAAAATCCACCACAGCATAGTACTCTGTTTCGATACCGAAATTTTCCTTGATCGTCTTTCTCATAAGTTCCGGACCGCCAAGAGCAAACGCTGCATTGATCTTATTATAACCATGCCCCGGTATTTCCACATAAGTGTCTCTCATAAGCGACACGAGTTTCGCTGATTGTTTTCCTGGCTCATACTGAGCTATCATGATTGTATCTGTTCGAGCTTCTTCAGAGCCGCGTTGGTCGCTCCCTAAAAGAAGGACATTGGTTTTTCCGTCGCTTTTGTCCTTACCATCCCATTCTTTCGCATACTCGCTTCTATCTTCTTCAAGGGAAGAATTGGAGTCGGCAGAAGCTTTTCCTTCAGCATTTTGTTTTCCACTTAAATATTCAACTGATGAATACCCGACTACTGTCAGTGCAAACACCATAATAAGCGCGACGAGTAACTTCCGCTTGCGCTTCTGTTTTTTTCGCCTGCGCATCGCGCGACTTGGAGCCATAGTGATTCCCCTTTCTCATAACTCTCCATTTCAAATGTACCGTTAATTGATCGATAAGTAAAGTACAAGTTCGGCAGAAAATCATCAATACTATATAATACGTGGGACCGAGAGAAAAACTGTATGGTTTACTATAATTTTATCGTCTGATTTTTTTCAAATAAACAAGCCGGGGCGATATTGCACTCCCGGCTTGTCTTTTGGTGATGAATTATCTATTCCTATGGACACGACCAAGACCCATAGCTTTTTTTGCTTTCCTGAGTGTTTTTTGTGCAGAAAGGTTTGCCTTCTCAGCACCGTCATCAAGGATGTCATCCAGCTCATCGGATTCGAGAAGAGCGTAATATCTTTCCTGAATCGGCTCAAGAACCTGGACGACAGCTTCCCCTGCGTCCGTTTTGAAGTCACCATATCCTTTATTGTTATAAGCTTCGACTAACTGTTCCACAGAGCGACCGGAACAGACAGAATAAATGGTTAACAGGTTGGAAATACCCGGTTTGTTTTCAGGGTCGTACTCAACGATTCCTTCAGAGTCGGTAACAGCGCTTTTTATCTTTTTTCGTATCGTTTTCGGCTCGTCGAGCATCGAGATGAACGCTTTCTGATTGTCATCGGATTTACTCATTTTTTTCGTTGGCTGTTGCAATGACATGATACGTGATCCGGAAGTCGGTATGCTGACTTCTGGAACTGTAAAGATATCGTTGTACTTGTTGTTGAATCGTTCAGCCAGGTTTCGTGTAAGCTCCAGGTGCTGCTTTTGATCTTCACCTACCGGAACGATGTCCGTCTGGTATAAAAGGATATCCGAAGCCATGAGAGGGGGGTAAGTGAGAAGGCCGGACGATACTCCTTCTTTTCCCCCAAGAGACTTATCTTTGAACTGTGTCATACGCTCAAGCTCTCCGATGTAGCTGACGCACTGAAGCATCCATCCGAGCTGTGTATGTGCGGGGACTTCCGATTGGATGAAAAGAGTCGATTTTTTCGGATCGATCCCTACAGCCAAATATAAAGCGGCCAGGGACCGGATATTGTCCCTCAGTTTCAGCCTGTCCTGGGGCATCGTAATAGCATGTTCATCCACGATGCAAAAATAACAGTGGTTCTCCTCCTGTAAGTCTACAAAATGCTTGAGTGCTCCGAGGTAATTACCGAGAGTGAGTGTACCACTCGGTTGGATTCCGGAAAATATAACTGCCATGAATATCTCTCCCATTCTCTGAATAAATATCTGGAAACATAAAAAAACATCCATCTCTGCCAATGCAGGGACGAATGCTCGCGGTGCCACCCTAATTGCCGCACAAGTGCGTACGGCCTACTCGAAATCGTTAACGCCGATCTGCGAAAAAACTCCGAAAGCCCAGGTTCTGTGTAACGTCTCCGCTGTTCACACCGGCCACAGCGTCTCTGTTGTTTGAGAACGTTACGCATACTTAACTTTCTTCTTCGTTTTTTATGCTATATTTCGTAGTAAAAGTATAAGGAACTGGACTTCAATTTGCAACCGGGGAATAATAAATGACCAATAGGAGCAGCATGGCAAGAAGCATGATCACACCATGGAAGAAAAACATTCGAAGCCAAGTGTGGTTGACGATTTCCGAGGGAAGAGGTTTATTCTCCCATTCATCCAGATAATCGCGCTGTTTAGACATCTTATTATAAAATCTGCGGAAACTGTACGTGACTCCGTCGAAAAATCTGCCGCGGATCACCCACATGAGTAAAGCGATGAACAGATAGAAGAATACGATATAGAAAACAGCATTGATATAGTAAAATAGCGTATAGTCGGGGGCGTTTATGAGAAAAAGAAGACTTGCAAGCAAAAAGTTGAACAGGACTACAACCGATGGTTTCTTGATAGTATCCATGCCAAATAACACCTCTCAATAGTAAATCGCTATCATTATAGCATTGAATTGTTTCTGTTCATAGAAAATTCACTCCGTATATTCTGTAATCGTATTGTAATTTATAGTAGTACTTTAGACTTAAATGGAAAAGTGTATTCGCTTTCATGAAGGCATTTCTTTAAAAAAAGTTTAAAAAATTAATGCAAAATTTTAAGAAAACTTGTATAATTCATGTTGCGGGTTGTTCGAACCGCTGAATTTTCAGAATACATTTATTTTAAGGGGAGGTCTTTTCCACATGAAGAAGTCAAATTGGCTATTGCTAGTGCTTGCACTAGTACTAAGCATGTTCCTTGCTGCCTGTTCCGGCGGAGGCGACGAAGAAGGCGCTGACGAAGGTAGTGGCAACGAAGGATCAGAATCAGAACAGCAAGAAGGGGAACAAGGGGCAAGCGGTGAGCAGGTATTGAACCTTGCGGAATCTGCAGAAATCCCGACAATGGATTCATCCATGGCTACAGACACAATTGCATTCCAGTGGCTTGGATCTACAAAAGACGGGTTGTATCGTCTTGATGAAGAAGCTCAGGCCGAGCCTGGTATAGCAAAAGATCACGAAGTAAGTGAAGATGGTACGACATACACATTCAACCTTCGTGAAGACGCAACTTGGTCCAATGGTGACCCCGTAACAGCAAATGATTTCGTTTATGCATGGCAACGTGCTGTAGATCCTGACCAAGGTTCTGAGTACGGTCCTTATATGATGAGCGGTGTCATCCAGAACGCAGAAGCGATCGCTGCCGGTGAAATGGACGTCAGTGAACTGGGCGTCACTGCAGTAGATGACTACACGCTTGAAGTACAGCTTGAACAGGCTACTCCATATTTCGAATCTCTGACTGCCTTCGGGACTTTCCTTCCGTTGAACCAGGAATTCGTTGAAGAACAGGGAGATAGCTACGCTCAGGAAGCGGACACTCTTCTTTCCAACGGTCCATTCAAATTCGAATCTTGGGACCACGGTGAAGGCTGGACAGTAGTTAAGAACGAAGACTACTGGGATGCTGAAAACGTACAGCTTGAACAAATCAATGTTAACGTAGTAAAAGATATAGCAACAGGAGTTAACCTTTACAACTCCGGAGAAATCGATCGTACTGCTCTTTCTTCTGAATTCGTAGACGAGTATCGTTCTTCTGAGGAATTCCAGATCAAAGATGAGCCTACACTTTTCTATATCAAGATGAACCAGGAAGACGAAGTTCTATCTAACGTGAATGCACGTAAAGCGATTCAGCACGCAATTGATAAGCAGAGCATGACGGATGTAATCCTGAACAATGGTTCCAAACCATCTACTGGGCATATGCCAGAAGGTTTCGTAACGCATCCTGAAACAGGGGAAGGATTCCGTGAAATGAACGGAGACCTTATCACTTCTGACCTTGAAAAAGCAAAAGAACATTGGTCTACAGCTAAGGAAGAGCTCGGCATGGAAGAAGTGGAGCTTGAGTACCTTGGTGGAGACACAGAAACTGCTCAGAAAATTGACGCTTATATCAAGGACCAGCTCGAGCAGCTTGAAGGCCTGACAGTCAACGTGACATCTGTTCCTTTCGAAGTACGTCTGGAGCGAGACACGAACATGAACTATCAACTTCAGAACTCCGGTTGGGGACCTGACTATATCGACCCGAACACATTCTTGAACATGTGGCTTACTGACGGCGGGAACAACCATACCGGTTATTCCAGTGAAGAGTATGACAGCCTGATCAATGAAGCGAATACGGATCTTGCACAAGAGCCGGAAGCTCGTTGGGAAAACTTCCTCGAAGCAGAGAAGCTCCTAATGGACGACGCTGTTCTTGCACCACTCTACCAGCGTAGTGTAGCTCAGCTTCAGAAGCCTTATGTGAACGGTGTATACGTCAACCCTATGGGTGCAGACTACACGTACAAGTATGCTTATATTGAAAAAGAATAAGAAGGACATTCTTAACTTTATATAGGCTGTAATGAAGGAGAGAGTATATGTCGCAGGACGTATGCTCTCTTTTTCCCTGTGAGGGAATTTTTCCGATAATACGGAACATTCAGTCAATTACCGACAAGAGAAGATCTAACAACCAGGAGGTGTCGGCATATGGTGCGTTACATTTCAGAACGTCTCGTCTATATGTTAATAACGTTGCTTTTGATTGCTACTATGACCTTCTTCCTTATGAAGCTTCTTCCAGGTACGCCTTTGAGTGCCGCGGACAAGCTATCGGAAGAGCAACAGGCAATCGTTTTGGAAAAATACGGACTAAATGATCCGCTCCCGGTTCAGTATTTCAATTATATAGCTGGACTCTTTCAGGGAGATCTCGGTTTGTCTTTCCAGTTTGACAACCGTGAAGTAACAACGATTTTGCTCGAGAGAATGGGGCCATCCATGACACTTGGTGCTCAATCGCTTATTCTGGGAACGATTATCGGCATGCTGCTTGGCTTGATAGCGGCAATTTACCATAATGGAGTTGTAGACTATGGTTCGACATTGATCGCCGTAATAGGTAAGTCGATTCCATCATTCGTATTCGCCGGTATTCTTCAGTTCTATTTAGGGGTTCAATGGGGACTTTTTCCAGTTGCTCTTTGGGAAGGCTGGGAATACACCGTTTTACCAACCATTGCGTTGGCCATCTTCCCAATTGCAATTGCTGCGCGTTACATGCGTACAGAAATGCTTGAAGTCCTTGGATCGGACTTTATCACAACGGCGAGAGCAAAAGGTGTCAACCGTTTCGGAGTTGTGTTCAAACACGGACTTCGTAACGCTATGATCCCTCTTGTCACTATTATTGGTCCACTAGCAGTGAGTCTTATGACAGGTACGCTCGTAATCGAAAACATTTTCTCGGTGCCGGGAATCGGAGAGCAGTTCGTCAAGTCCATCAACACTAACGACTACCCGATTATTATGGGGACGACACTATTCTTCTCATTCCTGTTCATCCTTATCATCCTGATCATTGACCTCTTATATGGGCTCATTGATCCGAGAATCAGACTGACAGAAGGAGATTAATTGAGTATGGAAAATCACAAACCTTCAAAAGATCTATTTGTACCTGTCGATCGTGAAGCAGAAGAACAGCATGAGATAGGCAGACCGAGTCTTTCTTTCTGGAAAGATTCGATGCTACGTCTGCGTAAGAATAAAGCAGCCATGATCGGGCTTGTTCTATTGATCATCATTGCTTTTATGGCGATTTTCGGTCCGTACATGAACGAATATACGGCAAACGAACAGGACCTGTCCCAGGCGAAGGTTCCTGCGAAAGTGGAAGGGCTTGGCTGGTTAGGTCTTGACGGAACACTTTCCCAGATAGAAGAAGGGGAAACAGTGGAAGCCGCTCGAGAGGATGCTCTTGCCCGCTTCAGTAATGATGAAGAGAATACGGAAATAAACGTACTGAACGATGGTTCTGATGGATCTCAAGCCCGTGTAGAAGCTATCCATGACCCTTATGCCGCCAAAGACATTAATAACAACTTCTGGTTCGGAACGGACGGCCTTGGTCGTGATCAGTGGACAAGAGTGTGGGAAGGGACAAGAATCTCCCTCTACATCGCACTCCTGGCAGCAGCTATTGATATGGTTATAGGTGTAGCTTATGGCGGTATTTCCGCTTATTACGGCGGACGTGTCGACAACTATATGCAACGTTTTATCGAAATCATCACTGGTATTCCGAACCTGGTGGTCGTCGTACTGATGATTCTGATAATGGATCCGGGGATATTGTCGATAACCATTGCACTCGTCATAACCGGTTGGATACCGATGGCTCGTATTGTCCGGGGACAGGTATTGAAACTGAAAAACCAGGAATTCGTACTTGCTTCACAGACACTGGGTTCTTCGGATGGAAGAGTCATCCGTAAACACCTCGTACCGAACGTGACGGGTCTGATCATCATCAATACGATGTTCACGATTCCATCAGCGATTTTCTTTGAAGCTTTTCTTAGCTTTATCGGTCTCGGTCTGCCGACACCGACAGCGTCCCTCGGTACACTTATAGATGAAGGGTTCAAATCACTCCAGATTTATCCGTTCATTCTGTTCTGGCCGGCGCTTGTCCTGTCTGCATTGATGATTGCATTTAACGTATTAGCTGACGGTCTTCGCGATGCATTCGATCCGAAGATGCGCGAATAGGAGGTAGGTGTACAACAATGGAAAACTTACTCGAAGTCAATAACCTGCACGTATCCTTCGACACCTACGGAGGGGAAGTCAAAGCAGTTCGTGGTGTGGATTTCAGTGTTAAAAAAGGAGAAACTTTGGCGATTGTCGGGGAATCCGGATCCGGGAAATCGGTAACGACGAAGGCGCTCATGGGTTTGATTCCTCAGCCGCCCGGACGCATCAAAGAAGGTGAAATCCTTTTTGAAGGAAAAGATTTAGCAAAAATGAAAGATAAAGAATTGGCGAATATCCGCGGGAAAGATATTGCGATGATTTTCCAGGATCCTATGACTTCTCTGAACCCGACGATGAAAGTCGGGAATCAGATTATGGAAGGGCTCATCAAACACCAGAAAAAAAGCAAATCGGAAGCCAAAGAACGAGCGTTGGAACTACTGAAACTTGTCGGTATTCCGAATCCGGAGGAGCGGATCAAACAGTACCCGCACCAGTTTTCCGGTGGTATGAGACAACGTGTCGTTATCGCAATTGCTCTTGCATGTAACCCGAAGCTGCTTCTCGCAGATGAACCGACCACCGCTCTTGACGTTACTATCCAGGCACAGATTCTTGAAGTGATGAAGGATATCCAGAAGGAAATGGATTCCGGTATCGTCTTTATCACGCATGACCTAGGTGTGGTAGCTAACGTGGCAGATAGAGTTGCAGTCATGTACGCAGGTAAGATTGTAGAGATCGGGAAAGTCGACGATATTTTCTATAATCCTAAGCATCCTTATACGTGGGGACTGCTCGGTTCCATGCCTTCCCTTGAAAGCACGGAGGATGAGTTGTATGCAATACCCGGGTCTCCGCCCGATTTGTTGAACCCTCCGAAAGGGGACGCCTTTGCACCACGCAGTGATCACGCGATGAAGATTGATTTTGAACAGGAACCACCGATGTTCAAGGTGACGGAAGACCACTACGCAGCGACCTGGTTGCTTCATGAGCACGCACCCCATACGGAACCGCCGAAAAGTGTTCAGGCACGTATGAAAGGGATGGCCAGTGGTAGTTCGGAAGGAGATAGGAAATGAGTACTGAAAAACTGCTGGAGATAAAAAACTTGAAACAGCACTTCAAATCCGGAAGGAAAGGCGTCATCAAAGCGGTAGATGGCCTGAACTTCGATATTTATAAAGGTGAAACGTTCGGTCTTGTCGGTGAATCAGGGTGTGGGAAATCAACGACCGGCCGAACTATCATCAGACTGTATGACGCTACAGAAGGCGAAGTTCATTTCAATGGTGAAGATGTGCACAATGTGAAAAATAAAGAAGAATTGAAAAGGTTCAACCGGGAGATGCAGATGATTTTCCAGGACCCTTATGCCTCCTTGAATCCCCGTATGAAAGTCGAAGATATCATCGCGGAAGGTATAGATGTCCATGGACTTGCTTCGAATGATCAGGAGCGTAAAGAAATCGTCGTCAATCTTCTTGAAACGGTAGGATTGAATGAAGATCACGCCAATCGGTACCCTCACGAATTCAGTGGAGGGCAGCGTCAACGGCTGGGTATTGCCCGTGCTTTAGCTGTAGACCCGAGTTTCATTATTGCAGACGAACCGATTTCAGCTCTCGATGTATCGATTCAGGCGCAGGTCGTGAACCTGCTGAAAAAATTGCAGGATGAAAAGGGGCTTACTTACCTGTTCATCGCTCACGATTTATCAATGGTCAAATACATCAGTGATCGAATCGGTGTAATGTATTTCGGTAAAATGGTCGAACTGACCGATGCGGATGAATTGTACAAAAACCCGATTCACCCGTACACGAAATCATTGTTATCCGCAATACCTCTGCCTGATCCGAATTATGAACGTACCCGTAGACGTTTCAATTATGATCCGGCAGACCATGACCAGAGTGAAGAACCGGAATTCCGGGAAGTTCGCCCGGGCCACTGGGTGCTTTGCACAACGAAAGAAATGGAACAGTATCAAAAAGATTATCCGGTAACTTAAATAAAGGGACCGCTCTCTGGCACGGGAGTGGTCTTTTACATAATTGATGTATCGTAGTTCACTATAATATTCTTTTTTTGAAATTTTTTCTGAAATTGTTGAAAATACCTGTTCACATGTCATGTAAATCTTATATAATAAAGTGAGCAAAAAAAGTAGGGGACGGTTATAGATGAAATATTTCCATTTGAAGTTGTTACTGGCGTTGATTATAGTAATAAGTTTTGGCACGGTTGTACATGCAGATGAAGGAGAAACACTACCTGGAAAAGAAATATCCGGTAAGCAATTGGGGTTGGAGAAATTACCACTACCTGATAAAATCCAGCGTTTTCTTTATGATTCCGGCTTAGATTTTACATACCCTGATGCAGTAAGAGGTATTTACGTGACGGCAAACTCTGCTGCAGGGGATAGAATGTCTGAATTGAAAGAGCTGGTTGGCTCTACCGATTTGAATGCGATGGTCATCGATGTGAAGGAAGATCACGGAAATATTATGCTTGAGCCTCACAATGACAAGTATAAAGAAATGTTTGAAGGACGCTACAAGAGCGTGATGGATGATCCTCGCGCCATTCTGGAGGACCTCGAAGAGAGAGGGATTTATCCGATTGCCCGCGTAGTCGTCTTCAAAGATAACGTTTTGGCGGAAGAAAGGCCTGATTTATCATTCAAACGTAATGGAGAAGTATGGACGAATGGAAAAGGTGAAGCGTTCGTGAACCCTTTTGAAAAAGAAGTGTGGGAATATAATGCAGAAGTAGGGAAGATGGCTGCAGAATTAGGGTTCAAAGAAATTCAGTTCGACTATGTACGTTTTCCGGAAGGTTTCGCCTCACGTGACGATACCCTTGATTACGGGAAAGGGGAATACGATGTTGAAGGCGTCAATGATGTACAGGAAAGAGTCAATGCTGTAACCGACTTCGTCGAATATGCTCGTAAATCACTGCGTAATTACGACGTGGAAGTTTCCGTGGATATATTCGGGTACTCCGCGCTCGTTCCCGAGGAGCCGAATATCGGTCAGAACTTCTCGAAAATTTCATCGAATGTCGATGTCATTTCATCTATGATTTACCCGAGTCATTGGGGACCTTCCTTCGGTCTCAGTAAGCCTGATACACAACCTTACAAGCTTATAGATGAATATGCACAGGTTGAAAACGAACGACTTCAAACCTTGGAGGATCCTCCTACCTCTCGTCCATGGATTCAGGATTTTGAAGCTCCGTGGCTTTATTCCGGTGCTACAAAACAATACGGGAAACAGGAAGTGGAAGCGCAAATTCGTGCTTTGAATGAAAACGGTATTGAAGAGTTCCTTCTATGGAATGCTGGAAATAGCTATACGAAAGGCGTGGATTACACGCCATAAGCCAAAACCACCGGATAAGCCGGTGGTTTTTATTTAGAGTGACGAGAGATGATTTTTCAGGAATATGCTGATATCTGCGCCATTTAACAAAAGTGAGAATTTCCGTTATAATTGAAGAGACTACGAGAAAGGGAGTAGATTGATGAACTGGTTTGAAAAGCTTAATCAGTATTTTCCAATTGAAGAAATGAAATCTCAGGAACACATGGAAGCCCTCCTGGATGAAAAAGGGGATGTCTATCACAAAGACGAAGGGGAAAAACACGTGCTTATGTACGCGGAATTTCCTACTTTCGTATTCATCGACTATGTCTATGTTTCTGCTACTGCCCGGGGAGAAGGTTTAGGCCACAAGCTGATGCAAAAAATGAAGGAAAAGAACAAACCGATCATTCTGGAAGTGGAACCGGTTGATTACGAGGATTCCGATACGGAGAAACGTCTTCGTTTCTATCAACGGGAAGGTTTTACTCATGCACATTCGATCGGATATTCGAGACGCTCATTGGCAACGGATGAGTGGAGCCATTTGGAAATATTATACTGGTCTCCGGAAGATTCGAGTGAACAGGAAATATTTGATCAAATGAAACACATGTATGAAGAAATTCATACCTATAAAGATAAAACTTTTTACGGGAAATCCTACCAGCCGGTAGAAGAAGTCCTTAAAATCGATGAAAAAAAATCCTCCTCGAATATGATGGAAGAACTTAATAATAAAGAAAAAGCTTAAGCAGAACCTTCCGATACTTATTCGGAAGGTTTTTTCAATAAGAGTGAAATAATTGATAATGAATATTCTGTGAAACTTTTCATTTATAATGTTTGAGAGAACACGTCATGTGGTATATTAGAAGAGTAGCTGTTGATATTACTATCGTTCTTTCCTTTTTACTTATGTTTTTTTGTGAGTGGTATAGATTCTAGAACTGTTTTGTGTTATAGTGAACATAGAAAGTTATTTAAACTGATTTTAAACTGAAAACAATTTCACACGCTGATATTGTTACATTATAAAAATGAGGAGTGAAGTTCACATGGTTACACTTTATACCTCACCGAGCTGTACATCATGCCGTAAAGCCAAAGCCTGGTTAGAAGAGCATAATATCGACTATACAGAGAGAAATATTTTTTCAGAGCCTTTAACTATTGATGAAATAAAAGAAATCCTTCGCATGACCGAAGATGGGACCGAAGAGATCATTTCGAAACGTTCCAAAGTGTTTCAAAAGATGGACACCGATTTCGATCAGTTGCCTATGCAAGAACTGTTCGATTTGATCCAGGAAAATCCCGGCTTGTTACGACGTCCGATTATCATCGACGATAAACGTCTTCAAGTAGGATACAACGAAGATGAAATACGTCGTTTCCTTCCAAGAAGTGTTCGTACTTTTCAATTGAAGGAAGCCCAGCGTTTAGTTAATTAATTTTGAAGGCTATGCCCACCGAGTGGCATAGCCCTTTTTGTTAACAAAAACTATTGTAAACTTTGAAACGTTTATTGCAAGGAGATTTTCAGGTAATTAAAAAAGTGCCAGATTCAATCTGCACCGCTTAATGTATTGAAACCCTTGGCAAAGCAAGCTAATCCTATCACAAAGGGTTGGAAAGAGTGACGTAAGTACCAAAGAAGAAAAAATAATCTTATTTAGTGACAAATGACTGAAAATAGTCTAAAATATGAAATCAACTCATCTTTGAAATGAAAATGCAATTCATTTTGAAGTCGAGGAAATATGTCTTACAATAGAGATAGTTAACACAACGAATGAAGCACACTCAGATTGAGTTGCTACAGATTCGGGTATTGTGTTAGTAATTAGAGCAGTCTCTTCAGCCTGTTACACTACCCTCGAAGGGAGAGAGACGAAATGGAAATAGAACGTATCAATGAAAATACCGTGAAATTTTATATAACTTATCAGGATGTAGAAAAACGTGGTTTTAACCGTGAAGAAATCTGGTATGATCGGGAACGGAGCGAGCAGTTGTTCTGGGAAATGATGGATGAAGTGAGCGATCAGGAAGACTTTTCACCGGAAGGTCCGCTTTGGATTCAGGTTCAGGCAATGGACAAAGGGATGGAAATCATAGTAACGAAAGCTCAGCTGTCCCAGGATGGTCAAAAGCTCGAATTGCCAGATAATGAAGACAAAAATATCGACATTCCTATGGATGAAAAACTTGAGTCACTACTTGATAGTGAAGCGTCAGAATCCGAGGGAACAGACGGCACGAAAGAAGGGGATGAAGAGGTAGATCATTCCGGAGAACCTCTTGCATTTGCGCTTCACTTCCCTGAGATTGAAGACGTCATTCAACTGAGTCATTATATCACGCTTCCAGAGAGCGTTCATGACTCCCTATATCACTATAAAGATGCCTACTATGTGTATATTCAATTCACAGATGAAAACATGAGTGATCAAGTACAAGAAAATTATCTCAGTCGTCTGATGGAATTTGGTTCCGAAACGAAAAACACTATTCACCTCATCAGTGAATATGGTACACCGATTATTGAAGAAGACGCTCTACATTCGATGGCACAGCACTTTTCTGCTTAAGAAAAGTGCTTTTTTTTGTTCAGATTCTACCATATTTTTCTATAGGAGAGTAGGTCGAATCAGGAAGGGTTTTCAGCAGTTATGTCGAATATAATAATTTATAGAAATAATGAGTAAATGAATAAGGCGGTGGCATATGTTTTCAGCTCTTGATGAACAAGGCTCACTTCGTATATTGTATCGGATTCCGAGAAGTGAAGTGGAACATCTGAAAAAATCGGGTCCTTTTTATTGTCCGTCGTGTAAAGAAGTTGTCCGGATCAGAAGCGGTAACAGATACGCTACACATTTCGCCCATTGGCCCAGTAGTTCCTGTTCATATAAAGGGGAGACATACCAACATCAAAGGGGGAAGCTGTTGATTTATGAATGGCTCATTCAACAAGGGTTATCTCCAGAACTCGAGTATTATCTCCCTGATATCCAACAAAGACCTGATGTGTTAGTGAAATGGAAAAAGTACGTATTCGCTATCGAATTCCAATGCTCTGTCATCTCCGCATCAGAAGTAAAACGACGCTCCAGACAGTACCGAACGGCTGGTATTATACCGCTTTGGTTCATATCAGAGGACAAAGTGAAAGGAACATACCCCAAAATTTCTTTCTCTGCTTTCTTAAGAAGCTTCCTCTATCGTTTCGGCGATCAATTGCACTTCTATTCTTTTTCCCCTCATTCAAACTCCCTCTCTATTTTCACTATCCGTCAGTCTCTATCTTCCAGAAAACTTTTAACGAAGAAGTGTTCGCGATCATTGTTCCAGTTCAAGTTACCTGAGCTTTTTGAAACGCGTCGAATAGGTATTTCTATGGATTCGTGGGTGCAATCTGTATACTATTATCGTACAACTCCGCACCGAATGGGAAGTGCGAAACACCGTCAGTTTTACCAATTCCTTTATTTGAATCATATTGCTCCCTTCCTTCTCCCTTCCATCTGTTTTCTGCCACTCCGCTATCAGCCTCTTTATGATACACCGGCTGTCATTTGGCAATCCAGAGTGTTAGTGACTTATGTTACCGGCGTTGAGATCGGCGGTGAAATTTCCTGTCCTCCCATTCACGTATCGGATGTTCTCGGAAATGAAGAGATGGATTTGATAGAATATTATTTTAAAGAGTTGGTGTACTTAGGATTTATCGAAGAAAGGGAAGGGAGCTGGTACAAAAGAAAGGAGATCCCCTTTCCCAAAAACATAGAGCAGGCGTTACGGCAGGATAAGGAATTAATGATACAATTGAAACGTAGGGATAAATCATCCTGAGAATTTCAAGTAAAGGGGAGGCTTTTTCATTGGCTCAAACGAAAGAACTACCGAAACGGGAAGAAATTCCGACAGAACGCACGTGGAAACTTGATGATATTTTTGAAACAGACGAAGCATGGTACGAAGAGTTTGAACAGTTGAAGAAAGAAAAGGAGCATTTTCCACCTTTCGAAAATACGCTCGGGGACTCTGGAAAACGTCTGTACGAATTATTCGATTTACAGGATCGCTTCATGGAACGACTCGGAAAACTATTCACTTACGCTCATATGCGGAGTGACCAGGATACAACGAATGCCTATTATCAGGAAATGAATACAAAAGCAGAGACATTGTTGACTGAAGCATCTCAGGCGATGAGTTTCATCGTTCCGGAGATTCTTTCACTTCCTGAGGGGACGATCGAGAAGTTTTTGAAGGAATATGATCCTTTGAAACATTATGAGCATACTTTGAATGAACTTATAAGACAAAAAGATCATATCCTCTCTGAAAAAGAAGAGAAGCTGTTGGCAGGCTTTTCAGAGATTGCCGGTGCTCCGGCGCAAACATTCGGAGCGTTGAATAATGCTGATTTGACTTTTTCATCAATAAGAGATGAAGACGGAAATGAAGTGGACGTGACCCACGGGAGATATATGAATTTCCTTAAGTCCGATAATCGGAGAGTGCGCAAAGAGGCGTTCCAAGCTATGTATGATACGTTCGGAGCTTTTAAAAATACTTTCGCTTCAACATTAAGCGCGAATGTGAAAAAGAATAATTTCAAAGCTACTGTACGTAATTATGATAATGCGAGACAGGCGGCACTGGATTCCAATAAAATCCCGGAAACGGTGTATGATAATCTGATTGAAGCGGTGAACGAACGTTTGGATCTCATGCATCGATATGTGCGGTTAAGAAAACGTGTTCTGGAACTTGATGACGTTCATATGTATGATCTCTACACGCCGCTTGTCAAAGAAGTCGAAATGAACGTGACCTTCGAAGAAGCGCAACAAAAAGTGATCGAAGGCCTGAAGCCCTTGGGCGAGGATTATGTGGATAAGTTGAAGGAAGGATTCAATAATCGTTGGATAGATGTGGAGGAGAATAAAGGAAAACGGAGCGGTGCTTATTCTTCCGGTCACTATGGCACGAACCCCTACATTCTTATGAACTGGCAGAATAATGTGGATAATCTTTTCACTTTGGCACATGAGCTGGGCCATTCTCTCCATAGCTATTATACTCATGAGAACCAGCCATATCGGTACGGTAACTATTCGATTTTCGTGGCAGAAGTAGCTTCTACCACCAATGAAGCGTTGCTGAATGATTATATGGTGGAACAGACGACAGATGAGAAGGAAAAACTTTATCTGCTGAATAACTTTTTGGAAGGATTCCGTGGCACCGTTTTTCGTCAGACGATGTTCGCTGAATTTGAACATGATATTCATACAAGGGAACAAAACGGGGAAGCACTTACTGCGGAGAAACTTACAGAACTATATTATGAGCTCAATAAAAAGTACTTCGGAGATGACACTTTCATCGATGAAGAGATTGGACTCGAGTGGGCAAGAATACCTCATTTCTACATGGGCTATTACGTCTATCAGTATGCTACCGGGTATTCTGCCGCAACAGCACTGGCCAACCAGATTCAGGAAGAAGGAGCCCCGGCTGTCGAACGTTACAAAGATTTTCTGAAAGCGGGGAGCAGTGACTATCCGATTGAAGTATTGAAAAAAGCTGGGGTGGACATGACTTCCAAGGCCCCGGTGCTTGAAGCACTTGATGTATTCGAGCAGAAGCTTGACGAGATGGAACGTCTGCTTGATAAATAAATAAGTTTGCACTAAGTACTTGGGACCAAACTAAATAGCATAAAACAAAAACCGAACGACTGTGTTCGGTTTTTGTTTTGTATGCTATTTATAAAAGGATAAAAAATGAAAAAGCAGACGCTGCATAGCGCCTGCTTCATGTGTTACACATATTCCCAGAAAACACCGTGTTTTACAGGGACCTCACGTACTTTCTGTTTCAATACGAGTTTTCGCATTTCGCGTTTCGCTTCTTTTTCCGTCCAGTCATACACGACGGCGATTTCTTTATTAGCCACGAAGCGATATTGTTTCATGAATTCTTCGACGTTCGGTTTCAGGGAAGGGGCGGGATTTTGCTGAAGCATATCTTTCAATACTTTTACATAAATATGATAGTCATAAAGGCCAGTAATCTTCAGTCCCGCATCTTCCTCTGATTCATTGAAAATGACCAGAGTCGGTGTTTCATTCACTTCCATTTCCTGCATCAGTTTCATATCGCCTCTTAGCGCACGCTTAGCTGTTTCGGAGTGAAGGTCACGTTTGAATTCTCCGACATCAATTTGACTTTTCTCAGCACATTCTATCAATACTTCTTCCTGAGAAACGTTTCGCTTCTCCAAAAACACATACTCCTGCACTTTTCTTAAAAATCTCATGCCGGCTTTTTTGCCTTGAAATTCAGCAGCTTTGACTGCAAGGGCTGTCGATAACGGTGAGGAAACCGGGTTTTCAAGCCAAACATCTCCGTCACAGCACATGCCGGTAAGGGACGTGGTATGATCCCATTGTTTCTTCAGCTTCTCCGGCTTGTCTGGGCAATTTTTTTGTAAATTTGCTACAGAGCCGCTCAGTATAGGACGGATTTTAAAATATCTGCCATATTCAAGCGTGAGTTTCTTAAGAAAAGGTTCAAGCGACCAGCATTCAGGACAGAGTGGATCCACGAATACATAAATTTCGATAGGTCGCTTCTGTAAATTGAAAAAACCTTCCTGGAAGCCCTGGAACGTATTGTCCGTCTGGCTTAAGCTTCTCCAACTCACATAGATTCCCCTTTCTCGTCTTCCGGTGTATTCATCATATTATTTGCCGTCATTGTAAGTCTTTCCAATATGAGCCGTTCATATGGTTGTTCAATGCCGACTTCAAAAACAGCTTCTCTCATGCAGGAAAGCCAAGCATCACGCCTCGAAGGTGTAATCGTAAAGGGCATGTGTCTGGCTCTCAGCATCGGGTGTCCGTGCTCCTGTATATAGAGAGGAGGGCCACCAAAAAATTGAGTGAGAAATTGCTTTTGTTTTCTTTTCGTTTCTGAAAGATCATCCGGGAAGATCGGTGTAAGTTCCGGATGGGTAGCTACACGTTTATAGAAAGCGTCGACAAGAGCATGTAATCGCTCTTCTCCGATCGCTTCGTAAATGGATCGGTGTTCCTGTGTCATATGTTGATCCCTTCCTATCTGTATTTTCCATTGTAGCAAGGGGAAGGGGTGGCGACAACTAATCCGATTCGACCCTGGCTTCATAAAATCGTTGAATTTTATTTTTCGTCTCTCTTCGAGGAATCGAAAATTCATGTAAAAGTTCATCAAAAACAGCTTGGCCCTGGTGTTTGGAAGTACATTCTATTTCCAATTCGTAATCTTCTTTCTGGAAATATCTGCTGAAATCAAGAGTTACCGTCGTATCATGATAATCGATTTCACGTCTCCGGGTGGCTAGGGACCCAAGAAAACGGAGATTGCTGCGCTCGATACCCATAGCATCGAGTTGTTTTGTGATATTAGGTTGAGCGTTTCCTTTGTTCTGAATCCATAAATCAGCCTCGTGCTCATCAATCGTATCGTGCGTTTCGAGCAGCCCCTCCGGATGAGGTTCTTTCAGTGTCATCGTCCACTTACCCCCTTTATGACGAATGCGGAGAGCTGCTCCGTACTGTTTCAGCCTCAGGTCTTTTGTTTCGAAATAATAATTGGTCTGTTCAGCGAATTGTGTTTTATCGAAAGGCAATTCTTCAAGCATTCTCTTATATTCGTTTTCAGTAAGCAAATTTTTGAACTCGATTTCGATTTCCTGACTCATATCTTCGTGCTCCTCTCGGAAAAATTCGTTTATGACGCGATGTGTACAGACTGTTTTCTATGGTATTATGATACAATGGTTTTGAACATAAAATCACTTAAAAACCATTATAGATGTACGAATAAGGTGGTGCGCGGTATGAATTGGGAAGCTTTTTTTGCACCGTATGCCCAAGTTGTCGAAGAGTTGAAAGTGAAACTCAAAGGAATGCGGCAGCAATATGATTTCGAAGGGGAGGAATCCCCGATTGAATTTGTAACAGGCAGGGTAAAACCAAAGAGCAGCATTATTGAAAAAGCGAAAAAGAAAGCGATCAATCCTGAATGTATTGAAGAAGAAATGCAGGATATCGCAGGGGTCCGTGTCGTTTGCCAATTTGTGAGCGATATTTACGTCATTGCAGAAATGCTGCGTCACCGCAGTGATTTCACCATTGTAGAAGAAAAGGATTACGTATCCGAGAAAAAAGACAGTGGCTATCGATCTTATCATGTCGTCATCCGCTACCCTGTGGAAACGATACACGGTCAGAAAAATGTATTGGCAGAAATCCAGATCCGCACCCTTGCAATGAACTTCTGGGCGACGAACGAACATACCCTGAATTACAAATACTCCGGTCAGATTCCTCCGGAAATCAAATCCCGTTTGAAACGTGCGGGTGAAGCCGCTTTTCGTCTGGATGAAGAAATGTCGAAAATAAAAGATGAAGTGTATGAAGCCCGCAAAGAATTTCGCAAAAAGGAAGACTACAAACAGAACGACAGTAGGGACTGAGAAAGGTGGGAGAACGATGAAATTCGCAATTTTATCCAAAGGAGACCGGAAGTCCAATGATCTCCGTTCGAAGATTAAGAATTACTTAGAAGAATTCACACTTGAGTATGATGAAGAACAACCGGAACTGGTCATCTCGGTGGGGGGAGATGGAACGCTTCTTGAGGCATTCCACACATATGTATACCGTCTGGATGAGACAGCCTTCATCGGTATCCATACTGGTCACCTTGGGTTTTATGCGGACTGGATGCCGGAAGAGGTGGAAAAGTTGATTATTGAGATAGCGAGAACACCTTTCCAGGTAGTGGAATATCCGCTTCTTGAAGTCATGATCAAGCAGAAGGACTATGAAGAAGAAGAGCGTCACCTGGCACTTAATGAATGTGCTATCAAAACCTCCGAAGGCTCGGTCGTCGTTGATATCGATATCAAAGGGGACCATTTCGAAACGTTCCGGGGAGATGGACTTTGTATTTCGACTCCGTCCGGGAGTACAGCTTATAATAAAGCGCTCGGCGGGGCTATTCTTCACCCGTCTCTTGAAGCGATCCAGGTGACGGAGATGGCCTCCATCAACAACCGGGTGTTCCGTACCATCGGCTCTCCTCTTGTTCTTCCCGGGCATCATACGTGTATGTTCCGTCCATTGAATGAAAAAAGTTTTCTGTTTACAATCGACCATCTGACCAGAACCTATAGCAACGTCGAATCCATCCAATGCCGGGTAGCGAAGGAAAAGGTACGTTTCGCCAGATTTCGCCCCTTCCCGTTCTGGCGTCGAGTTCATGAATCTTTTATATCAGATCAGTATACACAGGGAGACTGAAAGTGAAGAAAGAGTTTATTGTAAAGAAAGAAGGCAGGGTCCAGGATGTTTTGCGCCGGGAAGCGTCTATCTCCCGTCGAATGGTCAGAGAATTGAAAAAGCATGGACGGTTCGAGCGGGATGGATGGCCTCTTGAGCATTACGATATGCTTTCCGAAGAGGACAGGCTTTCCGTTTTCTTCCCGGAAATCGAGGTTTACCCCTATGAACCGGGACACGAGCCTCTTGATGTTGTGTATGAAGATGAAGACCTTCTGCTCATTAATAAACCTGCAGGCATAGCTGTAACTCCGTCCGCTATTCATCCCCACAATACGGTGGTACAGAACGTTCTGGGTCATTATGAAAGGCAGAATTTGAAGCGGACGGTTCATTTGGTCACTCGTCTGGACAAAGATACGAGCGGCTTACTGCTTATTGCTAAACACCCTTACATCCATTCTCTTTTTTACAATAGAGAACAAAAGCTGAGCCGTACGTATGTAGCGCTAGCAGAAGGTATTTTGAAAGAAAAAAGCGGGTCGGTGAAATCTCCGATTGGGAGAGCAAAGGATTCTATCATTCAAAGGGAAGTTTTGAGCGAAGGAAAGCCTGCTGTAACTCATTACGAAGTATTGAAAGAGGAAGAAGCTCGAAGTGTTCTGCGCTTAAAGCTCGAAACGGGCAGAACTCACCAGATACGAGTACATCTATCTTCTATCGGCCATCCGCTCGTTGGTGATACGCTTTATGGGGAAGGGGACGACTTTCGACTGACTTCCGGTCAAGCTTTGCACAGTGCCGAACTTGCCTTTACACACCCATGGACGGGTGAGGAGATGCACTTTCATTCTTCTCCTTCTTTCTGCTCGAAGGAAGCGAACTTTTCCGGTTGGAAAGAAAGAGAAGAAGGTACTTGAACGATCGACTCCTCTGGAAGACGTATGGCTGTAAGTTTGTTCCCGTAGACACACCCGGTGTCGATGTTGACAGTACCATTTTTGAATCTCGGCTCCAGCACAGGGGTGTGTCCGTAGACGATCCTCTTAGAGCCGCGGTAGCTCCGGGCCCAGTCAAGACGCTCCGGACGCCCGTCTTTGAATGTCTTTCCGGTGGTGGCGCCATATAGCACGAAAGAACGAATGCGTTTATTCATGGCACCGATATCCTGTTCAAGGATACCGGCGTGTGCGACTACAGTATTGATTTCTGGAAGTTCCAGGTACAAGGGGGACGCTTCGATGAGTGTCATGAATTCGTTCCGTATTTTTATCTGCTCTTGTTCGGATAGACTCCGATAGGCATATGTCGTCGTTTCCAGACCGAATTTTTCCTGGACCGGATTTCCACGAAAGAAACGGTATAGTTTGTCACAGTGATTGCCGGGGACGTAGAGGCCTTTTTTCTGCTCGATTACCAGCTTGTATACAAATGAAATGGTTGCGAGGGAATCCGGGCCTCTGTCGGTTATATCTCCGACGAATACCGGCGTCCGCCCTTCAGGATGGACAGGGATCCCCTTATCGAAATGATAGCCGAGTTCTGAAAATAACTGTTTCAGTTCATCGAGGCATCCGTGGACGTCTCCGATTATATCGTAAGTCATGGAATAGACCCCTTTCTTAATCTTACTTGCGATTTCTATGGTTACATTCTTAGCTCTGTTAAAGCCTGTTGGTGATTTTAGAACGGAGGGTGGAGACGCCTGCGGGAGGAACATGAACAAAAAATCACCGGAAGTGACCAGCGGCAAGCTTCCAACCCAGAGATAAAAATCAACAAAGAATGATAACAGAGCCGAATTCTTAAGAAGCCTGTACTGGTGCGGGAGAGTTCGACATAGGGTCAGGTTCGCTTATGCTATCGCTTCTAGGCAGGAAGCTTTCACTTTTATTATCCAGTTACAGCTTCCAGAAGCTCGAGACATAAACACTCCGTCCCTTTTCGGGGAAGAACACCCGAAGCCGGTCCGTTGTGCTTATGCTATCGCTTCTAGGCAGGAAGCTTTCACTTTTATTATTATAACAGAGGGAGGCGAGTTCACATGGAACATTTGGATGAACAGGAACGCGAACAAGTTTGGAACGAAGTGGAGGAATCCCTGAAAGAGGGGAAAATCGATCAGTTCCGGGCAGAGTTCCTCGAACTACATCCGTATGATCAGGCAAAAATCTTCGAGGAATTGGATGAGCCTCTCCGTAAAGAGGTTTACATGTACGTCTCTCCTGAAGAGATAGCGGATGTTATGGAACACGTGGATGATGTAGATGTTGAACCGTATTTTTCCGAAATGGACCCACGGTTTGCCTCTGATGTATTTTCCGAAATGTCCTCTGATGATGCCGTCGATATTATGAATCGTCTGGATAAAGACAAAGTTGCCAGTTTTCTTACTATTATGGGCAAAGAGGACGCCCAGGAAATAAAAGATCTTTTGCATTATGAAGAAAAGACTGCCGGTTCGATTATGACGACGGAATACGTCTCGTTAAGAGCATCGATGAAGGTGAAGGAAGCGATGGAACACCTTCGTGTAGAAGCACCAGATGCAGAAACGATTTACTACACCTATGTCGTTGATGAAGAAAAGAAACTTGCAGGTGTCATTTCTCTCAGGGACCTGATCATTTCAGAACCTGAATGGACGATTGAAGAAGCGATGAGTGACAGAGTGGTAAGCGTTTCTGTCGCTAAAGACCAGGAAGAAATCGCGCAAATGATGCGAGATTATGATTTCCTTGCTCTACCTGTCGTAGATTTTCAGAATCATCTTCTCGGTATCATTACTGTCGATGATATTATGGACGTCATGGATGAAGAAGCGAGTGATGACTATTCCAAACTCGCGGCGATATCAGATGTGGACGGACCGAATGATAATGCCTTCATCTCTGCGAAAAAACGGTTACCTTGGCTGATTGCACTGCTGTTTCTCGGCAGTCTGACAGCCAGCCTTATCAATCAATTCGAAGATCAGCTGAATCAGGTGGCGATTCTCGCTATTTTCATTCCGCTCATTGCCGGTATGGCTGGTAACACAGGGACTCAGGCACTGGCAGTAGCTGTCCGGGGAATCGCTACGGGAGAGATCAGAAAACAGGGAAAAGGCAGGATGTTGCTGAGAGAAGCTTCTACAGGCTTGATCACCGGAGTGGTGTGCGGTGTGATCATTACTCTCGTTGTCTACGTTTGGCAGGGGAATTTCTTCCTCGGAGCTCTCGTGGGAATTTCGATTATGTCAGCTTTGATCGTAGCTACTATCGCTGGTTCATTCGTCCCGCTCCTCATGGATCGTATGAACATTGACCCGGCTGTTGCGTCTGGTCCGTTCATCACGACAATCAACGATCTGATTTCCATTTTGATATATTTCGGTATGGCATCCGCCTTTATGAATTTTCTCGTGTAATTGTTTTTTCAGGAAAGGTATAATAAAATGAGAGCAGGTACTAATAACAAATATTAACCTCTAGGAGGGTTTTGATGAATTTATCATTAGAAGGTCGTACATACGTCATTATGGGCGTAGCGAATAAACGAAGCATTGCATGGGGAATTGCCCGCGCTTTGCATGAAGCGGGAGCTAGACTCGTGTTTACGTATGTCGGTGAACGTTTCGGGAATTCCGTGCGTGAACTTGCAGAAACACTCGAGGGACAGGAACCTCTTTTCTATGAGTGTGATGTGACGGATGATGAATCGATCATCCAGACGTTCGAGTCTATCGGAAAAGATGTAGGAACTATTCATGGTCTTGCTCACTGCATTGCTTTCGCCAACCGTGAAGAACTGAAAGGTGAATTCCTGAATACAAGTCGCGATGGGTTCCTTACAGCGCAGAATATCAGCTCCTATTCACTGACAGCGGTAGCGCGTGCGGCAAAACCGTTGATGACTGAAGGCGGAAGCATTCTGACGATGACAT
The DNA here is from genome assembly GCF_900156645.1 of Salimicrobium flavidum. Classification (GTDB taxonomy): domain Bacteria; phylum Bacillota; class Bacilli; order Bacillales; family Halobacillaceae; genus Salimicrobium; species Salimicrobium flavidum. The sequence continues at coordinate 150,542 of NZ_FTOC01000005.1, forward strand.
ATCTCGGTGGAGAGAAAGTCGTGCAGAACTATAATGTGATGGGTGTAGCAAAAGCGAGCCTTGATGCGAATATGCGTTACCTGGCGAGCAACCTCGGAAAAGATAATATCCGCGTTAATGCTATCTCAGCAGGACCTATCCGCACACTCAGTGCCAAAGGTGTTGGAGATTTCAACTCGATTCTGACTGAAATAGAGGAGCGTGCACCGCTTCGTCGTGCGGTGACACAGGAAGAAGTAGGAGATACCGCTTATTATCTCATGAGCGATCTTTCCCGTGGGGTGACCGGAGAAATCATCCACGTCGATTCCGGTTTCAACATTATCGGTTATTAAACAGGAGAAACGGTACCTTTTCGAATAAGGTGCCGTTTTTTTGTCCTCTGGGGATAGAGGAGAAGACGTGTTACATAAAGATCAGGAGACTGAATCAGATAAGCGGACGTTTTGCGTGAAGAAAACTCCTCTCCCATATAAGTTTTCGCAATTACAAGTGGCATTCGTTATAATTGAACCAGGAAGGAGGGAGCATATGCGTCAGTCTCCCGCACATCACATCGAAAGATCAGCCATCTCTGCATGGCGATGGACCGCCATTATTTTCCTTTTTATTCCATTGATTCTTATCGCCGGGTCCATAGCCTCCTACATATACTGGTCTTGGCCTGGATGGGTCATAGCTTTAGCGGTAGTATTGTTTTTGATCGATCTGTTGCTTTCTGTGTATCTGATACCGGTACTTCGTTGGCGTCGTTGGAGGTATGAAGTATTCGAGCAGGAAATATATATCCAGCGCGGCATCCTTATAAGACGAAGAACGATCATCCCCATGCTCCGTGTCCAGCACGTAGATACCAAGCAGGGACCAATTTTGAAAAGGTTCTCTCTCGCCACGGTAACCGTATCAACAGCAGCAACGACTCATGAAATCCCTGCGCTCTCTGACAGTGAAGCCTCTGCTTTACGTGACAGAATTTCGCAGCTTGCAAGGGTGGATGAAGACGATGTATGAAAAACGACTTCATCCGGCAGCAATCTTTTTCCAGCTTTTACGTACGATGAAGGATATGGCTCTCGGTATTCTGCCGGTGATTGTAGTTTCCTTCAGCAGAGGCATGACATGGTATATATTTTTAGGTATCGGTGTATTCTTTCTGCTTCTGCTCGTGTACTCTTCCATGAAATGGCTCAGATTCTCTTACCTCGTCACAGAAGAGGAATTACGGATCAAGCAGGGTGTATTCATTCGCCAGGAACGTCGTATATCGAAAAACAGAATCCAGTCCATAGATTTGACCCAAGCGCTTATCCACCGTATTTTCGGGTTGACGAAAGTACAGATCGAAACGGCCGGGAGTGATGAAAACGTAGATGCTTCGCTGTCAGCAGTGACATTTTCAGAGGGGGAAAGCGTCCAGAACGAGCTGAAGCGAAAAGGGAAAGAAACAGAAACTGAATCAGAGTCGGATTCGGAGAAGGAGAAAGTATATCCTTCGAAAGTCGTTTCTTATCCAAGACTCGCTCTTACAGGAGCAACGTCTGACAATGCAATCTTGATTATCGGTCTGCTTTGGCTCCTATTTTCACAGGCGAACCAGATCATCCCGGAAGAAATTTATCAGGAAGTGACGGTATGGGTGCTTTCCCTCGCTCTGCAATTGCTCATCTCTCTTATAATCGGATCTGTTTTCGTCGTATGGGGAGCTGGTATCGTTTGGACAATCATCAAGTATGCGAACTTCACGATTACAAGGTATGATACAGAGCTGTACATGACTTATGGACTTATTGAAAAGCGTCAGCGTACGATTCCGGTCAACCGCGTCCAGGCGGTCATTGTGAAGGAGAATCTGATCCGACAGATATTCGGTCTCTGCTACATCTATGTGGAAGTCGCTGGAGGTGTCAGTGGAGGGCGTATGGAAGAAAGTACGGTGTATCTGATTCCTATACTCCGAAAAAACCAGGTTCCTGCCTTTCTGGATAAGTACCTTCCAGAATATTATAGAGAAGAACCCGAGCTGAAAAGACCTCCTTTCAAGAGTATTCCTTACTATGTATGGCAAGGTCTTCTGGTTTCAGTGGTGGCAATCGTGGCTGTTTCTATTTTTGCACCTGCCTGGGTCCTCGTCCCTGTCGCAGCAATAGTGTTGTTTACAGGATGGGGAGTGTTTTGTTGGCAGACTTCAGGTATTTCCTACGATGATACGTATCTGAACCTCCGTTTTCGGAAAGTGAGCAGGGAAACGGTAACTTTGAAGAAAAAGAGGCTTCAGGCTTTTGAGAAGAAAGACAACTGGCTCTATAGAAAGCAACAACTGGCAACTATCGATGTAGCTGTACTTAACAATACGGCGGGTAGGCACTTTATTGTTCCTGCTTTAGAAGAGTCTGATATTACAGAAGCCTCTTCCCGCTTTTCAAGTGTCTCCCGCATTCACGTGGGTGACGCTGACTAAGACTATTCAAGTGTTTGGAAAAGGAGGGGATACTATCGATATCCCGATATTATTTGAAGATAACCATCTGCTTGTGGTGGAAAAACCGGTGAATGTTCCGGTGCAGGAAGATGAAAGTGGAGACGATGATTTATTGACGATTCTGAAGAGGGATATTAAGATCCGTTACGAGAAACCGGGGAATGTTTATCTCGGTCTTGTGCATCGTCTGGATCGCCCCGTCGGAGGTGTGATGGTTTTTGCGAAAACGTCGAAAGCCGCCTCCCGTCTTTCTGATCAGATTCGGAGAAACGCTATGGAAAAATACTATTTGACGATTATCCGCGGGGAAATGGATGCCCCGAGAGCAAAACTCGAAAATTATCTCGTCAAAGATCGAAGGAAGAATGAAGTATACGTAGTAGGAAAAGATAACAAGCACGGAAAAGAAGCGGAACTTGAGTATGAAGTGAAAGAAGAGGAGGCGGGAATGAGTCTTCTTGAGATCGATCTACACACAGGCAGGCCGCACCAGATACGCGTCCAGCTGGCGCATCTCGGTACTCCGATTTATGGAGATCAGAAATACGGCCAGAATGTTAATCATCCTGGTCAGCAGATCGCTCTCTGGTCACATAGGCTTGTATTGACTCATCCTGTCAAAAAAGAAGATATGACCTTCACGTCTTACCCACCGGACACCTATCCCTGGAATATTTGGCCTGCGTATATATCTGAATAAGAAATGATGGCCCGTAGCCTGAGGTGAGCTGCTCCTTCACGGGTAGTCAGAGTTATTGTTGTCATTTTGACTTCCATCAGCGAAGCATCTCATCACACCTCTGGATTTTTATATTCTTTCATAACTTCTCCTTGAAGAATATTTACTGTTCACATGAGTAAATACAGAAGAAAGGGGGTATGTAAGTAAGAGAAGGGGGGAGAAAACGATGGGCTATATTCTGCCGATAAATAATTATCAATACCAGGATTATCAAAATCGTGTTGTTCAGCGTGAACATTCTCCGACAGGCCTTGAAAACGTATGGAAGGTTATGCTGGATCAAAAAGTGAAAGAACGCAGGCAGATGAGGGAAGAAGATCGCCTGGAGTACCAGCAGCTTACTGATTTGATGTATACACCATCTACTGTCCATAAAGTGAACAAACAGAGTAAATCGGTGCCGTCGCACGTTCAGGAAAAAGTATATTCTGATGTAACAGGAAAAGGTGCCTTTTTCAGCGAATCTATATAATAGAGAAGCTGAAAGGGGAGAGAAATAGTGAGTTTTAAAAACATTGCTGAGGGTATTTATTATTTCGATGGTGCCGTGAATATCGGTTACGTTCATAAGGGTACTACCGGATTGTTGATTGACGCGGGCATTGATCGTTCTGCAGTGAAGAAAGTGATCAGGTATATAGAAGATAACGGTATGCCGCTCACCCATCTATTTATTTCGCATGCGCATGCGGATCATTATGGAGGAGCGGCTTTTGTCCGTGAAAAATACGAAGTGGAAACGTGGGCGCCTGCACTCGAATCTGCAATTATAGAGAATCCTGTACTCGAGCCCCTCTACCTGTTTGGAGGGAATGATCCTTTCCCTGATGTGCGTAACAAGTTTTTAGAGGGACCTCCGGTTACCATCGACATAGTCGTGGAGGAAGGGACTGTACATATCGGAGACATCGAAGCTGAAGTAACCATTCTGCCCGGGCATAGCTATCGTCAGGCCACCCTTACGATTGACGGGGTTCTTTTCGCTGCCGATGCGTATTTCGGAACCGAATATCTTCATAAACATAGAATCCCCTATATTACTGATGCTTCGATTCAAATCGACACGCTCCGTAAGCTGTTGAATGTTGACGCAAAGGGTGCAATTCCGGGTCACGGGACATATGAGGAAGACTACAGTTCTACAGTGGAGAAGAATATCGAGTATCATGAGAAGCTGCTTACTTGGGTCAAATCTTTTATCCAGGAGAATGGGGAAGTGTCACATGAAGAACTCGTTTCAGCCATGTGTACTGCATATGAAGTGGAAGTTACAAAAATCCCTGCCTGGCTCCTGTACAGAACTGCTGTAACGGCTTATGTCAACGGATTGATAAGAGAAGGCATCGTGAGAAGTTTTCTGAAAGACTACAAACTTACTTTTGCTTTATCAACAGACTAAAAAGAACGTTCAAATTTAAAATATCCAGTACACATCCTTCTGATTCCGATTTAGACTAGTCCCGGATCAGGAGGATTTTTGATTTGGTACGCACCGGCATTACAGAGATAAGGTGCTGAGTACTGAAGCAGAGGGAGGGCAACTTGAATCATCGGTACTTTTCGGTAAACTTCCAACGTATCTCCGGGGAATCATGTATAAAAGATGACAGAAGAAGTCGATAGTGACTAAATTTCCCGGGAAATATTTATGAAAGCGCCACCAAAAATGTTTGACAAATTTGTGAACAGGGGTAATAATAGTAGTAAGAGGTGATGGAAATGGATAAGAAAACGTTGAATATAGTGCAATATACGGGTGCTACGCTACTTATTTTGGGGATTTTAACTTTCCTTGTAAGTGTATTAGGCGTAGGAGATCGTACACTAACAATGGTAGGTGTCGGTCTTGTAATGGGATCGGTGTTCATTTTCATGATGGGATTATTCTTGGTTCTTTCCGAGGAATTGACATTGAAATTCAAAAAGGACGATAAACGACTCAATCATTAAAATGAATGCTTAAACCCTAATTCCTAAGTGGATTAGGGTTTTGTTAATAGGAATTCATTACAAAACGGAACCGGCTTGCCCTGAGAATAGAAATTACGAAGGAACCAGGGTGGAGCTGAGTATATGAAATGCGCCCGTATAAAGAAGGGGGGAGGGCTAATGGAGTATAGAGCCCTTGATATTGATGATGCCAAACAATTTTTAAAGTTCAATAAAGAGCTTGATGAATCCGGGTTTATGTTGTATGCCCCTGGAGAACGTGTGATGAGTGAAAATGAACAAAGACAGCTGATTAAAAAAATTACTGAAGACAGTTCCACGGCTTTGATCATAGGGGAAAACGAGGGAGAAATCACAGGGTTCATTATGTTGAAAGGAAATGAGCTGGAAAGGATTAGACACTCCGCTTATCTGGCTCTTGGGGTAAAAGAGGAATGGAGAGGACATGGAGTTGGGAAAGATCTTCTTCGACAGGGGTTCAAATGGGCAAGGGAACGGGGTGTGTCGCGTCTTGAACTGACTGTTCTGAAAAATAATCGTGCTGCTCTTCATCTGTACAAACAGATGGGGTTCAAGATAGAAGGAGAAAAGGTGAACTCACTGAAAATCGATGGGGAGTACCGGAATGAATATTACATGTATAAGTTGTTGAAGTAAGTGTATACACTTACTTGACTGTCTTTCACATTCACATTCACATTTACATAATCAAAAAACCCGGTTACCATTCAAAGCGAACGGTGACCGGGTTTCCTTTATATAAGCTACTCTGAAAATTATACCCTGGAAAAATTATTCTTCAGGTAGCTTTTATATATATCATGCAGTCGTCTCTTTGTCTTCAGTAGCCCCATACCATTGCAAGTAGGGAGCCGAATACGATGGCCAGTGCGATGAAAACTCCATAGAAAGTGTTCAAATAGATGGAATCGGAATCACTGGACTCACCGGCGTGCATGAACACGACAAGTTGCAGTCCTGCCTGTGTAAAAGCAGTTATCAGCAGAATGATCATCCCGACCTGGAAACTCATATCAATGAAGTATACCAGAAGGGCAATGACTGTCAGAACGAGAGAGGTGGCGAATCCAATGACCTGTTTCGCTGGAAATAATTCTCTCATATCACATCATTCCTTTCAGATAGACGAAGCTGAATATGAAAATCCAGACTACGTCCAGGAAGTGCCAGTAAAGGGAAAAGATAAACGTCTTATTCGCAGTTGCCGGGGTGAAGCCGCGCTTCACAAGCTGAATGATGATCGCAACCCCCCAGAACAGTCCGAAGGAAACGTGCGCGCCGTGAGTGCCGAGAAGCGTGAATAGTGCTGCAGAAAAGGCGCTAGTCTGTAAGTTCAGCCCTTCGTGGACATATTCATAAAACTCATAAATCTCGACCCCTACGAATCCAAGACCTAATATAAGGGTGATAAGGAAGAGTCCTATAGTGGCCCCTTTACGTCCCAGTCTCATCGCGTTCACCGCCAGGCCGATGGTGAAACTGCTCGTCAAAAGCACGAAAGTTTGAATCATCAGTGTGGAAATGACGAACAGATGACCGGCGGACGGCCCACCACCTGTACGACCTTCAAGGATGAAATAAGCACCGAAGAGGGTAGCGAACAAAGCGATTTCTGCGCCGATGAATACCCAGAACCCGACTATATTCATGTCATTGGTTTCCGTGCTGTACTCGAGCGGTTTCGAATGATCGATATTCATCGGTCGTCACCTCCCATCTTTCTCTCTGTTTCCTGTACGTCTTCAGCGTGTATATGACGTCCGTCATCCTGTTCGAATGAACGGAGGAACAGACACACAGCTATACCTACAGAAGAAACGATAACAAGGCTCCAAAGGCTGAATACAAGACCGAACCCAAAGATGAAGAAGAACACACACATGATGAACGGCATCCCGCTATTGTTCGGCATGTGAATATCACTGATTTTATCCTTGAACAGTGTTTTCCCTTCATGCTTGGCGTCCCAGTAAGGTTCACGGGAATCTACGACCGGCTGTACTGCGAAGTTATACTCAGGTACCGGTGTGCGTGTCGCCCATTCAAGGGTACGCGCATCCCATGGATCGTCTCCGATATCGCGTGTGGCGTAACGTGCACTGTAATATACGTTGAACACAATAAGGATGAAACCCATGGCGAGGCCTAATCCTCCGAAGAAGGAAAGAAGGTTCCAAATACCGAACCCGGCTTCTTCCGAGTACGTATACATACGGCGTGCCTGGCCATCCAGTCCTGCGATGAACATCGGGAAGAATGCGAGACAGGTACCGATAGCGATATTCCAGAAGGCCCATTTTCCGATTTTTTCATTCAGCATAAAACCGAACATCTTCGGCCACCAGTAAGTCATACCGGCAAGCATCGCAAAGACGACTCCTGGGATGATGACGAGGTGGAAGTGAGCCACAAGGAACATCGTATTGTGGTACTGATAGTCGGCACTAGCAATACCAAGCATGACTCCGGTTACACCACCGATAGTGAAAATCGGGATGAACCCTACAGAGTATAGCATAGGTACTGTCAGGCGGATTTTTCCTCGCCACATCGTAAAGAGCCAGTTGAATATCTTGACCCCTGTAGGTATGGCAATGGCCATAGTAGTAATCGAGAATATACTGTTTACAAACGCCCCTTGCCCCATCGTAAAGAAGTGATGGACCCATACAAGGAAAGCGAGTGTCGAAATGACGACAATCGAGACGACCATGGAAGTGTATCCGTATAAGTTACGACCGGAGAATGTGGATATCACTTCACTGTAGATGCCGAATGCCGGCAAGACGAGAATATACACTTCCGGGTGTCCCCATACCCAGAAGAAGTTTGCCCAGAGCATCGCCATTCCTCCGTTATCCATCGTAAAGAAATGGGTGCCGAAAAGACGGTCCATTGTCCCCATCGCAAGGGCTACCGTCAGCACAGGGAAGGCGAATGTGATCAGCAGGTTCGTAATCAGAGCTGTCCATGTAAACAACGGCATTTTCATAAGCTTCATGCCTGGAGCTCTCATTTTGAAAATCGTAACGATGAAGTTGATTCCGGTAATCAGCGTCCCCAGTCCTGCAATTTGAAGGGCGATCATGTAATAGTTCGTTCCGATGTGAGGACTGAGTTCATTCCCGGCAAGCGGGAAGTAGGAAGTCCAGCCGGAACTTGGTGATCCTCCGATTACGAAGGAAAGGTTGAAAAGCATTGCTCCCATAAAGTATAGCCAGAAACTCAGAGCGTTCAGTCGTGGATAAGCCACGTCACGTGCCCCGATCTGAAGTGGTACGACAAAGTTCATGAGAGCTGTAATGAAGGCCATCGCCATGAAGAATATCATGACGACTCCGTGTGTCGTGAATATCTCATTATATTCAGCAGAGCTGAGCAGTTCGTTTCCCGCTCTGGAGGTCTGAGCCCTCATCATCAGGGCGTCCACTCCTCCGCGGAAAAGCATCAATAGGGCAGAAATCAAATACATGATTCCTATCCGTTTATGGTCAACCGTCGTCAGCCATTCCCGCCATAAGTAGCCCCATTTCTTGAAATAGGAGATACCTGCCAATACTGCAATAAGTGTCAGGCCGATTGCGACCATGGACAGATAAATGGTGGGGGTAGGATTCGGAACGGCGAATTGTTCAAAAAATTCCATCCGTAAGACTCCTCTCTTTAATGATCCATTTCTTCTTCATTCATGTCTTCATGTTCTTCCCCTTGGTGCTCTGTATGTTCCTCGGGAGCAGGGTTGAAGGAAAGGTGAGTCCCGGTAAATGTCTTCTGGCCGAGATGACCAGGTTCCAATAATTCGTTGAAGGTTTCCTCATCGAGAGGTTCAGCCGTATTATGGACTTCCGTCACCCATTCATCGAATTCTTGTTGGGACACCACGTTGACATTGAACGTCTGTTCCGCGAAACCTTCTCCGCTGAAATTCGAGTTACGACCCCATATTTCTCCTTCCTCCGAAGCGGCGACGTTAAGTTTCGTAAGCATTCCTGTCATTGCATACTTCTGTCCTCCGAGTTGAGGGATCCAGAAACTTGAGATAGCATCAAAAGAATACAGGCGGAACTCGATTGGCCGGTCTTTAGGAAGGTACAAGTAGTTCAACGTTTCTATATCCTGCTCTGGATAACTGAAATGCCACTTCCAATTTGAAGAGGAGGCATAGATGACCATCGGCTCCTGATCTTTGTATCCTTCAGGTACGCTTTCCGCTTCGTACGTACTCTGCACAGATACGATGGAAAGAAAAACGATGATCAAAACTGGAATTCCTACACAAAGACCCTCTACCCATTTGTTTCCTTCGATGATGGGTGGCTTGTAGTCAGCAGGTGTTTTCGAAGAGCGATACTTTACGAGCATGTATATAAGCATGGCGAATACGACAACGACAACGCCGAGCATCGTCCAAATAGAAATCATTATGACATCTTTCAACAATGCTGCCTGTGGACCCTTAGGATCGAAGACAGCCAACGGTTCGCATCCGCCAAGGAAAAGAAGAAATGACATTAGCAAACCGGAAAACAGCCATTGTTTTTTCATGACCAGACTCCTTTCTGATATCAGTACTGTAAGCGCGTATTCCCATCATAGGGGTTGACCACATCCATTCGCAATGAATATGTAAACAGTTCACAAATTGTTCATGAACAGTGAAAACTTTGTCACAGAGGTGTGACAAAGTTGTGAATGAGAGGGGGGGTCGAGGCTGTTTAGATTTTTAATAAGGCTCTCTTAAAGCTGTTGTTGATTTTAGAACGAAGGGGGAGACGCCTGCGGGAAAGCATGACTTAAAATTACCGGAATTGAACGTAGGGAGATTCCGGTAATTTTAAGTCATGCCCGCGGCAAGCTTCCACCTGTAGAGATGAAAAATCAACTAGGAACGATAACTAAGCCTTTAATTTAAATTTCACTAGTTATGATTTTACAGAATTTTCGTCCAGAATAATATACCGTTTCCGAAAAAAACCATGAAGGTTGGAAACCTTCATGGTTTAAGAACTTCGTTTATAAACAATTCGACAAGTTGAGGATCGAATTGGGTGCCCGAGTTATCTTTCAGTTCCTGGATTGCTTCTTCTCTCGATAGAGGGTCCTGGTAAGGACGTTCGCTTACCATGGCGTCATATGCGTCACAAATATGGATGATACGCGCCTCAAGCTTGATATCCTCTCCTGAAAGACCGAGAGGATAGCCGTAGCCATCAAAATGTTCGTGGTGAGAGAGCACGATCATGGAAAGGTCGGCGAACTCTTCGGAGGAGTTCAGGATACGGTGCCCGATTTCTGAATGACGCTGGACCTCTTCATATTCTTCTCCGGAGAGAGGTCCTTCTTTATTGAGAATAGAGTGGTCGATAGTTATTTTGCCGATATCGTGAAGCATGCCCGCTGTTTTCAAATTCAACAGCCGGGTGTCATCAAGTTGCAAAGCTTGCCCCAGGCGTTCGGAGAGCTGACTGACCCTTTTCGAGTGCGCCTCTTCACGTGGGACTTTTTCAAAAAGACTTGCCATCATACTGTTGATATAGCTGGTACGGTGGCTATTTTTTTGAAACAGTTTGTTGCGATACATACGGTTCTCTGCAAGTTGCAGTACTTCTTCTGTCGATTGAAAGGCCATCTTCTTCACTGAAGAACCGAAGGAAGTGGTGATATGGAGGTTGTTATCGTCTTTGATGATGCAGGATTTCTCCAAGCGGGACCGAATCTCCTTCAATTCTTTTTCCGTGGTATTCGGTAGAAGTATAGCAAATTCATCTCCGCCGAGACGGGCGATGAGATCGGAAGGCCGTGCATGATAAAGCATTTCTTCAGATACCTTTCGAATGCCTTCGTCTCCTTTATCATGGCCGAAGGCATCGTTGATGAGTTTGAGTCCGTTAATGTCTGCCATGATGAATCCTAAAGGAAAGTGCGTGGTAGAATCGAACTCCTTTACTTTCTGTTCAAAGTGTCGACGATTGAATAAATTAGTCATCTGATCATGAATAGAAAGATATTCGACGTGTTTTTGATGATTGACAGAATCTGTCTGATCGATACACGCGATGCGATATTGACCTTTATCGATATAGTTGCTCTCTACATGGACGTGTTTCTCCTGACTATCGATTAAGAGAGTGACATCGGCTGGCTGAGGGTTTTGATGATGTTCCAGCTGTTTCGTATGAAAATAGAAAGCGTCCTGACTTTCCTCATTAATCCATTGAAACAGTTTCGTTCCCTTCAAGTCCTTAGTTTCGAACAGTTCGGAAGCCTTATTGTTATGAGCCGTGATCAGGAAGGCGTCATCAACTATCAGGTAGGGGATCGGTGCATCATAGAAAAGTGACTCGTATTTTTCTTTCATAAGAGTGAGCTGATGGTTCGTTCGTTTCAATTCTTCGTTCTGGTATTGAAGTTCTTCATGATAGACGGAAAGAGTAGATAGGATTTCCTCTTTCGTGTCATTTTTGTAATCCTCTACATTATGCCCCTGTAATATTTGTTCAATTACTTCTTCCATTCGTTCCATAAGTCTATTCTCCTTGCTGTGTGTAATGGGAAATGTCTATGATAGTTCCTCCGATGCGAAGCGGGTCTTCATCATTATCTTTTTCCAGGATTCTTCCCAGGAAATGGACTGGTATAAAGCTGCCATCCATACATCTGTAGGAAGCGAATAAGTCGATAGTATCCTTATACCCTGTAAGCATCTTTTCAAAAGCTTTCTTTATATCATTTGTCTGAAAATAATCACTGACTTCTTTCAGACTGGTCGGAAACATATCTTTATCGTACCCGCAATTTTGTAAAAAGGAGGAGGATAAATTGAAGTGATCGGTACGACCGTTGTATTCCCACCAGCCCATATTACTGATTTCTAGCACCTGTTCAAATTTTTCATGGGTTTCGACAACTTTCGAGCGTTCCTCTTTCAGACTTGTAATTTCCATGAGCGTTATGATTACGCCATTTACGGAATTATATTCTGTGCGATAGGGACGGATCCGCACGAACCAGTGATGCCCATTTTTGTCTTCGATTTCTGTTTCTTTTTTATCGAGAGAATCAAGAACCTGATGGATATCGTCCACGATTCTGGGATACCCCGGCATTACAGATATATGAGTGATCGGTCTTCCTATATCCTCTTCACGGAGATTAGAGACTTCCTTCATGACCGCGGTGATACGACGGATAGAAAGGTTTTCATCGAGATATAAGGCCCCCATCTCCGTATTGTTGAGAAGGTTATTCAAATCGTTGTTAGCCTTTGTAAGCTGTTCTATTTTTTCCTGGTATTCATTATTTACCGTGTATAGTTCTTCGTTTACAGATTGTAATTCTTCGTTTGTACTCTGCAATTCTTCGTTTGAAGCGGTGAGTTGTTCGTTCGAAGATTGCAGTTCTTCGTTCGAGGTTTCAAGCTCTTCCACAGTTGCCTGCAGGCCTTCACGAGCCAGTTGAAGTTCAGATTCCAGGTAGCGGACCCGTTCTTTCATTTCATCGGGCATATCATCATCGCTCTCATTATCTTCTTCGGATTGAGTTGTCTCGATAAAACTGATGAAATAGAAAACCTGATCCTTTATTTCAATAGGGTAACCGCTTAAGGAGAGAGAGGTGTCTTCTCTGCTCCCGTTCATGATGTTGTTCAGCCTGACATGTTGGCGTTCTGTCTTCAAGCGACGCAACATATTATTCACAAAGAGTGTGAGTTCCCGGGACATATTGGTATTGAAATTGTTCGAGAATTTTCCTGGCTGGGGCTGAAGATATTCGGACATATCGTTGATTACGTGAACAAGTTGATCATTACTGTCGAGAATGAGCGACGGGGAAGAAATACTCGAAACCGCCTGTCGCAGCACATTTTCGAGGTTCACATTTTCCGAGGAGGCAGCAGCGACCTGGTTCGTCTTTTCGATTTCCGGGTTCTGTTTGTCGTAAAAAGAGATACCGGAGGGAAGAGACGGCTGAAAGTCTTCGTTTGGCGCGAATATCTTCCATTTACTATCGATGGAAGAGAAAGCATTCGTCATCTCCCCTAACGTTTCACTGGTACCGAGGAACAAATAACCATTTTTCAGGATAGAATAATAGAATTTGTTCAGTATATGCTGTTGAGTTTCACTTTTCAGGTATATGAAAAGATTACGGCAGACGAGAAGATCGAGTCTGGAGAATGGAGGATCTTTGATCAAATTATGTTTAGCGAAAACGACCATTTGTCTGAGAGAATTTGATACTTGGTATCCCTCTTCGCCCTTGACGAAATATTTAGCTATCAAGTCGGGGCTTACATCCGATACGAGACTCTGTGGATAAGAGCCGTTCCCGGCTATATCAAGGGCAGTATCATCCACGTCGGTTGCGAATATTTTCACATCGGTATCCAACCCTTTTTTTTCCATGTACTCTTTGATAAGGATAGCAAGAGAATAAACCTCTTCCCCGGTGGAACATCCTGCCGACCATATACGTAACGAATTTTTAGTGAAGTCCAGATTCGGCAGTACGTTTTCTTCCAGGCTTTCGAAAGCTTCCGGGTCACGGAAAAAACCGGTCACACCTATAAACAGTTCTTTTTGAAGAATATTCCTTTCTTTTTCCGATTCTTCCAGAAAATCGATATACTCTTCCAATTTAACAAGGTGGCTGATTTTTAAACGTCGGTTGATTCTACGCATTACCGTAGATTCCTTATAGTTATCGAAGTCTATTTTTGAATGGGTGCGCATGATCATATTGATGCGTGAAAGCATATCATTATCAGGGGTTTCTTTGAAAGATTGTATATCCGGGTTGACCGGATGTTTAATGAAAGTAACCATTTCTTCAGACATATCATCAGGAGGGAGAGTATAATCAGCAAGCCCAGTAGAGATGGCGCTTCGCGGCATACCATCGAACTTGGCTGTCGCTTTGTCTTCTACGATCACCATTCCACCTTCTTCTTTGATAGCGCGAACCCCGAGGGTACCGTCGCTGCCGGTTCCAGATAGTATGACACCTATCGCATGTTTGCCCTGGTCTTTCGCCAGGGATCTGAAGAAAATATCAATCGGCAATTTCAGATGTTTCTGCCCGGTCTGCTCCTTCAGGTAAAGCGTTCCGTGATAGATTGATAAATTCTTTCGCGGTGGAATGAGATATACAGCATTCGGCTCTGTGGCCATTCCATCTTCCGCAACATATATATCCATACCTGTATAGCGTCTTAAAAGTTCATCCATATGGCTTTCGAAATCGGGAGAAAGATGTTGGATGATGATGAATGTGAGTCCTGTATCATTCGGCATCGTTTTGAAGAAACGTTCAAGGGATTCAAGCCCTCCAGCGGAAGCACCAATGCCCACAAAATACCGTTCTTCTTTCTGCGCCATAATTTCACCTCTGGTTTTCTGTAAAAGTGGGTATTCTTAAATTTTACATGAGATATGTGTAAATGATACAAAAAAGTATCGAGCGAAAAGCGGAAGTGGCATCAAAAAAAGTCCTTTCCCTCAAAGTGAGGAAAAGAACTTTTCTTTAAGTGGGCCGTGCTGGGATCGAACCAGCGACCTCTTGGTTGTCGACCAAGCGTTCTCCCGCTGAACTAACGGCCCGTATGTAATTTGTATTTGAGACATCTAATAATATACTATGAGCACTCCGTTTATGTCAAATGTTTTTATAGATAACTTTCCTTATGTATGTATGATAAAATAGAAACGGAATGTTTGGAATTCATCAAATCAGGGAAACATTTATCAGTTAATTCAATGAACCAGGGGTGTTGATGTGAAAAGAAAAGGAACATTCGAAGAACATACCATTTCCAGTGAGTATCTTAAAGAAGATATGAAACTGAAAATATATTTGCCGGAGAATTTTTCTGAGCTGTATAAATATCAGTTCTGTATCATGCAGGATGGAGACGACTATTTTCAGATGGGTCGGGCTGCAACATTGAGTGATGAACTCCATGAGAACGGGCAGATTTCCCCTACGATTTTCGTCGGCATCCATTATGATGACAAATTCGACCGGCAGGATAAATATCATCCCGAAGGTGTGCGTCAACAGAACTATATAGATTTTATCGTGAATGAAGTCGTAACTTTTCTTGATGAGAAGTACCCGAGTCACTGTATGTCCAGTTGCCGTACGTTGATCGGGGATTCCTTGGCAGGCTCTCTCGCTTTCATGATAGCTTGCCGGTACCCATATACGTTTTCAAACGTCATTATGCAGAGTCCGTTCGTTAACAGCACAGTGCTGGAAGAAGCGGAGAAAGCAAGTGATTTCACGCCGCTTTCCATTTATCATACGATCGGCGATCAGGAGACAGAAGTGATAACTACAGAAGGGGTGAGTAAGGATTTTCTTACCCCTAACCGTGAATTGAACACTTATCTGGAGAGAAAACCGTTTGATTACACGTTCCATGAAATCGAAGGTGGCGTCCATACATGGGGCTCCTGGCAAAAAGATTTCAAACGGGGACTTGTTACAATAATAGGAAAATAAATAGGAGGGACCTAAGATGAAATACGGAGTAGCAATTTTTCCATCGAAAAAAGTCCAGGATGAAGCGAATTCCTACAGAAAACGATATGACACGCACTATGCTTTGGTACCACCGCATATTACGCTGAAATATCCATTCGAATCGAACGATGAAGAGATTGAAAAAACAATCATACCTGCGTTGGATGAAATTGCGAAAAATACAAAGCCTATTGACATCGCAGTGAAAAAAGTAGGGTCATTCAAACCTGTAGAAAACGTCATATACTTGAAAGTCGAACCTAATAATGATCTGCAGAACCTGAGTGATGAGATGCATAAGGGTGCTCTCGAGGGTGAAAGAGAGCATGCCTTCGTACCACATATCACAATTGCTCAAAATCTTTCGGATGACGAATTCTCCGATGTTTATGAAAGTCTCAGGATGTCGAAGTTCGATCTTTCCGACCGGATAGACCGTTTCCAACTTCTGTATCAGCTTGATAATGATTCTTGGAGCGTGTATGAAACGTTCCGATTGAAAGGGGAATAATAGCTTGGAAGTACGTATTGTAAAAACGGATCAGGAAAAACAGGATGCTTATTCAGTACGCCGGAAAGTTTTTATGGAGGAGCAAGGGGTCACCGAAGAAGAAGAACATGATGGACTTGATGAAGTAGCTGTCCATTTTGTCGGTTATGAAGAAGACAAACCTGTAGCGGCTGCCCGTCTCCGAGTTATGGATGATTACGGGAAACTCGAACGTATATGTGTGCTGGAAGAGTATAGAGGGTCCTCTTTTGGAAAACAGATCATTCTTGAAATGGAAGAGCATGTTCAAAAAGAAGGGCGCGATCAATCGAAGTTGAATGCTCAGACAAGAGCGGAAGGGTTTTATCAAAGCCTTGGCTACGAAACGATTTCCGGGGAATTTATGGATGCCAATATCCCGCATGTCACGATGGAGAAAAATTTCAGATAAACGATAAAGCAGCGAACGGGATTATCCGTTCGCTGCTTTATCGTTTATCTTTTTCCACTTTTCTTTCCTGGGCTTCTCTTTCCCATTCATCCCATTGTTCATCACTCGGAGGACTCGTCCGCTTAATGAAAAGGGCCATAATCGTTGATACGGCGGAAAGAGCCGCTATCACGAAAAATGCGAAGTTAACGCCGAAAATATCTGGACGATCGATGGATGCGATCGATTCTGTCGTTTCCCTGGCTGTAGTCATCAGGGTTACAAGAATAGCGGTACCGACAGAAGCGGCGATTTGTCTCATCGTATTGCTCACAGCAGCCCCGTGAGGGATCAGCTTGTTCGGCAATTCATTCAGGCCGGAGGTAGTCACTGGCATCATCACCATGGAAAAACCGAACATACGGATGGCATATACAATCATAAGGTAAGTAATGGTTGTATCTGTATCCAACACGCCGAGCAGAATAGTTCCTATGGTCATGATGGTAAGACCCACCACCCCGAGAATACGTCCTCCGATGCGGTCGAAGATCCTACCGGTGATTGGAGACATCAACCCTGAAATCAGAGCCCCCGGCAGGAGAACGAGCCCGGATTCAAAAGCGGTGAAATCACGCATATTTTGCATGAATAACGGAATCAGGGTCTCAGACCCGATCAGGCCCATAAAAGTGAAGGCAGCTATAATCGTTGTAAGCGAAAATGTTTTGAGTTTGAAGACACGGAATTCAAGCATCGGGTGAGCCATGCTGAGCTGTCTTTTGATAAATGCATAAAGAATCAGCGCTCCGAGCGTGAGAGCGATGAGTGTCACCGGGCTGCCCCAGCCGTTGTTTCCGGCGCTTGTGAACCCATAGAGTAAGCCTCCGAACCCGAATGTCGAAAGAAGAACAGAAGGAATATCCAATTTAGGGTCCTTCAATTCCGTTACGTTCCTTAAAATGAAGTAAGCTACGGTCATCATAATAATGACGAGTGGGAAGATGAACCAGAAAAGGTATCTCCACGTAAATTCTTCCGTAACCCAACCGGACAGGCTAGGTCCGATGGCAGGCGCAAAGGAAATGACGAGGCCGATATATCCCATCGCTGCTCCGCGTTTTTCAACCGGGAAGATAAGCAGGAAGACCGTCTGCATAAGCGGTAGCATTATACCGGCCCCAGCCGACTGGATGACGCGTGCTGCAATCAGGCTCTGGAAGTTGAAGGCCACACCGCCGAGTACCGTTCCCACCAGGAACGTACCCATCGCAGCCATGAACAACTGTCTCGTCGTAAATTTTTCTATTAAAAAAGCGGTGATCGGAATCATGATCCCGTTTACGAGCATGAATACGGTTGTCAGCCATTGGGCGGAGTTGGCTGATACATTCATCTCTTCCATTATAGGAGGGATGGCCGTAATCATAAGCGTCTGATTCAGAATCGTAATAAAAGAACCTGAAATCAGCAACGCCGCAACCAAGACTTTGCTATAGTTTTGTTCTGCCATATGTATTCCCCTTTGCCGTTCTTAGACTAGTGAAACATTATACGCTTGTCGCTCAAAAGTGACAATGAATTTGCAAATCCTGAGAAAACGGGAAATCCCGACCTAGGAATAAAGAAGGGGTGTTTGTTTTCTCTATTCTGAAGCTCGGGCAATGAATATATCCCGGTAGATATACAAAAAAATGCTTTCCTGAAGCATAGGGTGATTTTTTTGCTCGGAAATTATAGACATAAAAGTACTGAAAATTTACTATGAATTTAAGATATATCAATTAGTTATATTTTACGGGCCGTGGGGGTGAGCAATTGGAGTTGAATAACAACACCAGACTGTTAATATTACAACGCATTCTGTTTGAAGAAACGGACGAAAACAATGAACTGAGTATCGCTGAACTGAGCCGGAAGTTACGGAAGTATTTCAATGTAGAAAAAGAATTCGATGCCAGAACCTTGAAGAACGACATGAACGTATTAGAGGACCTCGGCTACGAAATTATGAAAAACCGTGGTAAGTTCGGTAAAGTGTACTATAGTTTTCAGGATCGACTTTTTGAAACGTATCAGCTTCGACTATTGAACGATGCTATTCTTTCCGCGCGTTTCATCAACGAAGAAGAAAAGAAGTCCCTCATTAAGAAATTAGGGAAAATGACCAGTGTTCATATCGCCAGAACTCTCCCTGACCCGCTTATCTTCTCACAGATGACTGCCAACGATTATGATCAGATCAAAATCAACATCGATCACGTACACCGTGCCATTTCCGATGAACGGGTCATTTATTTCAAGTACGGGAAATATAACATGGATAAAACGTTCGAGTATCATAGGAATGGGGACGAATATGAAGTGGAACCGTATGCTCTCATTTGGCAGAATGATTTCTACTACCTGATAGGATGGTTTAAGAAAACGAAAGAGATGCGTCATTACCGTCTCGACCGTATCCGGGATATACGGATCTCCGAGCAAACGTTTGAAAAAGGGGACTTTAATGTCCAGGAGTATGTAAATCAGAGCTTTCACATGTTTTCCGGGGAAAATATCCGGGTGGAAATCGAGTTCCATCAGTCGCTGTTGAATGTCGTACTCGATAGATTCGGCCTTGAAGCATCGGTTAAAAAAATCGATGATGAACACTTTCTCCTTTCGACAGAAGGGAAAATGAGCACCGGGCTGGTGACATGGGTTCTTCAATGGGGGCATAAAGCGCGTGTCGTATCTCCACGTGCTCTCAAACAGGAAGTCGAAGAAGAAATTATCAGGATGAAAAGTTTATACGAAGAATTGGAGAACCGCTCTTAATATAGAGGAGAGTGGTTCTTGTGAACGTTTTAGTTCAACTCCCTGGCCTCCCTCCTCGGAAAAAAGACTGTACTTTAGTTTGGCATAGGGGCAAACCTGATAATACATATACCCTTTACATGGACCATACAGCTTCACTTCTCGGAGTGGGAGATTTGCACTTACCTGAATTCATAACATGATATTTAAAAAAAGCGCGACATGGAGAGGTTCCGTTGATTTCAGCGGGTGGGGAGACTGGTGATATAAAAAGGTCATGCCGTGCTCTGCATAAAGAAGGTCCCATTTTTTCTTTTGAAAATTTTTCGGAAAAGATTGTATTTATTCTTATCGTTTGGTATGTTAGAGGTAATTCAATACTTTATCTTATTTCAACTAATGTTTGAAGTAGGGGTAGAGGTGCAATAACCATTAGTAGGTGCATAGAGAAGTATGAGCTTCCTCGAAATGCATTGAAAGGGGAAATTGCCGAAGTGGCAGAAACCTCATAATTCTGATCACTGGTTCTGGTATTTAAAAGATACAGAACTGTCATATAGGTAACTATATGGAGGGCTATCTTACGGAGAAACGATCATACATGTTTCTACGGCAACAGCGGCTCTCGGGGCTCGTTGTTGCCTTTTGTTTTGGTCCTCCACACCTCAAATTTAAAAATCTGTAAAAAGGGTGTGTAGCAAAATGAACTTTGGACAAGTACTTACGGCGATGGTGACACCGTTTGACGATCAGGAGGACATCGATTATAACCGGACGAGAAATCTCGTGGAACATTTGATCACTCATGGATCGGATGGCCTTGTAATAGCAGGCACGACCGGGGAGTCCCCGACCTTGACTGCGGAAGAGAAAGTCGAGCTTTCCCGCTTCGTAGTGGAAGTGGTAGACGGCCGGGTCCCTGTCATTGCAGGAACCGGTTCGAACAACACAAAAGCTTCCGTGGAATTGACAAAAAGAATAGAAAGTGTCGGTGTAGATGGTATTATGCTCGTGGCTCCATACTACAGCAAACCTTCACAGGAGGGATTGTATCTTCATTTTTCAAAAATCGCAGAAGCGACCTCCCTTCCTGTCATGCTGTATAATATACCCGGCCGAAGCGTTGTGAATATCGAGCCGTCTACCATCATAAGATTATCGGAAATCGACAATATTGTATCTGTCAAAGAAGCAAGCGGTGATTTTGATGCAGCGACTCATATCATTACACAGACTCCGCAGGACTTCTCTGTCTACACTGGGGAAGACAGTCTTACGTTGCCGATGCTCTCGATCGGCGCAGCAGGAGTGGTTTCTGTATCATCGCATGTTATCGGGGACGAAATGAAAGACATGGTGGCTAGTTACAAACGAGGTGACGTCACCACAGCTGCCAATCTTCACGGATATATCGTTCCGATGATGAACCGTATGTTTGCTCAACCGAGCCCTACTCCGGTAAAAGAAGCACTGAATTATATAGGTGTACATTGCGGAAGTGTCCGTCTACCGATGATTCCGCTTGATGAGTCGGAACGGACTTCTCTCTATAACATGGTCGCCATTTATCAACAGAAAAAAGTGGCAAGTATGTAAGTCATAAGTCTTAACCTCCCTGAGCTCAGGGAGGTTTTTTGTATGGCAACACCTAATACCAGGTACCAACTTAGTCCATAAGCTTGATGTTCGTTTTACAGAAAAATGGTACAATAGCTGTACCAGGGCCTACCCTGGAGATAAGGAGGGAGATCGATCGGTAAACAGGTAGCTGCACTATTATTTGCATTTTTATTTATTTTCACCGTTGCAGGTACAGCGTCCGCTAACGAGCAGGTAGAGAAAGAAGTGGATGCGACATCGCTACTGATGCGGGAAGCACCTGCTGATGGAGCTGCTGTGCTCGGAGCGATTCCTGGAGGTCAGACGGTTACGGTCCAGGAAGAGAAATACGGTTGGGCAAACGTTGATTATAATGGACAAAATGGCTGGGTCGCCGGCTATTATCTTGTCTCCAACGGATCTGATCATTCATCTTCCGGGAATGTTTCTGGAACAGTGACTGTAAAAGCTGATTCTGTCCGCTTGCGGAGTGGACCGGGGACAGAGAATCGTATACTCGGTGTGACCAGTGACGGTGATAGTTACCGGAAGCTGGCGAAAGAAAACGGCTGGGTGAAAGTTCGGCTCGGTGATGGTTCCGCCGCATGGATCGCAGGTTTTCTGACGAGTGAAGGGAATTCTTCCGGAGCAACAGCTTCATCGACACCTTCAGCATCTTCTTCACCGGCTGTCTCTTCTATTGGGAAGGCTACGATTGTAGTCGATGCCGGACATGGGGGATACGAACCCGGAGCGATAGGCAGAGATGGGACGCTTGAAAAGGACCTGACATTGGCAACGGCTCAGACTGTGGCAAGTGCGCTACGTTACGCAGGGGCTGAAGTTATCATGACGAGAACATCAAATCGTTATGTCTCTTTGCCTGGAAGAGCAGGACTTGCGGCAACATACAATGCGGATGCATTCGTAAGTGTACACTACAATTCCAGTCGATCCGAAAACGCCAGAGGAATAAGCTCGTTCTACTATGGTTCTCCATCGCTTGCAGGAGCTATCCAGGATCGACTCGTAGCCCGCACTTCCTACCAGGATGATGGGACAAGGCATGGAGATTTCCACGTTCTTCGGGAAAACAGTTCTCCAGCGGTTCTGCTGGAACTTGGCTATGTCTCGAATGCTTATGAACTGAGCCGGGCAAAAACAAGAGATCACCGGGAACAGGTAGCTCAGGCTGTGACAGAAGGAGTAAGGAACTATTTAGCCGATTGACAACAAGAATCCTACATAATTTTAAAACCAGGCTGTTAACGTAAAAATCCCCGGATTCGATTAGGAATCCGGGGATTTTTCATTTATACGAGCTCGCGATCAAAGAAACGGTGAGCAGCAACTGCTCTGATGAAATCTTCGCCGAAGGATTCAAGATCGCTGGAAGTGATGACACCTGGTTGATGAGCCATCTCCTCTTCTTCGATCCATGTTTTTCCGTCGTGCGTAGCTCCAATGGGTTTGAAGTGCATATATGCTTCTTTCGCAAAATACTTAGCTTTGTCTTTGTAGGATTTATCGAGATTCGGTCCTCCTACAACATAGACAGCATCGAACAGGACGGAGTCACCAGTGAGGAAGGTATGGTCCGCTTCTACTGTGTCTCCGTTATCCGCTTTGATTTTTCCGAGTTTGGTACTGAAAATCTCAGCGTCTGCGCCGGCTTTATCGATACCGTCAAGCACACCCTGTACCTCTTTTCCGTTGAAACCTTCCGCAAGAAGAACGGCGACTTTGCGGGTCTCCGGTGATTGTACAGAGTTAGCGATACTTAGAGCAGGAGAAGATTTCGTGATATTTTCCGCCTGATCCTGTGGAGCTGCAAGACCGAGGTTGTCAGCTACATAAGAAGCAAGGTCATTGCTGATGTGGGAAAGCATATCTACAACTTGCTCCCGGACAGCTGTCTGCTGGCATTTGCCGAGCTCAAAGCTGATCGCATCTTTGATGTGACCTTTTTCATATTCGTTCATACTGTTCCAGAACAGAATTGCCTGGGAGAAGTGGTCTTTGAAACTCTCACTACGCTTGCGTACTTTCTTGCCGTCCACTTTCTCCTGGTAATGTTCAAATCCACCTTCTTCTGGCGGCACTGTACGTGGATGGTTATCAGCTAACGAGTTGTTGTGGTAGCTCGACTGACCACGGTTGATAGTCATCCGGTGCATGCCGTCACGCTGGTTGTTGTGGAATGGGCATACGGATTTGTTGATCGGAATTTCATGGAAGTTCGGTCCGCCGAGTCTTGTAAGCTGAGTATCCGTGTACGAGAACAGACGTCCCTGAAGAAGCGGGTCGTTTGAAAAGTCGATACCCGGCACGACATGTCCAGGGTGGAAAGCGACCTGTTCATTCTCTGCGAATACGTTGTCCACGTTCCGGTTCAGCGTCAGTTTTCCGACGATTTTTACCGGTACATCCTCTTCCGGCCACAGTTTCGTAGCATCGAGGATATCGAAATCGAAAGTATGTTCATCTTCTTCCTTGATGATTTGGAGCCCAAGTTCGTACTCGACGTGATCTCCGTTCTCGATAGCTTCATATAAGTCGGCACGGTGGAAGTCCGGGTTCTTTCCGTTCACTTTTTGTGCTTCGTCCCATACGAGGGAGTGAACGCCGAGCTTCGGTTTCCAGTGGAACTTGACGAAATGCGCTTTCCCTTCTTTGTTCACAAGACGGAAGGTGTGTACGCCGAAACCTTCCATCATCCGGAAACTGCGTGGAATGGAACGTGGGCTCATCGCCCACATGATCATATGCGC
The DNA here is from genome assembly GCF_900156645.1 of Salimicrobium flavidum. Classification (GTDB taxonomy): domain Bacteria; phylum Bacillota; class Bacilli; order Bacillales; family Halobacillaceae; genus Salimicrobium; species Salimicrobium flavidum. Next base: position 174,347 of record NZ_FTOC01000005.1, read on the forward strand.
AGATTCCTGGTTGTTCGCAATGAAATCCCAGAAAGTATCATGCGCACTGGCTGCCTGCGGAATACCGTTATGAGGCTCAGGCTTCACCGCATGTACGAGATCCGGAAATTTGATGGCGTCCTGAATGAAAAAGACAGGTATGTTGTTTCCGACCAGGTCGAAATTCCCTTCATCTGTGTAGAATTTCGTAGCGAATCCACGCACGTCCCTTGCCAGATCAGCCGATCCTTTGGAGCCGGCTACTGTAGAGAAACGGGTGAATGTCGGTGTCTTTTTGCTTGTATCTGTAAGAAAATCTGCTGTTGTGTATTCTTCGAGAGATTCGTAGAGTTCGAATTCACCATGAGCGGAAAATCCTCTGGCGTGTACGGCGCGTTCCGGAATACGCTCATGGTCGAAGTGAGTGATTTTTTCTCTGAAATGGAAATCTTCCATGAGGGTAGGGCCACGTTCGCCTGCCTTCAGGGAAAACTCATCCTCCGATAGCTTCGTGCCATGATTCGTCGTCATATCTTTATCGCGGTCATCAGCTGTGAAACGGTCCAGTTGTTCCTGTTTCTTGCTTTTTTTATCGCTCACATACATCCTCCTTTTAAGAATAGATTCTTAAAGATTTTACCCAGTACATAAAACATCGAAACATGTTTTTGACATTTATTGTGAGATGATAGCGATTCTAATTTAGATATGCTCAGCATATAATTCTGATTGAGGGGAGGGCTTGAGTTTCTCTTTTGAAGATGGGGTGAAAAGTAGCGGACCACCTATGCAGAGAGGGCTTCTATGTTTCTTTTAGTCTATTTTCGATAGCGTATATACAGGTACAAAAAACCGATTTCATTTTTCGGAATACTCTGTTAGTGTTCTATTTGAACTGAGAGGAGGGGCTATATGAATGTTGTAAAAGCAGAAGAAATCAGAAAGAAATTTTCGATGAGGGAAACGATGGAACCGGTTTTCCTTTGTGACGCCATTGCGGTCACAGCCCTTCGAACCGGGGCGCTCGGGGCGCTCGGAGGGCTCGGGATGAAATATTTAGCTGATAAAAATGCGGAAACGCTCGGAATCATAGGTACGGGCACTCAAGGATGGAGTCATCTTCAGTCCGCCCTTGTGGCACGTAATGTCAAAGACGTACATATTTTCAATCGATCGAAAAGCAAGGCTCTTTCCTTTAAAGAAAAAGCGGAAAAGACGTTTTCTGAGGTGAGGTTCCACGTTTCTGATGTAGAAGAACTGGTGAAACAATCAGATATCATCGTGACTACCACTACCTCTTCGGAACCGGTTTTGCCGGAACTTCCTGAAGAAGAGTGGAAAGGAAAACTTATAGTCGGAGCAGGCTCGTTCCGACCTGCGATGCAGGAAATATCTGATCAGGTTCTGAAAGTTGCTGACGAAATACATGTGGATGCGGAAAGTGCACTTCGTGAATCAGGGGATATGATCAGAGCACAGGAGTTGACGGAGAAAATTGATGGGTCCCGGAACTTAGAACGACTCATCACGGACGGATATATTCCGGATAATACTTTAGATAAGCTTATTTTATTCAAATCCGTCGGCGCTTCAATCTTTGATTTGGTAACTGCTCGTGCTATTTATGAAAACTATTACAGGTGAATAGGGGGGGAGAAGAAAGGAGAGATTTGACGAAACAGAAATGGAAAGACCCTGGTATTGTAAGAGGCGGAGTTTTTGGTACACTAAGGGTACATTACATAAAGAGGGATGGGATGAGATGTTAGACCGGCAGTTATCGATGAATCTCAGTCAGTATGAAGGGCTCTATGATATGGTCGTCCCTCAGGGTCATTTTTTGAGGAAAATCAATGACCTGGTCGACTTTTCGTTCGTCTATGATGAACTGAAAGATACCTATTGTCATAATAACGGTCGTCATGCCATCCATCCGATCCGGATGTTCAAATACCTTCTACTTAAAACGATTTATGACCTCTCGGACGTTGATGTCGTTGAACGGGCGCAGGTGGATATGTCCTTTAAGTATTTTCTGGAAATGGCTCCGGAAGAAGAAGTCATTGATCCCAGTCTCCTCACTCACTTCCGCCGCCAACGTTTGAAAGGGGAAGGCCTCCTCGATCTTCTCATCGCAAAAAGTGTGGAGGTGGCCATCGACCAAGGAGTTCTCAAATCCAAAGCCATCATCGTTGATGCCACTCATACCAGAGCCCGTTATAATCAGAGCTCGCCGGAAGAAATCCTGCGAAAGCGTTCCAAGGAAGTAAGGAAGATGATCTACAAAGCCGACGAAACGAAAAAAGATATCATGCCGGAAAAACCGGTGGAAAACACCCTTGAAGCAGAACTGGCTTATTCGGAACATCTCATCGATGTCATCGAAACGGATGCAGCCGTGGCGTCTCTCGGGCGTCCCTTCCAATGAAAGTCATTGGAAGGGACGCCCTTTTTTACTAATATTTACTGGTTTTGTACCAGACTCTTTTATTTGCCTTTTAGGGCTTTTTCCCGGAAACAAGGGCTCAACAACGGGAAGATGAAGGTATGTTTTGGCAGGGAGTATGTAAAAGTGAAATAAATATGAAGTTTTTGTATAAAATGATACATACATAGGGAATACAGATAAAAGAGGGAAGGGGGCATCAAGGTGATTGAGCTAAACGGAGTATCCCACAGTTTCGGCAATATCAAAGTTTTAGAGGACATCAACCTTTCTGTGGATAAGGGAGAAGTGTTTGGTCTTCTCGGTCCGTCCGGTTCCGGAAAAACGACACTTGTCAGAATAATGACAGGAATGATTGTACCGGATGAAGGTAGAGTGAGACTCAGAGATCAGGAAATGCCGAAGCGTTCCTTGATGAAAAGGTTCGGATATATGGCTCAGGAAGATGCTCTTTACCAGGAACTGACGGCATGGGAAAATCTGGATTTTTTCGCTTCTTTTTACCTAAGGAAAAAGAAGAAAGAGAGGATGGAGCATGTCCTTCACATAACAGGACTTACGGAATATAAGGAGAGACCTGTTTTCAAGTTTTCAGGGGGGATGAAGCGTCGTCTATCCCTGGCGATTGCTCTTGTGCACAACCCCGACATCCTTATCCTTGACGAACCGACGACTGGACTCGATCCTGTGTTGCGTCGTTCTATCTGGTCTGAATTTTATCAGTTGAAAGAAAACGGTAAGACGATTCTCATAACGACTCACGCATTGGACGAGGCGGAGAAATGTGATCGCCTTGCTATGCTACGTGGTGGAAAAGTAATCGCTGCAGGCAGTCCAGGTGAGTGGAAGAAGGAGCTTCGCACGGATAGTCTTGAAGATGTATTTCTTCATTATGGGGGTGGAGATATATGAACATTCCTGTAGTCGCTAAACGGATTCTGCTTCAATTCAGGAGGGACAAACGCAGTGTTGCCCTGATGATAGTTGCCCCGATGCTAGTGCTTACACTGCTTTGGCTTGTACTGGATACGGATGATCGTCTTGTGGAAATAGCAGTGGTCGAAGCTCCGGAAGCTGTTTATGAACAGCTGGCTTCAGGAAGAATGGAGGTTACCATCCTTGATGAAGAAACGGCACGGGAGCAATTGAACAATGCCGAGATTGACGCTCTTCTCAAATGGGAGGAAGCCCGCCCCATCCTCCTTTTGGAAGGATCTGACCCTACAAATCATGAACTTATAAAAACAGCTGTTCAGCAAGCAATGGGGATGGAGATCGGGGAATCTGTCCGTGTGGACTACTGGCATGGAACGGAGGATATGAATATTTTTCATTACACTGGTCCTGTACTGATCGGATTCTTCATTTTTTTCTTCGTTTTTATCGTCGGTGGTGTATCATTTCTCCGGGAGCGCACGCAAGGGACACTTGAAAGGGTGCTTACGACACCGATCCACAGGTACGAGCTGGTCGGGGGTTATCTGCTCGGATTCGGTCTTTTCACGATTTTACAGTCGATTCTTATCGTGTTTTATTCCGTTTATGTACTTGATATGTATATGGTCGGTAATTTGTGGAGGGTATTATTCATTACACTTCTGCTCGCGCTCACCGCCCTCAGTTTGGGCACGTTGTTATCTGCTTATGCAAAGAATGAATTTCAGATGATCCAGTTCATCCCGCTGGTAATAGTTCCTCAGGTATTCTTCTCTGGGCTTTTTCCGGTGGAAGGACTTGCAGGTTGGATTCAGCTCATCGGAAATCTGATGCCACTCACATATGGAGCGGAGGCCCTGCGAGGTATTATGCTAAGAAACGAAAATCTCGGTGATCTTCAGTGGCAGGTATTCATGCTTCTTGTATTCTTTTTAGTATTCACTGCGCTGAACGTGAAAGCGTTGAAACGTCACCGTAAACTTTGACTCCGGGATTTTCCGGTGTTTTTTCTTATCCAGAGTTTTTGTTCAATTTTGAAGAAATAATGACAATTGAACCGAATCTGATTGACTTTACCCGTATAAAGAGGTATCATCATGAATGATAATCATTCTCAACGGTAAACAGAAAGGAGTGCCTGGCTGTGGGCCATATGCACATCGATCACCTGGACGTAGGATATGATGATAAAAAGATCATTGAAAATATGAACGTCGATATTCCAAGCGGCCAGATCACTACCATCATCGGGGCCAACGGGTGCGGGAAATCCACACTCTTGAAGACGATTGCACGGATTCTTCCGAAACAGGGAGGAGCAGTCACCCTGGACGGTAAAAATATAAGCAAGTATCCGACCCGCGACCTTGCCAAACGTATGGCAATTCTGCCGCAGGCTCCTGACGGTGCACCGGGACTGACAGTAGGCGAGCTCGTATCTTATGGAAGATTCCCCCACCAGAAAGGCTTCGGGAAGCTTTCGAAAAAGGACCATGATATGATTGACTGGGCCCTTGAGATGACGGGTGTATTCACTTATAAATACGATTCGATCGACGCCCTCTCCGGCGGTCAACGGCAACGGGTGTGGATCGCCATGGCGCTTGCTCAGGAAACGGAAACGATACTCCTCGATGAGCCGACGACGTACCTGGACATGGCTCACCAGCTGGAAGTACTCGAACTTCTGGAGCGATTGAACCGTGAAGAGGGAAGGACGATAGTCATGGTCCTCCACGATATCAATCAGGCTGCACGTTTTGCGGATAATATCATCGCCTTGAAAGACGGAAAAGTTGTCAAAGCCGGAAATGCTCACTTTGTCATACAGTCCGAAACGTTGCGGGAAGTGTTCAATATCGAAGCCGATGTCATGCCGGAGCCCCGCACGGGTAAACCGATCTGCTTTACTTACAATTTGTCAAAGGGAGCGAAAATAGATGAAAAAATTAATGATACTGTTCCTCTTGGTAGCGCTCGCCGCGCTTAGCGCCTGTGGAACAAGTGAAGATAACGGATCAACCGGAGAAGGAAACGGAAATGAAGAGTCCTCCGATTCTTCGGACATGCGTACGTACGAAACCGAGAACGGAGAAGAAGTCGAAGTCCCGGATGAACCGGAACGGATCGTCGTTTTATCCTCTTATGCAGGAAACGTCCTCGAACTCGACGGTAATATTGTAGGGGTCGACTCCTGGTCGAAAATGAACCCTAATTTCGAAAGTCAGCTCGAAGGGGTCGAAGAGGTATCCGCCGATAATCTCGAAAAAATCATCGAGCTCGATCCTGACCTGATCGTCGGGCTTGCCAGTACCGAAAATGTGGATCAGCTGAACGAAATTGCACCGACTGTTACATACACGTATGGCGAGCTCGGGTATTTGGAACAGCACGTAGAAATCGGTAAGCTGCTAGGCAAAGAAGAAGAAGCCCAGACATGGGTGGATGAATTCAAGGCCGATGCGCAGGAGACCGGAGAACAGATCAAAGAGGAAATCGGTGAAGATGCTACAGTAACTGTCATCGAAAACTTTGAGAAAGAATTGTACGTATTCGGTGACAACTGGGCTCGCGGTACAGAAATCCTTTATCAGGAAATGGGTCTGAAGATGCCCGAAAAAGTGAAAGAAATGGCTATGGAACCGGGATTCTATGCGATCTCTCCTGAAGTGCTCCCTGAGTACGCCGGAGACTATATCATTTTCAGTAAGAATTCGGATACGGAGACTTCGTTTGAACAGACGGAAACTTATCAGTCGATTCCGGCTGTGGAAAACGGGAACGTATTTGAAGCAGATGCGAAAAAATTCTACTTCAATGACGCAATCTCTCTTCAGCATCAGCTTGACTTCTTCAAAGAGAAATTTCTGGGAGAAGAATAATCGATTTATTCTTCCAGGAATGCCATAACAGGTAATAAAGCAGGACAGATGGCCGCTTCAGGTCATCTGTTCATTGCTGTTTGACGCTCTTTTGAAATCAAACGAATTTATATAGAAAAGTTGGGACATTTATGCGTATCGTAATGTGGAGCACCAGTATCGTCGTGCTTGTTTTTTCCTTTTTCATCGCGATGACGTTCGGGGCGGCCGACTCCGGGATCAAAGATTCCTGGGTAGCGATTACCGGCGATTCACCGGAAGGAACAGCGCTGATATTAAGAGAAATACGTCTTCCTCGGGAAGTGGCGGCCATGCTTGTCGGAGCTGCACTCTCCGTTGCAGGAGCGATTATGCAGGGACTTACCCGGAACCCGTTAGCTGATCCAGGGCTGCTCGGGCTTACGGCAGGAGCTAATATGGCTCTGGCATTTACATATGCCTTTTTACCTGATGCGAATTATCTTGTGATCACGATCGGTTCCTTTATAGGAGCAGGTATCGGTATGGCACTTGTTTTCGGAGTGGGGTCGATGAACCGTGGAGGTTTTTCTCCTTTTCGTATCGTACTTGCAGGTGCTGCGATTTCGGCCTTCTTATTCGGTATCGCTGAAGGGGTCAGCCTCATATTCAAGATTTCAAAAGATGTTTCCATGTGGACAGCCGGAGGGCTGTCGGGGACGAGTTGGGGACAGGTGCAGCTGTTGGCTCCTCTCGTATTGACCGGTATTTTCATCGCCATGTTCTTCGCCAAACATTTGACGATTATGAGTTTGAATGAGGAACTTGCGATCGGACTTGGGCAAAGGGTGACGAAAGTGAAATGGGCACTCTTTGTCATCATCGTGCTTCTTGCAGGTGCGGCAGTGGCGCTCGTAGGTAATATGGCGTTTTTAGGGTTGATGATCCCTCATATCGTACGTCCCCTTGTGGGACATGACTACCGAAACGTTTTACCGGCTTCGGCTGTGATCGGGGCGAGTTTTATGCTGATCGCCGACACGCTGGCCCGAACCATCAACGCCCCGTATGAAACACCGGTGGCCGCGATCGTCTCCTTTATCGGATTGCCCTTCTTCCTATTCATCGTGCAGAGAAAGGGGCAGAGTTTCACATGATCCATCCTTCCGTACTTCGTAAATTCAAAATTTATATGGTCGTGTTCACCTTCCTGATCATAGGGACATCGGTCCTGGCGATGGCGCTCGGCTATTCTTCCGTCGCTTTTGACCGACTTCCTTCTGTAATCATGGGGGAGGGTTCGTTCAAAGAGAATTTCGTCTTCTTCCAGGTGCGCCTGCCGAGAGTCATCATTACGATTCTTGCCGGGATGGGGCTCGCTTTATCCGGTGCCATCTTGCAATCCTTGTCGAGAAATGATTTAGCCGACCCGGGTATCATCGGCATCAATGCAGGGGCCGGAGCCGCAGTCGCTCTATTTTTCCTGTTCGCTCCACTTGAGCCGGGGACCTTCATCTATCTATTGCCATTAGTGGCGTTCGCAGGAGCATTGGCAACTGCTCTCGGTATCTACTTTTTCTCATTCGACCGACGTGCCGGATTTCAGCCGATTCGTCTTATCCTAGTCGGGGTCGGGTTTTCCATGGCTTTATCCGGGCTGATGATCATCCTTATTTCGTCAGCGGAGAGAGAAAAAGTGAACTTCATTTCCCAGTGGCTCGCCGGGGATATTTGGGGTGCCGACTGGCCGTTCATCCTGGCACTTCTACCGTGGCTCCTCGTTCTGGTGCCGCTCACTTTCTTCAAGGCGAACCGGATGAATATTCTCAATTTATCAGAACCTATCAGTATCGAACTCGGTCTACCCATCGGCAGGGAGCGCTTCACGATGCTGATGATCGCTGTGGCACTGGCAGCTTCTGCGGTTTCCGTCACCGGGGGGATATCGTTCATCGGTCTGATGGCGCCCCACCTGGCGAAGACGATTATCGGTCCGAGAACGCAGTTATACATGCCGCTTACACTGTTACTCGGTGGTTGGCTCCTGTTAGTAGCGGATACGATCGGGAGAAATGTTTTAGAACCGGACGGACTGCCGGCAGGAGTGATGACGGCTTTGATAGGTGCTCCGTATTTCATTTATCTGCTGACGAAGAAATAATATTTCAAGCCTCGCACAAACAGTAGTGCGGGGCTTCTTTTGTAGAGGGACATTCCATAACGGTTTCGGTAGACAAATCTGTTTTTCCATTTCTGAAAAAAGGGTATAAAAAAAGGAACACGGTTCAGGTAGCAACTAGTCTACACCAATTTACAAAAAAAGGGGGGAGGAGCCTGATGATCAGACTGAAACTTGTACTCGCATCTCTTCTAGTGGTCCTCCTTCTGCTCTTATCTCTACTCGCCTGGGTATGGCTTCAGCCTGAGGAGGAGGTGGTGAGAGAAGAGGAGATTTCCGGTTCCTCGGCTTACCCGGGGATGTCGATCCGTACATCGACAGAAACGGACGAAAGGTACCGTGTCTCCATTCAGGCTCCTGTGTTCCGGGAGGAGAGCATAAATGACAGAATACGTACGTACATAAATGATGCACAGGAAACCTTCCATGAAAAACGGAAAAACCAGGACCTGCGGTTACTGCTCGAACGTCCGGCGACTTTTTCGGTGTCCTTCGATATTCACCCTATTGCAGAAAACGTTCATTCGATTGTACTCAATGTCGACAGTTTCACAGGGAAAAGGGACCCGGTGAAAAAACGGGCGTTTATGATGGACCTGAAATCAGGAGAAATGGTTCAACCGGCGGACTTATTCAAAGAAAAAGGATGGGAAGAGTTGCGACGTATGGATATCAGTGGCGTGATGAAAGAAGAAGAGTTTTTTAAAAAGGTGTACATGACCAACGAAGAGCTCGTTTTCCTTGAAGACGGCGGGAAAGAAGTAACGGTGAGTTATAGGGAGGTGAGCGGGTTGTTGAAGGAGAAATGGCGTTCTGCAGTCTCAGTAGAGGGAACGGAGAAAAGGGAAGAGGAAAATGACAGGAGTACGGAAGACCATCCTGTGGCGGTGAAAAAAGAGAGTGACGAAAACCATGTGGCACTTACTTTCGATGATGGACCTCATCCGAAACACACGCCTGAAATCCTGGACCTACTTGATGAATACGACCAGACTGCTACTTTTTTCCTGCTCGGAAGCAGAGTTGATTTTTACCCCCAGCTCACAGAAAAAATTTTGGAGCAGGGTCATGAAATCGGCAATCATACGTGGACACACCGCGATTTGAGGACGTTGACTCCAGAGGAAATAGAAGAGGAATTGTCACGGACTCAGGAAGCGATTGAAGCTGCGAGCGGCTATACTCCAAGGGTATATCGACCTCCTTATGGGGCGGAAAATCAGAAAGTGAAAAATGCTGCAGCCTTGCCTTCCATACTGTGGACGCTTGATACAGAGGATTGGAAATCAACAGACACCCCAGCGATCAGAAAACATATCGAAGGGAACGTGGAGAAGGGGTCGGTCATTTTGATGCACGATGTTCAGGGGATTTCTCCGGAAGTATTGAAAGAGGTCCTGGAAGTTCTCGAAGAAAAGGAGCTGAAATCAGTAGAAATATCGAGAATGTACACGCACCCCGGAAATAATTGATCTAATTTTCAGATAAATACGGTTTGTTTTCCTCCTATACGGGTAGTGGTAAGAGAAAGAAAAATATTGTAAAAGGAGGAGGATTATGAACAATTGGACGGATCAATTTGCAGGCGTCATAGAACAGATACCTCAGATACTTCTGGCGTTTCTTGTTCTAATTCTGGGTTTTATCATAGCCGCTATCGTCGCCCGTGGGGTGCGCAAAGGGCTGGAAAAAACGAAGCTGGATGACAAACTGTTCGGTCAGGAAGATGGGAAGAAGAAGTTCGATAGTGAAAAAATCATAAGTAAGATTGTGTATTATTTAATTGTTATCATCGCGTTTATCTGGTTTTTCAATATGCTCAATATCGATATGCTCGCAGAGCCGCTATCGGAGATGTTGAGTACAATCACGGCTGCCTTCCCCGCTATTTTGAAAGCAGCGCTCATTCTGCTCGTAGCTTATGTCATAGCGATTGTATTGAAGAAATTGATTGAAAGTGTAGGTGGTAAGTCTTCCGGCATGCTGGTAAAAGCGAAAGCTGCAGAAGACGAAGCATCTGCACGCAAAGCAGTCGACACTTTAGCTCAAATCGTTTTTTACCTGGTGTTATTGTTTGCACTTCCGGCTGTGCTCGGTGCTTTGAATATTGAGAGCCTCAGTCAGACGTTCACTTCGATGCTCGAAAATATTCTCAACTTCATCCCGAATCTTATCGCCGCAGCACTGATTCTACTGATTGGGTGGTTCGTAGCTAAAATTGTTCGGGACATTCTGACGAAGTTTCTGCAAAGCATCGGAACAGATCGTGCTGCAGAAAGAATGAATTTGTCCAAGACGCTGAAGGGTACCAGTTTCTCCGAAATTATCGGTACGATCGTTTTCGTACTCATTCTCATACCGGTAGTTATCTCTGCATTGGAGACGCTGAGTATCGAAGGGATTTCCGATCCTGCTATCAGCATGCTTAACGACATTCTGTCGATGTTGCCTCAAATCGCCGTTGCCGTTCTGCTTATCCTTGTCGGGGTCGTACTCGGCGGCTGGGCGAAACGTATTGTCACCGGTATGCTTGAACGTGTAGGATTCAATTCCCTGATGCACAAGATGGGGCTAGGACAGGCAGAGAGACGGACAGATGTACCGAGTCTCTCGGAAATTGCAGGATATGTGGTACAGATATTCATCATATTCCTGTTTACAGTAGAGGCTCTTCAGGTCATTCAACTTGAATTCCTCGTCGATCTGGCCACTGGCGTCGCAGGTTATCTGCCTGCCGTGTTTGCGGCTGTCGTCATACTCGGTATCGGAATGTGGCTCGGTGAAGCAGCATCCCGTTTCGTGAAAAGTGCGATACGCACGCCGGGTGGGGATTCCAACGTTCTGGCGGCAATTGCCAAATACGCGATTCTCGGGTTTGCGTTATTCATGGCTCTGGACCAACTCGGCGTTGCAGACTCCATCATCAACTCTGCGTTCATCCTGATCCTCGGCGGTCTCGCTCTTGCGTTTGGACTGTCGTTCGGTTTGGGAGGTCGTGAAAAAGCAGCGAAATACTTGGAGAAAATGGATCGAAAAATGAATGAGATGGAAGTAGAGAAAAAATCAGACGCTGCCGACCCGGACAGGGACGATTTTCCTGATAACAGGAACGATTTCTAAGCGAAGTAACCTGATGGCCTATTCCCGGCCGTCAGGTTTTTTTGCTCTGAATGAAGTGTGTAAGTGGTGAAAATGCATTAAAAAACAGCGTCGCCCTAATGGTTGAAGGGAACGCTGTCTATATTGGTGGATGAGTTTTCATTTGCCCATAGATGACCTGCTACTTCCGTTTACTGCTTCTTCTTAACCACTTACCACTTTTCGTCCGTTTAGCCCGGCGTGCTTCTTTCGCAACTTGCTGGTTCTTGGCTTTGGGACTATTTTTGAAATCTTCATCAAACTTTTCCCGGGCTTTTGCGTAAAGCAGGGTCATCAATGTACCTCCCTTCGAAAAGATGGAAAGGGCGGAAGAGGGGTTATTCTGCTTCCTCAGCTCTCGTCCGGAATTTGTGTTGTTTCTAAAGGGGAAATAGGAGAACCCGGACTAGGGGTTCCCTTTCTTATTCCTATAAGTTCCTCTAATACATGGTATTCAAACCTGAACCCCCAAAATATATGAACTTATATTAGTCTTTTCACCACCAGAAAGAAGGGGAGGAAGCATGAAATCAGTTTTAGCCCTCTTCCATATGACGACAAGGAAGGGATAATGGTTATCTGATTACTATTTTTCAATGTTTATCAAAACATCCGTCTTGCGGCTTTTTTCATATCAGGAAGGTCCATCGTCCCGGTTTCAAAGAAATTCTTGATGATATACTGGGAATAATTTGTGGCGGCCGTATAATCGATATGGCCTGGCAAAGGCGCCATGTCTTCGATACACACATCAATGATCGTCGGTTTATCGGACATGAAAGCCTGCTTCATCTTCGTTTCCATCTCATCGAAAGACTCAATCCGGTAACCGTCCCCTCCGCAATTTTCAGCGAATCCGGCAAAATTCACCGGTCCGAGATCCGTTTCGGAACTGATGTGCCCCATCTGTTGTTGTTCATACTTGATCATCCCTATTTTTTCGTTGTTCAAAATGATCACTTTGATCGGCAGCTGGTACTTCACTGCAGTGACGAAATCGTGCATGCTCATAGAAAAACCGCCGTCACCGCAAATAGCGATAACCTGCTTGTCCGGATATACTATTTGAGAAGCTATTGCCCCTGGGAGACCGATGCCCATCGTGGCCAGTTGGCCGGAAATGAGAAATTTCTGGTCAAGAAAGGAAAGGAAGCGTGCTGCCCATACCGTCACATTACCGACATCAGTCGAGACTACTGCGCCGGGCTCCATCAATTGTTCGATTTGATACATCACTTGAGGACCCTGAATCGGGGTCTTCTCTTCACGTTTTTCCTTTTGCAGAGCCACACGCCAATTGTTCATTCTTTCCTGCTGTTTTTCGAGATACGAATAATCTTCCGTTTTGTTCATCGTGGAGATGAGAGAAGCGAGTGTTGCTTTGGCGTCCCCGGCGAGTCCTGCAGTGACCGGGTAATACTTGCCGATGTTTTCCGGCTTGTTATCGATTTGAAACCCGGGCACGTCTTTCGGGAAGAACTCGGCATAAGGGAACTGAGTACCGATCAGGATGAGAAGGTCCGTCTCCTTCATTGCATAATAGGACGGTTTTGTTCCTATTTGACCATGGTGGCCAAGGCAATAAGGGTGATTGTCCGGAATCAGCCCCTTGGCAAGAAGACTTACGATAATCGGTGCCCCGGCTTTTTCTGCGAATGAAATAAGTTCCTCCTGGGCCCCGGAAGCTCCTTTTCCGGCAAGGATGAGCGGTTTCTCCGCCTGTTCAATAAGGTCCCGGGCTTTGTTCATATCTTCCTGAGCGGGGAAGATATTCGGACGGAAATAGCCTGGAGTAGTAAGCGTCTCTCCTTCCTTTTGCTTTTCGGCAAACAAATCGTCCGGGACGATGAGGACGGAAACTCCTTTTTCCGCATAAGCTGTACGAATCGCCTGGTTCAGCATGTCGGGAAGCTGTTCATGGGATTCGGCACGTTTGTTGAAGACAGCTACGTCGTCAAACATGCGCTCCAGATTAATTTCCTGGAAGGCATCCGTCCCTAAAGAAGTACTTGCTACCTGCCCGACGATTGCGAGTACAGGCGCATGATCTCCTTTAGCATCATACAGCCCGTTCAGGAGATGAATGCCGCCAGGTCCTGCGATAGATAAGCAGACCCCTAAGTTTCCGGTCAGTTTCGCTTCGCTGGAAGCAGCAAGAGCTCCTGTCTCTTCATGGCGTACCTGGATGAAGTCAAGGTCGTCCTTATTGCGTATATCGTCGATGAATTCATTGATGGAATCACCGGGAAGGCCGTAGATATGATTGACCCCCCACTGACGTAATTGTTCTGTCATGATTTCTCCGGTTCGTTGTGCCAAAATTTTCATCCTCCTTTTGCTGTTGCTAAAAGACTAGTAACCCTTTTTCAGATCTGCTAAACCCTACGCCTGTGCCCCTCTCCTGTTTTATTCTCTGATAAAGCGTATTTTGAAGACATGATCAGAATGAAAAAGGATGAAACATGGATCATAAAAGGAAAGTAGAACTTCTTCACAACTGCGTTTAACTTGTGTACTGCCGTGGTATTTTTAAATTAGAATAGTTAGAAAATTTTAGGGGAAGGGTGGAGAGATGAATAAACGGATTAAGATGACCCCGCTGTTTCTTCTTCTTATATTATCGGCTTGTGATTTGCGTGTGCTTGACCCTGCAAGTGAAACGGGTCGTACGATAGGAAGTCTGATTGAGCTCAGTTTTCTCCTTATGATGATTGTCCTTATAACCGTCTTCATATTGTTTGCCGTTTTCATGCAGAAATACCGGGCCAAAGACTACACGTGCATACCCCCGGACAGGAAAGAGAATAAATGGTTCGAAGTTACGTGGACTGTCTTGCCTATACTGCTCCTTGTCGTATTAGCGATCCCCGCTGTTCAGGCGACTTATAGTCTTACCTATAAATCAGAAGCAGAAAAAGGTGATCTTGAAGAAGAGGGGACGCATATCGAAGTCACAGCAGAACAGTATTCCTTCACTTTCACTTATCCAAATGGAAAAGAGTCGACCAATGACCTTGTTTTGCCGGTGGACCGGGAAGTGACGTTCACCCTTACTTCGGAGGACGTGGTGCACTCTTTCTGGATCCCGGAGCTTGCAGGAAAAATTGACGCCATCCCCGGAAAAGAAACTCACCTGCAGGTGACCCCGGACGAGGTAGGACAATATCAGGGCAAGTGCGCTGAATTCTGCGGGTCTTATCATGCGGAAATGCGATTTACGACCCGTGTTGTGGAAGAAGAGGAGTTTGAGCGATGGAGAGAAGAATAGGAAGGGAGAGGTCGGAATGGATGTGCCATTCATCGGACAAGTACCAACTGATGTCGTAATGACTTGGGTATTGATGATAATAGTCGGGCCTGTATTCATCATAATTCTGACGAAGATGAGAAAATGGCCACTTATTTGGGAATACATGCGCACCACCCACCATCGTAAAATCGGGACCATGTACATCCTTGCGTCCATCCTTTTTTTCTTCCGAGGGGGGATGGATGCGCTATTAATGCGTACCCAACTGGCTGTACCGGAGAATGAATTCTGGTTGTATCAAGGGGACAAGTATAATGAACTGTTCACTTTTCATGGGACCGTAATGATTTTTTTCGTTGCCATGCCGCTTTTGATTGGACTTATGAATGTGGCGATACCTCTTCAAATCGGGGCGAATGATCTGGCGTTTCCTTACATGAATGCTGTGAGTTTCTGGTTATTTTTCGCTGGAGCGATGGTTTTCAATATGTCGTTCTTCTTTAATGCAGCTCCGAACGTGGGGTGGACAGCTTACGCTCCGTTATCGACGGAGGCCCATACGACTGATATAAATAACAATTACTACATATTCGGCCTTCAAGTATCCGGACTTGGTACAATCCTCACTGCCATCAATATGATCGTCACCATTATCCGTCTCCGGGCTCCGGGGATGAGATTGACGCGGATGCCGCTTTTTCCCTGGTCGACCCTCGTCACTTCGATACTTATTCTCGCGGCCTTTCCGGTACTTACGATTGCATTGACACTACTTATGTTCGACCGCTTTTACGGTACTCATTTTTTCACGACAGAGATGGGGGACCCCGTTTACTGGCAGCATTTGTTCTGGATCTTTGGTCACCCGGAAGTATACATCCTCATTTTACCGGCGTTCGGGATTTTTTCAGACGTCATTTCTCACTTCTCCAAGCAGAGGGTGTATGGCTACAGATCGATGGTGATAGCTCTCATTCTGATTGCTCTGCTCGGGTTTATGGTGTGGGCACACCACATGTTCACCGTCGGGCTGGGTGCATTCGCGAATACTTTCTTTGCGATCACTACGATGATGATAGCTGTACCTACAGGTATCAAAGTGTTCAATTGGCTGTTTACGATCCGGCATGGGTCCTTCCGCGTTACGACACCGATGCTTTTTGCTCTCGGGTTCATTCCGACCTTCGTGATGGGGGGAGTGACGGGAGTGATGCTCGCAGTGGCAGCGGCAGATTATCAATACCATGATTCCTATTTCGTAGTGGCTCACTTCCACTACACGATGGTTGGAGGTACGATTCTCGGAGCTTTTGCAGGGATTTATTACTGGTTTCCGAAAATGACCGGTAAAATCCTTGATGACAGACTCGGGAAATGGCATTTCTGGTTGTTTGTGATAGGCTTTCATCTGACGTTTCTGCCTCAGCATTTCGCGGGATTGCAAGGGATGCCGCGACGTGTGTTCACCTATCTTCCTGAAGACGGAGTAGCAGTCTATAATCTTATCAGTACGGTCGGGGCGTTCCTGATGGGAATCAGTATGCTGTTTCTTTTACTTAACCTGTATAAAACGGCGAAGACGAAGGAGACCGCCTCCGCAGACGCCTGGTACGGGGAAGGGAGGACGCTTGAGTGGACGGTTGCATCTCCGGCCCCGGAGCATCCGTTTGAAAAAGTACCTTATGTCAAAAGTGTCGATCATTACTGGTTTCATAAGCAGGGGACATTGGAAATGCTGACAGCGGACAATCCGAGACCCTCACCGGTTTCCGTGAAGACAATCCAGCCTTTTTTACTGGGAGGAGTCCTCAGTGCGATGAGTATCGCGTTCATCTATCACTGGCTCTGGCTTGAAATCGTGTTTGGGCTAGCGACACTGGCGTTTTTCCTGATCCGGACAGTTATAGATGAAAGAGAGAGTGTATACAGAAAGGAGGGAGAAACATGACTACCGTGACTCAGGAGTTGTTCAAGGATAAACGTATGGGCTTTTTCCTCTATCTTGGAGTAGAAGCGGTCATGTTCCTCACTCTTTTTGCAACGCATCTCGTTTATACACCTCCGGAGAGTGGCGCGCATCCGGAAGAAGTTTTCAAAGCACAGGAAGTGATCAAGGCCTCAGCTGCCCTTCTTCCATCAAGTCTCACTCTGCTGCTCGCAGAAAGAGGGCTCGTAAATAGAAATAGAGCGTTGGTATGGACGGGGCTAATACTTACGTTTTTGCTAGGGGCTCTGTTCCTGGCCTTTGAGCTCAACGAATTTTACAGGTACGCGGCCGTCGACGGGTATGTGATATCGATGAACAACTTTCTGGCCTCTTTCTACGTCCTTGTCGGATTGCATGCGGCACACGTAGCTTTCGGTCTGGTATGGATGGTTATTTTGATGGTGCGTTTCTCCGTTTCCAACCTGCGTGATTATTTCATTGAGAAACATAGGATTTTCAATTACTACTGGCACTTTATAGATATCATTTGGGTGCTTATCATACTCATCGTCTACCTGCCTTATATAATTTGAGAAAGAAGGTCCACTTCAGTGATCGGGAGGATGAAAAAAACACATGGACCGGGAATGTTTATTCCTGCTCCATGTGTTATATTCAAAAGGTTTTCATTGAGATGACAGGTCAAGTTTTTACCCAGTAGGCCTCTTCCTTGTCACCGGGAGCCGGTGGGAAAGTTTCGCCCTCTGCCATTTCGACCATTGCATGATCTTCACTTAAATAGCCACTGACCAGCCCGTTGATCTTATAAGTTCCGGGTATAGGGGCACTCTCTCCTGTTTTATAGCGTGTTTCGTTACTCATCTATTATTTCCTCCTTCATCACTATTTTCTTTTTACATTCCATGGAAAGAAGGAGTTCAAACGAAAAAAAGAAAAATGTAACTTAATTGTAATATAATAGAAGTAGTTGTTCCGAATCTTGACAGGAAGAAAGGTGCATCACTTCAATGAAAGGAAACCCCCGTCCTTAAGGGAGGAGGGAGTCAATCAGTGATAGGTTCTGTTCGGGGAGGCCCAAGTGATTTCTCCAGTGCCTGAAGAAGACTGCTGTTTGTTTCGATTTTTTTCATATTGATACCGAGTTGAACCATCGTCTGTGCAATGTCAGGACGTAACCCGGAAAGTATTGCGTGCACACCGGATACTTCCAGAGCGTTGATGACTTTGAAGAGCTGATCGGCTACCATTGTGTCGATGACGTTCACTCCCTGAAGGTCCATGATGACGGTATCCAGCTCATATTCGGCTGATTGATGTAATGCGTTGGTCATGATGGTTTGAGCGCGTTTTGTATCGATATCCCCGATGATCGGAATGACACCGGTCTCCTTTGTTACACGGACAAGAGGTACCGACAATTCTTCGACCGCATAATGAGCATTTTTTAGTGTTCGCTCGTGCTCAGCGACATACATACGACTAATGATGTAGCCTGCTTCATCTACAATCACATTAAAATAATTCAACATTTCATAAAATTCATCAATGGTAAGCTGTTGCTGTTTTGCTTCCTCTTTGAGAACGTTGCCGATCGCTGCCCGGTAATAGTCGATTTCCTGCAAGGCAGTATCAAGAGGTAGGCTGAGTTCCACAAGTTTGTCTGCATATTCGTCAGCCCATGCCTGGAGAAGCTGCTTAGGCTGTTTCGACCCATCGGTGAGACTTTGGGAAAATACTTCAAGTAAATGAAAGCGCCACGGCATCAATTCACCAGTCAAATGACTGTTGGCCTGAATCGCTCCATCGGGCAGCGATCTTTTGGCGAAATCTTCTTTGTTTGTAAGAATCTTTTCCTGAGCATTTTCCAGCCAGGATTGTTGTGAAATGTCCATTGAATCTGCTCCTAAAGGTAAATGTTGTGTGTTAATCCTGTTCGTTATTGTACACGAACGGGAGAGGAATTTCCAGTTTTCTGTATAAAATCTTATTTCTCCACAATTTCTGCACATTTGAAGGTCAAAACAATTGTGTAAGACTTTCCTGTTTTCTTGAGAAGGTCTGTATTTTTCAAAAAATCTTTGAAGGAGGAGTAATGTATGGCTCATCAACAGTATCAGGAAGCATTGAACGTACTTCACGAATGTATGGAGAGTTGCAACCATTGTTTTGACTCCTGTCTGAAAGAAGATGATGTACAAATGATGACGAAGTGTATCCGCTTAGACCGCGAATGTGCAGATATTTGCGGATATCTCGAAGCGGCGATCACCCGGAACTCTCCTTATGTTTCCGAGCTTGCTTCCGTATGTGCAAAAATTTGTGACGACTGTGCGGAAGAATGTGCAAAACATGATCACGATCATTGCCAGGAATGTGCAAAGGCATGTCGCGAATGTGCCGAAGCGTGCCGGAAAATTTCATAACTTCCTAAAAAAAGATCGGCATAGCGCCGGTCTTTTTTGATAAATCCGCTTATATCACTAACTTTGCTCTATTAAAGTTGAATTTCTCCTACTGCCGGAAGACCTGACTGATTCTTGTTTTTCATCGTCATAATATCTACATCAGATATTCATAAATTCTGCACAAAAAGAGGTGATACTAAGAGTGTAGAAAAAATTTTATTCAACAATAAACCATACCCGGTAAGGGTAGAAAGGAAGATGCAACATGGGTGGAATGATGAATGGTTACGGTATGGGCAATGGATTTTTCGGAAACTTCCTGGTATTCGGATTGATTTTCCTGCTGCTGATTATTGCGATTGTCGCAATCGTCGTCTGGATGGTGAAACCGGGAAGCGGAAGCAGAGATACACAGCCTACAGGAGATGAGCGGGGGAACGAATCGGCAGATGATATATTGAGAAAGCGACTGGCCCGGGGAGAAATCTCTGAAGAGGAGTACGATCGTCTGAGCAGGAAAATGAAGGAATAGCAGTGGAGGCGAAAGATATGAAGCGATATGTAACGGGATCTATTATGATTATCATCCTGCTCGGAATCGGAGGTTGGGTGTTTTTACAGACGCCGTGGATGCAGGAAACCAGTAGCGGAACTATCTCCTCAGATGACCAGGGGAAAAGCATTTTGGAACTTCCTGTCGCTGAGGCAGGAGATCGTCCTGTGAAGGAATTTGAGCTTACAGCTGAAGAAACGGAATGGACAATAGAAGGCGAAGAGTCCGTAAATGCCTGGACCTATAACGGAACCGTACCCGGAGAATCATTGCGAGTACAAAAGGGAGATTTTGTGCGCGTGGAGCTGAAGAATGAACTGGATGTGCCTGTAACGATTCACTGGCACGGCGTAGTCCTTGAAAATAGAATGGACGGGGTGCCGGGAGTAACCCAGGATGCCGTGGAGCCCGGGGAGTCTTTCACTTATGAATTTGTGGCGGATGATCCCGGCACGTATTGGTACCACTCGCATCAGCACAGTTCTTATCAGGTCGATAAAGGATTGTACGGTCCTCTCGTCATTGAAGGTGATGGTCCTTCCGTGGATAAAGATAAGACGTTCATACTCGATGAATGGGCGGTGAACCAGGATAGGGAGCAATGGACGAATATGACCGGTATGATGATGGGATCAATGAACGGAGATGGGGAAGCGGATACGAAGCAGATGTATGACACATTTACGGTGAATGGGAAAGCAGGAGAAGCGATTCCTCCTCTTGAAATGGAAGAAGGAGAAACGGGAAGACTGCGTTTTGTGAATGCCGGGTATCAACAGCATCGACTCGTCTTTCCACAGGGGTCCATGGAAATGCTGGCCACAGACGCAGAGAAAGTTGAAGGGACCGATGGGGGAAATGTATTGGAAATAGCCCCTGGAGAAAGAATAGATGTGTTATTTAAGAAAGGGAAGGGAACAGAGGTGATAGCACATTCCTCTTCTGTGGAAAACGCCTCGGATATGCAAATCCCGGTCGTTTCCTCTGAAGGGGAGGCCCATCCTTTGCCGGAAAAGGACTCACAGGGCTCTGCAGTAAGCGGAACCTCTTATGAAAGTAGTGAACTTCTGTTTGAAGAGCTTCCGAAAGCCGATGTCTCTTATGATATGGATTTAAGTATGGGGATGAATATGGGGGAAGGGATGACGTGGCAAATCAACGAAAAATCCTTTCCTGACACACCTCCGATCGAAGTGGAGGAAGGAGATATCGTCAAAGTGGACATAACAAATGAAGGTCGATTCAATCATCCGATGCATCTTCATGGGCACAGGTTCCAGGTGCAATCCGAAGATGGAGGAGCAGTGGTGAAGGATCTGATCAATGTCAAACCGGGTGAATCCTATACGATATACTTTGAGGCGGATAACCGGGGGGAATGGCTATTCCACTGTCATGATAATAATCACGCGGACCGAGGTATGGTAACTATAGTCGATTATGAAGGCGTATACTCGCCTTTTGAATTGAATGATATCAATAATCCTTAGAGAGGAGGAAAATGAAATGGCACATGAAGAACACGAACATGAGGAGACTCATGAAAATCATGATCATGGTCACCATGAACACGACCATGGAAATCACGATCACAGCGGTCACGACCATGGAGCGATGGTGGACGATTTTAAACGAAGGTTCTATATCTCCCTGGTCGTAACGTTACCTATCCTCCTGTTATCCCCGATGATCCAGAATCTGCTCGGGTTCAGCATAACGTTCCCGTTTGATCAATATGTTCTGTTCGGACTGGCTACCTTTATTTTCTTCTACGGCGGCTGGCCGTTTCTCACAGGGGCTGTCGATGAAGCGAAAAATAAAAATCCGGGAATGATGATGCTTATAGCTTTGGCGATCACCGTCGCTTACGTTTACAGTTCCCTCGTGGTGTTCGGCTGGGCCGGACGTAACTTTTTCTGGGAGCTTGCGACACTGATCGATATTATGCTTCTTGGACACTGGATTGAAATGAGATCGGTGATGGGAGCCTCGAACGCTCTTCAGGAACTGGTGAAACTGATGCCTGATACTGCCCACCGCATGAAAAAGGATGGGTCTACAGAAGAAGTGAAGGTCGATGTTTTGGAAACGGGAGATACAGTACTCGTGAAACCGGGAGAAAAAATACCGGTGGACGGAACGATTACGGAAGGGAAATCTTCGATTGATGAATCGATGCTGACGGGGGAATCCGTCCCCGTGGAGAAAGAGCCCGAAGAAGAAGTGATCGGAGGATCCATAAACAAGGAAGGTAGTTTGACGATCGAAGTGAAAAAACTCGGGAAGGAGTCGTATCTTTCCCAGGTGATTACTCTCGTCGAGGAAGCGCAGAATTCAAAATCACGGGCTCAGGATTTTGCGAACCGTGCAGCTAAATGGTTATTTTATCTGGCGCTTGCCTCCGGCATCATAACGTTCACCATTTGGCTTGCCCTCGGGCATCCGGTCGATATGGCTGTGGAGCGTATGGTGACCGTCATGGTCATTACCTGTCCTCACGCACTCGGACTTGCAGCACCACTTGTGGTGGCTGTTTCCACTTCTTTATCTGCAAAGCAGGGACTTCTCATACGGAACCGTACGCAGTTCGAGAATGCCCGTAATGTGGACGCTGTCATTTTCGACAAGACGGGTACACTGACTAAGGGGGAGTTCGGCGTGACGGATATCGTCGTCAATCAGGGAGAAGAGAAAGATGTAATCTACTGGGCGGCGAGTCTCGAACAGAAATCGGAACACCCACTTGCACGCGGGATTCTTGATAAGGCAGAGGAACGGGAGGTGAAGCTTGGAAACGCTGAAGATTTCGAAGCGGTAACCGGACGTGGACTGCGCGGAACGGTAGACGGAAAAGAAGTGCTCGTGATGAGTCCGGGTTACATGAAGGAACAAGGCATTGATTATGATACGGACGCTTTCGGACGCATGTCGGAAGAAGGGAAAACGGTCGTATTCGTACTAGTTGAGAACGAATTCCTCGGCATGATCGCTCTTGCCGACATGGTGAGGGAGTCCGCAAAAGAAGCGATTGCCGAACTGAAAGAACGAGGCATCCGTTCGATCATGCTGACCGGTGATAATAGGAAAGTCGCGGACTGGGTCGCGGGTCAGATCGGTATCGATGAAGTGTATGCAGAAGTGATGCCGGATCATAAAGCGGACCAGGTGAAAAAAATCCAGAATGAAGGACTGAAAGTGGCGATGACCGGAGACGGCATCAACGACGCCCCGGCTCTTGCGACGGCTGATGTTGGCATCGCTGTAGGAAGCGGAACGGACGTAGCTGTGGAAACGGCTGATATCGTCCTCGTGAAAAGCGATCCGCAAGATATTGTTGCTGTCGTGACGTTATCGAAAAATACGTATAAAAAGATGGTTCAGAACCTGTGGTGGGCAGCAGGTTATAATATCGTTGCAATTCCGCTTGCTGCCGGAGTACTAGCTCCGATCGGGATTCTGCTCAGCCCGGCAGTCGGAGCTGTGTTGATGAGTCTCAGCACGGTTGTAGTAGCGATTAACGCCAAACTACTGAAAACGGCATGAGAAAGAGAGGGGGGGTCTCCTCTCTTCTTTTGTTTACTCATCCTTAAAAGGTATTGTCTGCTTCAGTACCAGAGAACCGGATATAGAAAAGCATTTTTCACAAGTCAGACGCCCCGATTGTAGATACATAAAATCTGTATAATTTTTTATTATACTGACAGATAGAGATAGGGGGAGCGGAATGTATCAGTTATTCAATGAAATCAGCAGTTTTTTCAGCCAGCCATTTATGGAATTAGCCACACAGCAGGAGGGCATCCCGCTACTTGGAGCTTTCTTTCTCGGTCTTGTCGGAGCCGTTGCCCCGTGTCAGATGACAGGAAATGTAGGAGCCATGACGATTTATGGAAACAAGACGTTCAAGGATAAAGTTCCGTGGGGACATGTCACTTATTTCATGCTCGGAAAAGTGCTAGTTTTTTCTGTGCTCGGGCTGGTGGTATGGCTGTTTGGAAAAGAAGTCCAAGGTACCCTCTCTTCCTGGTTTCCTTATCTCCGGAAAGCTATCGGTCCGATGCTGATCGGGATCGGTCTGTTCATGATCGGTCTTTTTTCCATGAGATGGACGTTTTCGCTCGGAAACAAATGGCTTCCATCCATCAGAGATAGCAGGACAGGGAGTTTTCTTCTCGGGGTCAGTATTACGCTGGCTTTCTGTCCTACGATGTTCGTTCTCTTCTTTATGACTTTGATGCCTATGGTGCTGACAACCTCTTACGGGGCAGCTTTACCTTCGATTTTTGCGATAGGTACTTCTGTGCCTCTCCTGTTCTTCCTGTTTCTTTTCACCTGGTTCGGCATCGACAGGAAATCGATTATGAAGAAAGGGCGGAAAATAGGGGGCCGAATCCAGAAAATAGCGGGAGTACTTCTTTTGCTGATCGGAATTATGGATACGGTTACGTATTGGTTTTAAGGCAGTTGATGAACGGACCAGGTAAAGTCGAATGATTTTTCAGGAATATCACATAGACTTGTGGTACAATCGTTCACAAATCAGACAGAGAAACTGCACAAATTCTCGATAATTTCCTGTCACGTTGAGGGGAGATGAAATGAGGAGGAATATTCATGAAAAAAATATCACTACTCTGGTTTAGCGCTATGGTTATATTTTTAGCTGCCTGCGGAGGAGAAGAATCGGAAACGGAGAACCAGGCGGAATCTGATGAAGATAAAGATCAAACCAGCACAGAAGATGTAGCACTTGAAGAATTCGAAGGTACGATTGAACACGTGCACGGCATGGGATATACAGATGCGGAAGGGATTACGTTCGCTTCTCATCAGGGACTGAAAATATTCAGGGAAGGGGAATGGATGGAAACTCCCTTTCATAACAACGACTATATGGGCTTCAATGCGATAGAAAATGGAATGTACGTATCAGGTCACCCGGGGGAAGATACTACGGATCTCGAGAACCCGATCGGACTTC
Organism: Salimicrobium flavidum; assembly: GCF_900156645.1. Classification (GTDB taxonomy): domain Bacteria; phylum Bacillota; class Bacilli; order Bacillales; family Halobacillaceae; genus Salimicrobium; species Salimicrobium flavidum. The sequence continues at coordinate 199,002 of NZ_FTOC01000005.1, forward strand.
AAAAAGGGAAAGCGACGAAAGAAGGATTAGAAAACCTCGGGTTTGAAGGAGGTAGTGATTTTCATATCCTCGGTGTCGGGTATGAAAATGAAGCGATCTATCTATTGAACAGTCAGCCGGACCCGGAACTCGACACGGGGTTCCACCGCAGTTTCGATCAGGGGGAATCGTTTGAACGAATGGCTGCGGAGAACCTTCCGGGAGATGTATTCCAGCTCGCCGTCCATCCGGTAGAGGAAACGGTGGTCGCTGCAGCCACGAAGTCCGGGGTATATTTGAGTACTGATTCGGGAGACACTTTCGAAAGGGTATCGGAGCAGGGCCAGGCCTCTGGTCTTTCTTTCACCGAAGATCAGTTATATTTCGCCCTTCTTCAAGAGGAAGCTTCCTTCAAGACGTATGACTGGGAATCCGAAGAAGTAAAAGAACTCCCTCTCCCTGATTTCGGCGAGGATGCTGTGATGTATTCTGCCTCTCATCCGGAAAATAGTGAAGTGGCAATATATACGATGAACGGAAGCAGCTATGTGACCGATGATGAAGGAGAGACGTGGACGCAGATTCTGGATAATGGAACAGTGAAATAATCTTGAGAATGGGATAAACTAAGGGAAAACGGAAGATGTATGTGGGGGAATCCTATGAGAAGGAAGCTTTCGGTGAAACTCGGATTGCTGTTTTTTGTACTGATGCTTTTGATCGAATTGTCTCTGTTTGTCATCCTTTACACTACGATTTCTTCGCACCGGGTCAACGAAGTGATGGAAGGATTGCTAGCTAAAGGGGCAGGGCACAGAGATGTTCTGGAAAATAATTTTGACGCTTCCACCCTGCACCACGTAGTTCTGATGGAAACGGAAGCATCTACGGATGTCATCATTACAGATGAAACCGGAGAAATCGTCGATCGATCTGAGAATGAGGAATCTTTTCAGACAGATATCGTTGAAAGCCATACCCCTGAACCTGAGACCGGGGACCAGATTCTTGAGGAAAACTGGGGAGAGAATCCTTATGTAGCCACCGTTTCTCCGATCATAGTCGATGGAGCTCACAGGGGAGACGTGTACATGTTTTCTCCCTCCATGACCATCAAAAATATCCTCGCCCATTTATCCGAACAGTTTCTGTGGGTAATGGGGATGATAGCATTCGTTACTCTGGTTCTGGTATTTGCGCTTTCTCAGATTATCACGAGACCGCTCGTGCGCATGCAGCGGGTGACAGAAAAACTGAGCGAAGGGAAAGCGGATGTCGAACTTGACGAGAGACACAATGATGAGCTCGGGACGTTGGCTGTTTCCATCAATAGTCTTTCGGATGATCTGGAACGTCTGAAAAAAGAACGCAACGATTTTCTCTCCTCTGTCGCCCATGAACTGAGGACTCCCCTTACATACGTAAAGGGATATGCAGATGTAGCCTCGCGAAAAGAGACGAGTGAGGAAGATCGTGAGAAATATTTAGCTATCATCAGAGAAGAAGCGGAGCATTTGACTACGATGGTGAGACAGTTGTTCCAGCTCGCTAAAATAGAAGAGAATACATTCACGATCGAACCTTCAACCGTGCGCCTTCGTCCATTATTTGACGAAGTGAAAAAGCAGATGGCCCCTTCATTCAAGGAAGACCAGCACCGGCTTCTCGTTCACATACCTGAGGACTTATACGTGTATGCAGACGCGATGCGGCTCAAACAGGCCTTCCTTAATATTCTGCACAACGCGCTTTCTTATGCAGGGGAACACCCCGAAGTTCAGGTGGAGGCGATGAGCCGGGACGATGCCGTAACGATACGGATTTCCGACAACGGCCCGGGGGTACCTGAGGAGTCTCTTCCTCGCCTGTTTGACCGATTGTACCGGGTCGATAAAGCAAGATCGAGAGAAGAGGGAGGCTCAGGTCTCGGTCTTGCAATCGTGAAAGAGATCATAGAAATGCACGAAGGATCAGTACGAGCCTTCAACGATCATGGCCTGACGATTTCAATAACTTTGCCGGAGGAAGATGCTGATGACACAGATTCTAGTCGTAGATGATGAACAGCGTATGCTCGACCTGCTGGAGCTGTATCTGCTGCCGCACGGATATGACGTAACCAAAGCCTCAGGTGGAGCAGAGGCGCTTGAAAAACTGAAGCATAAACCATACGACCTCATCGTTCTGGATATAATGATGAAGGAGATGGACGGGTTCGAAACGTGCCGGCGACTGCGGGCATTTACGGACATCCCAGTACTGATGCTGACTGCCAAAGACCAGAAGGAGGACGTGCTCAAAGGACTGAAGACAGGAGCAGACGACTACGTTACGAAACCGTTTGATGAAGATATACTCATAGCACGTATTGAAACTCTTCTTCGCCGGAGCGCCCCTTCTTCTCTTGAAATAAACGGACTGAGATGGAATGAAGATACGTACGAACTGAAATATAATGGTTATTCCGTTCCTCTCACGCCGAAAGAGTTCCAACTGATCGGGCTGCTGTTGAAGCGGCCGGGCCATGTGTATGACAGGAACGATCTGCTCGACCTGGTGTGGGGATTCGAATCGGATACCGAAGGACGGACCATCGATTCTCACGTACGTAACATCAGAGAAAAAATCAGACGTTCCGGTTTCCCTGCAGACGATCACCTGAAAACGGTGTGGGGTGTCGGTTATAAGTGGGTGAAGTGACAGTGCACCTGTTTTGCGTTTTACAGCAGAGCAGGTGTTTTGTTTTGTCTGGATTTGCATAGTTTCTGCATAATTTGAGGAAATCTCCTCCCTTAGAAAAGGGAGGTAGAAAAGTATGAGTAACTATAGAAAAAACAGCCTGACATTGATCGGGGCTATTGGCCTTGGAACCGGAGTGATGATCAGTGCAGGGATATTCGCCCTTCTTGGTCAGGTCGCTGAACTGGCAGGCATATGGTTTCCGCTCATTTTTATCGTGGGAGGTATAGTGACAGGGTTCAGTGCCTACTCCTATGTGAAAATGAGTCAACAATATCCCTCTGCCGGGGGAATCGGAATGTTTCTAGTCAAAGCTTATGGGAAAGGGACCATAACAGCATCAGCCGCTATGCTGATGGCGATTTCAATGGTCATAAACCAAAGTCTCGTAGCCCGGACGTTCGGTACCTATACTCTCCAGATTTTCGGAGTCGAATCCTCGGGATGGCTGGTAGCTTTACTGGCTGTAGGTCTGTTGATTTTCGCTTTCATTGTTAATATATCAGGAAATGAATTCATACAGACGTTCACTTCCGTAGTATCTCTGTTGAAAATCATCGGTCTGCTCATCTTTGCAACCGGAGGGTTGTGGGTGGCCGGATTCACGTTAGAACCCGCCGGCACGGGAGGAAGCGCCGAAGAGAGAGGTATAGCTTCCATTATTGCAGCGGTAGCCCTGACGATACTTTCGTTCAAAGGATTTACGACTATAACGAATAGCGGCTCGGAAATCAAAAACCCCGAGAAGAACGTGGGGCGGGCGATCGTGGCTTCCATTTCTATCAGTCTGTTCGTTTACCTGGTCATCGCCTGGGCAGTTTCTTCCAATCTTCCAATTGACCGGATTATCGAAGCGAAAGACTACTCTCTCGCAGAAGCAGCAAGGCCAGCGTTCGGAAGCTACGGTGTATGGTTCACCGTAGGACTTGCTATCATAGCGACGGTTTCCGGGATTATCGCAAGTGTGTTTGCGGTATCCAGGATGCTGGCGATGCTGACCGATATGAGTCTCATCCCGCACCGTCATTTTGGGATGCCCGGACGTATCCAGAAACACACGCTTGTTTATACAATAGTACTGGCGATGGTTCTGGCTGTACTGTTCGATTTGAGTCGTATTGCATCGGTAGGAGCTATTTTGTATCTGGTCATGGATATGATCGTTCACTGGGGAGTTTGGAAACATCTGAAAAAAGAAACCGGAGCCAATACTCTCATCGTTGGAACCGCATTCCTTCTCGATGCGATTGTACTTGGCGCTTTCGTTTACGTGAAACTCACTTCCGATATTCTGATTGTGCTCGTATCGCTCGTATTCCTGATTCTTACTTTTTCCGGCGAACACTGGTTTTTGAAGAAACAAAATAAGCAGTGATCAGCAAGGGGGTCATAAAATGGACGAGTAAAAACAAAATAATAAATCTCTGTTTTAATCAGGTGAATCAGGGAAAACCCTTGAAGAAATAGCTTTATCAGGAAAAAGGTCAGTAGAAAAAGGGGGGCGGCCGATGTCACCAGGGACAGTGAGGGTCGGGATCGTAACGGCACCCGGATATACGAAAAGAATCGGGGAAGGGTTATATTATTCGTTGCCGGAATTATTGAAAACGTACGTGGATGATACGAAAGAATGGGTAGTCGAGTCGCTTGAAAGTCCTTTGACAGGATATACGGAAGAACCGGATGAGGTGCTCGGCGCCCTTCTGGAAAAGAAAAAGGCGAATGAGTGGGACATAGCGATCTGTCTTACGGATCTGCCACTCTTCAGAGATAAGAAACTGATTGTAGCAGAAGCGAACAGTTCGGAAAACGTTGCGCTGTTAAGTCTCCCGGGGCTTGGAGCTACTCCTTTGATCAAACGTATCCGGGAATCGATCATGCAGTTATTGAGTGAAATGTACCAGGGGATTTCCTATGAAGCCCGTGACGAGGTGCAGAGAACCATCGGACAGATCGATAAAAGACGAAGAAAAAAATACAACTCCCGTGAACTGGTCCGTAAGCGGGGGTTTGACCGGTTTTCTCCGATTACAAGGGAAACCCCGGATGCAGATAAAATGTCGGAAGTGCGATATACGGTGGATTCCAGAACACGTGGGGCGATGAGGCTCATTACCGGTATGGTCCGGGCCAATCGTCCATGGATGCTGTTCGCTCCGTTCATCAAAGTTCTTGTCATCGCATTTACGACCGGTACGTTCGCGGTAGTGTTTCCGACGCTCTGGAAACTCAGTAACCACTATAATCTGTGGCGGATGTTCATGATCAATGTAGTGGCTGTCTCTTTGCTTGTCTTCTGGATTATGGCAGCCCATAAAATGTGGGAGAGAAAGAATGATCACTCCAGCAACTATATCCGGAGACTATATAACAGTACGACGCTTATGACGCTTATGACGATGGTCAGTTTCTACTACACTCTGCTGTTTATTTGTTTCCAGCTTATCGTTTTCGTCTTACTGCCGATCGATTTCATCGCCGAAGAACTGAACGAAGATATGGAGACGAGAAGTTATTTCTTCATCGCCTGGACTGCTACAAGCATTTCTACGATCATCGGTGCACTCGGGTCCACGATCGAAGACGAGGAAGTTGTACTTTCCGGTACGTACGGCAACCGGCAGCGCCAGCGGTATGAATTGATGTATGAAGCGGAACAGGAGAAGAAAGAAGCAGCCGAAGAGAAAGAAGAAGCGGCACGGAAGAAGAAAGAGGCGATAAAAGAAAAAATGGGAGAGCGATAACAGGGAAGAAAGCATTGTACCAGAAGAGTCTTAGGAAAAGGACTCTTCTTTTTTTCCAGAAACTAAAGACGTTTTCTTTTTGTCCGAGGGGGAATTTGATAATCAATCATAGTACAGGAAAGGAAAAAGGGGAATGAATAAAAAAAGGGTAAAAAAAAGGAAATGTCGTAAATGTCACAAGCTATACCCTGCTGCCCATTTCCAGGAGGATAAAGTGACTCATCTGTACTGCAGTTTTTGCCGGCAACGCTCGTGGAAAGGATGATGAGAATGCCAGAAAAGCTGGGAAAATTCCGGTGTGTCTCCGGCCATATTTTTCGGGAGGAAGCGTATATTCAATGGGGCTCATCTACAGAGTCTCTCGGGGCATGCCTGACACTGAAACCTGGAACCGAAGAGCGGGACCATCCGAACGTTCTGCGTTTAAAACATGGAGAATCAGCCCAAGTCCCCCTCTCCACGGAAGATGACACCTTGAAGCAGCTCGAAGCATTCATCCGGCGGATCCACTACGGCGAAGAACCGGAAGGTCGTCTTTATTTATACAATTTGTTTCCACTCGTCGTAAAGGGTACTGAAAACTCGATCCTTCAATTCGAAACGATGGTTCGGCGCGGAGAACTGAACCCCGGAGAGGCCGTCCCCTCTAAGGAGGAACTGAGGGAGCACCCTTGGATTCTCATCGGGTGGGGGATCAATCGGGAAAAAGGGGGGGAAGACCTTGCATACGCAAAACACCGATGGATGACGGCAGTCCAGGAATCCGGTATTCCATGGTTCGGAAAAAAAGAACACAGGAGACCGATTATCATCACCCTGCTCCGAAAATCCGGAATCAACGTTCATTGATGATAGAGGAATTACTCTCCCTTTATCAAAATGAAGTCGAAGCCCTGAGGGAACGTGTCGAGTTCACCGTAGCCGCTTGTTACCCGAACCTCTATATCAGAAGTAGAACTTCTCCGTTAGAGAACGAGGGATGGTGGCTATCGAGGGAGGACCCGGGAGCTCTTGTCCGTTCTTTTTCCCTGTTGAAACTGAAGGAAGGGTACAAGCTTGGTGGGTATCTGTTCAAAGAGGGAGGGCACGGAAATGGAATCGTCTGGGCCTTTCCGGAAGAAGAACAGGCACCGGAGGCCGAGGCGTGCGAACGTATGAAAGCGGAGGATCATTCCTTACGCCCTCCCCGTCCGCACCAGGCGCTCAGTGATTTCATGCAAGTAATAGATGGAGACGGGTGCCCTTTATCTTACTTACAGGCTGCCGTTCTCTTTCACGAGCTGCATGAGTTCGGAGCCATAGGACAGGGAGTTTCCTGGTCGGAGGATGTTTTTTATTCCCCGGAAGAGATGGAGGTGGACTACGACTGGGAAATGTTACGCGAATACCCGAAACGCACTACCCCCTGTTTCTTTTATAATCATCGGGGGCGGCCGGTGGTGAGGTTCTATACAATCATTCGCATCGGAGAAGTGACCTGGAATGAATACTTACACACGTTCAGAAAGGGGAGTTATGAGTTGAAAGTGGAAAAGGATTATATCGCCACGGGCGGGCCGGGGATTATTTTATAAATGGTCCCGGTGAAGAATGTGGAGAATGATCCTTAAGAAAAGACATAGAAAAAACCTCCGAAACGACGACCTCGGAGGTTTTGTTTATACCTATACTCGTGAAGGGGAGATTTACATTTCACATAGTCTGGTTTTGGCTTTCGTATATTTTATTGTTTCGTTTGTTTCTTTTTACTGAAAAGCTTACCGCTCTTCTTCTGTTTCACGTCTGCTTTCTTTTGCTCACTGTTTTTTACGGGAGATTTTTTGAAATCCTCGTCGAAACCTTCGCGAGCTTTAACATAAAGCAATGTCATGATCGTCCCTCCTTTGTTTCTTTTACACTCGAAAGGGGGAACGTCGGTGTCATGACAATCCTAGGGGGAAGATACATAATACCGATCGGAACTAATCCCTTTCGTAATTAAAGTTTTCCTCCGAATACCTTCTCTGAAACATATAAACTTAAGAAAATGGAAGAATGAGGATAAAGGTTCAGAGATTTGGGACTTTAATCCCGTAAGCTTATTTGTAATTGGATTCTTTTCCGATTTTTCTTGGAGTATTGTGTTTTATACGACGTTCGGGGCGTGGATGAATAGTCGAATGTCGCTGGAAATTCTTTTGCATCCATTCGTGGAGAAAATTTTAGTATGAATGTAGCATAAATAATTTTTGTTAGATGTTCACGCACGATTCACCTGCTTGAACGTCTCATAAAAGGTGAGTTGTGTAATAATGAAGAATAGAAGCAGAAAAGTTATTGCTTGTGTAAGAGTGTGATTATAAACGCCAGAGCTGATAACATTAATGACAAACTATTTCTTACGCAGGGAGGAAGAGGCTTGATCAATACACTTACCAGTACCTGGTTTTCCATTCTCCTGGCAGTAGCGGTAGTATTTCTCGCGATGCAAGGAGGACAGAGAGAAAGCCTCGTCGATTGGGGAATAGAGTTTATTTTAAAAGTTGTGTTCGTAACCCTCGTTTACAAATTGCTATCTGCGTTTCTCATCAAACATTTATGGGATACATAACTTTCGTCTTACGTACGTTCAACTCTTCTTTCGTGATAGAATGTAAAATGAAATATCTCTAGTACATAATCAGTGAAAAACTATGTCCCTGTAAGAGAAGCAGGAGGAATTGAAATGAACGATGCTCATCAAACACTGATGACCAAACCGGTCCGTCGTGTTTTTTTCCAATACTTTTTCCCATCCCTCGCAGGTATGATGCTCATGTCTGTGAACATTCTGACCGATGGTATCTTCGTCGGGAACGGGGTAGGAGCGGAAGCACTAGCAGGGGTGAACCTGGCGATGCCCGTCTTCTCCCTTATTTTTTCCATGGCACTGTGGATCGGTATCGGTGGCGGAACGCTCTTTTCCATGCATATGGGGAAGGGGGAGAAGAAAGAGGCACGAAGCATATTCTCTCTATCTGTCGTAAGTCTCTTTTTCATACTTGCCGTCATTGGCAGCATCGGCTATTTTTACATTGAAGAAACTGCCCTGTTGCTCGGGGCCAACGAGGATACCCTCTTTCATACGATGGAATATCTGAAAGTGCTGATGCCACTGGGATGGATCGTAGCCGTCCATGAGCTTCTAAGTATTTTCGTGCGTAATGATGGAAGTCCTGTACTGTCGATGGTATCTCTCGGCACCACAGCAGTCGTCAACATCATACTGAACTACTACATGATTTTCATTCTCGAACTCGGCGTGTTCGGGGCAGCACTTGCCACCGTCCTTGCCAGTGTTGCCGGCTTGTTCGTTTTGGTCGTCCATTTTGCCGGGAAACATTCGAATTTAACCACCCTTACTTTCGGCTGGTCGTTGGCTGCACTTCGAAAAATTCTCAACATCGGATTTCCGAGCTTCCTTACAGAAGCGGGGATGCTCGTGTTCGTCGCAGGGTACAACCTGGCACTCGTCCAGCTTCTTGGAACGGAAGGTGTGGCCGCTTTCTCCGTCATCAACTACCTGCATGGTTTCATGTTCCTGTCGTTCTTCGGTATCGAGACGGCTTTGCAGCCGATGATCAGCTACTACCATGGAGCCGGGGAAAAAGAGAGGATCAAGGCCAGCGTGAAAATCGGGGAGAAGACATCGCTCGTCCTCGGGGTGTTCCTGCTGAGCGTCGGATTGGTGGCAGCTCCCGGGCTTGTCTCCCTGTTCGGTCTCGAATCGGAAAATATCCGGGAGCTCGCGATTGAAGGGATTCGTCTGTTCTTTTTCACATATCTATTCCTTGGGTTCAACTTCGTGTACATGACGTACTTCCAGTCGATCGGAAATATCCGCTCGGCGATGATCATCATCCTGCTCAGGAGTTTTGTATTCATCGTGATTTTCCTATGGGCTCTGCCAGCTCTCTTCGGTACTTCAGCTGTGTGGCTGTCCCTGCCGCTTGCTGAGATGCTGGTCGCAGCACTCATATTCTTCCTGGCAAGAAAACACGTGATTGGACGAACGTGAAATCTGCATATGAAAAAAGACTTCCTTTTATTAAAATGTCCTTGACATAGGGTACACTTCATATCGAGGAAGTCTTTTTTATAGGTTTCTACAGTTTTTATAAAGCTGGGTGCTCAATATTTGGTTTGATCTTCAGTATTAGCCGCCACTTGTTCAGATACATGTTTCAACTTTTCGCTGATTCTCCGTTGTTCTTCTTCAAGGCTTTCCAGTCGTTCTTTCAATGGCTGCAGTTTCTCGTCCAATAAAGATGAAAACATCTCTCTGATTTCCTGATTCTCCATATTTTCACCACCTCTCCCTATTGTATCAAAGTGGAATAATCAACAAGTGGATGATTTAAAATCGGTGGAAGCGTATGGTTGATTTGAAAAACGGAAGGCGGGATATTTGGGAAAAATAGAAAAAGGGAAGCATCAATCTGCTCATGGCAATTGATGCTTCCTTTTCTCGTTATAAAAAGCGACGCTTCACTTCGCTGTTTCTTCCAGGCCGAGAATACGGGCACTTGAGGTATGAATCTTTTCCAGCAGTGCGGGATTGTTCTCCAGTGACTCACCGTAAGAAGGGATCATTTCCTTGATTTTCGGTTCCCATACTTCGAGATAGTGCGGGAAGCATTTTTCGACGACTTCCAACATAATCGAAGCGGAAACGGAAGCCCCCGGCGATTCACCGAGAAGGGCAGCCATCGTTCGGTCATTCGAGTGGATCAGTTTGGTGCCGAATTGAAGGGCCCCTTTTCCGCCTTCTTCCGTATCTTCAATCAATTGGACGCGCTGTCCAGCTACGAGGAGATCCCAGTCTTCGCTAGTGGCGTTCGGCACGAAGTCCCGGAGCTGTTCCACCCGTTCTTCTTTCGACATGGTCAGCTGTTGGGCCAGGTATTTGATCATAGGTGTGTTTTTCGCTCCAGCTGCCAGCATACTCAAGGCATTACTAGGTTTCACGGAACCTAACAGATCCATATAGGAGCCGGTTTTCAGAAACTTGGGTGTGAATCCGGCAAACGGGCCGTACAAGAGGGTATCTCTGCCTTCGATATGTCTTCTGTCCAGATGCGGCACTGTCATCGGCGGAGTACCAGCAGGTTCTTTCCCGTATACTTTGGCGTTGTGCTGCTTCACGATTTCGGGATTGTCACAGACGAGGAACTCTCCGCTGATCGGAAATCCACCGATATGCTTGCTTTCGGGGATGCCAGTCTTTTGCAGTATCGGCAGTGCCCCGCCACCGGCCCCGATGAAGGCGAAAGAAGCGGTATGTTCTTCCAAAGTATCGTCTTCGAAGTTACGGACTTTGACTTCCCACGTGTCATTATCCCTCTGTTTGATATCGTTCACTGTGCGATTATAAAGGATATTCACATTATCTTTTTTCTCCAGGCTCTCAAGCATCTTACGGGTCAATTCCCCAAAATTGACGTCTGTGCCATGATCGACTTTGGTCGCAGCGATAGGCTCTTCCGAGGTACGACCCTGCATCATCAAAGGAATCCATTCCGCTAAGTGTTCCGGGTCTTCCGAATACTTCAAGCCGTGGAACTGCGGGTGATCGGCCAGCGCCTCGAAGCGTTTCTTCAGAAAGTTCACATTGCTTTCCCCGTGGACGAAACTCACATGAGGAAGAGGGCGAATGAAATCTTCGGGATTCTGGATATCGTTCTGTTCAACTAAGTAGGACCAGAGTTGTCTGGAGACCTGGAACTGGTCATTGATTTCCACCGCTCTGTCTATACGTATGTCTCCATTTTCATCTTCAGGTGTATAGTTCAATTCACATAAAGCGGCATGCCCGGTTCCGGCATTATTCCATTCGTTTGAACTCTCTTTCCCTGCGGCATCGAGTTTTTCGAACAAAGTGATGTTCCATTCAGGTTCGAGTTTGTGCAGAAGCGTCGCTAAAGTCGCACTTACGATTCCTGCTCCGACCAGGATAACATCGGTCGTCGTTTCATTAGTGTTCATGGTTGGTCCCCCTTTTTCCCTACAGCCTTAACGTAAGTAGAGTATAGTTGTTGATTATTATTTTCTCTGAATATGGTCATCCGGATCACTGAGTGGATGAACGGATGAAACTGTAATACTTATATTAAGTTTAACACTACCCGAATTTTATCCAAAGGAAAATTTCTCCTTTCACTAGCGGTATGAAGAAGTGCTTCACTTTTTTTCGATAACCCCTCATTCTCTGTATCTGCCCTTACGAATTCTTTAGAAGGACCTGCTGTGTAGGAAATTACTTTGTAATCCGATTGATTCGAATAACAGGAAAAGGGGTAATAGGGAAAAAGATAATAATTGTCCACTCTGGCAGTATATAGGAGGTTGGAAGCGATGAAAGGTATTATTCTTGCTGGAGGAAGCGGCTCCAGGTTGTATCCGATGACGAAATCCATTTCGAAACAGATGCTTCCGGTCTACGATAAGCCGATGATTTTTTATCCTCTTTCGGTACTGATGCTTTCAGGCATCAAGGAGATTCTGATCATATCCACCCCGAAAGATACCCCCCGGTTCGAGGAACTGTTGGGGGACGGCAGCGAATTAGGGATTTCTCTTTCATATGCTGAGCAGTCCTCCCCGAGAGGGCTCGCGGATGCATTCCTGATCGGTGAATCGTTCATCGGTTCGGATCGAGTCGCATTAATTCTCGGAGATAATATATTCTTCGGTCAGGGCTTCACGCCCCTGCTTCAAAAAGCTGCCCAAAAAGAAAAAGGCGCTACCATTTTCGGCTACCGGGTGGTGAGCATCGGGATGCACCCGGCGGTTTCCCAGTATAACGATATGCACACACTCGACCTATATGCCCCTGTCTACCCGCTTTCCTACAAACATGAATTCAGGGAAGTCATCGCCGGGGAATTGGAAAAGAATGCGTCGCTGGAAAATTACGTAGATACATGGGGCGGCCGCTTGTATGTATTTGTCGATGAGCTCGGGGAAAACTATCGCTTCACGAAAGAAGATGACAAAACCGTGGCGGACCTGCAGTTCAATACGGAAAAATTCAAGGAGATGGGCGGAGATTATGTACTCTCTGCAGTCGAGATCGAAAACGCCGAGGAGAATAACCTCGAGCTGCTGAAGGTGTTTGAAAGCGATGAGTCCGCCTGGAGGATTCATCTGTATCAGGCAACCTAGAAAATATACTACGGCTCTTCACTAAAAAACCGGAACTCTCTGAAGCAGGGAGTTCCGGTTTTAATTACTGTTGTCTATCCACTTCTTCATAAGGAGATTTTCTGTGCGTTTCTTGAGGGGCCTGGGTGCTATAGTCTTTGGTTTTTCCGCTATACATATCGCTTGCAGGTGTGTAGTCCTCACCTTTGGAAGGCTTACTCTTAAATGAAAATTTGAACGCGACAACAATAATAAGGATGATTATTATTGTCATGATTACCATTGCCATTAAAAATGTTCCTTTCTACTCACTATGTATTTTTCTATTTTAATATATACCATTTCTTTCTGAGAGGCGATTAGAGTTGATGCGGAATTCGTCTCCTCGATTTCATAACGTTTAATGGGAAATATCTCTTCGGTAAACCTTTTTCTTCTCCTGAACCCTGCAGCCGTTTTGTAGGAAAGTTTTTTGCATCGGCAGGTTGTTGCTGCTGGTACTACCGATATAATAGGAAGCCTGACATTCGTGTTTCAGGAGGTGAAGAATGTTATCAATTGCTCGTTTGAAAGATGGTCTGTATCTTCAATCATAAGATGGTTGTAGCTTTCGATAATTTTTCCTTTACTCATCATTTATCCCCTGACTTATTTTCGAGTGTGAGGAGTAAGGATTCTTTAGTCGATTATATTCGATAGAGAAGTCTAAATAAATCATTGAGAAAAGTCTGAAGGATCGTTAAGGAAATCCATGAAATCGAGGACTCCTATCGTGACGAGAGTAAGAGCAAAAACAATTAAAACGAGCCGAATAACTTTGAAACTGAACTTTTCCGTTTTAAAATCCTTGATGCCTTGCAGAGGGAAAAACAAAACACATAATCCGATCAGAATCGTAATAATAAAGATAGCAGACACCTTCCTCTTTTGAACTTCTTTTTTTTATACGACTCGAGGAATTGTAAGTTTCAAAAATTATTCATTATGATGAAAGCTCGGATAGTGCATGACTTTTCAGGGAGCAGGAACTTACATGAAAATGATCAGGGTCGTCACGGAAAGTACGACGGAAGTGATCGTCATCGCTACCAGCGGCTTCCATGCTTTCTGGCGCAACTGTTTCAAATCCACTTTCAATCCGAGACCGACCATGGCAGCGGTCAGAAGGAACGTTGTCATCACATCGACCGTGTTCATCGTACTCTCAGCTACAGGAATTACTGGACCGAGGACGTACGTACCGACGATGCTCATGATAATGAATCCGAGCAGAAACCATGGGAATGTCACTTTCGCCTCTCCTGTATCTTCGTTTTTTTGTTTCCGTTTCATAATATACATCAGGATGAAACAAAGGGGAATGAGCAGGAACACACGTCCGAGCTTGGCGAGCAGAGCCATGGCGAGAGGTCCTTCCCCGGCCGGAGCCGCTGCCAGCGCGACCTGGGCGACTTCATGGATGCTGACTCCGACCCAGCTTCCGTAAGCGAGATCGGTCATCGGTAAAATGGGACGCAAGAGTGTGTAGAGAATAGCGAAAAATGTTCCCATCAACGCGATGATGCCGACCCCGATCGCCGTATCTTCCTCTTTCGATTTCACGATGGGGGCAGTCGCAGCAATAGCGGCAGCACCGCACACGCCGGTTCCGATACCGACGAGAAGTGAAATCGAGCTGTCCGCTTTCATTACTTTCGCTATCCACACAGTAAAAAGGATTGCAAAAGCGACAACACCCGCATCAAGCAATAGAAGTCCGAGACCGTCCGAAAGAACTGTGCCGATATTCAGTTTCAATCCGTACAGGATAATCGCGACCCGGAGCAACCGTTTCGAGGAAAACTCTATCCCGGGGCGGAGGTTTTCCGGATAGCCGGCCACTTGACGATACGCAACAGACAGCACAATCGCGGAAGCCAACGGCCCGGCCAGGGCGAATCCGGGGACAAGAGCCAGAACGTAACCGAAACAAGCGATGAGGAACGTGAATCCCACACCGCCGAGCCAATATCTGCGTAAGTCCGGTTTATGTTTCGCTTCTTCTGTCAGTAGATGTGGCAGCCCCATATCATCGTCTCCTTTAATCGTTCTTCTTTTCTCAGCTTATCGTTTCCGTTATGATAAGAAAAATAACTATTTATGATAAAAGTCATAAGTTATCACTTATGATAAGGAGGTTAGGAGAAAATGGATCATCAGCTCGAAGTGTTCGTGACGGTAGCGGAAACGGAGAATTTCTCGCGGGCCGCCGAACGTCTTCATATGACCCAACCTGCAGTAAGTCAGTACATCAAGGCTCTTGAAAAATCGATGGAAGCGAGACTTTTCGACCGCAGTAACAAATACGTCCGTCTCACCCAGGCCGGGGACGTCGTTTATCATCACGCAAAGGAGATTCTCGGCCTGTATACGAACATGCACGCGCTTATCGACGATCTCACCGGTAAAGCGGGCGGAGCGATCTCCATCGGGGCCAGCTACACATACGGGGAGTATGTGCTTCCGGTTATTTTGAAAAGGATGAAGGAAGAGGCACCTGATATTGAGCCTACGGTCACAATCGGGAATACGAAAGAGATCTCCCGGCTCGTCGCCGAGTATCAGCTAGATGTAGGGATTATCGAAGGGGAAGTGGGGAATGAGAATCTAACGGTCGAGCCTTTTGAGACCGATGCGATGTATGTTGTAGCCGCCCCTTCATTTTTTTTCACTACGGAAGAAAAAAATATCGCTCCGGAAGATCTAGAACAGGAAACATGGGTTATAAGAGAAGAAGGTTCGGGTACAAGGAGAATGTCGGATAAATTTTTCGAAGAAACAGGGATCGAGCCCGCCTCTCGTCTCGAGTTCGGAAGCACACAGCTCATCAAGGAGTCCGTGGAAGCCGGTCTCGGACTCAGTCTGCTGTCCCACTGGACGTTCAGAAAAGAAGCGAAGGCCGGAACACTTCAAGTACTCGATGTGGAGGGTCTCCCGCTGCAGAGGGAGTTTTCCGTAATCTCCAGGTCCTTGTTCCGTTCGAAGGCACTCGAGGTGTTTCTCAGGGAAGTGAAGGAAGGGTATAGAGGAGAGAAGTGACATCGACCAATAAAAAAACCCCGCTCATCCAGGTCGGATGAACGGAGCTTGACTTTACTATTGAATCGATTTTGCACCGATATAATGGTTCTGCCAGTAGTCGAGACCGAAGTTGGAAACTTCGACGCCGCTGCTGCCGGCATGGATCATTTTATTGTCACCGATATAGATACCACTGTGGGAAGCACCTGCAGTGTCATACGTACCTTCGAAGAACACAACGTCTCCTACACTAGGGGAAGAAACATGTGTACCGTTCGCAGCCCAGATGCCGGAGTGAGTACGTTCTACGTCTTTTCCAACCTGTTCGAATGTTTCATTGATGAAACCGCTGCTGTCCAGTGCGGCACGTGTCGTTCCACCGTATTCATAAGGGATGCCGACGAGATTCTCTGCGGCAGCTACGATTTCGGAGTCAGCGGCACTGCCGGAAGTGGATACAGAGGCAGAAGTGCCAGTTGTAACCGTTTCCTGTTCACTCGAAGTGGAAGCAGAAGCGGAACCGGAAGAAAGAGCTGACTTCGTATTCGGTCCTGCGATACCGTCAACAGCAAGCCCTTGGCTCGACTGGAACGATGCTACTGCGCTTTTTGTGATCGGACCATAAACTCCGTCCACATTATAGTTATAATACCCGTGAGATGCGAGTTCGGATTGTAGAGATGAAACAGCCTGACCGCGGTCACCGATAGTCAAAAGGTTGCTTTCTGATACCTGAACGGAAGATCCGTTATCAGAAGGGGCATTCGACTGAGCGGAAACACTTGATCCTACAAGCGGCGTCAGTGCCAAAGATGTTACAATAGCTGTGGATACGACATATTTCCTGAATGGGTGTACTGGGTTAGTCATGTCTAGTTCCTCCATAAAATTTATTTGTGAGTGAAGCAAGATGTAGCATATGTACAACTTCTTCAAGCCAAGACCTATTGTATCACCTTAATAGCTTCTGCAGGTTATGAGAAGGTTACGATTCGATTATGGTTGTTTGACAGGAGAACGAACATTGTAATTTTTTGCAGGTGAATAGACATGAGTCGGAATCACCAGCATAGAGCCGTAGTTGCTTGAACCGGTGGGGGTTCGACTTTTTTGTCGCTGTAATATAAATAAGATCTGGCCCGTTTACTGAGAGAGTTTTTCCTTTGATTGTAATTTTTTATACTTCTAATGGTTCCCGTTCAATAGGGATCCGGAAAGGTCGTCGAGGAGAACAGGGAAAATGAGAGTAACCGTATTCTCCCTTTTTAACCTAGAATTCCAAAAATTTTATTGAAAGCGTTTCGAAGACGTGGTAACATTTTCATGAACACCGATTGAATCTGCATTTTGTAACGGCGGTTTTCCTTTGATCGGGCGAGCTATCCTTACAAAAGATGCCGGAGATTCGGAGGCAACAGGATGTATGCAGAACACACATGTTTCGTAGTGGGTGAATCCAAATCACCCGGCAATAATGCCATCACGAAAAAATACGATTCCTTCTTCGCCGGATTCGTCGTTGATATGAAGAGTCATGAAATCGTCGATGTCGAATGCACGGCTATGCTGGATATCACCGTTTATTTTGTACATAGTCTGTTCATCGGAAAAAAAATGACGGACGGAGATTCGGTTGAACAGGCGATTACGAATCGCTATTTCGGATCTTCTCAAAAAGCACTGATTGTTGCTTTCAAGCAGGCACAGTTGAAGTACTGTGACATAATGAATATATGATACCGATTGCTTTATCTCACTGCTCGTGGATAGAACCCAGTCGCCAAGAAGCGTATTCTTGCCGGCTGGGTTTTTGTTTTTATATATACAATTATCATTCAAGGGGGACAATCATTATGATCGAAAGTGGATTTCTTTATTTAGGTGTAATCATAGGTCTGGCCGGGCTGGTCGCTTTTCTCGAATCATCGAAAAGTAAATTCTTCAAGTACGTCCCAGGCATAGTACTCATTTATTTCGGTGGGGCGATTCTGAAGACGACGGGAATCATAGGCTCCACAGAAACGATAGACAGCACGTATGGGAACGTCCGTGATGTGCTGTTACCTATGCTCATATTCCTGATGCTGATCAATTGTGATTTGCGCAAACTGAAAAAGCTCGGACCGAAGATGCTCATCGGGTATTTTACTGCGGCATTCAGTATCATGCTCGGGTTCGTCGTTACATATCTTCTTTTCCAGGGTCTATATGCAGAGAATACGTGGCAGGCGTTTGGAGCTCTTGCCGGGAGCTGGACGGGCGGGTCCGCCAATATGGTGATTATACAGGGGATCCTCGACGTGCCGGAAAATATATTCGGATATGCGTTGATCATGGATACCGTCAACTACTCCTCGTGGGTCATGATCATGTTTTGGCTCGTTCCGTTTGCGACGCTTTTCAACAAATGGGCAAAGTCGAATACGGATCATCTGGATGAAGTGACTGCGGAACTGAAAGAAGAGGATGAAGAAATGCAGGGCAAAACGACTTCCTTCGTTCACATGATCGGTCTGCTGGCGCTTGCTATTTTCGTATCCGCAATAGCTGCTGAACTCGGCGGATTGCTTCCTTTGTTCGGGACCGTCGTGAATGCGACGACATGGACGATTCTCATCGTCTCCATCGTCGGTGTACTTCTGGCTATGACGAAGCTGGCGAAAGTTCCGGGTTCGATGGATATCGCGAACGTCTTCCTTTATATTGTCATCGCTCTCATCGCCTCGCGTGCCGACTTCTCGCAATTGGGGCAGGCACCGGCTTATATCATTTCCGGGTTCGTAATCCTGGCTGTGCACGCTATCATCATGCTGCTCGCCGCTAAAATCTTCAAACTCGACCTGTTTACCTTAGGTGTATCGAGTCTTGCGAATATCGGCGGTATGGCATCTGCCCCGCTCCTCGCGGGAGCCTATCACAGATCACTGATTCCGATCGGCGTACTGATGGCCCTCGGCGGGTACCGTCAATAAGTTTGTGTAAAGCAGTGGGGTGATTCTCGGGGGAAAAGGTTAATTCCGTTCTTTTTTTCAGTCTGGGATCTATAACGTTCCTCAAACATAGCGTGAAGTTTAGGGCTTGCTTCTTTGAACCTACGGAGTTTACGTGTGGACTACTTGGTGTTGCACGCGTCTCAAACCATATAAATCACTTTTTTTACGGCTTCTTCGGAGGGCAGACTGGTCATTGTTTTCAGACGTTTTTTGAATTCCTTCATGGTGGGATGGATGATGTTTGTCGTGTAGATCATCGGGCGGATGGAGGAAGGATAGTTCAGGAACGCGGTGAGGATGTGGAGGTCCTTCCTCCAGGACTTGGCGATTTTTGGATATTTCTTCTGTCACGTGCCACAAAAAGCGTCCAGCTACTTTTCAGCTTCTTCGTTACTATGAGACCGATAGATAGCTTTCATTACTTCCTCGAGATCGGGAACCCCGTCGAAAACTCTGAGAAGCACTTCTTTGTAGCCGTGATGATGGGGGTATCGGAAAGAACTTTCTTCCAGCCGAGGGAGCTTTCCTGACCTCCGATATAGAAGCTGAGAATCTCGCGATAGTCGTCTTCCGTGACAACAATGATGAAGTAGACTACTTCGTTCGCCACATCGTCTCGGCGCAATTTCAGGTGTGTGCCATCGAGATAAAGTACGACTTACCTGTTTTGGAGAGGACGCTCCTGCCAGGTACGGATATCTTCCATCACTACATCGGTGATGTTATTTATAGTTGCGGGGGAGTAAGCATGGCCGAGGATGCGCTCGAGGAAGTTTCTGATTTCACGCGTGCTCATCCTTTTCTGATACATGGTGATGACCGTTTTTTCTCAGCCACTGTTTGTATCGCTGATACGGTTGAAACATTTCCGTCTGGAACGCATTGTCGCGGTTTCTGGGGACCTGAAGATCTTCGATGCGTCCGTATCTTGTGTCCAGTTGGCGATTATAGCTGCTGTTTTTATAATTCTTCAATTCCGGATTCTCTTCGAAGAATTGGTTCATCTCTTCTTGGAAGAAGGAACGGACCACATCCTCCAATATATTTTCGAAGGTGTTTTGTCCTATACTTGTAGACATAGGTAGGGCATCCCTTTTCATGAGTTGATTTGGTCGTTAACTATGAGGATACCCCACCTCTTTTTTTGTGTTCAATAGTTTTATACAAACTATTTTACGTCATCTTTAACTACCATACTTTTTTTGAAAATAGCAAAGGGATTTTATAGACAAGCGAAATTGATATAAGAATTATCTCCCCCAAAAACTCAACCCACTTCTGCGGTGTGAGTAGGCGAACACCGGGACGTAGTTCCACACCGGCGTACGTACAGTTCTTTCGTCGTGGGTGGACGAACAAAGCGTGAGCTTTGTGAGGGAGCCTGTAGCTCCGATTCAGGTCTCTTTCCCGAAACGAAGCGGGCGTTCCGGATGGATTGCCCGGGGAGAGAAGGCGAAGGGTTTCGCTCTTTATAAATGAGAAAGCGACGAAGAAGAGCTTTTGAATGAGCAGTCCGCAGGACCAAGAACCGGGATGCGCAAGCATTCTGGTACGCAGTAAGAGGGCGGGGTCAGCTATGCTGACTGACGAGGGCTGAAAGCCCGATGTCATACACGTCCCTTATGCTCTTTCCCCTACACGTCGACCAAATACGCCCACCCCGTAATACCGCCGCGAAATCCCGGCATACCAACAAATACGCTTACTCGGAGATGACAACAGTCGCGCCCGCGGCAATCAACCCCCCGCATAAACCCCGGCATATCAACAATCGTCAAATACGCCGACCCGATTTTCGGGGAGACAGCGTATGACGGCAATCACGGGGCGTATGTTCGCCGGAGTCCTTCGAAGAAGAAGGAATTACGGCGAGTTTCAGGGTGGGAGACGGGTCGATATCCGGGGCGATCTTTCACGCCCCGGGAGGGCTGTCAGCAGAAACGTGGAGGGGACGTTAGCGATAAAATATGACCTTTCGCTGGGCGCCGGTCCACAGGCGCAGCGGGAAATAAAGCGGTCTTCAGGCGATCGATCACTCGGAAAACAGCGGGGACGACGCGGGGGATATCACACAGCAAAATCGGTTCTGTACGTACAGAGGACGGGATGGTTGTCGAACGGATACTCCCCCTGCGGCGGCGGGACTCCGCGTTGCTTTTCCAGAGGGATCAGGTGCCGGAAAACGGAGCGGGAAGCCCGGAGCGGTTATACGAGCGTGAGCGAGAAAGGCAGGAAAGACCACCGACGGGCACGGGACCCGATCTGTTTGGAGGGGTTGGGGTACGTTACCGGAAAACACTGTCTGCACTGCGGTTTCAGAACGGGATTACGCCCTGGATGACGGTTCGTGGGGGAAGCCCGGAGCGGTTATACGAGCGCCAGCGAGAAAAGGCAGGAAACACCACCGACGGGCGCGGGACCCGCACGAACCGTCATCCCACCCCGGATACACAAACGACTGTCTATTCAGGGGTTTCGTTATTTTCTCATGCAATCCGACGCGTCGAACGGGAAGCCTGGAGCGGTTATAGGAGCGCCAGCGAGAAAAGGCAAGAAGAACCACCGACGGGCGCGGGACCCGTTCGATCGCGGCGGTATTCCCTGTGATACCAGCGAGTAAATCACTGACGGCACAGTAGAATAAGGCGTTTCCGCGCGGTGCCGCGCAGCGGATCACGCCGCGGGAGGACGGGTCGTGATCGGTCTGGTCTTTCGGAGAAGTATCTGGTCTGCTGGTCAGAAAAAAAACCGATAGCCGAGGGGCTACCGGTCCGGGTTCTTCATGGGATGCGACACGGTGTGTCATATATTATGCTCACGAGATACGCACACCGTGCCGCATGCTGTGCGAATGCTTCAGATTCTTTATGGAATGCTTATGATATGCGGCATGAGATACGAACATTGGGCCACATGCCGTGCGAATACCCCGGGTTCTTTAAGAGATATGCACGGGATGCCATATACCATGTGCACGAGAAACGTTATGAGATGCAGAACGATTCACGCACGCCTTTGATTCTTCATGGAATGCGTAGGCTGTCGGATAAAGCGTGGGGTGGGAATGATTACAGCCGTACCACCTCACATTTTTAAATGATTAAAATGAAAACCATACGTATATTCATTTATAAATGTTATGCTTGTTGTTTGAATTCGATTGGTTTTCAATAAGAACAGTATTCAACAATCGGGCTATTTAACGGAATAAATTCATCAGAAGGTTGAGGAGAAAAATAATGAGATTCAATGCTTTAATTCCAGAGTTATCTGTAACAGACATCGAAAAGTCTAAATGGTTTTATATAGAATTGCTCGGCTTCAAATTAGAATATGAACGAGTAGGCGATAAATTTGTATTTGTTTCGTTAGAAGAGGAAACGCAAATGATGTTAGAAGAAATCAATGGCCATTGGAACACTGGGGAGCTGAAACACCCATTTGGTAGAGGAATCAATTTTCAAATAGACATTGAAGACATACAACCTGTTATTAATCGGTTAAGAAAACAAAACATTCCACTTTTTAGAGAGCCCACTGTCAGCGAATATACAAGTAATGATACTACATTTATACAGAAAGAATTTCTTGTTCAAGACCCTGATGGATATTTACTTAGGTTCTCGCAAGAAATAGCAAGTTAACATAAAAATCTCTTACAGAATCGGGCGCGATTTTTGAAGATCAAAAGCCTAATTCCTCGCTAAAAATAGGGAGGGATTAGGCTTTTTTTATCTTAAATCTCCCAA
Source organism: Salimicrobium flavidum (assembly GCF_900156645.1). Taxonomy (GTDB): domain Bacteria; phylum Bacillota; class Bacilli; order Bacillales; family Halobacillaceae; genus Salimicrobium; species Salimicrobium flavidum. The sequence continues at coordinate 221,427 of NZ_FTOC01000005.1, forward strand.
TTGGTAAATACCGTGGCAACAGGTGGTAAGTTCTGTGGCAATCACTGGAAAAAAAGATGACAAAAGTGGTACATTTCCTTGGCCTTAATCAGGGAAGTGGGTATTCCGAAAAAATAGAATTACTGAAGACTCTCGTCTGTCCAGCAAGGGGTTTTTTGTATCACAGAAAAATGCACTGGAACCCGGTGCATACGTTTATATATAGAAGCCCTTGGCGCAAATGTCGTAAATCACGCACAGAACGTCCAGACAAAGCCATAGCGACCTCATTGAATATAAGGGACAGCCAGAACACCGAAACGAGCCTCAGAACGCCTGTAAGCGCCTAATACGCATAATGACGGCCTGCTGAACTGAGACCCACTCCCGGATTCGGTATTTTTTAAAAACGGAACCCGCCGGGACACCCGTCACAGATACAAAGCTGGAAGATAAAGAGATAGGTAGCTGTATGTATAACCCGGGATTCCTCCTCACAGAAACAGGATGATGCGATCACTCTCATCAGAAAAGAGAATTGTACCTTGGTACCTCTTTTTTTTGAAGAAACTATTTATAAGTGAATCGTGCGTCATATATGACGTGTTCTGTTCTATATACTTCTTTTCTTTTTTAAATAAGGTGCAAAGGTACAAATCTCTATGAGCCCTTGATGTGACTCACTTTTGCTGTACCTTTTCCGTGAAAATAACTAGGTACATCGAGGTACAAAGCAGGTACACACCGCCATTTTTTTGTGATTAATTCCATTAATGGGATTATATGTATATTCGCTTCAAGATATATTGGCTGTCCATTCTGGCGAAAAAGATGCAATTCGCCCCTCAAACTAGGTACAATTCGCCCGAAAAAGGTACTGAATCGCCAAACAAGGTACATAACTAGGTACAGGATTTCGCACCGTCAATCGACCGGATTCTCCCGAAAGAGAGGTCTGTGGTGTGCTTCTTTTTATGCAAAAACTGTATGGATATACATCTATATACAATTATAAATAAACCGGTTTCCATAAAAAATGAGGGCGGAGGCCCCCGTTTCTTTTGTGACAATCAATATAATCAGACGTCCAGGATGCAGCGCATCAGATTCATTACGGTCTGTGGCTCCTTGATTGTTTCGCATGATACGATGGAGTCTTCATGTTTTACCTGGCGCATAATGTCATAAGCGACGGAGTTTTTCGTCGCCGGGTTCGTATCAGGTACGGTATCGTAAAAACCGCCCGGAACTTCCCGAACGGTCCTACCTATATGTCTTCGGCTCCGTCCGTCCCACGATCGGAGCAGGCCATTTGCTGGAACATCTCGGCGTATTCCCTAGGAGAAACCCCGAGTGCCCGGAAAATTTTCTCGTACGTATGAACCCCGAGGTTCCCCGTGCCTCCCTCGGCGCGGGTGATGGTTTTGAGACCTACACCTGCTTTCTCAGCGAGTTCTTTTTGCGTGAGCGATACCTGCCTACGCCGATTGAAAATCAAGCGGCCGAGAATCGTTCCGATACCGTAGAAGAAGTCCTCGGTTTCCGGAAGTTCCTTGATGACGTCATGGTTGCTTGTCAGATCCTTCATAGAATCATCTCCTTCTCAGCATACATCGAGCCCTGAGATCTGTTACATCTAGTATATCCTATTAAGACGCAAGCCGTGAAACGATAGAGCCGGTATTCGGAAAAAAGAACAGAACATCTCTACAATTGAGATAATCAGTCATAACACAAAGAACCCATGCCCTCGACGAACAGATTACGCCCGAGAACAAATCAGTACTCGAAGCGCTCGAACGGAACTCGAAAGCACTCAAGCATTTGTCCAAAGCACGCATTGGTCGCATCCTCGGGTGCCAGAACGTCAAACGAAAGACAATCGATGACTACATGGATATCCTGCAGAAAGCGGGCGCTGTGATGGTTATGAAGACGAAGAAAAAACGAGATACCTGATCCATCCGGATCTTATGTTCCGTCTCGACAACGACGGAACCGACAAATATACGCGTCATGTCCGTGCGATGTTCGATCAGCACGAAAACTGACGTCAAACCGTTCCGCTCTCTGTGGAGCGTTTTTTTATTTGGAGGAGTAGAGAAAACCGTGCTCTCATGAATACCTATTTCGGTAGTAGCAGGAGGAATTGAGAAAAGAGGGATCGTAAAAACCGTGCTCTCGTGAACCCCTGTTTTCAAGAAACTGTGCTTTCACGGGATCGAGTCTATGCCAAAATGCCATTCTCATAGGGGTGAGTTTATCCAAACCGTGTTCTCGTGACCCTCTATTTTCAAGAAACCGTGCTCTCACGGGGTCGGGTCTATGCCAAGATGCCGTTCTCATAGGGGGGAGTGGATTGTCAACACAAAACTAGACGATTTCGTTAAGGTGATTCCGACGATAATTAGCCAGTTCTTGATACAGGTGAAGAAACTGTCCGGTTGAGTTTAGCTTATATATAAGAAGGCATAATAAAGATTATTAATAGACGTTCAAATTACTCTGAGAAGCAAATAGATGAAGGTGGAAGCCATAGGAAGTGTTTGCTTGAAGGGAAATAGTTGGTACAGTTATTGGTCAGTTTTATTAAGTATTATACCTATATAAGTTGAACTTAAGCTTTCCATGTCGGTTTTTCGGGTATAAGAAAGGTATATAAATACCCGAAAGGATCGATGATAATGAACCGGGAAC
>NZ_FTOC01000003.1 GCF_900156645.1 Salimicrobium flavidum
CCTACGGATCCGTATGGAGTGTCGTCCGCCAGCTTAGAAATAAAAAGGAATCCTACGTTAGAGGAAGAAATCAACACATTTCATTGTGGAGAACCCATAATTAGTAGTTTCTCCTTTTCCTGGTGTTTCAATCAGCAACGCTCTTCTAGGAAGGGACGTCGAAGACATAGCACAACAGTGCTTCCCTTCCAATGATTTCATTGCTGTCTGTTTAATAACTCAGCTCCTCGTTCAGGTGCAACAACAGAACACCTTTTTCAGTATAGCCAATTAGCTGGAGTGACTTTCCTTTGATGAGTCTTGGTGGAAAACGAAATTGTTCTTACCGAGGTCTTTCGCCTTATACATAGCGATATCGGCATTTTTGAGAAGTTGAACCAGAGAAGTTCCGTCTTCCGGATACAGACTAACTCCGATGCTTGCTGATATATACGTGGACACCTCATCAAAATCATATTTTTTGTTGAGCACTTCCCCGATTCCGCTGATTTTTGTGTTCAAATACTCCTCATCCTCATAATTGATCACTACTACGAATTCATCCCCGCCGATTCTTGAAAGAATGACCTTGTCTTTTGAAAAATACTCTTTGAGTCGGGTGGAGACTTTCATGAGCAATTTATCCCCGATTTCATGCCCCCATGTGTCATTCACTTGTTTGAATCCGTCCAGGTCGAAGAATAGAATGGCCGTTTTTTTATCGGAGTTTGCCGCGAATCGAGGAAACTCCTTGTATAGATAAAAACGGTTGGAAACCTGAGTCAACTGATCATAATAGGCCATGTGCAGCGTTTTTTCGTGGTTGGTTTCCAGAGTGCCGAGCATGGAATTGATCGATCTTTCCAGTTCCCTGATTTCTGTGTTCGCTCTGCGTTTGACGGAAACGCGGGAAGTGAAAGTGGCATCGAAGTCGATTTTCTTCATCTGTTTGGCAATCTGACTCACCGGATCGATCGCAAAATATTTAACGATAAAGTAAAACAGTAACGAAAGAGTGCTGAGCCCGATCGTAACCAACAGCATCTGCACGTAGGAACTTGACAGCATTTCATTATAAAAAGTCCTGCTTCCGGTCACCTCGAGGATCAGCCGCGTTTCTCCAGGGATATCCCCGATTCGGATCACTCCTGTAAGAGAATTCTCTCCTGTCACTTTGATGGAGGAAGAAAGGGGTTCCGGAGACACAGTCAGGTCGATAGATAAGGACTCCCCGATCCGTTGAACATAAGAATCGTTCATCATTCGCCCCATGACCAGCATGCCGGAATCTTCTCCCATAGTGGTGTCACTACGGGCCACTTCGTGGGTGCTGAGCATCATCATGGTGCCGTTGTTTCTTAGAAAGAATGTATTCTCTCCGCCGCCCCGGAGGCGGATTTCTGAGAGAAGTCTGTCGAGAAACGCAGGCTCTATGTCAAGCGCTGTTTCTTTTGCATACTGGTACCCTTTTTGATGAACGACTTCGTAATGCTCGTTCAGAAACATCATATATTGAAGTTGATTATTGGTGAAAGTTTCGTCTGCCAGGTTTGATGTTAAATAATTTTCATCTTTGTCATTGATGAAATTGTAGGTGGCATCCCATACAGCCCAATCCCGGTTGAGACGGAGCAGGCTATCTTTCTCCATTTCAATGTAATTTTCCACTCGGGTGATATCCTCCTCGAGGGACCTCTGGTCGTACTTATGCGCTTCCTCAAGTAGCTGTGGTCTGATGATGAAAAAGAGGAGGGACAGGAACAATCCTATGAATATAATGAGAATGATGAACGTCTGTGTTTGTATTTTCATGCGGAGCACCTACTTTTTTGTTCTTTCTTATGTATCGGTTCATTTTTCTCGATAATGAGGGATATCCTGAAGGAAAGTTGATTGTAAATACTTGTGAAATATATCTGGCAAGTATGTTGGCAAATGTCCGCATAAAAGTCTCTCAGGTCCGATGAAACAGCAACCAGGTACGTATACCCGTTTTCCCGTGATCAGAAATGAGTGAACATTCATTGAAAGCCTTTTCATAGTTCGTTATAATAGAGGTCAGACTTTTAATTTACAAAAAGAGGAGAGGTTCGATGAGGAAAGTACCAGGAAAAGTTCTTGCTACTAGTGTCATCGTTGCGGCAGCTATCGCGCCGGCAGCAGTTCAGGCGGACGAGGAAGGGGTAGAAATTACGTCCATCGTTTTTGATAATGATGGTAGTTGGACGAGTGTCAGCTATGAGGATTTCGCCAGAGCTATGCTCGACGGCGAAGGCAGTGATCTTTATGAGCATATCACGAATCATGATATCGCCGGGATAGGCGTTGATGGTGATTCGATCGTCAAGTATGACCCTTATGTCACAGCACTTCTCGATTCTGATGAAGAGGCGGATCATGTACTGAAGAATCTCGCTGAAGCAGGGGATGACGTTTTTACGGAGGAGGATGAAGAATACATCATCCCGTGGGAGGAAGACATGCGTGCCCCGCACGACATCCAGGGGGCTGGACACTTCTCTCCGTATGAAGGAGATACGATGAGTAAGGTGCAAGGTGTAGTCACACACAATCTCGACCGCGGCTATTTTCCGAAAGGGTTCTACATACAGTCGCTGGAACAGGACGGGGATATCGGAACTTCGGAAGGGCTTTTCGTCGTGTCCGATAAAGAATTCGAACCGGGTACCGTCGTTTCAGTAAATGGGATGGTAGAGGAAAGAAAACCGGACTTACCCGATTACATGAGTACGGAAAATGAACTCACGACGACGCAGATTGTGGCTTCTGACATAACGGAAACCGGCATTGCCGATGTCCCGGCCCCTGTAACGATCGGGGAAGATCGCCCGCAGCCGAGTGTAATCGATGACGACAACCGTACGACGTTCGATGCACAAGACGATGCCCTCGACTACTACGAAAGTATGGAAGGGATGCGTGTCGATATGGAAACTCCGACCGTCTCCTCTCCGATCGACCATAATGAAGTGACGGTGCTGCCGGAAGGAGCGGATGATGTGCCCCGGACGAAAGCGGGTGGTGCTCTTCTCCAGGAGGATGATGTGAATCCGGAGCGGGTGATTGTGGACCTGGAAGGCTATGCGAGCACGGCTACGTATCCGGCGACTGTAGGGGATCAGTATGAAGGGTCGATTACAGGTATCGTCGACTATGATTTCAGTAATTTCCAGGTACTCGCAACAGAAGCGCCACCGGAGCTCGATCAGCAGGATTATGAGCCTTCTTCCACGGAACTCGACCGTGCTTCAGAGAAATTGAACGTGGCTACGTACAACATCGAGAATTTCACACCGGATGATGCCGGACAGAAAGCGAATAAAATTGCTGATTCCATAGCCAAGAACATGAAACAGCCGGATGTCATCGGTCTGGTCGAAGTGCAGGACAACAATGGCGCCACGGACGATGGTACGGTTTCTGCAGAGCAGAGTGCCCAGGTGTTGATCGATGCGATCGAGAGCGCCGGTGGACCGACGTACGAATATACGGATATCCCTCCTGTCGATAATGCAGAAGGCGGAGAGCCGGGCGGGAATATCCGGGTCGGATTCCTGTATAACCCGGACCGTGTATCCCTGAAGGATGGAGCGGACAAAGGCGGAAGTGAAGAAGCGGTCGCTTATGAAAACGGGGATCTGACCTTGAACCCGGGACGTGTTTCCCCGAACAGTGAAGCTCTTGAAGGGGTGCGCATCCCTCTGGCAGCGGAATTCACTTTCCAGGGAGAAGACGTCATCGTCGTAGCGAACCACTTCAACTCCAAGGGTGATGACAGTGCCCTTTACGGCCTGACCCAACCACCGATAAAGGCCTCGGAAGAACAGCGTCACGCGGTTGCTGAAGAAGTGAACGGATTCGTCGACGGCATTCTCGAAGACGATCCGGATGCGAACGTCGTCGTCCTCGGGGACATGAACGACTTCCAGTTCTCGGAGACCCTCGATATTCTGAAGGGCGACGATATGACGAATATGATCGAAACACTACCGGAAGACGAGCAGTACACGTACAACTATACAGGGAATTCGCAGGTACTTGACCATATCCTCGTCAACAACAGCCTGGCAGGTTCCACGACAGCGGATATCCTGAACATCAACTCCGACTTTTCCGCGGTGGAAGGCCGGGCGAGTGACCATGACCCTGTCCTTGCTCAGATCGATTTCGGGCTCGACGGATGGACGGCAGAAGAAGCGGTGGCTTATATGAGAGAAAATCTCGATATCGGCTATGCGGCCGGCGATGACATGGAAGCTGTGACCCGCGATATCGTTCTTCCGACAGAAGGGTTTGATGGCACAAGCATTTCCTGGAGTTCGGATCACGGTGATGTCATTTCGGACGACGGAACGGTTACCCGTCCTGAAGCAGGCGAGGAAAATGAAGAGGTGATGCTGACAGCGACGATCAAAAACGGAGACGAAATGGTGACGAAAGACATGACGTTCACCGTCCTCGCGGAAACGCCTCCTGTTGACATCACGGAAGCCCGGACCCTCGATAGTGGTGTGCAAACGAAAGTGAGAGGAGAGATCACTGCGATTAATGGAAGCAACTACTACATTCAGGACGATACGGACGGCATCGTCATCTATGATGAAAAGGGGAATATTGATGCCGAGGTCGGTGACGTGATTGAAATGACTGGCGAAAAGGGTGCCCATTACGGTCAGGAACAGATCACGCTCTCTGAAGCTTCTAACGTAACAGTGACGCAAACCGGTGTATCAGAAGTGACTCCGCAGGACGTGAGCGGAGCGGATATCGGAGAAGCGATGGAAGCCGAGCTCGTGACGCTTTCTGATGTAACTGTGACAGGTGCACGCGAATACGGTGAATTTACGGTGGAAGACGATGCAGGAAACGAATTCATTCTCGATAATGAGTTCATGGATCTTTCTGTACAGGTCGGTGATACGTTGGATAGCGTGACCGGCGTTGTCGTGTATACATTCGACGAGCATAAAGTGGCACCACGCACAGAAGACGACGTACAATAAACGGATGCTTTATGAGTATCGACCCCCGAATCAATTCGTTGATTCGGGGGTCTTTTTTTGACCAGATAGATGTGAAAGGAGTGGTTTATGAGTTTCGGAAAGACTTCTGTGTAGCTTCATCTTAGTGAGGGAAGGGAGCAGAATTTCCGCTGATTCAATAGGTTCTGACATTTTCGGAACAAACATAGAGTTTATAGCTTGTTCACCAGGCTTTTGTTGTATTGAGCACCTTATTTTTTTATAAATGGAGGTGTTCGGAAACAACAAGGAGGTCTGAGTACGGCATAACCCATTTTTATGAGGTGCTCACACAGGAATCACTCTCCTGAGCACCTCATAATTCGATTCATAAGAAAAAGCGTAGAGAAATCTCTACGCCTTGAGGTATGCATCTATGTAAGATGTGGTTCTGCTGGTGTCTCCTCGCATCAGGTGAACTATTAAATGAATGAGTGGACAGGTACCAGGCAGGGAAAACAAACGGCGGTACTATCAGAAAACAATCAGCATCACAGACAGATCATTCAAGAATGGAACGCGACAGGAGTGGACGGGCGCATAGGTTCTTGTTCTTCGACGACTTCCTGAACGGCTGGAACAGCGGGTTTCCGGACGATTGATGCGGAACGGGAAGGAAATTGCACCGTCTTCTTCTTCGTTCTTTCAGTTACCGGTTCGTGTTGCTGGATGATACGAAGGTCTGCGGTGTAATCCTCTCCGTTCTTCCAGGCTTCGACGTAACATTCGAAGGACAATCTCGGTTCCGGAATGTCTTTCGGTTCCGGCTCCCCGTAAGTATGATAGATGAATGCTTTTGCCAGCTTATCCAAATGTTCGTCCGTCAGTGTTTTTCTCATACATATACCCCTTCCTATTTTTACCCTCTCCCTGATACCTGTACTTCTTAATCGTATACCCGTTCGTTTTATAGATAAACACTTATTTACAATTTAGTGGGGATTCAATCTCAGAATTGTAAAAATATGCAGAACTTAAAAAAGGATGAACGGCAGCGGATAATATGCGAACACACGAAATACACCTCTTCCGGGGCTCCTGGAAGAGGTGTATTATATGCCGTTGCTTTTACGGTACTTCAAGGGAGTCGTTCCCATGATCTCCTTGAACTTCCTTCCATATGTCGTTATGGAAGAATATCCGTATTCTTTAGCGATTTGCTGGACAGGGTGGTTCGTAAACTTGAGATGATCGAGAGAGGCTTCGATTTTCACTTTATGGATATAAGTGATGAGCGTCATTTCCATCTCTTTCTGAAAAATGGAGGAAAGGTACGGCGAAGAAATATTCAACTTTTTCGCTATCGTATTCAAGCTTAAGTCAGGAGACTTCACCTGAGAATGGATGAGACGGACGCATTTAGCGACATGCGGATTGGAAATGTTATCGAACTCTTCCATTCCGGAAGCGTAAAGGGCTAACATTTTGTCGGTAAGGAAGTGGGCTCCCGCATTGAACTGTGAAGCTTCCATATCGTCGATGGCAGCCAACAGGGAAAAGATCTGCGCCATCGTCATCGGGGTATAGCGCTGGATGTTCGCCTGGAGACTTGCAGCTATGATAATACTTTTCCAATAGAATTGAACTTTTTCCCATTCCTGTCCGGTAAGGGTATCCTCGTGCGGCTCTTCGGATAAAAGGAAGATGCGCAGCAACGTTTCCCTGTCTTTGATCATCAGCAATCTGTAGATACTCTGGACATCTGCGATCTGGTAGTGACCGACATCCATGCTGTTCATCGTACTGATGTTTCTATCGAGATGCTTCAAGTATAACTGTTCCGAGGATTCCAAAAGAATCGCCTCTTTCTACGGTGAGATATCTGTATTACTATAGTAACCGAAAACTTTATGGGTGAAAATAGTTTCAGGTCTTTTTGTTCATTCATGTGCAAAAAATTGAATATAGATAGGGCTATTTATGATTCAAGGACTGAGAAAGAGAGAATGTACCGAACTGTACTGAACTGTCAAGGTGTGTTAAAATTCCGAATAATCAGTTGAAATGTAGCTTATAATAGTTGTTTTGCATTCTAGGTGAATCATTCAGAGGAGGATATCCATTGGGTTGGTATTTGGCTTATATCATCATTTATTTTTCATTCATGTTCATTTTAGGTACATATTATTTCATGAAAGTGAAATCGTCGAAAGACTACCTGATCGCAGGCTGGAATATGGGCTTCTGGTCGATCGTCGGGACGATCGTCAGTACGTTCTGCGGAGCCGCTGTATTCATCGGATGGGTCGGTATGGGTTTTTCCGTGGGGATATCGGGATACTTCCAATTTGCACTCCCGGCTGTACTGTTCAGTGTGTTTCTCATTCTCGTTTTTGCGAAGCCGCTCCGCAGGCAGAGACTGTTCACACTCGCGGACTTGTTCAGTGAGCGCTTCGGGACGAGGACAGGGATTCTGCCTTCCGTACTCTCTGCGATCATTTATTCCGTACCTACGTTATCGCTGCAGATGGTCGGTATGACGACCGTCTTCACGATTGCGTTCGGTTTAGAAGTGACGACAGGACTGATCCTGGCATTCGTTCTGATTCTCGGGTTTACGATTCTTGGTGGGCTGCCTGCTACGATCATTACAGACGCGATCCAGAGTATCATCGTCATCGTTGGAATCGTCGCTTTGTTCATCGCCAGTCTTATCTACGGGGGTGGTATCGGGAACATTCTTTCCAATACGGCTCCGGAGTACCTGACACCTACAGGACCGGACGGACTCGGGGCTGTTCTGCTTTTCGCATTGTCGGTCGGACCTTTCCATCTTCCCTTATTCGATCGGAGTCATCGCGAGGAACTATGTCCCTTCAGATATGGATCCCGATCTCATCTTCTCTTATGTGACGGATGAAATGATGCCATCGTATCTCGGTGGTATCGTGCTTGTCGGTCTGCTGGCGGCACTGATGACCGGAGCGACGTCCTTCATTCTTCAGGGGAGCTCCAATTTGACGGTCGATCTGTACCAGCATCTGATCAATCCGGATGCCTCCGAGAAGAAGATGATGTTCGCTTCCCGTCTGACCGTAGCGATCATTTCCGTGCTCGGTCTGATTGTCGCGTTCAACGTGACAGACATTGTCAGCTTCTATCAATGGGCCCTGCGTCTATCTGCGGCGACGCTCGTCTTTCCGTTTCTTGCGATCATGTTTTGGCGAAGGGTTACAAGAATCGCGGTGGAGAGCAGTATACTCATCGCTGCAGCTGCAACGCTCGCATATCCGTACCTTGGCGTACCGATCGACCATACGATTTTCGGTCTATCGATTTCCCTTCTTAGTGTGATCATCGTCAGTCTGTTGACCTCCCACGCTTCCACGGAACAGGTGAAGGCTGTATACTGGGAAAATCTTAAATCTTCCGAGCGTAAAAAAGTCGGAGAATAGGAGAGAGTGACAATGGAAAAAATGGATGTTCTGATCACGAATGCAGAAGTAGTAACGCTTGATGATAACGATTCCGTAGCCGGTTCTGTTGCGGTGAAGGATGGAGAAATCGCATGGATCTCTACGGAAAAGTATCCGGTAGACGCTCCGGAAAGCGGGGAAGTGGTCGATCTTGAAGGTCGTACGCTGATACCGGGGTTCATCGATACCCACAATCACCTGCTTATGTATTCGCAATATCTCGGTCAGATCAACTGCCGCTCTCCGTTGAATGAAAATATCGGGGATATACAGAAGCTGATTGAAGCGGAAGCGAAACAGAAAGAAAAAGGCGAGTGGATCATCGGCTGGGGATACGACGATACGCTTCTGGAAGAGAGCCGTCACCCGACGAGAGAAGACCTTGACGCCGTAGCGCCGGACCACCCGGTGCTGATACGACATATCTCTGCCCATTTTGCAGCGGTCAACTCTCTTGCTCTTGAGCTTGCCGGGGTGTATGAAACGATCGAAGACCCGCCCGGTGGTCATTTCGGGCGAGATGAGCAAGGAGCCTTGGACGGAGTGCTTCATGAGTTCAGTGCCATGGACTTTGTGGATTCGATCATTCCGGAGTATACCGAAGAAGATTTGGCTCAACTGATGGAGAAGGGTGCCCGTGAATATGTATCCAAAGGTATTACGACCAGCACCGATGCCGGGGTGGGGCTGGTCCGTGGTATGGAAGAATACAAGGCCCACGTGAAGGTGCTGAAAGAGAATCGGATACCGCTACGGATGCGATATATGGTGCTGCATCATCTGTTGAGGGAAGGGGCGCCCTTTGCCGGCTACACGAGAGAGGAACTCCAGCAACAAATCAGCGAAGACACGGACGATAGGGCGACGCTCGACAGCGCGAAAATGTTCCAGGACGGTTCGATCCAGGGACTGACCGGCGCTCTGCGTCATCCTTATCACTGTGATTCATCGATTACCGGAAATCTGATCCAGGAGCAGAAGGATTTCAATGAAGAAGTGCTCGATCTGCATAGCAGGGGCTTCCGGATGGCCACGCACGGAAACGGAGATCGTGCGATCGGTTCTATCATTGACGCCTATACCTATGCCCTGGAGAAGAATCCGGAAAAAGATCGTCGCCACCGCATCGAACACGTACAGACGGGCTCGGCGGAAGATTTGGACAGAATGAAGGACTGGGGCATCGAAGCTTCTTTCTTCATTAATCACGTCTATTATTGGGGAGATCGGCACAGGGATATTTTTCTCGGAAACGAGCGGGCCGCCCGGCTCAACCCTCTGAAGGATGCGGCGGAGAAAGGATTCCGTTTCACCCTTCATTCCGACTGTCCGATCACTCCGATTTCCCCGCTCTTCTCTATCTGGGCAGCTGTGAACCGTATCACTTCCGGAGGAGAGGTTCTCGGGGAAGGTCAGAAGATCGATGCGCTGACTGCGCTCAAATCGATGACCAGCTACGGCGCCTGGCTGAATTTCGAAGAAGGTATCACAGGCACAATCGAGGCCGGAAAACGGGCGGACTTCGCGGTATTGGATACCAACCCTTTGCGATGCGATCCGATGGCGATCAAAGATATTTCTGTAGAGGCTACGTATATCGGTGGAGAAAAAGTATACGGTACATGAAGAGGTGGTCCCCTTTGAGGGGGCTGCTTTTTTTAGCTGAAAAAAGCTTTTGCGGCTAAGCAATAGGAGGGTGAATTCGTGCGAGAGGCGCCTTTTGGAAGGAGGATCATTAAAAATAGGCAATAGTCTTGACGAGGAGAAATGCGTCTTGTATTCTTATTAAACATACCAACTTACTAAGTTTTAAGGAGAGGACGTTTTTTATGAAGAAGACATTAGGATTTATATCGATACTTATTTTTGTGTTGTTGCTTAGCGCTTGTGGCTCCAGTGAAGAGAGTGGCTCAGGTGAAGGAAGCTCGGAAGATGCCTCCTCAGAGGGTAGTACTGAAGAGACTTCCGGAGGTCAGCAGGAGCAGAACCTTTGGCAGGAAGTCCAGGAAGAAGGGGTTCTTACCGTCGGAACAGAAGGGACGTATGCTCCCTACACCTTCCATAACGAAGAAGATGAGCTCACCGGTTATGACGTGGAAGTGGCCAAGGAAATCGGGGAACGTCTCGGTGTCGAGATCGATTTTCAGGAAACGAAATGGGATTCCATGTTCGCAGGGCTCAACAACGAGCGTTTCGACATGATTGCCAACCAGGTCGGCATCAAGCCGAACCGGGAAGAGAAGTACGCTTTCTCTGTACCTTATACGTATACCTCAGCAGTACTCGTGACACAGGAAGACAATGAAGAGATTCAGACGTTCGAAGACCTTGAAGGAGCGACAGCCGCTCAGTCGCTGACGAGTAACTATGGGGATATCGCCAGAGAACACGGAGCGGAAATCGAAGGCGTTGAAGGGTTCAATCCGTCTATGGAACTTCTCGCGACGGGTCGTGCGGATGCAACGGTGAACGACCGTCTGTCCGTACTTGATTTCCTCAATACGAGAGGAGATAAAGCCGGTGTGGAGATCGTCGATCGTCAGGATGATGCGTCCGAATCCGCTATGATGTTCCGCCAGGGCAATCCGGAACTGGTGGAAGCTGTGAACGGAGCGCTTAAAGAAATGAAAGAAGACGGAACGTTGAAAGAAATCTCCAACGAATGGTTCGACGAAGATGTTTCTGTTCAATAGTATCCTCGGGCTCTCGCCGGAAAATATAGAAATACTGAAGGACTCCTTTCTTCCCCTGATGAGAGGAGTTCTTGCTTATACGATTCCTTTGTCACTTCTATCGTTTTTCATCGGACTTGTACTGGCGGTCGTTACAGCATTGTTCCGGATATCAGGCATTTCGGTGCTTTCCGGTATCGCCCGTGTCTACGTATCACTGATCCGCGGAACGCCGCTGCTCGTGCAGTTGTTCATCGTGTATTTCGGTCTCGGGAACCTCGGAATAGAATTCCTGAAATTCGAGCCGTTCACCGGTGCACTGATCGCTTTTTCCCTCAATACGGGAGCGTACGCTTCGGAGACGATCCGCGCTTCGATTCTTTCCGTGAACAAGGGGCAGTGGGAAGCGGCTTCTTCGATCGGGATGTCCTACATGCAGTCGCTGCGCCGGGTGATTCTCCCGCAGGCGACGAGGGTCTCGATTCCGCCGCTGTCGAACTCTTTCATCGGCCTGGTGAAAGAAACGTCACTCGCTTCCACAATTCTGGTCAGTGAGATGTTCCGGAAAGCACAGGAAATAGTGGCGACGACGTACACACCGCTACTGATCTATATGGAGGCGGCAGCCATCTACTGGGCGATCTGTTTCATCCTCTCCATCATCCAGGGTGGCATCGAAAACAAACTGAACCGGTATGTCTGAAGATGAGGAGAATTCTATGATTACAGCAACCAATATTTCAAAACGTTTCGGAGATCTCGAAGTACTGAAAAATATCGATTTCAATGTCGAAACCGGAAAGGTCGTCGTCATCATCGGCCCGTCCGGTTCCGGAAAAACGACCCTGCTGCGCTGTCTCAACCTGTTGGAACAGCCGGAAGAAGGGTCGCTCACCATCGATCGTCAGACGATTGATTTCCATGAGAAGATCCCGAAGAAATCGATTCGCGGGTTCCGCCGTCTCTCCGGGATGGTATTCCAGACGTATAACCTGTTTCCTCACTTCACGGCCGCCGAGAATGTGATGGAGGGACCGGTGACCGTGCAGAAGGTGCCGAAAGCGAAAGCTCGCGAAAAAGCTACGGAGATTTTAGCGAAGGTAGGTCTCAAGGACAAAGTCGACACCCATCCGCATCAGTTATCCGGTGGGCAGCAGCAGCGCGTCGGTATCGCGAGAGCCATGGCGATCGATCCGAAAGTGATGCTTTTCGATGAACCGACCTCGGCGCTCGACCCTGAACTGATCGGGGAAGTCCTCCGTGTCATGAAACAGCTGGCGGAAGAAGGGCGGACGATGGTAGTCGTCACTCATGAAATGAACTTTGCGAAGGAAGTGGCCGACGAAGTCATTTTCATGGACGAAGGGCTGGTCGTTGAAAGAGGTTCTCCTACGGATGTATTCGAGAATCCACAGGAAGAACGTACGAAGCGATTTCTCAATTTGTTGAAAGAGTAGATGAAGATGCACCTGTCGTTGTTACGGCAGGTGCATTTTTTACATTAGGCTACCCAGAAAATAAATATTCAGGCGGACGCTCATCCAGGAGCAATGCTTCAGACTCCTCGTTTCCCTGCGGGGTCTTCAGATATTGCTATTCCCGTCGGAGTCGCCTCCTTTCTCTATATTCCTCCTATCAACACAAACTGTTAACAGAGTCCGGGAATTTCCATACGTCATGGTACAAAAACGAATATTCGAAGAAAAACACGGAGACTCCTATGGGAACAGCACGAGCTGAAGATCCAATGGATCAAGCGAATGGCTTGATCCATTTAGCTGAAGCCGGGCCCATGGAAAGCGACGTGTTTTTCTTATGAATTATTCCATAAACGAAGGTATATAAAAATCCGAACAATATTGTTCGGATTTTTAAACGTAAAAGCAGTTTTTGTCCCAGACTCTTTAAAAGAGCCTTTCATAAAAGAATAAACGAGAACGATGATTAGGTATCGCCTCGAATATTCAAATGACCCTACTTTCCTTCTTATCCTTTAATGTTCACTCCGGGCGAAAAACTCTTCCAGCACAAGGACACAGGCGCCGATTGCAGAAGCATGTTCTCCAAGTTTCGATAAGACGATAGACGTATTTTTAGAATCTTCCGTTAGTGCGCGTGTACGAATCGTCTCTTCCAGGCCTTCAAGTAGAAAAGAGCCGGATTTGGAAACGCCACCTCCGATAATCATACGTTCGGGATTGATGGTATGAATCAGGTTCGTGAGTCCGATGCCGAGATATCTTCCGGTTTGGCGCAATAATTCTATACTTAGATCGTCGTTTTCAAGAGCGGCTTCGTAGATGATAGCACCATCTATCCTTTCAAGGTCTCCTTCTACGAGGTCATAAAGTTTTGAATTTCGACCGGTTTTCAACTCTTTCTTTGCACGTTCAGCAATCGCAGGTCCAGCTGAGAGAGCCTGGAGGCAACCATAGTTCCCGCATGTGCACTTGGGTCCGGAAAGATCGACCGTCATATGACCGATTTCACCGGCTAAGTTGTGGAAGCCATGAAACATGTTCCCTTTAACCATCACGCCGGCACCGATACCGTTTCCGACGTTGATCCCGACAATATTATCTATGTCATTTCCGTGTCCGAACCAGTACTCTCCGAGTGTCATGGCCCTTGCATCATTTTCGACTTTCACCATTAATTTGAATTTCTTTTCCAATGTTTCTTTGATTGGAATATTCCTTAAATGAAAAGCCGGTGCGAATAAAGATAGTCCTTGTTCAGGATCCACAATGCCGTGCATGCCTATACCGATTCCGAGAAATTTACCAGGTGTTTCCGCTTTATCGAGCAGATAGCGGATGCCTTCCTCCATAGTGTCTAGTATGTCCGTGTTAGTAGGCGAGGAGGGAATCTCCAGCGCGTACTGGTGTTTGATATCGCCACGCAAGTTCGTAACCAGGAATTTCATCGTTACTGTTCCGACATCAACGCCTAGTGTCAGAAACTGGTCGGCATTGATTTCCAAGAAAGTAGGCTTTCGCCCTCCATTAGAAGTTCCTTGGGTGGTTTCGATTACGAATTTCGTTTCAATCAGTTCTTTGACAATATTACTGACAGTGGGAGGAGTGAGGCTGGTTTTCTTGGCGATTGCTGCTCTAGAGATAGGCCCTTCTTCCCTGACCATATTCAGGATGATGGATCTGTTCATAGATTTCATCAACTGGAAACTTCCTCTTGTGAATTTTGTGCTCATACCACGTTTCCTCCCTGGAATTGATTTGTTTAGTATAACATATTGTTTAGTTATTAAATTTATTTTATTAACACCTAATGAATTTTCTGGTGTTTTTCGTATTCTATCTATTTATAGCATAAACCCTTCTTTAATTTCATACAAAATTTAAAGAATTGTGAGAAAACTCTTTTCTTATGTGTGGAACTATGCTAATCTATGTTTAAGTTAATTAATTTATTTTATTAAGTTTTGGAAACGCTATCAAAAAAGAGGGGAAGGGATGAATAGTGAAAAGTTTGTTGAAAAGCTTTGCTATCATGGGGTTTGTACTGTTGGTTCTTGCAGCATGTTCGGGCAATGGAGGAAGTGAGAGTGACTCTGCCGGAGGGGAATCCGAAAACGGAGAACCATCAGGTGAAATCACTGTCTGGGGCTGGAACGTGGCAGCTCAATCTATGGAGATGGCTGTAGAAGGTTTTCAGGAACAGTATCCTGATGTTGAAGTGACAGTGGAAGATATTGGACGACTTGATGTTTATGAAAAACTGACGGTAGGGTTGGCCTCCGGCGGAAACGGTCTGCCTGACGTAGTGCTTGTAGAATCGGACCGGCTCGCCAATTATCAGGAACAATTCCCTGATGCACTGACGAACCTTTCCGAGATGGGATATGATGATCACGCTGATAAATTCGGGGAATATAAACGTTCCGTTACTCAGGACAGTGAAGGAGATTTCTTCGCGGCTCCATGGGATATCGGACCGACCGGTGTTTTCTATCGAACGGATATCTTTGAAGAAGCCGGGGTTAATCCGGACGATATTGAAACGTGGAGTGATTACGTAGAAGCAGGTAAGACGATCAAGGATCAGACGGGCACGGATATGGTACCTATCGATATTGCAGCAGATGATGCTTTATACAGAATCATGCTGAACCAGCAAGGTGCTTACTACTTCGATGAGGAAGGGAATATCGACGTCAATTCCGAAGAATCGAAGAAAGCTTTTGAGGTCATTGAACAATTGAACAACGAAGACCTTGTCCTGAACAATGATGGCTGGAACGGAGTTGTGTCAGCTACGGTCAATGGCGAAGTGGCAACAGTTCCATTCGGTGTCTGGTATTCCGGAACAATCATGGATCAGGCTCCGGACCAGAGCGGAGATTGGGGAGTATTCAAGGTTCCGGCATTTGAAGAAGGTGGAAACCGTGCGGCAAACCTTGGCGGATCCGATCTCGTCATTCCTTCCGCTACAGATAACAAGGAAGGTGCTTATGCATTCGTGGAATATTTCACTACTAACGTTGAACCACAGATGAAAGCGCTTGAAGAACTAGGAATGTTCCCATCTCTCAGTGCTACTTACGAAGAGGATTATTTCTCCCGGGAGTCTGAGTACTTCTCCGGACAACAGGTATGGCAGTTGTTTGCGGAGCAGGTAGCTGATATCCCTGTAGCGAATTATACATCAGACTACTCACGTGCGTTTGATACGATGGCGGATGCACAGTCGAAAATTCTTCTGAATAATGCTGAAATCGACCAGGCTCTGCAGGAAGCTGCAGATAAACTCGAAAGCGAAACAGATCGTTCCGCTAATTGAGTGATGAACTGAAATTCTTTCAAAGACCGGTACCGTGGATTATGCGGTGCCGGTTTTTTGTATGCGGGTGTTGAATTTACTCGCATGCATCCTCCTTTTTTCGATTTCCCATAGGGCCAGGAGAGTGCAAAGATAAAAATCCTTATTTTTACACGTCTCCCAGACTTTAGAGAGATGATTTTCTACGGGAGAAAAAGTTGACTGAAATTTAAAAAATCGATACACAAGAGATGATCTTTGTGATAGTATATAGTTAATTAAATTAATTAACTAACTTTTGAAAGCGCTTATATTTAGGCGACTACTTAAATTTGGGAGGATGGTTCCTTTGGGTCAAAACAAAGTGCAAGAGGTGGAGAAAAAGCCGCAACAAAAACGTAAACAGAACCGCTGGATTACGCCGAAGACTGTCCCGTACTTATTCGTGTTTCCTGCCGTAGCTTTCTTCCTCGTGTTCACCGTCTATCCCGTCATTTCTTCTCTGTTGCTCAGTTTTCAGACGAGGGAAGGGTCGGAGTACGTTTTCAGTGGACTCGATAACTACATAAGGCTGTTCCAGGATACGTTGTTCTATAAGGCGCTGGGTAACACGTTCCTGATCCTGATCGTCCAGGTCCCGATTCAATTGTTCCTTGCAGTTATTATAGCTGTGGCACTGAATTCACAGTTTTTGAGAATGAAAAGTTTCTTCAGAGTAGCTTTCTTCATGCCGGCGATCACGGCACTGGTGGCTTCTTCCATCATCTTCATGATTTTGCTTGATGAAAATTATGGACTTGTGAATTATCTCCTGTCGTTGGTGGGTATAGAAGCGATCGCCTGGCTGTCCGACCCGTTTTGGGCGAAAGTGGCGCTGATGGTAGCGATCACATGGCGGTGGACCGGTTACAACATGGTGATATTTTTGGCAGGACTGCAGAACATACCAGCTTCCTTATATGAAGCGGCTGAAATAGATGGAGCCAGTAAATTGAAACAGTTCTTCTATATCACGCTTCCTCAGCTGAAGCCGATTTTCGTGTTCACGTTCGTATTATCCACAATCGGTACACTTCAGTTGTTTGATGAACCTTATATTCTTACAGAAGGTGGGCCTAACAATGCGACGCTCACCATTACGCTCTACCTTTACGAAAACGGGTTCCAGTATTTTGATTTCGGTTACGCATCCGCTATCGCATATGTTCTTGTATTGATAATAGGTGTCCTATCCTGGGCACAAATGAAATGGGCAGGTGATGACGAATGAAAAATCGCATGAGTCCTATGAAAAAAATACTTCTGTATACGTTTCTCTCTGTCGGAGTAGTCGTTTCTGTTTTCCCTTTCTACTGGATGTTCGTCGGGGCGACGAACCCTTCTGGAGAAATTTTTAATATACCCCCCAACTTTCTTCCAGGGACCCATGGGTGGGAGAACTTCAAAAATTTGAATGAGAATATCGGAATCATCAGAGTCATGGGTAACTCGCTGTTCATCACTATATCATTTACAGCGTTATCCACCCTCATCTGTACCGCAGCGGGATATGCTTTTGCAAAATTCCGGTTCAAGGGTCGGAATCAGATATTCTTCATGCTTCTGGTAGCGATCATGATTCCTTACCATGTAACGCTTATCCCGTTGTTCGAAATCTTTTCTGTGGTGAACTGGCTCAATACGTTCCAGGCAGTGATCTTACCGCAACTGTCCTATCCTTTCGCGATTTTCCTTATGCGTCAGAATATGCAGTCGATTCCCGATTCACTTCTTGAAGCCGCCCGTGTGGATGGGGCCGGAGAGTTTCACATCTTTTTCCGAATCGTACTTCCGGTTATGCGACCGGCGCTGGCTGCAGTAGCGATCTTTCTATTCATGTTCCAGTGGAATAATTTCATCTGGCCACTAGTGGTGCTGCAGTCTCAGGAGATGTACACATTCCCTGTGGCGCTATCAAGTCTCGTGGGTATGTCCCGTATTGATTACGGACAGGTGATGATGGGTACAACCCTTTCGACATTACCTATTATGATATTCTTCCTTCTCCTGCAGAAGCAGTTCATTTCAGGGATCCTCGGTGGTTCCGTCAAAGAATAGGAGGACAGGCTATGATATTCACAGAGAATGGTGTGTTCCATCTGACGAATGGTTCCGTCAGTTATATCTTCAATATCATGAAAAATGGTCAGTTGGGTCATTTATATTATGGAAAAGCTATGCGGCCTGGAAGAGATTACAGTCATCTCGGGCCCCGTGATAACGTAAACCCGAATACAAGCCACGCTTTCTCAGGGGACCAGTCATTCTCGCTTGAAACAGCGGCTCAGGAATATCCTGTGTATGGTAAAGGGGATTTCAGAGAAGCGGCGGTGCTGATCGAGGGACCCGATGGGGAGATTATTGCTGATTTCATTTATCAAGGTCACAAGATTATAGAAGGAAAACCGCAAATGGGGACTTTGCCTTCTACTTATGTGCAAGACGATCAGGAAGCGAAGACTATGGTAGTGACGATGGAAGATGAAAAGAGTCGCGTGAAAGTCCAGTTACTCTACACCATATTCGCTGAACTGCCGGTAATCACTAGAAGTGTAAAAGTACTGAACCACGGAGGATCAGCAGTAGAAATCAAAAGGCTGCTTTCGCTAAGCGTAGATTTTCCGGAGGACCACTATGAAATGCTTCATCTTTCCGGTGCCTGGGCCCGGGAGAGATATGTAACGACAAGAACGCTGGCCCCCGGTATTCAGAGAATATCAAGTCAAAGGGGAAGTAGTTCTCATCAGCACAACCCGTTCCTTGCGTTAAAGCGTCCTCAGGCAACAGAGCACACCGGGGAAGTGATCGGTATGAACTTCATCTATAGCGGAAATTTTTTATCTCAGGCGGAGGTCGATCACTACAGAACAACGAGGATCCAGATGGGAATCCACCCCGACAGATTTTCCTGGCGGCTTGAGCCGCAGGAAACGTTCGAAGCTCCAGAAGCGGTGCTCGCTTATTCGGAAGAAGGATTGAATGGACTGAGCCAGGCGATGCATAAGTTGACCTACCGGCATATTATTTCAAAGCGTTGGCAAAAGGAAAATCGACCTGTGCTCATCAATAACTGGGAAGCGACTTACTTCGACTTCAACGAGGACAAACTCGTGACTTTTGCGAAAGAAGCCAAAGAGTTGGGAATAGATATGTTCGTCCTTGATGACGGATGGTTCGGCCAAAGGAATGATGATTCTACCTCCCTTGGAGACTGGTTCACTGATAAATCGAAACTCCCTGATGGGGTAGGGGCTCTTGCAGAACGGATCAAAGGGGAGGGTCTACAGTTCGGATTGTGGTTCGAACCTGAAATGATCAGCCCAAATAGTGGACTCGGTCACGAGCACCCGGAATGGATGATAGGGAAAGATGATCGGCATCGTACCCTCGGACGGAACCAGTATGTACTTGATTTTTCGAATCCTGAAGTCGTCGATCATTTGTACTCACGGATGAGTGCAATCATCGAAGAGACAGGATTGACTTATATCAAATGGGATATGAACCGTAATATTACAGAGCCTTATTCCATGTATTTATCCAGACAGGGAGAGTTCTTTCATCGCTATATACTCGGTGTCTATGATTTATATGAACGACTCACATCCAAGTACCCGGAGGTTTTATTCGAATCTTGTGCTGGTGGTGGTGGGAGATTTGATCTTGGGATGATGTATTACGCTCCACAGGCGTGGGCGAGTGATAATACGGATGCTGTCGATAGGCTCAAAATCCAGTACGGTACTTCGGTCGCCTACCCGTTATCTTCCATAGGGTCCCACGTGTCCGCGGTCCCCAATCACCAGACGTTGCGAGAGAACTCTTTAGCATTCCGCGCAGCGGTCGCTTATTTCGGTACGTTCGGTTTCGAGCTCGACCCGGAACGTTTATCCAAGGAGGATAAAAGAACAGTACAGAAGCAAATAGCTGATTATAAACGGATTCAGCCATTGATCCATAACGGGTTGTTCTATCGTCTGTCGAGTCCTTTTGAAACTGATATTACAGCCTGGATGATTTATGACAGTATCACAGGTGACGGCATCGTGGGGTGGTATAAACCTTTCGCGTCCCCGAATCCCGAGAATGATCAGCGTCTTCGTCTGGTCGGCCTTGAGGAAGAAGTGCTTTACGAAGTGGATGACCGGAAGTTTTATGGCGATGAGCTGATGTATGCAGGAATAGATACAGGAGTAGAATTCAATGGCGCCAATCATACTGAAATGACTCGCGGAGGAGACGAGCAGTTCTGTTTATTTTTCATAAAACGCGTTTCAAAGAAAGGAGGAGGGTCTCGTGGAAAAGCTTTATAATGAATTCAGAAAAATATACGGAGACGGGGGAGCGATTTCACTCTTTTTCGCCCCTGGTCGCGTCAATTTGATCGGGGAACATACAGATTATAATGGAGGTTATGTGTTTCCCTGCGCTTTGAGCCTGGGGACGTACGTGGCAGTCCGTAAACGTACCGATTCGAAAGTTCAATGGTACTCCATGAATTTTGAAAAAATCGGAGTGATTTCCTCCGACCTTGAAGATCTGCATTATTCTGAAGCAGATGACTGGGCGAATTACCCTAAAGGTGTCATCGAGATATTCCGGAGGGAAGGATATCGGATCGAGGAAGGACTCGACATTCTCTATTACGGCAATATTCCGAATGGAGCAGGGCTTTCTTCCTCTGCTTCTATAGAACTTGTGACAGCTGTGCTGTTGAAGGATTTGTATGATTTCCGTATTGATATGCTTACCATGATCCAGATATCCCAAAAGGCAGAGAATGAGTTCGTAGGGGTGAACTGTGGCATTATGGATCAGTTCGCTGTCGGATTGGGGAAACAAAATCACGCGTTGCTTCTGGATTGTGACACGTTGGAGTTCGAAAAAGTTCCTGTGGAGCTGGGGGAGTATCAGCTTATCATCGCTAATACGAATAAGCGCAGAGGTCTTGCGGATTCCAAATACAATGAAAGACGTATGGAATGTGAACATGCATTGCAACAGTTGCAGAAGGAACTGGGTATCAGGAATCTGGGGGAGGTTGACATTGAAACATTCGAATCCTTCCGGCACCTGATCAAGAATCCCGAGCAGGTGAAGCGGGCCAGACACGTCGTCTACGAAAATCACCGTACGAAAAAAGCTGCGGAGAAACTCACGAACCATGACCTTGAAGGGTTTGGGAAAATGATGAATGAATCCCACATTTCTTTGCGTGATGATTATGAAGTCACAGGCACGGAACTGGATGCTCTGGTGGAAGCAGCCTGGGAGCACGGGGCTCTGGGTGCTAGGATGACAGGTGCAGGATTTGGCGGATGTACCATCAATATCGTAGAACGATCCCGAAAGGAAGAATTCTTTCAGGAAGTCCGTAAGCAATATAAAGAAAAGACTGGTCTCGACGCTGAATTTTATGCCGTGGAAATCGGAGATGGAGCAAAAAAAATAGAGGGGGTGACGCAATGACTACTCTCGTTTGTGGAGGAGCGGGGTATATAGGCAGTCATGCTGTGGCACATTTGCTGGACCGGGGGGCATCGGTCGTAGTTCTGGATAATTTGCAAAAAGGTCACCGCCGCGCCGTACTCGATGGCGCCCATTTTTACGAAGGAGATTTACGCGACGAGTCCCTCCTCGATAAGGTGTTCGAAGAGAACCGCATCGATGATGTCTTACATTTTGCAGCTGATTCATTGGTCGGCGAGAGCATGGAAGACCCTCTCCGCTACTACAATAATAATGTCGGCGGAACGATTGCGCTCGTTGACGCGATGGTGAGGCACGGGGTGAAGCGGATCGTGTTTTCTTCCACCGCAGCCGTTTACGGAGAACCTGAAAGGATTCCCGTCCAGGAGTCGGACTCGACTATTCCTACGAACACTTACGGAGAAACGAAGCTTACGATGGAGAAAATGCTGAAATGGGTGGAAAAAGCCCATGACATCAACTATACCGTGTTACGCTACTTCAATGTCGCAGGCGCCGATCCGAAAGGGAGGATCGGTGAGGACCATAATCCTGAGACCCATCTGATTCCCATTGTTCTGGAAGTCGCACAGGGAAAAAGAGAAAAGATCATGATTTACGGGGACGACTACCCGACCCCTGATGGCACCTGTATCCGTGATTATATTCATGTGACTGACCTGGTCACTGCCCATCTGGCTGCATTGGAACGGTTGGAAAAAGGACGGGGGAGCGCTATCTTCAATCTCGGAAATGGTGAAGGGTTCAGTGTGAAAGAGGTAATTGAAACAGCCCGGAAGGTCACGGAGAGGGACATCCCTATGGAGGTGGCTCCGAGACGGGAAGGAGATCCTGCTCGGTTGGTTGCATCTTCCTCTCTCGCTATGGAAGAGCTTGAATGGAAACCTGCATACAGCAATCTGGAACAGATTATAGGAACTGCGTGGGAATGGTTCGAAACGCACCCGGACGGTTATCTGAAGTGAGGAGAGGAGAATTATGCGAATCTATCAGTTGATTGATGCACTGGTTGAATACGGAGTATCGAAAGGGTTGATTTCTGTTTGGGACATCGATTATTCGAGAAATCGTCTGTTTCATCTTTTTGGTCAAAACGGGACAGAATTCTCCGAGTATGCGAATGTTCCTGAAGACGCTTCGGAACTACTGCGGGAGATGATCGATTATGCCGTAGCCAGAGGACTGGTGGAAGAAGATACTGAAACGGAAAGAGATCTCTTCGATGCCAAAATCATGAACTGTCTCATGCCCCGGCCCTCTGAAGTGATAAAAAATTTCTATCATCGTTATGAAACCATCGGTCCTGTAGCAGCAACGGACTTTTTTTATCATTTATCCGAAGCATCCCATTACATCCGGACTGATCGCATCGCTAAAAACAAGGAATGGATCAGTGAAACGGCCTATGGAAATATGGAAATCACTATCAATCTATCGAAACCGGAAAAGGATCCGAAGGCTATAGCGGCTGCCAGACTTACCGGGGAAGATGAAAAATATCCGAAATGTCTGCTTTGTAAAGAGAATGTCGGATACGCAGGCAGACTGGATCATCCAGCTCGTGATAATCACAGAATCGTTCCGGTGGAGTTGGAGGGGGAGGAATGGTTCTTCCAGTATTCTCCCTACGTCTATTATGGGGAGCATGCCATCGTTCTTTCCAGAGAGCATCGACCGATGAAGATTTCCAGGGACGGGTTCGATCGTCTGTTGGGTTTTGTAGAACAATTTCCACATTATTTTGTCGGTTCGAATGCAGACCTTCCTATTGTGGGTGGATCCATCTTATCTCATGACCATTTTCAGGGGGGCCGTCATGATTTTCCGATGGCAAAAGCTCCTGTTGAAGAATGGTTCCGTTCTGAGAAACATCCGGAGGTCCATCTCGGTATCGTTCAATGGCCGATGTCCGTCATCCGTCTGCGCAGTGAGGACAGGTACCTTCTTTCTGAAGCAGGGGAGGATATTCTTGATATGTGGCGTTCCTATTCGGATGAAAAAGTGGGTATTCAAGCGGAATCAGAAGGGGAACGGCATAACACGATTACACCGATAGCAAGGAAACGCGACAGTTCCTTCGAGCTTGATCTGGTCCTTCGTAACAATAGAGTGAGTGATCGTTATCCTCACGGCATATTTCATCCTCATGAAGAAGTCCATCATATAAAAAAAGAAAATATCGGATTGATTGAAGTGATGGGACTGGCGGTTTTGCCGGGAAGATTGGTTCATGAACTCGACAGTCTAGCGGCATATATCAGAAATGATGATTGGGAAACAAGAGCGGAACAAGACGATAATACAGCCAAACACGTCCCCTGGGTGAAAGAATTCATCAATCAGGAAATGATGGATGGAGAGACGATTCATCTTGTATTGCAAAGAGAAGTAGGGAAACGGTTTTCGCAGGTTTTGGAAGATGCAGGGGTGTTCAAGCGGAATGAGGAAGGGAAAGAGGCTTTTCACCGTTTTCTGAAGGTAGTGCAGCAGAAAGGAAGTAGCTGATGGAACAGACATTCTCTTGGAAGATGACAACATATAAAGGTTTAGAGGGAATCGAGTTGGATAACGAACATATAACGTGCGTCATTCTTCCTTCTTACGGAGGGAAGATGGTCAGCTTGTATGATAAAGAAGCGGACTATGAATGGCTTTATCAATCCGATGAAGAGCTTGTGGTTCCTCCTTACGGTGCGGATTTTTCGGATTATGATTCCAGTGGCTTCGATGAAATGTTTCCGGGGATTGATGAAGGTCCGCATCCTACTATTGATCATACTGTTCCCGATCACGGCGAAGTTTGGACAATGCCCTGGTCCTGGAAAGAGGAAAATGGGACGTTCAAACTCGAAGTCACCAGTCCGGTATTTCCCTATACTTTGAAAAAGGAAATCAAATTGATGACCAAAGGGTTGTTGATTACATATGAAGCGATCAACCACAGTGCTCAAGCTTTCCCCTTCATATGGACGGCCCATGCACTTTTGAATATGGACGAGGCTACGGAGATAAGTGTGCCGGAGCATTTAAAGTCGATAATGAATGTGGAAAAAGCCACACATCATCTCGGATCGTGGGGCACTCCTCATACCTATCCGGTGACTCAGTCGAGGAAGACTGGCACATCCATAGACCTTTCCAAATTGGAACCCCGTGAAGATAAAACGATAGAGAAATTCTATTTCACAGAGCGATTGGATAAGGGAAACTGTGCCATAGTGCAAAAAGATATAAAGCGTACACTCACCTATGAATTCCCTGAAGATCAAGTACCATACCTTGGGGTCTGGAAAAACAGAGGAGGATACAGGGGAGAATATAACGTAGCTTTGGAACCGTGTACAGGAGTTTATGATGATGTATATATCGCTGACAAAATTGACAAGGTGTCGAAAATCCCTGCCGCTGGGACATACGAATGGACTTTGAAATTAGAAGTGGGAGGAATATAAATGACGTATCTCGGTGTTGATTATTATCCGGAGCATTGGCCTATCAGTAAAATGGAGGAGGATTTGGAAGGAATCAAAGGATTGGGAGCGAATATCATCCGGATCGGTGAGTTCGCTTGGCATAACATGGAGCCGAGAGAAGGGGAGTTCAATTTTTCTTTTTTTGACGGGGTGGTAGCCGAAGCGAAGAAGAAAAATATGAAAGTCATGTTCGGTACACCTACAGCAACCTTTCCCGCCTGGCTTGCACAAAAACACCCCTCCATATTTTCAGAAGATGAATACGGAAATAAGAAGGCATTTGGAGGGCGAAGACAGTATTGTTTCAACTCCGAAAAATATCGTGAGTATGCAGCAAGAATAACCGAAAAGCTTGTCAGTCATTATGCTGGCGAAGAAGCGATCATTTCCTGGCAAATCGATAATGAACTCGGTCATGAAGGAAGCGATCAGTGTTACTGCAATCAGTGTCATACAAAGTTTCAGGAATTTCTGAAGACGAAATATGCTTCGATCCACGAGCTGAATGAAGAGTGGGGCACTATTTTCTGGGGACAGACGTACAATGATTTTTCGGAGATTCCTGCCCCTAAGCCTACGGTCACTACGCATAATCCGAGTCTGAAACTGGAGTGGGCACGTTTTCGCTCTGCATCGGTGAACGGGTTCACTCATGAAATGACCCGCATTGTCCAGAAGAACAAAGGAGAAGATCAGGACGTTACGACGAATGTGTCGGGAGGGTTCTTCGACAAATGGTTCGACCACCCGGAAAATCTCCAGCCGATGGATTATGTATCTTACGACAATTATCCAGTGTGGGGAGGGCTTGAAGAGCCGGTAGCACCGGAAGCTATAGCGATGACTCATGACTTCAACAGGGGGCTTCTCGATAAGAATTTTTGGATCGTCGAAGAATTGATGGGGGCTCAAGGTCATGATGTGATCGGCTATCTGCCTAGGCCGAATCAGGCAAAAATGTGGTCTTATCAGGCATTCGCTCATGGTTGTTCGAATATGCTCTATTTTCGGTGGAGAGGAATGACGAGAGGGGCCGAGCAGTTCTGTTACGGTGTCGTAGACCACGATGACGTCTATGGCAGGAAATACAGGGAAGTTCAGTCTGTGTTCCGGGATATCAGTAACTATGAGGAGGTGCTGAATTCTTCCATTGACTCCGAAGTGGCTGTTTTGTACGACTATGATAATATATGGTCGTGGAGAGCTCAGATTCAGAGCGTCGATTTTGATTTCAATGAAGAACTTTTACGACTCTATCGACCTTTCTACAGAAAAAACATTCATGTAGATGTAATTCCGTCCGATCGGGATTTTCAGAAGTACAAAGTGATTGTGCTGCCGGTTATGACCATCATCGAAGCCGAGTTGGCAGATCGATTGAAGAGATTTGCAGAACAAGGAGGAAGCATCATCTTCTCCTTCCGTGCCGGTCTGAAAGATAAATCGAATAACCTTCGCTTAGGTCACGTCTTGCCTGGTCCTGTTCGTGACTTGGTCGGAGCGAGAGTTGAAGAGATCGAATCTCTGAATGCAGGGAAAGAATTATCACTAGGTGGGGTCGGAGAGTTTCATGACACTCCTGCGACAATTTCGGTATGGAGAGATCTATTAGTACCTGAGAAAGCAGAAGTACTTTATCGATATACAGATAAATTTTTCAGTGACTACGCCGCCCTCACGAAAAATGATTATGGGCGAGGGAGCGTGTATTATGTCGGGGGAGGAATGAATGAAGCTCCTCTTGATAAGATCACAGAAGACATACTTGAAAACCATAAGATCGAGATGATAGAAACGGAAAAAGATGTGGAGGTCTATCGTCGATACTCGAGTGGGAAAGAATATCTTTTTGTCATGAATCATAGTGAAGAGGAAAAGGTATTCCAGGAGCATACGCTTGCTCCTTATGAAAGTAAAATCATCAACAAATAATCTTTAGAGCCTTTCTGTAAATCTCGTTGAGTGATCTGCAGAAAGGCTTTTTAGTGATTAATGCAGTGAACTGAACAGGCCTGTCCACCTTCTCCTTGCCCCACATAAAGATGGGATAGAGAGTTAACTCCATAGTCGGAATTTGTTATAATTTAAGGAAAGATTTACTTGATAGAGAGGGGCGTCGGTATTGAAGTATCGAAGTTTGGTGATGGCGGTACTGTTCATGGGACTAGCGGTTTTTGCAGGAAGCATGGGAGTGGCTGCAGCATCACCCTGGGATGAGACCGGGGTGGCACCTGATTATGACTGGACGGTGGAATTCAATACGGAACTGGATGAACAATCAGTCAATGGAAATACTATTTATGTGGAAGACAAGGATGGAAATCCGATTGCGACGACAGTGGAGTTGAAGGAAAATGGAGAAGCTGTTCTGGTGGAAGCGCCGGAGGAAGGGTATCGATCCGGGGCTACTTATAATCTCCATGTAGCTGAGGGGATTTCTTCCGCTACGGGGAGGCTTTTGGAGAAAGAAGTGACTATGCAATTCGAAATCGAAAAGCTGCCCGAGTATTCCGAGAAGGAAATGGCTTATTTCGAGGAAATCGCCTTCGGCTCCGAATGGGGTAGCTCGGATATACCTCTTAGAAAATGGGAAAGTGACCCGAGAATTAAAGTTCACGGTAATCCTACGGAAGAAGATATGAACTCCCTGAATTCAGTGATTGATGATGTGAATTCGTTGCAGGAGAGTATAGACCTGAAGTTGGTTGAAAATAATGCGAATATCGATGTCTATTATGTTCCTCTCGATGAATTCGATCAATACGTGACGAATCCAAAAGGAGGGAACTGGGGTCTGTTCTACTACTGGACGGGAGACAGATATGTCATCGATCGTTCTAAAATATTGATAGCGACGGATTTCCCCGATCAGGGGGAAAGGTCCCACCTTGTTAGGGAAGAGCTTACGCAGACGTTGGGATTGACCAGAGATTCGGAGACATATCCTGAAAGTATGTTCTACCAGCATTGGACGACGACTCAGGAGTTTCTTGATATTGACGAAAAGTTGATCCAGATGCTTTATGATGATCGGATCGATCCGGGTATGAACCGGGAAGAAGCGAGAAGCGCGCTTGATGGGTGACATATGAGGCCAATGATTAAAAGTGAATAAGAGAACGAGGACGGCCCTGTCATTATGGCGGGGTCGATTTTTTAGGTGTACATATTTTTGCCCTCCTAAAATCAGTAAATCATGCTATAATAAAAGTGTGAAAATTCTGATATCGTGATCGGTATTCTGTAGCGGAGTTTTTCGATACCAGGACGGATGGTTTGAATCATTAGCAATTGTGACTGTTTCTCTGATTTCTGGATGAACAGTATATTTTCACCATAATCGTTCTTTAAAAAGTGTTTTTCGTTTTATGAAGGAGTAGGGTTAATAGACTGAAGGGAGGCGTGGCGATGGACACTTCGACGACTTATTATGAAATGCTCGAAATACCACAGAATGCTCCGGCAGAATCGATCAAGAAAGCATACGTGAAGAAGCTAAGCCTGTACTCCAGTGAAAAGCATGCCAAGGAATTCCGGTTGATTACCAAAGCTTATAATATCCTGAGCGATCCTGATTCGAGGAAGGAATACGACGAAGAGCTTCGAGACCATCCGTCCTATGATGCGATGAAGATGCGCGAACAATATTTTTTTGAGGAACGTTTCGAGCGTGCCTGGATCGAATACAAAAAGGGGAGTTTGAAGAGGCGCTTGAGATTCTGCAGAACTACGAAGACGTAATGCCGGGCAAGGAAGAAGCACGGCTTCTGCTTTGTGACTGTTACTTGCAACTGGATCTGCTTGAAGAGACCGAGGAGAAAATGATGAAATGGATGCCGGAAGGAGACAACGAGGAAGCATGGCTGCATTTGATGCTAAGGCTTTGCTTTGATAAGGCGGCGTTTGAAGAAGCTCGTCCCTATGCGTTGAAGCTTCTTTCCCTGGACCCGCACAATCCTCGTTATGTTTGGAAATATGCCCAGACGTATACGCTCGAGAAAGATTTCTTCAGTGCTTCCCGGATAGCCTCGGATTATTTCTCTTCTCATGAGTTGGATATGAAATCGATAGAGCTGATGATTTTGCTCCTGTTCAGTTCCAGTTTCGTTGGAGATATCCGGTTATATGAAGAATCCAAACAGACATTGATCCGGTTTGCCCGTCGAACGGAGGAAGAGAACAGGACGACCATCCTTCGTGCACTCAGTAAAGATATGGAGATGATGGCTCCCGTTCACTACTTTTACATCGATCTGTTGAATGTCATCAGTGAAATAAGCGGAGGGAAATCGAAGGAAGCAGAGAGTTGGCTCGGGAAAATGAATGATAAAAAAATGAAGAATGTATTCTACTATCCTGAGAACCGATCGAAAGTCCTCAAAGAAGAAAATGATACAGCTCTTCATGAAAATAGTCACATCAGAGAGGAGCCGGGGAAAAGCTTTATCAGCGGGAGGGGGGCTTTTTCTCCTGAAGATACCAAACGTGATTCCAGGAGGAAAGGTGCCGGGAGAGGGTCTGTCTCGTGGTCGATCGCTTTTGGGGTAGTCGTTGCTTTGTTCATCGATTTTTTCTTCGGTTTCGTAAGTGGCATGCTTTGGTATTACCGGGCAGAAAGGATTAAAAATGTATGGAATGGTGTCGGATTCGCCATCTTCGTAACTTTTTATATTTTCCTGTTCTTGATTAATCTTGAGTGAAGCGTTGACCACTCGTTTTTTTAAAGAAACCTCTGTTAAAACCTATTGTTGATGATAGGAACGGAAGGTGGAGACGCCTGCGGGAGAAGCATGAACGGAAAATCACCGGAATCGAACGTAGGGAGATTCCGGAAGTTTACGTCATGCCCGCGGCAAGCTCCCACCCGTAGAGATGAAAATCAACTAGGAATGATAACAGGGCTTTAAGAAAATGGAGAACCCCACATACTAAGAGAGGTGGAGGAGAGGATGACAGATTTCGCAGCAACAATCGTAGGTCTTTCCGCGTTACTTATTGTCTTCGGGGTAGTGTGGATGGTAGTGATGTTGTTCAGAAAGGAATCTGCTAAAACGGCGATTAGAACGATCGGGGCCGGGCTTGGCATTATGGTGATAGGAGTTTTGATGACGATCCCGGGGGAGCGCCAGGCGGAAGTGCAGGGGAGTGAAGTCGCTTATGAAGAGCTTCTGAGTATGATCGAAGAACAGGAAGGGCTGTTGGAAGGGGTGGAATCGGAAGTGGCAGCGGCAGAGCAGACGAAAAGTGAGCGGGAGATGGAAATCGAAGAGAAGGAAGGGGAGATAGAAAAGCTTGACGAGGAAATCAGGACGAAGCAGTCCGAGGTGGATGAAATCAATGCTATGATCGATGGGAAGGCAGACCTCGAGAATGAAATGTCTGATGTCAGCGGGCAGCTGGATGCGAAAAAGAATGAAATAAAAGACCTGGATGGTCAGATTGCCGCGAAGAATGAAGAACTCGCAAGTATCGATACGTCGATCCAGGAGACTCAGGCGGAGCCGGTCCAGCTTCCGGCCGGTCATTTTACGATAGGGAAAGATATACCGCCGAACCGCTATAAAGCAGTACCGGTAGGACGAGGGAGTAATTTTGTCGTATACAGCAGCTCCGGCAACCTTCTCGTCAATACTATACTCGATAGTAGCGGCACGGATGGATTCGGAGTAGAGGAGTATATATTCGAGGCGCCAGAAGGCGGGACTATCGAATCCGAGGAACCGGTGAAACTGATACTGGTAGAGTGACAAACACCCTGATTTTGGATTTACCCAGCCCCATTCGTACACAACTTATGATAAGAGTAATAAATACCCCCTCATCCGTTTGTTGATAATAAACGGGTGAGGGGGGATCATTGTATCAGCTTTAGGCGATTCATCTCCCTCCTTAACGACTTAGGGGGGTATAAATCGCCTCCGCTACCTGCGTAGGGGTAGTTCAATTCATTAAGAAAAACGAACCTGCGACGATAAACAGCACACCTGCAATTTTCCTCACCGTCAATGTCTCTTTCAGGAAAACGGCGGATAACAGCAGAGTCCATATATAGGTGATCGACGTCAATGGGAAGACGATCGTATATGGAAGATAGGACAGGGTGATGATATTCAGAATCGCCCCGGTTCCATAGAACAGACCGCCCGCTCCGACGTGCAGGATGAAGTATTTATTGAGTACGAGGCCGTGGGCGGAAGCTTTTTTGAAAAAGTAACCGCCCAGCGAGCCGAACAAGGTGAAGACAAGAATCATAGGTAACCAGCTAATCGTCCCCACCTCCTATAAGAGCGGCACCGATGATAATGAGACCGGTACCGATAAGGTTCGCTTCCGACAACGTTTCCTGAAGAATGAGGCTGCCGAAAAACAGGGCGAATACGTAGCCGATACTTAAGAGCGGGTGCAGGACCGACAAGCTGCCATAGCGGAACGAGACGATCATGAGCACCGCTCCCATTCCGTACAGGAAAAAGCCGATGATCAGCTGCAGGTTGATTTCTCCGTCCGACATCTTCCAGAACATCTGCCCGAGGGCGGTCTGGAGTGCGGCAGCGATCATGAGCACGATGCCGAGGCTGTTTTTTTTCAGTGATGCTATAAATGGATTCATTCTTTTCTCTCCGTTGTGTTAGTGAATTTGATGAACACATACCCCGCCATCAGGAACGTGATGAGCACATTCGAATATTGATAGCGGAAGTCCTGAGCCGGGGCAGCGAGCAGCATCGTCCCCGTATTCAGCAGGACAGGAAGTAATATGAGCGCGAATCTCCCTCCGCTCTTAATTGTCAGAGCAGCTCCCATGATGAGGATGAGCGCTGTGTAGAACGCCGGTCTCAGGAAAGGCTCAAGCCAGTTCTCGTTGAGATTGGCAAGTTCGCCCTGGACGAATTCGTACGTGCCGTCGTGTAAAGGGTCCCGCTTGAGATCATAGTCATTATATAGATAAATATTATTGGCGTACGTACTTGTATAGCCGTCTTCCGGCTGATTCATCTGCCAGAGGACCGATGTCTGATCCATGTAAGCCTCCACGGCAAGTCCGAAGTTCTGACCTACAATCCCGGCCCATCGGCTCAAATATAAACCGAAGTCTTCAAAAATGACCTCCGAATCATAAGGGGCCGAAAACTTGATCGGGTCTGTGAGATAAGGATTGTATAATTCCTCCCATTTATCCAAAGGCATAATTTCACTTAGGTATTCAGCCTGCTCTGAAGTGAGATCTCCGTCTTCACTAACGATGTGGGCGAACTGTTGCGTAGGGATGCTTAATGCTTCATTCGGATCCCCTGGTTCTACATCCATATAGGAATAGAACGGCCCTGTGATCAGCAGGTACAGTATAATGACAGACCCGAGTGATATCAGCATTCTCCAAAGATAAGTGCGGTACATCACGAGTAGAAAAAGCCCGATGACGACGAAAATCGGCAAACCGTTGCTTCTCATAAGAGCTATAGCGAGCGCTGTTCCTGATAGGAATATGATACGGGCGTTCGACTTCAGCCACTCGCCTCTGGTCGATACGATTTGGAACAACTGTATCGTCCAAAGTAACAGTAAGCCGCTGTAGAAGACATCTTTCCAGATTGCAATCGTAAATACGCCTGTGAGCGGATAAATGGCAAACAGGACCATGCCACCAGTGACCCATATAGAAGGAACACCTTTTTTCTCGACACTGTAGGCTCCGTACCCGGCGATGATTGCCATAATGATTATGTGCGCGATAGCCACAATAGCTGGGGAGTGCCATATGGAGGTCAGTGCAAGAATGAACCACGTATAGATGACCGGGTGCCAGTTACTGAAATCAAGCGTATGGATCTGCCCCCAATGGGCCAAAGAATCCGGCGTCATCGTGGCTGGATAATAAGCAACCAGGTAAATGGACCAGAATGCTATTGGAAGTAGTGCATACATAAGTATTTTCCATTTTGATACAGGAGTATGCTTTGCTGTCACTGATATAAGAGTGAATAGACTCAAGAGACCTGCCGTATAGATGGCAAGGAGGATGTAGATGACGATATAGAAAAATATCGTCATCCATATGGAAGGATCACCGCTCAACCCTTCCGGTGATTTCAAGCTTATCCATAAAAGAAAAGAGAAAATGGGAAGAAAGACGATTACCCCTTTATGAAGGAAAAGAGAAACCATTATTTTTCTATCCGTCCATGCTTTAAATGCTACGGCCGATGAAAGCGACAGAACCAGCAACAGGAACAGCGGATGTACGGAAGTACCTGAAGCTGTTCCATGAAAGAATACTGATATGGCATAAGCGCTTCCTGTACTGAATAAGAGAATCAGAAAAGCAGTAAGTGCTATTTTCCCTTTCATCGGTTATGATTCTCCGATTGGATCCGGTTCAGTTCCCATTCGAAATGTCTCCGGAAGTTCGAGGCGACGGTGTCGAGAATCAGACCGCAGACGAAAGCCCCCATCGATATGATGACGAGTCCGACAGCGAGGATCGCCGAAGGTACTTTCGAGATGAAGCCGGTTTGAATGAATTCGATGATGACCGGCGTTCCGACCCCTAGTCCGGCGGCGAGAAAGACTGCCGCCCAAATCGTGAAGAACATGAGCGGTTTGTACTCTTTGAACAGGGTGAAGATTTTATTGACGACTTTATAGCCGTCTGAGATCGTGTTCAGTTTCGATTCGCTGCCTTCCGGGCGGTCTTTGTACTCGATCGGTATTTCCACGATACGGAAGCGCTTGTCGAGCGTGTGGATGGTCATTTCCGTTTCGATTTCGAATCCCGGACTCATGACCGGCATCGACTTGACGAATAGACGGTCGAATGCGCGATATCCGGTCATGATGTCTTTCAGGTCGCTTTTATATAGAAAGTTGATGAGATTCCTCACCAGGTTGTTCCCGAAGTTGTGGAACTGTCTTTTGTTTTCCTCTACGTACGTCCCGTTGGAGAGACGATCTCCGATAGCGATATTCGCTTCTTTGTTGATCAGCGGTTCGAGCAGCTGATGGGCGAATTGAGCCGGGTAGGTGCGATCTCCGTCGGCCATGATGTAATAATCCGCTTCGATATCACGGAACATGGAGCGGACGACGTTCCCTTTCCCCTGTCTGAATTCCTTCTTCACCACCGCTCCGTGTCTTTCGGCGACTTCGGAGGTGGCATCTTTCGAGTTGTTGTCATATACATAGATCGTCGCATCGGGCAGTTCATGCCTGAATTCTTCGATGACGTCACCTATGGTCTGCTCTTCATTATAGCAGGGCAATAATACAGCAATTTCCATGAGACATTCTCCTTAAATAGTAATATCCTTTTCGCCTTCTTCCCGTTAGAGGAGGAAGGTACTCATTTCTGTCTTTCCTTCAGAAACACCGCCTTGTCCGGCAATTTTCCGAACATCAGACTGGCGATACGCGGGGAAAGTTTATGAATCGTAAATATGAACAGATAGCAGAGTGCTACCACCACGATGTACCGGGCGGCAACCTGGACGTGGAACGAGTAGTTGTTGTACACCGGGATGTAAAGGCTGACGAGTCGTAGTATGAATGGGTGGACAAGATAGAAACCGAACGAATAGAGGGCCACGTTCCGAACGATTTCGTTCGGCATGCCTTTCCCTTTTTCGTAAGCCGTTTCCATCACCCGGAAAAAGAAGTACCCGCCGACCATCAGATAAGCGGCATCGACGATTTTATACGGATCGAAGGCGAAGCTAATCTGTCCGGTCGTATAGACATAATAATGATAGAGTGCCAGTACTGTTCCCAGAATGAGCGTGCCTATTCCCCAATACATCGTGGACGGAGCCTTCCGTTTCGCCGTCTCCCTCGAGAAATAAATGCCGAGCCAGCCTCCGAGGAAAAACGTACCGAGACTTTTCAGGAACAACACCGTCGACGTCAGGCCATATTCCGCATTCAGGTAGTGATACCCGATTTCAATCAGCACACCGACGAGCCAGAGATATTTCCGGAACCAGCCGATTTTCTGGGTGAGGTAGACGAACAAGGGCAAGAATATATAAAATTGCACGATAAGAAAAATGAAATAAAGCTGATAAAACGATGCCCCTGTCAGCACACGCTGCACGACTTCACCGAATATGAGTTCCCGACCGTCCATTTGATAGGCGAACCATTCGTAGAACAGGGCCCAGACGAGATAAGGAACGACGATGAAAAACACTCGTTTGCGGTAATAGTCTTTCAGCTTCTCCGCCGTCATCTGTTTCGGGTAATAATTGTAGAAAAATACGAGCCCGGTGATCATGATGAAAATACCCGCTTCGATCCGGACGATCCGGTTGACGAAATGATAAAGTTGATACGAGGTCGTATCCGCTCCGAGTGTCACCGAGTAGGCGGCCGTAACGTGGACGAGCACGACGAAAAGCATCGCCATCAGGCGTAAGTAGTAGATGGAACCTATATGTTGTTTTTGCATGAAAGGACTCCTCCGGGAAAAGTGTTCTTTGCTATTGTATCATCAATGAAGAAGAGTGTCCGTAATGAGTTTATAAGGATTCGGTTGTGATTCCCTTTTCTTCCTTCAAAATGATATAATGAACGGGTGGATTTATAAATAACTTTCATGAAATCAGGGAATATGCGGAAAAAGAGCGATGTTTTTTCCACACGATTCCTGTATAATAAATCGGACATGACAGAACTGTTACATAATTGGACAGGTCATCACTGGTTCTGTCGCAGGAAACGGGGAAAGAAGAAGGAGGAAGTATGTTGGCAAGTTACGGAAAGAAACTTTCAGGTTTATGTTTGGCGTTCGTACTCTGTGTTATCGGAGCAGGAAGCGTCCAGGCCTCTCCATCTATAGGGCCGGACGAGTGGCATCAGTACCGTATGAATGAACAGAACAACCCGGTTTACAACAGTGAGTACTCGAAGGAATTCGATCAGTACATCGAAACGGACGGAGAAGTGCGTTCTACCCCTGTCGTGATCGGTAATAAAATTTTCATCGGTAATCATGGTACAGGGACTCTACAGGC
Source organism: Salimicrobium flavidum (assembly GCF_900156645.1). Classification (GTDB taxonomy): domain Bacteria; phylum Bacillota; class Bacilli; order Bacillales; family Halobacillaceae; genus Salimicrobium; species Salimicrobium flavidum. The sequence continues at coordinate 35,897 of NZ_FTOC01000003.1, forward strand.
TTATAATCTGGTGATCGAGAATCAGAACTGGGAAACGTCCGCACCGAACTGGGTGCATTCGGAGATGATTTACAACGATGAACAGCTTTTTGTCGGATATGGGAACCGTATGTTCCAGAGCAGTGAACTGAGAGGGACCGGAGAGAGCGGAGTCATGAGTGTGGATTCCAAGACCGGTGAGACCCTTTGGCAGTTCAGCACGGATGGTACAGTGATGCCTACACCGGTTTATGATGACGAAAGAGATGCGTTGTACGTCGTCACCGGAGGAGCGATGCTGTATGCGCTCGACCCTGGAACCGGCGAAGAGAAATGGTCGATCGATCTCGGCTACCGGAGTAGTATGTCTTCTCCTGTGCTGAGTGACGGTATGCTTTATGTCGGAGGGGTCTCCGGAGACAGAGAATACGCGTTCCTCGGTATTGATGTCGAATCGCAGGAAGTCGCCTGGACGACTCCTTTTGAAAACGTGGAAGCGGGACTCGATGACGTTCCACCCGTCATCCATGACGGAAAAGTCATCACGACAGCCGTCGAAGGTTCGGAAGACGTACGAACATTGAAGGAATCTTATGATAAAAACGGAGCTCCGGACGTGTATCAGAACATATGGAGCCGCGTCTTCCCGGGTCAGGCCGGAAAATATCCGGTTGAAAAATACAACCACAAAGCATATGCGATGGATATGGAAAGCGGCGAGTTCGTCTGGGAGAACAGTCTCGGAGACGGGGAAATGGTGAAGAACAATAAATCAGGTGCACCGATGATCTATGAAGATCATGTCTATGTGGCCAGCCCTATTACACAAGAGTTCTATTCCCTGGATGCTGAAAGCGGCGAGAAAGCGTGGACATTCGAAGCGAATGCCGCCAAAGCTCCTCCAGTCGCCGAAGATGGAATCGTCTATTTCGCTGACACGGAAGGATTCGTATTCGCGATCCACACCGACAGTGGCGAAGTGGAAGGGGAGCGCTGGATCGGCGATACACTGGCTCCCTCCGGTCCTCTGCTTATGAACGATCATCTGATTGCAGGCAGTCAGGACGGAAACGTATATGCGGTACTGAAAGAAGATATTCTCGAGAACGATGTCGCCTTTCCGAAAGAGGGCAGCAGCTATCTTTCTTATCTCGTAACGGTATTCGTTCTGCCGGTGGCGCTGTTTGTAATAGCGATCTCCATAGGGGTCTATCTTGTCCGCAGAATTATACGCACGGAACGGGGACTTCCATTAAAAGAATAGTATCCGAATAAAGGCGGGCCTCCTGATAGATCAGGGGTCCGCTTTTTTTGATTGGTGTGGGATTTTCAGGTGATCAGAACGATGTCGGAGATTCGAACATCGCAAAAAAACCTCATCCTTAGTGGAGGGATGGGGTTTCATTGAAAGAATTCGATCTACATGGATATATATATAATCCGGCAGAGACTTTACATACTGTAGGTGCGTCTGTACTTCAAAGGTGTCGTCCCTCTCAGTTCTTTGAATTTACGACAGAACGTCGTGGAGGAGGTGTAGCCGCATTCTGCCGCTATGTCACTGATCGACGAGTTGCTGAACATCAATTTATCGACGGATGATTCGATCTTCTTTTTATGGATATATGTAGTGATCGATTCTCCGGCTTCCTCGTGGAATAGCTTTGACAGATAAGGTGGCGATAATTGGAGTTCTTCCGCAATCATCGTAAGGCGGAGCGCCGGATTCTGCAGCGAACGATCGATGAAATTCCTCGACCGTTTGACGTGCCGGGAATAGAAATCGTTGTCCCCAGCTTCCTTCTCCTCAAAAAGCGAAAATATTTTCTCAGTCAGAAATTGTGCACCTTCCTGAATGGACTCCGGTCCCATTTCATCAATTGTTTTCATCAGAGAGAAGATCTGGACGGAAGGCTGAAAATGATGGTGGCAGGTCGAAGCTACCAGCATGTTCTTCCATCTGAACTTGATACTCTCCCACTCTGTGTCGTCCGGAGCCGTTTCCTCAGCCCCTTCCCGTTTCATCAACGTTTCATGAAAACGCAACTTATCCCCCGAAGTGAGTAGAGATCTGGTGTCCTCCCATTCTTCGATGGTGAACCGACTATTCAATTGTTGATAGAAAATGAGGTTCTTTTCGTATAATGTTTCTGTGTAGTTCATGGAATCACCTTCCAGCTTTGACCTGCTTTTTGAAAATACTTCAATCTGTTGGTGTGTAAGACTATAGATCTATAGGTAGGAAAATTTTTTGTATCCCTTAAGGTGTTCTAATGTACGTGTGTAAGTGTTTCGGTTTAAATTGGATATATTTATCATATCGACATGAGTTGGGTGAAGTTTAGGAGGAAAGTATCAGAATAAAGGTCTTTTGAACAATGAAATAATATCATAAATGAGTCAATCCAAAATGTGCTGTACGTAGACTGAATACCGTGAAAAATAACTTATGACGTGTTCGGAGCCCACTTCAAGTGCTGAACGTCGCACAAAAGAAATTTCGGCCAGAGATCTTAGCCCAGGTAGCTTCTTTTGTATTTGTAAAGTGTTCAGGTAGGTATTAGCCTTGTGAGCACCACATATTGTCAATGTATAAGGTGCTCAGAAGAAGATAGAGCCACTGAGCACCACACAAGATAATTTTTGAGGTGTTCAGCCCCTGTTACAACCTCCGAACACCTTATATAACCTTCCAAAAAAAACCAGGCAGCTCTGATCAGCTGCCTGGTTCAAATGAAACTATTCGTCCTGCATTTCCGTCTTCAGCTTGCGAAGTGGCTGAGGAGGACAAGATTTCTGCGTGAGACGTGACACTACGATGATCGTCAGTAGTCCGGAAACCATCGCGAGCGTCCGGAATGGAAACAACACGACGCCATCTTCTATCATCGGATACGGAAGAAAAGCCGGGAGTCCGAGTGCCGGTTCACCGCCACCGAGACGAAGGAAGAGAGACACGGAAAGTCCTGCAATCGCTCCGTACGTGTTCGCTTTTTTATCAAACAGTGCCGTCGTCAGCTGAGGGAACAGCATACAGTAGACGAGATCGGCACATAAGTACCAAAGAGTGTACACACTGTCGATGTTCAAGGCGACAATCGTTGCTGCGAGCCCGATGAGAATGATGGACACGCGAATCGTGCGCTTGATGTCTCTGCCGTTCGCTTTCGGTTTCACGAGCGGACGGTAAATGTTCCAGGCCGCCATGGAAGAAGCGGAGAGGATGGAAGAATCCATCGATGACATGACCGCTGCCGCTATGGCACCGAGGGCGACAATCGCTACGAGATAAGGTGACATATAGTTGACGACATAAGCGAGTATTTCCGAAGCGGCACCAGGACCTTCGATGCCGTAGCTCGCCCAGTCAGCGGAGAAACCTGCAACACCGATCATAACGGCCGGTACGGCAAGAATGATGCAAAGGAATCCGGCTGCGATTGATAACCACATCGCTGTTTTTTCATTTTTCGCAGAGAGTACACGTTGGAAATATACCTGCCACGGGATTCCCCCGAAAATCAACAGCAATGCATAGTCCCACCAGTTCCAGTAATAATTGCCCCAGTCTGGATGATTCCATCCATCGAGTGGCGGCAGAAGATTCGTAAATCCGGCCATCCCTTCTTTATAAGCTCCCCAGGCTTGTCCCAGCCCTCCGACTTCGGAGAGGGCGAATGGAACGACGAGGAACATGCCGATGATGATCATGATGATTTGTGCAACGTCGGTGAGGGCGACGGACCACATACCGCCGACGAATGTGTAGGCGACGGCTATGATAGCTGAGATGATGATGGATGTGGTGAAGTCGAGTCCGAGAATCAGGCCGAATGTCGTTCCGAGCGCAACCAGAATAGCGGCACTCCAGAACAATTCCCCTAGTAATGCGGGCAGATACAACACTCCCGCCACTTTTTTCCCGAAACGGACTTCAAGCGGGTCTAGCATCGTGGTGAACTCATACCTTCTCATTTTACGTGCGTAGAAAATACCGCCGATGATCAGACTGAGGCCGTACCCCCATGGAGCCTGCGCCCAGACGACACCTGAAGCGAACGTCGTTTCGGCTGTACCGGCTATGTAGCCTCCTCCGACCCAGGTTGCGGTCATCGTGAACATAGCTACCCACAACGGCATGGAACGACCGGCGACCATCATATCCGAGGCGCTGTCCGATTTTTTCCCGGCTGTAACTGATCCTATATAGAAAATAATCGCATAGGAGATGAACATGAATACAAGAGCTCCCCAATTGACGTCGTTTCCGGTGAAGGCTACGTATACGGCTACTACCAGCAGTAATCCTATAAACCCTAATAATCCTGCTTTTTCATAATTTTTATTTTTATTATCCTGCTTCCTGTCTGGCGTTGCAGATGGTTGCGGCTGCACGAGATCACTCCTTAAAATAATTTTTTAATTGTTTTACTGGCGATCGATCGCTTGAAACGGTACCGTTGTGCTTAATTAATTTAAAACGTTTAATAATTATTAAACAATCAACATGTATTACTGTAACGTAGATAAAAATAATGTCAACTCAGTGACGGGGGAAAAACCGGAATCAGCACCACAGCGGCAATGGCTCAACGGATTTTTAAAAGTGAGATGGCTGGACGGTATATACCGGAATCAGCATTTGAAGGACGTATTGATAGATAAAGAGTTGGCTTCGTTAAAACTTACTACTTTTTTACACGTTTTAGGCGGTCATCTTCCGGTCGGTTTGACTGTGAAATTCCGGGAACACACTGAGGTCGTTCCACTCCGGCCATCAACAGTCGGCTTTAAACGAACCGAAGAAACGAATCGAAGAGTTCAAAATGAATGAAAAGAATGAAGGTTTATACATTTTCCATCCATTAAGGGCTCAATAAAATCTCCGCCTTGGAACCGAAAAGTTTAATGACTAGCTGTTTACAACATAAAAACCCTATGCTAGCATGAAAATTGTTAAAAACGTTTAAAAATAATTAAATAAAATAAACGAAACAGAGGAGGTAGCAAAAATGAAACAAATGTTTATCAATGGGGAATGGGTAGACGCCCGTTCCGGAGAAACGAGAGAAATCATCAATCCTTATAATCAGGAAGTCGTAGCTACAGCGGCGGAAGGAAACGCGGAAGATGCGAAACGTGCCATCGCTGCTGCAAGAGAAGCGTTCGACCATGGGGAATGGCAGCACACCCCAGGGGCGGAGCGTGGTCAGAAAGTTCTTCGCATAGCGGAACTGATAGAGCGGGACCGGGAAGAACTCGCAAAGCTGGAAACGTTCGATACCGGTAAGACAGTGGAAGAGAGCCGCGTGGATATGGATGACATCGCCGGCGTTTTCCGCTATTTCGCAGGCATCGCGGACAAAGACGGGGGCGAAGTGATCGAGTCTCCGATTCCGGATAGTCAGAGTAAAGTCGTGCGGGAACCGGTGGGTGTCTGCGGTCAGATCACTCCTTGGAACTATCCGCTGCTGCAGGCAGCCTGGAAAATCGCTCCTGCGCTTGCTGCCGGGAACACGATCGTCATGAAACCGAGCGAGATCACACCGCTTACGACCGTGAAAGTGACGGAACTGATAGAAGAAGCGGGTGTCCCTGCAGGTGTCGCCAATCTCGTGCTCGGAGCCGGAGCGACCGTCGGAAATGAACTCGCGGAAAGCGGGGATGTCGATTTGATTTCCTTCACCGGCGGTATCGATACAGGTAAGAAAATCATGCAGACGGCAAGCGGAAACGTGAAAAAAATCGCGCTTGAACTCGGAGGGAAGAACCCGAACGTCGTATTCGCGGATGCTGATTTCGAAACGGCAGTCGATCAGGCGTTGAACGCTGCATTTTTCCATGCCGGTCAGGTCTGCTCGGCAGGCTCCCGGTTGATCATCGAAGATTCCATCCATGACGAATTCGTCGAGGAACTTACGGCACGCGCCAAGCGTATCAAGCTCGGGGACGGCTTCAAGGAAGATACACAGTCCGGTCCCCTTATCTCGGCGGAGCACCGCGGCAAAGTGGAGAACTACGTGGAAATCGGTAAAGAAGAAGGAGCGAATCTCCTGATCGGCGGAGCACGTCCGGAAGATGAAGAGCTTCAGAATGGTTTCTTCTACCTGCCGACGATTTTCACAGAGTGCACCTCTGATATGAGAATTGTGCAGGAGGAAGTGTTCGGACCGGTTCTTACCGTAGAGCGGTTCGAGACGGAAGAAGAAGCGGTGAAACTGGCGAACGATTCGATTTATGGTCTGGCCGGAGCGGTATTCACCACTGATATCGACAAAGCGGAACGTGCCGCTGCAAAAATGCGCATGGGTACGGTCTGGATCAACGACTTCCATCCGTATTTCGCACAGGCGCCGTGGGGTGGATACAAACAGTCCGGCATCGGCCGTGAACTCGGTAAGCCGGGACTTGAAGAATATACGGAAACGAAGCATATATACAGAAACCTGAAGCCTGAACCGATTCACTGGTTCAAATAATCACTGACTAATGAGGAGGATTTTTACATGAGTGAAGCATACGATATTGTTGTCATAGGTGCCGGAAGCGCGGGGTCGATCCTCGGCGACCGGCTGAGCGAGGACGGGACGAAAAGTGTTCTTGTATTGGAAGCGGGGCGCAGCGACTATGCGTGGGACCTTCTGATTCAGATGCCGGCAGCTTTGCCGTACCCGGCAGGAAAATCCCTGTATGACTGGAAATATGAATCGGACCCTGAACCATACATGCATGGACGTCGCATCAAGCATGCCCGTGGAAAAGTACTCGGTGGATCGAGTTCAATCAACGGCATGATTTATCAGCGCGGAAATCCGAAAGACTACGAGCGCTGGGGAGCGGATGAAGGAATGAGCACGTGGGATTTCGCCCACTGCCTGCCATATTTCAAACGTCTCGAGAATGCCCTCGATTCCGATAAAGATGATGAATTCCGCGGTCATGATGGCCCGATTAAGCTGACACGGGGTCCGGCTACAAGTCCGCTGTTCCAGGCATTTTTCAATGCGGCTGTCGAAGCGGGTCATCCCCGCACGCCAGATGTGAACGGATTTCGTCAGGAAGGGTTCGCCCCGTTCGATAAACACGTGTACAAAGGAAGAAGACTCTCCACATCCCGGGCTTATCTGCGCCCGGCGATGCACCGGAATAACCTTACAGTGAAAACACGCGCGTTCGTACAGCATATCGATATCGACGGCGACAAAGCCCGTGGTCTGACATATAAGCGGAACGGAAAAGAACATTACGTGAAAGCAGACGAAGTCGTGCTCTCCGGAGGCGCAATCAACACACCGCAACTGCTTCAGCTTTCCGGGGTCGGTGATAAGGATCACCTCCGTTCTGTAGGCGTTCAGCCGAAAGTTCATCTTCCCGGTGTGGGGGAAAATCTGCAGGATCATCTGGAGGTTTATATACAGCACGCCTGTCCGGAACCGGTATCCCAACAACCGAGCCTGAAGAAGACGAAAATGCCGTGGATCGGGCTGCAATGGTTACTCGGCCGGAAAGGACCAGCTGCGACGAACCATTTTGAAGGCGGAGGTTTCGTCCGTTCGAATGAAGACGTCGATTACCCGAACCTGATGTATCACTTCCTTCCGGTAGCGGTCCGTTACGATGGACAAAAAGCACCGGTGGAGCATGGGTTCCAGGTGCACATCGGACCGATGTACTCCGATGCACGCGGCTCCCTGAAAATACAGTCGAACGACCCGAAAGCTCATCCGAGCATGGTGTACAATTACCTTTCCACCGAGCAGGATAAGCGGGAATGGGTCGAAGCTGTACGGGTCACTCGTGAAATCATGGATCAGCCGGCGATGAAGCCTTACAATGGTGGTGAACTTTCACCGGGACCATCCGTCCAGACAGAAGATGAAATCCTCGACTGGGTAGCTGAAGATGCGGAAACGGCACTTCACCCGAGCTGCACAGCGAAAATGGGGCCGGCCTCCGATCCGATGGCTGTCGTCGATCCGAAAACGATGAAAGTTCACGGAATGGACAACCTTCGTGTAGTGGATGCCTCCGCAATGCCGTATGTGACAAACGGAAACATCCACGCTCCCGTACTGATGCTTGCGGAGAAAGCATCAGATATCATTCTCGGCAGAAAACCGCTCGAACCGGAATATATCGACTACTATCAGCACGGCGTCCATCCCGCCGATGCAGGCACAGTGAACAAGTAAGCATATGTTAAAGTGAATCAGGGGTCTAAGCAGGCTCCTGATTTCTTTTTGTGTTATAGTGTACGTGACTGTTAATATATATTGAATGAATTAAATGTTTAAAATGGTAAAAGAAAGGGGGACTTTCTTTGAAAAAGCAGCCGGAAGCAATGATTGAAGAAGCGGAAGGGGCGGTCGTCAATTCCATTGCGGAAACCATGGATCTTTATGGTATCACGCCTTCCACCGGTCGTCTGTTTGCCAGGATGTATTTCAAACATGAACCAATGACCCTTGATGACATGAAGGACGACCTTGGTATGAGTAAACCGAGTATGAGTATCGCCGTCAGAAACCTGCAGGAAGTCAGCATTGTGCAGAAAGTATGGAAGAAGGGCTCACGGAAAGATTCGTACCGGGCCGAGAAGAATTTCTTCAAGTACTTCTCCCACTTTTTCGGAAACAAGTGGGAAAGAGAAGCCAAGTTGAACCTCACTGCCATCAACTACGCGGAAGATATCCTTCAGCAGGTGATCGATGATGAAGAAGCCGATGAGGAAGCGCGGGAAAGAGCTAAGCTGGATTATGATCAGCTCGAAGACTACCGTAAATACTGCAAATGGCTTGAACGATTGGCCGATTCGATCGAGTCCGGGGAGATTTTCGACTTTTTGCCGGTAGACGAAGAGAAAAAATGAGAACATCTGTCATGGGCAGATGTTCTTTTTTGTGTGTGCCCGGCATGGGCTATAACTAGGTGGTGAAAGTCCACTACAGGCTTGGCAGTAGGAACTGTTAGCCAATGGCAAGTGTGTCCATCGTGAGGTGGAATCTGAAGGAAGCCGAAGGCAAAATCCCGGACTGACGGATAGGAACTGTATAAAAGGCTGTCTTGGAACGGACGAGTTTGCACAACAAAGTGAAGTCCGATACTGCCCGAATTCCAGGCAGTAAATACAGCAGTTACATGGGAGGAAAGTTATAGCTCTTACCCGGGGAGGTCTTACAAGGGTTCCCGCCAAGAGGAAAGAGATTTTCCACAGGAACAACCAGATCAGTGATGTTCTGGTGAATTGTAAGAAGTCAGCCGAAGCCATAGTAGTCCCTACAGGGACGAAGGGCTGAACAATAGGAATCTTGGAAACCGTGGAGGTGGAAGGATGCAGAAATCACAGCCAACGCCTGACGGCGGCTATCTACAGGAGAATAGGATGGAATCCGAAAGAAATGTAGAAGCGTGTAGCATCTCTTGTGGTGAAACGGATGGAAAAGATGGTGTGTTTTATGTCATAGACAAAATCGCCAGTCGTACAAATCTGAATAGGGCCTACGAAAAAGTGAAAGCCAATAAAGGTGCCGCAGGTGTAGACGGGATGAACGTCCAAGAACTGTACGCTTATTTAGTTTTGAATAAGCGCACGCTCATCTCTGAAATTAAAGATGGCTCTTATGAGCCTTCGCCTGTCAGGCGTGCGGAAATAGATAAAGAGGACGGGTCCAAACGGAAACTGGGTATCCCTACCGTCAAAGACCGTCTGGTTCAACAGGCGATACTCCAAGTATTAGAAAGAACCATAGACCCCACGTTCTCGGATAACAGTTTCGGGTTCAGGCCGAATCGAAACGCTCACGATGCCATACGTCGAGCGAAAGAATACTATGAAGAGGGACATCGCACCGTGGTGGATATCGACATGGAACAGTACTTCGATACCGTGAATCACGATAAACTGATGTACCATATCGGGGAACATGTGGAAGACCCCGTCGTTCTTCGACTTATCCGTAAATTTCTCAGAAGTGGCGTATCCGTAGATGGTGCTGTCTATCCCACGGAAATAGGATGCCCACAAGGGGGGGGATCTCTCCCCTCTACTGAGTAACATTTATCTCGATCAACTGGATAAGGAACTGGAGAAACGAGGACATAGATTCGTTCGATATGCCGATGACTGTAATATTTACGTGACATCCAGAAAAGCAGGACACAGAGTCATGGATAGCGTGACCGCCTTCCTGGAGAATAACTTAAAACTTACCGTGAACCGTCAGAAAAGTGAAGTGGGCAGCCCGACGAAACGAAAGGTTCTGGGTTTCTGCCTACATACCACCAAAGACGGGGTTGGCTTCCGCCCTCATTTCAAATCGAAAAAGAAATTCGAAAAGAAACTCAGAGAAAAGACGAGTCGCAAACGTAGTGGTTCCATCCGTCACATCATGAAAGAAGTGAACGAAGTAACAACCGGATGGATTACCTACTACGGCATCAGTTATATGAAGGGATATATCCAACGCATAGACCAATGGCTGAGACCTCGGATGCGACAAGTCATATGGAAACGTTGGAAAAAGGTCCAAACCAAATATCGATACCTTGTGAAATTAAAGATTTCCAGGCAGAAAGCCTGGGAATGGGCAAACACAAGGAAAGGTTACTGGCGTATTGCCTGTAGCCATATCCTTCATAGAACGATAGGAAATGACAGTCTTGAAAAGGCTGGATTGAAAAATCTCAATCAGCTTTTCAAGAAAGCACACTCAACGTATTGAACCGCCGTATACGGAACCGTACGTACGGTGGTGTGAGAGGACGGAGGTTAGTCACCTCCTCCTACTCGATATTCTCGGCAGGTATGCTTACTTAGTGCTTCTTATAATTTTTTAGTATAATAATAAGAAATTACTTTGGATGGAAGGATTTTTCCAATGGTGAAAGAAAAAGATTATACACTGCTTGCTATAATATCAATATTCTTCATGACTGCCGGAATGGGAACAAGGCCGCTAGTGGCGATTCTCGGCAATGAACTCGGAGCATCTTCCTTTCAGATCGGTATAATCATTGCCCTCTTCCCATTACTGCCGCTATTTTTATCAGTCTACATAGGTCGATTCATCAACGTGCAGGGGAGCAAGGGAACGCTTCTTATCAGTGCCACTTTGGCGATGGCCGGACTCAGTCTGCCGTTTTTCTGGACGTCCCTTGCAGGCCTGATCACCTCTCAGGTTTTAGCAGGAGCCTTTCATACGACTTTTATCATCGCTGCTCAAAGTTACGTCGGGCAGTCGAATGACGGAGCCAAACGTGATCACCACGTAATGAAGTTCAGTATCGGAGCTGCAACCGGAACGTTTCTAGGTCCGGCAATCGGTGGAAGCATTGCGGATGCAATAAGTACATCTGCCGCTTTTTTAGTCCTCAGTATAATAGGTCTGATTGCGGTAGTCATGACATTCTGGCTGACTAAAGAAAAGAACCAGGATCCTGATGATCAGGAGGAAAAGCGTAAAGCACCGATGGGAGAGCTTGTAGGGATCGTGAATTTCCGGAGGGCTATCTATATCAGCACGATGATTCTGACCGGTAAGGACGCCTTCACCTCCTTTTTCCCGCTTCTTGGTGTGGAAATGGGATTTTCAGGTACAGCGATAGGTCTGATCGTCTCGGCGAATGCGCTTGCCGGGCTTCTAGTAAGGTGGGGAATGACGTTTTTCCTTTCCAGATTCGAAAGAAACACAGTCATTCTCTCCTCGGTACTCGTATCAGGTCTGATGTTCCTGTTACTACCGTTTTTTGATTACGTCTATGTCATAGGAGTGTTGGCTTTCATACTAGGCCTTGGAGTAGGCCTGGGGCAGCCTTTATCCATTTCAACCGCTCTCAACTCGCTGCCACGGGATGTAATCAGTCAGGGTCTCGGCGTTCGTATTACTGCGAATCGCTTTGTTCAGGTGACTTCTCCGCTATTGTTCGGAACAGTGGCGCAGGTAGTGAGTGTTTCGAGTGTGTTCTGGCTCACGGGAGTGATTTATCTGTTCGGATCGGTGAAAACCAGAGTAAGAAAGGAGTAAAGGGAAAAGTGTACCTTAACATAGAAGTGAAGTTCTTCTGTTATGTATTATCCTGAGCGGGTATATAGATTTTTGCAACTAATGCACGAAGCCTTCAGACAGGAAGAATTCGGTTCTGTAGTAGAGCATATCGGAGAAACGTTCTCGACACGTCTATTTGACTAATAAAAGCGGAAGTGATGGAATATCACCTCCGCTTTTATATAGTTCTATTGAAGTTCATTACTGATGTGAGGAGGGGAAAATGGGGCGTCACAGGATTAGCAAGGCCTCCTCGACAAGTTAACATCCATCGGAGTAGATTTCACCAGACTAATACTAAGAAAAGGGGAGGCTCGACTCACTCTGAAGAACTGTCGGCATGTTCCTCAAACACCTCACCTGCGATTCCCATCGCCTGGACGGCCTTCGGAAATCCTACGTAACCGGCGCAGTGGATGATGACTTCAATGATTTCCTCTTTGGACAACCCGACATTGAGCGCAGCCTGGAGGTGCACTCTCAGTTGATCGAATGCTCCCTGGGTGATCAGAGAAGTGATCGTTACGATTTCACGTTGGGAGAAACTGAGAGCCTGGCGGGAATAAAGATCCCCGAAACCGAAAGAGACAATCATTTCCCATAGATCCGGGGAGATGTCCTTCATCCCTTCCATTCCCTTTCGCACTTCCTGTGAGAAAAGCTCCTCCATCGCTTTCTTACCTGTCTCGTATCTGTTATCTGTCATTTTATTGCCTCCCCATGGTCGGTGGTATTTCATCGCCGTCGATGATTGCTTCGATGACTACTGGTTTGTTTGTGTCTTTTATTGTTTGAAGTGCTGTTATGACAGCTTTTTCAATGTCTTCAGAGGTGTGGCATTTATATGCATCAAGGCCCATAGAGTTCGCAAAGACTTTACCATCCAATGGAGTTTCATACACACCACCGATAGAAGTACCTATCATTTTACGCATTCCTTTTTCCACCATGTCGAGCCGTTCATTATTCATAATAATGAACAAGACGGGCGCATTATAGTTATATGCGGTGGAAATCTCCGTCCCGTGCATGAACATACAGCCATCACCGGTCAGGCATACGACAGGAGCGCCAGGGTCTGCAAGTGCTGCACCTACAGAGAACCCGATTCCGTTCCCCATGGCGCCGAAGATGTCGTCGAAGAAGTATGTACCGGGTTTACGGATATCGAAATGTCTGATGCCATAAAAGGAATGACTCCCGTCATCACCGAATAGGATCGTATCATCGGAGAGTGTGTTACGCATAGCGTTGATCACGGATACAGCAGACATTCGTTCGGTTGGGGCCGGTTCAGGGGGCTGTTTCGGTTCAGGAAGTTCGCGTAAATGGGAGATCCCGGTTGAAGACTGTGAAAGTAGGGTTTGAAGATTCGCTTTAAGATCTCCGAGAACCGCCGTCGTTTCTGTAAACAGTGATTTCCCGATGAAAGTAGGGTCGTAGTCGAAATGGAAGACTTGATCCGGTAACATATCATCCGTGAACCCGGGAAGACTCATATCGCTCAATCTTGTGCCGAGAACAAGCATCAGGTCGGTTTTCCCTTTTAAATATTCCGCTGCTTCTTCCGTACCTCCAAGCCCGAAGCCACCGAGAGAGAGGTTGTGATCCGTGCGGAAGGCGCCCTTCCCTCCGGGGGTGGTAACGACAGGGATCTGCCAATGCTCTGCAACTTTTTCCACTTCTTCATAAGCGCGGCTCGCATGTACTCCTTTACCGACGAAAAGAACCGGTTTTTCCGCTCGATTCAGCAGGGGAATAAGATTCTCCGTTTCTGGTGAAATCGTTGGAGTCCGATTCGGGAGATCAAGTAGAAAAGGCTCCGTTTCATCGAGAAGGATATCGAATGGGATAGAGAGGTGTACCGGTCCTTGTACTTCTGTCACAGCTTTTTCGAGTGCATGGGAGAGGAGAGGAGCGAGACGTTCCGCATACTCGACTCTTGCGCTGAATTTCGTCACGGGTTCGAACATACGGCACAGGTCTGTCCCGAACATGCTGGAATCCTGTCCCTGACCTTTTCCGGTATCTTTCATGGAGGGATGTCCGGTAATGATGAGAAGCGGAGCATGGAACGCTTTGGCCTGACCTGCGGCAGTCAGAAGATTGGTGCCGCCGGGGCCGGATGTGCCGATGGCGACACCTGGTGTGTTTTTCATCATGGCATAGCCGGAAGCCTCGAACCCGGCAGCTCCCTCATGTTTGCTTAATACGAATTCGATATCCGTATTCAAAAGCTCAAACAGTATCGGTGAAATCGCTTTTCCGGGTATTCCGAAAACGTGGGTGAGGCCCCAGTGTTCAAAGTGATCGGTTAAGATAGTAGCAAGTTTTTTCATCGGTTATCCTCCTGATTTGCCTGCGGGCGAATATAAGATTTTTCTATTTCTTCGGCAGTCAATGGTTTGCTGAAGAAAAAGCCTTGAGTCACGTCACAATTTTGTCGGATGAGAAAGTCAAGCTGTTCACTCGTTTCCACCCCTTCAGCGATTACCTGCATATTTAGGTTGTGAGCGAGACTGATGATGGCATTTACAATGATCGCATCGTTCGGGTCATGGAGGATTTCACGGACAAAGGACTTGTCTATCTTGATGTAGTCGATGCGGAACTGTTTCAGATAATTGATAGAACTGTAGCCGGTTCCGAAGTCGTCGATGCTGATACCGACACCGCTGGCTCGGAGCTCATCCAGAACAAGGAAGGAGCTGTCGTACTCCAGCGCCATATACTCGGTTATTTCAAGTACAAGGTGTTCCGGGGCCAGCCCGGTACGCTCAAGGACATTTTTTACCAGAGAAATGGTGTTTTTCGTCAAAAACTGTTGAGTGGACATATTCACAGAAACTTTCACAGGTTTTCCACCAGCGTCCTGCCATTTTTTGTTCTGAATGCAAGCTTCTTCGATGACCCACTCCCCGATCTGGGTGATCAGACCGTTCTTCTCAGCAAGACTGATGAATCTATCCGGAGAAAGAAGCCCGAGCTCCGGGTGATTCCAACGGATCAGTGCTTCCACTCCGATGACCTCGCCTGTTGTGTTATTGATTTGAGGCTGGTAGTGAAGGGTGAATTCTCTTTTCTCTAGAGCCCCTCTCAAGTCCGCTTCCAGACGATATTCTTCCATCATGTTTTCAAGAGAGGATGTCGTATAGACGACGTACCGGTCTTTTCCGTCCGACTTCGCCTGATACATCGCGTTATCGGCATATACCATGAACGTTTCAAGAGACACATATTCATCCGGATAGTGGACAATCCCGATACTTGCGGTGGTGTAAATCTCTTCTCCACTCACCTGGAAAGGGTTGCGGAATTCCTGCAGGATTTTCTTTGCCTTATCGACCGCATAGGAGTCATCTTCAAAATCCTTGAGAAGGAACACGAATTCGTCACCTCCCATGCGGGCGAGGACATCCTTTTCACCTAAATATTTTTTGAGATGGTTACTGACTTCCACGAGAAGGTGGTCGCCGCACGTATGTCCGAAATTATCGTTGATGATTTTGAAGCGGTCGAGATCGATGAACATGAGTGCCAGGTTCCGTGATGCTCCCTGCCGTACTTCCTCAATCGAATTTTTCGTTTCGCGATTTATATAGCGGCGATTCGGAAGATCGGTCAAATCATCGTGATAGGCGAGGTAATTGTATTTTTCCTGAAGCTTGTGCCGTTCTGTTATATCCCGGAACTGACCGAAGGCACCGGCTAAAGTTTCGTCTTCATAGATGGGCTGGGCATCAAAGAGGCAAACGACGGTTTCACCTTCTTCACCCGTGAATTGGAGAATTTCATTGGAGAAGCTTTTCTCATTCTGCAATACCTGGTGGAAAAACTCTCCCGTGACCGGTGATTCACAGATGTTACGCCCTATTACCGAATCCTTATCGTTTCCGGAGATTTTTTGAGCGAAATCATTGAACTCTGTCGTAATCCCCTTCTCATCTGTAACAACTATGCCGTTTCGTGTCCTGCTCAGCATTATCTGATTCATGATATTCAGTTTTCTGTTCTGTTTCCGGAGGAGCAATTCACGTTCGATGGAATCGACCACCTGAGAGAGCATCGTCAAAAACAACGGGTTTTTATATTCGATGGGCATCATGATGGATAAGCTGCCAAGCAGGTTGTTGTTATCCGTATAACGGAAAGCGGTTCCGTAACAGGCCGTACTATGAAGGAATGTATGGTAATGGTTCGTTCCAACCAGGCTGATAGGATGGTTCTGTTCCAAAGAGAGGCTGATGACATTCGTTCCGGTATCTTCCTGCCTGAAAAGACTACCCGGGAAGATCCCGAACTGTCTGATGGTTTCACGGATCGTTTCATCGCCTTCCACTTTCAGGAGATATCCTTCAGCATCTGCCACCCCGACCAGGATAGGTGTACCTTTCAAGGAATCCAGAAGCTTGTTTGAAAAAAAGCTGACGACAGCCAGGATTTCGTCATACTCGTCTTTTTTCGCTTCCAGTTCCTGAGTGGTCAATATGGTATCCGGACGTGGGATTTCTTCGGGATTCATTCCGGCTTCTTCACATAGACGCTTCGATTCGATGATGAAATCCGGCTCAGTATATGTCATAAAGCTCTCCTTTGAAGGTTTTAATTTAACTATATACTGATTTGTTCACTACTGTCAAAAGAAGCTATGAAAAATTGAGCATTATCACTACATTCTTTGTATAATAAAGTGGGGGGGGAGTTTAGAAATTATTTTCTAGAAATTATCAGAAAATTAAATATAATTAACTAGAGCTTATAGATTTTAAAGAATTGTTGTACTATACTATTTTTAAGAAAATCGTTTCTTTGAAAGAACAATCGAAGTTAATGTGAAAATAATTAGAACCACCCTTTGTAATGAATTCAATATTTAAGGAGAGTGGCTGAGTGCTTAATATTATAGACCTCCACAAGAGTGAAGAATGGGACAAAATAGTCAAGGAAAATTGTTACGATGATGCATACTATCAATCAGGTTACATCTATGCAAATAAACTTGAGTTCGGGGAAACTCCTCTTCTTCTACATTTTGAAAAGGATGATATTCAAATTATAAATATAGTAAGCTTTCGTGATATCAGTGAAAATGATGAATTCAAAGAAATTCTACCCAAAGGGGAGTTTTTTGATATAACTACTCCCTATGGGTATGGAGGCATCATAGTTAATGGAAATCTTACTCAAAAAGTGAAGATAGAATTTATAAAAGAATACTCAAATTTCTTGAAAGACCATGGAGTCATCAGTGAATTTGTAAGATTTCATCCATTTTACGAAACTCCATTTCAATTTGGAGACATCTATGATATTGAATATAATCGGAAAACTGTATATATGGATTTGAAAGATGAAGAATCTTTATGGGGAAATATGAAATCAACTTCAAGAAACAGAATTCGAAAGATTCAGGAACGCAACCCTGAAGTGAAGAGTTTAACCTCAAAAAGATATTTGAAACAATTCATTGATCTTTACTATGTTACTATGGATAAAAATAATGCGGAGAATAGTTATTATTTCAGTGAGAAGTATTTTGAAGAATTAATGACTTCAAAAGATCAAGTTGAATTGTTTGGTGTCCTGATTGATGGTGAATTAATTTCAGGTATGATTGTTCTTAAAGGCAGTGAGAGTATTCATTATCATCTTGGGGCAACTAATCCTAAATATTATTCCCTTTCCCCAAATAACTTATTATTTTATGAGGTTGGCAAATGGGGAGTTCGTAAGGGCTATAAGAAATTCCATCTTGGTGGAGGTCATTCTGGTGAAAA
The DNA here is from genome assembly GCF_900156645.1 of Salimicrobium flavidum. Classification (GTDB taxonomy): domain Bacteria; phylum Bacillota; class Bacilli; order Bacillales; family Halobacillaceae; genus Salimicrobium; species Salimicrobium flavidum. The sequence continues at coordinate 53,697 of NZ_FTOC01000003.1, forward strand.
TGATGGATTGTTCCGTTTTAAAAAATCCATGAACAAAAATGGCTTAATAAATTTTTATATAGGCACAAAAGTTTGGGATGATCATTCCTATGAAAAGCTTACTAAAATAAAAAAAGATAGAGTAGCTACTGAGTTATCGACTAATTTCTTTCCAGCTTATAGAGCATGAGAGTAAATAGATATTATCAACACTATTGAAATTATTTATGGATAGTAACTTTTATAGCGTTCAAAAGAGAGTATTATCTCAATTTTCTAGGGGCACGATTTGGAATAGTAGATCATTGGAAAAGAATAGGGAACATTTTATTTAGTGACTTAGCAAATATCGGAATGATACTTCGATCGAATCTTTCTTTCATCACTTTAAAGACATTGATAGGCTATAGTTCATATGAGTCAGTGGAGGAATTGAAGAGGAAAGTTAGTGTTTATATCTATAGATTTCAATTAGGAGGGGATTAAAGAAAATGACCCCGATGTAACATCGAGGTCAACTGCTGTTATTTTAATTAATAACACTTTCCTTAATTATCGGGTGCAATTCACAATAAAGTTTTCTAGTTTTAGATTTATAGTTTATTTAGATTAGTAAAGACTTTAAGAATTCTCGTTAAGCCAACCAGCATTCTTCAATTCTTCAATAGCAATCATCGGGAGGAGGTTGTCGAATATATGGGTGTTTTCATCCTCGCCGACTGAGTAACCTCCTTTGTATTCTCCACCATTTTCTCTGAATTCGATTAAACGATCATATGTTTTCATAGCCAGCTCCTCATTATCAAATTTAATAGCATAGCTGATAAGGAGACCATAAATAGCAGGCGATTCATAGTCAACGAGAGGTTCTTTGGTGTTCAGGCTATAAATGCCGTGCAAGGTCCCTCTTGTGTTGACCTCTTCTTCAATGAATGATGTTAGTTCTTTGGACTCTCCGGGTGAATTAAGCGCAACAATCAATTGATCTATCATATTTATTTTTGCATCGTACTTCAATTCATCCCGCTCTACCATGTATGTTTTGGGATAAAATCCGTTTTTCTTCGGGAGATTTTGAAGTACCTTGAATGATTCTCCGTGGACTTCTGGTGTAATATATTCTTTTTCGAGAAGGAAATCCAGGTCTTCTACTCCTAAATAGGAAGTAGTGAGAAAATCAGAAGAGTAGCCGATCGATTTATCATAGAAATCAATCATAACTGATTCGTATACGTTATTTTCTCCTACGGCTTTTCCTATATTGTCAGCCGTCTCTCTATATTTATCGTCGCCCCATCTTTCATGAGCGGCCCAGAGCGCTTTGATGATTCTGACATCATCTATCAGAGCATTAATATACTCTTCATATTCGCCTTCTTTGGAAAGCTTCCAATAAATGAAGCCGTCTTGGTCCAGGAAAAATTGATTCAATTGCTGATATGCTTCTTCGAAAAGCTCTTGCTTGCCAGCTGTAAGGGCATATTCCATCCACAATCCTACAGTTTCTGAAAGAGCCTCCTTTCCTTGAACTTCGTCTGCATCTTCCTCGGTATCTTCCTGCATATAGGTCGCAAAAGTACCATTTGAGTTTCGTAGATTCTGATCGATGAAACGATAAGTGTCTTCGTTTGTCGAATTTCCGTTGAAAGCACGTAGAAAAAAGATACTGAAAAATATAAGTACAACAGTGAAAGTGATTGTCATTTTTTTCACTCCTAACGTGCCTTCACTTTTTCAGATTTCTCACCCTTTTTCTGTTCTGAGAATCGTTGGGTTTTATACCAGACCACTTCTTGTTTCAGAACTACACGTTTTAATTCAAGCCACGAGGCGTACACCACGAGAATCAGCCACATTTGAGAATACGTGATATACATCAAAAGAACAGTGAAAAAGTTTTTCAATGTCAACTGTCCTCTCTCAAAACTGAGTGCAAGTGTGACTTCTGTAACGAATAGAAGAAAGCCCAGTATGAGGAGTACATAAGAAACGAAACCGATAGAAAGATTTAAATCAAAGAACAGATTCAGTACAAAAATCGAGTGGGAGATCAGGATACCACTGAAAAATAATAGATAAGTGAACAAGAAGTATACAAGATCGACAGCCATTTTCTTTCTTTTTAACTTATGAAACTGAAACAGGTATTTGAATATGACATATTCATTTCCTCTTGCCCAACGTGTTCTTTGTTTCCACCATACTTTCAGCTTTTCTGGTTCCTGTTCCCAGGTGATTGCCATCGGGAAAAAACGGATGTGATACCCGAGTTCATAGACGCGGAAACTTAGTTCGGTGTCTTCAGAGAGCGCTTTTTCATCCCAACCTCCCAGACGATCAAGAATCGATTTTCGTATAGCGAAATTCGTGCCCGGTATTGTTGCCATCCTGAACCAGAACCACCGTCCCGCCTGGGCGAGCCATTGAAAGGTTATCGTTTCGATATTGATAAGACGGGTGAGAAGGTTTTTATTGCTGTTTGTTACGCGGAATTTTCCTACTACGGCTCCAGCATCAGGGTCATTTTCCAGTCCGAGAACCAGGTAGTGTATTGCATCTGGCTCTGGAGTATTATCAGCATCGTAAACTACAATCATTTCTCCGGTTGCTTCTTTCAATCCATTATTTAGTGCACCCGATTTTCCTTTTCCCCCATAAGGAGGTTTAGTGTGGACCGGTTTGATAAATGGAAATTGTCTCGCATAATTTTCGACAATTTCTCCTGTTCGGTCACTGGAATTATCGTTTATCACAATAACTTCCATCTTATTCTTCGGGTAATCGAGACGAATCATGGATTTCAGAGTTTCTTCAATGACTACTTCTTCGTTGTGGGCTGGAATCAAAATACTTACAGTAGGGAAACGATGAGATTTTTTTGTCCATTTCGCTGCTGTTTTTTTATAGTTTTGAGAAAAAACATATCCTCCCTGCATCAGGAACATATGGTAGAACAACATAAACCAGATTAAAAACAGGGACGTATAAAGAAAGAAATTAGCCAAGGTCCTCACTCCGTTCTTCTTTTTCTACTCTTCTTCTTGAAATAATTGTGTACCCGGAAAAGAATAATACAGCGAGGGAACTTGTCCCTACTATTAACCAAGTAGCCTTATCAGCCAGTCCTTGAATAAAATGGTTCATAGTAATGAAGGAAGTAAAACTGGAGGAGAAAGGGCCTCCATTTGATTGTATTTCGTCTCCTGAGGCTGTAATTAATACCTCGCTTGATTGTGTTCTAGTATTCTCTTCTTTTAGATCAATCCAATCGATTGGCGGGAGTTCCTCAAGTCGATTCAGTAACTCTTCGAAACGTTCAGGCCCAAGGTAAGGGTGGTAGAATAATGAAACCATTCCGTCTCTTAGTATTAACTGATTCTCAGCTTTAGTGATCATTTTATCTATAGCTTTCTTATCATCCGGTTGAACGTATCCAATCGTTTCAGGGTACATTTTCATTCCGTGCATGAAGGTAGGTTCCGACATATAAGGAGGTGATCCCATGACTTCCCAGTTGTCATCTGTTACTTGGGCCTGCCCAATATAGGAATTGAAATGATTCGAAACAACATTGTAGCCATTTTGGGAAATAGTATAGTGAGGAGCCTCAAATGCCAAAGGTTTTAAACCAAACCCGTTTAGCTCATTAATACCGGTCTCCAATTTGTCTTCAATATAACGAGTTTCGAAATCAATATTATCCTGTTTGTATTGTTCATACTTTGCTGAGTTCGAAAAATCTTTTTCTGTCTTTAATTCTGTCACTTCATCCGCTGATTGATAGATAGGACTATCGTTTTCCACATCCCAAAACTCGAATCCTTCGCCGGTCTCTGATGAGCGATATTGGTGAGTATAGCCGTGCATGACTACAGAACCACCGTTGTCCTGCATATACTTGAGTACTTCAAGCACTTTTGGGTAATCGGACATGTGGTATTCCACACCTGTTTTTGGGTCTGTGTAAACCGGTATTACAGCAATCATGAAAGGAAGGTCACGTTTAATAAGTGAATCGGCAACTTGTTTTAACTTTTCATGTTCAACATTCGGATGAACATCTTCGAGTCGTATATATCCACGGTTTTTTTCATTTTTATGAGCATCCGGGAAAATGTCGTGAAGAATTTCACCTAAAAGTATCCCCATTGAAGACTCAAGATTGTTATTACCTACATAATAAGAGTTTCGATCACTGGTAATGAGTGGGAATTCTTTTCCGTTATTCTCAGCTGTAGCAAGAACCTCAGAGTTTGTTTGAACACTATTCACTGAAATATCAACGGATATTTTTTCTTCCGGACTATCGTTCAGATATATAGTTTCAGAAAGTTCATCTTGTAAAGGAGTTACAAAAGAAAATCGTTCGCTGAGGTGATCGAAATTTCTTCCTATTGCTACGACAGGACCATCGAATGTCTCAACTGAATTTCTGAAGGAGGTTGATATAGTACTTTCGGTGATTCCTTGATAAAAAAGATGAGTTTTACCTTCAAGCATGCCTTTTGAAAATTCAGATTCATGAACAAATGTTAGATTGGTGGTAAAATGAGTGATAAGCATATCAAGGTAACGCTGATTGAAGTTGACCTCTTCGGACGTATCCGAAAAAACAATTAAGACTTCTGATTTAGTATCTCCCGTTTCTGCTAAAGCTGTAGCAGGAATAAGGGAGAAGAAAAGAACAGTAAGGATAAGCAAAGAAATAATTCGAGCTCCCATTCAATCCACCCTTCCATTTATGATGCTATAAGTTCTTAATAACGAATGTAATGTTAAAAAAAGAGAAGAGAAATGATTTCATCCTTCTTCCGATTGTTTCTTTATTAATAAATAGGAGGCGAAAATCATAATAACTCCAAGTACCAATCCGGCGATGATGTAATTGTATTCCAAAAAAAGAAAAAATGGATCGAATGAGCCTGAGGATGCTGCGGCTACAGGGCTTAAAAATATCAATAGATTTGCGAGACCTAAGAACGTAGATAAGACTAAAATTCTTCTAATCATTAGTGAACCTCCTTTCTTATGTCGGTGATTGTTCTCTAAAAAGAATATACAACAATGAAGAACGAATTTCAACCTCTTTTTTGTTTTAATGTCATTTTTTTCTTAATAACGAACGGAAAAAGGGCGGAGAATATATGAAAAAACTTTTGACTCTGATACTGTTAGTCGGTGCAATTGCGTGGACTGGTGCGACTTTATCTGAGGAATGGGATACGATAAAAGAAGAAATAGATACCTTTCTTCAGGAAATAGAAGACTGGGAAACAGGTGGAAACTTGGAAACACAGGGGGAAACTCCATCAGTTACGACAGAAGCCCCTACAGAGCCGGATACTACGAATCAGAGTAGTGGGGGAGAGATGGTCCGTACCGTTTATGGAACAGACTGGGAATTAGCCGGGGTGAACAGCGGGGACCTCACTTTCAATAACGGAAATGGTACGGGAGAATATCTATGGAAGGAAGGGAAAAGTTACGACGGGATCACTGTGGGAGACCCTTCTTCGACAGTCACGGAGACATGGGGTGAACCGGAAGGAGCAGTGCGACGGGGAATGACGAGTGTCCGTTTCCCGGCTGAACATTACGAGATCTACGAAAGGAACGATAAAGAAGTGACAGTGTTTTATGACCGTCACGAAGGGGATGTCATCAAGTCCCTTTATATCGTTCCTATTAGTACAGCTAGTGGGATGACCGGGTACTATGCAGAAGCGGAGGACTGGAGCGATGCGGATCAGTCGCGGATCATGCTCGGGCTGATCAATAAGGATCGTACGTCCAGAGGTCTTGATCCACTTACATGGAAAAAAGAACTCGTCCCTGTTGCGGAGGCACACAGTGAAGATATGAATGCCCGTAACTACTTTTCCCACACGAACCCGGACGGGGAAGGGCCGGCAGACAGAGCGAGAAGTGCAGGTGTTTCTTACAGCATGATCGGGGAAAACCTGGCTTACGGTCAAAATAACGCTGTCTACGCGCACGAGGGTCTGATGGACTCGAAAGGACACCGGGAGAATATTCTCAACCCTGCTTATGAAGAAGTCGGCATAGGGGTAGATGTCGATGAAAAAGGAGCCCCATATTTTACAGTCCTGTTTTATAAAGAGTAAAAAAGCCAGCTTCCGGATTCGGTTGGATGTACCGAATCCAAGAGTTGGCTTTTTTTTCTTACTATGGAAATGGTTCTGTGGTCATTTATTGTTGATTTTCATCTCTACGGGTGGAAGCTTGCCGCGGGCATGACGTCAACTTCCGGAATCTCGCTGCGCTCGATTCCGGTAATTTTCCGTTCATGCTTCTCCCGCAGGCGTCTCCCCCCTTCGTTCTAAAATCAACAACCGGCTTTAACAGAGACGTTCATGCAAAGATATTCGCACCATTGTACATGAACATTTTCGAGATCTGTTATGATTCGAGTTTGATAGGGTGGATATAGAGAAAGGCGGCGACTCCGACGGGAACTCGGGTAGCTGAAGACCCCGCAGGGTGAAGCATTGCCTCTGGATAAGCGTCCGCCTGAATATTTATTTTCAGGGTAGCCATGGAAATAAATGTGCGTCTTTTCAAAAGAGTTCCGTAACCTCTTCCGGTTTCATCGGCTTGGCCAGGTAGTACCCCTGAAATTTGAAACATCCGTTTCTCTTGAGAAATTCGAGCTGAGCTTTCGTTTTCACTCCTTCGGCGATTACTTCAAGGTTAAGGTTGTGCGCGAGGGAAATGATCGTTCGGATAATATCATTGTCTTCTTTATTGCTATCAATGTCCCGCACGAAAGATTGATCGATTTTCAGCTGATCGATAGGGAAGCGTTTCAAATAGCTGAGGGAGCTGTAACCTGTGCCGAAATCATCTATGGATATTTTGACACCGAGCTTATTGAGTTCTGTTAAAATTACAGACGCCTGTTCTGCATGAATGGCCATCGATTCCGTAATTTCAAGTTCGAGAAATTCTGGGGGGAGCCCCGTTTCATAAAGAATCTCAGCAATCATCTCTACGAGTTCCTTGTGGTAGAACTGACGCATGGACAAATTGACGGAGACGCTCATCGCCGGATAACCTGCATCCAGCCATGCTTTATTCCGCCGGCATGCCTCCCTGATCACCCATTCTCCTATAGGAACAATAAGGCCGGTTTCTTCGGCTATCGGGATGAATTCCCCTGGTGATACGATTCCTAATTCCTTATTATCCCATCGTATCAACACCTCTACCCCGGATATGTTTTCTTCATTCGTTTCGAATTGTGGCTGGTAAGACAGGAAGAACTCCCCGTTCTTAAGTGCTTTGTAGAGGAGAGATTCTATTTTAAGATTGGTTTTTTCTTTTTGGATATGTGTATTGTATACCTGATAGGTGTTCTTTCCGAGATTCTTAGCGTGATACATGGCATTATCAGCGCGTCGGATGAGGGAGTCGGCCTCTGTTCCATGCTCTGGATACATACTGACACCGATACTTACGGTTACTACTGCATCGAACCCGCTCAAATCGAAGCTTTTCTCCATCTCTTCAATTACATCCTCAGCAATTCCCTTCGTCTCCTCCTTCGTCACCTGGCGGGTAAGGATGAGGAATTCATCACCCCCATAACGGAAAAGAGTGGCGCGTTCTTCAAGTTTATGTTTGAGACGCGTGGCCACCTGCTTCAGCAATTCGTCGCCCATGTGATGTCCAAGATAGTCATTGATGAACTTGAATCGATCCAGATCAAGGAAGAAGAGAGAAAACTGAGTGTCGCTGTTCTTTGTTTCTGAAAGTGTTTTTTCCATTTCTTCATGGAAATGGCGCTGGTTCGGTAGTCCGGTCAGTGTATCGTGATAAGCGAAATGATTCATGGTTTCCTCGAGTTTTTTCTGAGCCGTGATGTTTTTGGCGATACAGTGGATTCCGGTGATGTCTCCGTCTACATAGATGGGGAGGAGGGAGATATACAGATCCAATTGTTCGCCCTCTACATTGAAGATGCTTGTTTCGTATTCGTTAGGAGTACCCTCAAGAGAAACAGCGAACTGTCTCATCGTCTTCTCCCTCATATTAGGAATAATAAGAGGGAGAAAAGACCTCCCGATCAACTCCTCTCCTGACACTCCCGTCACTCTTATCGTGCTGTTGTTGACATGCGTGAATCGCCCTTCGAGATCAAAGGTCATCACTGCATCGATATTATTTTCGAAAAGAGACCGGTAGCGCTGTTCACTTTCACTGAGACGCTGTTCAGTCTGTGCTTTTAAAGTTATATCCCGGGCGATACCGATGACTCCGGTGATGACATTTTCGATGATGACAGGTACTGCGGTGACATCCATGATGTGATGTCCCCCGTCTTTGGAGATGATGATCGTGTCGAAACGAACCGTCTGCCCTGCGGTGACTGCCCGGAAATGATCCAGGGTTTTTTTACCCGCTTCCTCAGGCAGGAAATGCAGATAAGGAGTACCTTTGATCTCTTCAGCGGGGTAGCCGAAGAGTTCTTCTCCGGCATGATTGATATTCGTATACCTGCCGTTCATATCCAGGGAGAAGATGGTGTCCGGGTTATAAAGAAACAAAGATTTGAACTGTTGATCCTTATATTTAAGACGATATTTCATTTCTCTATTTTTGGAGATATCCGTAGCTATAGTAAGCATATATGTATGGCCATCGGAGAGGGTCAGCGGATAGCTTGTCACTTCAGCAGGTAGTTCACGACCGTCTTTCCTGAAATGTATCTCCTCTTTCTTTTCTGTGGAATAAGGACCGAGAAATTCAGAAGGAGGGATGTTGAGGATCTCCTCTCGCTTGTAATCGAGTTTCGAAAGGACTGTTCGGTTTATTTCTACGAAGCGATCTCTAGCCGGATCACTGAGGAAAATTCCGTTATCCGCATTATGAAATATTTTCATCAAATCTTCTTTGGTCCATGCGGATGCATCCATAAGTGTACCCCCTATTTTTTTAATAACATAATTATACCAATTGTATCAGTTAATGGGTATATTTTCTACTGCTTTAAAACTTTAGGACCATCGAGGATGTGAATTTACTGAAAATATGACATGTTCACCTGAAAAAACGGGAAAGGAAAGGGAAAAGGAGTGGCTGCTATTATGATCAAAGAAGAAGTGAGACAGACAAAACGGATATTGCGTAAACAAACCATCTCGACAATTTTGGAAGAATTCGATAATCGGATCATGAATTTGACGAAAACGGACCGACGTGCGAAGTATCGTAAAATGAAGCAGGATCCCTACAGTTTTTTTCGCGGAAGTGCTTATCTGTTTTACTACGATACCGTGAATATCCCTCTGAAATACCATACTCCGCTTGAGAAACCGACGTGGATCCTCGGAGATATGCATATGGATAATTTCAGTGCTTTCAGCAACGAAGAAGGAAACATCGTCTTTGATGTCGATGATTTCGATGAAGGATTTCTCGGCTCCTATTTATATGATGTGCTACGGATGGTCGTAAGCATACGGCTGAATGCGGAGTATATGGATTTCTCCGAAAAAGAACAAAATGAATTCGTAGCTCAGTTTTCGAAAAAATACCGGAAGCAGATGAAGAAGTTCTCCAAAGGAGACGAAGATCCGGTGGACACGTTTTTCACCGTGGATAATACGGACAGTGCTGTGAAGAAAACACTGAAAAAGCTGGAAAAACGAAAAGCGACCCATGAATTGGAGAAACAGACGACTATCGATGATGAAGGTAACCGGCAGTTTGATCGGGACAAGGAGAAATTGAGTAATGTCTCTAACGCCGATTGGAAACGTATATCTGTGGCATGGCCGGATTATGTCGCATCTTTGAGGGAAGAGACAAGACGGGACGAGGCTCATTACGAGATCAAAGATATAGTGAAAAAGAGCGGAGCCGGCATAGGCTCGACAGGACTGAAACGATTTTATGTACTGATTGAAGGAAAACATGAAAATGCCGATGAGGATGATGTGATTTTAGAAGTGAAGGAAGCGCGTACACCAGTGCCCGCATATTTTTTCCCTTACGACGAGGATTTCTGGGTGATGCACGAGCACCAGGGAGAGCGTGTAGTTACCACGCAACAGGCGATGCACCATATGTCGGATCCTTATCTCGGCTATTTTAATGATGGGGAGCGTGATTATTATGTCCGTGAACGTTCGCCTTATGAGAAAGATCTGAAAGAAAAGCACTTGGAAGATAAGCGGTCGATGAAGGAAACAGTACAAGTAATGGCAAAGGTGGCTGCCAAGATCCACGCCCGTGCCGATGCGGACATTGAACTCGGTGTGCTTGATTATCATAGTGAAAAAGCTATTATAAAAGTGCTGAAAGATGACAAGGATGGTTTCGTCGAAGAGATGCAGGTGTGGGCGGAATTTTATCACCAGCGTGTCAAAGAGGATTTTGAATTGTTCCAGGAATGGCTGAACGAAGAATTTGATAACTAGGAAAGGACGTCCGGGATTCTTCCCGGACTTTTTTGAAAAGCTCTGTTCAAGCCTATGGTTGATGATAGGAACGGAAGGTGGGGACGCCTGCGGCAAGCTTCCACCTGAAGAGACGAATATCAACAACATATGATAATAGAGCCTTTTTAAAAAGGGAAGATGTAAGAGGGTCTTGTGCAGGTGAAAGAGAAAAGTTTCATTAAACAAGTTCGCATATAATAATCTGGAGAAAAGAGGGGAGAAAAATGAAAAAGTGGCCATTTGCTCTGATCCTGACCCTGGTGCTGGTCGGTTGCGGATCAGGGGCTGAGGAGAGTAAGCCGGCAGATACTACCGAAGGAACAGAAACGGAGCAGACCTCCGGGGAGGGAAGCGGCTCCGATGACACGGTCGACGTCGATAAGGGTGTATTCAATGTGGATGTGACCGTACCAAAAACGTTATTTGAAATGGAAGGCGGGGACTATGAAGAAGTGAAGGCTTCCGCTGAGGAAGAAGGAATCGGCGAAGTCATTGACAACGGAGATGGAACCATCACTTATAAAATGTCCAGGTCGAAACATAAAGAAATGATGCAGGAGATGGAAAAAGAAATCGAAACTTCTATGGAAGATATACGTACGAGTGGCGATTACGCCTCTATCGAAGGGTTATCAGCGAATGGCGATTACTCCGAATTCACGCTGAAAGTCGACCGGTCGGCCTACGAAGACAGTTTTGACGGGTTCGCCGTGTTTGGTGTGGGGCTGCTCGGACTTTATTATCAACTTTTCGACGGGGCCGATCCTGATAGTTACAGTGTGGTCGTTCAAGTTACGGATGCCTCGAGTGGAGAACAGTTCGATACCGTGGAGTTTCCGGAAGTACTGGAACAGATGGAGGAAACCGAAGATCAGATGAACACTGAATGATAGGTATAGGGGGGCGGGCGGAATGTCGCGAATTCTCGTAGTAGAGGATGAACAGAAAATAGCCAGAGTGCTCGAACTGGAATTGACCTATGAAGGATATACATTGGAAAAAGCGGTAGGTTATCGGGTTTGAACATGAAGATGACGTTCGGTTAACGTTCATAGGTGGTGATATTATTTTTGAGAAAGTGAATTTTTCATCAAAGATAAGGTCATTTTTCATTAGAAGCTTCAACATTTAAAATTGAGACCATGAGCTATTTAGTTATCGCTCATGGTCTCACTATACTATGAAAAATCAGTTGTTGTTTTCGTTTTGAAGTTGCTGACATTCTCTTCTGAACATCGATAAACATCATCATGCATGAACCATTAATAGAACGCTCTTTTTAGACCAAGATGAACCATAGAATGGAAGTGATAATTATAGCCGTTCCTCCTTGCAGAAGGGTAGCCATCGTTTGTGCTTTATAAGCCTGGGTAATGGACATGCCACTGAATTCTTTAACGACCCAGAAGTAACTGTCGTTCACATGAGAGACGACCATTGCCCCGGCACCTACTGCCATGACTACAAGTGAAAGAGGTACGGCGCCTTCGATTCCTACTTGATCGAGTAGAGGAGCGATCAGTGTGGAAGTGATGACGATGGCCGCAGTAGAAGACCCCTGAGCACTTTTGAGACCTGCAGCAATGATGAAAGGTATGAATATGAAAAGAGCACCAATGGCTGCATCGTTACCGGCGATTCCGGTAATGATATCTGCGATGCTTGTAGCATTGATGACGGAACCGAACGCACCCCCGGCTCCTGTAATCAACAGAATCGGTGCAGCTTCCTTGATCCCTTCACCGATCCACGACGTAAGCGTTTCTTCATCAAATTTAGGTAGAAGAAGGAAGGCGAAAAGCACACCTGTAAGTAATGCTACAACAGGAGAGCCGAGGAAAAGGAAGATATCGAAAAACATCCCTGTCCAGCCTGCGAATGTAATAATTGAACTGAATCCTATAAGTAGGATAGGTACAAGTATTGGAGCGAAAGACTTAGAAGCGGAAGGCATGGTTCCGAAGTCTTTGATGATATCGTCGTAACTGTAGACATTCTCTTCTTCTGACTCCGTGTGCATTTTTGATCCTACTTTTATCGCCCAGAGGTAGCCTACGAAAATTACAGGGATTGCTATGATGATTCCGAAAAGTATAACGGTACCTAAATATTCTTCAGCTCCTATGTTACCGGCAGCTGCTATAGGGCCTGGAGTAGGTGGAACCAAAGTGTGTGTCGCGAATAACCCGGTTGAAAGAGCGATAGCCATAGAAATCACAGAGACTTTTGTTTTAGCAGCCAGCGCTTTTTTTAAGGAGGATAATATAACGTACCCCGAGTCGCAAAACACAGGGATACTTACTATACTGCCAATAGCGCTCATGGCGAGTTGGGGACGTTTTTCACCTACGATCCTAAGCACAACCTCAGCCATCCGCAGGGCGGCGCCTGATTTTTCAAGAATAATTCCAATGATAGTACCGAAGACGATTACAAGACCGATACCGCCCATAAGTCCGCCGAAACCATTGTTCACTGCTTCGACCACTTCACTTAACGTCAAACTCGAAAAGATACCTATAATGAATGCCGTGACGATAAGTGACAGGAATGGGTGAAGGTTAAATTTCGCTGTTGCCACGATGACCAAAATCACACCTAAGACAATTATGAAGACGAGTCCTAGTCCTTCCATTATTGAGGGCCTCCTTTTTTATTAAAAACATATAGAGCTCTTGCTATCTGGGAAGATTCATCATGCAGGTTGCTTTCGGCATTTGATATACAGTCTTCTAATGTCGCTGGAGCTTTAGTGATAGAAAAGCATGCATCAAATGTTGTGTTCAAGATATCCAAATCTCCCTTAAGTGAACCGGATAATAGGAATACAGGAACTTTTTGCTTTCCGGCTAGGGCAGCTACATAAGAAGGTGCTTTACCCTGGAGTGTCTGCTCGTCGGATTGCCCTTCTCCAGTAATAACGAGGTCTGCTTTCTCAACGAATGATTCCAGCTGGATGGCCTCTGCTATAAGCGATGCTCCTGATTCTAATACGGATTCTAGACACATGAATGCAAAACCCAACCCTCCGGCTGCACCTGCGCCTTCTCGGTGTGCTAACTTTTTGCCTAGCACCCCCTCTAATCTTTGGCTGTATTTTTCCAAATGGTAATCGTAATCCGCGATTTGGGAAGGGGTCGCGCCTTTTTGTGGGCCATAGACTTGGCTGGCTCCATGTTCTCCTGTAAGAGGATTTGTGACGTCACTGGCGATACGTATATTCGACTCGAATATACGGGGATCGAGCTCTTGTAAGTCGATATGTTCTATAGTTTTTAGATCTCTTCCGTAGTTACCGACCGGTTGTTTCTTTTCATTCAAAAATTCAGCTCCTAAAGCTTTCAGCATTCCGAACCCACCTTCGTTCGATGAACTACCTCCGATAGCAATCAAGAATTTTCTTATTCCCTGGTCCAGTGCATGACGAATAACTTCGCCGATTCCCAGGGTGGTAGTGAAGTCGGGGTTCTTTTTCTCTGAAGGAACAATAGGAAGCCCGGCTATGTTTGCGCATTCGATAATAGCTACATTGTCTTTTGTAATCATATACCAGGTTTCTAACTCTTCTCCGATAGGACCAGTGGCAGTAACCAACATTTTTTCGTTTTCAATGGAGGTCGAAAGTGCATCTAAAGTCCCCTCCCCTCCATCCGCCATCGGTTTTTTTATAATGCTCGCGCCAGGATAGTTGGTATGGAAAGCATCTCCGATAACATCTGCGACTTCCACTGCATCAAGACTACCTTTAAAAGAGTCAGGAGAAATAAGTATATTCACAAGGGTCCTCCTTTCCTGAAATCATACTTTCACTTTATATAAAATAAAACGCTTTCACAATTGACGAATAGTAAGAAAATCGTCAATTATGAAAGCGGATTCTTATGCATTTGCACAAACTAGTATTGTTTTATAAATAATTGCATCTCTAAATTCTCTTGGGTTAAGAGATACTTGTTTCTGTATACGGTCGAGTCTGTAATTCAGGGTGTTTCGGTGTATATGAAGGACTGATGATGTGCTATTGATTTTCATGTTTTCCTGTAAAAATATCTGGAGCGTAGAAATGTAGATCTGGTCCATTTCGAAAAGTTTTTTGGAGTATAATGAAGTGACATTTTTGTAGGTGTTTTCATTTATATTATAGAGAAGTCTTTCTGCCGGTATATGCTTGCTGTAAACGGGTGAAGGGGAGGCAGGGAAAATTTCAAGAGCTTCTCTGGCTTGATTATAGGAATCAATGATCCCCTTCAAAGAAAATTCGGGATTTCCAAATGCTGTTTCTCCCTTTTGAAGTCCAATGGGAATGGTGTAGTGTAAACTCGAGGGCTCCAGGACAGCTATCGTATAATTTTCGAAGGGAAGAACGAGCAAGTAATCAATGTTATGGTTTTTGAGTTCGTATTTCACAAAGTCCGTTTCCAATGTTCTGGAAATAATCACTTGCCAGGTCTTTTCTACATCAATTTGAAGAGTGTATTCAGCTTCCTTTTTTAAGTCCTCTAAATTCTCCATTGAACTTAGAAGCACCTTTCTCAGCCAGTTCAACCATAGTCTTTCTAAATCAAAGCTTTCGCGTTCAAGGTAAATTTGTTCCAGAACAATTTCTACAGAAGCGAGAGTCATTTTAGCTGTCTGCATTATAGATGCAGGGTCTCCAGTCATTCCTACGACCCCTGCCAATTCTTTTCTGTGATAGACAGGAAGATTGACTCCTGTTTTAGCATTAGGGAATTTATGTAGGTCAGTTTTGTGAATTATTTGAGGTTCCCGGGTTTCGCAGACGTTTACTGCTCCCCCGTGTAACCTTCCGACTCTTGTGTGGTCTGTGCTTGCTATAATTACTCCGCGACTATCCATGAGGTTGATGGATGTCTCAACGTAAGAGGATAATCTAGTAATAATTTCATTTCCTAACTGAGCTGATAATTCCATATCTGAGCCTCCTTCAACTGTACGAACTATATTTTATAATAATGGCTCCGTTATGGTTTATTGTTGATTTTCATCCATACGGGTGGAAGCTTGCCGCGGGGCATAACGTCAACTTCCAGAATCTCCCTTCGGTCAATTCCGGTGATTTTCCGTTCATGCTTCTCCCGCAGGCGTCTCCACACCTTCGTTCTAAAATCAACAACCGGCTTTAACAGAGCCAAAAGTTAAAATACTACATAATATTAACGTAGTCTGAAAAATAGAAGAAGACCGATCGGGAGAAGATAGATGAATTCATAACGGATGACGGATAAGGCGTACGTTTTTTCATTTACCGGATACAGAAGATGGACCCCGTTCCCGAGAAAATCGATACCGAGCGAGCTGATAACAAGCACCAGGGTCAGTCTCCACCAAATGGCAGGGACTCGCATGCTGAGTAGCTTACGCATAATAAAGGCGAAGAGCAGAGCGAGGATAGGTACCGTAATCAATGAGTGGCCGATAAGAAAACCGAATAATTTCGGGATATCAGGCAGAACCACAAGAAAAGCGACACTACCGAGAAGAGTGAATCTCGTTTTTCGGTAAGTGAATGAAGGCCCGTGAAATATGAGATCTGTAATGAGCACCCCAGTCAGAATGTGGAACAACGTTGATGGGATATGACTAAGTAAAAGTTCAAGCATAAGTGTTCGTTCCTTTCTTTTATTCTTCTTGTGCATAC
Source organism: Salimicrobium flavidum (assembly GCF_900156645.1). Lineage (GTDB taxonomy): Bacteria > Bacillota > Bacilli > Bacillales > Halobacillaceae > Salimicrobium > Salimicrobium flavidum. The sequence continues at coordinate 69,798 of NZ_FTOC01000003.1, forward strand.
CCTGAATGATGACCAGTGAAAAGTCATTATTTTTGTAGTTTCATTTTAATTATCTTAATATTAAGATAATTAATGGAAAGGGGTGGAAGCAATGAAGGCGAAACAGACGGTTTACGTTAATAAATTCACGGATGGTATCCTCGATCCGGCTAAAGAGATGGAGTACAAGGTCAGGGATGGCGGGCACATTGTCGCCAATACGACTCCGGGTTGCTGGGGGCCGATGATCACACCTGCTTTGAAAGGAGGTCATGAAGTTACGAGGCCGGTTTACGTGGAAGGGGCAGAGGTGGGAGATGCCATAGCTATACGTATCCAATCCATAGAAGTGACTTCCATCGGTACGGCGTCTGGAAACGATAAGCCGGTCGAAGGACGTTTTACCGGAGATCCTTTTGTGGATGGAAAGTGCCCGAACTGTGGTACCGAAAATCCAGATACGTACATTGAAGGCATCGGCCAGCAGGCGATTCGATGTCAGGTTTGTGGAGAAGACGTGACACCTTTCGTATTCACCAATGCTTACACGATTGCGTTTGAACGGAATAAAGAAGTGGGGCTGACTTTGAATAAGCAGGCTGCTCGAAAAGTAGCTGCTGACGCCAAGCATTATATGGGAACTCCGGAAGAATCGATTCAGAATCCGGTTGTCACATTCGCTCCTCATGACATTGTAGGTGCCATCGCGCGTTTGCGTCCATTTCTCGGACAACTCGGCACTACACCATCGCGGGCACTTCCTGATTCACATAATGCCGGGGATTTCGGTCAGTTTTTGATTGGTGCACCTCACTCTTATGGGGTGACGGAAGAGGAACTGGAAGAACGTACTGATGGTCATATGGATATTAACCGTGTAAGGGAAGGTGCCGTTTTGATCTGTCCTGTGAAAGTCGAAGGGGGAGGTGTATATCTCGGAGATATGCACGCGATGCAGGGGGACGGAGAAATCGCCGGACATACGACGGATGTTTCCGGCATCGTCAGTCTTCAGGTTGAAGTTTTGAAGGGGGTCAATGTAGAAGGACCGATTCTGTTTCCGGTGGAGGAAGATCTTCCTTATCTTGCTAAGCCTTTTTCAGAGAAAGAGAAGCGTAAGGCGAAAGCCCTCGGCAAAGAGTGGGGGATGGAAGAAATAGAGGATTCTCTGCCGATTTCTTTCATTGGTACAGGGGCGAACTTGAATGATGCGACGACAAATGGTATGGAAAGGGCTGCGAAAGCCTTTGAAATCGAAGTTCCTGAAGTGATGAACCGCTCTACCATCACCGGGTCTATCGAAATCGGGCGTCATCCTGGTGTGGTGACCGTAACGTTCCTCACTCCTAAGCACTATTTGGAAAAAATCAAAATGAAAGCCATCGCCTCCGAGCAATACGAATAAAGGATGGAACACCCGGGATTTTTTCCGGGTGTTTTTCTTCTGATTTCAGCTGATTATCCCTCCAATATTTTCAAATGAGAAATTGGTGAAAACCTAGTGAATAAAAATACGTATGTATGTATTATTAATCAATACCGAATCAAATTCGAATGGAGGGGTGAATGTTATGGCTACAAATCAGTCAACGACCTTAAATGACCACAAACCACAGAAGTACACAACGAAGTAATTATTGAAATTTCTTATCCCTTCCCTGATTGGAGTCCTGCTGTTTCTCGTGCCCATTTCAGTGAACGACACGGTTACGATCGGTCTCGGTGTGATGGCCGATGGCTTACAGGCAGCAATCGGGCCCATGGTCCCCGGGTTTATGACCGCCGTATTATGGATATCTGCCCTCGGTGGTGTAATTGTACGCCTCCTCCCAAATAGTGTGTACCAAAAAAGTATAGCTATCATGGCTATTTTTGATGTGGGAACGTTCTGGATCATTCTACGTTTCATCGGAGCTATTTTTGCGGTAATGACCCTTTGGAGCATCGGACCTGAAGTAGTCTGGTCCGACCTTACCGGAGTCGTCGTGCTTTATGATCTCGTTTCGGTTCTTATGGTATGGTTCCTGTTTGCGAGTCTTTTCATGCCGTTGCTGCTCGAATTCGGGCTGATGGACTTCATCGGAGCGATGGTGCGTAAAGTCATGAATCCGTTGTTTCAGCTGCCGGGACGTTCTTCCGTCGACGCGATGGCCTCCTGGATGGGGAGCGGAACTGTCGGTGTGCTACTGACCACCCAACAATATGAACAGGGGTATTACACGAAAAAGGAAGCATCAATCATTGCGACCAATTTCTCGATCGCTTCCATTGCTTTCAGCTTAGTGATAGCAAGATTTTTATCAATTTGAGTTTGCAGGTCGGTCAGACAGCGGTAGCGGTTACCATGACCTCTCTCGCTCTCATCATCGGAGGTCCGGTTGGGCTCGGGACACTGGCGCCGATGATTATGCTCGGACCATGGATCCAGTGGTTCTATACGAGATGCTATACGTTGTATTACCGTTACCATCCTCCTTTAGGTACGACAGTGGAAGAAGAAGTCATCTGAATGAAAAATCCTCACCGGAGACATTAGTCACCTGGTGAGGATTTTTTTAATCTAAACAATAGGCTTTAACAGAGTTTTGATCTAAAACAGATTAATATCATAGGCATCCAGCACGTAGCGCGGTACGAAAAAACGGGCCGTTTTCAGAGGATCCACGACCTGACTCACTTCGACCTGGCCGGCCGCGCTCATGAGCATCGTAAGCTCGGAAAGGGAGAGGTCGACGTGCGGATGCAGGCGATCGATCATCATTTCCACAGCACTGTCCACTGCATCATCGAGCGACTTTTTAGATACGATTGTCGTTATTCCTTCTTCATCTTCAAGCATCGGATAAGGAAGGGACTCCGTTTTCAATACTTCCACCGTCAACTTCACTTCAGCCGGTATCTCTACGCCGGAGACACTGATTTCTCCGTCTCCCATCGCTGCGTGCAGATCGCCGAGAGACAGCAGTGCTCCTTTTTGAAAAACAGGGAAATAGAGTGTGGCACCCTTTGTGATACGCTTCGTGTCCATATTGCCCCCGTGTGAATCGGGGGTGCCGCAGTTCACTCCCTCCCCTTCCGGAGCTACGCCGATCACTCCGATCATCGGATTCAGAGGAAGGGCCAGCTTCTCATCAAAAACGACTTTCCCGTCCTGGAGCGGAAGTATTTTCACTTTGAAATCCTCCATGCGATGTCCCATTACACCAAGATCAGGACCTGTCAGCATTACCCCTTGATCACCAAGGATGATGTCATCGATGTGCACTTTCAGGACATCTCCCGGTTCGGAATTCTCAACATAAATCGGACCGGTCGCTGGGTTGATCCTGTTCCAGTCCATAGAATCCATTTTGTGGGTTTCCGACTGAATCTGATCTTCGAAGCAGTCGTATGTATCGACCTTGATCTGTTCCCCGGATGTGATAGTGAGGGCTGGGGCGTGTGCCTTATCCATAGAATAGACGAAGTGGTCCTTTGCCAGATGTTGCATAGAATCATCGACTCCCTTCTCGTGATTAGGTATCATTATACTAGGAAAGGGCGGGTTCGGTCATGTCAAATGTTCAGAAAATTTCAGGAGTGCTTGCGGTCTTCTGGATGATGTTCATATTTTATTTGTCCCATCAGCCAGGGGAGGCATCCAGTCAGTTGAGTTCTTTCGTATCGGCAGTATTTTCACTGCTTCCTCTCCCCGAGGAGCAGTTGCATTATCTTGTCAGAAAAGGAGCACATGTTTTTGCATCCTTTTTACTGGCTGTGTTGCTGTATATTTCTTCAGGTAGATGGTATGTCGCTTTCCTTCTATCTGTCATTTACGCTGCGACTGATGAATTTCATCAGACGTTCATTTCAGGAAGGAGCGGACAGATCAGTGATGTCGGAATTGACAGTATCGGTGTTTTGCTAGGTCTTTTGTTTTTTCAAGCATTCATAAAAAAAAGAGTCCAAAAACTTTCCTGAAGCGATCCATAGTGGTATAAAGTAAGTAGAATTACCGGGAGGACGGTAAAAGTGTGAAAAAACTCATACTGTTAGGGTGGCTTTTACTAATATTTGTCGGTACGTGTACAGAGAACCTGGATGCATTTCTTTTTGAAGGGGAGGTCCGATTCGATTTCACATCAGTGCCGGATTGGACTGATATAGGGATGCTGGGCCCGGAGAGTCACATCAGAGTAAGAGATGTGGTCGGCCATTATTTTATGTTTTCCATACTTACGCTGCTGATCTATTTTGTCAGAAGGTCATTGGGGAGTACTCTTTTCATCGTTTCCGGGTTTGCTGTACTTACGGAGATCGCTCAGCGTTTTTTTGCTCGTGGAACCGAATTGTATGATCTGATTGCGAATTTCATAGGTATATCAGTAACCTTATTGACGATATGGGTTATCGTACTCAGATTAAGAAGACCAAGCGAGTGACAGAAAGATCCTTTCAATCATAAAACCCGCCCATTTTTAAATGGAGCAGGTTTGTCATGTTTCAGGATGCTTTTTTCGTTTCTACATTGCTCTCTGCTTCATGTTTGAAGGGAGAAGCGTGAAAGACGATATTCAGAATGATAGCTGTCATGCTGCCGGCGACTATACCGTTGCTGGTAAGAATCTGCACGCCTGAAGGGAGAGCGGTGAATAGTTCAGGAACAGCTGTCACCCCTAGTCCCATCCCGATGGAGCAAGCGACGATCATCGAATTCTCTGCGGAGTCTTGAATGACCGGACTGAGCATCTTGATACCTTGAGCGATTACCATACCAAACATCGCAAGCATCGCACCTCCGAGTACGGGTGTGGGGATAATCGTAGTAATAGCAGCAATTTTAGGTATGAACCCGAGTACAATCAGCATGATACCCGTAGTAAGTATCACTTTGCGTGACTTTACCCCCGTCATGTTCATCAAGCCGACATTCTGAGAGAATGCGGTATAAGGAAATGCATTGAAGATGCCTCCAAGTACGATCGCCAGCCCTTCGGAGCGATAACCGCGGGCAAGGTCCTTTTCGTCAAGCTGTTCATTTCTCATATCGCTGACAGCGAAGTATACGCCTGTCGACTCCACGACAGATACCATGGCGACGAGGGTCATCGTTAAAATAGCCGACCAGTGGAAAGTGGGCATACCGAAATAGAAAGGTTCGACCATATGGAAGATGTCCGCTTCACCGACAGCGGAGAAATCCAGCTTTCCGAGAAAAGCCGCGATGATCGTGCCTGCTACAAGTCCGAGCATAATAGCGATCGCTTTCGTGAATCCGGAGGTGAAGCGATATAATAGTATAATAATAGCAAGTGTGCCGAAAGCGAGAAACAGATTCAAGCCTGAACCGAAGTCGCTCGCTCCTTCACCGCCGCCCATGTTTTTGATCGCTTCCGGTATGAGCGTGATACCGATGACAGTCACGACCGTTCCTGTAACGACCGTCGGAAAGAAACGGACCATCTTTCCGAAAAAGCGGGCGAGCAGTACAACGAGGAGTCCGGAAGCCAGGATGGAACCATAAATGCCTGATATCCCGTATTGTCCCCCAATCGCAATCATCGGTCCGATTGCCGTAAATGTACATCCGAGCACGACAGGGAGCCCGATACCGAACCATTTCGTTCGTAATACCTGCAGGATGGTCGCCACCCCGCACATTAGAATATCAATAGCGACCAGGTAGGTCAGCTGAGCTGAACTTAGACCGAGGGCGCCACCTACGATGAGAGGTATGAGCACCGCCCCCGTATACATTGCCAAGAGATGCTGGAATCCCAGTGCTGCTGTCTTCATCGTGTCACATCCTTTTCTTTGAAAGTTATTTCTTCTTCCGACATGGAATGGATAGAGGCGAGAGCTTCGACACGGATATGTTCACTTCGTAAATCATCTCCCCCGTCCTGGAAGCCTTTTTCGATTACGACGCCACACCCGGCGATATCCGCTCCCGATTGTTGAACGATTTCCACCATCCCTTTGAGCGCCTGACCATTGGCAAGAAGGTCATCGATGATGAGTACACGGTCCTGATCACCCAGGTGGTCTCTGGCTATGCTGATTTTATTTTCAGTCTGCTTTGTATAGGAATATACATCCGCAGTGAACAGGTCGTCCTGTAAGGTGAGAGACTTCTGTTTTCTTAAGAAGACTACCGGCACATCAAGCACGAGGCCGGTCATTACGGCAGGCGCAATACCGGAAGATTCAAGAGTTATGATTTTCGTGACCCGCTCATCACTGAACCGTTCCTGGAATACTTCTCCGATTTCTTTCATGAACAGAGGGTCGATGCAGTGATTCAAAAATGAATCCACTTTGATTACGGAAGGGGAGAGGACGGTCGCCTCTTCCCTGATTTTCTTCTTCAGACTCTTCATAGAAATAATTCCTCCTTATGTAGGTGCTATAAAAAAAACACGTCTGCTATGAAAAAAGCAGACGTGTTTTACAGAAAGAGAAGAGAAGAGACGAGACTTCCTTTCTTTATGAATGGAACTACTGGGGCTGAATAGCCATAGAAAAGGCAGGTAGCCACTTTGTTCCACACGTAAAAGCTTTTCCATAGTCGGTTCATTTACGGTGAACCGGTAGAGACTCGCAGGCCATATCCCCGCTATTATATGAAAAAATTCAGTTTTGATCTCCGTTGAAGATAGAGTTTTTTACAATGACGTAGTCGACATGTCTAAGGCCTTCGAGATTTTTCCCTCCGGCATAGGAAATGGCGGATTGTAGGTCCTGTTCCATTTCAGTGAGCGTGTCAGTTATGGTTCCTTTATGTTCGACGACGATTTTTTTGCCTTCTACATTTTTCCGTTCCCCTTTTTGGAACTCAGAAGCTGATCCGAAGTATTCTTTATAAAGTGCCCCTTCTATTTCTTTCGTTTCTCCAGGGGATTCTTCATGTCCTGCAAACAGGGAACCGACCATTACCATAGTCGCACCGAAACGGATCGATTTTGCTATATCTCCGTGAGTACGGATACCTCCATCTGCGATGACCGGTTTAGTGGCAGCTTTTGCACACCAGCGTACAGCTGCCAATTGCCAGCCGCCGGTGCCGAAACCGGTTTTCACTTTTGTTATACAGACCTTTCCGGGGCCAATACCGATTTTTGTAGCATCGGCTCCAGCGTTTTCGAGTTCGCGAACTGCTTCCGGGGTACCGACATTACCTGCAATGACGAACGTTTCAGGAATTTCGTTCTTTATAAAACGAATCACATCCAACACAGCATCCGAATGACCGTGAGCAATATCAATAGTAATATAATCAGGAATCAATTCTTCTTGTTTGAGGGTTTTCAGAAATTCATACTCTTCCTGCTTCACCCCGACACTGATGGAAGCAATCAGCTGTTTCTCCTTCATTTCACGGATAAAAGAAAAGCGTTTAGCAGGTTCGAATCGATGCATGATGTAAAAATAATTATTTTCGGCAAGCTTCTTGGCCAGTGTTTCATCGACGATCGTCTGCATATTTGCCGGGACCACCGGCAATTTGAACTTATGGTTTCCGAGTATCACGGAAGTGTCGCATTCCGAACGACTTTCCACGATACATTTGGAAGGAATCAATTGAATATCTTCATAATCAAATACATTTTCCACTACTTTCACCTCTAAAAACGAATGATTTTAATAATAGTATCGATATTATTCGTACAATGAATAATTTAAAGGATTTTTTGTTATTTGTCAAAGTGAAAAACGATTAATTCATCAATTAATTACAATGAACGTTCGTGTTTTAATCATAACAATTTAGTATTGCTACTCCATGCAGCATATTTCAGATTTTTTACCGGGAGAATTTTCCTCAAAAAACGACCCTCTTCAGAAAGAAGGGGTCGTTTAAAAAGTAGGGGGATTGTAATTTTTTCAGAAATCCCCTTGTAAGACCTTTGAGTCTTTGAATATTTATTTCCAGGGTAGCCAAAGGTTTAGTAATGAGCGCTATAAAGTCTCTATGAAGTGCAGTTGTCTAGTCCGATGAACTGTCAGGTATATCGAGAAAGTTGTTTTCGATAAGTACCGGCAAGGACTGCAGCGATTCGGGTATGGCATAAATATAGTAGTCTTCTCTTCCCTCGTCCAACTTCAGTCTGATCTCTTCACTTGTAATAGCAGAATCGGTGATTTTAAAAGGCTTGTAATATCCTGCGTTGAGCATGAGAAACGAATGGTCTTTATTGTATCGGAAGACCCCTGCTTCAAATTCATGAGAAGAGGCCCAGTCGTAAGCTTCGTCTGTCAGTTGCCCCATAGTGACCCGTTTCAGAGTACTCGATTCCTGTCGGGACCAGATTCCATCTTTATCATAAAGAAATAGGATTTTTCCTTCCGGTGTCTGGAACGTATAGACACCTTCCTTTTCAAATGAGTATGATTGCCCGAATTCCACACTATCCTGATTACCATCAGGCGTTTCGACCTGGATGCTACCGAACAGATAGTCTCCGGAAAAGGTGACCTGATTGTCGCTTGTCACCTGTATATCACTGTAATGAGGTCTGCCGTTGATAAGAAGGGAAGGGACTTCGGGTTCAGCTTTCTTTTCGGTTTCCTGAAAGAAAGACTCGAGTTCTTTAATGGTCTCCTCGCTCGGCGTGCCGATTTTATTCAGATTAGCTATCACATCTTCGTATGGATAACGAACGACTTTGAAATCTTCAGCGAAACTTTCAGTGTAGGAGTTTTCATAAGTCTCGTCGAAGTCCGTGTAGTTCCGGATGGATGAGTAAGTATCCCTGGAAGGTTCGAAAAAGAAATCGAACATATGGCCGAGCTCATGATAAAAAGTCTTTGGTGCTTCTTCCTGAGTAGCCGACAGATAAATGGTACTGTCCGACCGTTTAGCGAAACCGTTGATTCCTTCAAATGTGTAGGGAGTGCTGACTACAGTGATATTGTCCGTATATGATGTGGCGTAAGGATAGTCGATCAACGCATTATAAAGTTCTTTGTCCGCTTCGAACATACCTTCGTTCGTATGATCAGCTGCCATCGTAGCGCGTTCTTCGTTGTAGGTTATGGAAGTTTCGGAATAATTGTACTGGTTGAAATATAAAAGGTTATACCTCGCTTCCATTCCACGCCTCAGGGCATCAAGTTTGGAGTGGACGGCAGACGTATAAAAGTGGAACCCATTAATATCAAGGTAGTGACTGTTCACTTCTTCAAGTTCTTTCTGTAAATCCTTCATTTCAATAAAAAGCTGTTGTTTTGAGATGTCCTGCTGCAGATAAGACTGATCCTCTTCTGTCCACTTCCAGTAAGAGGTATCATGAACAGATTCTATGTTCGTATTTTTTACATAGGGGGGAAGCGTTTTATCTGCACTGAATGTTTTCTTCTGATTACCATAAGGTTGAACGGTGAATGTGCGGGATGCTTCTTTTACGAGCGTCTGTCCGTGCCTGTCCGTTAGTGCTTCCTCAACCACGAGTGTATAGGTTCTACCTGAAGTATAACTTTCCTGGGGAGTGACTTTGACTCTATCCAAGTCCGGCAAGGAGAGAGAGACAGGATGGATAGCGCCATCAGAATCTTCAATGTAGATATGATCGGAAGCTTTCTGTAGAAAACTGTCTTTGTCCGTGCCCATATTTTTGTTGAAATCAATGGACCAGCTCTTGTCCGGAGTGACGTTCCACGCGTCTTCCGCATGGGTGAACAAAGGATAGAACAGAAATAAGAATAGGAGAAAGCCTGTGATTTTTCGAGTCATCGAGTCACCTCTTTTTTTGTTGCGCAGCTTTACATAATCCATTGTAACAACCAGAAAAAGAAGCAGACGTCACGCATCCTATCGTACAAGGAAGTCCTGTTGTACGGAATTGTTGATCTTTTCTCCATTTTCCGTCAGTACGTTATCTTCTACGTATAAAGTATAAGAAGAGTTTCGTTCATAACCGAAAAAAGGTGGGTGGATTTCTATGGAATCTTCTGCGTATGTTATATTGACTCTTTCCTTGTTTCCCCGCTCATCTGTAACATAAACATTTCCTTCCACGGAAGAAGGGCGTATAGCTTTGTTGAATTCGACGGTCCATGTTTTATCGGTCGAAACGTTCCTGCTACTGCCGAATTCATCGAATAACACTTCGCGTATAGCAGGACCGGGAAGAACGGTGCCATACCCAAAGTAATTATCCTTGCCGGCTGAACCGAGGTCGAGTGCAGCCAGTTGCATCAGATTTTTTATCTCATTTCCCTGCAGGGAAGGATCCAGACTTTTCATCATTGCGACGATGCTCGCAAAGACGGGCGCAGAAAAGGATGTTCCACTTTTATAGCTATAACTCCCGTCAGATTTGGTGGTGTATATGTATTCCCCTGGCGCAGAAAAATCGATGTTGGAATTATAGTTGGAGAAGTCGGAATGAGTCATGCGTTCCGAATGGGAACCGATGGAAAATACCGAATCATGGGAAGCCGGATAGAACCGGGAGCTGCTTCCCTCATTGCCAGCAGAAGCGATGATGATCACTCCCTTGTCAGCGGCAGTTTCCATAGTGCGCTCTTCTGTACTCGAAAAAGTTTTGGATCCGAGGCTGAGATTGATGACATCGACATTTTTCTCTAAAGCGAAATTCACAGCACGTATGATGTCTGAGCTGGACCCTTTTCCATCCTCGTCCATGATCTTTATGGGAAGGATGTCGACATCGTAGGTGCCGGTGTACCCTGTAATCCCCAAGTTGTTTCCGGCTGTAGCGGCAATGGTCCCTGCTACTTGAGTACCGTGCCCATTGGAATCCGCTGTGTTCGTGTTATTGTTGATGAAATTGTAACCATCCTTTCTGATTTTCCTTTTCAAATCGGGGTGTACCGCTGATATGCCACTGTCGATGACTGCCACGGTAACTGTATTCTCGGCTTTTTCAGCATAGCTGAAAGCTCCTTCAAAGGGGAGGACCTCCAGCGGCCATTGCCGGTAAGAGTAAGTATCCTGTAGGGTAACGTCTGATTTGGTTCGTGTGACGCTCGGTTCAGATATAGCGTCTTTTGAAGAAGTCGGGTGAGGGGTTATCCACATATTCACCTCTTCCAAGTATTCCGCATGCTCCGGCAGGTCAGCAGGAGTACTGGCAGGATCCTCAGGCATATGTATCGTTTCCGTTGCGTGAAGCGTCGGAGAAAAGAATAGGATAGCTGTGAAGACAAAGAAGAATATTCTCAAAATAAGCGGCTCCTTTCGAGTGCTGTTCTTAATAGTATTCATTCTATTATCGACTTGAAGTCGATAGAGGGAAATAGGTGTTTCGTCTCAAAAATATACGTGCCAGGATGGATGATGGAGATGAAAGTTCGAGGATCCAGGCTTATGATTGATAAAAATGAAAACAAACTAAGATTAGTGGGTAAAGCCATCCGTCGATGACCTTACCCACTAATCTTAGTATGTTTCATCAATATTCGTTTACCAAGGGGCATCAATTTGAGGATCGAGCTTCAAGTTTCTATTATCCATTTTGCCCCAATTATTAAAGCCATAGGTTTAGGAAGTGGGAGAATCATATCCGATCCCCAATATATGCTGCAGCTCCTTATTGTTTTCTGTGATATCGGCCAGTGTGTAAGAATCGAACACTCTCAAAAATTCCCGGAGTGCCTGTCCGGTGATTCCTTTCAGCTTACAGACCGGGGAAATGACGCAATAATCCGTTTCACAACTGAAGCATTCAAATAGGTTGAAATCATCTTCCATCAGGCGAACGACTGCCCCGATATTGATGGAAGCAGGTGCCGTGGCGAGACGGAGGCCACCATTCCGGCCGCGGATCGTTTCGATATATCCTGCTTTTTGTAGCTCGTGGACAATTTTTGCAAGGTGGTTCAAAGATATATCAAAGACGTCTGAGATCTCTTTTTTGCTCGATAGTGTATTTTCCGGTTTTGACGCAGTATAAATTAGGACACGCAGAGCGTAATCCGTATATTTTTTAAGTCTCATAAACTATTCCTCATTTTTTCTTTATCGTATCATACTCCCTTACTTCTTAGTTAACAAAATAGTCATAAAAGATGTATTTATGATATTGCTTTAAACAAACGGACCTATTACTATTAATGATATATTGGAAATATATCTTATGGAGGTACTTATATGACTACACAGGTAACAAGCAGACTCGATGAAAGAACGAGAGACATTATCAAGTCGACCGTCCCTGTACTTGCAGAACACGGCGAAGCGATAACGACCCATTTTTATAAAAGAATGTTCGAAGACCATCCTGAACTGAAGAATATGTTCAACATGACTCACCAGAAAGTGGGGAAACAACCGAGAGCCCTTGCTAATGCTGTCTATGCAGCTGCCCAGAACATTGATGACTTGAGTGCTATCGCCCCTGCTGCGGAGACCATAGCAGAAAAGCACGTCAATCTGAATATTCAGCCTGAACATTATCCGATTGTAGGAGAATACTTACTGAAAGCGATCAAAGAAGTGCTCGGAGATGCGGTAAATGACGAAATCATAACCGCCTGGGGTGAAGCGTACGGTGAAATCGCTGATGTATTCATCCAAATAGAAAAGAAAAAGTACGCAGAGAGTGCCTGGACCGGTTATCGTAATTTCAATGTCGAAAAGAAAGTGAAGGAAAGTGAAGAAATAACTTCTTTCTATCTACTTCCGGAAAATGGCGGAAGCCTGCCATTCTATCGTCCAGGTCAATATATAGGGCTGAAAGCGGACATTCCCGGATATCCTTATACGCAGCTGAGACAGTATAGTCTGTCTGATGCTCCGGGAGAGGAGTATTTACGAATCAGTGTAAAACGGGAGAGCGGCACGGATGAGCTCCCTGCAGGTCTTGTATCGACGTGGTTGCACGACCAGGTGCAAGAAGGGGACGTGTTGCCTCTAAGTGCCCCTGCCGGTGATTTCTATCTCGATGAATCCGGCAAGCTTCCGGTAGTATTACTCAGTGGAGGGGTAGGGGTCACCCCGTTGATGAGTATGTATAAAAAAATACGGGAGGAACGGGACGTCTATTTCATTCATGCTGCCAGAAACGGAGGCGTTCATGGATTGAAAGAAGAGATGTCTGGTTCCCGCACATACGTCATCTATGAAACTCCATCCGAGGAAGATAAGACGATGGGAGCTTTTCATAAAGCTGGCTATGTAGATTTGGACTGGTTGAGGACTGTGGTACCTAAAGAAGCGGACTTCTACTTCTGTGGACCGGAAGGATTCATGCGTGCGATGAACGGGTCACTCCATGAATGGGGGATTCCTGAAGAAAATATCAATTATGAATTTTTCGGACCAAAAGGAAACATTTGATACAGAAGGACAGAAGACGGAAAGCGACTTATCTACCAATCCGGAGTATTGATTAGTAAGCGTGAAATAAGGAAAATACTAAAAAACACAGCAGCACGGAGTTACCACTCTGCGCTGCTGTGTTTTTATTGTCAGGAAATGATTTTCTCCTTGTGGGCGTAGGTCGTATACACGTAACTCAGTGTCAGACCCGTCACTAACCAGAAGATCACATTAAGCTGAGGTATGAAGATAAGGTTGTTCGCCAGGTTTTGTCCGAGGAACGTTCCGGTCCCGATGAATAGCCCCGCTAAAAGCAATTGGTTCAACAAATTTTTGTTTCTGTTTTTGAGGAACTCTTTGCCGATGAAATAAAGCAGATAGAGATAGATGGACAGAAAAGAGAGTAACCCGAAAATTCCCGTTTCTGAGGCGACTTTCAGGAATGAATTATGTACGGAATAGGCATCATGGCCGACGTATAATTCAGGGTATTTCTCTGTGTAGTCGCTGTATCGAACCAGATAATTACCTGCGCCGACACCAAGTACAGGATTATCTTTGAACATGACCCACCCGGTCTTCCATAAAGTGGTTCTTGAAACGACAGCTCTCTCCGTCGATTCCTTGTTGGCAGCTGCGGCATCGCTCTGCTCTTGATCAGGACTTTCCTCACTGTTGAACTGAAGCATTCCTGTCGGGATCAGAGATTCGATCACGAAGAAGGCAGAAGTGGTTCTTTCCTGCACATCCGGAAGGTTCACTACAGAGATTGCCAAAAGCAGTGCCGCGATAACCATCGGGATGCTCTTGAATCCATTCCAGAAACGTTTAGGCATCGTCATTAAGACCATGATGATCGCCAAAGCCATGATGAACCAGGCGGATCTCGTGTAAGTGAAAATCTGACTGATGACAAGCAGGGCAAAAAATCCGAAAAACAGTAACTTTGTACGTGTCCGGGTGAAATAGAGAATAGATAGAAATAAAAATGCAGGAAGGATGAAATTGATCAGTCCCGCGAAATAGTTAGGGTTTGTAAACGTCGACCCTACACGTCCCCACGCTTCAGTCAATGCGTAGAGACCAGCTTTGTTCAGGTTGAAATCAACGACAAAAGAAAAAATGCCGTAAGTGACGACAAGGAGGACAGACATAAGGAAAGTAGTTGCAATCGTGACGTATTCCCTATATGTGAACGTCGTTTTGGTAACGATTATGAATAAAAAGATATAAGAAACGAATCGTACGATTTCCAGTATCCCTGGAAGCGGAGCTTGGGCCTGGGTAAGAGAGACGACGGAAATGAACGCAAATGCTCCTAAAAGTATCAGGAAGATCTTTATCGGAAATGCGTTCAGTCTGATGTTCTTCTTCCAGTAATCATAAACGAAAGACAATGTGAGCAGTGGAATAAGTACCACTTCAGTCGACAAAGGGATAGGACCGATTTCTACTCGGAACGGAATCAGTGGTACGAGAAATATAGTAAGTATCGTTAAGTAAAAAGTCAGGCTATGTTGCTTCAACATGTCGGAAAACGCTCCTCATTAAATTTAAGCATTATTTGTAATTTGTTATATTGAACATTCTTATTTATATTATCACAGACGATGGTTATCTTACACTAGGAAATTATGAATGTTTCCTGAATCCTATCATAATACATATAGCACATTGATGTTTTTTTCGAGGAAGATTATAATAAATAAATGGTAGAAAGTGTTAGAGAGTGTCGAGTATATCATTTACAAATCAGGAGGAGTAGGATGCAACTTAGAAGAATGTACCTTGTACTGATATTTTTGTTTTTGGCCCCTGTTACAGCCCATGCAAGCTGGAATGTAACGGACGAATTCGAACCCGCCCCTACAGTCGATTATTTCAGTAAGGAAGGTGTGAGTCAGCAGTCCGACTTGTTGAAAGTGAACGTTTCCGATCCAAAAACTACTATTAAATTAGGCACCCCTGCCGGTAGTCCCGGACTGGCGACACTTACGGAACAGGCTCAGAGAATGAGTCATCCCGGAAATAGAGTGGTAGGCGGGGTCAATGGTTCTTTCTTTCATTTTTCCCATCCCTACGGCAATGGAATGCCGGCGTATTTTGTAATGAATAAGTCGAAGATTGATCGTCTTGGTGCCGTATCCTCGGACCCGGGAGATTACTTTCATGATCCGGCCGCCTTCGGTATGGATAAAGGAGGAGAACCGGTTATAGGAGACTTCGAATTGGATATGCAATTCACCTATAAAAACGAACAACGGACGGTCGATACGATGAATACAGCCAGAGGTGCTGGAGAAGCCGTCGTGTATTCCCAGTCCTATCGCTACGATTATACACGCACTAATACATATGGAATGGAAGTTGTCATAGAGAACACAAATAAAAGTATCGAAGGTGGAGAAGTGGAGTTCGGAGATACGATCACCGGAGAAATAACTTCGGTGAGACATTACGGAGATTCGGAGTACGCCACGATTCCTGAAGAGGGGTATGTGCTATCCTTCGGAGGGTGGTCTTTATCGAAGGAATATGAAGAGATGAAAGTCGGGGAAACGGTATCTCTGAACGTAGATATAGCCGACAAATGGAAAAGTACCAGCTTCATGCTGGGAAGTGGTCCGAAACTTGTGCAAAACGGAAGAGTGGATATCTCCATGCAGGATAGCAGCTATCGCTATACCCAGCGCGCCCCGCGTACCGCAGTGGGGACGAATGCGGACGGAAGCGAGGTGTTCCTCGTAACTGTCGACGGCCGACAATCGAATGCCCTGGGAATGACCATGGAAGAGTTCGCCGTTTATTTAAGAGAACAGGGAGTTTATAACGCGATCAACCTTGATGGGGGCGGCTCTACGCAAATGGCTGCGCGTAACCATGCTTATATTTATCCTACCATCAAGAACACTCCTTCTGACGGGAGACAAAGGTCGATAGCCAACACATTGCTTGCTACAGTGAATAATGGAGAAGAAACGCCGACTTCTGTTTCTTTTTATAAAGAACAGAACGGCAAGGTTTTCCCCGGAGCTTCTGTAGCCATGGACCTGCATAGAGTATTCGATGCTTATAATACATTGCAGACGGATGTTACTGAAAAGGATGTGACCTGGTCTGTAGAAGGTGGCGTCGGTTATATGGACGGATCGACCTTTATAGCCGAACAGCCGGGAGAAGGGGAAATCGTAGCTGAAATCGGCGAAGCACGCGCCGAACGTGAGATTACAGTGACGACCGATATTGCCGAGATGAAGATTAGTCCGGAAGAAGTATTACTCGATACGGAAGAATCAAAACAGTTCCAAATAACAGCTAAAGATGAAAATGGTGAAAATATCATCTATGAGCCTTCTTCAGTTGAGTGGAACGTTTCCGGAGAAGCGGGAACTATTACAGATAGTGGATTACTTACCACCGGGGCTTCCAGAGCTGCGGGAGAAGTGACGGCACGATTAGGGTCGACCTCTGTCAGTGCTGACATAGCCGTCGGCCGGGAGCCTGCAGATATATCAGGTTTTGAGAACGGTCAAGCCTGGAGTGTACAGACGGCGCGAAGTGATGGAGAAGTCAGAGGCTCGAAAGGAATTGAGCCTGTCGGAGCAGGGGACTATTCTCTACGTCTCGAGTATGATTTCGATATCGGGGTGAAAGGTATTGCTGCCACCTACGCCAAGTCCGAAGCACCCCTGTCTATCCCTAGCTCACCGAAGCAGCTTGGTGTACGTGTCCATGGAGATGGGGGCGAACATTGGCTCCGGGCCCATATTGTAGATGGAGAAGGGGAAAGACACAACGTCGATTTCACCGAAGAGGACGGTTTGGATTGGACCGGTTGGAAATATGTCAAAGCAGACCTCCCTGAAGATCTGCCGCAGCCGATTACCTTCTCCAGAATCTATCTAGCCGAAGCTTCTGAGAATGAAAAAGATCATGGTGTGATTTTCCTCGATGAACTGAAAGCTCTCTATGACAGTACCGAGGTGGAATTGCCTGAAGCGACGGATTACCAGGTTGTAACTCCTTCCAAAGAGTGGACCGTAGAGTTCAACCGGGAAATGAATCCCGAAACGTTCACTTCTGAAACAGTTTATATATTGGATAACCAGGGCGACCGCCATGAGACAAGTTTGAGATTCAACGACAAACGTGATAAGGTATTTGTCTCAGCAGACGATTTGACGATGCCGGAGGCCTATGAACTTGTCATAGAGAAAGATGTGGAAGCGGCGAACGGGAATCCTATGGAGGAGAAAGCAACTAAATTATTTTTAACTAGATAAGACTGCACCCGAAATATTCAGAGAAACAGGTGTGGAGAAGAATCTGGAAGTGAGGGATTTTCTTATGAGTGAGGAAGGATCAATAAATGAAGCTACAGGAGATAGAGAAATAAAACGATTGGATTTTCGCGGCGGAGCTTTCGCCGCGACCATTCCTCTCGTTTTTTTCATTGTTTGGGCGATTACACTTAGTCTGACGAACCTTGTGACAGAACGTGCCCTGATTCTGGGTGTTGTCATCGGCGTCGGAATAGGGTTGTTTTTTGTTAAATCCAAATGGGCGGACTATGCTCAATCACTGATTAACGGCATGGCACAACCTGTGGGTATTGTAGCGATTATCGCTTGGTTTTGGGCCGGGATGTTTGCGACACTTTTATCTGCCGGGGGTCTCGTTGATGGGCTTATTTGGCTCGGCTTTCAGACAGGCCTGCAAGGGGGAGGTTACGTAGCCCTCACCTTCGTGCTCGCCTCGTTGTTTTCCACGGCAGTAGGTACCGGTTATGGAACGGTGGCTACGTTTGGTATTTTGATGTATCCGGCGGGGATTGTACTGGGGGCTGACCCTGTCATATTGCTCGCTGCAATTTTAAGTGGAGCTGTCTTCGGTGATAACCTGGCCCCGGTATCTGATACGACGATTGTTTCTGCTACGACGCAGGATGCTGATGTTCCGGGTGTTGTTCGTTCCCGTTTCAAATATTCGGTAGCCGCAGCAATTCCTGCTTTCATTCTTTTCTTCTTTACAGGAGGAGGGGGCGATGTGGGAAATGCATCTCTCATCGCCGAGCTAGAAAATGAGGTAACTGCTGGTGGTCTGCTGATGATGATCCCTTTTGCGCTCGTACTTTATTTGGCGCTGAGCGGCCAGCATCTGATCACTTCTCTCACATGGGGAATTGTTACAGTCATCGGCTTCATTCTTTTCATGGACGTACCTTTGACATCGATCGTACACATTTATGAGAACGATGCGGGCGATGCCGTGATTGATGGAGCTCTTATTGATGGAATCAGTGGGTATTTCAATATGGCGATACTCATACTGTTCATCATGGCAGCCGCTTACCTTATGGAAGCTGCCGGTACTATGGAAAAGATCAAGGATTTCTTTCTTGGTATCATCAATAATGTCGTCCGGCGCGCGGAGCTGACGATGTTCGGGATCGTGGCTTTTCTGAATATGTTCATTACGATCAATACAGCCGCAGAAATTGCAGCTGCACCCTTCGTAAGAAAAATCGGTGAAGAAATGAATATCCACCCCTATCGTCGTGCTAACTTCCTTGATACTGTCACTTCAGCTCTCGGGTACATTTTCCCGTGGAGTGCAGGTGTGCTTTTGGCATGGACGACTATACAGAATGCTGCCGAGAACTATGAGTATGTAACCGTCGTCTCGCCGATGGAGGTATTTCCATTTGTTTATCAAGGGTGGGGCTTACTTATAGTAATGTTCATTGCTGCCTGGACCGGATGGGGGCTCAGATACAAAGGAAAACGCGGAGAAGAAGTGAAACCTGATTAGAAAATGGTGAACTCTTTTCAACTAGATCTGAATCAATATGAAAAAGCTGAAGACCCGTGATTTGTGGGTCTTCAGCTTTTTTTGAATCAGGAGAAAAATGGGTATGTCAATTGATAGTGAAATTCATCTGTACGGCATGTTTAAGGCTAACATTCTTCTGTTGGTCAAAGGATTGTGCAATCACTAGTGTGTATTGTTCGCCTTTTGCATAAGGTTGATCAGGAATGACGTCGACAACATCATTTTCAGCATCATATACAGCATCAACACTCACAAGTTCCATGTTTTCATCGAACACGAAAAAGTTGAGAGTGTCCGCTTTTTCCTGATTCATACTGCTGCTGAATTGAACACTCCATGCTTTATGTTCATCAGTCGATTCTTTGTCAGCAAATGTCTCTTTATCTTCCTCTTCGACTTTATCCTTCACTTCTTCTTGATTCTCATTCAACAATTCTTCCAGTTGCAGAACTTCCTGTCGATGTTCGAGGAGTTCTTCGTCCAATTCCTGCATAAAATCGAGTTCCGTTTCTGTGCTCACTTTTTTACTGATCCAGTCTTTCAGGGTGCTGATTTGTTTTTCAATGGCATCCAATTTGTTAGATTGGGCGCCCAGTTTGCCGGAAAGACTATCAATACCTTCGTCCATACGGGCAAGTTCTTCGTCCTCAGCCTGTTCTTCTTCTTCTGATACCAGTTCTTCTTCGTCCTCCTCATCAGAAGTGTCCTCGTCTTCATCAGAAGCGTCCTCGTCTTCGTCGGCAGAGTCCTCGTCTTCATCAGAAGCGTCCTCGTCCTCGTCGGCAGAGTCCTCGTCTTCATCAGAAGCGTCCTCGTCTTCGTCGGCAGAGTCCTCGTCTTCATCAGAAGCGTCCTCGTCTTCGTCGGCAGAGTCCTCGTCTTCATCAGAAGTGTCCTCATCATCCTCATCTGCGTCGTCCTCAGAATCCTCCTCTAGGTCGAAATAATCTTCAAGACGGTCTTCTATTTGTTCGTTACCTTCCTCGATTCGTTCCAAACGATCAAGAATCGTTTCTGCGCGTTTTTCGGCAATCTCCGTAAATCGCTCTGTCTTCACATCGACAGGCTGCATTTCCATCGTGGGATTATTTCCTTTACCTGCGTGATCCGGTTTCTCAGCCATGACCGTGACAGGGGCAGCTGAAATAAATGCTGCTGTCGAAACGGTTGCGAAAATCTTTTTCCAATTACTGTTCATTATAATAGCCTCCTTTTCGATTCTGTTATTATTATCGACATAAAAGACTCCAATCAAAACTATACTTTTGAACCAATTCCTTTTTTGAAATAAGTCTGAAATATATGTAAAATAATTGTAAGGAGGGATATGATGTTCAAATATTTTTTAGCTGCTTTTATTCTTCTTTTTACAGGAAGTGCAGGAGCAGTACATGCCGAAAGCACGGAACATGCAGTATCAAGTAATAAAAAGTGGAAGGTGGAATTCAATACACCGGTTACCCTGGAGTCTGCCAAACAGGCCGTTTCAGTGAAAAACACTGAGACTGGAAAAGAAATAGCGATTAAAGTCCGTAATCAAGATGAGGAATCCATAGTCGCTATTGAACCTCCGGAAGAAGGATATACATATGAGAGTACATACAATTTGGAAATATCAGATGAAATTGTAAGCGTCCAGGGAATCCAAGCTGAAAATACTTTTTCTAAAAAATTCACGGTAAAAGAGGATCCCTTTGGCTCATGGCATTCGGTTCGTACATTTGATATGGCTAATGAGACAACCGTCCATTTACTCGCAGACGAACCGGCACCTGAATTGACGAATGATGTCAGTGATATGTTCGATGAATATGATGCTTCTTTCAAGTTGGGTCTCGATACTTCCACAGGAAAGAAAATTATGGATTTTCCGATAGAGAAGAATATCTCGTTTCTTCGTAATGAACGGGAAAACATAGACTCGCTGTTCCGGAAAATCGACGATCAGGTATTCATCTATTCGGAACGTGCGGATTCGTCACTGACGGAAGACTTTGCCTTTTACGTAACAGATGAGGATATAAAATCTATTTCCTTTTCATTCGAGGATGGGGCTGATTCGAATTCAATATTGAATACTCTTGGAGAATTTAAATCTCAAAAAGAAAATCGATATCTGCAATCAACATTTAATAATGCATTTGGAAAAACTTTACATTCCGTTTATGAGTTTGATGAACATACACATACAATGGAGGAAACATCTGAGTTGACTCAGGGGGAAGTCAGACAACAAGCGGAGAGAAATTATCAAAATATAAATCGTATCTTCTATGACGATTTAAGTGCTTACGAAAGAGGCGAGTTTGAAACTAGAGATTTCTCCAGAATAAGAAGTGACTTAAGTACTTATGCTACAGGAGAAATGCTGAATGGTTTGGAAGATGCTTATTACTCTGTCTGCACCGGCTGTGAAGCCTGGTTCATGAGTTCGGATTGGTCATGGGAGATCCATCAGAATACACTTGAGAACACTTCGGAGCGTATAATTGTCGAAGCTGCTGAAAGAGAGAATATGCTAACAAGTGGAGGGTTCGATCTTTTGACACTCAGGAAGGAAAATGAAGTATGGAAATTGCATGACTTGGGAGGGTCATCTTTTTCAGAGCTACGTCACTTGTCATTGAAGCGAGAGGAAGCGAAAACTGTACTTAGTAACCATTTGAACACCTCTGAAGAACAAATTAATTTTTCCGGAACTTCCAGCGATAACGTTTGGGTCGGAGAAGGTGAAAATTTCGAGACAACGACTTATCATTTTGTGTATAATGGAAATGAATACAAAGTAAAATCGGCCACCGGCAATGTGGCTCAAGTATATGAATGATAAGGAGATGCCATGAACATTAAATATCTCATAATCGGATTTCTGGTCACCTTCGTCATAGGCGGAGGAGTTATGATGTATTCCTGGTTCACTACGGAGGCTGAAGTCGAGGACGAGGAAGTTTCGGAAATTACTGAATCCTCTTATCAGCTTGAAGGGTCAGAAGGTTCAGCGAATGTCAAAGAGGACTATGAAGAATTGATGAATCAGGCTGAGGCACGCATCAGCAGTTTGGAAGAGCAGGTCATGGAGGATATGAATGGGAATGCTTCTTACATGGAGCTCTACCAGAAGTATCAATCCGCGGCGAAAGATCTGGAATCGAATACGGATGAAACGTTCGATAATCTTCATCAGCAATTGCTGGATGAAGGGGAAGAGGACGAAGCCGCCGTCCTAAAAGAACAATACCAAGAACAGAAGAAACAGTGGCGTCAGTCCATTGTCGAAGAAGTGAAGGATAGACTTTAATTGAAAAGAGGTTCCGACCCATAGGGTCGGAACCTCTTCATATGAAAATCCCGATCCACACGGCAGCCACAAGGGTGAGGATAAGTAGCATTTTTTCTCCATTCGAAACGTGGATAGGGTCTTTGATATCAAGCCGCAGAACAATAAGAATAGACACAATCGAAAGTGCGAGAATGCCGACGGCAGCTGTCGTTCTTTCGGGGAAAAGCCACAAGGAACAGACTCCACCCATAAAAAAATATAACACTGCTGGAAAACGGCTGTAGGCATCTCCGAACTTTTGTTTCATCCACACCACACAGGTGACTTTAGGCGGGGAGGCTTGTTCGTCCGCAAAACGGTCAGGAATATGGTGGACCATTACCCAGGCGATGGAAAACAGGGAAATGATCAAAGCATTCTGGAAAGCCCAGAGAGGCGGCTGATCTGTCAAAAGCCATGCGCCGCCGAAGCCTACAGAAAATATGGCTGGAAAGGTGGCGCCCCACTCGCCGATCCAGGGATAATAGCTGAGTCTGATGGATGGAAGGGAGTAAGCCGCGGCGGACCAGAGACCGACTGCCAGGAGCGTAGCAATTTTTATAAAGCCGAGGAAAAAAAAGACAAAAATGAAAGCTGCGATGGCGCTCATGGAAATAATGCCGATTTGACGAAGAAGGTCTGTGGTCATCATGCCTTTTTGTACAACTCGGCTCCCGCCCGAAAGAATGCCGGGACTCTTCCCATCGGTCCCGGAAATAGTGTCCGTGTAATCATTGAGAACATGGGTCAAAAAACCGTGGATCAAAAGTGTTCCGAAAAGCAGAAGCCCGAGAACCAGCAGTAGTTGTGAAATAGGATAAGAGTAGTAAAGGTACATGGGGAGCATAGTAGTGATGATGGCTGCAAAACTGGAGAACAGTACAGCTATAAGTCTGAACAATGTCAGCCCTGTCTGGAACAGAGTAGGAGTTTTCATAGTAATCCCCTTTCATCTTTATATTTTATTTTACAATTATCGTAAAAGAATAGCAATTTCGTTTTGTTCTATTTCCCGGGAAATGAATGGTAGGCAAGGACGTTTATCGGAATAACATAGGGGAAACATTGCAGTAGAAGGAGTGGATGTATTATGAAACGGAACTTTGACCCGAAAAAGCTTTATCAGAATTTTATGGAAAAGAACAGAGGCACGGTAAGAGAATATATGTCGAATCCTGAAAAAATGAAGGAATTGTTCCAGAATGCTGATGAAAAAGCGGAAAAGAATGAGGGTTACCTACAGGAAGGTGTCGGGAAAATCAAACTTTTAGCGTCGCTCCTCCGGGCTTATAAACGGAAAGAATACCGGGACGTATCGAATAAGACGATGATCATGGTAGTCGCTACGCTTCTTTATTTTGTGATGCCCATTGACGCCTGGCCTGATTTCCTTCCTCTGGGTTATGTAGATGACCTTGCTCTGCTTGCGTATACGATGCGCACAGTCAATGAGGACCTGAAGGCGTTCAAAGAATGGAAAGATCTACAGAGTGACGGAGAAGATAGCGCTGAAAGCACTCGGGTAGATGTGTGATAATAAGGAAATGACTCCTGAGAATTCAGGGGTTATTTTTTATCATATATCATATATCATATATAGTTGCGATTTGCAGTGAAACCGATATATTAAAAAGGAAGGAGGGATTTCATTGAAGGGGAATGCATTGACAGGTGTTCAGCACCTGATGTTTCTGGCCGCGATTTTCTGTTTCTGGTTCGCTACCTACATATATGTACCGACGTTCAGTGTTTATCTTGAAAGGATCGATTTGGTCTATTCTCAGATCGGAGTGATACTGGGGGCATATGGCATCACTCAAATAGCGTTACGCTGGCCGCTCGGAGTCTTTCTGGAATGGTTGAGCGGAAGAAAGAAAAAATGGCTGATGTTCGGGTTCCTCTTCGCTACGCTGAGTGGCAGTATACTCGCGCTGTTCGAAACGTTCACGCTTGTACTGGTCGGCCGCCTTCTCGCAGGAGTGACCGCTTCTATGTGGGTGATGGCGACGATTATGTATGGGCAATACTTCCCTCTGCATAAAAGTACACAGGCTATGAGTACAATGCAATTCATGACGGTATTCACCCAGTTCGTCAGTATGGTGCTCTGTTCTTTGCTGATCAGCTGGTTTGGCTGGGACTTTCCGTTCTGGACCGCTGCTGCTTTCAGTGTAGTAGGAGCTGTACTGTTGCTATTCATTCCGGAAGTCGTGTCCGGGAAGGAGGAAGAGAGGACTTCGTTCCTCCGTATTTTCAAGCAAACCATGAGAATGAAAGAAGTCTGGGGCATTGCCAGCCTGTCTCTTATCGGTCACGCTGTTCTGTTCGTTACGATTTTCGGTTTTTCTCCGTTATACCTTGTGGAGCTCGGTTATTCGGAAGAAATGATTACTTGGCTCGTTTTCGCATTTTTCATCCCTCATATGTTCACCTCTCTCGGTCTTGCCTATGCTCCTGTGAAAGAAGAACATCACTTCAGGATATTGTGGGGAAGTTTTATAGGGGCGTCCATCTTTTTATTATTCGTGCCAACCTCTTCGCTCGTCCTGTTTCTATTGATGCATGCAGGAGCAGGGTTCACGCTTGGCATGGTCTTGCCGATGCTTCTCGGGAGAGCTGCTTCCCTCGGGAATAGTGGGAACGGTATGGCAGTGATGGGGATGTTCCAGTCCTTGTACGCCATCGGTATTTTCATCGGTCCATATATTTCCGGAGAGCTTGCGAATGTGTGGAATCTCGATGCCACCTTTTATTTTGCATCCTTTCTTGCACTTACGGGCGCACTGATTACATTCATAATGAAAAAACCTCTGGAGAGGTAAGGAATACTCCGTCATACAAACTGCGTATTTTTTTAAAAATAACGCAGTTTTTTCTGTTTTTGGGGAGTATAGTGAATAACTGCCAATCTGTAGTCTTCTTTCCTATGTCATATTGAGGAGGTGTAGAGGGGGGGGATACTAGCACTTAATGCTCCTTGTTTCCTGAAGGAATTCCGTGGCACGCATTCTTGATTGTTGTTCTTTTAAATTTTTGTCACCTCTTCTGTGACAAACCCATGTTTAGATTGTGTTGTTTCCTTCCTGCAACCGCTTTACCATTAAAGTAACAACACAAAGGAGGAATAAACGATGTCACAAGAATCGAATAAGACAGGAATCCGCGCGAAAGTACAGAAGTTTGGCAGCTTCCTTAGCGGAATGATCATGCCGAACATCGGAGCTTTTATCGCATGGGGTATTATAACTGCATTATTTATTGAAGACGGATTTTGGCCGAACGAAGACATGGCTTCTCTTGTCGGTCCGATGATCACTTATCTGTTGCCACTTCTGATCGGTTTCACCGGTGGACGCCTTGTACACGGTCTGCGTGGAGGAGTGCTTGGTGCAATAGCGACGATGGGTGTCATTGTCGGAGCTCCTGAGACGCCGATGTTCATGGGTGCCATGCTGATCGGTCCATTTGCAGGGGTTATCATCAAGTGGATCGACAATGCGCTCGAAGGAAAAATACGTTCCGGTTTCGAAATGCTCGTAAACAACTTCACCGCCGGAATCGCCGGTGCTATCATCGCAGGTATCGGTCTGTATCTGATCGGTCCGGTAATTGCCGGGCTGACGACAGTGCTCGGTGCAGCAGTTGAACTGATGATCAACTGGGGTGTATTGCCTCTCGTTAACCTGTTCATCGAACCTGCGAAAGTGCTATTTCTTAACAATGCGATCAACCATGGTATTTTAAGTCCGATTGCGGTTGACGAGGCTCAGGAAACCGGAAAATCGATTTTGTTCCTGCTAGAGACGAACCCGGGTCCTGGGCTTGGTGTCCTGCTGGCTTACATGTTCTTTGGTAAAGGGGTCTCCCGTCAGACAGCACCGGGGGCTGCTATTATCCACTTCTTCGGTGGTATCCATGAAATATATTTCCCATATATTCTGGCAAAACCGAGCTTGATTCTGGCGGCTATGGCTGGTGGTGTCACAGGTACCGCGACATACGTAGCTATGGGTGTCGGTGCGACTTCGACTCCGTCCCCGGGTAGTGTTTTTGCTGTTCTCGGTCTGACAGCTCGTGGGGATCACCTGGGAGTACTGTTGGGTATAACGTTATCTACACTCGCTTCCCTTCTAGTAGCATCCTTCATTCTCAAGTTGAGCAAAGATAAAGGGGAGACGGATCTGGATGAAGCGACTGCCAAAATGGAAGGCATGAAAGGCAAGAAGAGCAGCGTGTCTTCTGCGATTACAACCGGATCTGAGGCTGATGAAGGTGAAAAAGAAACAGGGGAAGCCACTGCACAGCCTGCTGCTGCCGAAGGTGTCCCGAGCGTGGATATGAGTGAAATCCACAAAATCATTTTCGCCTGTGACGCGGGGATGGGTTCAAGTGCTATGGGAGCTTCTCTTCTTAAGAACAAATTCAAGAAAGAGGATATCAACATCGACGTAACGAATAAATCCATCAACGATCTTCCAGATGACGTCGATATCGTCATTACTCATAAGGATTTGACCGAACGGGCGAAACAGAAAGTTCCATCGGCTTATCATGTTTCTGTAGAGAACTTCCTGAACAGCCCTAAATATGATGAACTTGTCGAAGAATTGAAGAATTCCGATAAGTAATCGATTCAGTCAAGAAGGGAGGTGATCCGTTGTACGTTACCGGACGTGAACGAAAAATCCTGGAGCTGTTGTTCGGGGAGGAAGACGTGACGATCAAAGGGCTCGCTGAAGAGCTGGCAGTCAGTACCCGAACCATTCACAGAGATCTGAAAGGTCTGGAAACGATGCTCGAGGATTCGGCTATAACGATCGAGCGTACGGATCATTTCCTTATTCTTTTGAAGGGGGACGAAGAAGAGAAAGAGGAAGTGAAAGCCCGGGTGTTTGGTCAACCCTTTGTTGATTACACCGCAGATGAAAGACAGCTCCTGTTGCTTTCCAAATTGCTCGAATCGAACGTTCCGCTCAAACTCATAGGGCTTGCCTCAGAACTGAATGTGACGGTGGCGACCGTCAGCAACGATTTGGACAGGGTACAGAAGCATGTGGAAAACTTCGATTTGAAACTAGTACGTAAACGTGGATATGGCGTGGAAATTATCGGGGAAGAGAAACGGATCAGGGAAGCGATGAGCAACCTTATCATGACCCACATGAACGAAATCGACTTCCTGTCTCTTCTCGGAACTCACGCTACGAGTAAAACAGTGATCAATGATATCGCCCAGCAATTACTCGGCCTTGTGAATGTGGAAGCTCTTACAGTAATTGAAGCGGCAGTCCGAGAAGTGAAAGAGACGCTCCCCTATGATTTTTCAGATGATGCCTACGTCGGGCTGGTCGTCCACCTGGCTTTAGCGGTGGAGCGGATAAGACAGAAAGAGACGATCGAAATAGATAATGAATACTTCCTCCACATGCAAAAAGGCAAAGAGTTTGAATCGGCAGAGCTTCTCGGAAAGAAACTGGAGGAGAATTTGAACCTCTCCATTCCTGAAGCGGAAATAGCTTACATCACTGGACACTTGATGGGAGCCAAGGCCAGGTTCACCCAAGAGTACTGGCTGGAGGATTCTAGTCTGAGTACGGCATTCAAGGCTAAGCAGCTGATAGAAGTCATGACCAAGCGAACGGACTATGATTTTCATAGTTCGGATCGCCTCCTGAACGACCTCGTTGTGCACCTTAAGCCGAGCATTTATCGATTGCAACAGAACATGGACATCGTCAATCCATTTACGGCTCAACTGGAAAATGATTATCCGGACTTGTTTTTTCTTTTGGAAGAAACACTTCAGGAAGTGTTTCCGGACGTTACTTTTCCGAAAGACGAAGTCGCTTACCTCGTAATGCATTTTGCATCGGCTATTATCAACATGGAGGACCGGAAGGCTGTGAAAACTTTGGTCGTCTGTTCAAGCGGAGTAGGAACGGCAAAGATTTTATCGGCGAAACTCACGCAACAGTTTTCCTCAATTGAGTCGGTCGAACACGGTTCTTTATTCGACCTGGATCGAAAGCCGCTCGAAGATTATGATCTTATCATTTCGACGGTGCCTCTTCATAAGACCGTCGAGTATGTTCTCGTAAACCCGGTTTTGCAGGAAAAAGACGTTCAGAAAATAGAAGCAGCTATCCGCAAACTGCAAGTGTCTTCCCGGCTAAAAGAAAGAGCGACGACGGCACCAAGTCAGAAAGAGTCCTGGACGTGGGAAGAGACGAGGGAAACTATCGGAAAAGCTAAACGTTATGCCGAGGCTCTCAGTGAAGTCCTGGACGCTTTTTATGTGACGGATGCCAAGGGGAGGGATTCCAACGAGTTTCTTCACCATATTATCGGGGAACTGGCAGAAAAGGACCTCCTGCCTTATGATCCCCGGGTTGTACAGCAATTACTGGACAGGGAAGAAGTAGGGGGGCTCGGTATTCCAGGCACCTCTGCTGCTTTATTTCATACAAGGACGGAAAGCGCCGGAAGTATATCATTCACGGTACATTTTCTGGAGCATCCGGTAACTGTGAATAGTATGGATGGAGATAGTATCGATGCAGATACGGTTCTTCTCATGCTTACCCCACCTGAACCACCTGAAGAAAGTCTAGAAACGCTCAGTTTCATCAGTTCTCTTTTTGTGGAAGAAGAGGAGTCCAGAGAGGTGCTTGAGTCAAAAGAAGAGGCGCGTTTGAAACAATATTTTTCCAGGCGTCTGAACCATTTCTTCAATTCTAAAATAAAAGGAGACGATAGCAATGAGTAACGTATTGACAACGGAGAATATACGTTTGAATGAAACGATCAATTCGAAAGAAGAGGCTGTCAGGGAAGTGGGTGGTATTTTGCTGTCTCAAGGATATGTAGAAGAAGCGTATATCGACACCATGATGGAAAGGGAAGAAATCACCTCTACGTACATGGGGAATTATTTAGCGATTCCGCACGGTACAGAAGCTGCGAAAAAATCCGTCAAAGAAACGGGGATTGCGATCATCACTGCCCCTGAAGGCGTGGACTTCGGTGATGGAAATATTGTGAAACTGATTATCGGGATTGCAGGTAAAGGGAATGAACACCTCGATATCCTCTCGAAAATCGCCATTGTCTGCTCAGAAGAAGAAAATATCGATCGTATTTTGAACGCTCCTTCGAAAGAGGAGATCATCAATATTTTTAATGAGGTGGAGTAGTATGAAAGCTGTACATTTCGGTGCCGGGAATATCGGTCGTGGCTTTATCGGGGAATTACTGTATAAGTCGGGATATGAAATCGTATTTGCTGACATCAATGCAGAAATCATAGATGAACTGAACGACAAGCAGTCGTACAATGTCCACTATGCAGGTAGCGATGAAAAGCTTACCGTAGAAGGCGTGAGCGGGGTTAACAGCTCCAGTGCGCCGGAACAACTGACAAAAGCGATCATGGAGGCGGACATCGTAACTACTGCAGTAGGGCCGAACGTACTGCCTCACATTGCACCAGCGATTGCAGAAGGACTCAAAAATCGAAAAGAGGCACAGAAAGCCCCGATCCTTGTCATCGCATGTGAAAATATGATCGGAGGCAGCAGCCGGCTGAAAGAAGAAGTCGTGAAAATCGCGGGGGACGACGTACTTGACTCTGCAGGCTTCCCGGATTCGGCGGTGGATCGTATCGTTCCGCTCCAGAACAACGAAAACGTTCTGGACGTCAGTGTGGAACCATATTTCGAGTGGGTAGTGGAGAGAGGGACCTTCCCTGAAACCCTGCCGGAGGTCCATGGTCTCACTTACGTAGATCGTCTGGAGCCTTATATAGAGCGGAAACTTTTCACGGTCAATACAGGCCATGCTGCTACAGCGTATAAAGGGGCGGAGAAAGGGTATGAAACCATCAGGCAGGCGATGGATGATGAAGACATCGTCAATCACGTACGACGAACCCTCATGGAAACCGGAAAGGTTCTCATAGAGAGGTACGGTTTCAATGAAGAGATGCACCGGGATTATATCGATACGATTATCGAAAGGTTCCGGAACCCTGATCTTTCCGATTACGTCACGAGAGTAGGAAGGGGCCCGATGCGTAAACTGGGACTGGAGGACCGTCTCGTGCGACCGGCCCGTGCCCATCTCCAGATGTTTGAGGAGGCCCCGGTCCACCTTATTTCAACTATCATATCCGCTTTGTATTACGAAAATGAAGAAGATAAAGAAGCAGTGCAACTGAAAGCATTACGGGAAGAGCACGGCCCTGTAAGTGCTCTCAAAGAGATTACAGGCCTAGATGATTCCGACGCCCTGATCCAGGCGGTGGCAAAACGGGTCTAGGGAAAAATGAAGGCTACCCTGAAAATAAATATTCAGGCGGACGCTTTCCACGGGCAATGCTTCAGCCTCCTCGTTTCCCTGCGGGGTCTTCAGCTACCCGAGTTCCCGTCGGAGTCGCCGCCTTTCTCTTTATCCACGCTATCAAACTCGAATCATAACAGATCCCGAAAATTTTCATGTATCATGGTGCAAATATCTTTGCATAAACGTCTCTGTTATCGTTTATTGTTGATTTTCATCCCTACGGGTGGAAGCTTGCCGCGGGCATGACGTAAACTTCCAGAATCTCTCTACGTTCGATTCTGGTGATTTTTGAGTTCATGCTTCTCCCGCAGGCGTCTCCACCCTTCGTTCTAAAATCAATAACCGGCTTTAACAGAGCTAAAATAAAAAAAGCCGGGAGGACCCGGCCGGTGATAGCCCTGCTCATCCTGCACGGATGACGGGGCTTAATTATTGCTTATTTTCCTGTAGATATCGGCCATCTCCTTTTTCTGCATAAGCTTCGGTACAGGGTATAAAGGGTGCGCTTCCTGCATGGAACGTTCGACCATAGTGGGAATGTCTATCTTCTTCACTTCCGGGAGTTTTGAAGGTATGTCCATTTCTCTGTTCATCCGGCGGATCGCTTCAATGAAAGTTTCTGCCTTTTCCCTATCACTCATGGAGAGGTCTGTAATTCCCGCACTGTCGGCAAGGTCCGCAAGTCGTCCATGGATAGTTTCTCCGTAGTAATCAAGGACATATGGGAGAATGACAGCGTTAGCGAGTCCGTGCGGTGTACGGTAGAAACCTCCGAGTGTATGAGCGATGGAGTGGACATAGCCGACATATGCTTTTGTGAAAGCGAGTCCCGCATAGTAGGCAGCTTCCTGCATGGCAGCTCTAGCTTTTTTATCGTAAGGCTCATGGTACGTTTTCAACAGATTACCGAAAACGAGTCGTACCGTTTTCCGGCTCAAAAGTTCGGTTTCTTTCGTATTGCTTCTTCCGATGTATGCTTCTATCGCATGAGTCAACGCATCCATCCCCGTCATCGCTGTCATATGCGACGGGAGGTCGAGAACCAGGTTTACATCCAACACAGCCCTGTCAGGAATGAGCGACAGATCAATCAGCGGATATTTCTCCAGCGTATCCGGATTGGAGATGACCGTGGCCGCGGTTCCTTCACTTCCGGTTCCAGCAGTTGTCGGAATCGCTATGAGTGGCGGGGTTCTGCGGCGGATGTGGAACAGACCTTTCATCTCTTCAATCGTTTTCTCCGGACGGGCCACTTTGGCGGCTACTCCTTTGCCGCAGTCAATAGCCGATCCCCCGCCAAAAGCCACGATGGCCTGACAGTGGTGGAATCGGTATTCATGGAGGGCATCACGGATATTTTCGAGCGTCGGGTTCGGTACGGTTTCATCGTAGATGACGTATCCGATACCCTCCTCATGCAGTTTCCTGAGAAAAGACTCCATAAGCCCTGCTGCTCTGATCCCTTTATCAGTGACAATCAGCACCCTCTCAAACTTCTCTTCTTTCAGCTTCCCGACCAGAGTATGAACGCTGTTTTCCCCTTCGATAAGTTCTGGACGGCGCCAGGGAAGAAAACGGCTCGAAAGATGCATAGCTCTTTGGAACGAGCGGTAACGGAGTGCCTCTCCTCGACTGATCATTTATCTTCACCTACCAGGTTGCGAAGCTTCACTTTCTGGATTTTACCGCTTGCGGTTTTCGGAAGTTCCTCGATGAAAGTGACGGAGGTCGGACACTTGAAGTGCGCCAGTTTCTTCTTGGAAAATTGGATGACTTTTTCTTCCGTCAATCCGCTTCCTTCTTTTTGAACGATGATTGCGTGAGGGGTTTCTCCCCATTTTTCGTGTGGAAGGGCAATCACGGCAGCTTCCTGAATATCCGGATGATCATAGAACACGCTTTCCACTTCAATGGAGGAAATGTTTTCCCCACCGCTGATGATAATGTCTTTTTTGCGGTCAGTGATAGCTACTCTGCCGCGATCATCGATGGTACCCATGTCTCCCGTATACAGCCACCCGTTCTGAATCGTGCGGTTGGTTTCTTCGTCGTTCTTCCAGTACCCTTTCATGACGCCTGGACCTTTTACAATGACTTCTCCGACTTCCTTTCCATCTCTTTGTACTTCTTCTCCTGTTTCGTCGACGACCCGGACTTTGGTGCTGATCACTTCCAGTCCGGCTTTCGCTTTTGCTTCGTAGTACTCATCCCCTTTGAGAGCATCCTCCTCCGTGGAGATATAAGAAGCTGTACTGAGCGGAGACGATTCAGTCATGCCGTATACCTGATAGAATTCCCAGCCGATCTCTTCTTCGATCTCCTTTACGAAAGCTTTAGGCGGAGCGGAACCCGCGATGACGAGTCGCATCGTTTCCGGGATGGGAGGTTTGAGCTCGTGATACTTGCTGATTAGTCCGTTCAATACAGTCGGTGCCATGTGCATGACAGTAGCTTCGTATTTCTTCGCTTTCTCGAGGATTTCTTCGGGTATCACTTTTTTCTGCATCACCTGTGTCGCCCCGTTTGCTGTGTAATAGAATGGGGAGCCCCATCCGTTTACGTGGAACATCGGAAGGATATGGATCAACGTATCCCTGTCTGATACACGCAGGTGGTGCTGGATGGAAAGGGCATGCAGATAATTGTTTCTGTGCGTGAGCATGACTCCTTTAGGATTTCCGGTAGTACCGCTTGTATAGAGAAGCGTGGCTGTATCGTCCTCTTTCACATCGGCGCGGGGGAACGGAGTCTCGGGAAAAGATGCGAGCCAGGAGTTATAGCCGGCCATTCCATTTTCTTCTTTGTCTCTTCCGTGGACGACGATATGTTCCACCGTTTCCAGTTGTTCTACAATAGGTTCGATTAACGGCACCAGTTCGTAATCGACAAAGAGCACTTTGCTTTCGCTATGGTCCAGTATGAAGCGGTAGTCTTCAGGTTTGAGGCGAGTGTTCAGCGAAACCATCACCGCTCCCGTCTGAAAAACCCCGTAAAACCCTTCGTACATCTCGAGTGTATTCGGAGCAAGGTAAGCGACGCGGTCCCCTTTTCGGACACCGAGACTGTCCAGGCCATGGGAAAGTTGCTGGACCCGTCTGTTTACCTCCTGATATGTATGAGTGTTTTCATCCTGGTCGACGATCGCTTCTTTTTTTCCATAAATCATCACAGCTCTGTCCAAAAAGTCCGTTAGTATCAGTTCCATTGCCCATACCTCCTTCATGTATTAGGAAAAGTATACCACATTTATGTAAGCGTTTGAAAATACTGTTATAAAACACGTGATAGCGTTTAACATTGTTCTGGAGTGGGTACTCAAAGTGTAATATGAATATTTTGGGGTGTGGCTTATGTTTGAAACTACGGGAAAAGTGTTTCGCCTGGCACGCAAGGTCATTCCGGACGTCGGTAAAGTAATGAAGAAATCGGATAGCCCCGCAGAAGCGGTGGGAGAGGCGAAACAGGACGCCAAAGAAGGTACACAGGAGGCAGCGAAAGAACAGTTCAAACAATCATAAGGAAGATAAAGAAGAAGAACGCTCCGATGATAAGAAAAATCAATCTTCTTCATCAAAAAAACGTAATACTGTACAGAAAAGTACAGGAAGCAAGAAAAAGACAGTAAATCAGGAAAGTGCGGTCCATCCGAGTTCTGAGGACGAGTCCAAATAGGAGGGAACACACATGGATGACATTTTGGAAACGTACGTGAAGACTGCGAACCATCATGATTTTTCTATCGATCTGACTTTACAGATGAAAGGGGCGCTTGTGACTGGTACCCTGACATCTGCTTACGACTATCTATCCTCTACCTCCCACCTTTTTGAAAACGGAGACGATGTGTCTCAAGAAATAAGCGAAAAATTCGAAGAAGCTGCGGAAGGAACGAAGAATCAGGAGCACGACCATTATTCTTTCATCCATCTGAAAGATGCGAAAATTTATGTAGCCGATAGTGCCACTCCTGAAGAAGGGGGCGTATATTGGCGTGGCAGGCTCGATCAAGTGGATGCTTATTTTCTAGGAAAAATTGAAGTCGAAGATTGAGAACAAACTGCCTTCTCCATAGGCAGTTTGTTTACGTTCTTGTTTTTTACATCTGCCTTTAGAAGCGTTCTGCACGGTATGAAAAGCCGGATGGACGTAGTAGAATATGTTAGAATAGGATGAAGGGAGGGGTGCAAAATGAAGGCGATCGCACTTGATATGGATGGCACGGTATTGAATGATGACCACATCATTTCCTACGAACTGATCGACTATATCCAGTATTTACAGAAAAAGAACTACTACGTTTTTCTTGCTACAGGACGAACGATTTCGGATATAGAAGGGGTGCTCCCTGCAGAACTTACGCCTGACGGTATCGCAGCGGCGAATGGCATGACGGCTGTCGCCCGGGAGGAAGTGTTGGCTGATGAGGTCGTGGATGAGAAGCTGATTCACAGTATCATCGAAGAAAATCGTAAGCACCGCTTATATTATGAAATACATACAAAAGATGGACAACGCCTTGTATTCAAGGAAGACGAAGTGTTTTTGATGGAAGAACTCGAAGACCCGAAACCCGAAACCGTGAAGGATCACGAATGGAATTCAAGGCAGAAAGTCTGGCAGGAAGATTTGACGATTGTAGACGGGATCGACTTGAGCCAGGTACTGAAGATTTATTATTTCACAAAGGATCAGGAGAAATTGGAAAACTGGAAAGTAGCTCTAGGCGGGAAGAACGAACCGTTTGTGACTTCCTCTTCGTCTGAGCACAATGTAGAAGTGATGAAAGAAGGAGTGAGTAAAGCCTCCGCTCTTGAACTTCTGCTTGACCATTACGGAGTGGCAGCTGATGATATGATGGCTATCGGAGACGGTGGGAATGATATACCTATGCTCGAACTTGCCGGACGTCCGGTGGTTATGCAAAACGCTCCGGAAGAGTTGAAGGACCAGTTTCCGGAGACGACGTCACATCCGAACACGGAAAATGGAGTATATAAGTTTTTGATAGAAATTTTCGGGGAGAAAGAGTAACAGACGGTGGACAGTAAAGAAAGGAGTCTATTTATGAGTATGGAGAAAATTCGCTGGGGAATAATTGGTACAGCGGGGATTGCTCAACAACAGCTGATTCCTACAATGATACGAGCGCGCAATGCAGAGGTGACCGCAATCGCAACAGGCAGTGATATAGATAATGCCAGGCAGCTTGCGGACTATTTCGAAGTCGAAAAAGCTTACGACAGTTATGAGAATTTGCTCGATGACCCGGATGTAGATGCTGTGTACATCCCGCTTCCGAACCATCTGCACAAGGAATGGACCATCAAAGCTGCAAGAAAAGGGAAACATATCCTTTGCGAAAAGCCTCTCGGGTTGACTCTCGAGGAAGCCAGCGAGATGAAAAAAGCAGCCGATGAAGAGAAGGTGTTGCTGATGGAAGCGTTCATGTATTATTTTCATCCTCAGCACGAACGAGTCAAAGAGATCGTCACTTCAGGGGAAATCGGAGAAGTACGGTACATGCGAGCCTCCCATTCCTTTTTGCTCCCGGAAGAAAAGCGGGAGACGAATATCCGGGCGGCTAAAGAAAAAGGCGGCGGCAGTATTTACGATCTCGGTTGTTATGCGATTCACGTAATCCGTAATGTTCTTGAAGATGAACCTGAGACGGTATTCGTGCATGGGACCGAAGATGAAAAACGGGGAATCGAATCGTCCTCCATCGGTTACTTCACCTTCACCGACGGCAAGAAAGCCGTTATGGAGAGCAGTTTTGATATGACGAATAGAAATGAATATGAAATCATAGGTACCGAAGGACGTGTTTTCGTACCTCGTGCCTTCCGCCCGGATGTACAGGGGGGAGAGGGGCTGGTCCACGTTACGGTTGGCGACACAGTACGAAGCGAAGCTATCCATGGCGATCAGTACCGATTTGAAGTGGAACATTTATCCGAGGCCATTTTGAATGGAGATGAAGGAGTGGTCCACACGTTGGAGAACACCCTTGACAACATGCGGGTTATTGATGCGTGTCACCGCTCCATCAAGGAAAACAGTGTCGTTCACTGCTCCTGATTAAGAGAGCCCTTCTGCTAAGGCTCTGTTATCGTTCCTAGTTGATTTTTTTCTACGGGCGGAAGCTTGCCACGGGCATGACGTAAACTTCCGGAATCTCCCTGGGGTCGATTCCGGTGATTTTCCGTTCATGCTATTCCCGCAGGCGTCCCCACCCTTCGTTCTAAAATCAAAACCCGGCTTTAACAGAGACGTTCATGCAAAGATATTTGCACCATGATACATGAAAATTTCCGGGCTCTGTTATGATTCGAGTTTAATAGCGTGGATATAGAAAAAGGCGGCGACTCCGACGGGAATAGCATTGCCCCTGGATAAGCGTCCGCCTGAATATTTATTTTCAGGAGATCCCTTCTGCAAAAAGGAAGGGTTCTATTTTGAAATGTGGGAGAGAGTACGATGACGACTATAAATGATATCGCTCAAATGGCAGGAGTATCCCGGACGACTGTGTCGAGATTTTTGAACAGTAATGGATACGTAAGCCAGGAAGCGAGGGAACGTATTGAACAGATCATTAGTGAAACAGGATATATGCCAAGCCAGTCGGCTAAGTCCCTTCGTACGAAGAAGACGGGGGTCATCGGCATCATTCTTCCGAAAATCAGTACAGAAACATCCAGTCGTGTCGTTTCGGGAATCAATAAGGTGATGAAAAAGAAAGGGATGCAGATCCTTTTGACCGATACGGAATTGGACCCGGATAAAGAGATCGAATATTTGAGGTTACTTAAGAGTAGACAGGCCGACGGAATCATTCTGCTGGCGACGAATATCGGGGAACGTCTTCAGAAAGAAATAGAGGCGCTGCCTATCCCTGTTGTAGCACTTGGTCAGGAGGTGCCGGGTATACCTTCACTGACGTATGCCGACTATGATGCCTCTTCGGATATGATGCAGTTGCTGGTAGGAAAGGATCATAAGAAAATCGGTTTTATCGGAGTGTCCAAAACGGACCCTGCGGTCGGTAGTATCAGACAAAAAGCATACATAGATGTAATGGAGAGACAGGGATTAGAAGTGAACGAAAGCTGGATGGCGGAAGGTGATTTCAGCATCGAGTCCGGATATGAAGCGATGAAACAGATCATCACCAGTAATCGTTCAGAAATCCCGAGTGCCGTCTTTTGTGTAACGGATCGTATGGCTACAGGAGCGATGGAATACCTGAAGGAGCAAGGGTTCCGCGTCCCTGAAGATATTGCGGTGGCTGGTATCGGCGATGCTGTCATGTCGAAATACATCACGCCGTCTCTGACGACGGTCGATTATTATAATGAGGAAGCTGGAGAAGCGATCGGTGAGATGTTGCTGGCGACGATGGAAGGAAAAAATTACAATAAAAAAATGATGCACAAGTATAGACTTATAAAAAGAGATAGTGTATAGTGACAATTATCAACGATGTGTAATCGATTACACATCTTCTTTTTTCAACTAAGATGAAAGCGTTATTTTTTATTTTTGTGTGGAATCGATCACACAAAATGGGGGGAATTAAAATGGCCAGCAATGAAGAGATTGCGAAACAGGTGGTTGAAGCTGTCGGTGGAGAAGAGAATATCCAGTCGATCGCCCACTGTGCGACACGTCTCAGAGTCATGGTGCACGATCATGAGAAAGTTGACGTAGAAGGAGTTGAAAACATAGAAAAGGTGAAGGGGGCCTTTTACAACTCCGGACAGTACCAAATCATCTTTGGCACAGGTACCGTCAATCGGATCTACGAAGAGATTACGAATCAAGGAGTTACCGGTAGTACGAAATCTGAAATGAAAGAAGAAACGAAACAGCAAGGTAATCGATTCCAGAGAGCGATCCGTACTTTCGGGGACGTTTTCGTTCCGATCATCCCCGTTCTGGTTGCGACTGGTCTGTTTATGGGGGTCCGTGGTCTTTTCACACAGGAGCAGATTCTGGCTCTTTTCGGTATGGCACCGGAGGATGTATCCGAAAACTTCCTGTTATTCACACAAGTTCTTACGGATACGGCTTTCGTATTTTTACCGGCTCTGGTTGCCTGGTCCACGTTCCGGGTCTTCGGCGGCACGCCTGTACTCGGTCTTGTACTCGGATTGATGCTTGTGTCCCCGTCCTTACCTAACGCGTGGGAAGTGGCAGCAGGGACGGCAGAACCGCTTCAATTCTTAGGTTTCATTCCTGTGATCGGTTACCAGGGATCTGTGCTTCCTGCCTTCTTCGCTGGACTCGTCGGAGCTAAGGTAGAGAAATTTTTCCGGAAACGGGTGCCGGAAGCTCTTGATCTGATCGTTACACCTTTCCTTGTACTTCTGATTATGATTACGTTGTCCCTGTTTGCTCTAGGGCCTCTTCTTCACATTGTGGAAGGTTGGATTTTCGAGGGGACGAGAGCATTGCTTGAATTACCGTATGGACTCAGTGGTCTTATTATCGGCTTTTTCAACCAGATTATCGTTATTACCGGGGTGCATCATATCTTCAACTTTCTTGAAATTCAGCTGTTGGAGAATCTCGGGTATAACCCGTTCAACCCGATCGTCACTTCGGCTATCGCCGCTCAGGGTGGCGCCGCGCTTGCTGTCGGAGTGAAAACAAGCAAAAACAAAATGAAAGCTCTGGCATATCCGTCCAGTCTTTCCGCTTTTCTCGGAATCACAGAACCGGCTATTTTCGGTGTCAATCTCCGCTACGGGAAACCGTTCATCATGGGGCTTATAGGAGGCGGAGCCGGCGGGTTCCTGGCTGCTCTCGTTAATCTGAAAGCTACAGGAATGGCTATCACTGTACTGCCGGGAACGCTCTTGTATCTGAATGAACAGATACTGTGGTACGTCCTCGTAAACCTTGTAGGGATCGGTGTGGCTTTCGGACTGACTTACATGTTCGGATTTGATGAAAAAATGGATGAGGGTATGTAACAGAAGGAGCCGGTCGCCCCGGCTTCTTTTTCTGAAATGATAATAAGAAAGTATTCCGACTTACAAGGAGGCCATTATGAGCGAATTGTCATTGAAGCGAAAAGCTATGCAAAAGGTGGAGTCACTGGGTGATACTGTAAAAAAAGACCCATACTATCCTTCGTATCATATAGCTCCACCGGTAGGATTGTTGAACGATCCGAATGGATTTATCCAGTGGCGAGGTAGTTATCACCTTTTTTATCAGTGGATGCCTTTTCGGACCGGCCACGGTGCTAAATTCTGGGCACAGTTGACGTCACAAAATCTGATAGACTGGAATTTTGAAGGTCCCGCGCTTGCTCCGGATCAGTGGTATGATCGAACGGGATGTTATTCAGGGAGTGCTGTAGAGAAGGACGGAGAACTTATACTTTTTTATACGGGGAACGTGAAAAACGACAAGGGAGAACGGGAGACTTATCAGTGTAAGGTTAGATCTCAGGATGGTGTTCACTTTGAGAAATGTGGGGTCCAGATTGAACTTCCGGAAGGATTCACAGCTCATTTCCGTGACCCGAAAGTTTGGAAGATGGATAATAGATGGTACATGGTAATCGGTGCGCAGACCAATGAGAATGAAGGGTGTATCGTCCTTTACGAGTCCATGGATTTGGAAACGTGGATATTCAAACGGATTGTCGCATCAGGTATGGGGTATATGTGGGAATGTCCGGATTTTTTCCGGCTTGAGGAAGATGTGCTGCTTTTTTCCCCGCAAGGCGTCGAAGAAAATGAGATAGATTATCGTAACATGTATCAATCCGGATATATCATTGGAGATTTTGACGAAGGATTTCCGGTGGAACGTTTCCGGGAGCTTGACCGCGGATTTGAATTTTACGCTCCTCAGACGATGATGGATGAGAAAGGACGGAGACTCCTGATCGGTTGGATGGGGATGCCTGATGGTGGGGAGGAATATTTTCCTACGCACGACTATCACTGGATTCATCAGCTGACCCTGCCACGGGAGCTTGAACAACGAGGGGATATCATCGTACAGAAACCGCCGGAAGAATTGTTGGAACTCCGCCGACGAAAAATCATCGAAGAAAAGGGTGGCTCATGGGAAGGTGACCTTTCGAGGAATGTCGAAATTGTAATCAGTGATATATCTGAAGCTTTAAATATGAATGTGTATGATTACTTTTTTATTGCATGTGAGAAAGATAAAGTTGTAGTAAGAAGGCCTTCCATTGAAGGGGCCGGGATGGAATGGAGAGCGGCTGAACTCGATTCCCCTCTTGAAGAGATACGGATGTTCATCGACCGATCCTCTCTTGAGATTTTCATAAATGGAGGAGAGACGGTATTTTCTTCGCGTATGTTTCTTGACCCGAGCGCCACTGATTGCCGGATAGAAGGGGAAGCTTCGGTAACGGTGTGGGAACTCCGCAAACAGAAAGGAGAGGAAAAGTATGAAGTTAGGAGCGATTGAAGCTGGTGGGACGAAATTTGTGTTGGCTGTCGGTAATGATCAGGGAGAACTGCTGGAAAAGGAAGTGATTCCAACCGACCCTCCAGAAGTGACAATGCCGAAAGTGATCGCTTTCTTTGAAGGGAAAGGTATAGAAAGACTGGGTGTCGGGAGTTTCGGTCCGATTGACATAAACAAAGAAAGTGCTACCTACGGAAGCCTGCAAAAAACTCCGAAAACGGATTGGGTGGATTATCCATTAGGAAAAGAACTCCAGGATAAGTTGGGAGTACCTGTCGTCCTTGATACGGATGTGAATGTCGCAGCTATGTCCGAAGCGAAATGGGGAAATGCCTCGGATGTCGATTCGTGCCTTTATATTACGGTAGGTACGGGAATCGGTGCAGGTGCCTACATGGGCGGACAAACGCTGAAAGGTCTGTCTCATCCCGAAATGGGTCATATCCTCGTTCGTCGTCATGAAAAGGATGACTACGAAGGAGGGTGCCCTTATCACGGAGACTGTCTGGAGGGGATGGCAGCTGGTCCTCACATCGAGAAAAGGTGGGGGAAAGCTGCGTCAGAGCTACAGGAACTTGAGGAAGTCTGGGAAATCGAAGCCTATTATTTGGCGCAGGCACTCGTCAATTATATTTATATCGTTTCTCCTGAGAGGATTGTCATGGGGGGCGGCGTGATGAAACAGAAGCAGTTGTTTCCTCTTATCAGAAAAAAAGTGCTTGAACTGCTGAACGGCTACGTGAGTTCTCCATCTTTGACTGAAGAAACGATTGATGACTACATCGTTCCCCCGGGGTTGACCGATGAAGCCGGAGTGAAAGGTGCCTTGTATTTGGCTATGTAATTCTCGATGTGAGAAGATTTCTGTAAAGGTGAATTCACTTTGACGGGAGGAGTTTTCCATGAGAATCGAATTTGTTCAGGGAGATATTTCAAATCAGCCGGAAATCGAAGCGGTCGTAAATGCTGCCAACAAAGAACTACGTACAGGGGGAGGGGTAGCAGGAGCTATCCACCGGAAAGCAGGGTCGGACCTTGAAGAGGCAGGAAGGCCATATGCTCCGCTGAAACCTGGAGAAGCAGTGGTAACGGAAGGCTTCGGGTTGCCTAATAAATATGTCATCCATACGCTTGGGCCTGTTTACGGCGTGGACGAACCTTCCGAAGAACTTCTTGGCAGCTGTTACCGGGAATCATTGAAACGGGCGGAAGAAAACGATATGAAAAGTGTCGCTTTCCCTCTTATCTCGACCGGTGCCTTCGGCTATCCACTTGAAGCGGGGATTAGGGTAGCTTTGGAGACAGTTGAGAATTATTCCTCTTTATCTGAGAGGTTGGAATTAGTCCGGTTTGTTATCTTTTCCGACGAGGAATTTGAAGTGTTCCGGCGCATATATGAAAGCCGCTCGTAATGAGCGGTTTTTTATATATGCATATCTGTGAACCTAGATTCACTTCTCATTAAGAGAAAAATGATGCATAATGGGATTGTTATAAAAAAATAGGGAGGGGTAGTAGTGGAAAAGTATGATGAAAGATTCAAAGTGGCCAACCGCGAAGCGCTGATCGGCGTAGGACTTGCGCTCATCAACTTTTTGTGGTGGTTCGGCTTTGCCTATGGGCTCGGAAGCAAACCCCCGGAAGAGTACAATTACATATTCGGACTCCCGGCCTGGTTTTTCATAAGTTGTGTCGGAGGATTCATACTCATGTCTGTACTGGTCATCTTTGTAGTGAAGGTTTTCTTTACCGACGTATCTCTTGAAGTGAAGGATGAGGATAACGAATGAATTGGGCGGTAGTAGTTCCACTATTGTTATTTATCGTACTTATTTTCTTTATCGGTTTCTGGGCGAACCGGTCGATCCGTCTCTCTAAAAAGGATTTCATGGAGGAGTATTTTTTAGGAGGACGGCAACTCGGCGGTTTCATTCTTGCCATGACGATGATGGCTACATATGGAAGTGCCAGCAGTTTCATAGGCGGGCCGGGAGTGGCCTATACCGAAGGACTCGGCTGGGTGTTGCTTGCGATGACGCAAGTGGTGACCGGTTATTTCGTGCTGATGGTGCTCGGGAAGAAATTCGCGATCAAGGCCCGAGAATACAAAGCTGTGACCCTGACCGATTATTTGAGATCAAGGTATGAAAGTCATACCGTAGCTTTGATTGCGGCTATCAGCATCATCATTTTCCTGTTTTCCGCTATGGCGGCACAGTGGGTCGGAGGAGCCAGGCTTATTGAAACGGTGACCGGTATTCCTTATACATCGGCACTTTTCATATTCGCCGTCTCCGTTTTAGTTTATGTAGTCATCGGAGGGTTCCGTGCGGTAGCATTGACGGATGCGGTTCAGGGGAGTGTGATGTTCCTCGGTACCCTCGTCCTTCTGATCGCCACCATCATCGCGGGAGGTGGTATCGACACGATCATGCAGGATCTGACTGCGGAGAATCCGAACCTCATTACTCCGTTCGGAGCGGAATTGACGCTCACCCCTGCTTTTGTGTCCTCCTTCTGGATCCTCGTCGGTGTTGCTGTCGTAGGTCTGCCTCAGGTGACGCTCAGGGCTATGTCCTATAAAAGTTCCAAATCGATGCACCGGGCGATCATCATCGGCACAGTCGTCGTCGGTTTCGTCATGCTTAATATGCATCTGATCGGTGTATTCGCCCGTCCGATCCTTCCTGGAATCGAAGTTGGGGACAGAGTAATGCCGCTGATTGCGCTGGAAGTATTGCCGGCCTGGGTGGCGGGACTGGTGCTTGCTGCTCCGATGGCTGCGATCATGTCGACGGTCGATTCGCTTTTGCTACTGGTAAGTTCCGCATTTGTG
Source organism: Salimicrobium flavidum (assembly GCF_900156645.1). Lineage (GTDB taxonomy): Bacteria > Bacillota > Bacilli > Bacillales > Halobacillaceae > Salimicrobium > Salimicrobium flavidum. The sequence continues at coordinate 113,826 of NZ_FTOC01000003.1, forward strand.
AAAGATATCTACATCACTTATCTGAAGCCGGACGCCGATGAACGTCGTGTGAAAATGATGAGTTTCGGTGTGACCGGAGTACTCGGTGTTCTTGTATTTCTGATGGCCCTGCAACCGCCGGACCTTCTCATCTGGCTGAATCTGTTCGCCTTCGGCGGGCTCGAAGCTACGTTTATCTGGCCGGTTGTACTCGGATTGTATTGGCAGAAAGGGAACAAATATGGAGCGATCGCGTCCATGGTGACCGGAATCGTCTCCTATATCGTCATCGATCAGTTCTTATCCCAGCCACTTGGGGTGCATAGTGTTGTGCTTCCTGTCGTTTTTTCGTTTATTGTATATGTCGTCGTCAGTTTTGGAACTACACAGGAGTATGCTACCCCTGTGGTGGAACAATCGAGGTAAGGAAAATCCCGGGACGAAACGGATTGCACAGATTCAAAACCTGAACGTACAAATCGATCAGCATCACTGAAGAAAAAAACACGTCCACTCCTGAGGCCATGTCGCCAGAGAGTGACGTGTTTTTAATTATCCTTTCCAGATTAGAATCTATCTTCTTTTCCCTTACTCTTCGTAAATACATTTTCTTTTGAAAACCTTCGTTTCTATAATTTCAATCATCTTTCTTCGATAATAAATGAAGTTTCTCCCTCATGCTTTCTATTTTTTTGAATCCTGAGAGAAGGTTCCTCGTAATTATCGGGTTTTGCTATGGGAAAAGGGAACAGGGTAATATACATAGTGAAAGGAGGGGGAGTGCTTGTTCATCGAGCAGGAACAGTGGTATACACTTACAAGGCCATGTCATCACTGTAATACAGAAGAACTCGAAGATTACATGTTTTATGTACAGGATGGGGTGCACGATGGTACGATCCTTTGCAAGGATTGCTACCGCTTTTACTTAGAAATAGTTGAGGAAAAAGAATGACTCAGTGCCAGGGGAAAGCGCATATGGACACTGTAGTAAGAGGGAAGAACAGGCGAGTGTCTTGGGGGAGACGCTCGCCTTTTCTGTATGGTTCTGTTTAAACCGGTTGTTGATTTGTAAACGGTGGATGGATAGCCAAGGACAATCAATCACAGCCGTCTTCCGTACAGGTGTTTCCTTTATCAGAATTCAGGCTTGTGAAGGCGTAATCGTCTTTCTCTTCATCCCAAACCTGCTGAAGAGCATCTTCGAAAGTGTCTTTCGGCTGAGCGCCGGAAATAGCGTATTTGCGGTTGATTACAAAGAAAGGTACTCCCTGGACTCCGAGTTGATAAGCTTCTCTCTCTTCGTCACGCACCTCTTCTCCGTACTCTTCTCCACTTAATATACGTTCCACTGCTTCCGGGGCGAGTCCTGATTCTACAGCAAGATGATAGACTGTCTCCGAGTCTCCGATATTTTTACCTTCTGTAAGTGCCGCTTTCAGAAATCTTTCGGTAACTTTCTGGTTTTTTCCTTGATATTCTGCATACTTGGAAACGCGGTGGGCGTCGAATGTATTTGCCGGGATCATCCGGTCAAAGCGAAACTCCAGCCCCGCTTCTTTCGCTTCCCCTTCCATATGAGCGGTCATTTCTTTCGCCTGCTCCAGGGTGCGATTATATTTCTTAGCTAATTTTTCATGCATACGCGGCTCTGTCTCCGTCCTGGCATCAGGGTCGAGTTCAAAGCTTTTATAGTGCAATTCCACTTCGGCATCGGCAGGGAGAGCCTGGATCGCATCCTCTAACCGACGCTTTCCTATATAACAGAATGGGCATACAAAATCGGACCAAATTTCAATTTTCATGATATTCACCTCAACTAAATACGTTTCATAATTTCATTTTAGGGCCCATTCCAAGAAAAATCCATTAATCTGATTACACCATAATGAATCTTATTTCGATTATAAGTACAAAGGGGGATTGGATTATGCCGATATCAAAAGAAGAACTGTTGAAACGTAGCACAAAAAATATGGGGCGGGTACACCCGCTCATCGCAATTTGGGGAAGAACGGTCATTGATACTGTTTACGAAGAAGGGATTTTCGCACAAATCACCGAAGGGAAGCGTTCTTATCGACGCCAGGCATCTTTGTATGGACAGGGGAGGCCTGGATATGAATGGAGAGGGAAGAAGTACGGAAGTCACGGAAAAATAGTGACAAATGCTAAGCCCGGACAAAGCATTCATAATTATGGGTTCGCTCTGGATTTTTGTCTCGTCGATGAAAGCGGACAACAGGCGGTCTGGATAGTGAACGAAGACTGGCGCAGGGTTGCATCTGTTGCTAAAGTCCTAGGCTTTACGTGGGGCGGAAATTGGACAACCTTCCAGGATTACCCTCATTTGGAGTGGACTCATGGAATGTCCTGGAAGGAACTCGCAAATGGGGCAAGTCCGTTCGATTACCCTGGTTTTCTTCTAAGGAGGGGGAGTCGCGGGAAGCGTGTAAAGCAGGCACAAATCGTAATGAAAGTAAAGGTGGACGGAATATTCGGTCCGAAAACTGAAAGAGCCGTTTGTCATTTCCAAAAGCTTCGTTCTCTTCAAATAGATGGGATAATAGGACCTTATACTTGGAATAAATTTTATATTTAACCAGTAAATGAAGTTGTACGCACCATTAGGACTAATTTACAAAATGTTACGAAAATATGTACACAGGATTAAAGAATTCCTTTTATAATGAGAATGCGTTTACATTATTAAGAAGGAGGCTACGCATTTGAATTATGTCAAAAGGTTAGCGCTCGGAATCGGTACAGCAGCTATGGTGCTGGCACCACACACGAATGTGGACAGTGTAAGTGCAGCAGAAACATCGGATTTATTATTTTCTGAATACGTAGAAGGGAGCAGCTACAACAAAGCGCTCGAAATTTATAACGGAACCGGGGAACCGGTGGACCTCTCGGGGTATACGGTGGAACTTTACTCGAATGGAAGCGCGACAGCTTCCCGGGATTTGACTCTCGAAGGGACGCTTGAAAGCGGGGAAGTACATGTTATTGCGCATACCAGTGCGGATGAAGAAGTATTAGCGAAAGCGGATACCGAGAACGGTTCGGTAACGAACTTCAATGGAAACGATCCTGTCGTTCTTCGAAAAGGAGATAGCGTCGTCGACTCCATCGGACAGACTGGAGCAGATGTGCAATTCGGTCAGGACGTAACCCTCGTCCGTGATGAAGGAGTCACCACAGGAGATACGACCATAGACGATACGTTTACAGCTTCTGAGGAATGGAATGCTTATAGCAGAGATACATTTGAACATCTGGGCAGCTATGAAGTAGAGGAAGAGGAAGCAGTTGAAACGGTTAGTATTCAAGAGGCTAGAAATGGAGCGGAAGGAGACATTGTCCGGGTTGAAGGAACGGTGACTGCTTCATTTGAGACGGGCGGACAGACGAATCTTTATATCCAGGACGACACGGCAGGTGTGATTCTTCGTGGTCCTTCGCTTGATGTGGAACTCGGCACAAGTGTCGAAGCACAAGGGACACTAGCCGATTATTTCGGAATGGCCCAAATCGAAACGACGACCTCCTCTCTTGAAGAGACAGGGACCCCAGGAATGCCTGAGGCCGAAACGGTGACGAGTTCCGGAATGAACGAAGACGTTGAAGGAGAACTTGTTCAGGCGGAGAATGTCACCGTGGAAAGCGTGAACGATTTCGGTGACTATACGTTGCAGGACGAAGAAGGCACACTTTATTCCACGCCGAAACAAGATGGGCTGCTCAATGTAGGGGATACATACGAACAGCTGACCGGGGTGGTGAATTACAGCTATGACGAGTACAGACTAGTTCCGAGAAATGAGCGGGATGTCGTTGCAGAGGTGTTTGCTGTAAATGCTTCTCATGAATCAGGCGACATCGTCCAGAATACGGACGTGGAACTGTACACCGCACAGGAAAATGCGGAGATCTATTACACTACAGATGGTTCAGAGGCGACGAAAGACAGTGAGCTTTACACGGAGCCTATCACGATAAGTGAGGATACGACAGTGAGGGCGGTAGTAGTGAAAGAAGACGGCACCGTCAGTGAAGAAGCGACGTATACGTATAGCGTGCTCCCTGCCGTTGATAATGTGGATATCCATGATCTTCAGGGTGCAGGGCATACTTCGCCGTACGAGGGAGAAGCGGTGAAAGATGTGTCCGGTGTCGTTACGAAACTGGACGGGTCGAGCGGCTTTTACATGCAGTCCGTAAATCCTGATGATGACATTAAAACTTCTGAAGGAATTTATGTCTACCGCTCCGGCCATAATGTGGAAGTCGGGGATGAATTGACGGTGGACGGAGAAGTAACCGAGTGGAGAGAAGAAGGGTATGATGATGCGAATGACCTTCTGACAACCCAGATCACCGCGAGCGAAGTGACTACCGTGGCTTCGGGTGTGGATCTTCCGGAAACGACAGTCATCGGGGAAGACCGGGTGCAACCGACAGAGAATGTGGAGGATGACGGCATGACCTCCTTCGATCCGGAAACCGACGGCCTTGATTTCTACGAAAGTCTCGAAGGTATGCTCGTGGAACTGCCGAATGCGACAGTGACAGGACCGGTGAAATATGAAGAGCTCCCTGTATTTGTCGAAGCGAGTGAAGACCAGGCGTTCACCGATGTCGGCGGTCTACGCCTTACGGAGAATGATTTGAACCCGGAACGTATGTTCATCGATGTCGACGGGGAGAATATCAGTGCTAAGGTCGGAGATTACTTCGATGAGCCGATCACTGGTGTCGTAAACTATGATTACAGCAACTACAAAATCCGTCCGACCGGTGATCTTCCGGAGGTGAACGATGGTGGAGCCGAAGAGGAATTCGGTACACTTGAAGGTTCTGAGACGGAGTTGTCCGTAGCTACGTACAACATGGAGAATTTCTCTCCGGAAACCAGTCCTGAAAAAACAGCGCGAATCGCTGAACAGATGGTGGAGAATATGAATGCTCCAGATATCGTTGGCCTTGTCGAGGTGCAGGATAACAGTGGTAACGAAGATGACGGCACAGTCGATGGCAGTGAAAGTTATGAAACATTGATTGCCGCTATTGAAGAAGCAGGTGGTCCGACCTATGAATATGCGGAAGTTGCTCCTGAAGACGGTCAGGACGGGGGGATTCCGGGCGGAAACATCCGTGTCGGAGTCATCTATAATCCGGAACGGGTATCGATGACCGATAAGCCGACCGGAGAGGCAACGACAGCAGTTGAAGTGACGGAAGACGGCCTATCTCATAACCCGGCACGTATTGCGCCTCAGAACGAAGCGTGGGACGAATCCCGTAAACCGCTTGCGGCAGAATTCGAATTCAATGGGGAGAAAGTGATTGTCGTAACGAACCATTTCAACTCCAAAGGTGGAGACGGTGCACCATTCGGCTCCGAACATCCTTATGAACTCGGAAGTGAAGAGCAGCGGATGCAGCAGGCTGCTTCGATCAGAGAGTTCACAGAAAAAGTGGAGACGGAAATGGAAAACGCAAATGTTGTTGTAATGGGAGATTTGAATGATTTCGTCTTCTCCAATCCTCTCGAGGAGCTTGAAGGGGACGTACTGAACAACCTGATCAAAGACGTGGACGCTGAAGATCGCTATACGTACAACTATCAGGGGAACGCACAGGTGCTGGATCATATTCTGGCAACCGATGCACTTTATGAGAATTCACAAATCGAAACGATCAACGTGAACTCTAATTTCGGAACGGAAGATGGAAGGGCAAGTGACCATGATCCTGTACTGGCTCTCTTTAATTTTGAAGCGGAAGAGGAAAACGAAAATCAGCATCCAGGGAAAGGGAAAGGTCATGACAAGTGGAATGATCATCCTGTCCATGATGAACACCCTGGCAAAGGAAAGAAGAAAAAGGAGGACAAGTGGGACAATCATCCCGTTCATGATGAGCATCCCGGAAAAGGTCCGAAAAGATAAAGGAAATTTTACCTGCCCTTCTTTGTTAAGGGTAGGTAAAATTTCATAAATATCTTATAGTATTCGTTTATTTTTCAGAATCTTTCATGTAAAATGAAAAATGGTAAGGCTTTCATACTTTTGTAAAGGGGAGATTGTAGTGAGTAAAAACAAAAAGGTTTGGTCGACGACGGCTCTTGCAGCCACAGCAGCAGTAGCAGTTTCGGCTCCCGCTGTATCAGCGGATTCACATCAGTTCGAAGATGTGGGCGACAGGTATACAGAAGCGGTCGATTTCCTGGTTGAACAGGGTGCGACACAGGGGTACACAGAAACGACCTTCGGTACATATAAGCCGATCAAACGTGTGGATGCTGCGGTGCAGCTGGCTAATGTATTGAATCTTGACATCGATGACGATGCGGATCATGGATTCACGGACGTCCCGGACCGTGCTCAGGGAGCGGTGGCTGCTCTGAAAGAGGCTGGGATTACTGAAGGTAAGACGGAAACTACTTTCGGTTCTCATGATCAGATCAGTCGTGGAGAACTCGCCATCTGGATCGCTGAAGGATTCAATCTCGAACCGGTGACAAACGCTGTGGACTTTGAAGATGTAAGTAACCGTTATTTCGAAGCTGTTCAGGCACTTGTCGATTACGGAATAACGAATGGTATATCCGAAACGGAATTCGGCGTGTGGGACGATGCTAAGCGTGGTGACTATGCTGTATTCCTCCACAGAGCTGCAGAAGTATCCGACGATGACTTCGAGCTTGAGCTGATGCATACGAATGACACTCATGGAAATATCGATAATATTGCCCAGACGAAAACGGCTGTCGATAATTTCCGTAGTCAAAACCCTGCCTCTCTTCTTCTCAGTGCTGGTGATGTGTTCTCAGGTACACTTTACTTCCAGGAATTCCTCGGGCAGGCGGACCTTGATTTCATGAACCAGCTCGGGTATGATGCAATGACTTTTGGTAACCATGAATTCGATTTAGGTTCCGGAGATAATGGTCATCAGGCGCTTCAGGAATTCGTTAATAATGCAGAGTTTCCTTTTGTTGCATCAAATGTGGACTTCTCTCAGGACGAACTTTTCGATGATATCGATAAGACGGACATCGTCACAGCAGATGCCAAAGATGGAGAGATCTACAGTGGTCTAACGATGAAAGTGAAAGGAGAGGAAGTCGGAGTATTCGGACTGACGACGGAAGAGACGGCCGATATCTCCAGTCCTGAGGACATTACGTTCTCCGATTACCTTGAAGAAGCGGAAGCGATGGTAAGTGAATTCGAAAGTCGCGGTGTCGACAAAGTGATTGCTCTTACTCACATCGGTTTCGATGACGCGGAGAGATATGACAACGACCTGACACTCGCTGAGGAAGTGGACGGCCTTGACATCATCGTCGGCGGACACACGCACTCTGAAATCACCGAACCTCGCGTAGTCGAAGGGGACGAGCCTACAGTCATCGTGCAAACCGGCGAGTATAACAATAATCTTGGTACACTCGAAGTCGAATTCGACCAGAACGGTGTCATCACTGATTATGAAGGGGAGCTTGTAGCCCTTGAAAATCTCCCGGCGGATGAAGATTTCGCGACCCAGCTGGAGCCTTACACAGAGCAAATCGAAGCGATCCAGCAGGAGGAAATCGGTGTAAGTACGGAGGTTGAACTGAACGGTGAGCGTGCAGACGTTCGTACCGGAGAAACGAATCTCGGTAACCTGATCACGGACGGTATGCTCTGGAAAGCTCAACAGATCAATCCGGAGACACAAATCGCCGTTTCCAACGGTGGAGGGATCCGTGCTTCCATCGATGAAGGCCCGATTACACTCGGTGAAATCCTGACGGTAATGCCGTTCGGTAACGCCCTCGGTATCATGAACATCCAGGGTAGTGAGTTCAAAGCAGCACTCGAACACAGTGTATCCACTGCACCTGAGCCGGGTGGACAGTTCCTCCACGTAGCCGGTATGAATTTCGAATATGACAGCAGCCAACCGGTCGGTGAACGTATAGTGAGTGCTGAGGTGCTTCAGGATGATGGATCCTATGCTCCACTTCAGGATGACGAAATGTACTATGTAGCCAGTAACCTGTTCACGATCCAGGGTGGAGATGATTACACCATGTTCGAAGAGGTCTATAATGACAACCGGGTAAGTGAGCCAGGTTTTATGGATTATGATGTATTCACGCAATACCTTCAAAGCCAGGGAGACACTGTTTCTCCGGAAGTAGAAGGACGTATTGTGGATGTAAACGAGTAAGTATGGTCAAGAGTGACTTCCGATTCAGTCGGGAGTCACTTTTTTTGTGAATTTACATTTATTTTATTGACATCTTTGTGAACATCTAGTTAAATGAAAGATAGAAAATTTAATGTTTTTAGAAAATTCAGTATCCAAAATTGGAAGCGATTACATTTGGGGGTGACCTATGGAGCTGGTAGTAGGATTCGTTTTATTGACGATTGTCAGTGTGTTTTTCGGACTCCGGAAATCGAAACCGTTTTTACTTACTCTTCCATTTCTGGCACTGTTCGGGTTTGTCATTATTAAAGTCGCAATGGTGCCTTTGCCATTCTGGGAGACGGTATCTTTCATTTTTGACTTAAGGGATTAATACAGGAGGTGGATTATTTGCAAAAGATCGATAAGAAAACCGCGGATGCTTATTTTCGAACACGGACGACACTGATCATCATTTATTTAGCGATAGGGTTCTGTGTTTCTTATGGTGTAGTGCTTTTTGCAGAACCGTTGTCGTCGATTACATTTCTGAATATGCCTCTTCATTATTACATGGGAGCTCAGGGAGCAGTACTTACATTTATTTTTCTTCTTTTTGTAAATGCAATTGTAAGCGATTTCGTAGACAAAAAATTTGGCCTGCTGGACCTTGATAAAGAAGATAAGGAAGAGAACGTGGTCAATAAATAACAGGGGGAAGATATGGATACTCAGTTTCTTGTTTCATTAACTTTAATCGTAGCTACATTTGGTTTATACATAGGCATAGCCATATTCAACACAGCCAAAAAAACCTCGGATTTCTACGTAGCGGACCGCGGTGTCCCACCGGTATTCAACGGGATGGCCATCGGAGCCGACTGGATGAGTGCAGCTTCATTCATAGGTATGGCGGGGACTGTCATGCTTCTCGGATATGATGGTCTTGCGTATATCATGGGCTGGACAGGGGGGTATCTGCTCCTTACTTTCCTTTTGGCTCCTCAATTACGTAAATACGGGAGATATACGGTCCCGGAATTTATCGGAGACAGGTATAAAAATGATACCGCACGCCTCATTGCCGCAGTAGCTACCATAATTATAAGTTTCACGTATTCTGTCGGTCAGCTGTCAGGCTCTGGTGTCGTTATCGGTCGTTTGCTTGAAGTGAACACAGCAATCGGTACACTTATCGGAGTAGTGCTCATCGCTTTCTATTCTGCCCTTGGTGGAATGAAAGGGATTACTTGGACTCAGGTGGCTCAATATGTCGTATTGATTACCGCCTACGTCATCCCCGTCATATTCATGGCGATGCAGTTGACGAGCAGTCCGCTCCCGTGGCTATCTTACGGGGAAGTCGTCTCTGAATTCTCAGCGCTCGATCAGGAACTGGGGATCAGTGAATACCTTGTGCCGTTCACGGAAGGATCGAAATGGCAGTTCATCGCACTTATGTTTACATTGATGGCAGGTACCGCAGGACTTCCTCACGTCATCACACGTTTCTTTACAGTAGCGACAATGAAGGCGGCCAGATGGAGTGGTGCCTGGGCGCTCGTGTTTATCGGGATCCTTTACCTCTCTGCTCCCGCTTACGCTGCGTTTTCCCGGTTCATTCTGATGACCCAGGTAGCCGGATCGCAAATAAATAATCTGCCCGCCTGGACACAGTCCTGGGTGGACACAGGGGAGTTGTCTGTAGCGGATTCGAACGGGGATGGCACCTTGCAGTGGTCAGAGCTGGTCATCAGTGGAGATATCGTTGTTATGGCGACTCCTGAAATCGCGAACCTCGGCATCTTCGTTATCGGATTGATGGCAGCCGGCGCAATGGCAGCAGCTTTGTCTACGGCGGGCGGTCTGATGATCACGATCTCAGCAGCTTTGTCTCATGATATTTATTACCGTTCCATCAATCCTCATGCGACAGACAGAAAACGGCTCGCTGTCGGACGTTGGTCCATCGTCATAGCTACTGTCGTTGCAGGACTGATTGCACTCAATCCTCCGGGAGCTATAACACAGATTGTAGCCTGGGCGTTCGCACTCGCCTCTGGTACATTCTTCCCGGCGCTGGTTCTCGGTGTGTGGTGGAGAAGAGCGAACGGTCCCGGAGTGGTCGCAGGACTGCTTGTGGGTCTTACAGTAACTCTGTCTTACATTTTCCTTGCCAAATTCGGCGGAGTTACCGTTCTCGGTATCATTGATACCGGCGCAGGAATCTTCGGAGCAGCTGCAGGCTTCCTGGCTAATATCGTCGTTTCACTTATGACGAAGCCTCCGACGCAGCAGACCATCGATGAAGTGACGGACCTTCGTTACCCTGAACAGTTGAAATATGAAAATGGAGAAGTGTGGGTGAATAAAAAGGCTGAGTAATCATTAGAGAGAAGTCTTTTCCCTCATAAAAGAACGAAAGACGGATGCTGTCAATCAGCATCCGTCTTTTTCGACTTGAAATACATATAAATGTTCAGAAAGATGAAGGCGACAGCGATGATGCCACCTACTGTTGTGAGCTCAAGAAGCTCAGTGAAAGCTCCTACAATGAAATAGAGCAGGAAAAACAAAGCGAACCCCAAGTAAAACACGATAATCTGTCCCTTCTATAGCGGATACATATAAAAACGGTAAACCGTAAACTCATCACCCTGCATGATATCATAAGACTCGATATTTATCGATGAAAAAGTAAGACCATCCTCCTGTTCAAACGATAGTGTAAGAACGTACTCCCTGTTTTCTATAAGGGGGATCGGACAAGGATTGATGATTTCTACCACCCATTCATAAGCGAACCGTTCTACGAAGGCATGTGTAAATTCTGTAGATGTACCATCGAACCAGAGATTTGTGATAGGTGTCAAATGCCGGTTGGGTTCCATAGCGCTTCTCCTTCGAAAGTAATAGTATGAGTTTCCCTTAATCGGAGGGGGTTGAAACATAAGTGGAGAATTTGCGCTGGAGTTTTTTCCGTTCCCTTAGCACGGTGGACTTGGAAATGGATAGAAGCGAGGCGATATCAGAGGTGGAATAGCCTTCCATCGAAAAGTGATAAATCTGTGCTTCTCTCTCGTCAAGGGGAGGTTGAAGGAAGTAATGATCGATATGGGAGGAAGGGTAAAGGACCATGATTTTTTTCAGCAATTGTTCCCGGTGCTTCGCTTTTCGGAGCACCGAGCGGAAATGGTATTTCAGCTCCTGGTAGTAGTAAGTGGAAAATTTCGAAAGTGACGGGTCATAGTTTTCTACACACTTATGATAGATGAAATAGGCCTCCTGCAGTTCATCCTCATGCGGAGACGGGATGTTGAGACGATTAAGCACTTCTGCAACCAGCCCATAATATTCGGGGAATGAATTTATGTCCATGAGTTCTCTCCTTTCTTGTTATATTATCCCTCTTTTCCCTGCAAAAGAGAATAGATTTCTGAATATTCCGGGGGAGAAATTTAATTTTCCGTAAAAAAATGACACCAAAATCCATTCTTAACACGATTATAAAGTAAGAAGATAAAAGGATGTGTTTTTTATGGAACCCGGAACTTTCGATGAGACAGTTAGACAGAACGAAAAGAGAATTCATTATTTCATCCATCAACTCGGTATCCGTGATGTGGACGGTGAATATTATCAGGAAGGACTCATCGCTTTATGGAAAGCATGCGAGTCCCATAATGAAACGAAGAGTGATTTTTCTACATACGTCAACTGGAAAATCAGAAATGCACTGATCGATCGGATCAGAAACGATCAACGTTACAAAGAGAAACAGGAACATCAACGGCAAATGATTTCAATAGAAGAAGGCAGCGTACCTCCTCCTGAGATGCACAATGAATGGTTATGGAGACAAATAAGGGAGCGGCTGACACCTAATGAATGGAAATGGGTGGTCCAGTTCGCTTATGAGGACAAAGCAGTGGCTCAAATTGCAGCAAGGGAAGGCGTCACTCAGGATGCCGTGAAAAATTGGGGGAGGCATGCAAAACGGAAACTGAAAAATTTCGCTCCTCTTGTCGACGAAAGATAATCCTATAATAAAAAAGAAGCTCCCGAATTACGCTTCGGAAACTTCTTTTTGAGCACATCTCTCTACCTGTACGCCTTTTGTGTCCGTACGAAGAGATTCAAAATATAAATGAGGGAAAACAGACCTCAATTCTTCAATCTCTTTCTCTTCCAGTTCCTCAAATAGACCGATCATCGTCGGGCCGGCGCCACTGACGTAGGTACCGACGCTGCCCGCTGTTTTCAATGCTTTCGATACAGGGGCGAAATCAGGCAGGAGCGGGCTACGATAAACCTGGTGAAAACGGTCCTTCTCCATCATCTCCCCCGCCAATTTCCAATCGTGCAGGGCAAGAGCTGCGACGAGAACGTTACCGGTACTGCTTGCATAGACAGCCTCTTTATAAGAGAACTGTCTCGGCAGCAGATCACGGGCTTCTTCCGTTTTCAAATGGAAGTCCGGAACGACCGTGAGCCACTGCAGCGATTCCACTCCGTTCGTCAACTTCACATATTTCGGTGTGTCGTGGTCGTAATGGGCGATGACGATACCGCCGCATATGGCAGGCGCTACGTTATCCGGATGCCCTTCGATTTTACAGGCTACGATCACTTTATCCTGTTCAGTCAACTCAAGACCGAGAAGCTGATTGGCAAGCTCGATGCCCGCAACGACGGCAGTGGAGGAGCTCCCAAGCCCCCGCGATACCGGAACGTCATTCGAGGTGGTCACTTCATAAGTTGGAAGGTTATCATACCCGAATTCCTTCGCTGTGAAAATGGCTGCCTGGTAGATCAGGTTATCTTTCCCCTCCGGGATGAACGGGCGATCCGCTTCCGGAACGATGAAGCGCCACTCATCACTGGGTGCGCAGCGGAACGTCGCATATTTCGTCAGAGCGATACCGACAGAGTCAAAACCGGGACCGAGATTTGCGGAAGTAGCTGGCACAGTGATTGTGAAATTACTCATGATGATCCCCTTTCAAAGCTTTTCTGAATGCGTGAAGGTCATTTTCAATCACTTTCGGTTTCAGTTCGCTTGTATCTATCGCGGTATTCGGATCCTTCAGCCCGTTACCTGTAAGGACATGGACGACAGTGGAGCCTTTCTCGATTTTTCCTTCTTTCAATTTTTTAAGGGTGCCTGCAAGGGAAGCACAGGAAGCGGGTTCAGCGAAGATGCCTTCTTTTTGGGCGAGTAAGTGATAGGCTTCGAGAATCTCTTCATCGGTCACTTTATCAATTTCCCCCGAAGATTCCTGGACGACGTCTTTCGCGGGCCCCCAGCTGGCAGGATTGCCGATACGGATAGCCGTGGCTACGGTTTCAGGGTTTTCGAAGACACGGTCTTCAACGATGGCGGCTGCTCCACTAGCTTCGAAACCGTACATTTTCGGAAGACCGGTGGCATACTTTTCATTGTATTGTTTAAATCCTCGCCAGTAAGCGGTGATGTTCCCGGCGTTACCGACAGGGATACAAAGATAGTCCGGAGCTTTACCGAGGGAGTCACATACTTCAAAAGCGGCCGTCTTCTGGCCTTCGATGCGGTTCGGATTCAAAGAGTTGACGAGTGTGATTCCGTCTTCTTTGGCCACTTCTTTGACGATTTCAAGCGCCTGGTCGAAGTTCCCTTTGATAGCGAAGACCTCCGCTCCGTACATGACCGCCTGGGCAAGTTTCCCTTCAGCGATCTTTCCGTCAGGTATAACGACGATGCAACGCATGTTAGCTCTCGCCGCAAAGGCGGAAGCAGAGGCGGAGGTATTCCCGGTGGAAGCGCAGATGACAGCTTCGGAGCCGTCTTCGATCGCCTTGGCCATCGCCATCACCATACCGCGGTCCTTGAAGGAACCGGTCGGGTTGGCACCTTCGACTTTTACATAGGCGTCGATATCAAGTTCTTCGGATAAGTTCTTCAGATGAATGAACGGTGTATTCCCTTCATTCAGGGTGAGGGCCGGCGTATTTTCTGTTACCGGCAGCCATTCTTTGTAATGGTGGATCAGACCATGCCACATTAATTGTCTCCTCCTTCTACACGGAAGACGCTGTCGACGGAGCGGACGGAAGGTAGCTGTTCAAGAGCTTCCATCGCTGATTCAAACGCTTCTTCATTTACGGAATGGGTGACCATCATCAGTTCGCGTTCTTCATGGGAATCCGCTGGCTGCTGGATGATCTGGTCAAAGGAAATATCCTTTTCGGCGAATACGCGGGTCAGCTCCATAAGGATACCGGGCTGGTCGAGTACATGAAGGCGGATATATTTCTTCGTATATGTGTCCGCTTTCGATTTCAGCTTCCGGTCATGTTGAGGGTGCACGTAATTGTTCCCGGTGGTTCCGAGCTGAATGTTCTTCACGACGGCTATCAGGTCGGAGACGATCGCTGTAGCTGTCGGTCCTTTGCCGGCTCCCGGTCCGTAGAACATCGTTTCCCCCACAGCATCTCCGTACACGTACACAGCGTTGTATTCATCGTTTACATTGGAGAGCGGATGTGATTTTGGAAGAAGGGAAGGTTCGACGCTTAGAGAGATCCCTTCTTCATCGTGTTCAGCGATACCGATGAGTTTGATCGCATATCCGAGTTTATCAGCGTAATCGATGTCAGCTGTGGACATTCCACGAATCCCTTTCAGCTTCACGTCCTCGAGTCTCGTAGGCATGGAGAAACCGAGGATGGATAAAATCGTCATTTTCCTTGCGGCGTCGAGTCCGTCTACGTCCGCCGTAGGATCGGCTTCGGCGAATCCGAGCTCCTGGGCTTCTTTCAACACTTCATCAAAATCCGAGCCGTCCTGGCTCATTTTCGTAAGAATGTAGTTCGTCGTTCCGTTGACGATCCCCATCATTTTACGGATGTTATCGGAAGAGAGACCATCAACGATCGACCGGATGATCGGAATTCCGCCGGCGACACTCGCTTCATAGTAAAGATCCGTCTGGTTGCGTACAGCGGCGTCGAAGAGTGCTTCTCCATGTTCGGCGACGAGGTCCTTGTTGGCGGAGACGATATGCTTTTTATTTTCAATCGCTCCGAGCAATACGTTCAGCGTGTGCTCTACGCCCCCCATCACTTCTACGATGACATCGATCTCCGGGTCGTCGGTGATATCTTCATACTTATCCGTCAGTTCTACTGAGTCACCGGGAAGATTTCTGTCTTTATGGAGGTCATGGACAAGAGCTTTCTTCACCTTCACTTCGCATCCGGTTTTATGTTTGATGCTTTCCTTATTATTGTGCAGAATCTCGATGACACCTGTGCCCACGGTGCCGAGACCCAGAAGTCCTACTTGAATTGTATCTTTCATATGATCACTCCTTGTCCACTTCTAAAGTACATTATTGTTTATATAATGGACATTGTACAGGAAGTGGCGAGGTGCTACAAGGAGAGTATTCTAAATATTATGAAGTAATCGCTTTCTTTTTTTGAGAAAAATAAGAATAATTATGGAAGTTTTGATTGTAAAAGGAAAAAATACCTATATAATAGGAAGAGTACGGTGTAAGTGGTAATTCATTTGACTTAGGCTCCTTAGTGCCGTTTATACCGCACCCACTATTACATTCAGGAGTTGAAAGCGAATGAATCTAAAGGAATTTATTGATGCTTGCACTGTTTCGATCGATGTACTCATTAACAGACTCGGGGTGCAGGGGCATTATGAAGATTTTTTCAGTGAAGGGTCGGAGATCGCTAAAAAAGAATACATAGAAGACCCTACTGTAGAAATCAATGCCCTGATGAACAAAATACATATCCATTATTTGGAGATGCTCGATTCAAGTTTGCAGAATGGGGGAAATTGACCGGCGAATGCCGGTCTTTTTTGTTATAATAAAAGAAAAGGAAAAGGTGGGACCCGAATGTATAAGGAACCGATGATGCTCGCTCCTCTGTTCAAGGAAAGAATCTGGGGTGGTACGAACTTGAGAGATATGTACGGATATCCTCTTCCTTCTCCAAGAACCGGGGAATGCTGGGCTATTTCCGGGCACGAGAGCGGTACGAATGAAATTATGAATGGTCCGCTTGCCGGTTCTACTCTCCGAGAAACGTGGACGGACCACAGGGAACTGTTTTCAGAAGAGGCAGGGGAGGAGTTTCCGCTTCTCACGAAGATTCTGGATGCGAACGATAAGCTGTCTGTGCAAGTCCATCCGGACGATACATATGCGAAGGAAAAAGAAAGCAAACCGTACGGAAAGACCGAATGCTGGTACATTTTAGACGCCGAGGAAGATGCCGAGATCATTCTCGGTCATTATGCAACATCGGAAGAAGAGTTCCGCGAAAGAGTGGACAACGGGGAGTGGGATGAACTGCTCCGGCCTCTGAAAGTGGAGGCTGGGGATTTCTTCTACGTCCCAAGCGGCACGATCCATGCTATCGGGGCGGGGGTGAGAATTCTGGAAACCCAGCAAAACTCGGATATCACGTACCGGGTGTATGATTATGATCGGCTCGGGCAGGACGGAGAGAAACGGGAGCTTCATCTTGATGATTCTGTCGAAGTCGCCTCCATCCCTCATGAAGACCCTGGAATAGAGCGGACGACTGCAATAATTAAAGGGATGAAACGTGAGCACCTGATCAGTGAAGAATATTTCTCTGTTGAACATTGGGATATACACGGGATGACTCACGAGATCCGTAACCCTTCGTATCTGTTATTCAGTGTTCTGGAGGGTGATGTGAATGTTTGGATCGAAGGGGAGCGACACGGCGTCGAAAAGGGCGATCATTTCATACTGCCTGCGTCCGTTAAAGCTTTTACTCTTGAAGGAACGGGAGCGTTCATCGTTTCCCATTCAAATAAAGAAAAATAGGAGGGATTAGATTATGAGTTGGAAAAAAACATTAGAAAAATGGAAAAATGAAGAGAACCTGGATGAGTCACTGAGGGAACAGCTTGGGATGTTGGATGAAGAGGAACTCGAGGACGCTTTTTATAAAGAACTGGAATTCGGTACCGGAGGAATGCGCGGGAAACTTGGGCCAGGAACGAACCGGATGAACGTGTACACGATCAGGAAAGCCGCTCAAGGGCTAGCGGACTACGTGAAGGCGGAACATGGAGAGAGCATCGCCATCGCCTATGACAATCGTTATCTGTCCGAAACCTTTGCCACTGAGACAGCTCGCGTGGTCGGTGCGAATGGCATCAAGGCCTACGTTTTCTCTTCTCTCCGGCCAACTCCTGAACTCTCCTTCGCCGTTCGTTATTTACAGGCGACTGCAGGTGTGGTCATCACTGCAAGTCACAACCCGCCGGAGTACAATGGTTTCAAAGCGTACAATGAAGATGGGGGACAGTTACCTCCGGAAGAGGCGGAAAAAATGATCGACCTCGTCGAGCAAGTCGAAAGTGAACTGCACGTGAACACAGAAGAAGTGGCGGTTCTTGAGAAAAAAGGACTTCTGGAATGGATCGATGACGAAGTGGACCGCGCGTATCTTGAAGCGGTACAGGGCATCAGGATCTCTGATGAAACGGATAAGGACTTGGCGATCGTATTCACACCTCTGCATGGCACCGCGCATATGCTGGTACCTGCCAGTCTGAAAGAAGCGGGGTATAGAAACGTGAGCCTCGTCGAAGAACAGGCGATCCCGGATCCTGAGTTTTCGACTGTAGCATCTCCGAACCCTGAAGAGCATCAGGCGTTTGCGATGGCTATAGAAAAAGGAAAAGAGACCGGGGCAGAACTTTTGATCGCTACGGACCCGGATGCTGACCGTGTCGGTCTTGCCGTGCCGGGAGAAGACGGAGAATATCAAGTGTTGAGTGGGAACCAGACTGGAGCCCTTATGCTGGATTACATCCTTTCTCAAAATGGAAACCTTCCAGAGAACAAAACAGTGATCAAAACGATCGTCACCTCGGAAATGGGAAGAACGATCGCTTCGAAGTACGGGGCACGGACATTGGATACACTGACCGGTTTCAAATATATCGGAGAGAAGATAAAGGAATTCGAAGAATCGAAGGAAGCTACGTTCGCTTTCGGATACGAAGAGAGTTACGGTTACCTGATCGAGGGTTTCGTACGGGACAAGGATGCGGTCCAGGCTGCACTTATCGCGGCAGATATGGCTGGCTTCTGGAAGAAGAAAGGGTTCACTCTTCTCGAAGCACTCGAGGAGCTCTACAAAGAACATGGATATTATATGGAAGAAATGGATTCCCTGAAGCTTGAGGGACGAGCCGGTACGGAGAAAATCTCGAGGATTGTGGACAGGTTCCGTCAAATGAGACCGGAAACTTACGGCGGGCTAGCCGTGCAGGCGATTGAAGACTATCAATCTTCTGAGAAAACGTATCTAGACGGAACGAAGGAAGCGATTTCGCTGCCTAAATCGAATGTAGTGAAATTTCTTCTTGCTGATGATAGCTGGTTCTGTCTCCGTCCTTCCGGAACCGAACCGAAGCTGAAATGCTACTACGGGGTGAAATCCGACTCGAGGGAAAAAAGTAAAGCACTGCTGGAGCAGCTTAGTAAAGAAGTGACAGAAGAATGGTCTATAGTTAAGTGAAACGCTTTCATTTCACTGGATTTTCCGGTAAAATAATGTAATATACAGAAAATTCAGATTGAATGGGGTGTAAATCGATGATGCAACTTGAAAATCTTCAGCCATACGCAATCGTCGAGGATGGGCCGTTTCTCCGGATCATTTTTGATCATTCATATATCAGCCTTCTTGTCGATGAAAAGTCATATCAATTCATTCCGGCAGAATCAAGTGAGATTTTTATCAATAAAGAGTTGAATAAGGTCCATAACTTGTTCGATGTATTCACTTTTGAAAAGGGAGAGGAGATTCTTCATGTGACTGTGATCGATCTGATGCATATGAAGCAATTTCGGACGCAGTTGCAACAGATTATCCACACGTTTTATGAAAAACGTACGATGATCCCTGTAGCGGAAGTGGAAACGATAGTCCAGGAACTGGAGAAGGAGAATATTCTTCGTCTTATCGACCGGGCGATCGATGAAGGGGAGGAGCACTCGTTCCTTGAACTCACTAACCGATTATCGGAATATGGGGGGAAAGTAGAAGAATAATGAACAAGAAATGGATGATCGTATTTTTTATCCTGGCATGGACCTTTCCTGTATCGGTCCATGCCGATAAAATTGTAAACACGAACTCAACGTATACATATGAAGAAATGCAAGGGGATCTCGAACAGCTTGACGATACATATGGGGATCTCGTGGAAGTGTTCGACATCGGCGACTCGGTTTACGACCGAGATATTTATCTGGTGAAACTCGGTTACGGAGACGATCATGTTCTTTATAATGGGTCCCATCATGCGAGAGAATGGCTGACTACGATATTGAATATGAACATGATCGAAGAATATGCCAAAGGGTATCTGGGAGAGACTTCATTCCCTTCCTATAATGCGAAACAGGTGCTTGATGATACATCTATCTGGTTCGTACCGATGGTGAATCCCGATGGAGTCACTCTTCAGCAGAAAGGGCTCTCAGCTTTTCCTGAAGAGGTCCACGATAAATTGATCGAGTGGAACGAGGGGAGTACAAATTTCAAGCGCTGGAAAGCGAATGCTCAAGGGATCGATTTGAATCGTCAGTACCCTTCCGGATGGAATAATGTGACGAAAACCTCGAGAAGTTATAAGAACTTCAAAGGTGATTACCCGCTTCAGGCTCCGGAGGCGAAAGTGATGCGGGACCTTCAGTATCTTTTGAATCCGGAACTTACGATTTCTTATCATACAGCGGGTCAGATCATGTATTGGAATTATAGAATCGAACCGGAGGACTATGAACGCAATTCGCGTATAGCACGTAACTATTCCAGGTTCAGCGGCTATGATCTCGTCCAGTTTGAAAGTAACGGAAGCGGCTACACCGACTGGGTGCTCGACTACTGGGATCAGCCTGCACTTACGCCCGAACTCGCGGTTTATCCTGGGCCGACAAATGTGGACCCCGCACGTTTTCCTACCGCCTGGGAAAATAATAAAGTGGCAGGATTATACGCGGCGAGAGAAGGTTTTGATATTTCCGACCGGGACTACCGGGAAAAAGCGGAAATGTGGCTCGATCATCGTACGAAACGATTGTTGGAAGAAGAAGGAGAAAACTACACGCGTGTCCAGGCTCTGGATGAAAGATATCAGCTTCACCCGGTTCAGATGATGGAACTTTACAGCTGGTATCAGTCTTGTCAGAATTGTTCTGCCCAATCCCTCTCGGAAGAAATGGAAGGCTTGAAAGCTTTCGATGAATGGAAGGAAGAGAAAACGGTACAGCCGAATCACGTGTTCACTGTCCGTTTCAATACAGACCTCACTGCTGCTTCGAGGAGCAGCGAGTCGTTCTATCTACAGACAGAAAACGGAGAAGACATGGAAACGGGAGCGGTCCAGGGAGGAGAAGACACTGTACTTGTCTACCCTCCTAAGGGAGGATATGAGTCAAGAGAGACTTATTCCTTGTATATAAAAGATATAACCTCTGAAGAAGAGTATGAGATGGAGAAAGAGATCGCATTCACCTTCCATGTAGAATAAATGATGATTATGTAAGGCATCCTGAAAGCAGGATGCCTTTTTTGTGATGGGCTCTATTATCGTTCACAAAACAACAAGCGGCTTTAATAGCGCTTGTTCTTAAAAAAGAATAAAATGCGCTTATAATGAAAAAGGTGGTAAAAAGAAGTAAAACCAAGAAAACAATAGTATTAGACCAACAAAAGAGATAAATGGCTATTTTTGAGACTTTATATTTTTCGTAATAAAGAATATACTTAAAATACAAATTCGTTATAAAGAACGAATAAGATTTGGAGGGTGGAGGATGTGGCGATGATTGGAGAGAGAATTCGTGTATTGCGGCTCGGCAGAGGGTTATCGGTCAGTGAACTGGCGAAACGTTCGGGGGTATCAAAGTCTTATATCAGTAATATAGAACGCGGGGTACAGAAGAATCCGTCCTATATTGTGATGAGTAAACTTGCTAAGTCCCTGCATGTACCGCTTGAGGATCTTATTTCGCATACTCGGAACCCATCGGATGAAGAGGCAAAATAATAAGGAGGCGGCAAGTTATGGAAAAGCTGGACCGGGAATGGGTGGAGCTTTTACAGGAGGCGAAAGACCTCGGCCTCTCGCTTGAGGATGTAAAAAAATTTCTCGAGTCTTGTGAGTGAAAGGAGGAGCTGATGAGTGGAAAAGTGACCTTCAAAAGAAGTGCGGTTCAGTCCAATGTAGAAGGGGAGACCACCCCGGCTTTTTCGAATCTCGTGTATGTCATTTACGACGTAAGTCCGGTTGTGAAAAGATTCTCGCAACTTCGTATAAAATCCGGATGGCAGATGGAGTGCAGGGAAAAAGAAGTCTACGCTATATCACCGAACCAGAAAAAGGAACAAATGATGAAAGGAATCATTGGGGACGAATCTCCTCTTTCCTACATTCAGGCAGCTTCGTGCTATCATCAATTAAATAATAATATTGCGGGGCTTGATTTTGTATGGGAAGAAGAAGCTGTCATCGATGACACATATGTCACCATGCTTCATTATCTGGGGTTCTGGCCTTTCGGTGATCTTTCCAGGAGCATGAACCCTCTGTTCTTCTATGATTCTCTTCATCATCCCGTCGTTATCTTCTTCACTTATCACCGGGAAGTGAAGAACACGATTGTGAAACATATACACCGCTTCGACTACGAAGGATATGGACTTAAATATGGATGCCGCACCTGGGCGATTCATAATAAGGACCAGGTCACTGTGAAGCGGATTAAATGAAAGTCGACTGTGGTCGACTTTTTTTTATAGTTCTGTTAAAGCCTGTTGTTGATTTCAGAACGAAGGGTGGTGACGCCTGCGGAATGAGCATGGAAGGAAAATCACCCGTATCCACCAAGGGAGATACGGGAAGTTTCCGCTATGCCCGCGGCAAGCTTCCACCCGTAGAGATAAAAATCAGCAATGAACGATAACAGAGCCTTTTTTATAAGGGAAGCAAAAGAAGTGTCAGAAGTATGTAATTGTTACGTGATTTGTAATTATTCTGCAATAGATTTCTGCCGGCCCGGCGTGCTATAATAAGGGAAGAAATGACAAACGGAGAAGAAGGAGGCACCATTAGTGAAACGTATTTTGTATATGTTTATTATTCTTTCACTGTCTATTATAATATCCGCATGCTCGGGTGAGGATGTGGAGAACGCCAATGATCTAGAAGGCTCTGACAAGAATCAGGAAGAGAAAGAAACCCAGGAAGGCTCGAGTGATTCCGAAACGGCCGACGCCGCAGGTGAGTCTAGTGACGGTTCTGAAGAAGGAGAAGGCGGATCTTCTTCAACTAATGAAGAAGGAACGAATGGAGAAGGATCGAACGCCGGTTCCGAATCTGGCTCTGATTCCGATTCTTCTTCCGGAACTTCTGATAGTGGATCCTCGGAATCGAATGATTCTTCTGTAGCTTCGCAAGGCAATAGCGATGAAAGCAGTAGTAGTTCTTCAGATTCAGCAAGTGGGGAAGGCTCTTCTTCAGAGAATGAAGGGGAAGGAAATAGCGGAGAGGAAGCCCCTTCTGAGGATGGCCACGTCAATGGAACGCCTCGCTCCGAAGAAGAGATGAGTTCTGCGACCCAGTACACTTTTTCTGAAGTAAATGGTACTGCCGTTGAAGTTATTACAGGAGTGAGTGCGGCAGATATCGAAGTTTCGAATATCCCGGAAGCCGGAGAAAACGCTGAAGTGTACATGATGATAGACGATGGACAAATCATTGATATGAGTTATGATAGTGAAGAGGGGACATTCAACAATCTTCAAATCAAAAATGTCTCACCACAGGCAATCAAGAGCGCCACTGTTTATGTAACTTCGTAAGAAAGGGGAATTCTGTGAGTAATTATGTAAAAGATCAGGACCCGGTACTCAAAGATGTAGCCGGTCTTGCAAAAGCATTGAAAATCGAAAGTGGGGACCTTGGTAAGGAAAGACAGGATCTTGAACTAGTCCTTCATTTAGAAAATGGGGAGAAAAGAATTCCTTTTCAGTACCATGAAGAAAAGGGAGACTACCGTATATTGCAGATCCCTATGACAATTGCTGATGACACGATTATGAACGGACGTGTTGAACCGAAAGCTGTAGACACGGTCCATTAAAAAGAATAGGGTACAAAAATTAAATAGAACAAACCAAAAGCCGAACACGAATGTTTGGCTTTTGTTCTGTATGCTGTTCATAAAAGGATAAAAAAGAACAACACATCGCTTTCTGCGGGCACGTGCTCAAGGGGGGGGCCATGCTCAAGAATATCGTTTGACCATGGGGGTCTTCCGCTCGTGCAGTACCTGCAGGGGCTCTGGTTGTTCTTCAATCTTTTTGGATATTACAGCTCTTCTTTTTCCAGGATGAGATAGTTCATATCTTTTCTTGAAATGTCATTATATCGCTTCTGATTCGCGAAGTAGAATACGATTCCGAGCAAAATCCATACCCCGAAAGCTATATAGGATTCCTGACCGAGCGACGAAGGCAACGGTGGGAACAGAAGTAATACGAGAAACCCTAGTGAACTGAGCAGACCGAGTAAGGCGAATACCTTTCTTCCCGGAGAAACCGCAGCATGAGGGTTTTTCTTTTTGCCTGCTTCGGAATAAGCGAAATACTTATAAGCGGTAGCTGTACAGAAGAAGTACGCAATCGCTACCCCGGTGGAAGACATGTCCACGACCCATAGCAGTGCCTCGCGGCCGAACCACGGAGCGATCAGGCAAATGAGAACCGTGAAAATGATTCCTACATAGGGAGTGTTGTATTTCGGATGAAGCTGACGGAACGCATTAGGTAAAATGCGGGCACGGCCCATCGCGAAAGTCAGACGGCTTGAGGAAATCATGAAACCGTTCAGACCGGTGAATATCCCCATCGAAACAGCAGCTGCGATGATGAATACACCGAGACGTCCCATGTAACTTTCAATAGCATGTCCTACTCCCCATTCGATATTCTGGGAATCGATGACTCCGAGGAGATCCTGCCACGGCATGGTACTTGCGGTAATCAGAATCATCGCGGAATACGCAAGTCCGGCAGCAAGAAGAGACCAGATGATAAGTCCGAATGCTTTCTTCGGTTCGAAATTGAATTCTTCCGCCGCTTGCGGAATATTATCGAACCCGACGTAGGCGAAAGGAGCAAGTGCCAGGATCGTCAGCACGGAAATGACCATGGACTGATCCGGTTTGAAAGCTGGTGTTGCGTTCGAAAGGCTCGGACCTTCTGTGAAAATGGCTCCGAGTCCGAGCAGGGTGATACCTGCAATCAGTACCATTGCGAAAATAAACTGTATGTTTCCCGAGAATTTGGCTCCCCGTATATTCAGCAGACCGAAAATGATGATGGCGATACTTGAAATTAAAATCTGCATGATAGAAACGTTGTAGCCGGCTACGGTATACATTGTTCCGATAGCCATTATATCCGGGAACAGGAATTTAGCTAATAGCGATAGCGCAGAGGCGTTCAAGGCTACAATACACATATAACCGAGCGTCAGGAACCAACCTGCGACGAAGGCGAACTTTCTCCCGAATCCTATGTAGGCATAGGCGAATTCTCCCCCTGTCACCGGGAACTTCTCAATGAGAAATCCGTAGCTGACTCCGATGACCATCATGAGTGCGGCACCCAACAGGATACCGATGATAACTCCGAGCGGCCCCGCGTCGCTCATCCAGTCCGGTGGCAAAACAAAAGCTCCCCAACCGATGGCGGAACCGAAAGCGATCGCCCATACCCAGTGAGGCTTCAGCGATCTTTCAAGTTTCTTTCTTTCCCTTATAGCCATAAGGTGTACATCCTCCTAAACAAACTTTTTCCCCAATTACACATAATTGGGGTTATTTTTTGTGCATTCCTTATTGTACACGCTATGAAACGTGAATATCGAGAATTTTTTTGAAAAAGAATAGGTTCCTTCGTCATAATAAATATATTTTTCAATAGTGCAGGGAGTGATGAGTCAGGTGCTCAGCCATACTTCATTTAACGGAAAACCGTTGGAGAATCCCGCCGGGGGCATCGGCTCCCTGAACAGTGGTCCATCCGGGTTCTATAGTGAGGACATATTCCGACCCGGAGACGAGGGTCTCAGGGTTGACCTTGAACGTTGTACTGTCGACTTTTTTGATAGTTGCATCCACTTCATAACCTCCCAGTTGCAGTATTTCTATGTGTTCTGCAATTGAAGAGAGATTTGTAGGTCTGTTCACTTCAACAGTGAATACTTTTTCTTCACGTACCTCATCGATCGGTTTGAAAGCTGGGAAAGAGGTCGTGGAACGAAGAGCATCAAAATGTGCTTCGAGTAAAGGAAGATACGTCTTCACATCGGGTGTGACACCTGAGCCCTGAATAGCATGGAAATCAGGAGTGAAGAAGCGATTCACGGACAGCAATACCGCTCCGGCACCCTCGATTTCAAAAGCTTGTTGCATAAGTCCCTTTCCGAAGGTCGTTTGACCGTAAATCGTGCCGAGATTATAATCTTTGTAAAAACCGGCAGCGATTTCAGAAGCGCTGGCACTTGAGCCATTCACGAGCATGGATGTGGTTGAAGGGAAAGATTCTTCCTGGGAAATAGCCTTCCACGTCCCCGTGACGCCCCTGTGTTCTACGAGCAGAGCATCCTTTGCAGAAGGGAAGAATCCGGCGAGCTGTCTGGCTGCCTGGACATAGCCTCCTGGATTGTTACGGAAATCAAGAATCCAGTGCTGGGCATCATTCTCTTTAAGTATCTCAGAGATCTCTTCTCCTAAACGACTGTTGAAGGAGGAAATGCTCATATAACCGATGTCTCCAGCCAGTTGCCGGGTACGTACGGAAGGGATGGAGAACTCTGCACGACGGACCTCGAATGTAAGCAGCTCGTCCCCACGCCGCACTGTAAGAGTAAGAGCGGTGCCTTCCTCACCTTGGAGAAGACCTCCGAGAGCCGTTTCACTCATTCCTTCAACGCTCGTCTCGTCCACTTTCCTGATTACATCACCGCCCTCAAGCCCCGCTTTTTCAGCAGGCGCCCCGGGGATGACGGATTGGATAATATTATGTTGGATCGTGATACCGATACCGGTGATTTCCTGGTCGATGGAATTATACAGCTGGTCAAGCTCTTCACGGGTGACGTACCTGGAGTAGGGGTCGAGCTCAGAGAAAATGGTTTCTGCGGGTTCTTTCAGCAGATCCTTACTTACGGTATCTACATAATGATCGCGTATGATGTCTTTAATCGCTTCATCCGGCGTAGCAGAAACAGAGATAGCGGAGATGAGCGTTAGACATGTGACAAGTAACGTAAATAGTATGTATTTCATAGACAGCTCCTTTTCTGTGGTTTCTTTACAATTATTTCGAAAACAGATATGATGCCAGAGGGGGGTTGAACGTAATGAAAAAACAGGTAAGCGTCCGCTTGGAAGAGGATTTATACCATATCATAGAAGAAAAAGCGAATGAGCTCGGGGTCAGCAAAAGTGCTTATTTATCTTTTGCGGCCAGTTTTTTTACACACCAGGTGAACCATGCCGAAAAGTCAGCCGGTCAGTATAGCATTAATATGTATGAGCTCATGAAGAACAATCTTGAAGAACAATACAAATAAGAGGTAGGGAGGTATGAACTCCCTACCTCTTATTTTTGTATAGGGTAGGCTTTGAACGTGCTTAGATCAACCTCGGATTTTTTTAGCATCGAAGACGGGAAAATGAAGGTCCAGGGTTTGCTTGTGTTTGCCTTCACTTCGAAGTTTTCAAGATTGAAGCCACCCTGTGCTACAATTTCTCCGGAAGCGTCTTCCACTTGAAGAGGAACCTGTTGTAATTCGATGTTCTTTTCACTGCCGTTTCGAATCAGCATCGTGATATGCAAATCTTCATTATCGGTCTGGTGAGCTTTGACACTCATGAAATTGACTTCTCCCGTTTTCGGAGACTTGAGTCGCCCTACGAATTTTTCCAATTTGGAGATGTCTTCTTCTGCCATGGACTTTTCCCAGCTTTCATCAAGGTCCAAGGAATGTTCGGTTTTTTTCTTTTTCAATTCAAAGGCCAGTCTCCATCCATCCTGAGGAATCTCCTCCACCGGGACGAGAAGGTCTTTCTTTTTGAAAATGAAAGGGTGGGGACGACTGGAGGTCGGAGGGAGTTCTCCGGCTTCAGACAGGTCGAATTCTTTCCGGGCAAGTTTTTGGCCATCT
The DNA here is from genome assembly GCF_900156645.1 of Salimicrobium flavidum. Taxonomy (GTDB): domain Bacteria; phylum Bacillota; class Bacilli; order Bacillales; family Halobacillaceae; genus Salimicrobium; species Salimicrobium flavidum. The sequence goes on from NZ_FTOC01000003.1 coordinate 141,292, forward strand.
TCCTTCATAAGTACAATCGTCGTACTCTGAAAGGAAATGGGCTTCGGTAACGAATGGCGTACGAACGCCCCCACAGCTACATCTTTAGAAATCTTTTTCAGTTCATAGCCGGCCAGGGAAATCTGATTAGGTTTCAATGGGGGATTTTCATTGTTGATGAACCGATATACGTAAGTCTCCTCTTCGTCGAGCTTCCAGTCGGGGTGGAGAGAGAGCGGAGTTTCGACTTCTTCTCCGGAAGCGTCTTCGTCCACTTCTTCAAAAAGTTCCGAAGCATCTACTGCGGATTCATTACCTTTCTTATTTTCCTCTCCATCTTCCTGCTTATTTTTACGAAAAAAGTTGAGCATCACTGATTCTCCTTTTTCTTCTTAGCCGATTGTTTATTATATAATCCCTGCACCAGGTTGGATAAGTGCAGAAGCATACCTTTCTTCATCTCAAAGTATGTGTGCTGGAAGATATCGAGACCATCATTCTGATAAAGGCGTATCGGGTCTTCCTGTTGATACTGCCGGATGCCGACACCTTCCTTCAGACGGTTCATCATTTCCAGATGACGGATCCATAGCTGATCCATGACTGCCACTGCCCCTTGTTTCAAACGGGCTTGAAGGATCGGATTCTTCTTCAACTCATCCAACTGTTCTTTGTAGCCGTCGACTGCGCGCTGGGTAAATTCTTTTATATCCTCGATATCTTCGAAGTTTTTGTCTTTCATGTGAATTCGAACGCTAGGCATGATTCGATTCAGTTCGTTTTCAATATCGGAAAGCGGCCAGTCATCAGGTGCGATTGTATCAGGACAATGCTTTTCAATAAGCTGTTCGACGTAGGAATCGAGCATCGGTGCGATGTTGGAAACGGCGTCTTCCTCATGCAGAATGCGGTTGCGGAGTTCATAAACGACTTCCCGCTGGTCGTTGATGACGTCGTCGAGTTTAAGCGTGAACTCGCGGATGTTGTAATTGCTTCCTTCACTGATCTTCTGCACAGTGTCGATGAATTTATAAATATCTTTATTCATCACTTGGCCTTCTTCATCCGTTTTCAGGGATTTCTTCTTACGTTCCACTTCATCTTCTGCGTACCGGTGCATCATGTCGTCATCGATAGAAATGATGAACTGGGTGGAACCCGGGTCTCCCTGGCGGCCGGAACGTCCTTTCAGCTGGTTGTCGATCCGCCGCGCTTCGTGACGTTCAGTACCTAAGACGTGCAGGCCACCGACTTCCGCTACATCTTCCCCGAGCATGATATCTGTACCTCGCCCTGCCATGTTCGTCGCAATCGTAATCCTGTTCTTTTGACCTGCCATCGAAATGAGGCGGACTTCCTGTTCTACACTTTTAGCATTCAATAGTTCATAGGGGATTTCTTCCTCATCCAGGTATTCAGCGACCTTCTCTGATTGAAGGATAGAAGTAGTACCGATGAGGATCGGCTGCCCTTTGGCGTGACGCGCTTGTACTTCCTCGACCATTTTCCGGTATTTCTGTTCCGTCGTTTCAAAAACTAGGTCGGGGTGATCCACCCTTTGCATCGGTTTGTTGCGAGGGATAGGAATGACACCCATTCCATAAACGGTTTCGAACTCTTTCTCTTCCGTTTTTGCCGTCCCGGTCATTCCGGAAAGGATCGGATACATACGGAAATAGTTCTGAACGGTTACAGAGGCCTGCGTCTTATTCTCTTCTGTAATCTCAAGACCCTCTTTCGCTTCAATTGCCTGGTGCAGCCCATCCGAGAGTGTACGCCCTTCCATCATACGTCCGGTGAACATATCGATGAGCTTGATTTCCCCTTCATGAACAATGTAATCGACGTCACGTTCGAACATGACATGGGCTCGTACGGCCTGGATAGTGTAGTGGTAAAGCGTCTGGTGTTCCAAATCGAAAAGGTTGTCGATGCCGAACGCTCTTTCCACTTTGGTGATTCCGTCCTCACTAAGACTGACACCTTTCGTCTGACGGTCGAATGTATAATCGACTTCATTCTTGAAAGATTTAGCCAGACGGGCGCACACTTTATGAAGCTTTGCGCTTGCCATCGTTTTACCGGCGATGATTAGTGGCGTCTTCGCTTCGTCGATCAGCACACTATCCACTTCATCGACGATGGCAAAGTGATAGGGGCGCTGTACCTGCTGCTGTTTTTGTTGAGCCATGTTGTCACGCAGAAAATCGAACCCGAATTCGTTTCCGATACCGTATGTAATATCCGCCTGATAAGCATCCTGTTTCTGCTTTGGAGAAATCTGAGGAACGTTGAGCCCTGTCGTCAGTCCGAGAAATTCATATAGAGGTCCCATCGATTCGAAATCGCGTTCGGCCAAGTATTCATTGACCGTAATGACGTGCACCCCTTTCCCTTCAAGGGCACGTAAGTAACTCGGAAGAGTCGCGACAAGTGTTTTCCCTTCTCCGGTAGCCATTTCCGAAATATTCCCTTCTGTCATGACAAGCCCGCCGATCAGCTGCACATCAAAATGGCGAAGCCCAAGTACACGTCTGGCAGCCTCTCGCACTACAGCGAAGGCATCGATCTGTATGTCGAAGATACTGGAACCATTGTCGATGGCAGAACGGAATTCTTCGGTTTTTTGCTTCAATTCTTCATCTGAGAGTTTTTCCATCTCCGGTTCTTTATCGTTGATGGCTTCCACAAGTTTTCTGTACTTATTAAGTTGTCGTTCATGTTTGTCGAACAGATTCTTTTTAATGGTTTCTATCATAAGTAAACGCTCCCTGATTTAGTAAAGTCACTAATTCTCATTCTAGCATGAAGGGATAGAAGTGACTAGCAGTGTGTGGAAGTTTTCAATCAAGGTCTTGTAACACAATTGTAAAACTACGTATGCCTATTTGACTAAATTACAGGGTGCATGTGGAAAAAATGTAGAAAAGGAAGAGGGCTTCGTGGTATTCTTTAATAAGCGATTATAATGAACAAAATTAACTATTAGGAGGAACCTGGATGTCATCTAGAAAAAACGTCGTCACTCTGCTGGTCAGTTTCCTGGTTTTATTGATATTACCTTTGGCTACAAACGCTGAAGAAATCACTTTCATCAGTGTAGGAGAAAAAGTGGAAAATGTGGATGTACATAAAGAGTGGAGAATCGATTTCAATATGGATGTCGAAGAATCCAGTCTGAATAAATGGAATATCGAAGTGAAAGAAAAAGGGGTCGGGAGGATCGACGGAATCGATCCATACGTGGAAGATGGATCGACCGTAGTCGTCCCCGCCCCTGAAGATGGATATAAAAGTGGTGCTACATACACCATTTTTGTAGGTCAAACCATCGAATTCAAAAACGGCAAAGATATGAAAGACCGTTTCAAAAAAGTGTTTACCACAGAACGCGAAATTCTAAACCCTGAACCTGACAGAGGAGATGGAATTGTTTCTTTCGGTACGGTTACAGCTGATACGCTCAACGTAAGGAAAGGCCCGGATTCTTCGTACAGCCAGCTCGGCTCTTACGCAAGAGGGGACCGCGTTGAGATTTATGGATATGACGGTTTTTGGGCAAAAGTTGATTATAATGGACAAGAAGGCTGGATGCACAAGAACTTCATGAAACTTCGTTCTGTCAGCGGAGGCGTGCTTCAGGATCAGCTTATCGTTGTCGACCCGGGGCATGGCGCGCATGATGGCGGTGCCAACTACGGGCAAGGCGTGGAGAAAGAGATCAACCTGGATGTCTCGAAACGTGTGTACGACAAACTGGAAGCACGCGGAGCTAATCCGGTCATGACAAGAAGTACAGATACCTTCCTGCGTCTTTCCGAGCGTGTGGAATTCTCGGAAGAACGATTTGCGGATCTGTTTGTAAGTATCCATACAAACGCAGCTACCCGCTCAGCTAATGGAGCGGAAACGTTCTGTTACAAAGACGGAACTTCGACAGCGACAGAAAGCTGTCTCCTGGCAAAAGAAATCCAGAAACAGCTCGTGAAGATGGCGGACATGAGCGACCGTGGTGGCGGGAAACATGGTAACTTCCACGTCATCCGTGAGACGTTCCTTCCGGCTGTGCTCGTGGAACTCGGCTTCATCACGAACTCCGGCGACTATCCGAAGCTGATGTCGGACAGATATCGTGAATTGTTCGCAGAAGCGGTAACTCGCGGAATCGAAGAATATTATAAATTGGAAGTGAACTAAAGTTATAGCCCTGGGGGAGACATCCCCTGGGCTATTTGTTTGAAAAAGTTTATTTATCTATTTGAATATTTAAGGTTATTAAATAGATATTGAAATAAATACTGGCCTTTGCATCATTGAAGATGCTGTGTACATAGACCCAGTTTAGCGAGAAGAAATTAGGTAATGTAATACTAAAGATGTCTTTTCGGAACCGGGGATACTTGTGGTATAATTTCTAATGGTTTGTATTACATGAAAAGATAACGGTGAGTTTGTTTTATAAAACGAAGGTAACTATTAAATGGAGGAGGGTCTTGATGGAATATCAGGCCTTACTGTTCTGCTTCATCGCAGCTGTTTTCATCACACCTATGGTGAAGAAACTGGCTGTCTTCATAGGAGCGACAGATAAACCGGACCACAGAAAAGTTCATAAAATACTGATGCCGCGTCTCGGTGGCCTCGCAATTTTCATCAGCTTTATCCTCGGATATTTCCTGTTCATGCCGGCTACACCTATTTTCTGGCCTGTACTCATCGGTGCGTCACTCATCATTGTGACCGGTGTGTGGGACGATATGAGAGAGCTTTCACCGAAGTGGAAACTCGCCGGACAGATAGTTGCAGCTGGGATTGTTGTCTACGCAGGGGAAGGTATCGTCGTTTCTTTCATCAATGTCCCATTTACGGAGTCTACACTTGAATTCGGGGTATTCAGTGAAATCATAACGATGGTATGGATCATCGCTATAACGAACGCGATCAACCTGATCGATGGTCTGGACGGACTTGCCGCAGGTGTCTCGGCTATCGCGCTGCTCACTATTTCAGGGATGGCGATCACGATGGGGAACGTATTCGTCGTATTCGCCGGTCTGATGATGCTCGGGAGTACCGTAGGGTTCCTTATTTATAATTTTTATCCCGCAAAGATTTTCATGGGGGATACGGGAGCTCTGTTTCTCGGCTTCATGATCAGTGTGCTTTCCCTGCTCGGGTTCAAAAACGTAACTTTGTTCTCGTTCGTCATCCCGGTCATTATCCTCGGGGTTCCGATCTCTGACACCGTCTTTGCGATTATACGACGCCGATTGCAGAAAAAGCCGATGTCCGCGCCGGACAAATCACACTTGCACCATAATCTTCTGAATCTCGGTTACAGTCACCCGGAGACCGTGCTCGTCATCTACACGATCAGCGCCCTGTTCAGTCTCGCTGCGGTCATCTTTTCCCAGGCGACTTTATATGGTGCGTTCATCGTGCTCGCGGTGCTCGTGCTGTTACTGGAACTTCTGGTGGAATTCACCGGTCTGATCGGTAAGGAATACCGACCGATTCTGAATCTGTTCAAAGGACATAAATCGAAGCGTTGATAACTGCAAAAGGACTGCTTTTCTCTTTATAAGAGAAGGCAGTCCTTTTGTATTGTGGAAGGGGTGTTTGAGGTGTTCGGTAGGTTAAGCAGACTCCGAGTTCCTCATTTGGAGAAGTTATGAGGTGCTCAGTGTAGGGAGAATTGTCTGAGCACCTCATAACTTTGTGGATTGAGGTGCTCACGGCCGGAGCGGAGCGTTGAACCCTGCGCAAATGTCCAAAAGCTTTTCCCGGGGATGAAGTCATCCAGAAACTCCTGCTTACGCCAGGACGTCTCCCCGGAGTAATTCATTTTTCTTATGGCTCTGTCATCGTTTATTGTTGATTTTCGTCTCTACGGGTGGAAGCTTGCCGCGGGCATGACGTCAACTTCCGGAATCTCCCTATGGTCGATCCCGGGGATTTTCCGTTCATGCCAGTCCCGCAGGCGTCTCCACCCTTCGTCCTTAAAATCAACAACCGGCTTTAACAGAGCTTTTCTTATAAATAGTCCGTTTGAGGTGTAGGCACTTTTGCCGAAAACCATTATAATGGACACAGATTGATAAAAAAGGGGAGTTTCATGTGAAAATGAGATGGTTCGGTTTCTTTCTTTTTGCCGCTCTGTTTTTAGGCTTTGCCACCTGTGCCCAGGCAGAGACGAAAGAGTGGGGCGAAAAGATTAATGTAGCGCCGGATAAAACATGGAAAATCGAATTCAATACAGAACTCGAAAGATCTTCGGTTAATGATTTTGCAGTTATGGTAGAAGATGAAAACGAAATAGGTTATCCTGTAACTGTGACGTTGATGGATGATGATAAGACAGTCAAAGTTGAGCCAGAGACAGATTATCTTGTAGATACTAAATACACTTTACATATTGTAGAGGATCGCATCAAAGCGAAGCACGGCAAGAATACGATTCAGAACAAAGTGGAAATGCCTTTTTACGTGTCGAAGGAGTTTCAGCTCGTAACGCTGGATTCCCTTGAGGATTGGGATTTCGGCACTTCTTATGACAGTTTGAGTGAAGGAGTGGCCAACGCAGGAGAGGGCCAGGTGATCATTAAGAACGGAAATATTTTTTGGGCTCCTGAAGGCTCCCAGCTGGTAACGAACGCTTTCACGATTTTTTATACGGATGCTTCCCTCGGGACTTCCTCGACTTATGTGAACGGGCAGGTGGAACTGAACTATGTACGTTCTCGTAGTAATGCGATCGAAGCGGAACTGGCCGGGAAGAGAGTGTTCGTCAAACCTGAAGATGTGACGTTCATTCCGGAAGATTTCCAGAAGATCGAGTCGGATTCCAGACCAGGCGCATCATATTATAGAAATGTGAACGGCACGCTGCAACATACTATCTATCGCGCTTTAAGTAACAGCTATGTAACGTATAGCTACGGTAAAGCTCCTGACTCCCTCGGGGAAGGGGAAATCGTTACGAGCTGGGACGGTACTACCTTCAACGGCGAAGAAGCGACGTTTTTCAATAACCTCGACCTTCGCAGACAAGGGCACTACAACGGAGAGATGCTCGATGAATATATCGCGTCACAGCATCCCGACAGTCCGTTGATCGGTCATGGGGACGCCTTCGTGACAGTAGCCGAGGAACAGGGTGTGAACGCCCTTTACCTGATGGCCCACGCTATTCACGAGAGTGCCTGGGGCAAGAGTGCAATCGCCCGTGATAAGAACAACCTGTTCGGAATCGACGCAGTCGATGGAAACGCCTATGATGGAGCTATGGTATTTGAATCGTTTGAAGGTTCGATTCGCTACCTTGCAGAGAAAAAACTGACGACTGAGTATCTTGTGGAAAAAGGTGAGCACTTCAACGGCTACACGCTCGGAAACAAATCGACGGGGATGAACGTGAAGTATGCGTCCGATCCTTACTGGGGTCAGAAGATTGCAGGACATATGTACAGAGCCGATCAGTATCTCGGCGGTCACGATCAGAAGCTCTTGGAAGATGAAAATTATGAAGTGACGGAACGATTCGGAGAAGATGAGGAAAACTCTGAAGAAAAACCTGAAGAATAATCAACAATGTGCCCCGGGGGTCTCTAGCCCCGGGGGTTTTTTCGTCAAAAAAAGAACACTGCGACGGCAGTGTCCTATCTTACCAGGAAGTCCCGGAATTCGGTGGATCTTCCTCTTCTTCATCATCCTGGGCGAAATCATTTTCCTCATCGTCCCACGAGTTGTTATTATCTGAATCGAGTTCAGGCAGGCCGAGATGGGTGCGGAGCTCTTCCTGGGTATCTTCAAGACTGTCTTCCTCTGTCTTGTAATACCAGATGCCGTTATCGGCGAAGCCTCCTTCTCCTTCAAGTTGCATCGTGTCGAATTCGAAGCCATTTTCCTGTAGGAAATAGTCTTTGAACGTGATCATCTGATCGAAGGACATATTCGTCGTCATATCATCCCCGACCGCATCGATGATGTCATCGTAACTGCGGAAGGAGCTGAAGGACGAGACTTCATTGGCGATTGCCTTGATGAGGTCCATCTGACGCTGTCCACGTTCGAGGTCACTGTCCTGTTTACGGGTACGTGCCAGGGCCAGCGCTTCCTCCCCGTTCAGGAGTTGTCTTCCTTCTTCAAGCTGGATCGCTTCCGCCTGGTCTTTGGAGTTCTGCTCCTCCAGGTCGTAAGGGACGTCGTACTTGACGCCACCGACGGCATTGACTACTTCCACGAACGAATTGAAATTCAGACGCACGTAGTAATCGACCGGCACATCAAGCAATCCTTCGACCGTTTCCACGGTGGAATCAATACCGCCATAAGCGTGCGCGTGGGTGATTTTGTCTTTTCGTTCCACTTCCGGGATATAGGTGTAGGTGTCTCGTGGTATGCTCAATAGCTGTACAGATTTATCGTCGTTATTGAACGTGGCGAGTATGAGGGCGTCCGAGAGATTGTTCCGGTCGTCCTGGTTATCGGAACGTTTCTCACTGGCATCCACCCCTACGAAAAGGACGGATAAATGATCTTTGCCGGGAGTTACGGTTGTTTCCCGTTTGTCGGACTTTTCTCCCCGGTCGAGTTCTTCCTGGGCGTCGTTCGTCGAATCGCGTACTTTGTCCGTCAGGTAAGCACCATATCCTGCCGCCGCCCCGACAAACAAAAGCACGACGAATAGGATGGTCCAAATTATTCGTTTCATCCATTTATTCATGTTGTCGCTACTCCTTTTGTTTATCACTCGGGACATCGAGCTCCCTATAGGAAAGGTCCCCTTCCAGGAGTTCTGCCTGGCCGCTGGTGATATTAGTTATCCAGTCACGGAATTCTTCCTGGTCTTCATTTTCTGTATATAGTACTAATTCCACTTTTTCAAGGTAGTTAACCCTGTCGAGGATGAATTTGGACTGTCTTGCTCCATTTTCGACTTTTCCGAGTAGGGAATAATCGATGGTAACGTTCATCTGTTTCATCAGTCGACGCTCCACCATCCCTGTTTCATCGATCGCTTCGGAGACGGCTCCGGAGTAAGCGCGGATCAGTCCGCCCGCCCCGAGCTTCGTCCCGCCGAAATAACGGGTGACGACAGCGGCTGTATCTTTAAGACCGCGTTTTTTCAGAACATCAAGCATAGGTACGCCGGCGGTGCCGCTCGGTTCTCCGTCATCGTTCGCTTTCTGGATCAGGTCGTGTTCACCGATCAGATAAGCGGAGCAGTTATGCGTCGCATCTTTATGTTTCTTTTTGATCTCATTAATGAACGTATTCGCTTCTTCTTCTGTTTCACAGCGACGGATATAGCCGATGAAACGGGATTTTTGTATAACTAGTTCTTTTTCTCCTTCGGGTTTTACCGTATAATAAGAATTCAGCATAGTATTATTTGCCTCCCAAAACTCTATTATATACAGGAAGAGTCGTATCGGCAAATGAAGAAAAAGGTTTTTTTGAAGAAATGACTTTCCACCCCCATAGAATGACTTAGGCAAAACGAATGAAATATAAGGCAAGAATGGAGGACGGTTCCGATGGCGGACAATCCCATGGTCGAAAAGTCTCTTGATGCAATTATACAGGAAATGGTGGATCACGTATCGAACAGTAAAGATGAGGTATTCACGATCAGTGAGAAATCCCGCAAAGAATATGAGAACCTGAAAGAAGAACTCGAGGACCTGAAAATCCAGATCGACGCCTATATCGAACAGGGCGACGATCTGGATAAAAAGTCAAGAGTGGCGAGACAGAGGCTGTCTCAGATGAGTGAACAGTTCAATGAGTATTCGGAAACGGAAATACGTAATATGTATGAAGAGACACACCAACTGCAAATGAACCTCTCCATGGCCAGAGAAAAGGAAAAACAGCTGAGAGAACGTAGAGATGATATCGAACGCCGTCTCAGAGACATCGACGAAACGATCGATAAGGCGGAGAAGCTGGGCGGAAAGATATCGGTCGTTCTCAATTATTTGAATGAAGACTTCCGGGAAGTGAGCGAAGCGCTTCAGGATGCGAAGCAAAAGCAGGAGTTCGGCCTTCAGATCATCGAAGCCCAGGAAGAGGAGCGGCGTCGTCTGTCGAGGGAAATCCACGACGGCCCGGCACAGATGCTTGCGAATGTGTTACTCCGCTCCGACCTGGTGGAGAGGACGTTCAAGGAGCGTTCGGTCAAAGAAGGAATCACCGAGATGCGCAGCGTGAAGAAAATGGTGCGCTCCTCCCTGTACGAAGTACGCCGGATCATTTATGATCTCAGGCCGATGGCGCTTGATGACCTCGGAATCGTTCCCACATTACGTAAGTATCTGGCGACGGTTTCCGACTATCATGAACTTGATATCCGGTTCCAATCTTTCGGCAAAGAGCGGAGGCTCGAGTCACAGTATGAAGTCGCGATTTTCCGCCTCGTACAGGAGGCGGTGCAAAACGCTGTCAAACATGCGGAGGCCGATCGTATCGATGTGAAAGTCGAGCTTACGTGGCAGACGATCATGATCATCGTGAAAGACGATGGCAAAGGGTTTGATATGGAAGGGAAGCGGAAGGGTTCGTTCGGCTTGATCGGCATGCATGAACGTGTGGATATGCTGAGCGGGGACCTCGATATCGATTCCGGCATCGGTAAAGGCACGAGTGTTACGATCAAATTGCCGATATCGGAAGAAAAATAGCTTGTAAAGTTGTAAAATCGGGAATATAGTCTTATTAAAGGACTCATTTCATGACAAGAGCACAGGAGGAGAAACGATGACGACTAAAATTCTACTTATCGACGACCACAAATTATTTCGTGAAGGCGTACGGCGGATCCTCGAATTCGAAGACAGTTTTGAAGTCGTCGCAGAAGGTGATGACGGAGAAGTCGCTCTCGAGCTGATCGAGCAATACGGACCGGACGTTGTACTGATGGACATCAATATGCCCGGGAAAAACGGTGTGGAAGCGACAGCGGAAGTGACGGAACGCTTTCCGGATCTGAAAGTGATCATCCTCTCCATCCACGATGACGAGAACTACGTGACGCATGCATTGAAAACAGGGGCGCAAGGATATCTACTGAAAGAAATGGATTCGGAATCCCTGATCGAAGCGATCCGGGTCGTATCCCAGGGCGGTTCCTATCTTCATCCGCGCGTGACACACAACCTGGTGAAAGAATACCGCAGACTATCGGATGGGAACGACGGCTACGCGTACAAGGCTGTCGAGTATCGTAAGCCTTTACATCTGCTTACTCGCAGAGAGTGCGAAGTGTTGCAGCTTCTGGCTGATGGGAATTCGAACAAAGGGGTGGCAGAGTCCCTTTACATCAGCGAGAAGACCGTCAAGAACCACGTATCGAATATTTTGACGAAGATGAACGTGAACGACCGTACCCAGGCGGTTGTGACTGCTATCAAGAACGGCTGGGTCGAAGTGTTATAAGGAAAAAGAGAGTTCAGAACGGAAGGGTTTCCGTTCTGGCTTTTTTATCTGGAGCCCAGTTACATCTGCTGCTCCTTTTCCAACGCTTAAGTCTCATGTCCATGGATGGATACCCCCTGTCCGAAAGAGAATACGTCCGCTTCAGGAATTTTAGCTGAAATATACGAGCAAGTACGATAGAATGTAGAAAAGGCTTTCAACAAGGAAGGAAGATTCGATGACAACGGTGGTCCTCACAGACAGCACTGCTTATATCCCGGAACATGCGAGAAATGATTTGAATATACATATGGTGCCCCTGAACGTCATCTTCGGCGAGGAGACGTACAGGGAGGAAATAGATATCACGACGGAAGAATTTTATGAAAAAGTGAAGGAGACGGAGGAGTTGCCGAAGACGTCCCAGCCTTCTGTCGGAGCGGTGATGGAGAAGCTGGAGGAATTGAAGGAGAATTATGATGACGTCATAGCCATCACTCTCTCCAGTGGCATCAGCGGTACCTACCAGGCGATGCACTCCGCCGGGAATATGGTCGAAGGAATCCGGCTTCATCTGTTCGATTCGGAAATCAGCTGCCTGATGCAGGGGTTCTATGCTCTCGAAGCGTCCCGCTGCGCCCAGGGAGGGGAACCTCCGGAAGAGATCATGAAACGTCTCGGGGAGATGAAGCAGTCGATGAGCGCTTATTTCATCGTCGACGACCTCAGGCATCTTGCCCGTGGCGGACGGTTGAACGGCTCGCAGGCCTTCATCGGCAGCATGCTTCAGGTGAAACCGATCCTGCATTTCGTCGATACGAAAATCGTCCCTTTCGAAAAGATCCGCACTTATAAAAAGGCGCGTAAACGGACGCTCGAGCTCTTCGACGAAGCGGCAGCGGACGGCTCCAGGGTCCACGCCGCTGTCATCCACGCCAACCGGCCTGCAGAAGCCCGGGCATGGAAGCAGGAAATCGAGAAACGCTACGAAAATGTGACCGTCACCATCAGCCATTTCGGTCCGGTCATAGGCACGCATCTCGGCGAAGGAGCAATGGGACTCGGGTGGTACAAAGAGTGATCGTAAAACCACCCGAGCCTCCGTTTCTTGACGCATGGCGCGCCCTCCACGCCCGCGCTCATATGCCGCTCTCAGATGAAGTCGACCAGATGATTTCCCGTATGGTTTCCGGCTTCCAGGGAGAACAATCCCTCGCTTACCCCCTTTCCCTTCTACCCTCTGATTTCGACATCTACTACGGACTGCGGCTCCCCTCCATAGAATCCTTTTTCCAGATCGACTGTCTGATCGTGCATGAAAATTTCCTTGCGATTCTGGAAGTGAAAAATCACCGCGGCACCCTCCTTTTCGATACAGCACGTGCACAGCTCCTACGTGAGTGGGAAGGGAAGACGGAAACTTTCCCGGACCCGGTCCTCCAGGCACGGCGCCAGCGGATGCAGCTCCTGGAATTTCTCGGAGACCCCTCACTTCCGTGTGAAGCGCTCGTCATCGCCGCCAACCGGAAAGCCCGTATCGCAGGCGACCTTCCCCCGGACGTGCTTCGTCCTGATATGATTCCCTTTTATATCGACTCTCTTATGTACGACAGCCCCCTCATAGATAAAACCTTTTTAAGAAAAAAATTACTTCAGGCTCACTGCCCGGCAGAGACGGATGTACTGAAACGGATGGGCGTGAATGCGGCGGACGTGCTCCCCGGTGTGCGCTGCAAGGACTGCGGTCGTCTGTCGATGCAACGGGTCCGCACGGTCTGGCACTGTGTGTGCGGCGCCCGTGAAAAGCGGGCACATCTTTCTACTTTGGAAGACTACCGGCTGCTGTTCGGGGAACGGATCACCAATCGTCAGGCGCGCTGGTTTCTGCAGATGCAGGATTCCCGGGCTGTTCATCATATTTTGAAGAAAAATACTGTGCGATCGGAAGGACCCAATAAGAAGAAAGTATACTTTTTGAGATAAATCAGAAAAAATTGAGATAAATGCACGAGAAATTGAGATAAATGCACGAGAAATTGAGATAAACTGAATTTTTTTGAGATAACCACCAATAAATCTGAGATAAACCCAGAGGAGGACGTCCATGTTCAGCGGCCAATGGCTTACGAAAGAAGAAATCCCTTCCTATATAGATAAATCCCTATTGAAGCAGCACCCCGGTTTCCTGAAAAGACAATGCCAGCGGTGCGGCAATACGAAAAGGCATAAACTCGCAAAATTCCCGCACGCCTCATGCCAGAGGAAGAAATGCCTGTACTGTCGCAACTGTATCCAGATGGGGCGCGTCACATCATGCGCACCCCTCTACGAAATGCCATCGTCTCACCAGCTCCCGGCGACAGGAACTCTGCGCTGGACCGGCACGCTCACCCGCCATCAGCAACTCGCAGCAGACGAAATCAGCCGCACTGTCACTACGAGCGGCACCCTGTTGGTCCATGCCGTCTGCGGTGCAGGCAAAACGGAAATGATCTTCCCCGGCATCGAACAGGCCCTCGTCGAAGGGAAGCGTGTCTGCATCGCCACCCCGCGAGCGGATGTGGTGCGTGAACTCCGACCCCGGATCGAAGCAGCGTTCCCGGACGTACCGGTCGCAGCGCTATATGGAGGGCATGCGAAGCAGTCGACCTACACGCCTATCGTCCTCAGCACGACGCATCAGCTCTACCGCTACAAGCAGGCCTTCGACGTCCTGATCATCGACGAAGTGGACGCCTTCCCTTTTCATAAAGACGCATCATTGCAATGGGCGAGCGTACAGGCGGCTACAACTACAGCCGCCATCATCTACCTCACCGCCACCCCGCGAAAAAAACAGAAGCGTCTCCCGAAAGTATTCGTGCCTGTCCGCTATCACGGCCACCCCCTGCCTGTACCGACCTTCCATTTATTCCACAAAATAAAGACGAAACTCCCGCCGATTGAAAAGACCGATCGACAATTGCTTCTGTTCGCGCCGACGATCACCCGCGCTGAGGAAATCGCCGAAGAACTCCACATCCCGTACGTGCACTCCGATTCCCCGGAACGGGAAGAACTGATAGAAAAATTCCGCCGCCAGCACATCCCAACGCTCGTCACTACGACGATCCTCGAACGCGGCGTAACTTTTCCATCGGTGGACGTGTACGTCATCGATGCTGGACACGAGGTGTTCGACGAAGCGGCCCTCGTGCAGATCGCCGGACGCGCCGGGAGAAGTGCGGAGGACCCGACCGGGGACGTGCGTTTTTACATGGAGGGGAAGACCGATGCGATGGTGGAAGCGCGCGATGCGATTAAACGGATGAATAAACGGGGATACACTCCATGAAATGTATATATTGTTTCCAGCCCATCCACCCGAAGACCGACTGGAGTAACGTGCTCAGGCCCGCTATCGACAGCCGTCTATGCGAGGACTGTCACAATGGATTCGAAAAGATCGACCAGGGCTGTCCGCGCTGCTGCAACCCGCGCTACCAAAAGATATGCCCGGACTGTGACAGAGAGTCGCCATTACTTTCGAATACCTCTTTTCTTCATTATAATGAATTCGCTAAAGAGTGGATCACCCGCTGGAAGTATCGCGGCGATTACGAGCTCCTCACTTCGATGAGCGCCTTCCTTCCGACATTCGTCCGGGGAAAAGGGGTGCCGGTTCCGCTCAGCGAGGAACGCCTCGACGAACGCGGCTTCAACCAGGCGGAGGCGATTTCGCGTCTCTTAATGAAGAAAACCCATCTCTGTTTCGGCCGTACCCACTCCGAAAAACAGTCGAAGAAAACGAAGCGGGAGCGCCTCGACGCACCGAACCCTTTCTATGCGACGACAAAAGTCCAGGGACACATCCTGCTCATCGACGACATCTACACGACAGGCACGACGATGAAGCAGGCGGCAGCGGTGCTGAAAGAAAATGGCGCGACTTCCGTAAGAGGCTTAACGCTCTTTCATTCCTGACGATAATAAAGGAAAGAGATAAATCGAGGAGTGAGGAATATGGCAGAACCGGCAAATTGTCCGCGCTGTGGTAAACTGTTCATGAAGGGCCCGCAGACGGTATGCGATGGTTGCAGGAAGCAGGAAGAAGATGATTTTCAGACCGTGTACAAATTTTTGCGGTATAGAGAAAATCGCAGTGCTTCCGTGGAACAGATTTCAGAAGCGACGGAAGTGGAAGAAGACCAGATCCGTAAATTCGTGAAGGAAAGACGTTTGCATCCGGCCAACTTCCCGAGCCTTTCGTATGAGTGTGAACGTTGCGGTACGCACATCCAGGAAGGCCGAATGTGCGCTTCCTGCTCGGATGAAATGAGCCAGGGAATCCGGCAACACGAGCGTGATAAGGAACTAGGCAGCCGCGTGAAGGAACGGGAAAACCAGGCAATGAGAAAAAGCATGACGTATTACTCGGTCAACAAAGATAAGAAATAGTAACTATTTAACCTTCCCCCGCAAAGTTCGATATAATAGGGGGAACACAGTACGGAATGTTATAGAAAAGAGGTGACACGGATGAAAATCAATGGACCGAATCAGACGAATTGGAATCCGTATCAGAAACAAGTCCACCAACAGAAACAAGTCCAGCAGAATCCGAATCAGGATAAGCTTGAAATATCGAAAGAAGCCAAATCGATGCAGGAATCGGAAAAGGTATCCACTCCCCGCAGTGAACGTATCGATGAATTGAAAGCCCAGGTCGATAACGGGACGTACAAACCGGATCCTTCCGTCACCGCCAGGAAAATGGTCAATTTCTTCTCCGAGTGAGAAATAAAGGAGTAACACTTTTATGATCGAATCGATAATATCCGATATGAAGCGGCTCGTGAAGCTGCACAAAAGTCTCTTGCATGCGTCGAAGGAGAAGACGGAAGCGTTGAAGAACAACGACACCGCTAAGCTCCAGCAGCTCGGCCAGGAAGAGAGAAGGCACATCCAGGCGGTCGAAAAAGTCGAAAGAGTGCGTCAGGCGAACGTCACGGCCTGGTACGAGGAGCAGGGCATCACGAATCCTGACCCGACGGTGAGTGACATGCTGGAGCGACTCGAAGGGGAATCGTATGATGCACTCAATGCCGAGTACGAAGCGATGATCCTCGTGCTCGCCGACCTCAAGAACCAGGAGCGGCTCAACGCTGAACTTACGCAGCAGTCGCTGCAGTTCATCAATCTTTCACTTGATCTATTACAGCCCAGTCTGTCGAATATGAATTACGGCGGCGAAGAGGACTCGGATAAACCGAAACGGTCCGTCTTCGACTCGAGAGCGTAAGGAAAAGAGGAATAACTATGGTTTCCACATTTCATGGATTAGAAGTAGCAAAACGCGGATTGTTCACCCAGCAATCCGCGCTTTATACAACCGGGCATAACATCTCCAACGCCAACACCGAAGGCTATACGCGTCAGCGTGTCAATATGGAACAGACCGCGGCCTTCCCTCCTGCGTCCCGGAACCGCCCGGAAATGGCCGGGCAGATCGGGAGCGGCGTTCAGGCAGGAAGCGTCGAGCGTGTGCGCGAGGCGTTCCTTGACGATCAGTTCCGTTCCGAGGCGACGAAGGCGGGGTATTACGATGCGCTTGAAAACGGCCTCGGTAAAATGGAAGAGATCATGAACGAACCGACTGACCAGGGACTTGCGAAAACGATGGACCGTTTCTGGCAGTCTCTCCAGGATCTTGCGGTGAACCCGGAGGACTCCGGGGCGCGCTCGGTCGTGAAAGAACGAGGAAAAGCGGTGGCGGAGACGTTCAACTACCTGTCGGAATCGGTGCAGACGCTGCAGAAGGATGCGCAGCAGGAAGCGAACGTCACCGTACAGGACGCGAATTCGATGCTGAATCAGATCAATCAGCTCAACCAGCAGATCGGCAACATCGAACCGCACGGCCAGTTGCCGAACGACCTGTACGATGAACGCGATCGTCTGCTTGATAACCTGTCGGAAATCGTAAGCATCGATGTGTCATACAAGCAGAGTGCCTCTTCCTCGAAAGAGATTGCGGACGGAATTGCGACGGTACGTCTTGCCGATGAGCAGGGGAATTCGATAGATGGGGTGCCTGCCCTTGTCGACGGCGAGCAGGAATCGGTGAATGAGCTGTCCATCAATTACCAGGACTCAGGCAACCGTATCGCTTTTGATAACCTCCAGCTCAACCAGATATCTGAAGACGGAGAAGTAGTAGGAGAAGCTCATACAATCGACTTCAACGGTTTTCCCACCCCGGGCAAACTGAAAGGACTCGCCGATCTTGCCGGTACAGTCACAGATACACCGAGTGATTCGGCTTATGCGGTTTCTGAAGCTCTTCCAGCAACAGGAGCAGACCTGGATGGCTTAAATATGACACTATCGGGGACGTTCGAGAACGATGAAGGGGAAACTGAAACTGGAGACTCTCTCGTATTTACTCTAGGTGCCGATTCCACTCTTGCTGATATTAAAGACAAGATTAATGGAACCGAAGGCATGGAAGCAGAAATCCTGAACCAGGATGGCCAGCAGCGCTTAGTCGTCCGTTCAGAATCTACCGGACGTGATGCGAAACTTAATGTAGACGGGGACGGAGCGGATTTTCTCGGTATTAAGGGAGTTCATGAGGGAACAAATGAACAAGAGGGAAGCTATGCATCGATGCTCGATGATTTGGATCAACTCGCTTCTTCGTTTGCGAATCAGTTCAATGCTGTTCATAAAAGTGGCACCAGCCTTGATGACATGGATGAAATAGAAAATGGGGATACACCACAGGACATTGGCTTCTTTTCTTACGATTCATCTTACCCAGTTGGAGAGGCTCCAAAGAATGGTAATCCTGAAGATCGAGTGTATCGTGGCATGGCTTCTGAAATTGGCGTAATCGACTCCATCCAGGAAGACGTAGCGAACATCGCCGCCTCAGCAACAGCGTCACAGAGTGCTGGAGACGGAGAGAATGCCCGGGAACTCGCAGGCATTCAAGGAAGGGTGGATGACCTCCTCGGCGAAGGATCAACCGTCAACAGCTTCTATGAAGGCATGATCGGCGGCATGGCCGTCGAGACGCAGGAAGCGAGACGTATGAGCGAGAACACCCAGACGCTTCAGAACTCTGTAGAGAATCAACGCAACTCTGTCAGTCAGGTATCGCTCGACGAAGAAATGACCAACATGATCAAATTCCAGCACGCGTACAACGCGTCTTCGAGGAATATTACGTCAATCGACGAAATGCTCGACCGTGTCATCAATCAGATGGGCCGCGTCGGAAGGTAGGTGAGAGGAATGCGTGTAACACAGGGAATGCTTACGAATAATATGCTCCGGAACATGAGCAAGAGTTACGAAAGTATGGGCAAATATCAGGAACAGTTCTCTACAGGTAAAAAAATCAGCCGTCCCTCCGACGATCCCGTGGTTGCGATGAAAGGGATCGACTATCGTTCGGAGCTTACGAAAGTCGAACAGTTCGAGCGGAACATCGGCGAAGTATACAACTGGATGGATTCGTCTGATGCGGCGCTGGATGAATCGACGAAGGCGCTTCAGCGTGTCCGTGAACTTACAGTTCAGGGTTCATCTGATACGCTGGGAGACCAGGAGCGCGAGAGTATCGCCAAAGAAGTGCGGCAGATCTCTGATCACTTGAAGGATCTTGCGAATACAGAAGTGAACGGGAAATATCTGTTCAACGGGACGGATACGACCAATGCTCCTGCTAGCACGGGGGGGGATGGAGAAGTGACGTTTGACGCTGATGAATCCTCCGTTAATATTGAGATTTCCAAAGGTGTCACTGTAAAATCAAACGTGAATGGTAATAATGTTTTCGGTGATATCGATGTAGAAACTGAAGAAGATGGGACAGTTCAAAAGAATGTGTTCGAAACGCTTGGTGATCTGGCGGACACATTGGAAGGCAAAGAAATTGACCAACCTCGCGAATTGGATTCTTTTCTTAGTGAAGTGGATGGACATGTCAACAAAGTCATCGACGAACGTGCAGATCTCGGTGCACGGATGAACCGTCGTGACATGGTGGAAGACCGTCTTGCGGTCCAGAAAGAAATCACGACGAAAATGATGTCCGATAACGAAGATGCGGAGATGGAAGAAGTCATCACCAACCTGAAGACACAGGAAAGCATCCACCGTGCCGCACTAAGTGCCGGAGCGCGGATTATCCAACCGACACTGATGGACTTTTTGAGATAAGCTATCTGCCTTTGTGACAGGTAGCTTTTTCTTATAACTATGAGAGGAGGTGGAAGAGTCATGGAGATGCCGCGGCTACAAATATCGACGACGGATGCGAGAGTCGGCATTCAGACGAGGAATGCACAGCTCTCCTACAAGCAACAGAATGCGGACGTCTTGATACGTCAGCCGAAAGCGGATGTATCGATCAGACAGCCTGAGGGTGAGCTCAGTATCGACCAAAGCAAAGCCCGCAGCAACCTGCATCTGAACTCTTCCGCCGAACGTTCCCGGATCACAGCGCAAGTGGGGGAACAGAAAGCGACTGAAGGTATAGCCCGTCGTGCGCGTGAAGGCGATGAACTGATGCGCATCGAAAACGGCGGCAACCCGATTGCCAGCCAGGCCGCCAGGAACTACGGGTTCGAGGTTGATTATCAGATGGGTAATACTCCAGTCCATGAGCTGGTAAATATCGATTACACGGCACGGGAAGCGGAAATCGACATACAGAAAAAAGAGCCTCAAATAAATGTGACCCCGCGCTACCCGCAGTACTCGTATCAGCCGGGGAAAGTGAATATCTCGCTTCTTCAGGAACCGAGCATCACTATTGATTGGAAGGTGTAATGATGGAAATAGAAACGGTCTATTTTGGAACGGTAACGATCGAAGAAGAAAAAGTGATCACCTTTAAAGAAGGATTGCCAGGCCTTGAGGATTACAAAAGGTTTGCGTTATTCCCGATTGATGAGGAGGGTGTCTATTTTGCCCTGCAATCGACGGAAGAACAGGGAGTCGCCCTGGTGGTAACGAGTCCTTACATGATTGAAGAGAACTACGAATTTGAAATCAGTGACCATATGCAGGAAGAATTGGAGATTGAAAAGCAGGAAGACGTGATTGTGTACAACGTCGTAACGCTTAAAGATCCTTTTACCACGTCAACGATCAACCTCCAGGCGCCGATTGTGATACATAAAGACAAACGAAAAGCGAGACAGGTCATTTTGAATGACGAAGCGTATGACGTACGCCGTCCGCTATTCCCTGAAGGCGGTGATACCGATGCTCGTACTGAATAGAAAAGTCGGAGAATCAGTAAGGATCGGTAACGATATCGAAGTGAAGATCGTAGCGATTGAAGGCGGCCAGATCAAACTCGGTATTGAAGCGCCCGAGTATGTGGATATTCACCGCCAGGAAGTGTATGAGGAAATACAGAAAGAAAATAAAGGTGCTTCTCGATTGAATGCGAACGTCTTGAACCAATTGAAAGGAAAAGGTGAGTAAATGACAATAACCGAAGAAAATCAGACCTTCCTTGAAAGTTATTCCGCAACCATAGACGCTGTTGGTGAAGGCTTCGAATATTTAGCTGAAAGCATTTCGGAAAATGCTCCTCCGGAAACGGAAAGAGTCTTTCGGGATATTGTCGTTGCAATGGAACAGATCGCCACAGCAAACGAACAATTACAAACTGTTTTGGAGGAAGACATAGAAAATCTTCAGACTGATTTCCGCGATGTGACGGCACTCTTTAGTCGATGGTTTGAAAAACAGATAAACGAAGAAAAGCGAGTGTTAATCCAAACGAAAGTGCTGCCGCATTACGAAGCGTGGAGAAGAGAAATGCAAAAGCAAATTAGACCTTATATCGATAACTAACTGTACATGAAAAAATGTACAGTTTTTTTAATATTATAGTTAACACTTGGAAATAAGGGCCGATATTATGAATGTAAAGGACAAAATCGTTGGCCAACGTTTTGTTTATACTAAAAGGATTCCACAAGGACGTGGAACGAAAATTCAAGGAGGAATTATTAAAATGAGAATTAATCACAACATAGCGGCGCTGAACACGCACCGTCAAATGGGACAGGCGAACCAGGCTCAACAGGAATCAATGGAGAAACTATCTTCCGGTCTTCGTATCAATAGTGCAAAAGATGATGCAGCCGGCCTTGCGATTTCTGAGAAGATGCGCGGTCAGATTCGTGGTTTGGATCAAGCAACGAAAAACGCACAGGATGCAAACTCTTTGATTCAAACTGCTGAGGGAGCTATGAACGAATCTCACAGTATTTTGCAACGTATGCGTGAACTGTCCGTTCAATCTGCCAACGATACAAATACTTCTGAAGATAGAACTGAAATTCAAAAAGAGGTAGAACAACTTAAAAGTGAAATAAATCGTATCTCAACTGATACAGAGTTTAACAAAAAAACATTAATGGATGGGACTTTTGCTAAAGGGGCTGAAATTACTAATAGCGGAGACACAGGTATAACTAGTGCAGAGGTCTTTGATTCAAACTTAAATAATGAAACTTATTCAGTTACAACGACTTCTACTTCTGTAGATGTTGATTCTTCAGCAGTTACGGATGTATCTGGAATAGCTATTAATTCTGGATCCAGTGATGTAGCATTAGGAGATTATACCATGGAAGTTTCTAATTTTGATTCCGGTAATGATACTGCTGATGTAATAATTAAAGATGACGAAGGAAATGAAGTAGGTAATGAAGCTTCATTGGATATTTCAAATTGGGATTCTTCAGCAGTTAGTGTAGGTGATTTCGACATTACGGGTAGTGCAGCTGGCGAAGCCACGGACGGAACCTTCTCTTTTTCTGTGGAAGCAGATGCCACTTTTGAGGTCAAAGCTGAAGATGGCACGTCAGTAGCAACGAAAACGATAACTGATAATACAACTGGAGTCACAAGTGTTGGAGGGCTAGAATTAAACTTTGATGGAGACCTAAAAAATTCTGCTACTGATACTGAAGTTGAAGTTACAGGAAACTCGTTAAGTTTTCATATAGGGGCAAATGAAAACCAGACTACTAATTTATCTCTTAATTCAATGTCATCAGAAGCTTTAGGAGTTCAAGATATTGATTTGACTAGTAGAGAAGGAGCAGAAAGTGCTATTAGTACTATAAACCAAGCCATAGAAGATGTTTCTTCTGAACGCTCAAAGTTGGGGGCGACTCAAAACCGTTTGGATCACACAATCAACAACCTTGGAACATCTTCTGAAAACCTAACGGCAGCGGAATCTCGTATCCGTGACGTAGATTATGCTTTCGCCGCTTAAGCGGAAGCACAGTCGTCCTGACTGGTAACGGTCAGTGATTACAATCGGGTGAATTGCTGGAAACCCCTGAAGCTTTTCTTGCCACAGCGGAGTCGGAAACGACAGACGTAACGGTCAAAAAAAGAAGAGATTGGGCAATCAGCAGCCAAGCTCCTGTTCCGAAAGGATGGAGAAGGTTCAACGACTAGGATAGACCACCGTGCGAGGTGATGAAATCCGTAGGTGAGATAAGCATTGGTTCAGTGCTATTGATCCGAAGTGCCCGACCCCTTTTCTAAAAAAGGGTGAAGATATAGTCTAGGCATTTGTGAAAGCAGATGGCCGCACGATGGCGGCAGAAATGATGAACCAAACGAAGTCTTCTATTTTGTCTCAGGCATCTCAATCGATGCTAGCTCAATCCAATCAGCGGCCGCAGGGAGTACTGCAGCTACTACAATAAGATTGGACAGGGCGTCTGAACCGGTAACGGCTCAGAGGACCACTGGGTGAATTGCTGGAAGTTCCTGAAGCTCTTTTCTCCACAACGTAACCGGAAACGGTAAGCGTGACGGGCGAAAAAGAAAAGAGATTGGATGATCAGCAGCCAAGCTCCTGTTCCGAAAGGATGGAGAAGGTTCAACGACTAGGATAGACCACCGCGTGAGGTGATGAAATCCGTAGGGCGGTAACAACCGTTCGAAGTGCCCAGCCCCTCAAAATGCGAGGGTGAAGATATAGTCTATTCTATGCTCGAAAGACATAGCGGCGAAGCAAGCCAACCAAAGACCACAAGGAGTTCTTCAACTTCTACAATAATTTTTTCAAAGGATCCCATTTACGGGGTCCTTTATTTTTGTATTGTTGAATTTGAATTGTTTTTCTCATTATCGTTGATTTCGTTTATATGTTTCCATTTATATACCACTGACCAATATGATCGATTAAGAATCTTAGCAATTTCGTTAATTGTTTTTCCTTCTTGTTTTAAAAGAATCAGTTTCTTAACTTCCTCGGTTGTATAATCTCTATGTCGTTCCGAGTCACTCGAAATAATTGTGTAGCTGGGTTCACTTTCAGCAAAAACCCCTTTCTCCCTCTTAAAGCGGTAGGACCAATTGGTTTTATAGTACATAGAAGGACAAGTAAGTGTAACTTCTTGAATTACCTTGAGAAAAGCCAGTGTTGCTTTTACTGTTGTCGTTTTTAAAATATAATTCAGTCCATCCTTTCTTTTGGAAAATGATAACTCAATTCCGAACGTATGAAAGCAATGTTTTCGTAAAGCGTCTAGATCCTCATAACTGTAGCATTGGAGATAAAGACTGATTGAGGGGCTGAGATAAATTCTCCTGTTTCTCTCATTTTTTCTTTTTGTTATGCACAGAGAACCATCATCCATATATAAAACTGCTAGAAAGTGAGGAAGTGTGCAACTTGTCAGCATGGACAGTGGAATATATTTTTGACCATTCTTATCATAAAATTGTGGAAACCATTCTGTGAAAAGAGGGTCTGATTTAGAACGGACGGTATTGCTTTTCTCAGTAAGGTATAAAAATTTATCGAAATAACTGACTTTCCATTCTCTGTACGCTTTTTGTTCTACTCCGTAATGTTCCCGGTAACTATTATTCTTTCTTCTGCTTCCAGGATAAAGTTTCGTTATCTCCCCGTCTCCCATAATACTTGCAATCAGCATATTTCTTTGGATCTCTGTTAGCACCTGCATGTAACCTCTCCTTTTTAAGAACATACGTTCTTATTACCCCTATTCTAAAAATATACTCTACTTGAGTGTTTAAATTCTCCTTAAAAAACCGATATAATAAAAAAGCGAATACACTGAGGAGTTGTTGACGGTGAAGATTGAACAGATGCTTACCCAATCACAACTTCTGCAAAGCCAAAAACAAACAGATACCAACACAAAAGCTGTGCAGAAGAAACCGGAAGATGAGGCCCGGACGATTGAAATCGGAAAGGAGAATTCTCCGGAAAATATCAGGAATGCGGTAGAGGGGATGAATGAATTTTTGGAACCCGTACGCACATCTCTGAAATTCGAAATGCACGAAAAACTGGAAGAGTACTATGTTAAAGTAGTAGATGCAGATACAGATGAAGTGATCAAAGAAATACCTCCTGAGAAAATGCTCGATATGTACGCCATGATGGCGGAGCAGCTTGGATTTCTGGTCGATCATAAAATATAAGAAGGTGATTTCATGAGTGATATGAGAATCGGCGGTCTCGCCTCAGGGATGGACATTGACAAAATTGTCAGTGACCTGATGCGGGTGGAGAAGAAGCCGCTTGAAAAAATGGAGCAGGACCGCGAATGGAAGACGTATCAGCGCGATGCGTATCGCGAGGTTAATACGAAATTCTCCGAGCTTGAAAATATGATGCTAGATATGAATCTTGAGCGTACATACACCTCGAAGGATACCTCTTCGACGAACCCTGGTGCCGTTACAGCGACGGGCACGCCTACGGCTGGTGAGGGGAATTATAATATCGAGGTGGAGCAGCTTGCAGAGATCGGGTACGTTACATCCACAGATTCCGAGGGAAATGCTGTTCCCATTACTAATCAAGATGGTACGGCCAACATCGATGCTTCGGATAAACTCAGTGACGCGTTCGGCGGTACGCTTAATGAAGGGACCTTTTCCCTGACTACCTATGGGGAAGACGGAGCAGCGACAATGAAAGAATTTACCGTCAATGCGGATGATTCACTGAACGATGTTTTAGGCGACATCAATGATTCTGACCTCGGTATCCGTGCCTTTTATGATCAGAACTCAGGTCAGGTGATGATGGAACGCACCGAAACTGGTAACTTCAACGCAGCTGGTTCAGAAATCGAATTTGGCGGCACGAATAAAGCATTTTTGACGGATAATCTAAAGTTGACGGAAAATGCTGCTACCCTAGATGGTCAGGATGCAATTTTCAATTACAACGGTGCAATGAAAATTACATCGCACGCCAACGAATACGAACTGAACGGCCTCAACTTCCAGTTCCACAGTACAAACGTAGATAATCCGGCACGAGTAAACGTGACCAATAACCCGGACGAAGCGTTCGACAAAGTGATGGAATTCGTCGATAAATACAACGGAATCATCGACCACCTTAACGAAAAGACCCAGGAGAAGCGATACCGTGATTATCCTCCGCTGACCGAAGAGCAAAGAGGTGACATGGAAGAAAACGAAATAGAGATGTGGGAAGAAAAGGCGAAAAGTGGACTTCTCCGCAGTGATAACGTTCTTAATAATGCCATGTCGACGATGAGACAGAACTGGTACGAGACCATCGATAACGGCGGCAAGTACTCGCAAGCCTCTGAAATCGGAATTTCCACGACCGCAAACTATCTCGACGGCGGAAAGCTTGAAGTGGATGAGGATAAACTGCGCGAAGCATTGAGGGAAGACCCTCTCGCCGTGAAGCAATTATTGTCCGGGTCCAGTGAGAACGGACAAGAGGGCATCGTCCGGAAGCTGGATGAGACGATTTCGAGAGCGACTTCACAGATAGAAACCAAAGCCGGGAAGCCTACCAGTCTTAGCAACAATTTCACGCTCGGACGTCAGATAGAGAACATCAATGGTGAAATGGAAGACTTCCAGAGACGGCTGACGGAAATCGAAGACCGCTACTGGAGCGAGTTCGGAGCAATGGAAAAAGCGATAAGTAAAATGAACCAGCAATCTGCGTTCCTGCAGCAGAACTTTGCTGGCGGCATGTAAGGAGGATATTATGTCTATTAAAACGTATCAGAACAATTCCGTAGAAACCGCTTCTCCGGGCGAACTGACGCTCATGCTTTACAATGGTTGCATCAAGTTCATCAAAGCTGCGAGAAAAGCGGTCGAACATAAAGAAATCGAAGCGAAGAATACGAATATCCAGAAAGCTCAAGCCATCATCCGTGAACTGATGGTGACGGTGAATCCGGATTATGAAGTGTCGAATCAATTGCTTCCCTTGTACGACTACATGAATCGTCGTCTTATGGAAGCGAATATCCAGAACGATGACGAGATTCTCGAAGAAGTGCAGGGGCTCGCGACAGAGTTCCGGGACACGTGGAAGGAAGTTGTGAAGGAATCCCGTAAAGTGCAGCATGCCGTCGGTGGTGAAGCGTAATGACTTGGCAGCGTCTGCTCCAGGTCAACCGGGATCTGGAGAGTGAGATCAATCAGAAAGTGACGACACAGAACCGCAGCGCCATTATGGAAAACGTAGAGAGTCTGGTGGAGGAGCGCGGGGAGCTCCTGAGGGAATTGAAATCACCGGAGACGGAGGAGGAGATGGCGATTCTGACGGAAGTCCGTTCCAAGGACGGGTCGATGCAGCGTCGCCTGGAGTTCCTTTTCAATGAACTGAAAGCCGAAATGCGCAACAATAAAAAGCAGCGCAAAGGGAAGCAGAGCTATACGAACCCTTATGCGAACGTCGCTACGATGGACGGCACCTATGTTGACTCGAAAAAGTGAGTCCGGCGTAGGTGTTTTTCTTTGTGCCGGGACCGAATATAGGGATGAAGGTGAGGACACTTGCGGCCGCTCTACTTCTGTCGCTAAACAGGCGTTTCCGCTGATATGATTTAGGGTACATCCCCTTGTAGCACAGTAAATTGGAGGTTTTGGAACTATGCAGGAAGTTATTAAGGCTGCCTTACGGGCAGGACAGGAAATCATGAATGTTTATGAGACGGATTTTGATGTAGAAGAAAAAGAAGACCATTCACCGATCACGAAAGCGGATGAGAAAGCGCATGATATCATCGTGAAGCATCTCGAAGACTATGATGAATCTATCCCGATCCTCAGTGAAGAAGGCTCGGACATTTCTTATGAAGAGCGCCAGGATTGGGACGAGTACTGGCTCGTCGATCCGCTCGACGGAACGAAGGAGTTCGTAAAGCGTAACGGCGAATTCACCGTGAACATCGCGCTCATCCGGGACGGCAAGCCGGTATTCGGTGTTGTCTACGCACCGGCGCTCCAGGACCTGTATGTCGCGGACGCTGCCAAAGGCGCCTATAAATTCACATCCGTACTCGACAGTTATCAGGACGGGCTGGAGGCTCTGCGTCTCCCTGCCATCGAATCGAACGGTGAGGCAGCGACGGTCATCGTGAGCCGCTCCCATCAGTCCGAAGAGGAAGATGCGTTCGTGAAAGAACTGGAAGAGAACTATCCTTCCGTGCAGACACTCACGTCTGGAAGCTCTCTGAAGCTTTGCCTGATTGCAGAAGGCGTAGCTGACTTCTATCCACGCTTCAAGCCGACGATGGAATGGGATACGGCTGCCGGCCAGGCGATTGTGGAGATTGCAGGCGGCGCCGTTCATGTGGCGAATACTGATAAAGACCTCACGTACAACAGAGAAGACCTGCAGAACCCTTCATTCGTCGCTACCCGCAAGTGATGAATGTATATGTAAAAAGCAGGGAAACCTTGTCGCAGCAACGGTTTCCCTGCTTTTTTAAATTTTTTCTGAAAATTCCCTGTAGTTTATGCAGAAATTCCGGAGGGTATGGTAGAATGTAAGGTATAAGGATGAAAGGAGGACACTTCTATATGTTCCAATTTAATATTCGTGGTGAAAACTTGGAAGTGACAGATTCAATCAAAAATTATGTGGAGAAAAAGGTGACGAAGCTAGAGCGTTACTTTGACACACCTCCGTCTTCTGAGGTCCACGTGAACCTGAGTGTCTACAACAGTGAGCAGACGATTGAGGTTACCATCCCTATGAAGAACCTTCTGCTTCGTGCAGAAGAGCATAACACAGATCTCTACGCTGCGGTTGATCTGGTTGTAGATAAATTAGAACGACAAATCCGTAAACATAAAACAAAAGTTAACCGCAAGGCCCGTCAAGAGGGTGCTCCTAAATACGTTTTCGCTGAAATGGAAGAAAAACAAGCGCAGGAACGTCTCCAGGAAGACGATGAAGATGTGAACATCGTCCGTACGAAGAGATTCGATCTGAAACCGATGGCTTCCGAGGAAGCGGCGCTTCAGATGGACATGCTGGGACACAATTTCTACGTATTCACGAATGCGGAAACGGATGAAACCAATATCGTATACAAACGTCGCGACGGTCGCTATGGCCTGATCGAGACGTAAATAGAAACCGAAAGGCCTTGATTCCGATCAGGGTCTTTCTTTTGTTTCGGTTCTGTTAAAGGCTATTGTTGATTTTAGAACGAAGGGGGGGGGGGAGACGCCTGCGGGAATAGTATGAGCCGAGAATCGCCTGAAGCTCCGTGAGAGGAGTTTCAGGAAGTTGAGACCCTCCCCGTGGCAAGCTTCCACCTGCAGAGACGAAAATCAACAACGAAAAACCACAAAGTTTTTTAGAGAATACTCTTTTCTGCCCTAAGCTCTAAATTAAAACCGAAAATTCCCGTTCCGAAACCGTCATTTTCACAAACCCCTGAAACGAAAATCGTCTTCTTCCCCTTTTGTTTCTTTTCTGCAACCATGCTATAAAAGGGAAAAGAAAGGATGCGATGAACGATGTGTATAGAGTGCGAACGTCTGGAGAGTAGAGTCCGCCAGCAGGAGGAAACGGTCGCCCAGCTGATCGGAATGATGGCGGTCATAAACAACGAAGTGAAGAACCTGATCGATCAGAAGGAAAGCGTGCCGGAGCGACGGTGATTAGTTGTCACGCAACTTATGCTAGTGTTATCATATAGATTGGATATAAATACGACATAGCTATGAAACAGAGGAGCGTGCAACATGCTTGGATCATTGAAGAAAATGTTTGGAGATGCCAACCAGCGTGAAATTAAACGACTTCAGAAGACGGTCGATAAGATTGAAGCACTGGAGCCTGAGATAGAGAAACTTTCGGATGAAGAACTTCGTCAGAAAACGGATGAATTCAAAAAACGATACGAAGACGGAGAAAGCCTCGACGACCTGCTCGTCGAGGCGTATGCTGTTGTACGTGAAGGAGCGAAACGTGTGCTCGGTTTGCGCCCGTTCCCGGTACAGCTGACCGGTGCGATTGCGATGCATGAAGGCAACATCGCCGAGATGAAGACCGGGGAAGGGAAGACGCTCGCGTCCACCATGCCGGCGTATTTGAATGCGTTAACCGGCAAAGGCGTCCATATCGTCACCGTCAACGATTACCTCGCCAGCCGTGACTCCACGGATATGGGAGAGCTGTACAGCTTTCTCGGAATGACGACAGGACTCAATACGAACGATCTGACGAAAGACGAGAAGCGCGAAGCCTATAATGCGGATATTATGTACGGAACGAACAACGAGTACGGATTCGACTACTTGCGGGACAACATGGTGCTATACAAAGAACAGATGGTACAGCGCCCGCTTCCGTTCGCGATCATTGATGAGGTCGACTCGATTCTTATCGATGAAGCGCGTACACCCCTGATCATCTCAGGAACGGCCAAGAAGTCGGCCGATATGTACAACACGGCGAACGCGTTTGTCCGTCTGTTGGCGATCGAAGAGGACTTCACCTATGATGAAAAAACGAAAAACGTCCAGCTGACAGAAGAAGGGATCAACAAAGCGGAGCGTTACTTCAAGATCGACAACCTGTTCGATCTCGGGAACGTATCGCTGATCCACCATATCAACCAGGGACTGAAAGCGCACCAGACGATGCACCGCGACTCCGATTACGTCGTCCAGGACGGCGAGGTCATCATCGTCGATCAGTTCACCGGACGTCTCATGAAAGGCCGCCGCTACAGTGACGGTCTCCACCAGGCGATCGAAGCGAAGGAAGGTCTGCCGATCCAGAATGAAAGCATGACGCTGGCATCGATCACCTTCCAGAACTTTTTCCGTATGTACGATAAGCTCGCCGGCATGACCGGTACAGCGAAAACGGAAGCCGAAGAATTCCTGAGCATCTACAATATGCACGTCGTTCAGATTCCTACGAACGAACCGATCATCCGGGAAGACCATGCCGATCTCGTCTACAAGACGACCGACGGAAAGTACCGCGCTGTCGTCGAAGAGATCAAGGAACGCTATGAGCAGGGTCAGCCGGTACTCGTCGGTACGGTAGCGGTCGAGACGAGTGAAACGATCTCCCACTACTTGAAGAAAGCGAACGTGCCGCATAACGTACTGAACGCGAAAAACCACTTCAGTGAAGCGGAAATCATCGAAAATGCCGGGCAGAAAGGCGCCGTGACGATCGCCACCAACATGGCCGGTCGTGGTACCGACATCAAGCTCGGGGAAGGCGTCGTCGATTGTGGAGGTCTTGCCGTCATCGGTACGGAGCGTCACGAATCGAGACGTATCGATAACCAGCTCCGTGGTCGTGCCGGACGTCAGGGAGACCCGGGTATGTCCCGCTTCTACCTGTCCACCGACGATGAGCTGATGCGCCGCTTCGCCTCCGACAACGTCCGCAGTATGATGGAACGCCTCGGCATGGATGATTCCCAGCCGATCGAGAGTAAAATGATTTCCCGTGCCGTTGAGTCGGCGCAGAAACGGGTGGAAGGGAACAACTTCGATGCCCGTAAAACGATCCTTTCCTTTGACGATGTCCTTCGTCAGCAGCGGGAGGTCATTTACAAGCAGCGCTTTGAAGTGCTTACTTCCGACAATCTGCGTGAAATCGTCGAGCAGATGATCGAACGTACCGTGGCCCGCACCGTCCAGGCCCATACCTCGGATGAAGTCGAGGAGAACTGGGAAATCGGAGCGATCGTCAGCTACGTCCAGTCGAATCTGCTCATGCAGGGAGATATCACTGAAGAGGATCTGAAGGACAAAGATCCGGAAGAGATGGAAAAACTGATCATGACGAAGATCCTCGAGCGTTACGAGGAAAAAGAAGCGGACCTCACTGAAGAACAGATGCGCGAGTTCGAAAAAGTCATCCTGCTTCGTACGGTCGATCAGAAATGGATGGACCACATCGACCAGATGGACCAGCTCCGTCAGGGAATCCATCTGCGCGCCTACGGACAGAACGACCCGCTCCAGGAATACCAGATGGAAGGGTTCCGCATGTTCGAAGAGATGGTCCAGGCCATCGACGAAGAATCGTCCCGTTACGTCATGAAGGCCGAAATCCGCAACAACCTGCAGCGTCAGGAAGTGGCGGAAGGAGCGACAGCCGTCTCCGGCGGCGGAGAATCGAAAGAGAAGAAGAAGCCGCAGCCGTATGTGAAGAAAGACACGGTAGGGCGTAATGACCCTTGTCCATGCGGAAGCGGCAAGAAATATAAGAACTGTCACGGTCAGTGATCGTGACTGGAGGGGCCACCCCCAGGTAAGAAGTATCATTAAACAGGAGTGATCAGGAAATGGAAATGTCGGAAATCAAGCACAAGCTGGATGATGCGAGCCAGCAACTAAAGAACTTCAGGGGGTCTCTTTGACGTAGATCAGCGCAAAACCCGCATCGCCGAATTGGAAGAGGAGATGACCGAGCCGAACTTCTGGAACGAACAGGAGAGGGCGCAGGCAGTCATCCAGGAAGTGAACGGTCTGAAAGAGATCGTGAACACTCTCGAGGATCATGAAGAAACGCTCGAGAACCTGGAAGTCTCCTATGAGCTGATCAAGGAAGAACAGGACGAAGAGATGCGCGCCGATCTTGAGAGCGACGTACTTCAGCTTCACAAGGACCTCGATCAGTTCGAGCTCAATATGCTGTTGAGCGAATCCTATGATAAGAACAATGCGATCCTTGAGCTCCACCCGGGTGCAGGCGGAACCGAATCCCAGGACTGGACGAGCATGCTGCTTCGTATGTACAAACGCTGGGCGGAGAGCCGCGGTTTCTCTGTGGAATACCTTGATTACCTGCCCGGGGATGAAGCCGGGGTGAAGAGTGTGACCCTTTTGATCAAAGGTCACAACGCCTACGGTTACCTGAAAGCCGAAAAGGGCGTCCACCGTCTCGTCCGTATTTCCCCATTCGACTCGTCCGGTCGTCGCCATACGTCGTTCGCTTCATGTGAAGTGATGCCTGAGTTCGATAACGATCAGATCGAAATCGAAGTGAAGAACGAAGATCTGAAAGTCGACACGTACCGGGCGAGCGGGGCCGGCGGTCAGCACGTCAATACGACGGACTCGGCCGTACGTATGACCCACTTGCCGACGAATACGATCGTGACCTGTCAGAATGAACGGTCCCAGCTCAAGAACCGGGAGCAGGCGATGAAGATGCTGAAGTCGAAACTGTACCAGCAGGAAATCGAACGCCAGCAGCGCGAGATGGACGAAATCCGCGGCGAACAGAAAGAAATCGGCTGGGGAAGCCAGATCCGCTCCTACGTCTTCCACCCGTACAACATGGTGAAAGACCACCGTACCAACGCGGAGAGTGGAAACACGCAGGGAGTCATGGACGGTCAGATCGACATGTTCATTAACGCCTACCTCAGGTACAAAATGGATAATTGAGAAACAGCTGCGGTATAGCGACGGGAAAAGTGAAACGTCAGCCGCCATGCGTAAGAAAGACTCAGATGAATAGGAAGAGCATCTTAAGCAGGTGCTCTTCCCTTTTATACCCGGATCAAGCGGGGAATGACGCATAGTTTTTCTGAAAACAGGGTACTGTCCCTGAAATGGATATTACATAGAAAGGGTGAAGGTCATGCAAGTGAAAAAGGCGATCATCCCGGCAGCGGGACTCGGCACAAGGTTTCTTCCGGCCACGAAGGCGATGCCGAAAGAGATGCTTCCGATCGTAGATACCCCGACGATCCAATATATCGTCGAAGAAGCGATCGACTCCGGCATCGAGGACATCATCATCGTAACCGGGAAAGGGAAAAGGGCCATCGAAGACCATTTCGATCATGCCGTTGAACTCGAAAACAATCTGCTTCAAAAGGGGAAGCTCGAGCAGCTGGAAAAAGTGAAACAGTCGGCCAGAGTCGATATCCACTACATCCGCCAGAAGGAGCCGCTCGGTCTCGGTCATGCCGTCTGGTGCGCCCGTAAATTCATCGGGGACGAACCGTTCGCGGTACTTCTCGGGGACGATATCGTACGTTCTGACAAACCGTGTCTGAAACAGATGATGGAGCAGTATGAAGAGAAGGAATCTTCCATTATCGGAGTGAAACAGGTACCGGAGGATCATACGGATCGTTACGGAATCATCGCTCCTAAATCCCATCACGGGCGTATGTTTGAAGTGGAACATTTCGTTGAAAAACCGAAGATCGAAGACGCACCGTCGAACCTTGCGATCATCGGCCGCTACATTTTCACACCTCAGATCATGAAACTTCTGGAGAACCAGGAGACCGGACGCGGCGGGGAAGTCCAGCTGACGGATGCGATCGAGCGCCTCAACCAGTCCGAACCGGTCTATGGGTATGAGTTCGAAGGAGAGCGTTACGACGTCGGCGATCAGCTCGGTTTCATCGAGACGACGATTGCGCTTGCGCTAGAGCGTGACGATATGCGTGACGATGTGCTCCGTATGATGAAGGAATTCGTCCAGAAGGATTCTTCTTTAACGAAGTAGCGCGTTATTCAAGTGTCGTTTACACAGAAAAGCCCGGGTGATATACTCCGTTACGGTAACAGATGGGAGGTATATCATTGGTCACTTTAGATAAATATCGAAGAGAGCCTATGCCGAAACATATTCGGCTGACGATAGAATTCATGTATGTCATTATCGGATCGTTGTTCGTCGCCCTGGCGTTCAACCTGTTCCTTCTTCCGAATAACATCGCTTCCGGAGGTGTTGCAGGGATAAGTACCATCACCAAAGATGTATTCGGGTGGGAACCGGGAATCGTCCAATGGGTGCTGAATATAGGGTTCTTCTCGATGGGGCTGTTCATCCTCGGGAAGAATTTCGGGATCAAATCACTTGTCGGTACCCTGGTGTTGCCATTTTTCGTACTAGTTACGAGTGATGTCACGGTACCGACGAACGATTCGCTGTTAGGTGCGATCTTTGGCGGAATGGGCGTAGGTCTCGGTCTTGGTATCGTCTTCCGCGGAAGGGCCTCAACAGGAGGAGTAGACCTCGGAGCGCAGGTGGTACATAAGTTCACGAAACTGCCGCTCGGCATCTGTATTGCACTCCTCGACGGTATGATCGTATTCACATCCGCCATCGTTTTCTCCGTGGAAGAAGGGCTTTACGCCCTCATTTCGCTGTTCATCACGAGCCGGACGATCGACCTCGTTCAGGTGGGATTCAACACTTCGAAAAATGTGATGATCATTTCCAACCGGGAAGAGGAAGTCAGACGGGCCCTGCTTGAAGATATCGACCGAGGTGTCACCGTGCTGAAAGGCTCCGGCGGTTATACGGAAGAGGACAGGCCCGTAATCATGTGTGTCGTTCAGCAGAATGAATTCACGAAGCTCACCAGGACGATCAAGGGAATCGACCCGGGTGCGTTCATTGTCACAATGAATGCGACGGAAGTCCTCGGGGAAGGTTTCAAAACGTCCTGAATCGGTTAAACACTATAGAAGAAAACTAAAGGAGGGGTTACATGAAGTGGAAATTATTATCGGTCCTGTTTGTTGCGATGCTCGTCCTTGCAGCCTGCGGAGGCGGAGGCGGCGATGAAAGCTCCGACGATTCCGGCGGCGACGACACGACGACCGAAGAACAGGAAGGCATGGATGAAGGAAATGGCGACAGCGGAGACAGCGGTGGTGAAATGGATTCTGCAGCAGCGGAAGAAGCGTACCAGACGAATTGTTCCAGCTGTCACGGAGGCGACCTCGGCGGTGGTGTAGGCCCGGCTCTTGATAGTGTAGGGGCAGACTACTCCGAAGACGAAATCGTCGACATCATCCAGAATGGTAACGGAGATATGCCAGCTCAGGATGTAGATGATGAAACAGCCCAGCAGATCGCAGGCTGGTTGGCACAAAAACAATAATACTTATATTCATCCCCCCCACACTTGTTTTAGTGGGGGTTTTTTTAATGAAGGCTCTATTAAAGCCTGTAGTTGATTTTAGGAACGAAGGGTGGAGACACCTGCGGGATGAGCATGAACGGAAAATCCCCGGAATCGACAATAGGAAGATTCCGGAAGTTTACGTCATGCCCCCGGCAAGCTTCCACCCGTAGAACGAAAATCAACAATGAAGTGATAACAGAACTTTATGAAAAGAGTTGCTGAGGATATAAAAGGTGTAGTATGATTAGGAAAATGTTTATTATTAAGAACGAACTGTTTCAGAGCTGAAATAAAATTGTAATGTTTTGTTTAAAGAAAACCGCTGAAAGTGATGTTATAATGATGAAGGACTTTTAGAGAGAGAAAAAGAGAAAAAAACGAGGAAGTCTACATTATTAAAAGCATAGGTGGTTAACAAAATGATAGAAATGCAGGGTGTTTACAAGACGTACCCAAACGGCGTCACTGCATTGAATGGTCTCGATACACACATCGATCAGGGGGAGTTCGTATATGTGGTCGGGCCGAGTGGCGCGGGGAAATCGACATTCATCAAACTGATTTTCCGTGAAGAAAAACCGTCGAAGGGAAGCATTTTCATCAACGATATCGATTTAGCGTCGATGAAAGAGAAGCGCATCCCTAAGTTGAGAAGGAAAGTCGGAGTCGTCTATCAGGACTTCCGCCTTCTGCCGAGAATGACGGTATACGAAAATGTGGCGTTCGCGCTGGAAGTGATCGAAGAACATCCGGCGAACATCCGAACAAGAGTCATGGACGTGCTGGACCAGGTCCGGCTGAAAAATAAAGCGAGATTCATCCCTGACGAACTCTCAGGAGGCGAACAGCAGCGGGTATCCATCGCACGAGCGATTGCCAACCGTCCGCGTATCCTGATAGCGGATGAGCCTACAGGGAACCTCGACCCGGAGACGTCATGGGAGATCATGCACATCTTAGAAGAGATAAACGCTACCGGAACCACGATTCTTATGGCGACCCACAACCGGGAAATCGTCAATACAGTCAAGAAACGGGTCATCGCTATCGAAGACGGGATGATCGTCCGTGACGAAAACCGGGGGGACTACGGTTATGAAATTTAGGACCACCGGCCGTCACGTCAAAGAAGGTAGTAAAAGTGTTTTCCGGAACGGATGGATGACCGTCTCAGCAATCGGTGCGACGACGACGACCCTGTTGCTTGTAGGGGTATTCCTCGCTGTGATGCTGAACCTCAATGAATTCGCAAGTTCGATTGAAGAAGATATCGAGGTACGGGTCTTCATCGAGAATACGGCCAATGAACAGCAGGTGGATCAGCTCGGGGAAAAAATGGAGTCGATCGACAATGTGGCATCCGTAGAGTATTCATCGAAGGAAGAGGAACTCGAAGGACTGGTGGACAGTCTCGGAGACCAGGGACAGGCATTTGAACTGTTCGAACAGACGAACCCGCTCAATGATGTTTACATCATCGACCCGACGCGGCCGACTGCAGCTGATTCCATCGCATCCGAAGTGAATAATCTTAATCACGTGTACGAGGTGGATTACGGCGAGGAGATCGTTCAGCGGATTTTCACCTTCAACGATTATGCCCGGACGATAGGACTTGCACTCATTATCGGTCTCGTATTCACGGCAATTTTCCTCATCTCGAATACGGTGCGTATTACGATACTCGCCAGAAAGAAAGAGATCGGAATCATGAAGCTTGTAGGTGCGACGAATTCTTTCATTCGCTGGCCGTTCTTTATAGAGGGCATGCTTCTCGGGCTATTGGGATCAGTGATTCCGATTGCAGCTTTAGCCGGAGGGTATTATTACCTCTATTACTATTTGAGAGATTCCATCAATTTCGATTTCGTACAGTTACTGCCGTTCAATCCATTCATTTGGCAGCTGTCGGCGTTGATCTTAGCGATAGGCGTGTTCATCGGCATTTGGGGAAGTGTGATGAGCGTACGCAAATTCCTGAAAGTATAGTTCATGTTTAGGGGGAATAGGAGAAATGAATAGAAATACTTCAACATTTATGGCGGCGGTCCTTACAGCCGCCCTCATGTTCACAGCTGTTCCGGGTACGGCCTTCGCCAACCTCGACAGTGTGAATGATGAAATTAACGATCTTCGTGAGAAACGTAATAACGTCGACGAAGAACAGGGAGACGTTTCGGAAAAGAAACGACAGAAAGAATCCGAACTCTCTAAAAACGAACAGGAACAGGCTAAAACAGAAGAAGCGATCAAAGAGATAGACACGAAGCTCTCTAACACACAGGAAAAGTTGACACAAAAAGAAGAAGAGATCGCTCAGACGAAAGAAGAGATCGAAACGCTGAAACAGGAAATTACTGAGCTCGAAGACAGTATAGCCAAACGTGAAGAACTCTTATCTGATCGTCTCCGCTCCTTGCAGCAAAACGGCGGCGACGTCAAATACTTAGAAGTGCTCCTTGGATCCCAAAGTTTTGGCGACTTTTTAGAACGTGCTTCAGCGGTAACGACGATCATGGATCAGGATAAGAATATCCTCGACACCCATGTCGAAGAAAAGCGTATGCTCGAAAACAAGAAGAAGGAAGTCGAAGAGAAAAAGGCTTCCCTCGAAGATCAGAAAGCGGAACTGGAACAGCTGAAAGCTGACCTCGACAGTCAGATGAAAGAAAAAGAAGAACTGATGGCTGAACTCGAAGTCGAGCACGGCGAGCTCCACGAAACGAAGCTTGCTCTTGAAGAAGAGCAGGAAATTCTCGAGAAGCAGGAATCCTCCCTTCAGTCCGCAATTCAGGAAGCTGAAGCCCGCGCCGCTGAAATTGAACGTCAAAAGCGCGAAGCGGAAAGAAAACGGAAAGAGCGGGAGAGACAGAGAAGAGAAGAAGCGGCAGCGGCTGCTGCAGCTGAAAAGAAAGCTGCCTCTGAATCCTCATCAAACAGTAGCTCGTCCGCATCGAGCAGCAATTCAAGCAGCAGTGCTTCAAGTTCTTCTGAGTCGACTAGCTCTGCGCCTGTAGCTACCGGCAGTGACTTCATCCGCCCGGCAAGAGGCCCGGTCACATCTGAAATGGGTCCTCGTGGAGGAAAGCAGCACTCCGGTATTGATGTCGGCGGTAATGGTGTACCGATCGTCGCCTCTGCCGCAGGACAGGTGTTCCGATCTTATCAGTCGAGTACCTATGGAAATGTTGTTATGATCACCCATTCCATCAACGGCCAAGTGTACACGACGGTATATGCACACATGCAGAACAGACAGGTCTCTGAAGGCCAGTGGGTCGACCAGGGACAGCAGCTCGGTCTTATGGGTAACACAGGAAGATCGACAGGTCCGCACCTTCACTTTGAAGTCCACCGCGGCTCCTGGACACTGGATAAACGCAATGCTGTTAACCCGAGAAATTACATCGGTTTCTGATATATTCAAAAATAATGAAAAAACCTCTCTGTAAGGAAAATCTTCTTGCAGGGAGGTTTTTTTCATAGGAAGTGTTCAAGTTCAGAGGTGGAGAATGAAACTTCGTCTTGACTCACAGGACCCAAAACCGATCACCGGAAGCGCTCATATGAAATTTCCGGAAAGCCCGCATTCATGCATGCGGGGAACTTCCCATCTGCAGGGAGGATTTCAACATCGAAAGATCATGAAATGTCTTATAAAAAACATTCTTCAGAATTGTCACATTTTTGTAATAATCCATTGACTTCTACAAATGTTTTATTATAATGAACAGTAATAACACAAATCAGAAGGGCTCTTCCAGAGAGATGAGAAATGGCGAGTGGCCGGCTTGAACGAGGCTTTGCCTGATTCGATGATTCTCTTAACGAATATCACCTTCCTTCGGAGCATCTTCTGATTGTCATACCCAATGAGTTACTACTTCTTAAGACTTTACTTCGCTTTATTTTCTCAGCCGCGGGCAATGAAAGACTATATATGTCCTTCTTTACGACAATGGCAAACCTTGTGAAAGCGGGGGGCGCAAAGCCAGGGGCCTAACGGGGAAATCCTCTATGGTAGCCGGTTATCGAATAAAGGTGGTGATGCTCAGTGAAAAGTAATTATTGGATTGAGACAAACATTGAACAGCTTCTGAATCATCCGAAGTTCAAATCCCCTTAACCTTCATAAGGGTTACAGCACGGCCAATTTTTCATTGCTCGGTTGTTGATCTGATTGGAAGGAAAAGGTTGGATATGTCTCATTCTCTGCATCTATATAAGTCATTCGCTAAAGCGGAAGACCTCATGATTCTACCCATTTCAAGACCATTTCCTGGAGTGAACCGGTAGGACGTCCGGAATTTTGAAAGAACTTCATAAATTCCTGAGCGCTACCCACCTGTTCTTCCGAAAACCATCCCACTCTATCGATCAGCATCGAAATTACTAATTTACAACTACTATTAACCCTTGAATGTTCTTTGGTTGCTTAATTATGCAGGACCCCTTGAAACCATTGGAAATTTCAGACTCTCCCATAAGTTTGACTATGAACGTTTATGTTTTTTAATATGTCCGCTTCACCTCTATGTTTTCTGAGACTTGTAGATGTCCTGCTTATCATCGTATGTCATCGATGTGAAAAAGTTTCTCCAGCTTAGAAAAATATAACCATATCCTGGAGGGGGTGATGAAAATGAAAGATTCACACAGGGGCAGAGATAGCAGTAATTCCCTTCTTATCGGATTTATTTCCCGGGAAATTGCAACCTCACTCAACCTTTCCCAGGAAGAAATAGATGAGATCTACGATGCCGCTTTGATTTTTGAAACAGGCGGAACTCCAGCTGAAGGGCCCGTTTCTTACCCCCTTGATAAAAAGAGAAAAGCGGGAGAAACGGAAAACATCGGAGATTCGAAAGCTCAGGAGTATGTATATTATCGTCAGGAACATTGGGACGGTTCCGGCTTCCCCGAAGGTCTACAAAAAAAAGAGATACCTCTCGGGGCGCGGATCCTTCGTTTGGCCGAAGAATATGTACGCATTACCCAGGTGGAATCCGGTGCAACAAAGAAACAGGAATTTCAAAATCTATGCTCTACGGTCATCGATCCCGGATTGGCTGCACATTTTCTGAAGACCTTCGATTTCGAAACGATGAAGAGAATCAGGGGATACGAAAAAAGAATAGAGGGCGCCTCTGTGCCTTCTTTGACAAGCCGGGTGCTTGAAAACAGAGAGGATTATGAACTTCTTCGTACATCCAGCACGTGTCTGACCGTAAATTACAAAAATGGTAGGTTCCTGGACGAATGGGAACAGGAAACGGTTGTCCCTATGGAGGAAAGCTTACGGAGCATCCTGGAGGGATACCGTTTTTCTATGGAGAATTATCAGCAGTACCTGGAGGATGAATATACCAAAAATGTATATGATGTACATTTGAAGAGCGTACAGGATGGCATCTCTATCGTGATGTGTGACGTTACTCCCCTGCTCGACTATGAAAGAAAACAGGAAGAAATAATCCGGAAACTGTATCGTGACGTTGTTTTTTCGGTGACCGAGGGGAAACTGATGATTCAGGAGCCTCATGAACTCGTTTACGGAAAGGGGGAGGAGCTGTTCGACCTCCCTATTCAGAAAAGCGAAGATGTGAAGAGGGCGAGAGAAATATTGGCAGAGACGATCGCATCTTTTTTCACGAAGAAAGAAGTATACTTC
This sequence comes from Salimicrobium flavidum, assembly GCF_900156645.1. Lineage (GTDB taxonomy): Bacteria > Bacillota > Bacilli > Bacillales > Halobacillaceae > Salimicrobium > Salimicrobium flavidum. The sequence continues at coordinate 182,587 of NZ_FTOC01000003.1, forward strand.
CTGAAACTGTGTTTGTCTGAAGGAACGACGAATGTTCTGAAACACGCGGAGAACGGACGGGCCCGCGCCTTCAAAGAGGATGGAAGGATAAGGATCGTCGTCAGTGACAACGGTGCCGGTATCCCTTTAGAAGATATTCCGAAAGCCGCGCTTTACGCCGGTTACTCTTCCAGTGAGTCCCTGGGCCAGGGGTATCATCTGTTGCTTACGTTTGCCGACCGTGTGCTGTTAAGTACGGACGGGGACGGGACAGTGTTGATCATAGAGAAAAAGCTGGATGATCAATCAGAACAGGATTCTGGTCCTCCTGGAAATAAAAGCTATGAACAGAAGGAGGAAAATGATGTTTTCCATAACTCCCCAGAGTAAGGAAGATAAACTGACGCTATACCTGGACGGGACGCTGGATATCAGCACCGTGCCCGACTGGAATAAAGAACTGGAAAATATCGAGGACTTCTCTTGTATCCATCTATGCACGATCGACTTCACTTATTTATCGTTCATCGATTCGACGGGAATCGGAGTACTGCTCGATTTCATTTATCTTGCCGAAAAGAATGAGTTCGCTCTGGAATTTGAAAATATGTCCGAAGAGATCCACGAAGTTCTGGACATCGTGGGGATATTCGAAATAAAAGACACCGTATTGAAAGGGGTATCGTAGTGGCATTCGCGGGTAATCTGATGAATCATTTCACCACGAGTCAACTGAACAAAGAGATGGATGACGCCAGACGTATCCAGATGTCTCTCCTGAGTGGAGAGCCGCCGGAACTGTTCCGCGGATCGCTGAGTGGAATGTCACTACCTGCCCGGTTGATCGGGGGAGACTATTTCGATTATCTGATGATTGATGAGGAAAGGATAAGGATAGTGGTAGGGGACGTGATGGGAAAAGGGATCCCTGCGGCGATGCTGATGACGATGCTGAGGGGGTCTTTTCGTACCACGGCTTCTTATGCAGGAGGACCGGGAGAGACGCTCCGGAAGATGAACGAAGCGCTATGTGACGATCTAAAGGCTCTCCGTTCATTCGCTACCCTCTTCTGTGCGGACTGGAATGTAAGGACAAACGAGCTCTCGTTCGCAAATGCCGGTCACAACCCTCCGCTATACATAACAGAGAATGGAATTTCCAATCTGAAAGCGAAGGGGGTAATGGTAGGGGCCTTGCCGCATCAGTCTTATGAACAGGGGTCTTTGACGCTTGCGTGCGGAGAAGGCGTGCTCTTTTACACGGACGGCATTACGGAAGCGGAAAATCAGGCCGGAGAGCAGTTTTCAAAAGAACGTCTCCATTCCTTGCTTCATGATATCAAAGCTTTCTCTTCCCGGGAGATTGTCAGTAAAATTCTTTATTCTCTCGCTCAGTTCACGAATAATAAGCCGCAAAACGATGATATTACGATGATAATGCTCAAAAATTGACAGGGGGAGGTGAGTGCGGTGGTACAAAGCATGGTTTCCAAAGGGAAGGATATCGAAGAAGCGATTGAATCCGCTTTGACGGTAATGGAGAAAGACCGGAAACAGGTGGACATCGAAGTGATCGACTCCGGGAAAAAACGTATGCTCTGGTCCAGGCCTGCTGTGGTGAAAGTCACCTACAGCACAGAGGAGAAAAAGGGAAAATCGATCAGTCCCTCAGAAGAAGACTGGCTCGATAACATGGAACAGATGCGGCAGTACCAACCCTCCCAGAAAGCCCCTGCACCTCCGGTGGAAACGGAAGTGTCAAGTGAAGCCTGGATAACAGATGGCAAAATATTTTATAACCACAGCGGAGAAAAGGATTTTCCGACCGTGACTCCCGGCGATCACGTGGCGATTATCAGGAACGGAGAAGAAGTGAAGGGGACCGCACTCGTCGAACCGGGGGATGTGTTCACAACCCGGGTCGAGGAGCATAAGGAAGAAACATTTTGGAAAGTGAAGATCGATGCGAAAAAGATGAAGGCCCACTTGAAGCTTCAGGTAGGTAGGATATGGAAATATGAAGTGATCGATCAGAAACCTGTCCGGAATCTGGAAGTGACTGCAAAACAGATCGAACTCATTGAAAATGCACTTACGAAAAAAGACGTTTATCAATGGCTTGAAGAGAATATCGTTACGGACGGAATTCTTCATTATACGATTGAAGAAGCTATCAATGCGGAAACCGATCAGGAGTTCATGATCGCTGAAGGGGTAGCACCGACGCGAGGTGCAAATGGAAACGTGGAGTTCTATATAGACACGACAGCAGAAAAAGTGGAGTACAGGGAAAAAGAAAACGGAACGGTCGATTTCAAAAATGCGCGTCGGTTTTCCAACGTCTCGCGCGGAGAAATGATCGGGAAAGTCATCGATGCCGTGCCCGGAGAGCCCGGGGTCAATATTCATGGAGAAAAGATTCCGCCCCCGCCGGTCCATGAAGCTAAACTGCGACTGGATAAAAGTGTACAGTTGGTAGAACCCGACCAGCTCGTCTCGCTCGCGGAAGGTCGTTTGGACGTGGAGCGCAGGGGCGTGCTTTGTAAAGTGAAGGTAGTTCCGAAACTTTACGTGAACCGGAATGTGGACGTGAAATACGGAAATGTCGATTACTACGGGGATGTCGAGGTCCGGGGTAGCGTGCTCGAGTTTATGGAAGTGAAAGCCAAAGGGGAAGTGCAGGTGCACGGCTCTGTCCATTTCTCCAAAATTAACACGGCGCGCTCCATCTATTGCGGAAGGAATGTGATCCAGAGCAACTTGAGTTCCGGGGAGCGCACCTTCACCGTCCAGGAGCTGACGGATGACCTGGAAACGGTGCTTTCCGGTCTCGGGAAGTGTATAGCCGCAGCGGAGCAGCTTGCGGGGGTTTCTGCTTTTTCGAATAAAGATCTGTCGGAAAAAGGGCTCAGTTCACTCATCCGTCTGCTTATGGAGAAGAAGCTTTCCTGGGTGCGACAGGCGATGTTGCGTTATGTGGCCAAGGTGAAAAAACACAGGGACACACTCGATGAAGAATGGATCGTCATCCAGGAAAGGATCGAGAAAGGGTTTGTGCTGTATCATCCTGATTCGTTCAAATCGATCACGGCGATCCAGGAATTCGAGGAATACATCCGTGAATGGCTCGAAGCGACGGACGGAGAAGTCACGGAGAGTGGCAATAGAATCGTCATCCCGTACGCTCTCAAAAGTCAAATTTATTCGAGTGGGGATATCATGATCAAAGGGCAGGGATGTTATAACTCGAAGCTTCATGCCGGGAGAAACATCGAGGTCACGGGTGTGGTGAGGGGTGGCTATCTGTTTGCCGAAGAAGGGCTCCATCTCTTTGAAGCCGGGCTCGAAGGTGGAGGAGTGAGTGTCGTCCTCGGCACATCTGAAACCGGAGAAGTGAAAATAGATACCGTTTATGAAGATACGATTGTCCTCGTCGGCACGAAGCGTCATGTTTTCATGAAAACGATGCATGATGTAAGAGCCAGGCTTGATGAAGAAGGGGAATTGCTCCTGTTTTGACGTATAGACCTCTTTAGAAGACTTTACGGCAAGGAAGGACAGACAGCGCTAATGGGAGATCTATGATAGCCGTAATCCGTTTCTCTTACGTAGGGGAAACGGATTTTTGACGGGAGGAGAAAATCATCGAGCAATCTTCCTCTTCTGTGTTAAGATTAGAAAAGGATTTAAGTTTTTAAGAGAAAGGTGTCCTAGCTATGAACTGGAAAGGTCGTCACATCATCGTACTCGTGGTTGTAGCGCTTCTCGTCGGAGCGGCCGGCTCGTATGCCGGCATGCAGTGGTTCGCTCCGCAACAGACAGCGACATCCACGAATAATTCTTCCTCCACGAGTGAGGAAAGTTTTGGAGATTTGTCCGAAGAAGAGCAGAAATCTTTCATAGAAGATATGCAGGGTTCCTCGAATCTGCAGAAGGTGGAGAAAGCATATTCCATCATCAATGAACGCTACGTCCAGGATGTAGATAAGAATAAACTGGTGGAAGGTGCGATCGAAGGGATGATTGAAAAGCTCGACGACCCGTACAGCACATATATGGATCAGGAGACGATGAAACAATTCGATCAGTCGATTGAATCTTCTTTCCAGGGCATCGGTGCGGAAGTCAGCATGGTCGAGGATACGGTCACGATCGTTGCTCCTATCAAAGGGGCACCAGCAGAAGAAGCTGGACTGAAACCGAATGATCAGGTGATGAAGATAGACGGAGAATCGACCGAGGGTCTCGACCTTCAGGAAGCCGTCAATAAAATCCGGGGGGAAAAAGGGACAGACGTCACACTTACTGTGGAACGTCCCGGCGCGCCGGACCTTATCTACATAACGATTACCCGGGATGAGATTCCGAAACAGTCGGTCTATAAAGATACGAAGCAAGTCGATGGGAAGAAAGTGGGCGTCCTTGAAATAAGCTCCTTCTCCGAAGAAACGTCGAAGGAATTCAAGACGGCGCTGACTGAACTCGAAGAAGCTGGAATCAAGGGTCTGGTCATCGATGTACGCGGGAATCCGGGCGGTCTGTTCACGGATGTTCAGGATATCCTGAAGCAGCTCGTTCCGAATGATAAACCGATCGTCCAGATCGAAAGCAGAAACGGAGAGAATTCGAAATATTTCTCCGAGCGCGAGTCAGGCAAAGAGTATCCGATATCTGTACTGATCGATGAAGGCAGTGCTTCCGCATCAGAGATCCTCGCCGTTGCCATGAAAGAAATCGGGGATCATCCAGTCGTCGGTACTACCAGCTTCGGGAAAGGAACGGTGCAGCAGGCTGTACCGATGGGAGATGGAAGTACATTGAAGCTTACCATGTTCAAATGGCTCTCCCCGGACGGGAATTGGATTCACGAAGAAGGGGTAGCCCCTACTGTAGAAGTACGCCAGCCTGAATTCTTCTACACGCACCCGGTCAGTGTCGAGGAGACATTCGGCGTCGCTTCTTCCGGGGACCATGTGAAGAACGCCCAGCAGATGCTGACAGGGCTCGGTTATGAACAGGCGGAAACGGATGGTTCTTTCGGGGAAGGCACCCAGGCCGCAGTCGAAGCCTTTCAAAGTGAAAACGGTCTTGAAGTGACCGGTAAAATCAACGAAGAGACCGCGGGCGAACTTGAGAAGAAAGTGGTGGAAGAAGTCCAGAAAGAAGAAAACGATAAGCAGATGCAAAAAGCGCTGGAGGTTCTCTTCTCCTCCTGAGGAGAGACTTCCGCTTAAGCATATCTATTCCGTAGTCTTCGTGGCTACGGGATTTTTTCTACATACGATCAAAGAAAGGGAGTTCCTGGAATGGAAGTTGTGAACGAAGCTCTGCAGGCAGTCATACGCCTGTTTCTGCAGCCGCTGTTTTATATCACGTGCGCGTTTTCACTGATTCTGACGTATGCGCGTATCAAAAAAGAAAGACGCATGTTCGGCGTACGGATCCGTCCTGTACTTGCAGAATGGACCCAACGGAAATCGTCGGTAGTGTACAGTCTCCTTTTTTCTTTGTTATTCATTCTGGCGGGTGTGTGGGTCTCGTCTGAATTTCTTCTCCTCATGGGGGCTATAGCTATACTCCTCGCTTTTACAAAAGGTTTCAAATGGTATTCATTCATATACATCGGTGGGCTCGCCGCTTTTGCTGTCGCACCTGTCGAACGATTCCTGCCCTGGGACGTGCCCGTTTCCCTGATCAGTGTAGCTCTGCTGATTGCCGGACTCGCTTTTTTCGAATCCCATCATTTAAAGCAATTGCGGAGGAACGAGTCTTTTCCGGAACGGCTGAACAGCCCGAGAGGAAAAACGCTTGGGCAGCACCGTGTCCGCCGCCTGCACTGGCTGCCGGTCGTCGCAATCTTTCCGACAGGTCCTCTGCAGGATCTGTTCTGGTTTCCTTTACTCGAGATAGGGGACGGGTATGGACTCATAGTTCTTCCGCTCTTCAGTGCCTTCGAATGGACGGCAAGAGCTGAACTTCCTGTGATTACAGCTGAACGGCTGGCTGGACATATGAGGATTCTCGGCAGCTCCGTCCTTGTTCTGGCCATTGCAGGCTATTGGTATGACCCTCTCGTCTACATAAGTATAGCCGTTGCTATCCTTGGACGCGTTGCTGTGTATGTGAGAGGAAAGAGAAGCGGTACTTCTCTTTTCCAGGACAGCTCCCGGGGGCTCAGGGTCCTCGCTGTCGTGACCGGCACTCCCGCAGTGAAGATCGGTATAGAGCCCGGCGAAATCATTTCCAAAGTGAACGGTGTGCCGGTCCATACAGAGAAGGAATTCTATGAACAGCTTCACTTCAGGGGGGCCTTCACAAAGCTCGAAGTAAGGGACCTCCAGGGTGAAATCCGCCATGCCGGTCACGGTCTGTACGAAGGGGATCATCACGAACTCGGAGTGATTTTTGTAAGGACATCAGAGGCGTGGACAGAGGACATAGGTTTTACTTCGTACAGCTAAAGACCGGCTCCTCCGGAGGACAGAAGCTCAGCTTTGCGGCAATCCTTCCTCTTGTAGGGATGGAGATCGATCACGAAAGATGACAAAACAGAAGTAAAAAAGAGGGGTGGGGGGTCATTATGAAGACTTTCGGAATCATGGGTTTCATTTTCGGAATGGTGGGATTCACCTTCGGCATTACTGCTTTTACGACCGCGTTGAACAGTAGTAACAAAGTCAAAGAACTGGAAGAAAGAATGAAGGAACTGGAAGAAAAATGATGAATCTCACCTCTGTTTGCTTGGATGGTCCGCTTTATTCAGTGAAAATGATTCTCAAATTCATTGACAACAGATATACGACCACGTACAATTTCAATAGAGAAATGAATCGTGTGAAATTGTCTGAATATTCGAATGTGACCCTATGCGAATAAGGGAGAGATACCATATGGATACACTAAGAACCAACAATCTTACTCTGGGCTACGGGGAGTCGATTATCATCGATTCTCTTGATATAGAGATACCTAAAGGCGAAATAACCGTACTTATCGGGAGTAACGGGTGCGGGAAGTCGACGCTCCTCCGTTCACTGGCGCGACTGCTGAAGCCCAAAGATGGAGAAGTGATTCTCGATCAGAAAGATATTTCCCAAATGAAGACGAAAGATGTAGCGAAAAAAATGGCGATTTTGCCGCAGGGTCCTTCCACTCCGGAGGGGCTGACCGTGTATCAACTGGTGAAGCAGGGGCGTCATCCTTATCAGAGCTTTGCTAAACGCTGGTCCGGGGAAGACGAAGAAGCTGTAAACAAAGCACTGGTGGATACGAATCTGGAAGAACTGAGGGAGCGGACCGTGGATTCATTGTCAGGCGGTCAGCGTCAACGGGCGTGGATTGCGATGACACTGGCTCAGGACACGGATACCCTTCTTCTTGATGAACCTACGACATATCTCGATATGACACATCAGATTGAAGTGCTCGACCTTCTCTTTGATTTGAACAAGGACCACGGACGGACGATCGTCATGGTTCTGCACGACATCAATCTTGCCTGCCGTTATGCTGACCACATTGTGGCTGTTCGTGATCAGACGGTATACACTCAAGGGAAGCCGGAAGAAGTCATCTCCTGTGACATGATGCATAATGTCTTTGATATGATCTGTGATGTAAGGGAAGATCCTTTGTTCGGAACACCGATGTGCATTCCGCACGGCAAAGGACGTTGTCTGATCAAACAGGCTCAGGAAGAAGCGAAAGAGCAGCGGGTGTATTCCGTTACGTGAGATATCTCCTTTTCAGGAGGTATCTTTTTTATTATTCCTAAATTCGGTATAATGTTATTATATTCTGCGACAAAAGTCTTGTATGATAAGTCGAAGGTAGGGGAGTCATTATGAAGAATAACACGGAGGAACGTTTGTCTTTTTTGCCGTACCATACTGCAACCAACGAAAAGTTATTGAAAACCTTGATGGAGCAGGTGTCTGAGCTCTTATTCATTATGGAGGTCAACGAGGATTCCTTTTCTTATACATATGTTAATCGTGCTGTGGAGTTGTACCATCATGTGAACCGGGAAGATTTGTACGGTCAGCCGATCACTGCCCTTCTCAGCGAACCTGTAGCTGCTGAAGTCGAAAAGAAATATAAGGAAGTCCTCTATCAAAAGGAGGAGAATTCCTACGAAGATGTGCTCTCCATGGACGGAGAATATTTTTATGGGAACACGATACTTACTCCTTTGCCTGACGAGAATGGAACGGTGACACATATTATGGGGGTCACGAAGAATGAGACCAAAATTGTGGAACAGAATGAAAAGATCATGGACGCCGATGCCAGTTTCCGCTCTCTTCTCCGGAGCACCCCCGATGCTGTGCTGGTGACTACGCTGGACGGGAAAATCGCGGAAGTCAATGAAGCTTTTGAAGATCTTTATGGTTATAGTATCAACGAGTTGTCCTCGAATGACTTCCAGTTCGTGCCTTCGACGAGAAAGGAAGAAACCGTCCATCTATTCAAGGAAGCGGAAAAAGGTCATACCGTATCTGGTTTTGAGACCGTGCGTCTTCACAAGAACGGCCGCGAAATCGATGTTTCAATCACGATGGCTCCGATGCTGAACCGGCGTGATGAAGTCCTAGCCGTGAGTTTCATAGTCAGGGATATTTCGGAGAGAGTCGAAGCAGCGAAAAGAATCCGCCAGAGTGAAGAGAAGTTTCAGGTGATCGCGGATAACTCGGACGATTTGATCACTGTCTTCAATGAAAAAGCGAAAGTGATTTATAGTTCTCCGTCTCACCTGGAATGGCTCGGTTACCATGTAGAAGGGTGGATGGCAGATGATGTCGCTTCCTATATTCACCCGGAAGACCGGGATCTTGCGTTGCATACTTTTTTGCGTTGTCGTGACTACGAAGAGTCCTTCCAGTTCCGCGTCCGTCTTTTGATGGAATCCGGTTTGTGGCGCTGGTTCGAATGCCGGGGTCACCCTGTACCTTCCGGTAAATTCAAAGCTCATTTCGTGCTTATTTCCCGTGATGTGACTTCTGAGGTGGATTATGTGGAAAAATTGAAAGAATACGCGTATTACGATTATCTGACTGAATTGCCGAATCGTCGACTTTTTGAAGACCAGGTCACAGAAGCGATGGAAGATATCGATGACGAGGGAGGTTCTATCGCTCTCTTCTATTTGGATGGGGACGGGTTCAAAGAAGTGAACGATCTCTACGGTCATGATATAGGAGATGAATTTTTGCAGGAAATAGGTACAAGGCTGAAACGGATCATCCGCGGCCATGACGCAGTCGGTCGCCTTGGTGGTGATGAGTTCGCGATCATGGCCAGGCATCTGTCCTCTGAGGAGGTGGCCCGGAAAGTGGCAAGACGCATCCAGGATAAATTGGAGCTTCCTTATGATATCTCGGGTCGGCGTATCGTCACTTCTTTTTCTGTGGGTGTCGCTTTTTACCCTGAACAAGCTTCCTCGTTTTCGGAACTATTGCGTAAAGCGGATGTGGCGTTATATCAGAGTAAGAGTCGGGGAAAAGGACTCGTTCTTTTTTCTGAATGATGTAAAGGTTTCAGGAAAGGACCTCCCTGCCTAAGCCAGTGCTTCTAAACGAAAGTTTCCGCTTTTCTATGGCCAGCTCCAACTTCCAGAAGCCCGTGTCCTAAGCAGAAAACTTATTTTCAGGTAAATTCGCCTGTAAAGTAAGCTTCCTGCTTATTCCAGAGCTTCTAAACGGAAGTTTCTGCTTTTTTATTCTTTCAAAAAAAGTTCATAACTAAATTAGGTATGGTCGATATCGAACCTGAGTATTTCGTGGTATGATATAGATTGGATTCTTTTTGGAAAGCGTTAAAGATAAGGAAGGATATCGATGAAGAAATTTTCTATAATAACGGTGGGGGTAACGTTCCTTTCTCTGATCCTTGGCAACCTTGTCGTTGCGACGGATTCAGGGGATGCCTGTGGAACCTCGTGGCCATTCTGTAATGGGCAGGTCATTCCGGATCTCACGGATTTTCATATATTAGTCGAATACTCCCATCGTTTATTCATTCCGCTTCTCGCTGTTGTCACATTCATCAACGCGGCAGGAGCTATATATTTTCAAAGGAAAAAACGCTCGGTCCTCATTTTTGCAGCTCTGAGTCTGATACTTCTCGTGGTCCAGTCTATGATCGGTGGTTTCAACGTGCTGCTGGGCACTCCTCCCGGATTCACGACGCTGGATGTGACGTTCAGCCAGCTGCTTCTTCTCAATAATGTATTGCTCAGTTACAGTTTGCATGAAAAGAAAGTGAGTCTCGGGAAAAAGCACGCGGGCACAGTGAAGATGAGCTATCGCGCGTTCGTGCTCGGTTTTCTGTTTTACATAGTCCAGGTCATCTTCGGTGCCTTCTTCAAACATAGCAGGGCGAGTAATGTCATGCTTGATATCGGCGCGGAGGAGTACCTGATCCGCTCGGAAGCACTTGCGGATGCTCTGTTTTCTCTGCACTGGGTAGCGACCGTGATCGTTCTGGTGAGCTCGGCGTGGTTCATCATTTATGCGTCCAAATTCCGCTATCACATCTTTTTGTCATGGCTTTATTTCTTGACGATTCTGCTGAATGGCGCCGTAGGTCTTGTCATCGTGATTACCGGAAATGTGGTGCTGGCTTCATCGATACACATGATTCTTTCCACGTTGACGATGATGGTGGGCGGAGCGATTCTTGGTGGCTACTGGTTCAAATTGCATCAGCGCCGATTCCGTACGTAACAAAAGCGGCTTGCCTGGTAGAGAGGCAAGCCGCTTTTGTTATGGTCATTTTAAGCCTTCAGCTGAAACAGCTCACGAATATCGTCCTCACTCAGGGACTGGAGCATGGATTCTCCAGGCTGGATGATCTGATCGACGAGGTCCCGCTTTTTCTGCTGCAGTTCATAGATCCTTTCTTCAATCGTGCCTTCGGAAATCATACGGATGACCTGGACGCTTTTCTTCTGACCGATACGGTGGGCCCGTCCTGCGGCCTGTTCTTCGACCGCGGGGTTCCACCAGAGGTCGTAAAGGATGACGGTGTCCGCTCCGGTCAGGTTGAGCCCGGTTCCCCCGGCTTTCAACGAAATCAGGAAGATATCCTTTTCCCCACTGTTGAACCGTTCCACGTACTCCATCCGCTTATCCGTTTTCGTACTTCCGTCGAGATAAAAGCAATTGTAGCCGAGCTCCGTCAGTTCTTTGTGGAGCAGGGTCAGCATACTGGAGAACTGGGAGAACAGAAGAACGCGGTGGTTGTTCTGTTTCAGCTCATCGAGTAATTCTTTCAGCTGATCGAGCTTTCCGGAGGTGCCCTCGTAATTTTCAAGGAAAAGGGAAGGGTGACAGCAGATCTGACGAAGTCGTGTCAGCCCTGCCAATATTTCGATTTTCCCTTTTTGGAGCCCCTTCGTCTGTATCGTAGCTTTCACATCCTGTTGGATCCGTTCGAGATAAGCGAGATACACTTCCTTTTGATTCCTCGTCAGTTCGGAATATTGTACCGACTCCAGCTTATCCGGCAGATCGTCGAGCACTTCCGTCTTCATACGTCGCAGAATGAAGGGGCGGGTCATGCGCGAGATCTGGGCATGCGGGAGATTCAGGAATTCTTTTTTATTCGTATAGAACCCTGGCATGATCGTCTGGAAAATAGCCCACAGTTCGGTGAGGGCGTTCTCGATCGGCGTTCCGCTAAGAGCGAAGCGGTGTTTGGCGCTGATCAGCCTCGTCGCTTTCGAGACTTTGGTCGCTTCGTTTTTGATCGCCTGCGCTTCATCGAGAATGAAGGCATGGAAGGTTTCCTTTTCATAAATGTCTTCATCTCTTCTCAGAAGCGGATAGGAAGTGACCCATACATCCGCATCGGAGGCCTGTCGTTTATTCTCCCTTTCTTCTTTGGAACCGGTGATCACGTCCGCTTTCAGACCGGGAGCGAACGTTTCGAATTCTTTTTTCCAGTTGAAGACGAGAGAGGCGGGAGCGACGATCAGGGAGCGGGGAAGATTCTGCTTCTCTTTCGCTTCGGACAAAAGGAATGTAATCGTCTGGACCGTTTTTCCGAGCCCCATGTCGTCGGCGAGAATCCCGCCGAGAGAATAATCGGCAAGTGTCTTCATCCAACGGAATCCTGTCACCTGATAGGGGCGCAGGGTAGCATGAAGATCCGCCGGGAGTGGGTGCTCACTCGTTTCCGGGTTCCGGAGATGCGTGATGAGTGTCTGGAAGCGTTTCTTCCTTTCTTCCTCGCTCAGCTCGAGCACTTCATCCACTTGCATGCTGCGCATCTGCGAGACGGAGATGGTCGAATCATCAAGTGAGTGTACGTCGAGTTCGTCCGTGAATTCCCGGAATCTGTCGAACGATTCGTTCTGCAGGGAAAGGAGGGTGCCGTCCTGGAGTCGGAAATATTTTTTCCGTTCCATGGCGGCCTGCATGACGTTCGTAATGTCCTCTTCTCCGATGCCGTCTATTTCGAACGAGATGTCGAGCCAGTCCGTCGATTCATTGACATCAATAGTGGGCTTCAGCACTGGAGCGCTCTGGAGCAGGTGTTTCATGCCGGCGGATAGATAGACTTCCGCTTCCGCCTGGAGTCGTGGCAACGTCGATTTCAGGAAAGTGTCGATTTTCTCCTCATCATCGATATAGATGAACGAGCCGTCGAATTTGAAATCGGCCTGTTCGATCAGCTGCATGATCTTATTTTCTTCCACATAGTCTCTTTTGATGATTGTATTTTGCTCGGTAGGACTTCGGAACGGGTCGATGGTGCGTTCCCCGTAACGGAACTCTATATCTATCGTGAGCAGCCATTCACGCTGGTCGATCGTGATTACGCTTTTCAAGTCCTCTTCGATGATCGACTGTTTGGCAGCTTCACTGTAATGGACTTCTCCCGCCTCTTCAAGGGCCGGCAGTACGTGAGAAACGACATCCTCCATATCACTCGCAGGAATGACCTGTGTCCTCGACGCAGAGAACGGTATCGCTTCCTTCCATTTACGGAGAACGGCATGCTGGTTCTTATCAAGCGCATAAAAGGTGCTGTTCTGTTGCATCAGTCGATATTCGGATAAGTGGCGGTAGTTCTCCAGCTGCTGAAAGGAAAGGGTGAAGTTTTCCTCGTCCCGGTTCACCCGAAAAGAAAGGGGGGCGAGGTCTTCGAAATGAAGGCTCCCTGTCCTTTCTTTTCGTTCCATCACTTCCGTGTGCCCTTCGGCAAGTAAGGAGAGTAATGTGTGGGAATGAGCCGGTGGTACCGGTAGATATCTTTTCTCTCTCGGCATGGAAAACTGGTCGAAGAAACGTTCTTCGCCGATGATCATAGAGAGGAGGTCCATGATTTTTTCATCTGTTTCCGTCAGTTGATGGACAGCCGGGTTATAGGTGAATTTTTTCGTTACGGGCAACGTCTTCTCTTCTGTGATATAGCGGATCGTCTCTCTGATATCCTTGATGACATACGGCTGGTATTCTCCCATTTTCAACTCCAGGCTGATGTCCCTCGGGGTTACATGGAGGTAATAACGGAACATGAGCGTCGTCTTCTCTTCAGGCAGGACCGTCTCTTTTCGGAACACCTCAGCAAGAGGCCCGGAGTAGGAGATGGGTGTGGATGTCGGAAGGTCGTTCCGGACGAGCGCCGGTGCAAGCTTCTCCATCATTTCTTCCCGGATGGCCAGAAGGACAGCCGCGATATGTTTACACGTGTAGTAGGTTTCATAGGCTTTGCATTCGCACGTACTGTCGAAATCTTCGTCATCAAAAAAGAAGACACGCACTTCGTAATCACCAGTGCCTGTCACGACGGCCCGCCACGACTGAATGGCTTCATTGTAAGTAAGACCATATACTTTCCCTCGTTCGAAATACGTCTTTCCACGGTCGAAAAACGTATCTCCGGTATGCTGTTTGATTTTTTTCGGTTGTAATAGGTTCGCTTGCATCGCTGGCATCCTAACTGTTTCGTTATTTTGGTCCAATACGTGATATATAGGAATTAGTTTATAGATGAATCTGCACTTGCTCCGGGAAAGGTCACCCGAAGAGAGAGTCTTCTGCTTATGGCAGTGCTTCTAAACGGAAGCTTCCGCATTTATTCATATCCAGCTGCGCTACCCAGAAGTCCATGTCCTAAGCAGTGATTTAAAAGCCCCTGAAAAGAGAAACCCCTGCTTACGCCAGAACTTCTAACCGGGTAGCTCCGCATTTATTCATTATAACAATTTTTTTCGGTTTTTGCTGTGCTATACTTGAAAGAAACTGGGAAGCAGGTGGTTTGGTGAGATACGCTGCAGCACTTATCTTTTTTATTATTTTTCTGAACGGAGCCCCGGTATTCGGTGAAGAAGAAAGGGTGCCGGTTGATAAGCGGTGGACGGTCGAGTTTTCTGTCGATATCGATCCTGTATCGGTTACAGAGGACACGGTGTATGTCACAACGGAAAATGGTGAAAAAGTAGCCTCTGTAGAGACAAAGACAGAGGGGCGTTTCGTTTATGTTTCCAATCCTTCAACCTACAATTATGACACAGTTTACACGCTTCATGTAGAAAAACGGGTCAGCTCGGTTCAAGGGGAAGCTCTCCTCTCCGGAGAAACTGAGGATTTCCGTACTGAACATGCTCCGGTCCAAGCGCCAGAAGGAGTGACGGCTGAGATTTCCTACAATCATTACGGGAAACCAGAGGTGCTTGTTGATTGGAGCCCCGTGCCCGGTGCAGACGGTTATCATTTTTATTACGGAGACGGGGAAGCTATGGAGACATTCAGGAATATGGACGGTACGCCTGAAACTATCCTACCTCCATTCCGGGATTCGTTCGTTTACGAAGGAGAAACCTGGAGATACGGAGCGAAAAGTGTGAAGGACGGTAGGGAGTCTTCTTTGAGTGAGGTTCAGGAAATCACGGTACCGGGTGACGTCTCACCTGGATGGGTCGGAGAATCACGGGAGTTTGTGGAAGAGATGCATCAGTACAGACCTACTATTACGGAAGAGACGGAAGAAGTTGGTCTTGTGTATGCGAACGGAGTGTTTGCCGGAGAGATGGCCAGTTTCGATTATCAATTTAATGAAGGAAAAGTGACACGTACGGTCATCGCTTTTCCGGATTTCTCGCAGTACTCAGAAGCGGATCAGTCCCGATTTTTCGATTATATGACGGAGGAGCTTTCCGGACAATTCGGGGATGCTGCATTTATAGATGAATCATATTCCGAGTCCGGCGTCCGCTCTGCCGGCTGGGTTGCAGAGACCTCCATCAGACTCGTTCTCAACCGTAGTGAAGACTTGACGACAGCCGGCGTAATGATCAGTCCCGTCGATTGATTTCAGAGCTGTTATATGCT
Organism: Salimicrobium flavidum; assembly: GCF_900156645.1. GTDB lineage: Bacteria > Bacillota > Bacilli > Bacillales > Halobacillaceae > Salimicrobium > Salimicrobium flavidum. Next base: position 197,904 of record NZ_FTOC01000003.1, read on the forward strand.
AGTTTTTTGTGAGGGAATTATGCAGAGTGGAGGGATAGAAATGTCAATACAGGAAGAAGTCGGGAAACGACGTACGTTTGCGATCATTTCGCACCCGGACGCCGGAAAAACGACCATGACAGAAAAAATGCTGCTGTTCGGGAATATGATCCGCTCCGCAGGTACTGTAAAAGGTAAGAAAACAGGGAAGTTCGCGACGTCCGACTGGATGGAAATCGAGAAGCAACGTGGTATCTCCGTCACCTCGAGTGTGATGAATTTTCCGTATCGCGGCTATGAAGTGAATATTCTCGACACGCCGGGACACGAAGATTTCAGTGAGGACACGTACCGGACGCTGACCGCTGTCGACGCCGTCGTCATGATCATTGATGCGACGAAGGGTATCGAGGCGCAGACGCTGAAACTCTTCAAAGTTTGTCGGATGCGCGGAATTCCGATTTTCACTTTTATGAACAAATTGGACCGCGAAGGTCGCGAACCTTTTGATCTTCTGCAGGAAATCGAATCGGAACTCGAGATCGAAACGTATCCTATGACGTGGCCGGTAGGCATGGGCAAAAGATTCCAGGGTGTTTTCGACCGCCACAACGAGCGCTTCGTCCGCTACTCGGGGGATGAACAGGAAGAATACATCCCTTACAGCGAATTGGACCAGCACCCGGAAATAACGGAAGAGGTCGCGTATCAGGAAGCGGAAGAAGAGCTATCGCTCGTCGATGAGGCGGGGGATACATTTGAAATAGAGAAAGTGCTCCGCGGGGAACAGACGCCTGTCTTCTTCGGTAGTGCGCTCGCTCCTTTTGGTGTGGAAACATTCTTCGAGACGTTCATCGATATGGCACCTGCGCCGACACCGCGTAAGTCGACGAAGGGGCTTGTCTCTCCTGAGAACGAGCAATTTTCCGGGTTCATCTTCAAAATCCAGGCGAACATGAATCCGAAACACCGGGACCGTGTCGCTTTTGTCCGTGTCTGTTCCGGAAAATTCGAGCGTGGCATGAGCGTAACGCTCGGCCGGACCGGTAAGGAATTCAAGCTGGCCCAATCCCAGCAGTTCGTCGCTTCCTCGAGTAATACAGTGGAAGAAGGCTATGCCGGAGACATTATCGGTATCTACGACCCGAACGTCTACCGGATCGGCGACACGCTCCTGACCGGTAAAGAAACGTTCGAATACGACGAGCTGCCGCAATTCCCGCCGGAGCAGTTCAAGAAGGTTACCGCGAAGAACGTCATGAAGTCGAAGCAGTTTTACAAAGGAATCGAGCAGCTCGTGCAGGAAGGTGCGATTCAGCTGTTCAAACGTCCGTACTTCGAAGACTACATCATCGGAGCGGTCGGAGAACTTCAGTTTGAAGTGTTCGAATACCGGATGAAGTATGAATACAACGTCGATATCGAACTTACTCCGTACGGAGAACGGATTCCACGCTGGTTGAAAGAGGACCAGGTCGATACGTCTCTCTTTGATGACCGGAATATGCTTGTAGAGGACCGGGAAGGGAACAAAGTCGCTCTCTTTAAAAATGAGTTCTCCCTCCGCTGGTTCGTCGATAAGCATCCCGATATGGATCTCATCGACTTGTTCGAGGTCAATCAGTATACGCAGACGAATGAATGAGTCCCGAGCAAAAGTTAATCGTAGTCATGAAAATCCGAGCAGAATTCTGTTCGGGTTTTTTTATCTGGGTTCGTTGAAGCTTGAAAAAAGAATAACAGGAACCCCCCTAATCGTTTGATGAACGATACAGAGACAAAAGCACGGGACCCCCGTAGGGAAACATCAGTCACGGACCTTTACAGAGCCTCTATTCAAGTGCGAATGTTTGTTCGCTGGAGGTTAGAATGATAAACTATTGTGGTAAACTAAAGAAGAATAGATAAGAACGGAGGTTTTCTTCGTGTCACATACATTTGAACTGTACTCGGACTTTTCTCCGGAAGGGGATCAGCCCCAGGCCATCAAGGAATTAGTAGAGAGAATCAATCAAAAAAAGAAACACCATACCCTTCTCGGTGCGACAGGAACCGGGAAAACGTTCACCATGTCGAACGTCATTCAGGAAGTGAAAAAACCGACGCTCATCATCGCCCATAATAAAACGCTGGCAGGGCAGTTATACAGTGAGTTCAAGGAATTCTTCCCTAATAATGCGGTGGAATACTTCGTCAGTTATTACGATTATTATCAGCCCGAGGCCTACGTCCCGCAAACGGACACGTTCATCGAGAAAGATGCCAATATCAATGATGAAATCGATAAACTCCGTCACTCGGCGACGTCCGCCTTATTTGAACGTGATGATGTCATCATCGTTTCCAGTGTGTCCTGTATCTACGGCCTAGGTTCTCCGGAAGAATATAAAAACATGGTGCTCTCCATCCGAATGGGGATGGAAAAGGATCGTGATGAATTGCTTAGAAATCTCGTGGATATCCAGTATGCCCGCAATGATATCGATTTTCAGCGTGGTACATTTCGTGTGCGCGGAGATTCCGTGGAGATCATCCCTGCGTCCCGGGAAGAACACGCGATCCGAGTCGAATTTTTCGGAGATGAAATAGATAGGATACGGGAAGTCGATGTACTTACAGGAGATGTGATCGGCGACCGTGAGCACGTAGCTATTTTCCCGGCTTCCCACTTCGTAACAAGAGAAGAGAAGATGAAAAAAGCCATTGAAAATATCGAAAAAGAACTTGAAGAACAGCTGGAAGTGTTCCGGAAAGAGGATAAGCTCCTCGAAGCCCAGCGCTTGGAGCAGCGTACGAATTACGATCTGGAAATGATGCGGGAAATGGGTTTCTGTTCGGGAATCGAGAACTATTCCCGTCATCTTACCTTCAGGGAGAAGGGTGCCACTCCGTATACACTTCTGGATTATTTTCCGGATGATTCCCTTATTATGGTGGACGAGTCGCACGTGACGATTCCTCAGATACGCGGAATGTTCAACGGGGACAAAGCGAGGAAGCAGGTGCTCGTCGATCATGGTTTCCGCCTTCCATCCGCTCTCGACAACCGTCCTCTCATGTTCAGCGAATTCGAGAAACACATCAATGAAATCACTTATGTATCTGCCACACCAGGCCCTTATGAGCTTGAACATACCGATAAGGTGACCGAGCAGATCATCCGTCCTACCGGGTTGATCGATCCGAAAATCGATGTACGGCCGATCCATGGACAAATCGACGATCTCATCGGGGAGATTCACAAACGGCAAGAGAAAGATGAACGTGTGCTTGTAACGACTCTTACGAAGAAAATGTCGGAGGATCTGACGGCGTACCTGAAAGAACTGGGGATCAAAGTCGCCTATCTCCACTCGGAAATCAAGACGCTCGAACGTATAGAAGTCATACGGGATCTGAGGCGCGGCAAATATGACGTACTCGTGGGTATCAACCTGCTTCGTGAAGGGATCGATATACCGGAAGTATCCCTGGTGACGATTCTCGACGCGGATAAAGAAGGGTTTCTACGCTCCCAGCGTGCTCTCATTCAGACCATCGGCCGTGCAGCGCGTAACGTGGACGGCACCGTCATCATGTACGCGGATAAAATCACCGACTCCATGCGTGTCGCTATGGACGAGACGGAGCGACGCCGGGAGAGACAGACAGCTTACAACGAAAAACACGGGATTACACCGAAGACGATCAACAAAGCCATTCGTGACGTCATCCAGGCTACGAGTGAAGCGGAAGAGGAAGAAAGCACCGCTTTCGATAAGAAGCCTTCTGAAATGACGAAGCAGGAACGTCAGGAGTTCATCGACAACATGGAAACAGAAATGAAGCAGGCGGCGAGAGACCTCGATTTCGAACGGGCAGCCGAACTGCGGGATATCTTGCTTGAACTAAAAGCGGAAGGATGACCAGAACATGCCAAGTAAATATATAAGCGTCAAAGGTGCAAGAGAACACAATCTTAAAGGCATCGATATCGATATTCCTAAAAACAAAATGGTCGTTATGACCGGTCTGTCGGGCTCAGGGAAATCCTCCCTGGCCTTCGACACCATTTACGCCGAAGGGCAGCGACGCTACGTCGAATCGTTGAGCGCTTATGCCAGACAGTTCCTTGGTCAGATGGACAAACCGGATGTGGATTCGATCGAAGGACTGTCTCCGGCTATTTCCATCGATCAGAAAACGACGAGCCGTAACCCTCGTTCCACTGTCGGGACGGTCACGGAGATTTATGATTACCTCCGTCTCCTCTATGCGAGGATCGGTCGTCCGGTATGTCCGACCCATGGCATCGAAATCGACTCGCAGACGATCCAGCAGATGGTCGATCAGCTCACCTCCTACGAGGACCGTACGAAGATGCAGCTGCTCTCGCCGATCGTCTCGGGGCGTAAGGGAGAGCATAAAAAGACGCTCGAGCGGTTGCGTAAAGAAGGGTACGTCCGTCTGCGCATCGACGGGGAAATGAGAGAAGTCTCCGACGATATAGAACTCGAAAAGAACAAGAAACATTCCATCGATGTCGTCGTCGACCGAGTCGTCATCAAAGAAGGGGCGGAGGGACGTATCGCCGATTCTCTGGAGACCGCTCTCGAGCTTGGGGGGGGTCATGTCACTGTGGACGTAATCGACCAGGAGGAAGTGAAGTTCAGCGAGCACCATGCGTGTCCGATCTGTGGATTCTCAGTCAGTGAACTGGAGCCTCGGAAATTTTCCTTTAACAGTCCGTTTGGCGCGTGCGATCGCTGTGACGGCCTCGGTGTCCAGCTCGAAGTGGATATCGATCTCGTCATCCCGAATTGGGACCTTTCTCTGAACGCAGGAGCGATTGCCGCCTGGAGACCGACGAGTTCCCAGTATTATCCTCAACTTTTGAAAAGTGTGTGTACGCATTACGGCATCGATATGGATATTCCGATCAAGGATATTCCGAAACCCCAGCTTGAACGCATACTTTATGGAAGTGGAGAAGAGACGATTCATTTCCGTTATGAAAATGACTTCGGGAAAGTGCGCGATAATGACATTTATTTCGAAGGAGTCATTCCGAACGTTTCACGCCGCTACCGGGAGACTTCCTCGGACTTCATCCGCGAACAGATGGAACAGCACATGTCCCAGAAACCGTGCCCGAAATGTGAAGGGTATCGTCTCGGTGAAGAAGCGCTTTCGGTCAAAGTGAACGGCCAGCATATCGCAGAGGTGACGGATTATTCCGTGACGGAAGCCTACGAGTTTTTCGAAAACGTCCCCCTCACGGAAAAAGAGCGGACGATTGCCAATATGATACTGAAAGAAATCAGTGAACGGTTGGACTTCCTGGCGAATGTGGGTCTTGATTACCTCACCCTTTCCCGTTCAGCAGGGACCCTATCCGGCGGGGAGGCGCAGCGGATCAGACTTGCCACACAAATCGGTTCAGCCCTCACCGGTGTCCTTTATGTACTGGATGAGCCGTCGATCGGGTTGCATCAACGTGACAACAACCGGTTGATCCAGACGTTGAAACGTATGCGTGATTTGGACAACACGCTTATCGTCGTCGAGCATGATGAGGACACGATGCTGGAAGCGGATTACCTCATTGATATCGGCCCGGGCGCCGGAGAACACGGGGGAGAAGTAGTGACGATGGGAACGCCGAAACAGGTGATGAAAAGCAAAAAATCACTGACCGGGCAATATCTATCCGGCAAACAATTCATTCCCCTTCCGGCAAAACGCAGGGAACGGGATGATCGTGCTCTACGGATCAAAGGTGCGACGGAGAACAATTTGAAAAACGTCGATGCAGATATACCGCTCGGTGTGTTCACAGCGGTGACTGGCGTCTCCGGTTCAGGGAAAAGTACGCTGATCAATGAAATCTTATACAAATCGCTGTCTATGAAACTTCATAACGGAAAACAGAAGCCCGGCACCCACGGAATGATCGAAGGCATCGAAAACCTGGAGAAAGTGATCGAAATCGATCAGTCACCGATCGGACGGACGCCGAGATCGAACCCGGCTACCTATACCGGTGTATTCGACAACATCCGTGATATTTTCGCCGATACGAATGAAGCGAAAATCCGGGGTTACAAGAAAGGTCGTTTCAGTTTCAACGTGAAAGGCGGACGATGTGAAGCCTGCCGCGGCGATGGGATCATCAAGATTGAAATGCATTTCCTACCGGATGTATATGTTCCCTGCGAAGTATGCGATGGAAAACGTTATAATAGAGAGACACTCGAAGTGACATATAAGGGTAAGAATATCGCGGACGTCCTCGAGATGACGATCAACGAAGCGTTGGACTTCTTCTCGAACCTTCCGAAAATCAAACGGAAGATGCAGACGATCGCTGATGTCGGACTGGGTTATGTAAGGCTGGGGCAACCGGCCACCACTCTCTCCGGCGGGGAAGCGCAACGGGTGAAGCTTGCAAGTGAGCTTCATCGCCGCTCGACCGGGAAGTCATTCTATATTCTGGATGAGCCGACGACCGGTCTCCATGTCGATGATATCTTCAGACTGTTGCAAGTGATTCAGCGGCTTGTGGAAAACGGGGATTCCGTGCTGATCATCGAACATAATCTTGATGTCATCAAGGAAGCGGATTACGTCATCGATCTCGGTCCTGAAGGGGGCGATGGCGGCGGCACGATTGTCGCGACCGGTACCCCGGAAGAAGTGGCAGAAGAAAAAGATTCTTATACAGGTAAGTTTTTGAAACCGATCTTGGAGAGAGATCGTAAACGTATGGAAGAACGACTGCAGCAAGGAGGATGAGGAACATGGAAGCGATAGTGAGAGAAGACGTACAGAAAGAGATCGATGCGTTTGCCGGAAAACCGGTATACGTACATCTCGAGACTACGAACGGGGCTTATGCCAGTCATTTCAATGAAAAGGCACACAACGTCGGCGCTTTTATCCGCAATGCGAACGTGACGTATAGTCACGGCAAAATCATCAGTACCGGCGGTGGTTATCGTGTCGGATTGAAGCTTGAACTCGGCTGGGTTTACGCAGAAGGTCTCACGGACTATGAAGTGGATGAACAGAATCGTTTGCTGATGGCAGGTCACGACGAGCAGGGAAGATTGATGGTAGCGCTTGAGATCAGCCAAACACCTTTTGCGCATGAGGCGGATAGCCATGAGTAAACAACGTGTAATCATCATTTTTCCTCATCCGGATGACGAAACGTTCGGTACGGGGGGCACTATCGCCGATTTCATCGAAAAGGGTGCAAACGTTACGTATTGGTGTGGCACCCTCGGAGATATGGGACGTAATATGGGCAATCCAGTGTTCGCCAACAGAGAGACGCTTTCGACGCACAGAAGGAAAGAGCTTCAGGAAGCGACTGAAGTCCTTGGCATCGATTACGTGCACCTCGGATACAGGGACAAAACGATCGAATTCGAACCGCTCGAAGAAATAGTCACTCACTTAAGGACGAAACTTGAACAGGAAAAGCCTGATCTTGTAATCACTCACTTCCCCGGCTATGCTGTACACCCGGATCACGATGCGCTTGGTCGTGCTGCGGTTGAGGCTGTGAAAGAAATGAAGGAAGAAGAACGTCCTGAATTATGGCTTCATGCAATTTCGAACCAGGCAGCCACCGACCTAGGCGAACCGGCTATCGTGAGAGATGTCAGTGAGTATTGGGACACGAAATGGAAAGCGCTCCGCACGCATCTGTCGCAGGCTGACGGAATGGTGGACCTGTTGAACAGGGAAGATCAGCTGGAACGATTGAAGACGGAGCGTTTCTATACAGGGGATCAGCTCCGCTGATAAAATGAGCTACAAAGGAGGAGATAAAATGTCAGAAGAACGGATGAAGATACTTAAGATGATTGAAAACGGGGATATCACTGCGGAAGAAGGTTCGAAATTACTCGAATCCATGAATGACCAGTCTCAGAGCTACAGTTGGAAAACGTTTCTCGGAGATGCTGTAGACCGGGTCAAAAAAGGGGATTTCGATCTGAGTTTCGGTACGACCGTCGATTTCGAGGAAACGACGGAAGAAGCGGCCACTGCTTTTGAGGATATGGACATCCACATCAATAACGGATCCCTCCAGATTCTTACGCATGAAGAGGAAACAGTGAAGGCGGAGTATGGCGTGAAGATGTATCAGGCGAAAACGGAAGAGGAAGCCAAGCAGCGCTTCAAAGAAGAAGTGCGCCTGGATAGCTCTGCTGATCTGTTACGTCTATCCAGCCCGTCCAGTAAAATCAAAGTGATGGTAAGGCTTTATGTTCCGGAACGTTCCTACGCTTTCGTGAAATCGAAGGTCTTCAACGGGCGCATCGATCTGACAAATCTCCAGGCCGAACATGTAGAAACGAAAACGACCAATGGCGCCGTAAATTTTGAAAATGTGCGCGGGGAAAAAGCGAACATCGAAACCGGTAACGGAACCGTAGATTTCAAAAATTGCTCATTCTCCCGCTGTGATGCGAAAACGGTGAATGGAAAAATCAAGGCGGACGGTTCATTCGTGAAGCTGGACCTTTCCACCGTCTCCGGAGGAATCGTTGTCTCCGGTCAGGATCAGCGTGCGGAACGCGGATTTTTCAAAACGTCCACCGGTTCCATTGACGTACAGCTTCCGGCAGAAAAACGTATTGAAGGAAGACTTGCTACGGCCTTCGGAAAAATCGACTGCAAACTGGAAAATTATAAAATGCTTTCCGACAAAAATGACTGGCTTGTGAAAGAACTTAAATTCGAAGCTAACGAAAATCACGAAGCGGTTTACTACATTGATGCCGATACAAAATCGGGATCTGTGACTGCACGATAAAAAAAGGTGGGTGACCGGAATGAAAAATGCACTGCTTCACGTCATTGTAAACGCAGTAGCACTGCTGGTCGTAAGTGTGCTCTTTGATTCGATTCAGGTGGACGGATTTACAGGGGCGCTATTCGCAGCTTTGATCCTCTCTATTTTGAACGCGGTCATCAGACCGATCCTTGTCGTGCTGACGTTGCCGATTACAATTCTTTCCCTCGGACTTTTCCTGTTCGTCATCAACGCTATTACGCTGCTGTTGACGGATGCGATTCTCGGAAGTATGTTCGAAATCGGCAGCTTCGGTATCGCTATTGTAGCGGCTGTACTGATTGCGATTGTGAACCTGATTCTGAATAAATTGATCGAGGATGTCTGAAGAAGTACTCCTTTCCCGAATGTCGGGGAGGGAGTTTTTTTAGTGTGAAGGGCCTTTGGGGAGGCTGATATATTGGGAGAAATCTTTATAAGGTGCTCGGCCATCGCTGAATCTTCCGAGCACCTTATAAAACAATGTTTTGTTGTGTTCGTAAACATATCAGGGAGCCGAGTACGTCATTTCTAAGCTTTTTACCGCGCTCGTCTTCTTTTATCATCGCTGAAAGCACCATAACTTGAATATTCGGTCCTTATGCAGGTATGTTACAGTTTCGTTTGTCGCTTCTAAACGGAAACTTCCGCTTTTATTGTATCCAGCTGCAGTTTCCAGAAGCTCATGTCATAAGCATAAGTCTCTTCTTCGGGGAAGACCACCCAAAGAAAGAGCCTCATGCTTATGCCAGTGCTTCTAAACGGAAACTTCCGCTTTTATTGTAAATCATGCTACAATGAGAGGCAGTGATTATTCATCATAGGAGGAGATAGCGTGGCGAAGGTGATAACCCAGGAATTACTGGACCGGTTCGAACTCGAACTTTTGACGGGCGAGTCGGGGGTCCACAGGGAGATACATACGAGTGACATTTCAAGACCAGGCGTAGAGATGACGGGATACTTCAAGTTTTACCCGAAAGAACGCCTGCAGGTTCTCGGGAAAACGGAAGTCTCGTATCTGAATGAACTGTCGAACGAACAGTTGAAAGAACGGATGGATAAACTCTGCACAGACGTGACTCCGGGTATCGTGATCACACGGGGGCTCGATATTCCGCAAGAACTGATGGATGCTGCCGAAGCCGGTGGAGTTCCGCTGATGAGTTCTCCGTATAAGACGACGCGGGTCATCAGCCGACTGACGAATTATCTCGAAACGAAATTCGCTCCATTTACAGCGATCCACGGCGTCCTTGTCGACCTTTACGGTATCGGGGTGCTGATCACCGGTAACAGTGGTGTCGGGAAAAGTGAGACGGCGCTTGAACTGGTGAAGCGGGGTCATCGACTCGTAGCGGATGACAGCGTGGAAATCAGACAGGAAGACTACGATACGTTAATCGGGAACAGCCCTTCACTGATCGAGCACCTGCTTGAAATCCGTGGTCTCGGGATCATCAACGTGATGACGCTGTTTGGAGCCGGTTCTGTGAGGAGCCATAAACGCATCACGATGGTCATCAATCTGGAATTATGGGATGAAAAGAAACAGTACGACCGCGTAGGTCTCGAAGAAGAGACGATGAAGATCATGGATGTCGAGATTCCGAAATCGACGATCCCGGTACGTCCCGGACGTAACCTGGCTGTCATCATCGAAGTGGCGGCGATGAATTTCCGGTTGAAACGGATGGGCATCAACGCGGCCGAAGAATTCTCGGAGCGCCTCACCAAAGTGATCGAAACCGGGGAAGATCAACCATCAGCACCGGAAGACCGGTCAGAAGATTAAGGAGGGAGACCAATGGCTTGTACGACAGACCCTCTCGATCCGGTATTTCTCGAATTGGGAGCTCTCAATATTTACTGGTACGGGCTGATCATCGCTACCGGAGCTCTTCTCGGGCTTTGGCTTGCGACTCATGAATCCGAACGGCTCGGGCTGAAAAAGGATTACATGGTCGATCTGCTCGTGTATGCGATTCCGATCGCTATCTTATCGGCACGAATTTATTACGTCATTTTCGAATGGGATCAGTATGCCGGAGGACCGTTCTGGAAAGTATTCGCTGTCTGGGAAGGCGGCATCGCCATCCACGGGGCGCTGATCGGCTCCGTCATTACGGGTATCATTTATACGAGAGTGCGGAAGCTGTCCTTCTGGATGATGGCGGACATCGCCGCACCAAGTATCATCCTCGGTCAGGCTATCGGCCGGTGGGGGAACTTCATGAATCAGGAAGCCCACGGAGGACCGGTATCCGAGGCTTTTTATCAGAATTTCATGCAATACCTTCCGGGTTTCATCACACAGCAGATGTGTATCGATGGAACTATGTACCATCCGACGTTCCTTTATGAATCTATATGGAATATCCTCGGATTCGTCATGCTCCTCTTGCTTGCCAGAAAAATCAATCCTCGTCGCGGGGAAGTATTCCTGAGTTATGTCATCTGGTATTCGTTCGGACGTTTCTTCATCGAAGGAATGCGTACGGACAGTCTGTACATCGTAGGACAGTTGCGAACAGCTCAGGTGATTTCTATTGTACTCATCATCGTCGCGGTTATCCTGATCTGGTACAGACGCAGGACGAAGCGGGCGGACCGTTACTATGACGGGAAGAAAGTGAAGAAGTGAGGCGAAAAGACATGTTCGGAATTTTACAGCGGGGGCTGAAGCAGGGAGCGACCTTGACATGGTCGCTCGGGAAGATCATTTTCCCGATTACACTGATCATGACGATTCTTCAGTACACCCCGATTTTCCCCTGGATGATGGATAAGATTTCTCCGCTAATGAGTGCTCTCGGACTTTCTGCGGAGGCGGCAGTGCCGCTCGTCATCGGGAATTTCCTCAATTTATATGCGGGAATCGCCGCGATCATTTCGTTCGATTTTGCGGTGAAGGAAGTCTTCATCATGGCGGTGATGCTCTCCTTTTCCCATAATCTTATTTTAGAGTCGGCCGTAGCGAAGAAGGTCGGAGTGAGCTGGTGGTTCGTGGTCGGACTTAGACTGTCTCTTGCCATTTTCTCAGCCTGGCTCATCAATGCATTCTGGAGTGGTGGTCAGCAGCTCGCTTCATACGGATTCGCACAACCCGGGGAGAGTGATCCCTCCGGTATGTTCAGCATCATCTGGCACGGGGTGACGACAGCTGCTGGTAGCATTGTGCAACTGGCTCTCATCGTCATTCCGCTGATGGTCGCGATGCAGTATTTCCGTGAAAAAGGGTGGCTGCTCCGATTCTCCAACTGGATGGCCCCGTTTATGAAGGTTCTCGGGATGAAATCGAACACTTCCACTACTGTCGCTGCCGGTTTGACGATCGGACTTGCGTATGGAGCCGGGGTCATGATCCAGGCTGTGGAGGAAGATGGGGTTTCCAAAAAAGATATGTACCTGACGATGATTTTTCTCGTTTCCTGTCACGCAGTCGTGGAGGATACCCTTGTGTTCATTGCTCTCGGTATCCCTATCTGGCCGCTGCTCGTGATACGACTGGTTACGGCTATCGTTTTGACGGCCGGTATCGGTTTTATATGGAACCGGAGACTCGAGAAAAGAACATCGGCTCGGCATTCCTATCAGGGAGGGTAACTTATGCGTCGGACAGATCGATATGTTGTGAAAGGGCCGAATTCTCTGTGGCAGCTGTATCATACAGTTCCATTTACGAAAGTGGTCAAAAATTTCCTCATCCTGCAACTGGCAAGATATACCCCTTTCATTCCTCTCAAGAACCGGCTTTATCGTCGTTTTCTCGGAATGAAAATCGGGAAAAAAACGGCTTTTGCACTGATGGCTATGCCGGACGTGATGTTTCCTGAGAAAATCAGTGTCGGTGAAAATTCGATCATCGGTTACAACACAACGATACTTACCCATGAATATTTGACGAAGGAATATCGGCTCGGAGACGTAATCATCGGATCCGATGTCATGATCGGAGCGAACTGTACGATTCTTCCCGGTGTCCATATCGGTGATGGAGCGACAGTGGGAGCTGGGTCCGTCGTCCATAAAGACATCGCACCCGGTAGTGTGGTCGGAGGAAATCCACTCCGCGAGCTCGGGAAGGGGGAGAACTCATGATAGAACAGAAGGTGTTGCCGGCTGTACGCCGTATGAAAGACTTCGAAACGTTGCTGGAGATGGAGACGGACTATCTCATCCTTCTCGAAACGAGAATCGGACTGTTGAAAAGTATGGTAAGAGAAGCCAAGAAACGCGGGAAAACAGTATTCATCCACGCTGACCTCGTCCAGGGATTGAAGACGGATGATTATGGTATGGAGTACCTGGGACGGGAGGTGAAGCCGGACGGAATCATCTCCACCAGATCCGGCGTCATCCAGCAGGCCAAGCGCTACGGTATTACATCGGTACAGCGCTTGTTTCTGATCGACAGCCAGGCACTCGAGCAGAACAAAAAGCAGGTAGAACGGACCAATCCCGATTACATCGAGCTGCTTCCGGGCGTTCTTCCCGGTATGATCCGTGAAATCACCCAGGATCTCAATATTCCGATCATCGCCGGTGGGCTCATACGCACACAGGAAGAGGTGGACGAAGCGCTCCAGGCGGGAGCTGTAGCAGTTACGACCTCCCGCTCTGATTTGTGGCGCTTTTCGTGAGTCGGCTTGCTTTCAGATGAGAGGGTCTGTTATACTGAAGCTAAGTTAATAACAGGTCGGAGATTAGGAGAGACCACAGAACTTTACGTTCCACGTAAAGATATCTGTGGTCTCTTTTTTTGCTTTTGCATAATTTCCGTCCCTTTGGGGAATACCTATCAAAGAAACGAAATCGACAGGAAGGGGCAAGAGACTATGAGTTTTTCCAGTTATGATCGCAAAGAACAATTTCGTAAATTGACAGAAGAACAGTGGGATGTACTCGTTATCGGAGGAGGCATCACCGGAGCGGGAATCGCTCTTGATGCATCGAACCGGGGTATGAATACAGCAGTCGTCGAGATGCAGGATTACGCGGCAGGAACTTCTTCACGTTCAACCAAACTTGTGCACGGAGGCCTACGCTACCTGAAACAATTTGAGGTGAAAATGGTTGCCGAAGTAGGGAAAGAACGTGAAATCGTATATGAAAACGGTCCTCACGTAACGACGCCGGAGTGGATGATGCTCCCGTTTTACAAAGAAGGGAATTTCGGACCTTACTCTACGAACCTCGGACTGATGGTGTACGATTATCTTGCAGGCGTCAAACGCGGGGAGCGTCGCCGCATGTTTTCACCGAAAGAAGCGATGGAACGCGAACCGCTCGTCAACGGGGAAAACCTTAAAGGCGCCGGCTTCTACGTAGAATATAAAACGGATGACGCCAGACTGACACTCGACGTCATGAAAAAAGCGGTACAGTTTGGGGCGACAGCTACGAATTACGCGAAGGTGACAGAATTCATTTATGAAAACGGCGTAGTTACCGGAGCAGTCATCGAAGATACGATTACCGGGGACACGTATCAGGTGAAAGCGAAAAGGATCATCAATGCTGCCGGCCCGTGGGTCGACACGTTAAGAGAAGAAGACGGCTCCAAACAAGGGAAAACGTTGCAGTTGACGAAAGGAACACACCTCGTTTTTGATCAGAGTGATTTTCCATTGCAGCAGGCGATTTATTTCGATAGTCCGGACGGCCGCATGATTTTCGCTATTCCGAGAGACGGAAAAGTTTATATCGGTACGACAGACACCGTATATGAAGGGGATATTTCTCACCCTACGGTGACACTCGAAGATCGTGATTATCTATTAAGAGCCATCAAGAGCATGTTCCCGGATGTCCATGTAACCAAGGACGATGTGGAATCGAGTTGGGCCGGTTTACGTCCGCTCGTTCATGAAGAAGGGAAGGATCCATCCGAAATTTCGAGAAAAGATGAAATTTTCGTTTCGGAGTCGGGACTCATCTCCATCGCCGGTGGGAAACTCACCGGATATCGTAAAATGGCGGAACACGTCATCGACCTCGTGCGCGATCAGTTGGCCGACGATTATCAAATCTACTTCGGTGATACCGATACGATTGACACCCCTATCTCCGGAGGCGATGTCGGAGGATCGAAAGGCTTTGAAAAATTCAAATACGAAAAAGTGATTCAGGGCGTCGAAACCGGATTGAAAAAGGAAGTTGCGGAGAAATTCGTAAACTTCTATGGTTCGAATATCGACAAGCTTTATCGTATATATGAAGAGAATAAAACTAAAGCTGGGGAAGAAAATATCGACCCGGCCCTATTCGCCCAGCTCGTTTACAGCCTCACCGAAGAGCAGACGTATAAGCCGGTGGATTTCTTCATTCGCCGTACCGGAGCTCTGTTTTTCAATATCAGATTCGTTCATGAGCATAAAGAGGAAGTCATCCGCTACATGGCGAAAGAGCTCGGATGGACCGAAGAAGAAAAGCGGACTTATACGGAAGAACTGGACCAGTTGCTGGAAGAAGCAGTGACACCGGTCGAATATGTATAAAAATCAACTGACCTGCAGAGATAATATTCTTTCTGCAGGTTTTTTCTTTTTTCGGTCGTACACATGGGAGGCATCGACCATCGCTTTTTTATTGAATTTTCTTTATAATAAGTAGATAGGAAAGGAGTGTCGGAATGGATTCGGTAGAACAGTTTATTAAAAAAGATGGGCGGAACCAGTGTATCACCGGAGCGATTCTGTTTCTGTTCGGGGCAGGGAGTCTCATGTTCTTCCTTGCGAGTGACGGAGGAACATGGCTGATGCTGATCTACGGCGCACCTGCACTGGGCGGCGGGCTTTATTTCATCCAGTCCGGGTGGAAGGACCTCGTGAAAGCAGGAAGTACAGCTGATATGACGATGGACACCGATGATGATCCCGTCGCTTTTACGAGTGTACCGCACGAGATGTATCTCGGTCGCGGCGAAGATCAAGGGGCGCGCTTTTTCAACATGTCCGGTACACCGATGGGGGATATCTTGGAAAAAACGACGGTGATGAAAAAAATGGCCGGGAGTGCGTTGTCCCTCCATTTAGCCCACTTTCCACTCCCTTCTGTCTATCAGGTGCAAGAAAGCGGAGAAACCCTGTATGAAATAGAAAAGAAAGGGTTCGCACTTCGTTCTAAAGCTTACGTGAAGCGGGGAGACGGAATATACGTAGCCGTCATGGAAGAAAAGAAAGATAAGAAGAATAAACAGACAGTATTTACATACCGGCAAAAAGAGGATGTACTCTATCAGACCTCAGGAGATCCCTACATAGGAAAATATTCTATCAAAGATAACGACGGACAGACCCTGGTCACTTTGAAAAAGGGTGCTGTGCCTGTAGGAGCAGCTGATTCCCTGCAACGGATGAACGGTTCTGTCCTGGAATGGGAGCAACGGGAGGATATCCCTTATACGCTGCTGATATTCCTTTTTTTCCTCGAACACCGGGAACAATGATTTCGGATTGACGGAGTTTCTTTATTTTGTTAGCATATTAGCATACTAAAGGATTTACGGAAGGGATGACACGATGGCGAAGAAACTGATGTTCGAAAAACCACTGGGAATGCGCGACACGCTTCCTTTTTTTTATAACAAAAAAGAACATGTAAGAAAGAAACTGACAGGCGTAATCGAAGCGCACGGCTATCAGTTCATGGATACACCGCTCGTGGAGTATCATGAAACGGTCGGGAAAATGAGCGCCACTCAGGACCAGCAACTATTCAAACTGCTGGATCAGCAGGGACACACCCTTGTGCTCAGACCGGATATGACAGCTCCTATTGCACGTGTAGCTGCTTCGCAATTGAAGAACGAAGCGTTTCCGCTGAGACTTGCCTACGACGGTTCCGTCTTCCGGGCCCAGCAATCGGAAGCCGGAAAACCGGCCCAATTCGAACAGGTAGGGACAGAGCTGATCGGAGACCATTCGTCTTATGGAGATGCGGAAGTGATCGCTCTATTGATCGATTCGCTGAAACAGACAGGTCTTCAGGAGTTCGTCATTACAATCGGGCATATCGGTTACGTCCGCTCCCTGTTCGAAGAAGTGATGCCGAATGATGAAGAGGCGGTGGAAACGTTGCTTTCCTATCTCTACCGTAAAAATTATGTCGGTTACAGATCCTACGTAAGCTCGCTTTCTGTACCGGAAGAGGCGAAGGATAATCTGAACGTACTGCTTCGACTTCGTGGAGGGGAAGAAGTGTTTGAAGAAGCGAGAGCCCTTTCGAAAGGTCAGGCCGGACTGAAAGCGATGAACGACCTGAAGCAATTGTACCGGACGCTGGAGCAGTATGGAGTGGCTTCCTACGTACAGTTCGACCTGAATCTGATCAGTCATATGGATTACTACACAGGCATCCTTTTCGAAGGATATGCCCCGAACGTCGGAGCCCTTCTCTGCAACGGAGGAAGGTATGACGCGCTGCTGCCTTCTTTTGAACTGAATGCTTCTGCGACAGGTTTCGCGGTACACGTAGAACGTCTCTTAGAAGCATTGAACGGGTCTTCCGAGGTTGAAAAGATAGCGATCTGTCTTCTCGTCGATGACCGCACCCTAAAGCAAGGTTTGCAGGAAGCGGAGCGTCTTCGGAACGACGGAGAGCGGGTCGTCATCCAGCACAGAGACCAGGTAGCGAACATAGAAGGATTCTCGCGGAAATTCAAAACAGTGATAGATGTGGATAAGGAAGGAGTGAAAACCGATGAGTAAGCCTTTGACGATCGCTATGCCGAAAGGACGGATTTTCGAAGAGGCGGCCGAACTGCTGAAAAATGCGGGTTATGACATCGGTACGGGTGCGGAGGAGTCCCGTAAGCTGATTTTAGAGTTCCCGGAACAGAACATCAACGTGATGATGGCCAAGCCGATGGACGTAGTGACATATGTCGAATATGGAGCGGCGGATATCGGCATCGCCGGCAAAGATGTTCTCCTTGAACAGGATAGAGATGTATACGAAGTGCTCGATCTGAAGATCAGCCCTTGTTACATCGCAGTTGCCGGACTCCCAGGTCAGCCGCTCAGTCGGATTGCGCCGAAGATTGCAACGAAATACCCGAAAGTCGCCTCTGATTACTATCGGGAACAGGGGGAACAGATTGAAATCATCCCTCTGAACGGTTCGATTGAACTCGCTCCCCTGATCGGGTTGAGTGACCGGATCGTCGATATCGTATCCACCGGCCGTACGCTGAAGGAGAATGGTCTTGTCGAATATGAAAAGATTACGGATATCACGTCGCGTCTGATCGTGAACCCGGTCAGCTACCGCACGAAGAGTGACCGGATCGATCCTCTCGTCGAAAAAATGGGTGAACAGATAGGGGTGTCTTCATGAACAGGCTGACACGGGAAGATATAAAAGAATGGAAGGCGAAACGTCAGGGAGATACTTCGGAAGCTGCGGCTTCTGTAGAGGAAATCGTGAAGGATGTACGGACACACGGAGATAGTGCGGTTCGAAAATATACGGATAAATTCGATGGGGTCTCTCTGTCCGAATTCAGGGTAAGCTCAGAAGAGATAAGTGACGCATACGAATCTTTGAGTGGGAAATACCTCGACATCATCCAGGAAGCGGCACGGAACATCCGTCGTTTTCATGAAAAACAAGTGCCCTCGTCCTGGTTCGATACGTCTCTGGACGGGACGTTGCTGGGTCAGAAATACACTTCCCTCGACAGGGTAGGGGTTTACGTACCCGGGGGGACGGCAGCCTATCCTTCCTCTGTGATGATGAACATCATTCCTGCGCAGGTGGCAGGAGTGAAGCGGATAGCTATGGTCACCCCACCTGGTCCGAACAATCAGGTGCCGATCGGAGTGCTGGCCACAGCACAGATCCTCGGTGTTAAGGAAATTTATAAAATAGGTGGAGCGCAGGCCATCGCGGCTCTCGCCTATGGTACGGAAACGGTTCCGTTCGTCGATAAAATAACCGGTCCCGGGAACATTTTCGTGGCCCTTGCGAAAAAGGAAGTGTACGGTGAAGTGGACATTGATATGATCGCCGGTCCCAGTGAGATCGTCGTTTTATGTGATGAGACCGCCCGTCCAGGGGAAGTGGCTGCAGATCTTCTTTCCCAGGCCGAACATGACGAACGATCTTCGGCCATCTGTGTCACCACCTCCGAAGAGCTCGCCGGAAAAGTGGAAAAGGAAGTGAAAAGCCAGCTTGCTGATCTTCCGAGAACAACGATCGCAACCGCGAGTATGGACACCTACGGAGGTATCATTGTCACGGAAACGATGGAAGAAGCGGTGGCAGCCGTGAACGATCTTGCTCCGGAGCATCTGGAAGTGATGACGGCCAACCCTTATGATCAGCTCGGGAGCATCAGACACGCCGGAGCGATCTTCCTCGGCCCGTTCAGTTCTGAGCCGGTCGGCGATTACTTTGCAGGTCCGAATCATGTTCTGCCTACGAGCGGAACGGCAAGGTTTTCGAGTCCGTTGAACGTCCATGACTTCATGAAGAAATCAAGTATCATTTCCTACAGTGAAGCGGCCTGGAAAGAACATGCGGATAAAATTGCGAGTTTCGCCCGTCTGGAAGACCTGGAGGGGCATGCTCGTGCCGTCGAAAAGAGGAAGGAGCGTTACGATGACTAGATCGGGAAGTATTATGAGGAAAACACGGGAGACGGATATCGACCTGCAGTTCGATGTGGACGGGAAAGGGAAAGCGGAGCTTGAAGTGCAGGTTCCGTTCCTCTCTCATATGCTGGAACTTTTTACGAAGCACGGCCTTTTCAACCTGAAAGTGAGCGGAAAGGGAGACGTGGAGGTCGATGATCATCACCTCACCGAAGATATAGGCATTTGTCTCGGACAGGCTCTGCGTGAGGCTATCGGAGATAAACAGGGGATGAAACGGTACGGCTCGATGATTCTGCCTATGGACGAAGCGCTCGTCACAGTGGCGCTGGATTTGTCCGATCGTCCTCACCTGGAATGGCATGCTGATATCCCTTCTGAAAAAATCGGCACCTTCGATACGGAAAACGTTCATGAATTTTTCTGGAAACTGGCCCTTGAAGCAAGGATGAACCTTCACATCGTCGTTCATCACGGTCATAATTCCCATCACATTACAGAAGCGATGTTCAAGGCATTCGGCCGCGCTCTCGATGAAGCGACCGAAATCGATCCGAGAGTCGAAGGCGTGCCGAGCACGAAAGGGAGCCTGTCATGATCGGTATCATCGATTACGGCATGGGCAACCTCTTCAGTGTGTCGAAAGCATTGGAGCGTCTGGACGTCGATTACTGTATCGGAGATCGGCCGGAGAAGCTAGAAGATGTCGAAGGGCTGATCCTCCCCGGTGTCGGAGCTTTTCCGGACGCGATGAAAGCTCTTGAAGAACACGGGTTCATTGAATTCATCCATGAAAAGATCGAAGCCGGTGTCCCTTTTTACGGGATCTGTCTCGGAATGCAGCTTCTGTTCGAATCCAGTGAAGAGGGCGGAAATACGAAAGGTCTCGGCGTGTTTCCCGGAACGATCCGCCGTTTTAGCGGGAGGACGGAAAAAGGGGAGAAGTACAAGGTACCTCACATGGGATGGAACCAGCTCGAGCTTCACCGTCCGGACCACTACGTGCTCGAGAACGTCGGGGAGGAGTACGTATATTTCGTCCATTCTTACGTGGTGGAGACCGGTGACGAATCGATTCTGCTGGCGACAGCGGATTATCACCAGCAGGTACCTGCGATTGTAGGGAAAGAGAACGTCGTGGCCAGTCAGTTCCATCCTGAAAAGAGTGGACGGGCAGGTGTACAGCTTCTTGAAAACTTCTGTAAGAAAGTCGGAAAGCATGCATGAATTCTTATGAGGAAAGCGGGGGGAATCGATGAGTTTTACTATTTATCCCGCCATCGATATGCGTAACGGAAAGTGCGTACGATTGGAACAGGGAGATTTCGATAAAGAAACAGTCTACGGGGACAGTCCGTTTGATGTCGCCCGTGATTTCGTGGAAAAAGGCGCATCCTGGATACATATGGTCGACCTGGATGGAGCGAAGGAAGGCTCGAAGAAAAACGCGGTAGACGTGATCCGTGTAGCTAAGGAACTCGACTGCCGGGTGCAGATCGGTGGAGGTATCCGTTCAAAAGAGGACGCAGCCTTCTATCTTGACCAGGGAGTGGACCGGGTGATCATCGGATCGCTCGCTGTAAAAAATGTAGAACTCACGAAAGAACTGCTCCGCACGTACGGGGAACGGATCGTGATCGGTCTCGATGCGAAGAACGGATACATCGCAACAGAGGGGTGGCTGGAGACTTCAGAGATAAAGGCTGCGGATATCGGAAAAGAACTCCGTGATGCCGGGGCTTCCACCTTCATTTACACGGATATCGCAAAAGACGGGATGCTTTCAGGACCGAACACGGAAGAAATCGCGGACCTTGCCAGAGAAACCGGAGTGGAAGTGATCGCTTCCGGCGGTATTCAGGGACTTGAAGACATCAAAGAATTGAAGAACCATCCGAATATAAGCGGGACGATCATCGGAAAGGCTCTTTATACAGGTCGATTCACCTTGAAGGATGCCCTGAAGGAGGAAGTGTAATGCTGGCGAAACGTATCATCCCTTGCCTGGACGTCAAAGAAGGCCGAGTCGTCAAAGGAATACAGTTCGTAGACATCCGGGACGCAGGAGACCCGGTAGAACTGGCGAAAGCGTATGATGAAGAAGGCGCGGACGAACTCGTGTTTCTCGATATATCCGCTACCCATGAAGGGAAGGAAACGATGATCGATGTTGTTCGTGAGGTCGCCTCGGAACTGGCGATTCCATTCACTGTCGGAGGAGGCATACGCACACTCGAAGACATGCGCGAAACACTCCGCAACGGAGCGGACAAAGTGGCGGTGAATTCGGCGGCCGTCAAGCGTCCCGAATTGATCAGGGAAGGAGCGGATTATTTCGGTTCCCAGTGTATCGTGGTCGCGATCGACGGCCGTTTTGAGGAAGAGACGGGGGATTGGTATGTCTATACAGCCGGAGGTCGTCACAAAACAAAGCGCCGGGTTACGGACTGGGCTCTAGAAGCTGAAAAGCTCGGAGCCGGAGAGATACTACTCACCTCCATGAATCAGGACGGGGAAAAAACGGGCTTCGATCTCCCGATGCTTGAAGCCGTTCAGAGTGTAGTATCCATTCCGGTCATCGCTTCCGGTGGTGCCGGAAACAAAGAACATTTCCACGAAGTGTTCACAGAAGTGGATGCCGACGCCGCTCTGGCCGCGTCCATCTTCCATTACAAAGAAACATCCATCAGCAATGTGAAAGATTACTTGAGGAATAAAGGAGTGGCGATAAGGTGAACATAGAAGAAGTCGTTTTCGATGAAAAGGGTCTTGTTCCGGCGATTGTACAGGACGCACGTTCAAAAGCGGTGCTGACCCTTGCATATATGAATGAAGAAGCACTGAAACAGACGCTCCAAAAAGGGGAGACCGTCTTTTACAGCCGTTCCCGCGGAGAACTGTGGCATAAAGGGGAGACCTCCGGAAATACCCAGCAGGTAGAGCATATGGCATATGACTGTGATCAGGATGCGATTCTCGTACAGGTCATCCCTTCAGGTCCGGCTTGCCACACCGGTAGTTACAGCTGCTTCGGTGAAACACTGACGTCTCATCCCGAAGACAGATACCGGATGCTTACCGAGCTCCAGGAAGTACTCGCAAAGAGAAAAGCGGAACTTCCGGAAGGCTCGTATACGTCGCAACTCTTCGCGGAAGGAGTCGACAGAATCGCTAAAAAGATCGGCGAAGAGGCCGGAGAAGTCGTTATCGCAGCGAAAAATGACGACAAAGAAGAGCTTGCTCTCGAGTCGGCGGATCTATTGTTCCACCTTCTCATGCTGCTTACCGACAGAAATGTTTCTTTCGATGCAGTCCTGGAGGTTCTGGAAAAACGTCATAAAAAGTAGGCTCTGTTAAAGCCAGTTTTTGATTTCACAACGAAGGGTGGAGACGCCTGCGGGAGTAGCATGAACTTAAAAATCACCGGAATAGAACGTAGAGAGATTCCGGAAGTTTACGTCATGCCCGCGGCAAGCTTCCACCCGTAGAGATAAAAATCAATTAGGAACGATAACAGAGTCAAAAAGTAAAAAATTTTGGCCCTCCTCTCATCTAAAGCTCCGTTTTATGATATACTTGGAAATTGTTAGATTGACGAATCGGAGTAGGGGGCCATTTATGACGACATTGGTGAAGGATGAAAGCAACGTCATTCCTTTCGTCCCAAATAGCAGCTTTTATTTCAGTTACGGTGTGCAGGCCTTTCAGAAAAGGTCATTTGACCGCGCCGTACGATGGCTGAAAAAGGCGATAGAGATAAATGAAAACGAACCATTATATAAATGCCAGCTTTCCGTCGTTTATACGGAAGTTGGTTCTTATCATGCAGCGAATCAGCTACTTAACGAAGTGTTGAGGGAAAAAGGGGACACGTACCCTGACTGTTATTACCTTATGGCGAACAATTACGCTCATCTCGGTCTGTTTCAGGATGCAAGCAGGTATCTCGATACTTATATGGAGCGCGATCCGGAGGGTGAGTTCAAGGAAGCCGCTGAGCAGTTGAAAGAAATGATCGATTCGCTCGAACCTGAAGAGAAAGAGGATTTCCAGTTCGATGAAGAGGACGAACTTCTCGTTTACCAGGAGACGGTACATTATCATCTTGAACATCATGAATGGGAAGAAGCACTCGCGCTTCTCGAAGAAATGATGAACCTCTTTCCGACCTTCCCTCTGACCAATCATCAATACGCCTACGCTTTGTTCCATTCCGGGAACCGCGAAGCCGCTGTCGATATGGAACGTGAATGGCTGGAAGAGACGCCTGAAGATATCCTTTGTCACATCAACCTGGTGACTTTCTATGTGGAGATGAATCAATTCGAGCTGATGAAGCATCATATATTCCAATTGAAGAACGTCTACCCTATGCATGAAGAACAGCAGCTTGCTGTGGCAGTGGCTCTTACAAGAGCAGGAGAATACACAGAGGCCGTCGATCGGTTCAGAATGCTCGGAAAAAAAGCAGTGAAAAATCGTTATCAGTATTTGAAATGGTACAGCATCGCTTCTTTCTATTGTGGCGATCCCTTCAAGTCGGAGGAGCTGTGGAAGCGCGGAACGCAGCGTTTTCCTGAGCTGACGGATTCTGATGGGCCATGGATTACGGGATGAGCAGAAATATAGACGAGCAATGATGGATTTACTATGATAATGACAGATTGCGAAAGCTAAGGAGTGAATGGCCATGAGTGAAGAGAACATTTATGACGTTATTATTGTAGGTGCAGGGCCTGCCGGTATGACTGCAGCTGTTTACACATCACGTGCGAATCTGAGCACACTGATGATCGAACGCGGCATTCCGGGTGGCCAGATGGCGAATACGGAAGACGTGGAGAACTACCCGGGGTATGAAAGTATCCTTGGACCTGACTTATCCAATAAAATGTTTTCACATGCGAAGAAGTTCGGTGCTGAATATGCGTATGGAGATATTAAAGAAATCATCGACGGCAAAGAGTATAAAACCGTCAAAGCAGGCAAAAAAGAGTATAAAGCACGTTCGATCATTCTTGGAACCGGAGCGGAGTATAAAGAACTCGGTGTACCCGGTGAAAAAGAACTTGGTGGCCGGGGCGTCTCTTATTGCGCTGTATGTGACGGAGCTTTCTTCCGGGACAAGGAACTCGTCGTCGTCGGCGGGGGAGATTCAGCCGTTGAAGAAGGTGTCTACCTTACACGGTTTGCCAGCAAGGTGACCGTCGTGCACCGCCGTGATGAACTACGGGCGCAGAAGATTCTGCAGGACCGGGCCTTCGATAACGAAAAAATCAATTTCATCTGGAATACTACCGTCAGCTCTATCAATGACGAGAACGGCAAAGTCGGTAGTGTGACGCTCTATGATAAAGAAGCAGAAGAAGAGTATGAGTACAAAACGGATGGTACCTTCATCTATATCGGTCTTATCCCGCTGAACTCCGCGTTCCGTAATCTCGGAGTGACGAATGAAGAAGGGTATGTCGAGACGGATGAGCGTATGGAAACGAATGTGCGTGGTGTTTTTGCTGCGGGAGATATCCGTGACAAAGAACTGCGTCAGATCGTGACAGCTACCGGGGATGGAAGCATCGCCGCTCAGTCTGCTCAACATTATATTGAGAACCTGATGGAAGAACTTGAAAAAGTGGGATCGTAAAAAGTAATTTAAAAGTAACCCGTGTGTAACACGCGTGACACACTTTTTCGTTACAATTGAAGTAATGATAGACCCCCTTTTTTAAGATATACCTTTGTGGCACAGGTGTTCCTCACCTGTGCTTTTTTTGTGTTTCCTTCCCGGAAAGTTGTATAATAAGGGAAAGTGTAAGGCATGTATTCGTAAGGGGGAGAATTATGGATCCACAAGCAAACAATGCGAAACTCGTTATTATTACCGGCATGTCCGGTGCAGGAAAAACCGTAGCCGTGCAAAGTTTTGAAGACCTCGGCTACTTTTGTGTGGACAATTTGCCACCGGCTCTGTTACCGAAGTTTCTGGAGCTGATGAAGGACCCGAATAATAATATCACCAACGTTGCGCTCGTCATGGATCTCAGGGGGAGAGAATTCTTCGATTCCCTAATCGAGGCTCTGGATCATTTGAGCCGGGAGGACTGGCTTGAGGATCACATTCTTTTTCTCGATGCCATAGACCAGGTGCTCGTCTCCCGCTATAAAGAAACGAGACGATTCCATCCTTTAGCACCGGATGGACTTCCTCTCGACGGGATCAAAAAGGAACGAGAGATGCTGGATGAGCTGAGGGGGAGAGCCCAGACGATCATCGATACGACAGAGCTGAAACCGAGAGCTCTGCGCGATGAGATCCTGCAGACGTTCAAAGAAAAAGAGCAGCAGGTCTTCTCGGTACAGATGGTGTCCTTCGGCTTCAAACACGGCGTACCGATCGATGCGGATCTGATGTTTGACGTGCGTTTCCTTCCTAATCCTCATTATGTGGAGCATATGCGTGCACTGACAGGCCTTGAT
Organism: Salimicrobium flavidum; assembly: GCF_900156645.1. Classification (GTDB taxonomy): domain Bacteria; phylum Bacillota; class Bacilli; order Bacillales; family Halobacillaceae; genus Salimicrobium; species Salimicrobium flavidum. The sequence continues at coordinate 223,785 of NZ_FTOC01000003.1, forward strand.
CAGGACGTATTCAATTACGTGTTCAAATGGGCGGAGACGAAACAGTTTCTGGATAAATTGAAAGATCTACTCGAATTCATGCTTCCACGTTACCGAAAAGAAGGGAAGTCCCAGATCATCATCGCAATCGGCTGTACCGGTGGGCAACACCGCTCCGTAGCGATTGCCGAGTTTCTGGCCGACTACTTCGGAGATGATTACGTAACGAAAGTGAATCATAGAGATATCAACAAGAGAAAGGGCTTAACACAATGAGACAGACAGACAACAGAGTACTCGTCATCGGTGGCGGTACCGGAATGCCCGTCCTGCTTAGAGGATTGAAAAAACAGCCGATCACCCTTTCTGCGCTCGTAACGATTGCAGATGACGGGGGGAGTTCGGGGAAATTGCGTTCGGAGATGGAAATGCCTGCTCCGGGCGATATACGGAATGTCATTGCAGCTTTATCGGAAGCGGAGCCGATGCTTCTCGATTTATTCCAGCATCGTTTTCCGGACGGGAACGGTCTCTCCGGTCATTCGATGGGGAATCTGCTTCTTGCTGCTGTCACGAACCTCTCGGGCGACTTTTACGACGGGATCAAGCAGATCTCCCAGGTGCTAAACGTAAAGGGGAATATCTACCCTTTATCCAAATATTCCATGTACCTCCACGCAGAAATGGAAGACGGCACAGTGGTTTCCGGGGAGTCTAGAATTCCGGAAGTGAACAAAAGGATCAAACGGGTGTTTCTGAGTCCCATGCCTGCACAGCCTTTACCGGAAGCGGTGGAGGCGATCAGGGAGTCGGAGCTGATCGTTATATCTCCGGGGAGCCTGTACACGAGTATACTGCCGAATCTGATCATCCCGGAAGTCAGGGAAGCTTTGAGAGATACAGAAGCGACGGTGACGTATGTGTGCAACGTCATGACGCAGGAAGGGGAAACCTCCCACTATTCGGCGGCGGATCATTTGCAGGCGATTTATGATCACATCGGAGACGATGTCATCGATTCGATCATCGTCCATAATCAGCCGATCAGGTCGGAAACCCGTCAACTGTATGCCAAAGAAAACGCCGAGCCGGTCTCCTATGATCTTGATCGTCTCCGGTCGATGAATATAAAAATCATTGAAGAGGACATTATCGATAGATCCCAGCCGGTGATCCGACATGATGCTGAAAAACTATCAAGACTGTTATATCATATGCTTGTGCAGCATAGTGTTTAGAAAGGAGGGATTGCGGTGTCTTTCGCCTCAGAAATCAAAAAAGAACTGACGAATATGAAAGAGGACATGGAAGCGAATGAAGCGGAACTGGCAGCATTAGTCCGGATGAACGGGACGTTTTCCCTTAGAAACAGGAAGTATCTATTGGACGTCCAGACGGAGAATGCTGCCATCGCCCGGCGCATCTATACTTTGATGAAACAGCTTTTCCCTTATCCCGCAGAGCTTCTCGTAAGGAAAAAGATGCGTCTGAAGAAGAACAATGTCTATATTGTACGGATGAAGGAAAACGCGGAAGTGATTTTGGATGAACTGGAAATTTTGGAAGGGCCCCTGTCAGTGAACAAAAAAATCCCTGAAAAGTACGTTCAGACGACGAAAGGGAAAAGAGCCTATCTTCGCGGCGCCTTTCTTGCAGGAGGATCCGTCAACAACCCCGAGACTTCATCTTATCACCTGGAGATCTATTCTTCGGACGAATTCCATAACGAAGCTCTCTGTAAGCTCATGAATTCGTTTGATCTGCATGCCCGTACTCTCGAACGGAGGAATGGATTCATCACCTACCTGAAGGAAGCGGAGAAAATAACGGAGTTCATCAGTAACATCGGCGCTCATCAGGCCCTGTTCAAATTCGAAGATGTGCGTATCGTCAGGGATATGAGGAACTCGGTGAACCGTCTCGTGAATTGTGAAACGGCTAATCTGAATAAAACGATCGGAGCAGCTTTCAGACAGGTGGAAAACATCCGTTTCATCAAAAGCACCGTCGGTCTTGACGCGATGCCCCAGAAACTGAGAGACCTCGCGGCTGTGCGACTTGAAAATCAGGACGTTTCTCTTAAAGAACTCGGGGAATTGCTTCCGGGCGGAAAGATCAGTAAATCCGGAATCAATCATCGACTGAAGAAAATCGATGAATTCGCAGAGAAGGTGAGGAATGGGGAAGTGCCACAATCCTCAGGGGGGAACTGATGTATTTTCGGAAGTTTCGTGCTATAATGTAGTACAGTAGAACGTCACCCCGGAGACGGGGGCGTTTTTTCGATCGTGCTGAATGCGCTTTCAAAATGAAAAGGCAGAAAGGAGAATGACTGTTGATAGAACGAAAAGTAGAAGTAGAGTTATCCACAGGTCTTCAGGCGAGACCGGCAGCTCAGTTTGTCCAGCTGGCTAATCGTTTTCATTCTGAAGTATTCATCGAAAAGAATGAAAAACGGGTGAATGCAAAAAGCATAATGGGACTGATGAGCCTGGCTATTGCCAGTGATGAGGAAGTCGTTCTCATTACTGATGGGCATGATGAAGAAGAAGCCATCAATGAACTTGAGGCTTTCGTGAAGGAATCGTAGGGCATTTTTTGTGAATATATGAACAACATATAGTCGGTAATCGAGGATGACCTATACTTATGGAACCTTAGAAAGTAGCGGGCTCAGAGACGGTCTCAATCCCCTCGTGCTCAGGATAACGCTTGATCAAAGGGAGTTTCCACTCGTGCTGTTTCCAAAGGATACTCGGTGTTGTTCTTCAAATGATGACGGGGGTCATCGATTATAGATTGATGTTATTCGTATTATTCCAAGCGCTTTGTTCATGGTCAATGAATTCAAAAGACGAGCCTCATGAAAATAGAATAAAAGCGGGTGATATGGAAAAAATTCCATATCACCCGCTTTTTTAATGCTATCTTTCGTAATTTTTTCAGTAGTCTCTCGCAATCAGAGACCGCTTTTACGAAGATTACTTATTATTTTCCATAACCTTATCGATCAGGCCGTAATTGACAGCTTCGTGAGCAGTCATGAAGTTATCGCGGTCTGTATCGCGCTCGATCACTTCATATGGTTGCCCGGTACGATCAGCAAGGATTTTGTTCAGTTTCTCTCTCATCTGGATGATGCGTTTCGCATGGATTTCAATATCGGAAGCCTGACCCTGGGTGCCGCCGAGTGGCTGGTGAATCATCACTTCACTGTTAGGAAGAGCATAACGTTTGCCCTCCGCTCCAGCGTTAAGTAGGAATGCTCCCATGGATGCTGCCATTCCGGTGCAGATTGTGGAAACATCCGGTTTGATGAACTGGATAGTATCGAAAATCGCCATTCCGGCAGTGATCGATCCACCCGGGGAGTTGATGTATAGGGAAATGTCTTTATCCGGGTCATCCGCAGCCAGGAACAGGAGCTGTGCAACGATCGAGTTGGATACGTTGTCGTCGATCGGGCTGCCGAGCATGATGATCCGGTCTTTCAGCAGACGGGAATAAATGTCATACGCGCGTTCCCCGCGATTGGTTTGTTCAATTACTGTTGGTATAAGATTCATACTGTATTCCTCCCATTTCATTCACTAAGAATGATTTTGTATTTTCATCATACCTCTATGGTCAATAAAGGTCAAACGAAAAACTTCCTATAATTCCTTCAACCACTTTTCCCTAACAATGAGTAAATAAACATCTTTGCAATCCTTGCGTTCTCATACTCAAACCGTTATAATAGTTTCTGTGTCGATATGCGCCCGTAGCTCAGCTGGATAGAGCGATAGATTCCGGTTCTATAGGTCGGGGGTTCAAGTCCTCTCGGGCGCACTAACCTTTTCAAGCTAACCTTCCATTCTTTACATGGAAGGTTAGCTTGAAATTATAGGGAATGCCTTTTGAACAGGGCTCATCCTGGTGAATAATTATAAAAATCTAGGAAAACGAATAGTTTTCTGTTATAATGAATTTTACAGAAACGTAGCGCTTCGCCCCAAAAGGAGGTACTATGTCAAATATTATTCGCTTCAAAATATTGTGGACTGACCAGTTTATCGAAAGCCGAAGAATTCATATGTTCGACATGAAGACCCAAAACAGAATCTCCTTTAATTATGAACTGATGGCTCGCGCGCCTCAATGGTCCGTCGAGAAAGAATTGAGAACTTTTCTTAAAGCGAAACAAAAAAAAATAGACAGTGGGTATTACGATGGGAAAGGGCATGCTTCATAGGTGCTCTTTTTTTATATGTATGGATCGATCTTCACGGTCTTTTGTTCCGCAGAGTCCGAATAGAAGAACGGACATCCATAATGAAGGTACCCATTGTCGTGTGAAAAAGGTGATAGAATGAAAAATGAAGTGACTTTATATACGAGAAAAAACTGCCCTCTTTGCGAAGAGGTGAAAGTGTGGATCGATTTCCTTAAAGATGATTATGAAATGGAATTTCGGGAAAAGGATATAGAGGAAGAGGACAGGTTGCATGAAGCATATGCACTGAAGATTCCTGTCGTCATTATAAATGGAAAGGAATTGGTGTTCCCGCAGTTGAGTGAAAATGAGATGAGAGAGCGCTTGCAAGAGTAAATAGACTTGCACTTTTCACCGACTATTGATAATATAATTGGTGAAAGAAATATTTTTTTGCTCCTAGTGGGACACAATATGTAATAGAGGGACACAATTGCCCCGAACCCCCTTTTTAACTAAAAGGAGCACTGATGATGAGGGAATGGATTGAATTACAGAAAAAGTTATATCCGGATGTTTTAGAGGTTGTACAGAACCGCTACCGATTGCTTCATTACGTACAGCTCATGGAACCGATCGGCCGCAGGGCCCTTGCTGATAATATGAACCTGGCCGAACGCACTATCCGTTCTGAAATCAATTTTCTGCAGCAACAGGGAATGGTACATGTGACCACAAGAGGTCTTCTGCTTACGGCTGAAGGTCACAATGTTCTGGATGAGATGGCGGATTATATGAAGGAAGTATCCGGAGCAAAGGTTTTAGAAGCTCAATTAAAGGAAAAACTGAAACTGAAGACTGTCATCGTAGTTCCGGGAGACAGTGATGAATATGATTGGGTGAAGCAGGAAATGGGAAAGGCTTGCGTAAGCTACCTTCAGTCCATTTCCACGACTGCTCAGACGATTGCTGTGACCGGTGGTACGACAATGGCCGCCGTTGCTGCGCGGATGACTCCGTTTTCCGGAATGGAAAATACTCTTTTCGTTCCGGCACGCGGAGGCCTCGGTGAGCGTGTAGAACATCAGGCCAATACGATTTGTGTGGAAATGGCCCGTAAAGTGAGGGGAAACTATCGATTACTTTACGTGCCGGACCCGATCAGCGAGGAATCGTATCAGACCATCATCGAAGAGCCTTCTGTCAAAAGTATTCTCGGTATCATCCGCACTTCGGATATCGTCATCCACAGTCTGGGTGATGCGATAACCATGGCGGAGCGTAGAAAGACACCCGATGACCAACTGGCAACGATCAAAGAGAACCAGGCGGTAGGGGAAGCGTTCGGGTACTACTTCAACCAAAACGGGGAAGTGGTGCACAAAGTAAGAACGGTAGGGCTACAGCTTGAAGATCTTGAGAAAGATAAACAGGTGATCGCTGTAGCCGGCGGTCATTCCAAAGCGGATGCCATAGCTTCTTATTTCCGACCAGGAAAAAGCAACGTCCTTATTACGGACGAAGGAGCAGCCAAAGAGCTCATAAGGGATTCGTCCCTTTGAATAAAAAAGATTGTATAATCTAAGGAGGAATTTAGCATGACAGTAAAAGTAGGAATTAATGGTTTTGGACGTATCGGACGTAACGTATTCCGTGCTGCTCTGCACAACGACGAAGTTGAAGTAGTTGCAGTAAACGACCTTACCGACGCAAATATGCTCGCTCACCTTCTTCAATATGATACAGTACACGGTACACTTGAAGAAAAAGTCGAAGTTAATGGTGATAACCTTGTAGTAGGTGGTAAAGAAATCATCGTCAAATCCGAAAAAGACCCTGCTCAGCTAGGATGGGGAGACCTCGGAGTAGAAGTGGTCATCGAATCCACAGGCCGTTTCACTCAAGGGGAAGATGCAAGGAAACACATCGAAGCGGGAGCGAAGAAAGTCATTATTTCTGCACCTGCCAAAGGAGAAGATTTCTCTGTAGTTATGGGCGTCAATGAAGGCGACTATGACAAAGACAGCCACGATGTACTTTCTAATGCTTCCTGTACTACGAACTGCCTGGCACCTTACGCTAAAGTTCTTAACGACAAGTTCGGAATCAATCGTGGTATGATGACAACAGTTCACTCTTACACGAACGATCAGCAGATTCTTGACCTGCCACACAAAGACTATCGTCGTGCCCGTGCGGCAGCGCAGAACATCATCCCGACAACGACTGGTGCTGCAGAAGCTGTTACAAAAGTACTTCCTACACTTGAAGGTAAACTTACTGGTATGGCTATGCGTGTTCCATCCCAAAACGTTTCCATCGTCGACTTCGTTGCGGAGCTTGATAAAGACGTAACAGTAGACGAAGTGAACGCTGCACTGAAAGAAGCAGCAGAAAACGAATTGAAAGGCATCATGGATTACAGTGACGAGCCGCTTGTATCTTCCGACTACAACGGTGATGCTCATTCTTCCATCATCGATGGTCTTTCCACATTGAGCCTTGGAGGCAACATGGTGAAAGTCGTTTCCTGGTATGACAACGAATATGGCTATTCCAGCCGTTGTGTAGACCTTGCTGCATATCTTAAAAAACAAGGACTATAAGAGATGAATAATAAAGGGGGAGGTCCTATGTCCTCCTCCTTTATCCATGTAATAAAGGAATAAATTATGGCGTTTCCGCTTCTCCATAAAGTGGAATCGTACATACCAGGAAGATAAAAGGAGGTTGTTTGAAGATGAATAAACAAACGATCAGTGACGTACAGGTTGAAGGGAAAGCGGTATTTTGCCGTGTAGACTTCAACGTACCTATGAAAGACGGGGAAGTGACAGACGATACGAGGATTAAAGCTGCCATCCCTACTATCCAACACCTAACGGGTAACGGTGCGAAAGTCATTCTCGCAAGCCACCTCGGACGTCCGGATGGAAAAGCTTCTGATGAACTGCGTCTGGACCCGGTAGCGAAGCGTCTGAGCGATCTTCTCGGAAAAGATGTACTGAAATCCGACGACGTATACGGAAAAGACGTGACGAAGGCTGTCTCCACGCTTGAAAACGGAAATATTCTTCTCCTTGAAAACGTTCGTTTTGAAGCTGGTGAAGAGAAAAACGACCCAGAACTTGCAAAAGCTTTTGCGGATATGGCCGACCTTTATGTCAATGATGCCTTCGGTGCAGCTCACCGTGCGCATGCATCGACAGCTGGTGTAGCTGAACACATTCCTGCTGTCGCAGGGTTTCTTATGAAAAAGGAACTGGATGTGCTCGGCAGTGCTCTCACAGAACCGGACCGTCCGTTCACAGCCATCATCGGTGGGGCGAAGGTCAAAGACAAAATCGGTGTCATCGATCATTTACTGGATAAAGTTGATAATCTGATTATCGGCGGAGGCCTCGCCTACACCTTCGTAAAAGCTCAAGGATATGAAATCGGTAAATCCCTGCTTGAAGAGGATAAAATCGATTTGGCGAAACAATACATGCAGAAGGCGAAAGATAATAATGTAAACTTCATCATGCCGGTGGATGCGATCGTGGCTGATGACTTCGGAGAAGATGCAAACACGAAAGAAGTGGACATCGAAGAAATCCCGGCAGATTGGGAAGCCCTCGACATCGGTCCGAAAACGCGTGAGAAATTCTCAAGTATCGTGAAGGATTCGAAACTTATCATCTGGAATGGACCAATGGGTGTATTCGAACTTGAGAAATTCGCCGGCGGTACTAAGGCTGTTTCTGAAGCTCTCGCTGAAACGAAAGGCTACACCATCATCGGTGGCGGAGATTCCGCTGCAGCTGTCGAGAAGTTCGGGTATGCCTCTGATATGGATCACGTATCCACAGGTGGAGGAGCTTCTCTTGAATTCATGGAAGGGAAAGAACTTCCTGGTGTAGCAGTCCTGAACGACAAATAATCCAAAGAGGTGATCTAGATGCGTAAACAAGTAATCGCAGGTAACTGGAAAATGAATAAGACCCATACAGAAGCGGAATCTTTCATCAGGGAAGTCAGGAATAACGTCCCTTTTAAAGGTGATGTTGAATCCGTAGTGTGTGCACCTTTTCCTTTTCTTCAGAAACTGGTAGAGGAAACGATGGACTCTAACGTGGAAATCGGTGCGCAGAACATGCACTTCGAAGAAAAGGGTGCATTCACCGGTGAGGTGAGCCCTGTCATGCTTAGAGACCTGGGTGTCACTTATGTAGTGATCGGCCACTCCGAGCGTCGCGACATCTTCGGCGAAACGGATGAAATCGTGAACAAGAAGGTGCATGCCGCATTCGATCATGGTCTTACACCGATCGTTTGTGTCGGAGAGTCTCTCGAACAAAGGGAAGCGGACGAAACGATGAACCATATCGAGAGTCAGATTACGAAAGCTGTTGAAGGACTGACGGATGAGCAGGTGACACAGCTGATCATCGCCTATGAACCTATCTGGGCTATCGGAACCGGACGTACTGCTTCAAGCGAACAGGCGAATGAAGTTTGCGCGCATATCCGTAAAGTCGTAGAAAAACTTTCCGGAACAGAAGCGGCAGAAGCTGTGCGCATTCAATACGGAGGAAGTGTGAAGCCTGCAAACGCGGATGAGCTTCTTTCCCAGTCCGATATTGACGGTGCTCTTGTCGGCGGTGCGAGTCTGGAAGCCGATTCATTCCTGAAATTGGTGGAGGCAGGCAAACATGAGTAAACAGCCTCTTGCAGCATTGATCATCCTTGACGGCTACGCTATCCGCGAGGAAGAATACGGGAATGCCGTCAAGGCGGCGAATACGCCGAACTTCGATCGTTTCTGGAACCAGTATCCGCATTCCCAGCTCACCGCCTGCGGAGAAGCGGTCGGTCTTCCTGAAGGACAAATGGGCAATTCGGAAGTCGGCCACCTGAACATCGGAGCGGGCCGTGTCGTTTATCAGAGTCTGACCCGTATAAACCTGGCTATCCGCGAAGGGGACTTCTTTGAAAACGATACGCTTGTGAGTGCTGTCCGTCATGCCAAGAAAAGTGGAAAAGCCCTTCATGTCTTCGGTCTTCTTTCGGACGGAGGCATCCATAGCCATAGTGAACACGTGCTTGCGATCATAGAACTTGCGAAAAAAGAAGGTCTTGAAAAGGTCTATCTGCACGCGTTCCTTGACGGACGCGACGTCGGGCCCCAGACGGCTAAGACGTATCTCGAACAGGCTCAGTCCAAACTCGATGAGATTGGTCTCGGAAAGATTGCTACCGTGTCCGGACGTTATTATGCGATGGACCGTGATAAACGGTGGGACCGCGTGAAGAAAGCGTATGATGCTATCGCTCACGGCAAAGGGAAAACAGCGACGGATGCCATCGAAGCTGTAGAACGTTCTTATAATGAAGATATCCACGATGAATTTGTGGAACCGATCGTTCTTACAGATGAGAACGGAACGCCGGTAGCCAACGTGGAAAGCGAAGATTCCATCGTATACGCGAATTTCCGTCCTGACAGAGCGATTCAGCTTTCTCAGGCGTTTGCCAACAACGATTTCGAATATTTCGATCGCGGTGATGCGCCGAAGGATATTTACTTCGTATCGATGACCGCTTATAGCGACACTGTAGATACGGATAAAATCATTTTTCCTCCGAATGAACTGAAGAACACGATCGGTGAAGTTCTCGAGAAGAATGACATGACCCAGCTCCGGATTGCAGAGACAGAAAAATTCCCACACGTTACGTTCTTTATGAGCGGGGGACGGGAAGATGAGTTCAAAGGGGAAGACCGGATACTCATCAACTCTCCGGATGTAGCTACGTATGATCTGAAGCCTGAAATGAGTGCCTATGAAGTGACGGACGCGTTACTCAAGGACCTGGATGAAGATAATCACAATGCGATCATCCTGAACTTCGCCAACCCGGATATGGTCGGCCACTCCGGTAAACTCGAACCGACGATCAAAGCGATTGAAGCCGTTGACGAGTGTCTTGGTAAAATCGTCGATAAAATCATAGACAAAGGCGGTTCCACGATCATTACAGCCGACCACGGAAATTCCGATGAAGTGACGACGACCAGTGGCGATCCGATGACCGCCCATACGAAGAACCCCGTACCGGTCATCGTTACGAAAGAAGGCGCAGAGCTAAAGGGAGACGGAGTGCTCGGCGATCTTGCGCCTACGCTACTCGACCTTCTCGGCGTCGAAAAACCGGAAGATATGACCGGCGAATCGATTATTAAAAAGTAACAGATAACTAAAATGAATAAATAGAAAAAGGAGAGATTTTCATGCCATATATTACTGATGTTTACGCACGCGAAGTATTGGATTCCCGCGGGAACCCTACAGTAGAAGTCGAAGTATTCACAGAATCCGGAGCTTTCGGTACAGCACTCGTTCCAAGTGGTGCTTCCACCGGGGAATACGAAGCAGTGGAGCTTCGTGACGGAGATAAAAGTCGTTATCTCGGCAAAGGCGTCGAGAACGCTGTGGAAAACGTGAACGAAAAAATTGCGCCGAAACTTCTCGGTATCGACGTCACTCAACAGGTGATCATCGATAATCTCATGAGAGAAATCGACGGTTCCGACAATAAAGGGAACCTTGGTGCGAACGCTATTCTCGGCGTATCCATGGCTTGTGCGCGTGCCGGCGCAGAATTCTCTGAACAGCCTCTTTATAAGTATCTGGGAGGATTCTTCGCTCATACGCTTCCGACACCGATGATGAATATACTGAACGGTGGAGAGCACGCGGACAACAACGTAGACATCCAGGAATTCATGATCATGCCTGTAGGTGCTCCAACGTTCAAAGAAGGACTTCGCATGGGTGCTGAAATTTTCCACGCGCTCAAAAAAGTTCTTAAGAACAAAGGATACAACACTGGTGTCGGTGATGAAGGTGGGTTCGCTCCTAACCTCAAGTCCAACGAGGAGGCACTCTCGACCATCATCGAAGCGATCGAAGAAGCAGGCTACAAGCCGGATGAAGAAGTACAGCTTGCAATGGACGTCGCTGCTTCTGAAATCTACGAAGATGGTAAGTACAACCTGAAAGGCGAAGGCGTAACCCGGACATCTGAAGAAATGGTGGACTGGTATGAAGAGCTCATCGGTAAATATCCGATCATTTCCATCGAAGACGGCCTGGATGAGAACGACTGGGAAGGTACGAAACTCCTTACCGACCGTATCGGTGATAAAGTCCAGCTGGTCGGGGACGATCTTTTCGTAACGAACACAGAGAAACTCTCCCGTGCAATTGAACAGGGTGTCGGCAACTCTATCCTGATCAAAGTGAACCAGATCGGTACCATGACGGAAACATTCGACGCGATTGAGATGGCGAAACGTGCCGGTTATACGGCCGTCATCTCCCACCGCTCCGGAGAGACGGAAGATTCGACCATCGCTGATATCGCAGTGGCTACGAATGCCGGTCAGATCAAAACAGGTGCGCCGTCCCGTACCGACCGTGTCGCAAAATACAATCAGCTTCTTCGCATCGAAGATCAGCTATTTGATACCGCGAAATACGCAGGGAAGACAGCATTCTACAACTTGCAGCATAAATAAATCAATGGAGGAAGTCCTGGTGAATAACTGGGACTTTTTCTTTTGTCCCGCTCGTAGTATGATAGGGGGAGGCGACTACTTCTAAGGAGAAAAAGGATGAAGAGACTAATAAAGCTTGTTATGATCATTGCCGTGTTGTTCGCCTTTGTCAGCGCATACCAGGTATGGACCTATGGTGTGGACGGGGGCGAAAAAGCGGATGCTGCTATTGTACTCGGGGCGGCACAATGGAATGGAAGCCCGAGTCCCGTCTTCCATGGAAGAATCAAAGAAGCGATCGATCTTTATGAAAAAGGATATGTCGAATATTTGATCTTTACAGGAGGTAAAAACGGGGATGCTGCTTTCTCGGAAGCGGAAGTCGGTAAAAATACAGCAATGGAAGCAGGGGTGCCGGAAGAAAATATTCTGGTAGAAGAGAATTCCCTGATGACCGAAGAGAACCTCGAGGAAGCGAAAAAGATTGCAAAAAAGAAATCGTTCCAGAATTATTTTCTCGTGAGTGATCAGTATCATTTGAAACGGGCCGTAGAAATGGCTGAAGATATCGGAATAAAAGCTGAAGGAGTACCCACTCAATATTCGGCATATAAGACCATGGAAACGAAAGCGCCGTTCTTTTTGAAGGAATGGGTCCATTATATGGGATATGAAGTGAAGAATACATTCGAGAATATAGAATCGATGATTTCCTGAGACTACAAAAAAGCTGAGCCCTGATGGCTCAGCTTTTTGTATGGGATGAATCATCATCGTCCGGGTGAGAATCGATGGTGTGCTTGTAGTCATACCCTTTAGATATAGTGACTGCAAAAGCGACTGCTACACCTACGATGATTGCAATCGCCAGACTCATGACGATAGTGAATGTCATAGGTTCTCCTCCTTCACGGAAAGAACACATCTACTCTCTGACAAGCGGATGGAAAGAGAGGGATTATGCAAGGTTCGCCTTCTCTTTCACGAAAGCCACTACGTCTTCTGAAGTGCCCATGGAGAGAAGTTCCTCTTTATAGGATTTCATCTCTTCTTTGGACAACTCGAGGAGCTGAGTTCTTGCCGGAAGAATGGAGGATGCACTCATGCTGAATTCATCGAGGCCGAGACCTAGAAGAATCGGGATGGCGATTTCGTCTCCAGCCATCTCTCCGCACATGCCTGCCCATTTACCTTCGGCGTGGGCAGCTTCGATCACATTGCTGACAAGATTCAGGATAGCAGGACTGTAAGGCTGATACAGGTAGGATACCCGTTCATTCATACGGTCTGCAGCCATCGTATACTGGATGAGGTCATTCGTACCGATACTGAAGAAATCGACTTCTTTGGCAAACTGTTTAGCTAACACAGCTGTTGCCGGGATTTCTACCATGATACCGACTTCGAATTGATCGGCGACATCCGTACCTTCATTGATGAGCTTCTCTTTTTCCTCCGTCAGAATCGCTTTCGCCTGACGGAACTCTTCAAGGGTTGCAATCATCGGGAACATGATTTTAAGATTTCCGTAAACGCCGGCACGCAGAAGAGCGCGGAGTTGGGTGCGGAAAATATCATCACGTTCAAGACATAGACGGATGGCCCGGAAACCGAGGAACGGGTTCATCTCGTCCGGAAGATCCAGATAATCGAGTTCTTTGTCTCCCCCGATATCGAGAGTACGGACGACGACGGGTTTGTCCCCCATCTGCTTCAACACAGAACTGTAGGCATCGAACTGCTCTTCTTCTGTAGGGAGCTGGTTTTTACCCATATAAAGGAATTCGGTACGATAAAGGCCGATCCCTTCCCCGCCGTTTTCAAGTACGCCTGCTACATCATCAGGTGTACCGATGTTTGCAGCAAGTTCTACGTGCTCTCCGTCGCTGGAAACGGTGGACTCGTCTTTTAGTTTGGCCCATTCCTGTTTCTTCTCTTCGAATTCGGCACGCTTTTGTTTATAAGATTCAATTTCCTCGTCAGTGGGATCGATGATCACGTTACCACCGAGACCATCCACGATGATCATAACATCCTTCTCCGCCTGTTTCGTGATATCTTTCGTTCCGACGACTGCCGGAATTTCAAGAGATCGTGCCATGATAGCAGAGTGGGAGGTACGTCCTCCGATATCCGTCGTGAATCCTTGCACGAATTCTTTGTTCAACTGGGCCGTATCGGACGGTGTAAGATCTTCCGCCACAATGACCACCTGTTCGTTGATAAGCGCAGGATCAGGGAATTCAGCACCGAGAAGGTGAGCCAGCACACGTTTAGTGACATCCTGAATGTCAGCAGCACGTTCTTTCATGTACTCGTTATCCATGTTTTTGAACATATCGATGAACATATTGGCCGTTTCATCCAACGCCGCTTCCGCGTTCACATTATCAGATTTGATGTTGTCCTCCATCGGCTGTATCAATTCCGGATCACTGAGGACAAGCAGGTGAGCCGAGAAAATCTCAGCGTGTTCATCGCCGAGGGATTTTTTCGTATGTTCCTTGATCTTTTCGAGTTCTGATTTGGAAACATCAAGCGCCTCATGCAGACGCTTGATTTCCTTGTCAGGGTCGTCGACTTTGTTCTTACTGTAGGAAAGGTCAGGTACTTCTAAGCGGTATGCTTTTGCAATCGCAATCCCGCTTGAAGCTGCAATACCTTGCAAGTGTGTCATCTTTTTATTCCCCCAAGCCTTCATTCTCCATCGTTTTAGCGAGGTGATCGATCGCTTCCTGCTCGTCATCACCTTCCGCGGAAATTTTCACGTCCGCTCCGGCAGGGATGCCGAGACTCATGATACCCATGATGGATTTCAGGTTCACGGATTTTTCTTTATAGTGCAGGTTGATGTCAGATTCATATTTCCCTGCGTTTTGTACAAGTACTGTCGCCGGACGAGCGTGGACGCCGTCAGAAGATGTGATTTTAAAAGATTTTTCTACCATTGTTAAGTTCCTCCTCAAAAGTGTGAATATATACTTTTCCTAACCATACTATTTTAAGCCTTTGTGAGGTCTTTTTTCAACAATCCAACAAGAATTGCTGTAATTATTGAACCGACTACGATCGCAAAGATGTAAAGAAGGGCTGAGGTAAACCCGCCTTCGACAAGTCCAATGACGAAGATTCCGCCGTGCGGAGCTGTCAGTCCGATACCGAACAGCATAGTAAGGGAACCTGCAAGAGCTGAACCTGCTATCGCAGATGGGATGACACGCGCAGGGTCGGCAGCCGCGAACGGAATAGCACCTTCTGTGATAAAGCTGGCCCCGAGTGCATACGCTGTTTTGCCTGCTTCTCTTTCTTCTTTCGAAAATTTATTTTTGAACAATGTCGTTGCGAGAGCTAGTCCGAGTGGAGGCACCATACCTCCGGCCATAGCTGCAGCGATAATCGAATAGTTCCCCGCATCTAGTGTAGCGAGTCCGAACGTATAAGCTGCTTTGTTAACCGGGCCACCCATGTCGACGGCCATCATACCACCTATGATTATACCTAGAATTGCTACGTTCGCGCCTGAAAGTCCTTCAAGCCAAGAGAGAAGCCCTGTGTAAACACTTGTAAGTGGCGGGTTGATAAGAAGCATGATCATTCCGGTAGCGAATATAGCAAGTACCGGGTAAAAGAGTACTGTTTTCAGACCATCGAGCCATGCAGGTAAACCTTCAAGCATTTTCTTCACGGCAAGCGTCAAGTAACCTGCGAGGAAACCGGCAATCAGACCACCAAGGAAACCTGATCCTCCATCAGCAGTTCCGGAAGAAACCGCAATATAACCACCGACGACACCAGGAGCAAAGCCGGGCCGATCAGCGATACTCGAAGCGATGAAACCGGCAAGGATAGGAACCAGGAAGAAGAATGCGTTTCCGCCGACAGTCGAAAGCATTTCGGCAAATCGGTTGTACTGATCACTATCAGGGTTGGCTGCGTTGATACCGAAGAAGAACGAGAATGCGATCAGAATACCGCCACCTACAACGAACGGGAGCATGTTCGATACACCGTTCATCAGGTGTTTATAGATACCTGAGCGACCTTTCGAATCTTCTCCGGCTTCTTTTTTGCCGTCCGATTTGTAGACGGGTGCGTCTTTGGCTACTGCGCGGTCAAGAAGCTTGTCGGGTTCATGAATCGCTTTGGCGACCGGAACTTCGATGACGTGTTTTCCGTCGAAACCGCTCATATCGACTTTTGTATCTGCCGCGACGATAATCGCATCGGCTTTTTCGATATCCTCCGCGGTGAGCTTGTTTTTGACTCCACTCGAACCATTCGTCTGGACTTTGATCGGAATGTTTCTTTGCTTACCGGCTTCCTTCAGCTTGTCCGCAGCCATGTACGTGTGAGCGATCCCTGTAGGGCAGGCTGTTACAGCAAGAATCAGCTGGTCGGATTCTCCGGTGGTTTCCGATTCCCCTCCATCTTCTTCCGCCTCTTTGGCGTTGATGATCTCCATCACTTCGTCTTCAGAAGAAGCGTTCATAAGCGAGTTACGGAAGTTGGCATCCATTAAAAAGGTAGAAAGACGGGACAGGGATTCCAGGTGCGTGTTATCGGCACCGTCTGTCGCAGCGATCATAAAGAATAAATGTGCGGGCTGACTGTCCAGTGACTCGTATTCGATTCCGTTGGTGGATCGACCGAATGCTATGGCCGGTTCTTTGACAGCCCCTGATTTTGCGTGAGGGATGGCGATACCGTCGCCGACTCCAGTCGTACTCTGGTCCTCACGGGTCTGGATCGCTTCACGGAAATCATCGCGGTTATTCAGACGACCTGCAGCATCAAGCTGTCCGACCAGTTGATCAAGACTTTCAGACTTGGATGAGGCGTCCATGGACAGAAGCATCGTATCTTTTTTCAGTAGATCTGTAATTTTCATCTTTATTTCCCTCCTTGATAAATTTTGATGGAATCATATAGGGACTGTACGCCTTCTTTGGTGCACAGATCCTTATCAAATGCGGTAGCACTACCGCAGGCTACACTTGTACGGAATATTTCCTCTTCATCGAGCTGTTTTTCTTTGGCAGCGAGAAACCCGGCTACCATCGAATCTCCGGCGCCGACAGTGTTGATTACGGTGCCGGAAGGGGCATCTGCGAACAGAGTGACGGATTCATTGGCATAGATGGCTCCGTCTCCTCCCAACGAGACTAAAACGTGACGGCAGCCGTTTTGTACAAGTTTTTCGGCATATCCCGCCGTTTCCTCTTTCGAATCGATCGTCACCCCGAACAATTCCTCGAGTTCATGTTTATTGGGCTTGATGAGGTAAGGGTGATAGGCGAGCAGTTCTTTGAGCGCACTTCCGGAAGTATCCACCGCCAGGGGTATGTTTTTGTCTTTGCTTTTTTCGGCGATTTTACGGTAGAAATCTTTCGGCAGCGAGGACGGAATACTTCCCGCAATCAGTAATCGGTCATTTGAAGTAAGGTTATCGAGCTGCTCGAGAAGACGATTCTGCAGTGGCTCGGTCAATTCGGGACCGGGGCCGTTGATTTCGGATTCCGTCTTGTCCTTAAGTTTTACGTTGATCCTCGTTGGTTGTCCTGTTTCAATAAATGCTTCTTCCACTTCTTCCTCGTGGAGGGAACGTCTGATGAATTCTCCCGTGAATCCTCCGATAAATCCGAGAGCCGTAGAAGGGATATCGAGTCGGGACAAGACCCGGGAGACGTTGATCCCTTTGCCGCCGGGATAATAAGCCGTGTCGGTCGCTCTGGTGAGCCCTCCCGGTTCGAAACCCTTCACGTGCATCGTGTAATCAATGGAAGGATTCAGCGTCAGTGTGTATATCATGGGTGTATCACCTCAATCTCTGTATTTTTCTGTAATGTTTTCACGAGGGGGCTGGACGTGTCTGTAATCAGGACAGCATCCTCGAGGCTTCCGAATCTGGTGAAAGTTCTCGTGCCGAATTTGGAATGATCAGCAAGGATGTAACGGTTCAAAGACTGATGCAGTACGTTTTTCTTGATGGCTGCTTCTTCCGGGTCCGGAGTGGTGAGCCCGTCTTCTTCCGTAATACCGTTCACCCCGACAAAGCAGCGGTCGAATCGGTATTGCCTGAGGTTCTCGGCAGCGTTGGCCCCTATGACTGCTCTCGTTCCCGGCTTTACGAAACCACCGATCAAATAGGTGGTGATGCCGTGCTCTGCCAGCATCGGCAAGTGTTCCGGACCGTTGGTGACTACAATGACAGAAGGATCCAGATGAGGGATCATCAGATTCGTCGTCGATCCCGCATCAAGGAAAATCGTTTCCTTCTTTCGGATGAACCGGGAGGCGAGAGAGGCGATGATTCGCTTTTCCTCGTGGAACTGTTCCGTCTTTTCACTCATGGGTGCTTCTTCTTTTACAGTGGAGAGAGAGGATGCACCACCATGGATACGTCTCAGCTTCCCTTTTTTCTCAAGGGTGTCGAGATCACGGCGGATCGTTGATTCGGATGCGTGCGTATGGTCGATAAGTTCCTGAAGGCGGATCGTGTGTTTCTCCTCCAGGAGAGTCAAAATCAACTGATGTCTCTCCGGTGTCAGCATAGGCATACCTCCTGTTATTCTGATTTTATTATAAAAGAAGCGCTTACATAAATCAATCAAAAACATTCAATTTAATTCAAAAACATTCAATATTCGTTTATTATCCTTCATGATCAAGCTCTGTTAAAGGTGGTGACGATTTTAGAACGAAGGGCGGAGTCGTTTTAGGGGTAAGCTTGCATGGAAAATCAATGACGAAAGCCCGTGATTCAAGGATGGAAATTTAAATCTTGTAGGGGGAGAGGATTTATGCTATATTTGTTCTAGTCATGTGTCCGTTTCAGGAGGTGCAACGAATAAATTATGCAAACACTTACGATTTCATTACTTATTATTGATACAATTGCTATGATTACCTTGGTGCTGTTGCAATCAGGTAAAAGCGCAGGCTTGTCGGGAGCTATTTCCGGTGGAGCCGAGCAGGTTTTCGGTAAACAAAAAGCAAGAGGAATAGATAAGGTTCTTCACCGCGCAACGGTCGTCACCGGTGTCTTGTTCTTCGTGCTGGCTTTTATCTCTGGGTATCTCATAGGATAATGTTCGTAAGCCGCGCTATAGAGCGTGGCTTTTTCATTTTTGAAAAGCGGCCTTGGTGGGGGGGGCTTTGTTAGTCGTTCGACCGTCATTTTAGGTTTGGAGACAGGAACGCGGACGAAGAAGAATGACTCCTTTCATGAGCTGTTTTTCAGAAATAAAGTATAGAAATGTTGATAGACAAGATAGGAAAATGCGGGAATAAGGAGAGAATGATCATGAAAGTGAAATTGCCTGAACCGTTTACATTCGAAGGCGGAGATCGTGCTGTACTGTTGCTGCACGGTTTTACCGGTAACTCGGCAGACGTCCGTATGATGGGGCGTTACCTGCAGAAGCACGGATATACGACACATGCACCGATATACCGGGGCCACGGAAAAGAGATGGAAGCCCTCATCGACGTGAAGCCGGAAGAGTGGTGGGAAGATGTACAGAATGCACTTCAGCATCTGAGGGATCTCGGTTACGAGAAGGTAGCTGTTGCGGGACTATCCCTCGGTGCGGTTTTAGGTTTGAAACTTGCATACTGTGAGAACATACAGGGTATTATACCGATGTGTGCCCCGATGTTTTTCGACAACGAAGAGCAACTGACCCAAGGATTTCAATATAAAGCGAAAGAATTCAAGCAACTAGAAGGAAAAGATAAAGAAACGATCCAAACCGAAATGAATCAATTACTGGAAGAATCAAAGGATATGTTCACTCAATTAGGCCAGTTCATCAATGAAGTACACGACCACGTGGATGAGATATATACACCTGCGTTTGTCGTCCAAGCTTCTAAAGATGAAATGATAAATACGGAGAGTGCCACATACATTTATGAGACGGTGGAATCCGATCATAAAGATATCAAGTGGTATGAAAACTCCGGACACGTAATTACGATGGATAAAGAAAAGGAACAGCTTCACGAAGACGTACTGGAGTTCCTGAATTCATTGGACTGGTCATAAGACAATAGAGGGGACGTGTCCGAATAACTAAAAGGAGGACAATTATGTCTGTAGAAAGAAAACGAATATTGGACTTTTTCAGAGAATCGGCTACGCGCCCTTTGTCTGTCAATGAACTGGAAGAAGAATTAGGACTTACAGGAAGTGAAGATTTTAAAGATTTAACGAAAGAACTGAAGGCACTCGAAGAGGAAGGGCAACTCGTTCGTACAAGGAAAAACCACCTCGGACTCCCTGAAAAAATGAATCTTGTAAGAGGCCGGATCCAGATGAATGCGAAAGGCTTCGCTTTTCTCCTTCCGGATGATGAAGAGAAAAATGACGTCTATCTGCACCATTCCGACCTGAACAGTGCCATGAACAAAGATAAAGTACTCGTCCGTGTCGATAAGACGAGAGAAGACGGCCAGCGTCCTGAAGGATCGGTGATACGGATTCTTGAGCGCGCTCAGACGAGAGTCGTCGGAACATTCGATGCGGCGAACGGGAACTTCGGTTTCGTTGTCGCTGATGATAAACGTATTCCGAATGATATTTTCATACCTAAGGGTAACGAGAATGCTGCTGTCGACGGTCATAAAGTGATCGTGGAAATCACGAAGTTCCCTGAAGGAAGAATGAGTGCAGAAGGGATCATCACGAACATCCTCGGGCATAAGAACGATCCCGGCATCGATATCATTTCCATCATCCATAAGTACGGAATCGAAGTCGACTTTCCGGAGGAGGTTATCCAGCAGGCAGCGGATACCCCGGATGAAATAAGTGAGTCGGAAATCAAAAACCGTCGCGACCTCCGTGAAGAACAGATTGTAACGATCGACGGAGCGGACGCGAAAGACCTGGATGATGCCATTCAGGTGAAGCGACTGGATAACGGAAGTTATAAGCTCGGGGTCCATATTGCCGACGTTTCCTATTACGTGGAAAAAGACTCCCCGATCGACGAAGAGGCTTCAGAACGCGCTACTTCCGTTTATCTTGTGGACCGGGTCATCCCTATGATCCCGCACCGTCTGTCGAATGGTATCTGCTCATTGAATCCGCAGGTCGATCGGCTGACATTATCCTGTGAAATGGAAATCACGGAAGACGGAGAAGTCGTGAACCACGATATTTTCCAAAGTGTTATCAAGACGGATGAACGGATGACTTACACGGACGTCAATTCCATTCTCGTCAACGATGATGAAGACCTTAAGAAGCGGTATGAACCTCTTGTTCCTATGTTCAAGGATATGGAGAATCTTGCGCAGATTCTTAGGGAGAAACGCTTCGACCGTGGTGCCATCGATTTTGATTTCAAAGAAGCGGGCGTCATTCTCGATGAAGAAGGAAAAGCGAAAGACGTCCAGCTGAGAGAAAGATCCGTAGGGGAGAAGCTGATCGAAGAGTTCATGCTCGCCGCCAACGAGACGGTAGCGGAGCATTTCCACTGGCTGGATGTACCTGCGATCTACCGTATCCACCAGGATCCGGATTCTTCCAAGCTGCAGAACTTTTTCGAATTCGTCGCCAACCTCGGCTATTCCATAAAAGGAACGTCCGATGATGTGCATCCTCAGGCATTGCAGAAGGTGCTTGAGGAAGTGAAAGGCACCCAAGAAGACCTTATCATCTCGAAGCTGATGCTACGTTCGATGCAACAGGCGAAGTATGACCCTGTGAACGTCGGTCACTTCGGCCTTGCGACGAACTATTATACGCATTTCACTTCCCCGATCCGTCGTTACCCGGACCTGATCGTCCACAGACTGATCCGGAAATATATCATCGAAAAGGATCTCAGTCAGGAAACGACGAAATACTGGAAAGATCATATGCCGGAAATCGCCCGTCATTCTTCCGAGAAGGAACGTGCTTCCGTAGACGCGGAGCGGGAAACGGACGATCTGAAAAAAGCGGAATATATGCAGGATAAAATCGGAGAAGAGTACGAGGGCATCATCAGTTCCGTCACAAGCTTCGGTATGTTCGTGGAACTTCCGAATACAGTGGAAGGTATGGTCCACGTCAGTACTCTGACCGATGATTATTACAATTTCATGGAGAAACAGTATGCTCTCGTCGGTGAACGTACCGGGAATATCTTCCGTATCGGCGACGAAGTGAAAATCAAAGTCTCCAACGTCAATCTGGACGAACGAGTCGTGGATTTCGAAATCGTAGGGATGAAACCAAAAGGCGAGAAGAAAGAGCGACGCGAACAGCCGAAACAGGTAAAAGCAAGCGCGAAGAAGAAAAAGAAACAAAAAGGCAATAAGCCTTTTTACAAAAATAAAGGGGTATCGAAGAAGAAATAAGCAAGAAGGTGCTCTTTATAATAGATAGGTTCAGTTATCTATTGTTGTTCATATAGTCTCTACAGGTGGAAGCTTGCCGCGGGCATGAAGGAAATTTCCCGAACCTCTTTCTGGTCGGTTCGGGGTATTTCCATTCATGCTGTTGCCGCAGGCGTCTCCACCTTTCGTTTCTATGACTGACAATAGATGTGAACTTAGCCAATAGACAGAAAAGCCGGGAATACCTCCCGGCTTTTCTGTCTACATACTGTACAGTACCCATTCTCCTCTCGATTCGGTCTGGAAAGGGAGGGGAGGGTCTGTGTGCTGTTGATTGAACCAGGCGCCGTAGTGGTGTTCGTGGTCCTGGAGCACTTCTCTGATAACCTGATGAAGCCGAGGACTGCTGGCGGCATCGGTCCAGGGGTAAATGACGTTCGTGTACGTCTGTCCTTTGATGTCTTCTGTGAAGACTACATAACGACTCCCGGAAGGATCGATGAACAGGCGCGTTTGTTTTTGGAAGAATTCCCGGAGGAGCTCACTGGATAAGGGGAAAGGGTAATAGCACTCGTAGGCGAACAAGCGACCGGGATGCAGAGATTTCACCAGGCGTATTTTTTCTTCTGGAGAAGTGACCTCCGTCCAATCGTGTTTTTGTTCAGAGTGTTTCTGAAACTCTTCTCTCGGAACGACCGTATAGGTGAGAGGCGGATAGGGAGTCATGCCCAACTTTTCCAGGACTCGCTTCGCCTGAGTGTTTGTCGTCTCGGTATTCGCGCCGATCCATTTGATATCCGGGTTAGTCTGGAGTTCAGCAATGATATGCTGCAGAATCTCTGTTACGAACCCTTTTCCTCTGTGATTCTCATCACTACGGAACCGGCCGAGCATAGCGTATGTACCTTCAGCGAATAAGCTGTATCCCGCCGTGGATACGAGCGTTCCCTGATGGAATAACCCGTACAGAACATGGGAGTCAGAAGATACAAGCCGGTCGAAAATCCGGGCGATGTAGTCGTCTTCAATGCCGGTCTGCATGGACAGGAACAGTGGTTTATCATTTTCGGTTAGTCGTTTCAAAGTAGCGTTCATTTCTTATTCCTCCTTGCCAGTAATAATATCTCACAAGGCCGATAACGATGTCTAATCAAATATCTTTTTCAATGGAACAGGGAATTTGGTAGAATGAATACAGAGAAAGAAGGAGTGGTCAGGATGCCAAGAGGAGACGGGCGTACTATAGCCCAAAACAAAAAAGCAGGACATGATTATTTTATTGAAGAAACGTTCGAAGCGGGAATCGTCCTGCAGGGGACGGAAATAAAATCGATCAGAAACGGTAGAATAAATTTGAAAGACAGCTTCGCCCGCGTCAACAGAAACGGGGAAATGTATATCCATAATATGCATATCTCTCCTTATGAACAGGGGAACATCTATAACCATGACCCCACCCGAGCGCGGAAATTACTTCTCCACAGGAAAGAAATCGATAAACTCATCGGTCAGACCCAGCAAAAAGGGTATTCGATCGTGCCTCTCAAGGTCTACATCAAGAACGGAGTAGCGAAAGTGCTCATCGGTCTCGCCCGCGGGAAGAAGAAATATGACAAGCGAGAGGCGCTGAAGGAGAAACAGGTGAAAAGGGAAATGGATCGTGCTATTAAAGATAGTTTTCAAAGGTAAGAAGATATGATATAATTAATTAAGTAAATGCAGCTATTACTGTAACGGGGACGTTACGGATTCGACGGGGATAGTTCGAACTCGGGCTGCAGGTCGAGGCGACGACTCGTAAAACGTCATTTGCCTAAATATAACTGGCGAATCTGAAGATAACCTAGCTCTAGCAGCATAAACTGACTGGAGCTGATCCTCCCCGGCATCGCCTGTGTGCCGGTGTGAGGGTCTCAAACTGAAGCAGGCTACGCGTTTCTCCACCACCTGAGGAGAAACGAAGAGACTAATCAGGTTAGCGTCTGTGAAATGCCCGTCGATAGGCTGAGCAGTTCGCGAATTCCAATGAATCGACTAAGCTTGTAGATGCCCGAGTGTCGTTATCTCCGGACGTGGGTTCGACTCCCACCGTCTCCACCAATACATACTATTGGTGGTTTTTTATTTATTGTGACGTAAAGCATAAGTTTTCCAAACGGAAAGATTATGCTTTATTAAACTTTAGGAAACGTTATGCTTTATTATTTATAATAAATAGGGGCGTAGAAGAAATTAATATATATATCACTGGATAAAAATTGTATATTTCTATTTCATTTTGTTTGTTCATTATATATAATGAAATCAAGTAAAGGGTTAGTTAATGTTTAATTAATCTTACATTTAGGATAATTTTTATTAAGTATAATTATAATTCAACAAATTTTATTCGTAAAATATACAATATTTTCAAATAAATACTTGGGGGAATGGTAAAGTGAGAAAACTACTTTTTGTTTTGATTATAGCTATTGTTTTTTTAGGGGGATGTGGGAGCAATGGTTCAACAAATTCTGGGTCTTTCGATAATAGTAATCTTAAAGAAGAAATTGCGTCAGAACCTTATCAACCTAAGCTGCCGACTGAGTTACCTTTTAAAGTGGAGAGTGCAAGTTTTGAACCTGCTATCAATGACGTTGATAATGAAACCATTTTAAACTTTAAGTTTTTAGGTGAAAATAAGGCAATGGAGCTGATGACGGTTAACGGAAAATCTATTGAAGATGAATCTGTTAACGAAACAGTAGATATTGAAGGGATAAAAGGTGAATATGGTGAAGTCAGTCCAGGTAATGGTCAGACAATAAAAATTTTAATATGGAAAGATGACGGTATAGTTTATAAGTTGTCTGCCGGTACGACGGAATCTAAAGATATTAAAAAAGAAGAGTTTATAGAAACCGCAAGTTCGTTTGAATAGTATGAAATATTATTTAACTCTCACTTGAAATTAATAAAGAACTGTTTAAAGGGAGTTTTTTTATTAAATGTAAGACTTTTGTGTAATGCAAAATAATGATTGATAAGTATGCAAACAAAACTATAGAAGATTGCAAACTGAAATTTATAAGCTAATTCACCTGCATTTGATGTGGAGAAACGAGAATGATAGTCTATTCGTCTAAAGCTAGATCCCTTGTAATCGATGGCTTCCGGGCTTTTGATTCATTCTCGTAGCGGCTCCATGTCAAATGAAGATTAGCTTCTAAAGTTCCCATCGCAATTCTATGAAATTCGCTTTGCAATGTTCTAAAATCTATTTTTGCAAAATACAACTGTACAGGTTTTATAGGTAGTACTTGAAGATATCGGGCGAGGAACTAATGATATCATAAAAAAGTCTGGTGAATCAGAATCAGTAGATTTATAAAAACATTACATTAAAAAATCGTCTTCCTCAATAAAGAAGACGATTTTTTTAGAGTTTATTTAAAGTTTTGCTTCAGGAAATTAGAAATTTTAGCTTCCGCATTTTCTTCTTTTATGTTATTTAATATCTTTTCTTCATTAGAAAAGTTAATCACGTAAGAAAGACCGTCTTTTTCCCAATTAACACTAGAGGAATTCCCGATTTTTGTGTATTCCGCTTCTCCTCCCCATGGTAGTTCTAAGCTAGTTCTAACTATTTTTTCTTCTAATTCATTGGGTAAAACCATATTTAGATCACTTTCAAACACTGATAAAGTAAGTTCAGCTCCATGTTTGCTCTGATAATTCAAACGTAAATGTTTAATAGTTTTATCACCGTCTTGAATATGATCCACTACTCCATAATTAGCTGTGGATTCAAATGGTAGGTTTTCTAAACTATTTTTTAATTTATCCCCTAGCCCCGATTTATTAATTGCTTCCTGTGTACTTAAAACTTCTAATGTTTGTGGTTCGTTTGGTACTTCTGAGGTATTGGAATTATCTGCGAACGTAGTAGATCCGTTACTATAAATTCCTGAAACACCACCTGCAACTATGCAAATAACTGCTCCTAAGACTAGTGGTAATTTTTTCATATAATCGCCCTCCTCATTTAATTTTAATATGCTACAACGTCAGTTGCTTGTTTATATTCTGTACATGAATAGGAACATGTATAAGTGTCAGCACTGTTACTTACAGCATTCACACTAGCTCTTCCATCATTATCAGTTTTATAAACTGAGTATGAAAGTTCTGAATAATCATTGTAGTATTTAAAGCTACTAAACATATAATATACTGAACCATTAATTACAGAATAGGCTGATTTATAAATAGGATTTCCGCTAGAAGCATCAGGATAAAGTTTTACAGTTCTAACTTGAATATTATTAGAACTATCTGTCGAGACCCCAGTGTTTACTTTACTGTAAAGGTAAGTACCAGTGTAAGGATCAGTTTTAGACAAGATATTAGAACATGAGGAGGTCAAATTTGATGGAAAGGAGCACGTTCTTGGAATAACGTCAGCGCCTATGTTGGAAGTACCTAAGAAAGATCCGATAAGAAGAATTGCAAACATAGGAATGATAAGTAATTTTTTAACTTTCATAAATTCATCTCCTTAATAAGTAGTGGATTTGTAGTACTGAAGTTTGCGACCCTCCTTTAAATTGGTTTAATTTCAATACATATACAATATAATACAGTTGCTCACGTAATTCAACAATATTCTAAAAATTCAATATAATTAAACAATTGAAATTAAGTTAAATTGGTATTGAAGAAGGTACCGTCAATAAGTTTGTGTAAAACAGTAGGGTGGTTCTCGGAGGAGGTCTAGTTAGTTCCCTCCTCGCTTTCAATCTAAGATTCATATCGTTCCCTAAACATGGCGTAATTTAGCTTATGCAGCTTTGGAAAGGTTTGTAAGTATTGAAAAATCTGAGCCAGCGGGACAAATTGATGAAGCAAAAATATGTGCAATTAATCGATTCTCTGCAATTTGGCTTCAAAAAGAGGAGGAAGGTGGTACATGGATGCATGGTGATTACGAAGTGGATTTAAGAAACATTAAAGTAGGTAACTATAAAGAAGAGAATATTTAGTGAACATTTGTTAGAGGGAATTAAGTGGGTGGAAAATTACATGGAAGATAAGACTCAAAAATTAGACGCGTTGTACCCGTGGAGGTGATTCATCTATTTTAATAATTGCTTCGCACAAATAAAGAAGAGGATATGGCTAAGTGAATTGTGTTCGTCTAATTTATGAAATCTGCTTGTAATTCATTTCCTGGATATAAGAGATATGAACTTGTGGGATAGTTTGTAAATAAAACAATGTTTTATCTCATCGAAGAAAAACCAAAAGATGTTTTGCTAAGTCTTTAATCAAATAACTTAGGTGCTGCCATTGACCGATATCGCTTATAAACAAGATTTTTTGCTAGTATCTCATTTATCACTATTCGGTTAATTTTAGAACATTTTCAACTTCCCACTCATTATAGGGGGGCTTTCCATCCATTTAACTTATAGTCTTTTATGGTTTCTTCGATTTCTGACTAATCAAATAAGAGTCTTGATCTAATCTTTCGATGAGGCATGGCACGTGATAAAGAGAGTTGTCTTATGGTAGAGACACCTATATTGGTAATCTCAGAAACTTCTTTAATTGTAAGGTATGTACGTGTACTCGATGAATTGACTGACTTTATTCGATTAACAAAATCGATTAATTCATTCTTGATAATTTTATTTATTAATTGTTCAAATGAGTGAGAGGTAAAATGTTCCAAAATAGCAACTCCTTTAAGAAGATGTTTTGTTAATATTCAATTTATAGGGGTTTCATTCAATACAATTCTACCATAATAGTATAGAAAGTTCCTTTACTAATCAATACGTACTTTGAACTAAATTTGATTATGTTTATTTTTCAATTAATGTTAAAATTTAACATTTAAACCGTTGTTATATTTTAATTGACAAATAATAATTAAAGTTGTATAATTAAATTTTACTATTTTTTATTGACATTGTTTATGGATTATATTAATATAAGCTTAACTATTAAAGTGTGCTCATTCATTATCGAATGGGTGCACTTTAGGTGTTTATAGGGGTTTTAAAAAATTGTTGACTTCTCATAGCCGTGGTTGTATAAATTGAACCTTGAAAATAGAATAAACCACACTAGGATTGGCAGGAGAAATATGTATATTTATAAAGATAGAAGTGTTATTTACAATTTACCTCCTATTAATGAGGATCTTCTGACTAAGGAATCATTGACCAGCTATCTTGTTCGATTGTCCAACGAACATCAATTAACTGTAAATGATATGGTAAGGAGAGTACTAGAAATAGAGTTTAATAAAAACTCTATTGATAAAAAAATCAATTTTTCAAAATATCTTTTTGAAAATAGTGAAACAATTAATGGATATGGAAAGTCCGCGAGTGAACTCGTAATTGCGTTGAATGAGCTGAGTTCTAGGGAAGGGATTGAAAAGCTAACTTTTTTAAACTGGAAAAAGTTAATACCTTCAAGAAATTTACTAGATAAAAATTTCAAGTACTGTCCTGACTGCTTAAAAGATTGGAAAGATGAAAATAAACTGTATTACCCATTAATTTGGGGGTTAAACCTAGTTGAAGTTTGTATAAAGCATCAGAAGAGGCTGCTGAATTATTGTGTGAATTGTAATGAACAAATTACATTTTTAAAAGGGAAAATGGTTTTGGGAAGATGTTCTAAGTGTTTTGGTTTGCTATATGATGATAACTTTCTCCCCCAAAAAATCAATGTCGATGGTTTTCAAAAGTACGTGCATATAAATTTAAATTATTTAATAAGTTTAGATTCAATCGATTATGAATCTTGTCGTAATGACTTCATTAATAATTTAAACATTATACAAACCAAGTATTTTAATAATGAATTGAAGAGTATGAGTGTTGAATTACAGATACCGAAAACATCCTTATACGAGTATTTAACGGGGGAGCAGTTTCCTTCTTTAAAGAATCTTGTGAGTATAGGTTATAGCATGAATCTTTCAATAAGATCATTGTTGGAAAAAGAAATCAGTTTAAATGCTGATTCACCTAAGTCATGTGATAGGATAGATATCCACAAAAAAACCTCCGGAGGTACGCCGATAGACCGTTTGAAAATGAAGGAAAAACTTAAAGAAACTTTAGTAAGAAGTGAACCTACATCCTTAGTTAGAGTGGCAGAGGAAATGGGGAGAGATAGGAAATTACTATATAACCACTTTCCAGAATTAAGTAAAGAAATATCAGATAAATATTCCGAATTTTTGAAAAACAAAACTTTTCAAAGAAGAAAAGTAATGAAGTTACAAATAGAGAATGCATATTACGCTTTAATAAAGGATGGAATTTATCCTAGTAGGAGACAAATAGAAAATAAACTTAAGAAACCAGGGCTTTTAAGAGAGAAACCTTTACAAAATTATTGGAAATTTTTGTTGAAAAGGGACGGTTATAGTTGAAGTAAGATCCAGAAAGTGAGGTAGTAAAATATGATGAGTGATCAAGAGTTTGAAGAATGGACTAGCAATGTCGGGCTATCAGAAGAAGCGATTAAAGAAATCGCTAGAATAAGAGATTCGCCACCCTCAAGAAGAGTGGGTAATAACAGGGTTAGTGTAAGTGGAAGATACAGTAGTAACAAAATGAAGTCCACAATTCAATTTGAAAGTCATAAAGTGGAGTTGCCCGCTATATATTCATTAGAATTTAATGAGGATGTAATTGAGTATTATGACCAGCCACCATCTATAAAAATTAATTATGTGAACGATAACGGAAAAAAGATAGGTTACACTTATACTCCTGATTTTTTCGTTATAGAAAAATGCAATGCTTATTGGATTGAGTGTAAGACTGAAGGTGAGTTATTAAAACTTTCTCAGAAAGATAGTGCAAGATATAAGTTCAATGGAAATGAATGGATCTATGAACCGGGAAGAAATTATGCTGAAGGAATGAATTTGGATTTCAAGGTGTTTTCATCGGATAACATCAATTGGACATTACAGAGAAACTTGGTTTATCTAGAAGATTACTACAATTCTGAGATAGAAGTTGGATCTGAAGCTAGTGAACAGATTATAAGTAATGTACGAGAAAACCCTGGAATAAGCATTAGAGATTTAATTGACAGTGGGGTTTCAATTGATGATTTGTTGATTATGGTTGTTAGAAATAACGTTTACATTGATTTACAAACAAAACTTATATCAGATTATTCCAAGTCAAAAGTTTTCAATAACGTTGTTCATAAAAGAAGTTTGGAAGCTGTTGATAATTCCTCTGTATTGATTAGAAAAAAAGAAATTCGTATGAAATCGGGCGAAGTAATTCTATGGGGCGAAAATCAATGGAAAATACTGAATTGTGATAATAAGAATGTATATCTAATTTCTGATATGAATGAAAATTTAGAAGTTCCTTTGATGTTATTTGAACAATATATATCTAATGGAGATATTAAAAGTACACAAATTTCTGAAGACGGACGGAATGAAGAAATTAGAAAAATCATTGCTGGCATGAATGCTAAGGATTTAAAAGAAACAAACAAGAGGTATGAGATAGTTCTTGAATTTATAGCCGGAAAGAAAGAATTTGATGTACCGTTTACTAATCGAACAATACGTGGGTGGGTAAAAAAGTATAGGGATGCTCAAGAAATTTATGGAAATGGTTTCATTGGTTTAATTCCCTCGCAAAGAAAGAAAGGAAACAGAAAGAGTAAACTCCCATTGGAAACGCAAGAACTTATAGGTGAGCTTATTGCAAACAGTTATGAAACAATTAAGTTAAAAACTGCGAAAATTGTTTATGGTGAACTGCTGATTGAATGTGAAAAGAGAAATTTATATGCTCCTTCATATCAAACCTTTTGCAAGGCTATCAAAAATGAAAAATCTTTTTCTGTTAAAGAGAACCGGGAAGGTAGGAGAGCAGCTTATGAACATGAAGATTTTTATCGAGAATTAGCTTTTACTACTCCAAAACATGGAGAAAGAGTGTTTGAGATATCACATATAGATCATACTCAGCTTGATGTAGAAGTGATATTTGGAAACGGTAATGAGTCTAAAAGGCCGTGGATAACATTTATGATTGATGCTTTTTCAAGAAAAATTCTATCTTATCATTTAAGTTTTGAAGAACCGTCTTCCAGATCTTGTATGATGGTGATCAGAGAATGCGTAAGAAAGCATAATCGCTTACCAAGTACAATCGTTGTAGACGGTGGAAAAGAATTTAGCAGTGTATACTTTGAGTCCTTGCTTGGTTTGTATGGAGTTCATAAAAAGGAGAGGCCATCAGCCAAAGCGAGATTCGGAAATGTAATAGAACGTCTTTTTGGAGTTGCTAATAAAGGGTTTATACACAACCTAAAGGGTAACACTCAGTTAACTAAAAACGTTAGACAAGTAACTAAATCAAACAATCCCAAAAATCACGCTGTCTGGGATTTAGAATCCTTGAATGAAAGGTTAGATTACTGGGTGGAAGATGTATATCATGAGAAAGTAAACCCTACGTTATTTCAAACCCCACGAGAAATTTTTGAGAAGTCATTACTTGAATCTGGAAACAGAGGGGTGAAATATATACCTTATGATGAATCCTTTATAATGATGACTTTACCGTCTCCTAAAAGTAAGTACAGAAAGGTTCATATTGGGAGAGGCGTGAAATTGAACTATTCATACTATTGGTGTGAAGAGTTTAAAAATGGAAGGATAGAAGAGTCCGATGTTGAAGTGAAGTACGATCCATACAATATTGGTCTCTGCTATGTGTTTATTAATAATAAATGGGTTAGATGTTTTTCTGAACAGTATAGTATCTTGAATGGTAAGAATGAGAAAGAAATCAAACTCATAACTGAAAAAATTAGAGAGAGACACCGGAGTTATTCTCAAAAGCTTTCAATAAATGCAAAAATGATTGCACAGTTCATATTGGAAACAGAGAGAATAGAGGATAGCTTACAGGAGAAAAATGAAGTAAATCCACTAAATAAAGCTGTTAAGAATGAAACTTATACAAATACTTTTGATGAAGTGACCTATGAGACCGATGAGGTTGATACAAGTAAGCTGAAAATTTATGAGGATTTCAACTATGAGTGAAAATAAGCGGGCATTCAATGAAGATTTATTAACGAAAGCTTTTGAAGAACGAGTTGAATATTTTGAAGATAGAACTCTACTTCATGATAAGTTAATTGAAACATTAAACTATTTGGAACGAGCCATAATGTGGGGAGCTGGATATAATATTATTTTGGTTGTTGGTCCTTCAGGTGTGGGTAAGTCCAAACTATACAATATGATATATAAATCTATTCTAGAGAAAATGAAAGATGAAATGGAGGTGGATAAATCTTTAATTCCAATCGTTAGAACGGAGCTTCCGAACCCGGATTTAGGTAAGTTCAATTGGAAGGATTTTTATTCAAGAATTTTAACTAGTATTAATGAACCGTTGATTAATAAGAAGTACAATGTAGATCATTTAATTAATCAAAGTGATAAAAGAAAAACGAATACATCTGGGACAGGTCAAGAACTTAGAAGGTCTATTGAGAAAGCTGTTTATCATCGTGGTACAAAAGCGATTTTAATTGATGAAGCTCAGCACTTCTTCAATGTGGGAAGTGGCAAAGCTGTTACAAGTCAATTTAATTCATTAAAATCATTAGCTAATATGTCAGGAGCTAAAATAGTAATGTTTGGAACCTATGATTTAACGTCTGTGATCAACTTGGATGGTCAATTATCAAGAAGGGTGAAAGAACTTCATTTTCCTAGATACCTTTACCAAGAGAAGAAAGATTTCATTGATTTTCAAAGTTTACTTTATTCTTTTCAAAAAGTGGTGCCAATTGAAGAAGAGCCTGATTTTGTGAGTAAGACAGAATATATGTACGATCATAGCTTAGGATGTGCAGGCATCTTGAAAGATTGGATTCAAAGAAGTTATTTAGATGCATTAACTAATAACGAAAAAACAATAAACTTTTCGCACTTAGATAATAATAAACTTAAGACTGACAAACTAATAAGGTTATCTAATGAAGCTATAAGTGGGGAAAGGCATTTAAATAATAACGAAAGTGATTTAGAAAGATTAAAATCCTTGCTCGGCACAAATAGCAAAGTCAAAAAAGAAAATAATGAAGGTAGGAGGAAAAATACTCAACCTGGAAAGAGAAAGCCAAGTAGAGACGTTGTTAATTAAAATGCTAAATTCTAAGAGGTGATGATAATTACAACTGAACGTATAGATAGCGTATCTGCGGAATACAGTACCCTATATAATTTACAGCCTGTTGGTTTGGGGACTCCATACATAGAGTCCCTTACAAGTTACATTACAAGGTTAAGCAAAGAGCACAATGTAAGTTTGGGTAATCTTGTTAAAGGTGTTATTGGGCCTGCTTTCGAGCAATCTTATATTAAAAAGAATCTAGCAGAAAGTGTTTTTGGAGAAACAGGAAGATATATTAATGGTAATAGTGATGTATCTATTTATTACATTAAAGTAATGGAAATCTTGACTGGAAGAGAAGATATACAACATTTAACTATGTGTAACTGGAAGGGAGTTTTTCACAAAAATATTATTGGGAAAAATAAAAAATGGTGTGAATTTTGTTTAGAAGAATGGAAGAAAAATGATCAAGTGATATATGAGCCTCTTATATGGCAAGTAGATAATGTTAATTTTTGTGATAACCATAATTGCGAATTATCATCAATATGCTTTAACTGTAATAAATCACAGGGCTATTTGAGCAGTATGAATAACCTGGGTTATTGTCAATTCTGTTTTAGTTGGTTAGGAGTTAAACGTTCTACATCAGAATCTGTTGAAACACCCCATGAAGAGGAGTTTATTAATCAAAATTTCAAAGAGCTAATTTTAGAGTCTCAAAACAAACACAGCTTTCCTACTCAAAACAATATATTAAATTCTTTTAATTGCTTGAAAGATGAATATGGTGGGATAAATAAACTTTCTGTAATTCTAAATGTAAAATACCACACTTTAGTTAGTTGGGTTTTAGGTTACAATAGACCGTCTGTTGAGAATTTAGAAATAGTGTGTAGTTCACTTAATATTTCTATGCTCGATTTTTTTGATTTAGATGAAAAAACAGTGATAGACAATAGAGTTTCCCTTCCTAACTCGTTTATTTTCGGTAATGACGAAGAATCAAGGAAGGAGCTGCAAAGAAATTTAGAAATTAAATTGAACGATGATACAGTACAGCCGCTCAGCAGTATAGCTAAAGAACTTCAAGTTAGTACTAATTATTTAAAAAGCAAATTTCCTGGGGTTACTAAGAAATTGTTAAATAAACATAGGGAGCATCAATCAAGGATATGGCAAAACAGATCAAATGAAATTATTCAACTCTTAAATGAAGAAATAAACAGTCCCCAACCAATAAGTAAAGCTGAGTTTTGTAGAGTAAATGAATTCTCACTAAGTTCTTTAAATAGACATTTTCCCCTATTAGCTAGAGAATTAGTTGAGAAGCATAAAGAATATACTGCGTTTAAAAAGAAGAAACGAAAGGAAGAAATCAAAAAGGAAGTAAAAGATATAATGATAACTATTCATAACAGAGGGGAATACCCTAGTATTAGAAATATAATTAAGAGTATGAATAAAAAGGGAGTGTTTAGAAACCCGGAGATTAGAAGTTATTACAAAGCTCAAATGAAGGAATTGGGGTATGTCGTGAATAAAAATCGTAAATAGCTATTTATAAAATTTACTGAAGTTTTTGGGGGCATAAGTAATGTTGTGCTCCCAAATATATCATAATTACATACAAAATTTTTTATAAAATGAGCTTAATTGAAAGGTGTATTTTGAAATGAAAAAAGTGATTATTATTTTAGCCTTAGTTTTATTCCCGCTGATTATGTCGTTACTTATTAAAGTACCTTTATTTAATTTTTCAAGTGGTACTACTGATTCTTGGATAGGATTTTGGGGAAGTTATCTTGGTGCATTAGTAGGTGCGGGAACTGTTTATATGGTAACCAATATACAAATACAGGAACAACGAAAAATTCAATTGGAGTCTATTAGGGAAGAACACTATAATGCCTTGAAAAGGGAAATGAAACAATACCATTTTCGGAATCAAATTGATAAAATTGAAGATTTTAATGAAACAATAGAAGAGTTTTTGGATACTCTTACTAAATGTTCGAACGATTTTACCAAGTACATTACATATACGCATATCTTGTATGGTGAACAGGATAATTACACAAAGGAAGAAGAGACTAAATATAAAGAAGAAATAAAAGAACTCAAAGATGAATTATATAATTGGATTCATAGGTTAAATAGACTTAATTTTAGAATTAATAGATTATCTTTATATATAGAAGATACATCTAGCTATACTAAAAGCATAAGTAGTCAACTTGTTGAATTTGTTGATGAGCTTAAAAGTGGATATAGAGACGATTATAGCTTTAAGAAATACTTAGACTTTAATCAAGCATCATTAAATCATCATCTCGAACAGTTCATGGGTCTAACAAGTCAATTATTGAATAATGTTTTGCAACCAAAATTAGAACAGAAAATAAATGAAATGAATTCAGGCGAAATGTAAGGTTGATCTAAAAATTATGATTAACAAATTCATTGCGAAATTTTTTTGTGAACATGTTTTATCAGGTTAAATCATATGTTTTCCTGGAATTTTAAAATTAAGAATAAGGCTTCCTAGAGTTGAAGAATAAAGAAACAAGGTTTCTTAAAGTTCAAACTTTGAAAATTATATAAAAAGATTTTTGTTAATAGATGGTGTGATCCATTGTCATGACTGGAGCGGAAAGCTTATGCCTTATTTAAGGAAATTATATGCTTTACGTCACATTTATTGTGACGTGAAGCATAAATTTTCCAAACGGAAGACTTATGCTTCATTTGACTTTAGGAAGACTTATGCTTCATTTAAATCTAGGAAAGCTTATGCTTTAATGTCAGGAACAGATGAATTTGTTTTAAAGAATATCAAAGAACTCGTAGCGTTACATAGTAACCATCTTGTTCATCAATTACATGTGTACAAAGAAAGAGCGTAGAAATACGGTCTTAAAGATGCTCATCGTGCTCCACATTTCTCAAAACATTAATATATCTACGTTTGAAGGCTCTCAACCATTTTGGTTGGGGGTCTTTTTTGTTTGATAAATACAAATTACTTGATAGGACATACCTAATAGAGAGTAGTTGGATTGTTGACTTTTTTGTAAAATTTAATTAACTTAGAGTGAATACATTATTTAGTAGGGGAGTGACAGAATGAGTTCAACACTTAACCCAACGGCGGGGGCAGCTGATCCTTATTGGTACGAATGGTCTGTCGGTCAAAGATATATAATTGATATGCTGAATCCTGATATGGAAATTGCGTCAGTCATATTACAATCGACTGAGGCACAAGGTTTAGATGATGTAATTGTTACATATACAAATGGATCAAGAGAATATTTTCAGGTTAAACATACCCGCAATTATGATACTGTCACATTTGGGAACTTGGTATCTGTAGATAACGATAGTAATAATTCATTATTAAAAAGTATAGCAAAAGCATGGAAAGAAGCTAAAGCTAAGTCAAATAAATGCTATCCTATTCTATTCACTAATAGAAAACCTGGGGAACGTATATCTAAAGCACCAAATTTACAGAACAATAAGTACCAAAGGCCTGCTTTATCAAAATTTTGGGAGTACATTAAAGGGCAGGTGAAAGTTGCTGAAAAGCTTGAAGATGTCCAAATCCCACCTGAATGGAGTGAAGCTTGGATAGAATGGTGTGCTCAACTGAACGTTCTAGATAACGAGCATGAGAAATTGGAGTTTCTACAATCACTTAGAATGGAAATGAGACAACCGAATTTACAGGAAATGAATGATGAGCTTATTGAAAAACTCGCCTTCTCATTTGCTATTACCTTCGAGCAAGCACGCCCATTATTAGGATTGCTTGATAGTGCTTTGCGTGTATGGGCCACAACTCTGCGTGAAAAAGAACCGATAGATGTAGAGGAGGTATATAGTCGATTAAGTTTACCAGCAGTAGAGACCACCGGCGAGCATGACCTTTGCCCACCGGAGCCTTTTTTTCCAAGTCGAAAGCAGTTTGTTGATGATTTGGCAAATGAATTGTTAAGTGGAGATAAACCTATTGTATTTTTAAGTGGTCTTCCAGGTATAGGGAAAACAAGCATTGTAAGTACACTGGCAAACCACCGAGAACCAGTTATTGATTTAAGATATCATGCGTTTCGACCAATAACTCCTGATATAACAGAGTTACCTGCTGATGTTGGTGAAACAACTAAAGCTAAAGTTTTATGGGGGGACTTACTATCTCAGCTAAGGACAATGTTGAAAGGTAGATTAAAACGATATGAAGTACCCATAAGAAATGAG
This sequence comes from Salimicrobium flavidum, assembly GCF_900156645.1. Classification (GTDB taxonomy): domain Bacteria; phylum Bacillota; class Bacilli; order Bacillales; family Halobacillaceae; genus Salimicrobium; species Salimicrobium flavidum. The sequence goes on from NZ_FTOC01000003.1 coordinate 261,274, forward strand.
TTTTTGAGTATTGATGAACTGAGAGAAAATGTATTGAGGCTTGCTAACGAACTAGGGAAGGAACGTGATCGTCCAACGATTATTGCTATAGATGGAATTGATCATGCTGCTCGAGCTAGTTATGAAGAATCTACCTTTCTTGATACATTGATACCCCCAGATGGAGTACCTGAAAACGTTCGCTTTTTTATCATTGGCCAACCAATTGAAGCATACGATAAATATCCTTTTTGGCTTAAAGATAAAAAAAGTAATATTTCTTTTTGGGATGTAACTGGAATCGAAACAAAGGATATTGCAAGCTTGTTTTCTTCTTCTGAAAATAATTTGCCGGAGGGTCAATTTCATAATGCTGTAAGAGTTATTGATAGAGTAGCGGATGGGAACACATTATCAGCTATTTTTGCTGTTCATGAAGCTCGTTACTGCAACAGTGTGGAAGAGCTTGATGAAAAGTTAGAAAATCGACGATTAACAACTGGGATATCAGCTTACTATGAGGAGATTTGGTCTTCTGCAGTAGAACCTTTGAAGAAAACTCACCCTTTTATAGGTTATGATATTGCTGGGTGTTTTTCTTTAAGCAGTGAACGAGTAACAGGAAAAGCACTTTCAAAAATTTTTTCGGAATTATCTATATCTGTATCCACTTGGACAAATGTACTGCGTGAACTTCGCCCTTTAGTAGAGAATGATGAACAAGGTTTTCGTTTGACTCATAATGATGTTCGAGTCCATCTGACATCACAGATTCAATCGGATACTGAGAGATTAAAAGAAACTGCAAGTGATATCGCTGATTACTATTGGTACGAAGAAGAGAAGGGGGTAGCTCGTCACGCAGACTTGTTTAAATTATTACAATTAAGTGGGCGTTTCACTGATCAATCTTACGTATTTACACCTCAGTATGTAATGGAAGCACACGCGCTTAAACGCCCTATGAGAGAATTAGTTGAGCAATGCCGGATAGCGGTGTCAGAAGTTGCGGATACTGATGATTGGGGATGTGTTCACAATGTTTCTTGCGCAGTTACTACACTACAACAATTACTCAAGACAGTTGAATGGACAGGTAGTGAATATAAGTTTGTTTCAGAAACCCCTTCCTTTTTAATATCAGAAGGAAGAGTTCCCAATGTGAACTCTTGGAGTCTAGAGGTTGTAGAGGACACGTTAAATGATACGTTAAACCTAATTGAGTCAGGCGAGTTAGATCGAGCGAGAGGACTAGTGAAGCGGTGGTTTACTGATTTAAACCCAATTGATCTATTAGAAATACTTCCTGAAAGTGATATATATGACCAATTTAGAGAGGATGAAGAACTTTCGGATACTACATTAAATTTGTTTCGCAATTGGGGGTATATTAGTCAGTATATAGGAATATCGTGGAATGGCGAAATAGACAGAGAAGTAGTGGAGGGAGAAAGGCAATATTCTTTAGCTCTAGCTTCTTTTTATGGAGGATTTCTAGAGGGAGCAGTTGCTTACGGCGGAAAATTTCGATGGGCCAGAGTGTTGAAGTTCACTACAATTTTTTTCTGGAGCGACATTGGAGTATGTCTGGAGAAACTTGCCGTTCAAAAGAGATGGGAAGAGGTTAATATCACCCTTTTGCACTTGAAAGGTCGTCAAAAGAAATCTCCGATTTCTTTTCAGATACGAGCGGCTACTTATAGTTTGATAACAGGTCATCACGTACTATTTGAACATTGGAGTGGACCAATAAAATCTTCTGGTTTTGATTGTTTAAATGAACATAGAAGTAGTTTTGATAATGATGAGCGGGCAAACCTTTATTGCATGGTAAGTTTTGTTTTGGGGGCTGAATTTCTGGGGCGTGAGAGTAGCGGAATAAGTATGGAGGGAGTTCAACATTATCTTTCGAATAGACAAGATGATAGAGTACGAGAGAATGCAGCGGTTCTATTTAACTCTAGTGCTTTAGCAGGAAAGTGGCTAGGGATTTTGCTTAGGAAAGGTGTGGACACAACTAAAAATTTTGTTACCGGCATTGAACTTGAAAGAGTGTTGAAAGCTTTATTCGGGCAGCGTAAGCAAAAGTGGAAACTTGTCTACGGTTTGAAAGATCCTTCAAAAGATATCCTTGAAATTCTCATAGAATGTGCAGATCGTATTGGTCAACCATTTAGTGGGATTGTCTTTAATATAATAAAAGAAGAATGTGAGAGTTATCCTGTTAACTATATTTTGGAAATAGGGTGGCGATATTTAGCCGACCGAGGAGAATACGATTTATTAATGAATTGGTTTAACCATTGGTGCGGAGTCGAAGGTAAAGCATGGCAAGAGGATCCATCAGAAAGAGCAAATATAGTAGAACGCTTATCAACGCTAGCAATTGAAATTGGGTTTGAGCAAGAAGCAAATAGAGCTTCTGAACGTTTGAATTGGTGCGGAATTAGTTACACGGGGCACAAAGAATATGTGCTTGATGGTGCGCTTTCCTGGTTTAGATCACTGGCTCAAATAAAGCCCGAAATTTGGGACAAGGAAGGGAAGTTATTGCTTGAAATTTCCCAGGAAGCAACGAGGGTAGGAGATAATCGGATTTCTTATTTAGTGGATGATTCTGTTGCCGGAGTAGCTAGTTCTAATGGTGTTTCTGCAATGTGGCGCTTATATATGGCAGAAAATATGATGGAACCACTCATAGACCATAAAGAAATGCTTTTTGACGGTTTAATCGAAATGCTAGGTAATCAAGATCTACCCGAGCAAGAGTACCTAGCGTTGTGGTCATTTGGGGTTGGTGTTTTCAATTGGGAAAATGGTGTTGATAGGTGTTATCTTAGTGACTTAAAGAAGGCAATATTTATTGCTATGAATCGAAATGGCATGGACCTGAGGGAAAAACTAAACAAAATTGGTCCTGCTGAGTTTCACGCCAATTATGATGAAGATCGTTATAGAGTTCCAGAAAGATGGTTTGAAACTTCAAATGAACTACATTCATCAGACGATAAATTAAATGATTTATACCAAGAACTAAATGAAACATCAATAGAGAATGCTATTAATGTTTTGAATGAACAATACAGCGATGGTAAGAAATTTTACTCTAGCGAAATTTGGATGGGTGTATGCTTTCTAGCTAAGAGATTAAATGAAGAACGACCTCGGGGATTTGTAAAGTATGTAGACTTATTATTAGATTTGGTAAAAAGCCGAGAAGATTTATATACTTGGACATATGACAGGGTATATTTGGCTTACAAAGAACTTATTCCTTTGTTAACAGAGGACAAGAGGAAGGGTATACTTAAAGAAGTAATAGCAAAGATGGAAGAACAAGATGATTATAGAATTTGGCTTGAGAGCATTAGTGAGAATTTGGATTATATCTGCCTATTTCGGTCTAGGTCAGTAGTTGGACAAGATCTAGATGACGGGGTAAATCGAATTCTTTCCACTCATGAAATGTGGATTAACGGTAAAGGCTATTTACCAGAAATGCCAAAAATCGAAATTCCGAGTTATGAAGAAACTGAAACCCCTCCCGTTACTTGGTCACAATTTGCAGTGCGTTATTTATTTGATTTATTGAAAACTGATAATGGCACAAGAATTGAAGCGGCCCTAAGAGGGTTGTGGGGGATTGCGGAAACAAACCCAGAAGACTTAGAGTTTATTACAAGTAATTGGAGCAAATTAAATTCACGAGCTAAAGAGTGGGTTCTATTGTTAGCAGAAAGAGCAGCAATCAGCTTACCCCAAGCCTTTAAGCCTTTTATAGAAATTGTGAGTCAGTGTTATGAAGGGCATGATTTAAGGTTGAAATTACAATCGTATTCTATTTTAAAGGCTTTAGACAGCGAAACTCCAAATTGGAATATGAGTCAACATCCAGCGCATGAACAAATTGCATCCCTATCATCAGAAAGCGAGCAAGGAGTATTAGATATTCCTAGTATTAAACAGGGAGCATTACATTATGCCACTGGAACACGTTTGATAAGAAGTACATTAAATATGTTACAAGCGGCTACTGGGGAAAGATTAAGGGAAATTGAGAGAAAATATGCAGCATATTCGAAAGCATACCCTTCGGAGCCATTTAGTATCGAAAAAATCAAAAGAAGAACTCACGAAAAACTACTGTCAGAATCATCCGAACTTGATCGCTTACTGGAGGTTATCTATTACGAGCTCTATAATGGAAGGTGGAAAGATATCCCACTTGTGAGGATATCACAAGCGTTGACAACAAGCGATGATCCATTTGTGTTATTGAAATCGCCTGAACCTTTCATAAATATGGAGGGGTGGCTCATTGACGAAGCACTTGAAAAAAAGGTAGGTAGCAATGAAGAAATAAAAGAATCCCTAATGCCTTGTGTTCATACAGGATTGGCTGAAAACGATTTGGTACTTGGAGCGGTTTTATGCACATATTCTCGTTCAAGCGATGTGAAATTAGTTTATGATTGTTCATTGAAAATGGATGAAACTTTATTATCACCAGTCAGTCGAATTTCAACCTTTAACGGGCGAACTTTCGCTTTATTTGATAATAACAGGTTCGACCCTCAGATTGTACACCAACCACTTCTGAGGTTGACTTATGAAAGCGGAGGAATAGGAAGTTTTGAGCTAGGAAGTCTTTTATGCTATCCGTCTAATCTTTGGACAACTATTTTTGGCTGGAAACCATCGAAAGAGAATCCAACAGTGTGGGTGGATGAAAGTGACAAACCAGTGGTTAGGCTTGAGCATTTTCATGGTCCAGTGAGGGATTTAATTCATGAACCATATTATCGTCAACCTTTCATGCAAAGATGGGTATGTTCAAAAGAAGCCTTTGAAGAAGCTCTTACCAAAATGGATATGTTTGAAATAGAGAACGTTGATGTGGAAGTGAATTCATTTGGTGAGGTTCTGTAATTGCCTGAACTTTTAATCATCCTCTAACCTCAAAACATGCATTAACGATTACTATTATAAAGGCTCTGTTAAACGCCAATGTTGATATATTGATTTTCTAAAGGGAAATTGTGTTAAATTTAAATTACCAAGTTATATGTTGGGGGAGCTTTTAGTGTTGAAATTGGTTGATGACTTAGTAGGGGCAGGATATGATACTTTGAAATTTATTATAAGGTCAATTTGCTATTTACTTGCAGGAACGATAATTGTTGCAGTTCCAATATACATGATTGTTTGGATTCTCGGCATGTTTCAGTAATGTAAATCAATTAACGGAGATATTAGTTTGATAAGACAATAATTCATTATAGGACCTCCATATAATTGGAAGTCCTATTTTTTCTATAAATATCAACACTGAACTTTAATAGAGCCATTATAAAAAAGACTTTATGGTGCGGAAAGGTTTTTCATATCCGATTATGTATCTCTGTGATCCGTATGGTATGAGGGCTAGATCTCCATCTTAGAAATTACTAAGAATCATACGTTAGAGGAAGAAATCAACACATTTCACTGTGGAGAACCATAGATAACCATAATTGACTATTTATTCCATTTAATATTTAAATTTTTGTTGACAAAATATAAATTAAGTTATATAATTTAATATTAATGGTTTTTTATTGACAAAGTTCAGGGTTTATATTAATATAAGTTTAAGTATTAAAGTGTGCTCATTCGTTATTGAATGGGGGCACTTAAGTTGTTTATAGGGGTTTCAACGATTGTTGACTTTTTATAGAAACGGTTTAGGAATTGAACCTTGGACCTTGAAAATTGAATAAAATTCTTAGGGATGGTAGGAGAAGTATGTATATTTATAGAAAAAGAACTGTTATTTATAATTTGCCTCCTTTCAATGAGGATCTTCTAACGAGAGAATCATTGGCCAGTTACCTTATTCGATTGTCAAACGAACACCATTTAACTGTAAATGATATGTTAAGGAACGTACTAGAAATAGAGTTTAATAATAGCTCAATAGTAGATAAAAAGATTAAACTCCCAAAATATATTTATGAAAACAGTGAAGCAATTAACGGGTTTGGAAAATATGCAAGGGAACTCGTAATTGCATTGAATGAGCTAAGTTCTAGAGAAGGGTTGAATAAGTTAACTTTTTTAAACTGGAAAAAGTTAATACCTTCCAGGAATTTATTAGATAAGAAATTTAAGTATTGTCCTGACTGCTTAAAAGAGTGGAATAACGAGAACAAACTGTACTACCCACTAATCTGGGGGCTGAAGTTAGTAGAAGTGTGTGTGAATCATCAAAGAAAGTTAATCAGTTATTGTTTAAATTGTAATGAACAGATCACTTTTCTAAGAGGAAAAATGGTTATGGGAAAATGTTCGAAGTGTTTCAATTTATTTTTCGAAGGTAATTACTATCAAATTAAAGAAAAGATCGACGACTTTCAAGAATACGTGAGTGAAAATTTGAAATACTTGTTAAGTTTAGAAGAAAATCACATTAATTCTTACCGCGATAATTTTATCGCTAACTTGAACTGGATACGCACAGAATATTTTAATGAAGAGCTAGGGAAGATGAGTGAGAGCTTACAGTTACCTAAAACTACGTTATACGAATATTTAACTGGTGAGCAGTTTCCTTCTTTGAAAAGACTAATGCATGTTGGTTATTGTCTGGATATTCCAACTAAGTCATTGTTGGAGAAAGAAGGAAAACTAACAAAAGAAATGGTGAAGGTAAGAGAAGTTCTATATGCTGATAAAAAAATAGCTAAAAGGCACTCATTGGATGAGGGAAAAATAGAAGAAAAGCTACGTATATTTTTAAATACCCAGGTTCCTTTTTCATTAGTTGATGTAGCGGGGGAAGTGGGAAGAGACAGAAAACTATTATATAATCACTTCCCTATACTAAGTAAAAAAATTTCCAATAATTTTTTGGAATATTCCAAAAATAAAACTTCGGAAAGAAGAAACAAAATAAAATTAGAAATAGAAAAAGCGTTTCAGGAAATGGTTCAAGCAGGAATTTATCCAAGTCGTAGAAAGATAGAAAAGGAAGTTGAATCTTCGATAGGTGCGAAAGGCGTATTGAGAGAGAAAGAACTTCAGAATTATTGGTTACAGTTAAAACGGTCCTAAGAAGAGCGTGATAAATTTCGAAGAAAGGGATAGGATACCAATGATGGATGATAAAACGTTTGAGAAATGGAAGCAAAACTCTGATCTATCATCAAAGGCCCTTGAAGAAATATCAGAAATCAGGCGTACTCCGCCATCTAGAAGAGTAGGAGATAGTCGCTACAGTGTAACCGGTCGTTTCAGTAGTAAGAAAATGAAGTCTACAATTCAATTCGAAAGCCACAAAGTAGAACTGCCTTATATTTATCAACTAGAGCATAATGATGATGTACTGGAGTTTTATGATCAACCTCTCCAATTAAAAGTAAATCATATTACTAAAAATGGAAAGAAGAGCACGTTTTTATATACACCTGATTTTTTCGTAATTGAAAAGAATAAAGCATACTGGGTAGAGTGTAAAAGAGAAGAAGAACTCTTAAACCTACTGCAAAAAGATTCAACTAAGTATTCTTATGTTAGTGGAAGATGGAGTTATTTGCCCGGAGAAAGGTATGCAGAAGAATTAGGGATTGGTTTTGAAGTGTTTACATCTGAGAATATTAATTGGATATTCCAAAGAAATCTAACTTATATAGAAGATTATTTTACAAGTGATTGGTTTGTAGACGAGGTCTCTTATGATAAGTTACAGAAAACATTAATTAAAAAACCAGGAGTTACATTGAAAAGCTTAGAAGAAATTGGATTTAGTAAGCAAATGATCCTATCTTCTCTCGCTAATAATTTAATATATGTAGATTTAAACACTCAATTACTGAAGGATACAGAAAAAGTGAACGTTTTTTTATCTAATGAGCAGATGGCAGGGTTTCAATTCTTTAATCAAAACAAAATTTGGAGGAACATTGAAGAAGTTAAACTTAAAAGTGGTGAACTTATACTCTGGGGGGAAGCTGAGTGGGAGATAGTAAACTGTGATAACAAATTTGTTTTTTTAGTTTCCTTTAAGCAGGAAGCATTGAAACTTCCGTTAGGTTTATTTGAAGACTATGTTCAAAAAGGGCATATTAGAGGTGTTGGGAAAAAAGTCAACGCTAGTCAAAGTGAATCAATGGGAATATTAGAAAGTGCCAGTGAAAGTGAATTGAAAGTTGCTAATGATCGTTATGAAGCAGTTATGAATTATTTGGAAGAAAAAGATTTGAACAGCATAGTCACAAAAAGAACGATTAGAAGTTGGGTCAAGAAGTTTAAAGACGCTCAAATAAAGTATGGTAATGGGTATATAGGTTTGATACCTTCAACAAAAAAGAAAGGAAACAAAAAAAGAAGGTTCCCTAAAGAAACATTAGACTTAATGAATGAAATTATTGAAACCAGTTATTATTTGGGTAAATCCAAGTCAGCAAAAGTAGTATATGGAGAGTTTGCTTTAGCTTGTAAAGAAAGAAGGCTTTACGCACCTAGCTATAGATCTTTTTGTGAAGAAATAAGTAATATCAATGTTTATGTTAAAACTAGGGAACGTAAAGGAAGACGTGCTGCATATAATAATGAAGAATTTTATAAAGAAGAACGGTTCACCTCGCCTAAACATGGGGAAAGAGCTTTAGAATTAGCCCATATTGACCACACACAGTTAGATGTAGAGGTAGAATATAATGAAAAGGAATCTAAAAGGCCTTGGTGTACTTGCATGATAGATGCCTATTCAAGAAAAGTACTAGCTTTAGTGATAAGTTTTGATCCTCCTTCTTATGTAGCGTGTATGAATGCAATAAGAGATTGTGTAAGAAAACATAATCGTTTGCCAAATAGTATTGTTGTGGACGGTGGAAAAGAATTTAACAGTATTTACTTTGAATCTCTTCTAGCTATGCACAGTATACACAAAAAAGAGCGACCGCCAGGGCGTTCTCGCTACGGAAATGTGGGAGAAAGGTTTTTCGGTACAATAAATGAACTATTTATACACAATTTAGAGGGAAATACAAAAATTACAAAAAATGTGCGTCAGGTTACAAAGAGTGTGAACCCGAAAGAGAAAGTAGTGTGGAAATTGGAATTGTTGATTGAAAGGATGGAACTGTGGATAGAAGACGTCTATCATAATAAGACCCACTCCACTACTTTTGAATCACCTAATGAAAGATTCAATGATTCTTTAAGAGATAGTGGAGTTAGAGAGAGAAGGTATATTCCCTATGACGAAACTTTCATGATTATGACTTTACCTTCTCCTAGAAGAAAAACCAGAAAAGTTCATGTAGGTAGAGGAGTTAAGCTTAATTATGCATATTACTGGTGTGACGCATTTAGAGATGGGGGGGTAGAGGAAGAAGATGTAGAAATTAAGTACGATCCATACGATATTAGTGTTTGCTATGTTTACGTGCATGGAAGATGGGAAAAATGTTTCTCTGAACAATATAAGATTTTAAGTGGAAAAACCGAAAGAGAGTTGAAAATCATAACAGATAAGATTAGAGAGAAGCAAAAAAGTTATTCAAGAATAGTCAGTATCAATGCACAAATGATAGCTAAATTTATTATTGAGACAGAACATATGGAGAACAATATGGAGGAGTTTAAGAGAGCAAATGAAAGTAATGACGGATCTGAAAACAAAAATAGCGAGTATACGAGCACTGATGCTATGAGCTTCCATAAGGATGAAATTGAAATTGATGAAAGCAAACTCAAATTACTTGAAGGGTTTGATGAATTTGAATAAGGATTCAAAGAAGCTTTTGTCAGAGTTTGATGCTTACACGTCTCCACATGCGAAAATGGCTGAGGCTTTAAAGGAACTTAAGGAAGAAGTAATGGCTGATGAAAATATCAACATTCTTTTAGTTGTTGGGCCGTCAGGCGTAGGTAAGTCAAAACTTGCAGAGATTTTCATTGAAGAAATTTTAGACTCTATGGAAGAGGAAATGATAAAGGATACTTCCTTCATTCCTATAACTGGAATAGAGCTTCCAAATCCAGATCTAGGAAACTTCAACTGGAAAGATTTTTATTATAGGGTATTGCTAAGTCTTAATGAACCGTTAGTTGACAGGAAAACTAATGTGAATAGAGGGGTTAGAAATAATGATCGATATGTAAATGAAGGGAGAAAATCAACAGTAGGAGATCTAAGGAGATCGTTAGAAAGAGCTATTTATCATAGAAGAACAAGAGCGATAATAATAGATGAAGCTCAGCATTTTTTTAGGCTGAAGACTGGAAAGGCAGTAGCAGAACAGTTTAATTCTATTAAGTCTTTAGCAAATATGTCCGGAGCTAAGATAATTTTGTTTGGTACCTATGATTTAATTTCAATAATGAACCTAGATGGTCAACTTTCTCGCAGAGTTGAGGAGATCCATTTCCCCCGTTATGATTTAAATAATGAGAAAGATGTGGAAGATTTTATTAACATCCTATATACGTTTCAAAGAAAACTTCCTGTAGAGAAACCACCTGACTTGTTGAGTGAAAGAAAATACATTTACGAAAAAAGCTTAGGATGCGTGGGTATCCTTAAAACCTGGTTGCAAAAAAGCTTAAGAGAAACTATAAAAAATGGGGAGGAGACCATTACATTAGAAAGTTTAAGGAAAACCTCCATGAATCATACAAAACTACTAACATTGTTTAAGGAAATAGTTGTAGGTGAAGAAATTTTTAAAGAAAGTAAAAGCGATGCTATTGAACTTAAGAAGATGTTGGGTGTGGAAAACCTAGAAGACAAGCCTAATAAGAGAAAAGGAAACAACAATCCTGGTAAAAGAAAACCTAATAGGGATGAGGTTTGATGAACCGTATCACGAGTAAATGAGTTTCCATATCCAATTTTCAAATGAGACAGTGCTGGTAATTTTCCATCAAGACCTGTTCCTGTATTATGCCAAAATTTTAGATATGTGAACGTCAAAACTATTAGGAGAATAATACCCTAACCTAGTAGTCCCATCACTAAAAAGTATCTGTTGCCAATGTATCAAAGATATTAATGAGCCTTATTCAGAAAACGAAAAAGTATATATTTCCAAACCTTCATTATAAGCAATCAAAGATTCTGGTGCCTGTTACACAAAAGGTTTCAGGCAATTTAAATTTGTACATTCGTGTGGTATAATTGACTTTGTCCTTTTAACTCTAATTACTGGTAAAAGGTAAATTTAAGCAAAGAATGTTTTAGACTAAGAAAAAAGCGAAGTGATAAAGTGGATAAAGTCCTTACTCCTGAGGAAGTTAACATTTTTCCTTATGAATATATAGAAAAAGGTTCTATTTATACTTTCAAACCTGAAGTTTCAAGAGAAGTTACGAACTACACCCATGGTATGCACAATTATCCAGCAAAGTATATACCTCAAATTCCTAGATGGGCTTTTTTATATAGCGACCTAAAAAAAGGGGACGTTGTTTTAGATCCTTTTAATGGAAGTGGCACAACTTCATTAGAAGCTAAACTGCAAGGTTTTAACTCATATGCGACAGAGATAAACCCATTAGGGAGACTGTTAGCAAAGGTTAAAACTACTCCAATGCATTTTTTAAACGAACTCAATATTGAGATTCTAATAAGTTCAATTAAACATATCTTCCTTCAAGATGACAGCTATATTAAAATAGATAACTCAGAAGAGGATATTAACCTTCACGAGAATTGGAATTTTTGGTTTGAGGAACAGAATGCCATAGATTTGATAAGAATAAAAAGAATAATCAGGAACTTAGATACAGAATCTGTTGGGTTTACTATAGACAATAAAGAGCTAAGTGACTTGAAGGACTTCTTGATAATTTGTTATTCATCTATGGTTAAGAAAGTTTCATACTTCGATGAACGAGAGATTAAAGTACGAAAAAAGAAAGACAAATTTGATGAAGGATTACCTGATACGTTGGATATATTTTTGAAGGTAGTTCATAAGCACTTGGAGAGTATGATTGAATTTTCCAATCATGTAAAGGGTACTAATACAGTTTCTGAAATTGTCCCTAGAGATGCAACTGAAATAGAATTAAATGACAATTATGTAGACTTAATTGTAACTTCTCCACCTTACCTTAATGCTATCGATTACCCAATGGCTCACAAGTATAACTTATTCTTTTTAGACTTAGTTAACCCTGATGATTATTCAAATCACTGCAGAGATTATGTGGGAGTAACTGAGAGAGTCGTGACAAAGTCTTTATATTCTCAAAAAAGACTTTTAGGATATAAAGTTGTTGATGATATAATAGAGGATTTATATAGTACGGGAGACACTACGGACAGAAATCGAGCATATATTATTTGGCAATACTTTGACAATATGCTTAGGTTTTTGCAGGAGTCTTATCGTGTTTTAAAACCAGGTAAAAATTTAATTATTGTTATTGGTGATAATAACATCCGTAAAAGATATATCCCTACACATGAATATATTAGAGAATTAGCTACTTCTAATCGTGTTGGATTCGAATTAGATACCTATTTCTATCATCAGCTCAGGAACATAAAATTAAAAGTAAACAGAAACAAAACTGGTGGAAAAATTAAATACGAAATGATAATGATTCTTAAAAAGCCATTAAATTAATATTCGAAAAGGAAATGAGGGGAAGTTTGGTGCAGACTGACTATAGCACTTTGAAGCAATTAGACTGGCAATTTGGTGATTTTAAAAAAGAGGCGAAAAATTTCACTCATGATTTACATCCCTATTTTGGTAAATTTCACCCGATGATAGCAAGAACATTAATTGAAGAATTAGCTCCTGACTCTAAATATATTATTGACCCATTTTGCGGTAGCGGTACAACTTTAGTCGAGGCTAAAGCACTTGGTAAAAATGGAATTGGAGTGGATGCTAATCCCTTAGCTTCACTAATGGCGCAAGTGAAAACAACATCAATTGATAACTTTATATTAAAAGATATATACATGAACTTACCTGAATACTTACTGACCAAATATGAATATATTGATCACTATGAAGTTTTGGAGAAAATAGAGATTATTAAACCAGAAATTCATAATGAAAAAAAGTGGTTTCAAGATAATGTACTAAAAGAACTTGGTTTAATAAAATTAAGTATTGAAGAGTATTTTCAAACTAAGGATTGGCATGAAGATAAAGTACAGGCAGCTAAAAACTTATGTCTTCTAGCGTTTTCTAGAATTATCACTTCAGTTTCTAATCAACAAACAGAATCTAAGTATAAAGCTGTCGATAAGAATATAGAAAATGGAGTTGCAATCGACAAATTTGTAGACCACTTAAGAATTTGTATAGATAAAATAGAGGACTTCAATGGGAGTACTGGAAATGTTGAAATTGAGATACACAATAGTGATTCTAGGTATTTAAATTTTATTGAGGATGAGAAATGTGACTTCTTAGTAACATCTCCTCCATACCTGAATTCATGGGATTATGGACTTTATCATAAATTCAGATTTCTTTGGCTCAACCTTGGAGTTAAAGAATATAACAATAAAGAAATTGGAAGGCACCTTAGAAGAGTAGGGGATGTAGTTGATAGGTATAGAAACGATATGAGTCTATGCTTAAAGGAATTCTCTCGTGTTTTAAAACCAGGTAGTTATTGTTGTATTGTAAATGCAAATTCTATAGTAAAAAAAGAATATGTAAATACTACTGAAATAATAATAGAGGAAGCTAGAAAAGCTGATCTAATTCTCGAAGATATTGTTGATAAAAAAGTCTTTGGTCCACATTCTGGTATGCATGCCTCATTACTAACTAAAAAAACGGAAATAAAATCAAACCCTGCAACTGAAAAGATGAGAACTTCAGGTAAAGAAGAACAGATAATCATTCTAAAAAAGTATGATTCAAGCAAAGAATAGATTGTGACTGACAAATACTATTTCAAAAAGAATGACATCTATCCAGAAGATAGATGTCATTCTTTTTTTAACCTGTTTTATAAATTTTCCCCTTTAATGTGTGGGTTTCTTTATCATATCCCATATAAGTGAAGGGGTATAAATCTATGGGAATACTTTCTGGGATTTGAACGCTTTTAGCTATAAATCCATAATCAATTTTATCTATCTTGACGTTTAGAATAATTTCGAGACGACTAATTAATTCATTTTCTTTTTTTTTGTACTTTTTGAGCTTATTTAAATACTCACTATTTAAACTACTGTCAACTTCGAATAATAAGAGGTTTCCATCTTTATATAACAATATATCAGGTGAAAGATTGTAAATGCCTTCCCACAATTCATTTATCGAGGCTGTCTGTCCCATTCCTGACCTTCTTCCACCTGGCAAATCCTTATATAATAATTCCCAACCTTGATGAGTATAGTGAGTAATTGTGAAGTTTATTAAATAAGTTTGTGTGATCCTAATCACTTGTAATCATCCGCATACAATACTTTATCAGAAAATTCACGAATTAACTTATAATAAGTTTCATTTGGATACTTATGGAACCACCAGAAGTCTTGTGGTAAACAAGTAAAAAATGAGAAGAGTTCTTTAATCCTTTGTCCATTATTATCATAACATAATAGAATTTCGCACATTTTTACTAATCCTGGGTAAGGATCCATGCCACCTGTACCTTTAGAAAGCCATACACATCCCTTTGCCCCCGTAGGTCTATGTTTAAGTTCTTTTTTAAACTTAATTTGTGCTTCCCTGTCGCCTTGGCAACCATAACCTGGAATTCCTGTAAGAGCACAATTATCTCTTACTCCAATAGAGACCGTTACTCTATTATCTGTTTCAGTCACCCATCTTCTTTCTTTCCCATTTTTTCCATGTGTAACGGTATTAACATCAAAATCTTGAGCTTTTTCTTTCATATCAATAATCACTGATTCTGCTGTTATTGAAAACATTATTTCATCATTTACAGAAGAGTTCACCAATTCAATCAATGAATTTTTTGCCGATTCGAACTCTTTTTCGTCAAAAGTTAAGGCCATACAAGGAGTGTCATATATTACTGACGTTTTTAGAAAAGTTTGTAAGAACCAACTGTTATGGAGAGGGTATTTTTCGTAATCTACTTTTTGGAATATAACAGTTGGAACTTCTAAAGAAGCACTATTTACTAGGCGAGGAATTCTCTGTGCAACGTTATTATAAGTTAGAAGGTGGTAAGTTAATTCTATTGAAAGAAGTGGTTTGTCTTGTGTAGCAATAATAATATCTTGAGAACACCATTGAACTAAATCCTTTATGAAGTCAGGAGAAACTACTTCTTCTTCTAGAGTAGCACCCAAATTCAAATCATATGGGTAATAAACACCTTCTAAGTAACGGTGACCTACTGCTCTTTTACCACTAGAGCGTTTTGCTACATATACGCTATCAATTTCGAAGTCTAATTGGTCTCCAAATTCGTGAAGAAAATCCTGTATTTCAGCTTCAGTTTCCGCCCACAATGTTATTTTTTCCAAAAGAAACAAACCCTTCTATATATATATATCTTAAATTACCAATATGGTAGCACATTGTGCTCGTTCATACAACTTTATCAATGACTATAGTCATCCATTTTTGGTATAAATGTATCAATTAGATAATAGAATTATTAAGGGATGAAAGATCATGCAATATTTTTTGTTAGGAACTGTTGTTGGGATTGCAGTATGTATAGTTGTTAATGATGGCCAAAGAAGGTATAGAGGGGAAGATATGATAAAAATTTATACTTATAAAGATTTGGTTAGTATGAAATCAGAACTACCGAAAGTCGTTGCAGAATATATCGAAGGGGAATTTAAATTCCTCTAAGATTAATTAGGTGTAAGGTTAATTTATGGGAGTTTTCACTTCTGCTTTTTCACCTATGATAATATGGGAAAGTAAGGAAGAAATGAATCGGAAACTACAGAACACTTCAAATATTGAATAATGTTCATAGGGAAGAATGTCCACCAGATTGAAAACTTATGAGCTCAAGAATTAAATAATACAAATGTATTAAGAGTAATATGGTAGAAGGGAGAATGAAAATGGGAATGCATGACCGGTTACTAGATAGGCAAAGTGAGTATGGCTTTACTACTTTTGGTGATAATTATGTGTGTGCACAGTGTATAAATGAAAATGTTCTACAAACCTATATTAAGGAAAATGCATGCTCGACTTATTGTGACTACTGTGGACGTAATAATGAGGAAGGTTCCTGGATAGCAGCAGATATTGATGAGGTGATGGAATTTATAATTGACCATATTAAATATGAGTGGGGGAACCCTGATGATGAAGGTGTTGGTTATGACTCAAGAGAAGGAGGGTATCTTGGGGTTTCTGTTTATGATGGCTGGGATTTTTCTGAAGATGTTTTATGTGATGAAGCGGAAATTGAAAATTCCGATTTAATAGAAGATATAAGAGAAAAATTAATGGATACAATGTGGTGTGAAATTGACCCATATGGATTATCTAAGGGAGAGGAATTGTCTTTCTCTTGGAGGGCTTTTTCAAATCTGGTTAAATATGAGACTAGATATGTATTCTATAAAGTAACAGATTCTAACGCTGACGACAGTTTCATTAATCCTTATGAAATTATAGATTTTATTGGTTCAATGGTGGCAGATATAGGTCTGATCAAAAATATACCTTCCAAAGAAATATTTTACAGAGTTCGTGTTTCTAGTGATGGGGAATTCTTTTATTCTTCTAAAAAAATAGGGACACCACCCAGGGAATATGCTATTAATTCTAATAGAATGAGTCCCGCAGGTATTCCTATGTTTTATGGTGCTGCCGAGAAAGAAACAGCTCTTAAGGAAGTTGACTATAATCCCCGTAAAGACGTAGTAGCAAGCATTGGAGAGTTCAAGAATAATAGGGATTTAACCATTCTTGATTTAACATTACTACCTAAAGTACCTAGTATTTTTAATGAAGATGAAAGAGAAAAAAGACATGTAATACATTTTTTCTACAACTTTCTTGATGACTTTACTAAACCTATTAGTAAAGATGGCAAAGAACATGTTGATTATGTTCCAACTCAAATAGTTACTGAATATTTTAGACACATATTTAAAACTGAAAAATGCGAGTCTCTAGATGGTATTAGATTTAAAAGTTCTAGGGATGGAAAACAATCCTACGTTCTCTTCTTTGAAAATAAGGATTTTGGAGAACAGGATGGTAACAGCACTGCATGTGAGATGATATTAACTAAGGTATCACACTTAACTAGCTGAATTTAAAAAACTTCATTTTATTCATTACGGTGAAGATATATTAATGTTAAACATAATGGATAGCAGGGGATGAAAAAGATGAGTGGAAACAGAAGCTTTTTATATAGTTTGAATCCAATTGGAATAGGGACAAATTCCGTGGAAAGTATAACCAGTTATATTAAAAGGATATCTGACGAACATTTAGTACCGTCTACTCGATTATTAGATTTTATATTGGAAAAGTACGGTGACTCAGGTTATTTAAGAAGATACAATTTCAAAGGAAAGAAAGTATCTAAAATACTAACAAATACAGAATTTGGACTAAAATTTTTGGAAGCACTTACGTTTTCTTCACCCAGAGATGATCTGCACTATATGACAATGTTAAATTTGAGTAGAATGTTAAATAAACTCAAATTCAATGAGTATAGAAAATGGTGCCCTATGTGCATTGAAAAAATGAAGGAAGATGGAGGAATCTTCTATGAACCATTGATATGGACAATTTATGATGTTAAATACTGTAAGGAACATAATGTATATTTAAGTGAACGATGTGAACATTGTAATAGTAAGTTGAATCACATCCATCCTAGTAACTTAATAGCGTTTTGCTATAACTGTCACTCCTTCCTTGGGGGAACAGGAGTGAGGATAGATTCTAATGTAGAAGTGATTGATAAGCATAATTTGAATAATTTTGAAGAGTTAATTGCCAAAATACCAAATATGAATAGTTGTCCAGTTAAATTGTTCAACACATTTTTTATTAGAAATTTAAAAGATCGAACTGGTTCTATAGAGGTTATTGCTGAGGCCTCAGGAGTGAAAGAATCAACGGTTTACGCTTGGATAAGGGGAGATTACAGCCCTAAAGTTCAAAATATTTTGAATATATCTTATTCTTTTGATATTTCAGTTTATGATTTAATGTTTCAAAAAGGAATTGAGAAAATAACTAAGGGTCAAATTAGTAATAGTATCCCATTAAAAAGAACTGCAGCATTTGAATATACTAGTGGGCTTGATATTGTAGGATCAGATGTAGAAGTTCGTAGGTTATTTATTGAGAAGGAATTGGATAGAGCTTTAAAAACGAAAATTCCTATAAGCAAGAACGATTTTTTAATAAAGGTTAATATTTCTGAACGTACTTTAAGGAAATATCAGAATAAAAAAGTGAATGAGTTAGTTCAAAGGTACGAAGAATATCAAAAAAATGAAGTAAGGAAGAGGGAGAATGAAACTAAAAAACTAATTTATGAAGCAATTATGCTTTTGCATTCTAACGATGTTTATCCGAGCGTGGATACTGTTGCAGCAAAAATTAACTCTCCTAACGTTTTTCGGATTCAAAAATACAATAAATATAGGAAAGAGTTATTGGAAGAGCTAGGGTATAATTTTGATGAAGCATAAGTTTTCCTAAAGTTCTTTAATGAAGCATAAAGCTTCCTAAAGTTCAAAAAATGAAGTAATAGAGTTTCCTAGAGTTCAATTATCGAAGAGTGTTTTAGTGATTACATTGAAAGAACTACTGTAAACCCTTGCCATGACTGGGGTGGAAGACTTATGCTTCATTGGGGGAAATTTAATGCTTCACGTCACATTTATCAGAACTTTTAAATCACCTCACGTGTCAGGAGTTTTATCATTGAAGCTTCTTGGATCACTCCTTCTATTATTGTTGATCATACCTGTTCTTGTATCGGGATGTGGTTTCACTTCGGATGAACCTGAAGTGGAATATATACAGAAAACAGGAGTTGTCAAAGAACGGAGTGAATCCAACACCCGTATATTAGTGGAATCTGAAAAGAAAGAAGAATTGTACTGGTTCATTATTTCGGAGGAGGAATTCCGAGCTATTGAAACCGGAGATAACGTTATCGTTACATATAATAGGTACCAGGCATGGATGACTCAAGATCCCCCATCGGAGGAGCTGAAAGTGTAAAGGTTATTGATTAGCAACTCACGTCAGACGAAGGAGAAATACATATGAAAATGATAATGGAAAGAACGCACGAATATGTTAAAGAATACGAAAAAAATGAACAGGGAGACCTTATCGAAATTGCTTCGGTATTGCGTTATTCCTCGAGCAATAAAGACGGAACGAAACGATCCAGAACGGAATCGCTTGTCGCTTATTACCGTCCGTACCCGATTGAAAACTTGACTTTAACGGAAAGAGAAGAACTTCAGAGTTACCCTTCTATAAGGAAGGAATCTTTCATTTCCTTGCAGGAAGCGAACCGGATCCAGGAAGATTTCAAAAAGGATCCTTATTCCATTTTCACCTTCACTCCGAGCAGGTGAATGGTTTTGACCGGAACAGAGCTATAGGAAAAGCCTTTGAGTGCAGGGAGGGCCACGACATGTGTGCCGCTCTCCTTTATGCTCAAAGGCTTTTTTATCGGTATACGTTCTTAGGATTTATGCTTTATCTTCTCCGATGATCCTGACTTCCCGTTCGAGATCCACGCCGGAGTTCTCTTTGACGGTCTTCTGGACATGTTCGATCACCGCAATGTAATCCGTGGTTGTGGCGTTGTCTTTGTTTACGATGAATCCGGCATGCTTCGTGGACACTTCGGCGCCGCCGATATTCGTTCCCTGAAGCTTACTGTCCTGGATGAGTTTTCCGGCGAAATGGCCGGGTGGACGTTTGAACACACTGCCGCAGGACGGATATTCAAGTGGCTGTTTGGATTCACGACGCCAGGTCAAATCATCCACGACGGCCTTTATGTCTTCGTATTTACCAGGTTTCAGATGGAAAGTCGCTTCCACCACGATGTCCCCGTTGTCCGGGATATTACTGCTCCGGTAATCGAGGTCGAGTTCTCTCGCGTTCCGTTTTACCAGATTCCCATGTTTGTCGACGACATAGGCGTAATCGAGCACGTCTTTGATCTCTCCGCCGTACGCACCTGCGTTCATATAAAGAGCTCCGCCGACTGTGCCCGGAATACCGCAGGCGAATTCGAGACCGGATAGATTCTGTTCCAGCGAGTAGCGGGAGGCATCGATGATCCTGGCCCCACTCTGGGCCACGAGAGTCTCCCCTTCGCTGCTGATATCATTCAGATACTTCAGGTTCATGATGACTCCGCGGATACCGCCATCTTTTATGATCAGGTTCGATCCGTTGCCGAGCAGTGTGTGCCTGATTCCGATACTGTTTGTGAACTTCACGACTTCCTGCACTTCTTTGAACGTCGTCGGCATGACGAAAAAGTCGGCGTTGCCTCCAAGTTTCGTATATAAATGATCTTTGAGCGGTTCATCCATTTTTACATATTCAGGTTTAACAATGTCCTTCAGGGCACTGTATATCTCGTTTTTTTCCATATAAGTACACTTCCTCGTCGATAATCTGTTCCTATCTAAGTTTATAACAATCTGTCTTCATTGGAAAGAGGGGACTTCTCCCTCTCGCATTAAGCATATGTTACGCCTTTGTGAAAGTTTCTCCTATTCAGAAAACTCATTGCTAAATCACCGATAAACTAGTATCATCATTGTAAACTTGTTTTGAAAGGATGCTATGCGATGTCTGAAAAGAAAGATTTGAGAATAAGAAGTAAAGTCATCAGTGACGATGAAAATAGAGTGGCGAACCGGGCGATGCTGAGAGCCGTAGGTTTCAAGGATGAGGATTTCAAAAAGCCGATGATCGGTATTGCGAGTACGTGGAGTGAAGTTACGCCGTGTAACGTACATATTAATGAACTGGCACGGAAAGCGAAGAGCGGAGCCGGTGATAACGGTGGAGCACCGATGATATTCAATACGATTACGGTCTCTGACGGAATTGCGATGGGGCACGAAGGGATGCATTATTCGCTTCCGAGTCGTGAAATCATCGCGGATTCCATTGAAACGGTAACCGGAGCGGAGCGGCTCGACGGCGTCGTAGCTATCGGCGGGTGTGACAAGACGACACCTGGCTGTATGATCGCATTGAGCCGTCTGAACCTTCCATCGGTTTATATCTACGGAGGAACAATCCAGCCTGGTAAGCTCGACGGGAAGGATATCGACATCGTTTCTTCTTTCGAGGCGGTCGGTCAGTACCAGAGTGGAGAAATCGACGCTGAACAGTTGCACCGCGTAGAGTGTAACGCCTGTCCGGGTGCAGGTGCCTGTGGCGGCATGTATACCGCGAACACAATGGCAGCGGCTGTCGAAGCTCTAGGTATGAGCATCCCTGGTTCTTCCTCGACGCCGGCGATCAACGATTATAAAGAAGAAGAGTGCCGTCAGGCCGGAGAACTCGTCGTCGAATTGCTCGAAAAAGAGATTTACCCGAAAGATATCATGACAAAAGAAGCTTTTGAAAATGCAATCACCGTAGTGATGGCGCTTGGTGGTTCGACGAACGCGTTCCTTCACCTGACAGCGATGGCCAACGCAGCAGAAGTGGATATCGACCTGGATGATTTCGAACGTATCCGCCGTAAAGTCCCTTTCCTCGCAGATATGAAACCGAGCGGAACGTACGTCATGCAGGACCTTTACGAAGCGGGTGGCGTGCCTGCTGTGATGAAGCTTCTCAATGATAATGGGTACTTGCGCGGGGACTGCCTGACAGTGACAGGCAAGACGATCTCCGAGAATCTTGAAAGCGTCGATCCACTGAAGGACGGCCAGAAAGTCATCCGTCCGCTTGATAATCCGATCAAAGCGGAAGGTTCTCTCGTATTGATGAAAGGGAATCTCGCGCCGGACGGAGCTGTAGCGAAAATGTCAGGCCTTAAAATCACCAACTTTGAAGGTCCGACGAAAGTATACGACAGCGAAGCCGAAGCGACAGCCGCGATTTCGAACAGTGAAGTGAAAGAAGGCGACGTCGTCGTCATCAGAAATGTCGGTCCAAAAGGCGGACCGGGTATGCCTGAGATGCTTTCGATCACTGCGATGCTTGTCGGACAGGGACTCGGTGGCAAAGTGGCCCTTCTTACGGATGGTCGTTTCTCCGGTGGCAGCCACGGATTCGTCATCGGTCATATTTCTCCTGAAGCTTATGTCGGTGGTCCGATCGGGTTGCTTGAGAACGGAGATATCATCAACATCGATAGTAAAACCCAGGAAATCAATATGAAAGTGAGTGACGAAGAACTCGAAGCACGGAAGAACCGCTGGGAACGTCCGGAACCGAAATATAAGCGCGGCGTTCTCGCCAAATATTCGAAACTCGTTTCCTCTGCGGCCAAAGGAGCGGTCACAGACGACCCTGACGAATAATGACATGACCAGCCGCTCTCCTTGATTAATAGGGAGGGCGGCTTTTTTTGTGGGGGAGGGGAAGGTCATTGCGTTGAGGTATTTTGATCCACGGCCCAAAACGGGTGAGATTTTACGTGATATGCTCCCATGAATGTTGAGAATCAGAAGGAAGTTTCGACTTTTTCTAATATAATGTTTAACTACCGTTTTTTCAGGAAACATACAAAGCAAACACGTTTTGAAGGAGTGAAAGGCTTTGGATTTGAAAAAAGAAATAACTAAACTAGAGAATGTACACTTAATGAAACCGGAAAAAGTATTTACTATGTATTTAAATACAGATCCATCCGATCCTGACCAGCAGGGCGGTGAATGGAAGATCCATCTGAAGAATGGACTGAACAATTTCGAACATTATCTTCAGGAAGATGGAGATTCCGATGAGAAACGTAACTACTGGGCTGTGAAGGAAAAGGTAGAAAACTATGTTAAGGAAAATGAACAGGACTTTGCTAAAAGTCTGGTCATCATCGCTTCAGCCGATGAAACAGTCTGGTTCGCAGAGAGATTCCAGTTACCTGTAGGGACAGCGTTCTACTGGGAAGAGCAGCCGGTCGTGGACCAGCTTAAGAAAATGTATGAAGAATTCCCGAAAACGGGCATCATACTTACCCAAAAAGAAAATATCAAACTGATCGACGCAGAGCTCGGTCAGCTCAAAGATACGAAAATGTATGAACTGGACCTTGCTACAGAAGATTGGAGACTCCATCAGGGAGGTCACGGCGCAGGCGCTTCCATGGGTAGCGGTGGCGCGAAGCAGTCGAAGTCCGATCAGTATAATGAAAGATTCGAAGCTAACCGTTATCGCTGGTATAAGAGTGTAGCTCCGAAACTTGATAAACAGGCGAAAGAACTCGGCTGGGAACGCATCATTATGGTCGGAGACAAAGAAGAAATCGACGACCTCAGAGACAATATGAATAAAGAAGCCGACAAAGTAGTCAATAAGAACTTGCTTGATCACGAAGAGATGAAAGTTATCGACCAGGTTCTGTATGAAGAATAGTTGGTAAGCAGTCCCTGTAGTCAATGTTGACTGCAGGGGCTTTTTTTGATTGGAAATCTTTTCAGAACTGTGAAGAGCTGCAAGCGATAATTCAGTGAAATGTGTTAAAATAAAAAATGATTGAATGGAACAGGAGAGTGGACCAATGTACGTCGTAGATTCAAAAGTGACCGTCCCTGATCATAAAGCGGACGATCTGATTTCCATCTATCAGAACCGCTCCCGTCTGGTGGACGGACAAGCAGGCTTCCTTTCTTTTCAACTCCTGCAGAATGAACATCGTCCCGGGGAGCTTACGGTGCACATGGAATGGGAAAGCAAACAGGCTTATCTCGATTGGGCCCGGAGTGAACAGTTCAAAAAGATTCACGAACTGGAGAAGAACTATCCGGATCAGGAATTACAGGGATACGTACCGAAAGTATATAAATATGAGGTAGTTGCCACATGAGAGAAGAGGCGAAGCAGTATATCACGGACTGCGTGGTAAAGGAGTTCTATTTGAATTACCCATGGCTTGAAGAGAAGTTCGGGGAAAAGGGTAGAAAACATACCCGTGAAGATAATGAACACCACCTCCGTCACCTTGAACTGGCTTATGAACTTGATGATGAAAAGATTTTCAAAGATTATTCGATATGGTTGAATGACGTCCTCGTTTCCCGCGGAGTGGGCACGAGGCTCATCATCGAAAATTATGATATGATACAAAGATATATGCAGGATGTGGAAATAGATCAACAGGAGCGGAGTTTCTACACACATGTGCTGGAAACATCGATTTCTTACTTGAAGCAGATGACAAACACGGGGTGAACAAAGGATGAAAGAAGCATACGAACAACTTGCCGCTCTGTTAGTAGAGGGGGAAGAGAAGAAAGCTCTTCAGCTCGTCCGGGAATGGAGAGACAAGCTGCCATTGATGGAAGTTCATGAAGAGATCATCACTCCCGCTATGTACCATGTAGGGGAATTATGGAAAAGGAATGAAATCTCCGTGGCTGATGAGCATCTTGCTACAGCGATTTGCGATTACATTATGACGCTCCTATCTCCAAGAAACTACGAAACCCATGGAAGGAAAGCGGTATTTTTCAATGTAGAGGAAGAAGAGCATCATCTGGGACTGAAAATGGCAGCGGATCTCTTCCGGGAAGAAGGATGGGAAGCGAGATTTCTCGGATCCGGAGTGCCGAATGATCATGTTCTCGCGCAGATCGAAAAATTCCAGCCGGAAGTCATTTGTGTGTCGGCTTCTCTTTCTTATAGAGTGCCGTCTCTTCAAAAGATCATCCGTATTTTGAGAGAACGTATACCGGAAGCATTTATTCTGATTGGAGGGCGTATCGTGAAGAACTATGGCAGGGAAGAGTGGAATGAATCCCGGGTCCAGACCCTTCGTACGTTACCCGAAATCAAAGACTGGCTTATCAGGGAGAAGGAGGGTGTTTTCGATGAAAAAATATGAAACAGCTTTCCCGCTCCCGTATTTTGAGGTGGATGAGTTCTGGGACATCCATGGGTATTCTAAAGAAGCGGAGGAGATATTCGGCGTTCCCCGTAATCTCAGAGAAGTCGTGGACTATGAAACCTCAGGAAAAGCAAAAGAGTGGATCCGACCGACACATGAGAAGGCAGCTGTGGAAGTGAATGTCATAAAGGGGAACGGGGATGTCATCCTCGCTGATGTTTACGTTACCTGGAAGAACGCTCAGGCAGCGGAAGTACTTTTGATACCGAAAGATCATCATATCGATAAAGTGGCCACCCGGCTTAAATCGATGCAGACCGAACTGACGAAAACGAAAAGTGAACTCGTAGATGAGAAAGAACGGCTCGAGAACGTAACGGTGCAGAACAATAAGCTGTCCGCTCCTTTCATCTCGCTTACAGAACAAGCGGCACTTGTGCCACTGTTCGGGGACCTTACGCATGAGAAAATAATGAGTGTGGAAGAGACGCTGCTCGAAGACGTGCGCGACAGTGAAGCGGATCGGATTCTTTTCGATTTTACAGCTGTAGGTTCCATTGAGAAGGAAGGCTTCGAATTCCTTGCTTCTGTGATGAAAGCCCTCAGTCATATGGGAGTGGATCTTACAGTGATAGGACTTCGCCCGACTCATGTGCCGAATATCTATAAATGGTCTCTGCCTTCGAATGTGCAGTTCATGCAATCTTTGGAGCAGGTAGTCGCAAATTATCTGAACGAACAAAAGAAGCTGTTGGAGGAAGAGAAGGAGGAGTAGCGTCTCTTCTTCCGGGGAGCTTTCTATATTTTGTAAGGTGATCAGTAAATAATGATTGCGAAAAGTCAGAAAGTATTTTATAGTTAAAGGAGAAAAGGTATTCTATTTTTTTGAACTAAAAATGAATGAGTATTCATTCAAAAGGATGCAAGGGGGATCTTATTATGACTCGAAAAATCAGACGGGCCGCAGTACTCGGTTCCGGTGTCATGGGAGCCGGGATAGCTGCTCATTTGGCTAACGTCGGTATTCCGGTACTAATGATGGATATTTTACCGAAAGACCTGACGGATAAGGAGAAAAAACAGGGACTCACGATGGAAGACAAGCAGGTGAGAAACCGGGTTGCGGAGTCAGGTAAGGAAGGTCTGAAGAAACAGAAGCCTTCCCCACTGACTTCCAAAGAAAATTTACACCTCATTGAAACCGGTAACATGACGGATGATATGGAAAAGCTATCAGAAGTCGACTGGGTAGTCGAGGTCGTTGTAGAGAATCTGGATATCAAAAAATCCGTATTTGTGGAAGTCGACAAACATAGAAAACAAGGATCGATCATCAGTTCCAACACATCAGGGATTTCCATCGAGGCGATGTCCGAAGATTGCAGTGACGATATGAAGAAACATTTCCTCGGTACACACTTCTTCAACCCGCCACGTTATCTGAAACTGCTCGAAGTGATTCCTACGTCGAACACGGACCGGGACGTACTGGAATTCATGAAGAAGTTCGGCGAGGATACACTCGGCAAAGGTGTCGTAGAGGCGAAAGATACTCCGAATTTTATCGCCAATCGCATCGGCACTTACGGGTTACTGGTTACAGTGAGAGAAATGCTCGATCAGAACCTCAGCGTCGGGGAAGTGGATTCGATAACCGGACCTATGATCGGCAGGCCGAAAAGCGCAACATTCCGAACACTTGATGTCGTAGGGCTGGATACATTCATTCATGTAGCGAACAACGTTCATGATCAGGTTCAGGGTCAGGAAAAAGAGGTCTTCGAGGTCCCGGATTTCATGAAGGACATGAACGAAAAAGGATGGATCGGCCAAAAGGCAGGTCAGGGTTTCTTCCAGAAAAAGAAAAGCGAAAAAGGGTCTGAAATTCTCGAACTGAATCCGGAAACGATGGAATATCAGGAGCGCGGAAAGATGAAAACGAAAGCGACGGAGGTGGCCGGGCAGCAGAAAGGCCCGAAACAGAAGCTTGCTTCCCTCGTTAAAGCGAAAGGAGATAGTGCCGGAGACTTCGTCTGGTCGATCGTGAAACCTGTCCTATTGTATTCTGCGGAACTCACCGGCGAAATTTCGGACGATATCGTATCCATTGATGAAGCGATGCGCTGGGGGTTCGGCTGGGATCTCGGTCCGTTTGAGATGTGGGATGCTATCGGTCTCCGTACATCCGCAGAACGGATGAAAGAAGAAGGGGAAAGCCTTCCGGAATGGATAGAAACGATGCTCGATAAAGGATATGAAACTTTTTATAAAAAGGAAAATGGAAACGTTTACTATTATCATAATCAGGACTATCATCAGCAAAATTTCAATGACAAACAGATCAACCTCAAACGTCTGAAGGAGACGAAGGAGGTTCTTGCGAAAAATGCCGGTGCCAGTATCATCGACCTCGGTGACGGGGTAGCGGGACTCGAGTTCCACTCCCAAAGTAACGCTATCGGGATGGATGTCATCCAGATGATCAATAAAGCTGTGGATATGGTGGATGAAGATTTCAAAGGGCTTGTCATCGGTAACCAGGGCAGCAACTTCTGTGTCGGTGCCAATCTCGGTATGATGCTGATGGAAGCTCAGGATCAGAACTTTTTCGAAATCGAACTCGTCGTCAAGCAGTTCCAACAGGCGATGATGCGCATGAAATACTCCGATAAACCGGTCGTTGCCGCACCATTTGGCATGACTCTGGGTGGAGGAGCGGAAGTATGCCTCCCATCCGCAGCAATCCAGGCCTCCAGCGAAACATACATGGGACTCGTAGAACCGGGCGTCGGCCTCATCCCTGGCGGAGGCGGAAACAAAGAGCTCTACCTCAAACACTTGAATAATCTGCCGGAGGGTATCGATTTCGACCTTCAGAAGATATCGAATAGCGTCTTTGAAAAAATAGCGACGGCGAAAACATCGACTTCCGGAGAAGAAGCCCGCCAGAACGGATTTCTGGACCGGATGGATGCCATTTCCGTTAACCAGGATCACCTTCTTCATGACGCCAAACAGAAAGTGCTCGGTCTCGCAGGATCCGGTTATCAGGCACCGAAACGAAAACCCGTTCCGGTCACCGGAGAATCAGGGTTTGCTACGATGTTGCTCGGCGCGAAACAGATGCACCTGAGCGGATATGCCTCGGATCATGATCTGAAGATCGCTGAAAAGCTTGCGTTCGTAATTGCCGGAGGACGCGTGAAAGAAGGTTCGAAAGTGGACGAACAATACCTGCTCGATCTTGAGAGAGAAGCTTTCCTCAGTCTGATCGGTGAAGCGAAAACACAACAGAGGATGCAACATATGCTACTAAAAGGAAAACCACTTCGTAACTAAAAGGGGGAGAAATTTGTGAGAGAAGCAGTTATTGTGGCCGGTGCACGTACGCCGGTCGGCAAAGCAAAAAAAGGGACGTTAGCCAACAGTCGTCCTGACGATCTTGCGGCACTTACGATCAAAGAAACGCTGAAAAGAGCGGGGAACTACGACGGGCCGATTGATGACGTCATCATCGGATGTGCGATGCCGGAAGCGGAACAGGGCATGAACATGGCCCGGAACATAGCGGGGCTGGCCGGTCTGCATCATAAAGTACCGGCGATTACGATCAACCGCTACTGCTCCTCGGGGCTGCAGAGCATCGCCAACGCGGCGGAGAAAATCATGCTTGGTCACAGTGAAGCGGCGATTGCCGGCGGAGCTGAATCCATGAGTCTGATCCCGATGGGGGGGCACGTCATCAAGCCGAACGTGGAGCTCGTCGAGAATGCTCCCGGGTATTATATGTCCATGGGTCATACGGCGGAAGAAGTGGCCAACCGCTTCGGCATATCCCGTGAAGAACAGGACGCTTTTGCGGCTAGAAGTCATGAACGGGCAGCCAAAGCTTTACAGGAAGGAAAGTTCGATGACGAAATTGTTCCGGTCGAAGTGACGGAAGAGGTCGTCGGTCCTGATAATACAGTGAGAACCGTAACGCGTACGCTTGAACGTGATGAAGGAGTCCGTGCCGATACAACGACAGCTACCCTGGCGAAACTGAAGCCTGCTTTTCATGTGAAAGGATCCGTCACTGCGGGGAACTCTTCCCAAATGAGCGACGGGGCAGCTTCTGTACTGGTGATGGACAGAGAAAAAGCGGAAAAAGAAGGGCTTGAACCGCTTGCCAAATTCCATTCGTTCGCGGTAGCCGGTGTCGAACCGGAAATCATGGGTGTCGGACCGATTGAAGCGGTGCCGAAAGCGCTGAAGATGGCAGGGTTATCCCTTTCCGATATCGGTCTGTTTGAGCTCAACGAAGCATTCGCGTCCCAGTCTCTGAAGGTGATCCGTGAGCTCGGCCTTGATGAAGAGAAAGTGAATGTCAACGGCGGGGCGATCGCACTCGGGCATCCGCTCGGCTGTACGGGAACGAAATTGACGTTATCCCTGATTCATGAGATGAAACGGCGTGATGTAAAATATGGTGTCGTAACGATGTGTATCGGGGGCGGTATGGGTGCTGCCGGAGTATTCGAACTATTATCCTGAGGAGGAATCAGTATGAGTGATGTAAAAGATATTATTAAAGGCGGAAGTTTTCTCGTAGAAGATGTAGAGGCGGAAGATATCATCACGCCTGAGGATTTTTCTGATGAACATAAGATGATCGCGAAAACGACAGAAGACTTCATTGAAGGGGATGTCGTTCCGAAAATAGAAAAAATCGAGAACCATGAATTCGAACACTCCCTCGAACTGATGAAAAAGGCCGGAGAGCTTGGACTTCTCGGGGCAGATGTTCCGGAAGAATACGGAGGAATCCAGCTAGATAAGATCAGTTCTTCCCTGATTACGGAGAAATTCGCCCGAGCCGGAGGATTTTCCCTGACACACGGGGCCCACGTAGGAATAGGTTCGCTGCCGATCGTGTTTTTCGGTAACGAGGATCAGAAGCAGAAATATCTGCCGAAGCTGGCTACAGGAGAACTGCTCGCCGCCTACGCACTTACGGAGCCGGGCTCCGGATCCGATGCCCTTGGTGCGAAAACGTCGGCGAAACTGAACGAAGCTGGCACTCATTACGTGTTGAACGGGGAGAAACAGTGGATTACGAACTCGGCTTTTGCTGACGTGTTCATCGTTTATGCGAAAATCGATGGCGAGAAATTCACAGCATTCATCGTAGAGAGGTCTTTCCCGGGAGTATCCACGGGACCTGAAGAGAAGAAGATGGGGATCAAAGGGTCCTCCACGCGTACCCTCGTACTTGAAGATGCGGAAGTTCCGGTGGATAACGTCCTCGGTGAAATCGGCAAAGGGCACGTCATCGCTTTCAACATCCTGAACGTCGGCCGTTATAAGTTGGCGATCGGAAGCGTCGGAAGTGCCAAGCGCGCAATCGAACTTTCCATCAATTATGCGAAAGAACGTAAGCAGTTCCAGACACCGATCATGAGTTTCCCGCTCATCAAAGAAAAAGTGGCATCGGTATCTGCAAACACGTACGCGAATGAAAGTTCGGTCTACCGTACTGTAGGCTTATTCGAGCAGAGTATGGGCCGCTTGTCTGAAGAAGAGCTGAAAGACGGAAAAGCGGTAGCGAATGTCATCGCCGAGTACGCTATCGAATGCTCTCTCACGAAAGTGTTCGGTACGGAACTTCTGGATTTCGCTGTGGATGAAGCAGTACAGATCCATGGTGGGTACGGCTTCATGCAGGAGTATGAAGTGGAGCGGATGTATCGTGACTCACGCATCAACCGTATTTTCGAAGGGACGAATGAAATCAACCGTATGATCGTTCCTGGCAACCTCGTGAAGAAAGCGATGAAAGGCGAACTGCCTATCTTCGAAAAAGCGAAAAAACTCGAGGAAGAAATCATGACGATGATGCCTGAAGAACCGGGCGATGCTCCACTAGACCAGGAACTGTATCTTCTCAAAAATGCGAAGAAGATCGGTCTGCTCGCAGCCGGACTCGCTGCACAGAAATACGGAGAGAAGCTTGAGCAGGAACAGGAAGTGCTCGTGAACATCGCGGATATCACGGGAGAGATCTTCAATATGGAATCCGCCATTCTCCGTACGAAAAAAGCGATCGACAAAGACGGAGCCGAAAAACACAACCAGAAACTCCTTTACACGGAAGTGTTCGTGCAGGAAGCGTTCAATCGTATTGAAGCGCACGCGAAAGAAACGCTCATTGCAGCGGAAGACGGAGACAACCTTCGCATGATGCTCGGTGCTCTTCGTAAGCTTACACGCCATGACCCTATTAACGTCATCCAGAAAAAACGGGAAATTTCAAAAGGCCTGGAGAACGCAGGAAAATATTTCGTCTGACCGGAAAAAGGCTGCCCTTCTGTGGCAGCCTTTTATTTTCTAAGTGAATAAGGGTATGGTAATATAAATGTGATATCGTATTGTACAGAAGGGATTGAGATTCATGCTTACGTTTTACTGGTATCCGAAATGCGGAACATGCCGTAATGCCAAGAAGTGGCTGGATGAAAACAATGTGGAGTACGAGGCTGTACATATCGTGGACAACCCTCCCTCGAAGGATAAGTTACTTCACATGATGAAGGGTAGCGAATTACCTCCGAAACGTTTCTTCAACTCGAGTGGCAAAAAATACCGCGAACTGGGATTGAAGGACAGAATTGGAGACATGACGCTTGAAGAACAAGCGGAAGTGCTTGCTTCTGACGGAATGCTTATCAAACGTCCACTCGCTACAGACGGGGAAAACGTGACCGCAGGATTCAAAGAGGATGAATACAATAACAATTGGCTGTAATTACTTAACAGGAGGGATAGACAATGGAACTTCCGAAAGATTATTATTATTCCAAAGAACATGAATGGGTGAAAGAAGAAGGTGACAATCTTCGTATCGGAATCACGGAGTTTGCCCAGTCGGAGCTCGGGGACGTAGTTTTCGCCGAACTTCCGGAAGTCGGGGACGAAATCGAAGCGGATGAACCATTCGGAAGCGTAGAATCCGTAAAGACCGTATCCGAGCTTTATGCGCCTGTAAGCGGCAAAATCGTGGAAGTGAACGAGGACCTCGAAGACAGTCCGGAGCTTGTGAATGAATCTCCTTATGATAAAGCCTGGATGATCGTCATTGAACCGACAGACAAATCCGGTCTGCAAAGTCTGATGGATGCAGATATGTATCAGGCAATGATTTCTGAAGATGAATAATTGATGTAAACTTCGACAGGCCATGGATCCGCATGGTCTGTTTCTGTCAGAAGGTGTGAAAAGAATGAATGGAAATTCGATCATGATCGTGGAAGGAATCACGGACAAAAAGCATATATCGAAGATGCTCGATCAGGCTTTGGAAATCATCTGTACTCACGGAACACTCGGGGTAGAGCGGATGGAGGAGCTCATTCTCGATTATGAGCTGGATCACCGCCCCGTTTATATTCTCGTAGATGAAGACTATTCCGGATATAAGCTGCGTGAACAGTTCAAAGAGGAGCTTCCTCATGCCACGCACTTGTATATCAACAAAGCCTACAGGGAAGTAGCGGCCACGCCTGAACCGGAGCTGGCCCGGCTTCTTGCGAGCAATCGGTTTCACGTCAAGCCGATCTATATGATGTGAGGAGGTAAGTATGAAGGAAGTGAAAGAAAGGAAAGTCCTGCCGGAAGTAGGAAGAGGCTATGTATTCATTTACAGTCCTTTCTGTGGTACGTGTCATCTCGCCCGGGAAATGCTCGATATCATCGAGAAGATGAAAGAGGAAGATATTTTCTACGAAATGAATGCTTCCCTTTTCCCTGAATTCATGCAGGAGTATCAGGTGTCCAGTGTACCCTGCCTGCTCGTGTGGAAAGACGGGAAGATAGAGGAGAAAGTCTATGCTTTCGAATCGGTAACGAAGATATTCAATTTCATGAAAGAAAAAGAGAAGATATGACGAACCATCTGACCATTCGCTTCAAGGTGAGATGGTTTTTTGTTTTTGGCTATGTTATCGTTCCTAATTGATTTTATCTCTACGGGTGGAAGCTTGCCGTGGGCATGGCGAAAACTTCCCGTATCTCCCTCTGGTCGATATGGATGATTTTCCTTCCATGCTCATTCCGCAGGCGTCACCACCCTTCGTTCTGACATCAACAACAGGCTTTAACAGAACTTTGTTTTAATCTGAACAACACTCATAATGAAAAAACGTTGCGTTCGCCCGTGAATGTCGGCTGCGAACGCAACGAGTGGATTCTAAATGCTCAGACTGCTTCTCCGACAGCTTTCATGATTTCCATGAACGAAGCGTCATCCCCGAAATGGTGAAGAATCTCTCCATCTGGGGAGATGATTACCGTCGTCGGCACGCCGGTGCAGCCGAATCGATCATAGACGGCGGTACCATCATCTTCAAGGGTCGGCTGTGTCAGGAATTTCTCTTTATATGCTACAGCTGCCTCCCGTTCACCTTCACGACCGGCCACATTGATTGTCAGCATTTCTACGTCATTTGTGTTCAAGGAAGAGAAAAGTTGCTCTTTCTTAGGCATATCCACTGCTGAATCGGGACACCAGGAGGTCCAGAATGTCAGGATAATGAGTTTCCCCGGCTTCTCCGGGAGAGTATAGCTATCATTTTCGGTCAAATATGGTAGGGTGAATACAGGTGCTTTCATGGTTATCGGTTCCTTTCTGAATGTAATTCTGAAAAAATCGTAACATATGGATTCATTTTATTGAAGTTTATTGACATCTCTACATTACAGTGCTAAAATCCATCATATCGCTTTAAAAAAGAATAAACGAATATCTCTTATCCAGAGAGGTGGAGGGACTGGCCCTATGAAACCCGGCAACCGTTAAACATTTTTGTTTAAAATGGTGCCAAATCCTACAGAGCATTCGGCTCTGATAGATGAGAGAACAGAATCGATTATTGATACGAACCTTTCTGTTCTCACAACAGGGAGGTTTTTTGTGTATTCAATAGGCGTAAGTAAGTCGTAAGAGGCGGTCGTATAATCAAAACCGCCATTCTTGCAGTCATCAGGAGGAAAAACTATGATTTCGATCAAAGGTCTGTCCAAAGTTTTCAAAACGAAAGATCAGGATGTACAGGCCGTCGATAATCTGGATGCCGTCATCGAATCCGGAGAAATCTTCGGTGTCATCGGCTACAGCGGGGCCGGTAAAAGTACATTCATTCGCCTGCTGAATCGTCTGGAAGACCCGAGCGGGGGGACGATCGACATCGACAATCAGGAGATCTCCTCCTTGTCGAAAAAAGAACTCCGCCTGGCTCGCCAGGAGATGGGGATGATCTTCCAGCATTTCAATCTGTTGTGGTCCCGAACCGTCGAGGAAAACATTGCGTTTCCTCTCGAAATTGCCGGGATGCCGAAAGAAGAAAGGAAAAAACGTGTCGATGAGCTGATCGAACTCGTAGGGCTCACCGGCCGAGGGAGTTCCTACCCTTCCCAGTTGAGCGGGGGACAGAAGCAGCGTGTAGGTATCGCAAGATCTCTTGCGAACCGCCCGAAAGTGCTTCTGTGTGATGAAGCGACTTCCGCTCTCGACCCTGAGACGACGGATTCGATTCTCGATCTGCTTGTCGATATCAACGCCAAGCTCGGTCTTACCATCGTACTCATCACTCACGAGATGCACGTCATCCGTAAGATCTGTCACCGGGTAGCCGTGATGGAAGGCGGTCGGATTGTCGAGGAGGGGGATGTTCTCGATGTCTTCCTGAGACCTCAGGAGAAAGTAACGAAGCGCTTCGTTGATCAGGTGATGGGGGACCCGGACAGGGAAGATTCACTGAACCTCATCAAGGAAAAATATCCGGTCGGTGAAGTGGCGCAGTTCCACTTCGTCGGCGAACGCACCCACCAGGCATTGATCAGTGAAGTGTCCCGGAAGTTCCAGGTGGATGTCAACGTACTGCACGGCAAAATCACCCAGACCCAAAAGGGAGCCTACGGGACCCTCATCGTTCATCTGGAAGGGGAAAAGGAAGAAATCGACCGTGCGCTCGAATTTGTGAAAGAAACGTCCGTAGAAGTGGAGGTGGCGCCAAATGTTTGAACAGTTATTTCCGAACGTCCGGGTAGAGGACATGATTACAGCTACAAATGAGACGCTCTTCATGACGTTCTTCTCGGTGCTTGGAACCTTCATTTTCGGATTGATATTAGGACTGCTTCTTTATCTGACAGGACCCGGGGGGATTTGGCAGAATAAAATTGCGAACTGGATCACGGCTTCCTTAGTGAACGTGTTCCGTGCCATTCCTTTTATTATTCTTATCTTATTATTGTTCCCTTTCACAGATTTTCTGGTAGGAACGATACGAGGACCGGAAGCGGCACTTCCGGCACTGATCATCGGTGGGGCACCGTTCTATGCCCGGCTTGTAGAAATAGCACTTAAAGAGGTGGATAAAGGCGTCATCGAAGCTGCCAAAGCGATGGGGGCAAAATATCGTACGATCATATTCAAGGTATTGCTTCCTGAATCAACACCGGCGCTTATCTCAGGGCTTACTGTGACCGCGATTGCGTTGATCAGTTATACAGCGGTAGCCGGAGTCATCGGTGCAGGCGGACTCGGAGATTTCGCTTACTTTTACGGATTCCAGCGATCCAACTTCGACGTCGTATTCATGTGCACCGTGCTTATTGTGATCATTGTGTTTATTTTCCAATTCATCGGGGACTTCGCTTCCCGCAAATTGGATAAAAGATAAAAATTTATTGTAAAAAAGGAGAAATTAACATGAGAAAGTTTTTGCTGACATTAGCTACGATCGCACTTATTACACTACTCGCGGCTTGCGGGTCTTCTGAAGAGGGTTCTTCTTCGGAAGATAGCGATTCAGACTCCGGTGATTCTGGTGGGGAAGCTAGCGAAGAAACATCCGAAATCACTGTCGGTGCAACCAGCGTGCCGCACGCAGAAATATTGACGGAAGCTCAGCCGCTTCTTGAAGAAGAAGGCATCACCCTTAACATTGAAGAATACCAGGATTATGTATTACCAAACCGTGATCTATCGGAAGGTACTATCGATGCCAACTACTTCCAGCACATTCCTTATTTGAATAATCAAATGGAGGAAAATGGATATGACTTTGCCAATCTTGGAGGTATTCACATCGAACCGATGGGTATCTATTCCAAAGGGATCGAAAGCATCGAAGACGTCGAAGAAGGTACAACTGTATTGATGAGTCGTTCTGTGTCCGACCATGGCCGTATCCTTTCTCTACTTCAGGATGAAGGGCTTATAGAAATTGATCCGGAGGTGGATCCAGTAGACGCTCAGCTTGAAGACGTAGTGGAAAACCCGAAAAATCTTGAGTTCGATGCAGGTATCGAAGCAGCTCTACTTCCGGAGAACTACGAACGTGAAGAAAACGCTCTTGTTGCAATCAACACAAACTATGCTATCCAGGCAGGTCTGAGTCCGAGTGAAGATTCCCTTATTCTCGAAGAAACCGACTCTCCTTATGCAAACGTGATTGCAACGCAAAGTGAAAATGAAGATAACGAAGCATTGAATACACTTGTAGAAGTGCTTCGCTCCGATGAAATCCAGACATTTATGGAAGAACAATACGAAGGAGCTGTCGTGCCGGTTGATGGACAGGACAGTGAATAATTTGAAAAAAGCACTCATCCCGATAACGGGATGAGTGCTTTTTTCATGTTTCAACGAAAAATAGAGGGGAAATATGCAATTACAGACAATGAAGGAGCATAAGGAAGGAAGAAGGATTAATTATATCAATGTGATATTTGAGCATGTACAGAAGTGAATAACTATAAATAATGCTGAATAATCATTGAATTTACGCTTTTGTTTTCTTTTTCATTTGTGCTATTCTTATAATTGTAAATTTTCTGAAAGGGTGGATTTATTATTAGTGACAATTTGGGTTTAAACTACACGACTGAAATGGAAAAAGGAATGTTTCAGGCGCATGACATCGGTTTCGAGGAATATGGAAGAAAGTTGGATACCCAGATTAATGTAGAGAAGAAACGTAATCAGGAATATGAGAAAAGCAAGAAAATACATTCTGAAATGGAACGACTACTCCATAGATGATGAGTAATACCACCTCTCCCTTGCAGGAGGGTGTATGGAAATAAAAACGTAAGCGCCCGTATAGCCATGGACGCACGAATTGAAAGAAATCCGGCGGAAGAGACGATTTTTCTTCCCGCCGGATTTCTTTTTGTTTTCTTATCCGTGAAGGCTCCAAGGTGGCCAGTGCAGCTCCTCAGTCACAGGAGATTTTCAATTCGGTCATTTCCTATCAATAAGAAAGGTGGATGGCTTTAGTATGCTACCTGTTATTTGTTATAATAGAAAGTGGTGCAAACGGTAGTGAGACAGGAAGGAAAAAGTTGATATCAGCTTTGAAATGATTTAAGATTGTAATGAGAATAAATTGAGAATGGTTTTAAATCAGCGAACCATGCACCCAATAATTAATTACAATACACAGGAGGTATTATACATGGCAGGATCAACACTTGAAATCAAAGATCTTCATGTCGAAATCGAAGGTCTCGAAATTCTAAAAGGTGTCAACCTAACGATCAACGGTGGAGAATTCCACGCAGTAATGGGACCGAACGGAACAGGTAAATCTACACTGGCTTCTGCGGTTATGGGACACCCTAAGTATGAAGTAACACAAGGGGAGATACTCCTCGACGGGGAAAACGTTCTTGAAATGGAAGTAGACGAACGTGCGCAGGCAGGTTTGTTCCTCGCTATGCAATATCCGAGTGAAATCAGCGGTGTCACGAACTCCGATTTCCTCCGTTCCGCTATCAACTCCCGTCGTGAAGAAGGCGACGAAATTTCTCTTATGAAGTTCATCAAACAGATGGACGCTAAGATGGATACGCTTGATATCGATAAAAACATGGCTCAGCGTTATCTTAACGAAGGGTTCTCCGGTGGCGAGAAGAAACGTAACGAAATCCTTCAGCTGATGAATATCGAGCCATCAATCGCCATCCTTGACGAAATCGACTCCGGTCTTGATATCGACGCTTTGAAAGTAGTTGCAAAAGGCATCAACGAAATGCGCGATGACAAATTCGGTTGCCTGATCATTACTCACTATCAGCGTCTTCTGAACTATATCACTCCGGACCAGGTCCACGTGATGATGCAGGGACGTATCGTGAAAACAGGCGGACCTGAACTGGCTCAGCGCCTCGAAGAAGAAGGCTATGACTGGATCAAAGAAGAGCTTGGAATCGAAGACGAAACAATCGGCGCTAAATAATCGAAGGTTAGGAGGGATCTCATGGCTGTAGAAGTTTCATTGCCATATGACAAGCAATACGTCACAGAATATTCTAATAAACACAATGAACCGGCCTGGATGAAAGAGCTCCGCTTGTCGGCGCTCGAAAAATCGGAATCACTTCCGATGCCAAAACCGGATAAAACAAATATAGAGAAGTGGAATTTCACTGAATTTTCCCATGATGTGGAAGGATCGATCATCGATTCACTTGATAATCTTCCACCGGAAATCCAGGATTTCCTCGATCAGGAGAAGAAACCGGAAAACCTCCTGATTCAGCACAACCATACAGCTGCTTATTCCGCACTCAACAAAGAGCTTGAAGATAAAGGCGTCATTTTCACGGATATCCACACAGCACTTCGTGATCATGCCGATCTTGTAAAAGAGTATTACATGACAGAAGCGGTAGCGGTGGATGAACACCGTCTTACAGCTCTTCATGCAGCTCTTATGAACAGCGGTGTTTTCCTATACGTTCCAAAAGACGTAACGATTGAACAACCGCTGCAATCGATCTTCTGGCAGGACGATGATCGTGCTTCACTCATCAATCACGTCCTCGTCGTAGCAGAACAGAACAGCTCCGTCACTTACGTGGAGAACTATATCTCCCACAACACGGAAGCTCAGACTTCTGCGAACATCGTTACGGAAGTCATCGCTAAAGACAACGCGAAAGTATCTTTCGGTGCTGTCGATAACTTTGCAGCCGGTACGACTGTTTATTCCAACCGTCGTGGTATGGCTGGCCGTGACGCCCGTATCGAGTGGGCACTCGGACAGATGAACGAAGGGAATACAGCTGCCGAGAACATCACTCATCTGGTCGGCGATAACTCGGAAGGCGATGCGAAAATGGTCGTTGTCGGACGCGGCAGCCAGAAGCAGAACTTCACGACGAACATCCGTCATTTCGGTAAAGAATCCGACGGCTATATCCTCCAGCACGGCGTGATGAAGGATAAATCCTCCGGTATTTTCAACGGCATCGGGAAAATCGACCGCGGCGCTACGAAGTCGAACGCGGAACAGGAATCCCGTGTTCTTATGCTTAGTAAAGATGCTCGCGGAGACGCGAACCCGATTCTGCTTATCGATGAAGATGATGTAACGGCAGGACACGCCGCTTCTGTAGGTCGTGTGGACCCGGTTCAGCTTTACTACATGATGAGCCGTGGTATTCCGAAGAAAGAAGCGGAGCGTCTGATCATTCACGGTTTCCTTGCACCGGTCGTGAACCAGCTTCCGGTAGAGGCAGTGAAAAATCAGCTTCGTCAGGTAATCGAAAGGAAAGTGAATTAATGGATATAAAAGCGGTGCGTGATGCTTTTCCAATCCTTCATCAGGACGTGAACGGTCATCCGCTGGTGTATCTTGACTCGTCGGCGACGTCACAGACACCAACGCCCGTCATCGACAAGATCGATGACTACTATAAACGATACAATTCCAACGTCCACCGCGGCGTTCATACCCTCGGCTCGGTAGCTACAGATGAATATGAAGGAGCCCGGGATAAAGTCCGCTCCTTCATCAATGCGTCCAACACGAAAGAAATCATTTTCAATCGTGGGACGACGACAGGCATCAACACAGTAGCCGAGAGCTATGGTATGGATCATGTGGGAGAGGGTGACGAAATCGTCATCACTCAGATGGAACACCACAGTAACCTTATCCCGTGGCAGCAGCTTGCCAAGCGGAAAAAGGCGACGCTCAAGTATATTCCGATGCAGGAAGATGGAACGCTTGCTATGAGTGACGTAA
Organism: Salimicrobium flavidum; assembly: GCF_900156645.1. GTDB lineage: Bacteria > Bacillota > Bacilli > Bacillales > Halobacillaceae > Salimicrobium > Salimicrobium flavidum. Next base: position 301,317 of record NZ_FTOC01000003.1, read on the forward strand.
AAGAGACGATTACCGATAAGACGAAAATCGTTGCGGTAACCCACGTCTCCAACGTCCTCGGGACTATCAACCCGATCAAAGAAATTGCGGAAGTGTCGCACGAAAAAGGCGCAGTCCTGGTCGTCGACGGTGCTCAAAGTGCCCCTCACATCAAAATTGATGTGCAGGACCTTGATTGCGACTTCTTCGCTTTCTCCGGTCACAAAATGTGTGGACCTACCGGAATAGGGGTATTGTACGGTAAGAAGGAATTGCTCGAGAATATGGAACCGGTGGAATTCGGCGGGGAAATGATCGACTTCGTGAACCTGTACGATTCCACCTGGAAAGAACTGCCGTGGAAATTCGAAGGCGGTACACCGATTATCGCTGGTGCGATCGGTCTCGGTGCGGCTATCGATTATCTCCAGAACTTAAGTATGGAGGAAGTCGAGAAGCACGAAGAAGAGCTGATCGAATACGCGCTGGAGAAGCTTGATGCAATCGACGGTGTCACCGTTTACGGACCGAGGGAACGCGCCGGTCTTGTTACATTCAACGTAGACGGTGTGCATCCCCATGATTTGGCGACAGTTCTTGACGCAGAAGGAATTGCCGTGAGAGCCGGTCACCATTGCGCCCAGCCGCTCATGAAGTGGCTCGGGGTCAATGCGACAGCCAGAGCGAGTTTCTATTTGTATAATACGACGGATGAGATAGACAGTTTTGTCGAAGGACTACAAAAAACAAAGGAGTATTTTGGCGATGTCATTTAACAATCTCGATACACTTTATCGCCAAGTCATCATGGATCACTACAAAAACCCCCGCAACAAGGGCTCGCTCGAAGGGGACCATTTAGCCATCGATATGAACAACCCGACATGCGGGGACAGGATCCAACTTCAGCTCAAAATTGAAGATGGAGTAGTAGAGGATGCCAAGTTCGACGGAGAAGGCTGCTCGATCAGCCTTTCCTCCGCTTCTATGATGACCCAGGCAGTACAAGGGAAAACGGTGGAAGAAGCATTAGAGATGTCGAAACTGTTTTCAGCAATGATGCAAGGGGAAGAGGTTGACCCGGAAAAATTCGATTTAGAAGATATCGAAGCGCTTCAGGGAGTTTCCCAGTTCCCGGCTCGTATCAAATGCGCCACTCTTTCGTGGAAAGCGATGGAGCAAGGCGTCGATCAGTCGGAAGAAGCGTAAGTCGATGGGTTAATAAATAAGGAGGTATGTAACATGGCTAAGAAAGCTCCAGAAATGGAAGATTATAAATATGGCTTTCACGATAAGGACGTATCCGTTTACCGTACCGAAAAAGGTCTTACAGAGCAGGTTGTAAAAGATATTTCCGCACGTAAGAATGAGCCTGAGTGGATGCTTAACTACCGCTTGAAGTCTCTTGAAGTGTTCTATAAGAAACCGATGCCTCAGTGGGGCGGCGACTTGTCCGAACTTAACTTCGACGACATTACGTATTACGTGAAGCCTTCTGAGAATACAGAGCGTTCCTGGGATGAAGTTCCACAGGAGATCAAAGACACCTTCGATCGTCTCGGTATTCCGGAAGCAGAGCAGCAATATCTTGCCGGTGTATCCGCACAGTACGAATCCGAAGTTGTCTATCACAACATGCAGGAAGACCTCGAGAACCTCGGTGTCATTTTCAAAGACTCCGATACAGCGCTTCGTGAGAACGAAGATCTGTTCCGCCAGTATTTCGCAAAATCGATTCCGAACTCCGACAACAAGTTCGCGGCATTGAACTCGGCAGTATGGTCCGGCGGTTCATTCATCTATGTACCGAAGAATACAAAAGTGGACACACCGCTTCAGGCCTATTTCCGTATCAACTCCGAGAACATGGGTCAGTTCGAGCGTACACTGATCATTGCGGATGAAGGATCTTCCGTACACTACGTGGAAGGTTGTACTGCACCGACGTACTCTTCCAGTTCCCTGCACAGTGCGGTCGTTGAAATCTTTGTCAAAAAAGATGCGTACTGCCGTTATACAACGATCCAGAACTGGGCGAACAACGTCTACAACCTGGTAACAAAACGTGCCGTAGCTGAAGAGAACGCATCGATGGAATGGGTAGACGGGAACCTCGGTTCCAAACTTACCATGAAGTATCCATCTGTTCTTCTAACTGGTGAAGGTGCACGTGGTCATACACTATCCATCGCTCTTGCCGGCGCAGGCCAGCACCAGGATGCCGGTGCGAAAATGCACCACCTGGCACCGAACACGTCCTCGAGTATCGTTTCCAAGTCCATCTCCAAAAACGGTGGTAAGGTAACGTACCGTGGTATTGTACAGTTCGGTAAGAAAGCGGACGGCGCCCGCTCGAACATCGAGTGTGACACGCTGATCATGGATAACGAATCCACATCCGATACGATTCCGTACAACGAAATCATGAACGAAAACATCTCTCTCGAGCACGAAGCGAAAGTTTCGAAAGTCTCCGAAGAGCAGTTGTTCTATCTCATGAGTCGTGGTCTTTCCGAAGAAGAAGCGACAGAAATGATCGTAATGGGCTTCATCGAGCCATTCACAAAAGAACTTCCAATGGAATATGCGGTAGAAATGAACCGTCTTATCAAATTCGAGATGGAAGGTTCTATCGGTTAAGTTGTAATACTTTCATCTATAGCGGAGTTGGGCTACATTTGCCTGACTCCGCTATTTTTTTATTCGGTAAAATTACTGTGAATATATCATGAAGCATTTTGGCTCTCCCTAATCAAGTGTGCTTGACATTGAAAAAAGCAGAATCTTCCTCTAATGTTTAAGGTGACGAAACCAAAACATCGATAGAGAGGAAGATCTGCTTGTACAAACAGTTTACTACAGATATCCTGCACCTACCAACCTTTACGTTGAATGATGAGGGAGAACGCGTGGAAGATGGCTGGGTTCTTGGCGTCGAGCCGGGGCTGCAGAGTCATCTCTGCCCGTTGTGTTTCCAAGAGAGCATCAATCATGCCAGAAACAAGCATCGCATCCTGCGTCATGCCTCGATTTCCACCCAGGAAACCATCTATATCCGTGTCCCTGTCCATCGTCAGCGTTGTGAAGACTGCGGCATCACCTGGACGGTCGAATGGCCGGAGATCCCGGTGCGTGGGAACGTGACGGTCCATTTCAAACAGATGATTGCCAAGAGAGGCATCGGTCAGTCCTTCGAGGCGGTGGCCCGGGAAATGGCTGTGCCGCCGTCGACCGTCGCTTCCTGGTTCTACACCTATGCGGAAGAAACGCTGGCCCGGCCGTCGGATTACGAAGCACCTCAAGCATTATGTATGGACGAATTTGCCCACAAACGGGGGCACAGCTACAGTGTCGCTCTTCAGGACGCCCATACCGGCCACGTGTGGCAGACGCACCCTGGCAAGAGCCGGGCATGTATTCAGGAAGGGCTGCGCCGGTATCCGTTCCAGGCTCCGGAAGTGATCGTTACCGACCTGGCTCCCGGCATGGCACAGACCGTCCACGAGATATGGCCGGAGACAGCCATCGTCGTTGATAAGTTTCATGTGATCCAGCTGTTCACTCAAGCCCTGGATCGTGCGAGGAAGCTGGAGGGGAACAACGGGACCAGCCACAAGAACATCAGGCATCAACGCAGGCTTTTGATGTCCCATCCCAAGCACCTGAAGAAAGAGGAAAAAGAGAATCTCCGCATCTGGCTTGGAGAGAATCCTGAATTGAAAAAGCAGTGGGTGGCGCTTCAGAAGTTCCGGGACGTATATCGTGCCAAAAGCTACAAGAAAGCGCAAAAAGCTCTCGAAGACTGGTGCAGCCACTATCTTTTCGAGGGAGCGAACGCAACGAAATCCATAGCGAAAACCACTCTGAAATGGAAACAGGAAATCCTGAATCACTTCATCTACCAGCTGACGAACGCCAGACTCGAAGGTACGAATAACCTGATCAAAACACTGAAACGTCGCAGTTATGGATGCCCAAATATGTATCATTTCGACCTCCGGATCCGTATGGAGTGTCGTCCTCCAGCTTAGAAATATAAAGGAATCATACGTTAGAGGAAGAAATCAACGCATTTCACTGTGGAGAACCTGTGGAGAACCAAAATTTACATAAAATTCAAGGTGTTGTAAAGTTACAGTATAGACGATAAGGGGGAAGAAGGATGGGAGTGGATGGACTTTCTAAAAGATTCAAGGATTTTGCTGAAACAGAATGTGAAGGATCCAGCGAACTATACAAAAAATTATCTCTGTATATTGCAAAAGATGAGGAACTTCTGGAGCTATGCATGGATGCTCAGTATAATCAGCCTACTCCGAATCTTTTGTTAGGTGCAGTACACTTTTTGCTTTTAAAAGGGTCGGACCATGAGTTGAAAGAGTATTATCCAAGTATCGTAGAAATACCTAAAAGAGACAGTGAGTTGCTTCAGGTGTTCAAAGAATTTTGTCGAGAGCATCATAAAGAGATCGAATATCTTCTCAGGCATAAACTCGTCCAAACGAACGAAGTACGACGCTGTGCTTATTTGTTTCCGATCTTCTCCTATATTTATCAACAAACCGGAAAACCTTTATCACTTATCGAAATCGGAACGAGTGCCGGTCTGCAATTGCTATTTGATTATTACGCTTATTCATATGGAACAGCTGATGTTTACGGTAATGTAGATTCTTCCGTGCATCTTACTTCGGAAGTGAGAGAGGGCACGGTGCCTGAACACTTATTGACTGGAGTCCCACCTGTGCGGGATCGGATAGGGGTGGATTTGAACATTAGCGATCTCACTGATGAAGAAGAGCGGCTATGGTTAAAAGCACTCATTTGGCCGGAGCATAAAAATAGAATTAAGAATTTTGAAGATGCTGCCAAAGAGTTGCGGAAAAACCCTCTACACTTGAAAGAAGGGGATGGAGTAACGCTCTTGTCTGATATTGCAAAGGGTATATCAGCGGAAACGTCGCTTTGTATCTTTCACACGCATGTAGCCAATCAGATGCCGGAAGAGGTGAAGGGGGAATTGCTTCAGCAGGTAGAAGAAATTGGAGAAAAGAGGGACGTGTTCCACATCTACAACAATATAGATGATAGACAGTTACATATTGATTTCTTTTCAAACGGAAAAATCCATAAAGAAACGTTAGGAGAAACGGATGGCCATGGACGGTGGTTCGACTGGAAGGTGAAGCGCTATGATTAAAGAGGTAATTTTCCAATTGGAGGGTATTTTACTGGTCAGGGAGGCTTCGGTAGTACTTTTCTTATCCGACCAGGAGGAACGTTTCAAAGAGCTCTTGAATCAATTTCCGAAAGAGTACTACCTGAAGCGTTTCATAATTTGATAATTAATGTTGTAAGGTGACAGAGCCTTTGATTTTTTTCCCGGTGATTTTTAAAAGGATATCATTGTCTCCGAAGTCTCTTTCTACCATAACTTCTACTGTTTCGTTTCTATATACAGGTTGTAAAAACTGAACCTCGTACTCCCGGATGGTCATACCTTTATCAAGGAAAGGGGAGATAACGTTCATCGTCAGTCCCATGGTCAGCAGGCCATGGGCAATTGGGGCCTGAAACCCTTGCTTCCTAGCTTCTTTTGAATCCAAGTGGACGGGGTTATCATCACCACTGAGAGCAGCGTACTGTTCTATTGCTTCTTCTGTAATGGAGAATTTGTAACTAGTACGGATACACAATTTGTACACACCTCTTCATTTTGATCGTATACATACAGACATTGGGTATAGAAGGTATGATCTCTTTTTTTTCTTTCCTTTTCGAGGACTACTTGGCAACGGTAGGTTTCGCCAACAACAAGTTCTTTGGTCATAGTGCCGTACTGCTTCCGCAAAACTGGTGGAGTTGATGAAGTCCATGGGATTTCTATGTATCTATAAAAAATCATCGGAAATGTCGGTGGCAACTTATGTTGAGGCCCGATAATCGCCTCGAATTCCTCTACCATCTTCTTTGTAAGGGTCACTGGTGTAACCTCGGTTTTCATTATAGAACTTCCCATAACAACGACACCCCCATACCTCCGCCGAGACCGATCGTTGATAGAGAGTAGGCAGAAGAACAAGATCTTTTCAATTTATGGAATAAGCGGGTGACCAGGATAGCTCCCGATGCTCCGTATGGGTGTCCCAGCGCGATGGCACCGCCTTCGGTATTGATTTTATTATAAGGAATCGATAGTTCTTCGGAGACCAGGACAGCTTTTGCGGCGAAAGCCTCATTCAGTTCCAACAGGTCTATATCCTCTGTGGTAAGGCCATTTTTGGAAAGAATCGAGGAAATAGAGGAGACAGCCCCGGTGATAGGGTGATTAGGGTCTACGCTTGTCACAGCACTGTCTACAAAACGCAGAACAGGTTGGAATCCAAGCTCTTCCGCTTTTTCCTCAGACATGACGAGCACTGCAGCAGCGCCGTCATTGATTCCACAACAATTCCCCATCGTAACTGTCCCCCTTTCTGTAAAGCACGGAGAAAGACGCTGAAGCATTCGCTTATAATTGAGCTTTGGGTTCAGACTTTCGTCATTTCGCGGAAGTTTCGTGGAATGAACGATTTCTTCTCTAAAGTATCCATTTCCCTGAGCGTGAAGTGCCCGTTGGTAAGTGAGAAGGGCGTAGTCATCCTGTCTCTCTCTTGTGATGCCGTACATTTCAGCTGTGTGATCTGCTGCCTCCCCCATATCCGGGTCTCCGATAGATTCAGGGGAAAAGCGGGCCCGTTTTTCAAAAGAAGATTGGCTGGTGCTCTCTACCCCTCCGGCAATGAACACGTCACCTGCACCTCCTTGTATAAGGTGACAGGCAAGCCTTATAGTCTCGAGTCCTGAACCGCATTGCCGGTCGATGGTGACCCCAGGGGCCGAGTTGCCGCTTGCCAAAGAGGATAGTCTCCCTACGTTCCCGCCAGGTCCGACTGCATTCCCGAGTAGAATATCATCTACATGGAATTCAAAATCCCTGGTAAGTTCTTCAATTACGGCGGCAGCCAAGTCCTCAGGAGAGACCCCCTTAAGCATCCCCCCCTTTTTGCCGATTGCTGTTCGTTTTGCATTGACGATTACAGCTCGTTTCATTCAAATTCCTCCTCCAGCCATCGTCTGATTTCATTGCGCGAAATCTTCCCGCCTGATGTATAAGGGAAAGAATCGACCTTTTTCCAGATGCGCGGGATTTTATAAGCAGTCAGTTGAGAGAGCGCGTAGGATTTCAATTCTTTGATATTTGCGCTTCCTCGGATACAGGCGGCCACTTTCTCTCCCCAATAGGAGTCTTTGACTCCACAGACGACGACTTCATCGATTCCTTCCACATGTTTGAGTGTTTCTTCTATTTCCTGAGGGTAGATGTTAATGCCTCCGTAAATAATCATGTCATTGCTTCGCCCAACTATGTAGACATAGCCGTCTTCATCCATTTTTGCAAAGTCATGAACAGTCGCCCATTCTCCCGTTTTCACTTTTCTCGTCTCTTCTTCATTCTTAAGGTAGCCATTGAAAAGCATGGAACTCTTCACATAAAGTTTTCCTATTTCTCCTGGAACTGCTTCTGTACCATCTTCTTTACGAATGGATACCTCGACATTATGAACAGGAGAGCCGACCGAAGAATTTCTGGTAGCCGGTGTGTCATCCTTCAGTAAAGAAACGAAGCTGAGTTCGGAAGCTCCGTAAAATTCATGGATCGCTGCTTGAGGAAACCGTTCTTTCATCGTCCTTTTTACATCAGGAAGTAATTTTGCACCAGTGGACATGAACGTTACCCTGCGACTGCTCGACCACCTTTCATCTATGGTGGCTTGTATCATCGTCGGTACTGTGTAAATAACGGAAATCGGATGTTCCTCCAGAGCTCGAACGAGCCTGGAAGCTGAAAAATTCGGTAAAATATACACCGTTCCTCCTATATATAGAGTGCTCAAGGCTCCGTATAAAAAGGTGGAATTTACGAAGGAACCGGGAATCAGTATATGGTCCTCTTGAGTGATACCGAGGTCCTGCTGGCTGCAGCGAAAGGTCTCTACCCAGGATTTGTGCGAGCGTATGAAGGCTTTCGGCTTCCCGGTCGAACCGGAAGTGAATCCTATGTAAAAAGGGTCTTCCCCATCTGTTTGGGGTGGTGTCTCTTCATGGTATTCTGACCATCGGCTCAAGTCCTCCGCGCAAATGAGTTTCGCTGACAGGTTCTCAAACATCCCCTTTTTACTTCTTTCAGCTATGATAAGATCCGGCTCTGTTTCACTTAACCTCACCTCCATCTCTTGTTGTTTCCAACGGACATCACCAATGATACTTGACCAGCCGGCTCTGCTTGCACCGGCAAACACTTGGAGAAATAAATGACCATTCGGTAGAAAAATGGCTACTCTCCTGTGAACCCCTGGTTCCCTGGCGAATGAAGCAGAGGTACGTCGCACAAGTTCGTTCCACTCCCGGTAGGATATAGTTGTTCTATCTGTTACGATAGCCGGATGTTCCGGTCGATCTTTGGAGTGTTGATGATAAAGGTCAGTAATATTCATTCAAATCCGCACTCCTTTCCTGAACGGAACGACGTTATAAAGTTTCACAGCTACGTAGGAAGCCACTACCACTTTGATAACATCACCAGGGAGATATGTAAGACTGAGAAGTGCCGCTTCACTCAGCGTGATCTGCATGATCATGGATTGAACCGGAACTCCGAATAGATAGATGATGAAAATCCCACCTGCCATGTTGGCGGCGAGCATCTTCCAAATGGAAGCATTTTTCATGCGATACGCTAAAAAGCCGATCACGAATGCCCCTGCAATCCAACCGATCAAAAAGCCTGCGGAGGGGGTGAAAAACACTCCGACTCCTCCCCGACCTCCGGACAACAGAGGAGCTCCTGCCGCCACCAATAATAAAAATAGAACTTGACTCAGCGATGCGTATTTTGGACCTAAATTAGCTCCGAGAACGCTCCCGGCAAGCATGACACCCAATGTCTGAAGGGTGATGGGCACCGGGGAAAAACCTAAAGGGACGGGAGGCATAAGGCCAAGTGCTCCCATTATTGCTGCGAACATAGATACGTATACGAGATGATTCAGTTTCATAGTGAACCTCCAATGTATGTATGGGTTAACAATTTCAGTATTACAATGAAAAAGATTTGTGTCAACGTTGTTTTTGACAATGGTTAACTATTATTAGCATACGATTATGGTACAATGAATCTACTACATAATGGAAGGTGTGATGTCTTATGGCACTACAACGGAGAAACTTTGAGGGCGAAGCACATAGTTTTGGAGAAATATCCATGAAAAGGGGACATTACACTGAAAACAGAAGAGAAACAGCTTTATACTGAAACGGACCGTCTGTACATTAAGGCTCTGGAAAAAGAAGACTATGAGCGATGGAGAGAAGGTTTTCGTCATAGACTCCAGTCTCAGCACAAGTATGATGGAGATAGGGTGAACCTGGAGGAATGGTCTCAGGAGAGATTTGATGGAATGGTTGAGAAATTTGAAGAGATGGCTGAGAAGGACGACTTATATGTCCTTGGGATTTTCAGAAAATCAGATGATAAACACCTAGGGAAAATCGATCTTAGTACAATCATGAGAGAGGAGTTCCAGTGGGGGATGCTCGGATACAGGATCCACAACCAGTTTCGGAATCAGGGCTATGGAGCGGAGGCTGTCGCTGAAGGTCTGAACCTTGCTTTTGAACGGCTCGGTTATCACCGGATGGAGGCACATATCAATCTCGACAACCCGGCTTCGATCAGACTTGCTGAGAAGGCCGGTATGATCTACGAGTGTACGCGGAAAGGGTTCATTTACGAAGACAAGGAATGGACGGATAATCATGTCTATTACTTGAATACAGAATAGGTGCAATTATTGAAACAGGCTTTCTCTACAAAAAAGGGGGAGTCTGTTTTTTAGTGCCTGAGAATATTGTACTTTATATTCATTGACGCCGAGCCTGACTTTGTTAACAAAAAAGTAATAAATGAGTTGTTCATAATTGATCGTTTATGTTTTTTCGAAAGGTTTTTAAGTTTAACATGAAATATGTTCGTTGAGTTATTCACCATTTTATAGCCACTTGTGTTCGAAAAAAGAGAGCCTTTGCTTTTGCCAAAAAGCCAAAATAAAACAAAGATCTTCGGCATTCATCCCTCATTTAAATAAAGGGAGTTATGCTAAAATTATCCATGAAGATAAAGGGGTTGAGAGACATGAAAAGAATCGAAGGAACCAAATAAACAAAAGCCTTCCATTTCATAAGGAAGACTTTTTTACATAAAAATGATTCCGCTTGCATATAGGTAATAGCCGAAAAGATGTGTACTACTCCACGACGGGGTGGTTTTTTTAATGGTCAAAATTCCTCACGGAGACCCACGTAAGCAAACGAATGCCGCTCCCTCCAAAAGCGAAGGCCTCAAGAATTCGATCGAACGTTTCGTATCCCTGAACGTAGTCCATCCCATATACCGGATGAACAGGAAGCCGAGCGGGATAAGAATGTACGCCTTCACCAGAAAAGAACCGAGATGAATAGTCTTCCCGGGATCACTCTGGACCCCGGTGATGACGAGTGAGATTCTTTTCTTCGTCATCATAGCAGGTAGTTCTCCGGTGATATCCTCTGCATGTCCCTTTGGATCGTCCCCGAACACTTCCTCAGCCGTGCGCCCATGCTTCTGGACCTTAAAGAGATGGTCGACCGTCTCCGAAAGCACTTCCTCCGTTTCCCGTTATTGGTTTCAATCATTTCTTTGCTATTCATCACGGCCTCCTTTCTCAATAACAGATCCACCCGTGGATAGATTTCTTCCAATTCTTCTTCTATCTTGCAATACATAGGAGCGAGAAAATAGTGAAACCTTTTTTGTAGTCGTCCGTAGGATAAGGGTGAAGGGGAGGGATCATCCATGAAAAAAATCATTCTCATACTCGGGGTGTTACTGTTTGTTTCTCCCTGGACCGTGTTAGCAGTGGAGTACGAAATCGATCGGACGAACATCACTGCACAGCTCCAGGATGATGGAAATGTCGAAGTGAGCGAAACACATACGTACACGTTCGATGGGGAATTCAACGGGATTACGAGAGAACTCATCCCTAAAGAGGAGACGTCTATCACAGACTTCCAGGCTTCTGAAGACGGAGCTGAATTAGAAATCGAGCGGGAGGAGAACCTCTATAAAATCCACCGGACCGGTGAAGATGAGACGGTGACCGTCGATCTTACCTATATTATCGAAGACGGTGTCGAGGTATATTCTGATGTCGGCGAGTTTTACTGGCCGTTTTTCGATGAAAGCAATGAGTCTGATTATGAAAATATGACGATCACCGTTATGCCTCCGGAACCGTCAGAAGCGGAAGCGGCATACGGTTTTGATGCAGCTTATGACACCGCTGAAATCTCTTCCGGCGGAGAAGTGACGTTTGATATGGGTGAAGTATCCGAAGGGAAAAACGGAGACATACGAGTCGCGTATGATGCTGCTCTCTTCTCTCAGGCAGAGAGGACGAGGGACGAAACGATGTTGCCCGTGATCCAATCAGATAAACAGGAACTGGATGAACAGATGGCTGCCAGGGCGGAGCGTCAGGAGCGCTGGAGTAGTATGGGACCCTATATTATCGGGGCATTTCTCTTATTGGCATTACTCATAAGTGTGACCGGTTGGAGAAAAAGACAGGAAACCGTGCGCGAAGCGGAACGTCAGCAGAGCGGAATCGGTCAGTTTCCGAAGACTTCGATGAGTCTGCCCGCAACGCTCATGTTTACCAATCACGGACAGGTCACCATTCCGATGATGACTTCGGCACTGCTTGAGCTCGTACGAAAAGGGTATGTCGAGAAAGTATCCGAAGAAGAGTTCCGCATCGTTCAACGGAACACCGACTATGAGCATGAAAGCCTTCTGATGGAGTGGCTCTTCGACGAGGTCGGCCACGACGGAATGTTTCATGTCGAGGACCTGGAAGTTTATCTGGAAGATGAGGAGAACATCGAGGAGTATCAGAACAGCTTCCATTCCTGGAGTGAAGGAGTGAAACGGGAGGTGAAGCAATATGACCTGTATGAGGATAATACGAAACCTCGCTGGATTGCAGGGATTGCTGCTCTCGCTGTTGTTCCGTTCGCTATTTTATTCCCGGTCTTCGGAGTATACAGCTGGATGGTAGGAGCGATCGTGCTATTTTTCTACTTCCTGTTCTTTGATATAGCGTATCGCCCGCTTACATTTGAAGGGCAGCGGATCAAGCAGGAACTGGAACCTCTGAAAACCGGAGACAAGTGGCAGGAGTGGGAAGAGAAGGAACAGATCACTGCATTTCTCTACCAGATCGGAGCAGGTAAAAGAAAGCCTGACAACGACTTGACCTTAACTGCTGTTACTGGCAATGACCTGATCCTGTTCATGGTGCTCGCCGGAACGCTGGACCACAGTTTCGAACAGGCTGACCAACATGCTGCCGTTTCAGCTACTACAGGCGCCGGGGCCGGCGGAGGAGCTGGTGTCGGTGGCGGCGGTGGAGGATCCGGAGCGTTTTAAAACTTATAGGAAGACGGAAGCGGCTGGGAAGTAGGGATAATACTTTCAGCCGCTTTTATTATCTCTTTACATAAAAGCAAGTTTCTCACAAAGGAGAATGATTGCTTTATTTAGAAATACATACAGATGAATGTTCGTATCGGTTATCGTTTAATGCTTTCAAGATGAAATCGGCAACGTCCGCTCGTGGAATGGTTTTTGCTTTTCCAGGCACACCGGATTTTGATTCTTTATATTTTCCTGTCGGGGTTTCATTCGTTAGCCCCATCGCTCTGACAATGGTGAAATCCAGGCCATGAGATTGAATATAGTCAACTGCGTTGCGATGGTCTCTTAGGGCGTTTTTAAGTATTTTCATAATTATCTTCCCGCTTATTCCTGGCATTTCTCCGTTGATACCTGCAGAAGACGTGAAAATGATTCGATTCACGTTTCGCTCCTGCATGCCAGTTACAATGTTTTTCGTCATCTCTTCAACCTCGGTCGATTTTTTCAAGCCTCGACTTGAACCTAAACATGAAACGACGGCATCTTGTCCTGCAATTGCTTCAGCTACCTCTTCCTTATTAAAAGCATCCCCCTGGGTAATATTCAGAAGGTCATGCGCCACTTCTATCTTTGAAGGAGTGCGTACAAAAGCAGTCACTTCCATCCCTTTATCCAGTGCCTGCTTTACAACATGTTGCCCTACTCCTCCAGTGGCACCAAATACAATTATTTTCATATTGTTCCTCCTAGAATAATGAGTTATAAAAGTTTGTCTAGAGGAATTATTAGTTTAATTTAAACCTCTCTAAATCTCTTTAGTGACCTTTTAGCTGATGGCATTACTAACGAGAAAACTTGAATTTCTCATTCACTTTTAACTTTTATTAGTAGTATAACACTTTTAAGAAAAGCCACCTTTGGATATTGTCGTAATTGGGAAATAGAAAATCTAGTGAGAGAGGAGAATCTGGAAGACACCTCACTTCTAGACTTCTTGGGGAGGTTATTAAAGTATTGTTTGCATGCACTGCTCTTAGGTAAATAGATATAAATGAAGAATTATCTATACGAGAAGATTCATTACTCGTGCTTTTTCATTCGGACAAAACGTGTGTTATTATCATCATAATGAAGGTATAATTAAATATTATAGGTAAAGAAGGTACATATATGATTTTTATTATTATTTCACTAATTATCGGCTTTTTGACAGCGTTCGCCGGCAGTATCGCCGGCCTGGGAGGGGGAGTCATCCTTGTTCCCTCCCTCTTATTTTTATCTGACTATTTCGAGTCGTTTTCGTGGGTCACACCTCAGCGGATCGTTGCGATATCCTTGATCGTCATGATCTTCACCGGGATGTCCTCGGCGATTTCATATATCCGTCATAAGCGGGTCGATTTCAAGCTTGGTGCCCTGTTTCTCGTCGGAAGTGTTCCGGGAGGTATTGCAGGTGCATACATTAACGGGTTCATCGACGGAGATCTGTTCTCCCTTATCTTCGGCGGGGTTATGATTTTCGTTTCGCTACTGTTTTTCCTTCCGAGACGCCAGTCGTCCCAGTCTCTTTTCAAAAAAGGAATGGAGCGGGTGAAGACGGTAGGCGGGGAAGAATATCATTATACGGTGCCGATTTCGCTCGGGGTGATCTTGGCATTCATCGTCGGAACCTTATCGGGGCTGCTAGGCATCGGCGGGGGATCACTTATGGTGCCTGCGATGATTCTTCTATTCCAGCTTCCACCGCACATTGCGACAGCGACTTCGATGTTCATGATTTTCTTCGCCGTGATTCCGAGTTCCGTCACGCACATCGGTCTCGGGCACGTGGATTGGTACAGGACTTTGTTTTTCATCCCTGGTGCCTATCTCGGCGGTACCGTCGGGGCCTACGTCAACCGGAAAATGAATGCCAAAAGTGTAGAATGGGTGCTTCGTATTCTGCTCATATTGATCGGAATCCGCCTGATTTCCCAAGGACTTTAATAAGGAGTAGAAGCTATGAGTGAAAAAATATTCGTCTATTATACGAGCGATCTGCACAGTCATTTTGAAAAATGGCCGCAGCTTGCAGGTTATATCGAAGAGAAAAGGCGGGAGCATGAAGAAAAGGGCGAAGCTGTCTTTGCTCTCGATAACGGGGATCATATGGACCGCTTCCATCCGATTGCCGAAGGTCTGAAAGGCAGAGGGAACGTGGAGCTTCTGAATGCGAGCAGCTATGATATGGTGAATATCGGAAACAATGAAGGGATTACGCTTTCCGACAATGAATTGTATCATCTTTATGACGAGGCTACGTTTCCCGTCGTTTGTGCCAACATTACACCTATCGATAAAGAGGATCCGACCTGGCTCAAGCCGTACGAAATCAAAACGACTGAGTCAGGTGTGAAAATCGGTGTAATTGGTCTGACGGCTCCGTTCCGCGTTTTCTACAAGCTTCTCGGCTGGGACGTGAAACCGCCGGAGGAAGTGATGAAAAAGTATATGGACGAGGTGAAGAAACAAAGTGATGTCGTCATTTTATTATCCCACCTCGGGTATCATACCGATCGCCAGCTCGCAGAGGATTATCCGGAAATCGATGTGATCATAGGCGGGCATACGCACCATTTACTTCCGGAAGGGGAGATGCATCACGGTGTGCTTCTGACGGCTTCCGGGAAGCACGGGACGCACCTTGGAGAGATTTTTCTCGATTGGGATCATGAGCGTGGCACTCTGGAGAACAAAGAAGCGTATACCGTAGCTTCCACGGCTCTTTCTGAAAACAAAGAAGTGAAGAAGCGTCTCGACCGGCTGAATGCGAGAGCTCAGCACCTTCTTCATTCAAAAGTTACGGATCTTAAGGAACCGCTTGATGTAGCCTGGTTTACTGATAATCCCCTTATTACGCAATTGACAGAGGAACTGCGTCGCTGGACGAAAGCGGATATAGCCATGCTGAACGCGGGAGTTCTGCTTGAAGGGCTCGGCAAGGGAGAGGTTACGTATTCGGATCTTCACCGCATCTGTCCTCATCCGATGAATCCGTGTAAAGTCCACTTGAGTGGAAAAGAAATCGTGGAAGTGGTGCGTTCTGCTCACACGAAACAGATCACCGAGTTCCCGTTGAAGGGCCTCGGATTTCGCGGGGAAGTGATCGGGAAAATGATTTTTGCCGGGCTGGAGGTCGAAACCGTGACTTCGTCAGACGGGGAGGAGCACGTGAGGAAAGTGCTGTTCAACGGAGAACCTGTGGAGAAGAATCGCTGGTACAGCTTCGCGACAGCTGATACGTTCAGTTTCGGGAAGTTCTTTCCGGAAATAAGTCACAGTAAAACGAAGACGTATTATCTTCCGGAAATGCTACGGGATGTTTTAGTGAAAGCCGTCCGCTCAATCGTAGGCACCTCCTACTGAAAACTAACTTAATTCTTTTCCCGGAGCTCTTGCATTGGGAGAATGAAGCTGATAGAATTAATCCGAATTAAATACGCGTGAGACCTTATCGCCTCGATGAGGTAGAGGAGCGGGAAACATGAGTATCCGGTCAGAGTGTGACAGCGAAGACGACCGGAAAAAGGGTTCCCTGCCGAAGTAGGGGTAGTCGTCGAGCTATCCTTGCTGGTACATGTTTGAACAAAGGATGTACTGTCATGCATTTTGATAAATGCATGGTGCGCTACTGATCGAATGGAGGATAATCATATTGCCTGAAGGAGCAATGATGGATTATTTTTCATCATTGCTTTTTTATATGCAAAAAAACTTCCGATTACTCCTATATTCACTCCCCAGTAGTCTTTCCATGCAAAATATATTTTTGGAGGTAGACTCATGGAAGGAACAATCTATTCCCTGATCCCCGCTGTACTGATGCTCATATTAGTCATAGCGACCCGTCAGGTTTTATTATCACTAGGACTCGGGATCCTCGTCGGTGCGTTCATGCTGACAGGATTCGATGTAGTAGGGACACTCAGTCTCGTGTGGCAGGAATTCTATACGATCTTCTTCACAGAAGGTGCGCTCAATATGGGGAACCTGTACCTGCTTACATTTCTGTTATTGCTCGGTATTATGACTGCGTTCATGACTGCTTCAGGCGGAAGCAGGGCGTTCGGAAAATGGGCGGTGAGCCGGGTGACGTCGAAAAGAGGGGCGTCGCTCGTACCGGCGATTCTTGGTATTATCATATTTATCGATGACTATTTCAACGCGCTTGCTGTAGGTCAGGTGGCGCGACCGGTGACCGACAGACAGAAGGTATCGAGAGCGAAACTCGCATACTATATCGACTCTACGTCTGCACCGATCACCGTCATTTCCCCGATCTCGAGTTGGGGAGCCTACATTATCGGTACGCTCGCTACCATTTTGGCTGCGAATGAGATCACGGACATCGGAGCGTTCGAAGCGTTTATCCAGATGATTCCGTACAACTTCTACGTATTTGCTGCAATACTGATGGTGTTTATGACCATTTTCCTGAAGCTTGATCTCGGGGCGATGAAAAAGCACGAAGAAAGAGCGGAGCAAAGCGGGGAATTGACCGATCCGAAACATAAGGATATCCCCGGAGATCTGAACGATGAGTTCAAGCCGCATGACAACGGCAAAATCATCCATCTGCTTCTGCCGATCATCGTCCTTGTCGTCGTGACGGTCGGAATGATGATCATCACCGGTATCCAGGGGACAGAAGGTTCAGCGGATATCTTGAGCACCTTCGCCAATACGAATGTGAACATCTCCCTGTTTTACGGAGGACTGATCGCTGCGATTACAGCGGCCGTCATGTACATGACGCTTCCTTCTGAAAAATCGGGGCTCGAGAAAGTGCTCTGGGAAGGAATCAAAGCCATGCTTCCGGCGATCTACATTCTCGCTCTCGCATGGATGATCGGGTCTGTCATCGATCAGCTCGGTACAGGAGAGTATCTGGCCGGACTTGTCCAGGCTTCCAACCTGAACATTGCGTATCTGCCGCTTCTCATTTTCTTCACCGCAGGTTTCATGGCACTTGCGACCGGAACTTCCTGGGGTACGTTCGGGATCATGCTGCCGATTGCAGGAGAAATCGCAGCTGTTACGGATCCCGCGTTTATCGTGCCGGCATTGTCTGCGGTTCTGGCCGGTTCTGTCTTCGGAGATCACTGTTCTCCGATTTCCGATACGACGATCCTTTCTTCGACGGGGGCAGGATCCCATCACATCGATCACGTGCTCACACAGCTGCCGTATGCAATGATTGCAGCGATTGCAGCCTCTGTCGGGTATGTTCTGTTCGCTGTCGTCGGAAACGTCCTGGTGCCTCTCGTAGCGACGCTTGCCGTCGTTATCGTAATCGGCTTTGTATTGAAAGCGAAAAAATGAATCAAGTGTGGAAGATCGGCAGGGAGGAGTTTTTCCTTTCTGTCGGCCTTTTTTGTTTATTTAGAATTGCCTGAATTTTCTTTTGACATAGGGGTTTCTTCCCATTATAATTTATAGGTGATTACAGAGAAATGAAAATAATCACATTTGTCTGAAAAATTTATGTGTGATCGTAGGGCAAATGAACGAAAAAAAGGGAGGTCTTTTCTATGGAAAATCGCGCACAATGGGGGACCCGGGTAGGGTTCTTACTTGCAGCGATGGGATCGGCGATCGGTCTCGGAAACATTTGGCGTTTTCCCGCAACAGCTTATGAAAGTGGTGGCGGCGCATTCATCGTACCTTATCTATTCGCACTACTTACTGCCGGGATTCCGCTTCTGATCATGGAATATACGATTGGGCACAAGTATAGGGGATCCGCTCCGAAATCCTATGCCACGATGAACAAAAAGATGGAATGGATCGGTTGGTGGCAGGTTCTAGTCGCATTTGTCATCTCCACCTACTACGCGGTCATTATCGCCTGGGCCCTTATGTATGCATTCTACTCATTCGGCCAGTCGTGGGGTAGTGATCCGACAGCGTTCTTCGTCGGGGACTTCCTGAATCTTGTCGACGCCGGACAAATCGGCGGTCTTGTACCGAAAGTACTGATTCCTCTCGTCATTGTTTGGGCGATAGTTTTGGGAACGCTTTCAAGAGGAGTCAAGAAAGGGATTGAGGTAGCTAACAAAATTTTCATCCCGACCCTTGTCGTACTGTTTCTTATCATTGTCATCCGTGCTGTCACTCTACCGGGAGCCATGGCCGGCTTGAACAGCTTTTTCGAACCGGATTGGAGCAGGATCGCGGATCCGAACGTCTGGATAGCGGCGTATGGACAAATATTCTTCAGTCTATCTATCGCCTTTGCGATCATGGTCACATACGCTTCATATTTGCCGAGAAAGTCTGATATTACGAACAATGCCTTCATAACCGGTTTTGCGAACTCGTCCTTCGAAATCCTTGCAGGTATCGGGGTATTCTCCGCTGTCGGGTTTATGGCATTCCAATACGATACGACGGTAGCAGGACTTGCTGCGGAGAAAGGTGTCGGTGGTTTAGGTCTTGCGTTCATGGTATTTCCTGAAATCATCAGTCAGATACCGGGCATACCTGGATTATTCGGCTTCCTGTTTTTCGCATCACTTGTGCTGGCCGGGTTCTCTTCGATGATTTCCATTTCAGAGACGTATGTAGCAGCTGTCTCTGAGAAATTCAATATTTCCCGCCAGAGATCAGTCATTTACGGTGGAGGTATCGCAGCTATCATTTCCCTGCTGTACGCAACACGAGGCGGGTTGAATATCCTCGACACCGTCGATCACTTCATCAACAGCTACGGAGTGGCGCTTGCAGGTCTCTTCGAAGTCGTAGCCGTAGCCTGGTTTGCTCGGGAGCTGAAAAACTTGCAGACCCACGCAAACAAAACATCCGACGTGATGCTCGGGAGCTGGTGGCGTGTATGTCTAGGTGTCATTACACCGATCGTACTCGGGTTCCAGATGGTTCAGAACTTCACTTCGGAGCTGGCGGAACCGTATGCAGGATACCCGGCGGACTTCCTCATCTACTTCGGCTGGGTCGTAGCAATCGCAGCTATTCTCATCGGTTTCGCCTTCTCCATGAAGAAGTGGCCGACAAACACAGTGTTCGTCGATCCGACGAAACCAAACCATAAGGAGGGGTCTCGCTAATGGCTGTCGTCATGTTCATCATCACAATTACAATTATATGGGGCGGACTCGCTCTCAGTATTACGAATGCTGTTCGTAAATCGAAAAATCAATAAAGATAAAAGCAGTCTGTGTCTTTCGCAGGCTGCTTTTCTTCGTACATAAGGGCTTCCGGTTCTCCTCCCGGATATCGCTTCCTCTTTTTTGTGACGGGCGGAAATATGGTATACTGACTACAACGTAAGAGGTGATAGAATGCTGGATTTGTTAGGTAAACAATATGAAATCATTGAAAACCACAGAGATGCTGTGGATGAAGAAGCAATCGATCAGAGAATCAGCGATATTTTAAGCAAATATGATTTTATTGTCGGAGACTGGGGCTATGGACAGCTCCGTCTGAAAGGTTTCTATGACGATCAGAATCAGAAGGCGACGTTCGATACGAAAATCAGCACGCTGGAAGATTATCTTTATGAACATTGTAATTTCGGATGTGCTTACTTCATTCTGAAAAGAATCGACAAGTGATGGGACAGAAAAGTTCCTGTTCTTTTGTTTCTGCAGACAAACCACCCTCCTGATGCTTGTAATATTCTTACACAGGAGGGTTTCTGTATGGAAAAGGCTCTGTTAAAGCCGGTTGTTGATTTTAAGGACGAAGGGTGGAGACGCCTGCGGGAATAGCATGAACGGAAAATCACCGGAATTGAACGGAGTGAGGTTCCGGAAGCCCGCGTCATGCCCGCGGCAAGCTTCCCCCCGTAGGGATGAAAATCAACAATAAACGATAACAGAGCCATGAAAAAAACTGTTACATTCGAGATCAGAAAGGTTGGGGGACTAGATGTATTTTGTGAATCGTGAAGAGATTGAAAATTTGCTTCTCTATGTAGAGGAACTGATTCCGCAGCTGCAGCAGGCGAAGGCGACTTCGACTACCGAGCGTCTGGCACTGGAGCGGGCGACCCATATGAGTATAGAAGTGATCATCGATGTCGGTAATAAAATGATCGACGGCTTCATTATGCGGGACCCGGGAAGTTATCATGACATCATCGATATACTGATGGATGAAAATGTCCTTCCTTATGAAGAGGAGGATCTGTATAAACGGATCGTGGATATGAGGAAAATAGTCGTGCGGGAGTATACCACCGTATCCCATGAAGCACTACTTAACGAATGGACGGCCTGTATCGATGCCCTCCGGGAGTTTCCAGAACGCATCCGCCATTATCT
The DNA here is from genome assembly GCF_900156645.1 of Salimicrobium flavidum. Lineage (GTDB taxonomy): Bacteria > Bacillota > Bacilli > Bacillales > Halobacillaceae > Salimicrobium > Salimicrobium flavidum. The sequence goes on from NZ_FTOC01000003.1 coordinate 322,179, forward strand.
GAATGCAGAGCTAGGTAATGTTTCGGCGTTTACGAAGGAGCGGGAAGAATGAAGAATTACAAGGGGATGCTGCTCGACCTCGACGGTACGATGTACAGAGGACAACAAGTGATTGAAGAAGCACCTGGATTCGTAGAAGTGTGTAAGCAGGAGGGTATTCCTTACCTGTTTCTCACCAACAATTCCTCCCGTATGCCTTCCCAGGTGGCGGAGAAATTGAACGGGATGGGTATCTCTGCCCGTTCGGATCAGGTATATACGTCAAGTATGGCGGCAGCTGCTTATATAAGTCAGAACTACGGAAATCCGAGTGTATACATGATCGGGGAAGAAGGGCTCGAAGCCGCACTGGAAAGCAGTGGTGCGACATTCACGGAAAAGGGAGCGGATATCGTCGTCGTGGGGATCGACAGGGAGCTGTCGTATGAAAAACTGAAGCTCGCTGTTTTGAATATCCAGAACGGTGCGACGTTCATAAGTACGAATGAAGATAAAGCAATCCCGACGGAAGAAGGGCTTCTGCCCGGAAATGGATCCATTACGGAAATGATCGCCCTTACGACAGGGGTGCGTCCGCTTTATCTAGGGAAACCTCAGGCGTTCATTATCGATCAGGCGCTGGCGGTGCTCGGGACCGCGAAAGAAGAGGCGTTGCTGGTGGGGGATAATTATTATACGGATATTCTCGCAGGTATCCGTGCGGGGGTGGATACTCTGATGGTGGAAACCGGAGCGACATCGTTCAATGATCTGAACGATGTCCGCGTACAGCCCACTTATAAAGTGAAAACGCTGGATGAGTGGAATAGCTTAAGTCGGTGATTTAACTATTCTTCGTCATCTCCAGCGGCACTGTGTGCCAGACGACTCGAAGCCGCAGCGGCGATAGCGCCTACGATGTCATCTAAGAAAGTATGACATTTGCCGGTGGACTTATCATCAAGTTCTTTAAGGATGCCTGGTTTCTGTTTGTCGATGTAGCCATAGTTCGTGAAACCGATAGAACCGTAGACGTTCACGATTGCGAATGCAATGATCTCGTCAATCCCATACAAGCTCTCGTCGGTAACAACGGTCGTTTGAAGCGGTTCTTCGAGTTTATTATCCTCAGCGAGCTTGTCCATTTGGATCCCGGTGATGATAGCGTTCTGCACTTCTCTTTTTTGAAGTACTTTATGGACGTTGTGGCGACACTCATCGAGCGTGAGCCCTTCGTGGTATTTGGACTGGAGATAATAGACGAGATCGGCCATGTCATCAATGCCGACGCCGCGTTCTTTCAGCCAGTTTCTTGCGGTCTGTTCTAGTTCCGTGATTTTATTTTCCATGATAGCTTCCTCCTAACAACTGATTACAATTTTCATTTACCCGAGTTTATACAGATACAAACTCGTGAATACAGTATAACAAAGAGAGAGACGTACGTCCTCTCCTACAGAAACGGGGGCGATAACGATGCAAAAGCCGAAAGTATACATTACGAGACCGTTGCCGGAAGAAGTGGTAGAGCCTTACCGCGGAAAATTGGATATTGAAATGTACGAGGTGGATGAACCGATCCCTGCGGAGCGACTCTCTGCACAGGTGAAAGAGGTGGACGCCCTTATTCCGATGTTGAGTGAAAAATTAGGGGAAGAGTTTTTCCGCGAGACTTCCGCAAAGGTCGTCGCAAACCTTGCCGTGGGCTTCGATAATATCGATGTGGAAGCTGCGAGAAAGTACGGGGTCACAGTGACGAACACGCCGGATGTGCTAACGGAGACGACGGCCGACCTTACTTTCGCTCTGATGCTTAACACCGCGAGAAGAATCACTGAAGCAGAAGCCTACATAAAAGAGGATAAGTGGAAGCAGTGGTCCCCGCTGCAGCTTGCGGGGACGGACGTCCATCATAAAACGATGGGCATCGTCGGGATGGGACGTATTGGGGAAGCGGTAGCTCAAAGAGCCAAAGGTTTCTCCATGGACATCCTTTACCATAACCGCTCCAGAAAAACGGAGGCGGAAGAAGAACTCGGGGCGCGTTACGTTTCTTTTGACGAGCTGCTAGAAAAGTCCGATTATGTTGTATGTATGACTCCATTTACGGAAGAAACGCGTCACTTATTCGGGGAGGAGACGTTCCGGAAGATGAAGCGTGATGCATACTTCATCAATACCTCCCGCGGAAAGACGGTGGATGAAGAAGCTCTTTACCAGGCGCTTGAAAAGGGGGAAATCAAAGGATGCGGACTCGATGTATTCGAGGAAGAGCCGATCTCCTCGAGTCACCCGCTCCTGCAGATGCAAAATGTGACGGCTACACCTCATATCGGTTCGTCTTCGGTGGAAACGAGATACCGGATGATGCAGCTTTGTCTCGATAATTGTATACGCGTCTTATCCGGCGAGGAGCCGATCACACCGGTTACCTGAAGAACAAAAAAAGAGAAGGGGGCGCCCTTCTCTTTTTACACTTATATGTTTAGAATACCTGCTCTACTTCGTAAATTCCCGGAACTTCCTGGCTCAAAGCCCGTTCGATTCCGGCTTTCAATGTGATGGTGGAACTTGGGCAGTTGCCGCATGCTCCCATAAGACGCAGACGGACGATGCCATCTTCCACATCTACGAGTTCCACGTCGCCTCCGTCACGAAGCAAGAATGGACGTAGTTTATTGAGAACTTCCTGTACTTGATCCTGCATATCAACTTTCCCCTTTCTCGATCTTCTTAATTTTATTTTAACACAAAATAAGAACGAGTGACTTATGGAATGAGAACTATTATCATTTTATCTTTTTTCATGAATTTTGTAAAATGAAAGTAGCTGAGAAGGAGGCGAATGCTCATGAATGAGGGAAACGTGACTGTAACTGTTTATGGGGCGAGAGAGCGCTGTGCGAGTTGCGTGAACGCACCGGGCTCGATAGAAACGTATGAATGGCTCCAGGCAGCGATCGGACGTAAATTCGGAAATGACAACATTTCTTATCGATATATTGATATATTTGAAGCGGAAGAAGATGAATTCATAGAAAAAATCATGGAAGATGAACTGTTTTATCCATTGGTTCTTGTAGAAGGGGAAGTGGCCGGGGAAGGGACACCGCGGCTGAAATCCGTCTATCGTCACCTGGAAAAACGTGGTCTGACAAAGCAGGAGGGATAGATTGAATCCTCTCATCGAATTTTGTGTAACTAATCTTATAGACGGCTCTCAGGAAGTGAAGGAACAACTCGAAAAAGATCCTGATCTCGACGTTCAGGAAGTAGGATGCCTGAATCATTGCGGCCTTTGTGCCATCAAGAATTACGCACTCGTGGAAGGGGAGCGGATTTTCGCCGACTCCCCGAAAGAGTTACTTGAAAAAATATATGCTTATCTCGAGGAAGAACAACTGGTTTGAATGGATTGAACTATTGGCGTTCAATCTATATACTGAAATTAGAAAGGGGAGGTTCCGAATGGTTTTAAAACTTACGGAAGCTGCAATTTATAGAGTCAAAGAAATGCTGCAGGAAGAAGAGTCACAGGATAAATACTTGCGCTTTGGTGTCCAGGGCGGAGGATGCAGCGGTCTTTCTTATAAACTTGGTTTTGAAGATAACATCAATGAAGATCTTGACATAACGGAAGAACACGATGGAGTGCACGTCGTGATCAATAACCAGGACGCTGCGATTATTGAAGGTACGGAAATCGACTTCAAACAGAATATGATGGGCGGAGGATTCACAATCGAAAATCCTAACGCTATCGTATCCTGCGGGTGCGGTTCTTCGTTCCAAACCGCTACAGCCAAAGGGACACCGGACCCTGATTGCTGATAAACTGCATAACCGGTTCTTCCCGATCAGGGAAGGATCGAACATCAATACGTCTTTCGAGCGAATGGAAATTTCGTTTGAAGGCGTATTTTTTATAGGTTACGAAGCAGATAGCAACGAATGATTTTAAACTATTATGGGCGTGAGGAATCAGGAAAGACTAGCTCATAAGATGTTTCCGTAGGAAGAGAGTGTCACTTGATATAAGTAACTTGACAAGGTTATAATTAGGTTAACTACTATAACTTCTATTTGTAACGCAGTGGCTATAAATCAAACAATAGAAAAGGTGTTTACATTGAGAACTTTCACTTTAAATCAATTAAGGGCCAACAGAGAGAAAAATGCTCGTAATTTTAAAAATGTCATTGAAGATTTTGAGAAGAAAGTAGATAAAGATAGTGAATACAAAAAGGGAAGAGTCCGGCCTAAAGACTCTGGGGAAGTGAAGATATTAGATTCTTTCATAAATAAGTGAAGAATATAATCTAACGGGAGAATAAGTGTATATGGACTTGTATGAAGCTAAAAAAGCATTATCGAAACTGGATCCTGTAGATAAATTCAACACCATGTTAAGTGTCGCAGGTATAGTTACTTCGGTCCTGGAAGAAGACGGAGTAAAGCCTGTGGTGGTAGGTGGTTTATCGGTGGAAATCTATACTGAAAGAGAATATACAACAAGAGATATTGACTTTGTGAGTGTGGGTAGAGATATAGTAATCAAGAAACTCAAGGCTTTAGATTTTAAAATTGATAAAAGTAGTCAACGTCATTTATACAGGGATGATTTAGAGGTTGTTATCGAGATACCAGATGATGAGTTAGCTGGGGATTTAGAAAAGGTTATTAAACTTCAGGTGGACGAAGATATTTTTGTGTACGTTATTTCTATTGAAGATATTATATTAGATCGCTTAAGAGGTACTACCGCTTGGAATTCGGCTGAAGACAAGAAGTGGGGGTTTAAGTTACTCGCTTTAAATTTCGATAGAGTTGATTTGGAATATTTACGAAACCAAGCTAGTCCTTTTAGAGAAAAAAGTGAACTGGAAAAGTGGATAGAGGAACTGCAATAACCATAGTAACTCTGTAAGGGGTTATTTTTTATCTGAAAATGTGTGAAACCCCTCTCCTTAGTTTTCGATCATGTGCGAAGATGGATTGACTTAGTATAACGGGAGTCATCGCTATAAAGTCGAGATAAAACGACCTAAGCAAATGTTGTCAATCGACGTATGACATGAGTAAACCCGTCGAGCCAACGCTCAGCCAAAGGGACACCGGACCCTGATTGCTGATAAACTGCATATCCGGTTATTCCCGATCTGGGAAGGACCGAACATCAATACGTCTTTCGAGCGAATAAAAATTTCGTTTGAAGGCGTATTTTTTATGGGATTTTCCAGAGAAACGCTCGAAAGTATCCGTAAAAGTGAATGAGGACGTTTATATTAAAAAATCTATTAACCCGTTAACGATAACAGAATCATAAAAATGGAGAATGCAAGGGTGTTTTTTGTGTAATTACAATTATTTGTATACCTTGTAAAGGATTCGGATATCCCTGCCTGCAAAGGCATGAAAATGTGGTAGGGTTTAAATATAGGAGTCCTCACCGCTTACTACGGAGAAAAACATTTGTAGAGAAAGCAATGCAGGGAGTTGTCATGTTATGAGAATATAGAGGAGGGATGGAATGGCTGGCAAAAAAGGAAAGAAACCGTTTTTCAAGAGAGTGTGGTTCTGGATCGTTCTCGTTGTAGTAATCATGATCGGAGGTAGCCTTGGCAGTGAGGAAACGGCCGAAGATGCAGAGGACTCGACGGAAAGTGAGCAGGTCTCCAGTGAAGAGATAGGTGATTCTGAGGCAAACACGGAGGAGTCGGAAAAGAAAAGCAACGACGAAGAGGAAAACGTAAATGCTTCCGAGCAGAGTGATGAAGCAGAGGAAAGTATGACGACCTCTCAAAAGAATGCGGTAGCGGAGGCAGAGAATTATCTGGAGTTCTCGGCATTTTCAAAACAGGGACTCATCGATCAGTTATCCTCTGATTATGGAAGTGGTTATCCACAGGAGGATGCCGAATTTGCGGTGAGTCAGCTGGAGGTCGATTGGAACGAGCAGGCTGTTGACAGCGCTGAAAGTTATTTGGATATGAGTGCTTTCTCAGAACAGGGACTCAAACAGCAACTCACCTCCGAAGCGGGCGAACAATTCACCGAGGAACAGGCACAATATGCTATCGATCAGCTTGATTTCGGAAATAACGGAGAGTCAGAGAATGCATCTTCCGGGGACAGTAATGGCTCAGGTGAGTCGATGAGTATGTCTCAGAAGAATGCCGTGGAGGAAGCGGAAAGTTATCTGGAGTTTTCGGCATTTTCAAAGCAAGGGCTCATTGATCAGTTATCCTCGGATGCAGGGAGCGGTTATCCACAGGAGGATGCCGAATTTGCGGTGAATCAGCTGGATGTTGACTGGAAGGAACAAGCCGTAAAAGATGCAGAAAACTACCTGGAAACTATGTCCTTTTCCAGAGACCGGCTCATTCAGCAACTTTCCTCTGACAGCGGCTCCGGGTTCACTAGAGAACAGGCTGAATACGCAGTTAATGAAGTAGGTTTATAGAAGCCGGAGGGATAGAGAGTTACCTGCCAAATTTTGAGCTTGTATCCTACACATAAAAAAATGCTTTCCTTTGGCTGGAAAGCATTTTTTTTAATGAAATTATCCGGAAAACATGCTGGTGGAATGTTTCGGCTGTACTCGGGCAGTCGGGTCTATATAGTTCTTCGCATTATTGACCGCTGTCGGTCCTTCGCCGAAACCGGAAGCGATCAGTTTCACTTTACCGGGATAGGTACAGATGTCACCGGCAGCGTAAACACCTTCGATATTCGTCTCCATTTTCTGATTGACGACAATACTGTTCTTATCGATGTCGAGTTCCCACTCCTTGATCGGGCCGAGAGAACTGATGAACCCGTAGTTGACGATCAGATCATCGATATCAACGGTTTCTTCCTGCTCGCCCTTCACTTCTTTCAATACGACCTGGTTGATCGTTTCATCACCGACGAGTTTCTCGGGAGTGAACGGGGTGAGAGTTCGCACGCTGGAATTCTCCAGCTGTTCCACACTGTGCTCGTGAGCACGGAAATTGGCTCTCCGGTGTACAAGCGTCACCTGTTTGGCGATCGGTTCGAGCATCAGTGCCCAGTCGACCGCTGAGTCCCCGCCGCCACAGATCATGACATTGTGTCCACGGAACCGCTCCATGTTGTTCACGTGGTAGTGAAGGTTCGTTTCTTCAAAACGCTCCGTATCTTTTATCTTCAGTTTTCTCGGTTCAAAGGCACCGTTGCCCGCTGTTATGATAATCGTTTTCGTGTAGTGGACGTCTTTGTTCGTCGTGAGTTTGAATGAACCATCTTCCTGTCTCACCACGGTCTGGACCGCTTCTCCAAGCGTAACGTCGGGATCGAAAGCCATCGCCTGTTCCGTGAGATTGTCGACGAGCTCCTGGGCTCTCACTTTCGGAAAACCGGCTACATCAAAAATATATTTTTCCGGGTATAGCGCAGTAAGCTGGCCGCCGAGATGAGGGAGACTCTCGATTATATTGACGGACGCCTGGCGCATACCTCCGTAAAAGGCAGTAAATAATCCAACAGGTCCACCACCGATTATCGTAATATCATGAACTTTTTTACTCATATAGGGAACCTCCTGTATATACGAAAAATCACTTCTTTAATACTTCAGCACAATTATTACAATAGATAATTATTGAAAGAATCGCAAGCGAAAGGTTGAAAAACAGTGAAAAAAAAGCTAATATGTTACCTGTGAGATATTACGAAATCGTGACACTTTTTTTTCCGGGTGAAGACTTTTATGTCTTTCTGTGTGAAAAATGTCACAAACGTATACTTTAAAAATCTAAAAATGGATGTGATTGGATTGAACAGACCTAATATCGTTATTTTGGGCGCCGGCTATGGTGGCATCATGACCGCCTCTAAGCTGCAGAAGAAACTCAGCGCTGACGACGCAAATATTACACTCGTCAACAAACACAGTTATCATTATCAGACGACGTGGTTGCACGAAAATGCGGCCGGAACGCTTCACCATGACCGCACGAGAATGGAAGTGAATAGTGTCATCGACACGAACAAAATCAACTTCGTTCAGGAGGCGGTCACCGGAATCGATCCTGAAAACAAGAAAGTATCCCTTGAAAACGGCGAACTTTCTTACGATTACCTCGTAATCGGTCTCGGTTTCGAAGCTGCTACTTTCGGTATCCAGGGACTACTTGAAAATGCATTCACGATCAACGACATTAACAGTGCCCGCCTGATCCGTCAGCATATCGAGTACAACTTCGCCAAGTACAACAACGAAAAAGATAAGAAGCAGGAGCGTCTCAACCTTGTAGTAGGCGGTGCAGGTTTCACTGGAATAGAGTTCGTCGGAGAACTTGCCAACCGTGTGCCTGAGCTTTGTAAAGAATACGACGTACCGCGTGAAAACGTGCGTATCATCAACGTCGAAGCTGCACCTACAGCACTACCTGGTTTCGATCCCGAGCTTGTGGAATATGCGATGAACTCTCTTGAGGCGCGCGGTGTTGAGTTCAAAATCGGCGCTATGATTAAAGAGGTCACTGCTGACAAATTGGTGTACGAACAGGATGAAGAGATTGAAGAAGTTCCTACGAACACTGTAGTATGGGCTGCCGGTGTACGCGGAAACAAACTTGTAGAAGATGCAGGTTTCGAATCGAACCGTGGTCGTACACCTGTACGCGAAGATCTCCGTCCGAACGGGTATGACGATGTCTTCATCGTCGGAGACTGTGCGCTTGTGATGAACGAAGAAACAGAGCGCCCGTATCCTCCGACAGCACAGATTGCTATCCAGGAAGCAGAACATACTGCTGAAAACATGAAGCGTATCGTTCAAGGGAATGATCACCTTGAGCCGTTCACACCGAATATTCAGGGTACAGTAGCTTCACTTGGAAACAACGATGCGATGGGCGTCATCTTTGATGATAAGAAGATTTACGGCTGGTCTGCGACTGCGATGAAGAAAATCATCGATAACCGCTACCTCCTTAAATTGGGCGGAGTAGGCCTGGTTCTTAAAAAAGGTAAGCTGAACTTCTTTAAATAAAGAAACGGAGCAAAGACCCATGTTCAGGGTCTTTGCTTTTTTTAGGATAGGAAACGGTGGGGCATCAAAGCCATAAGCTATCGTCCTCGGAAAAGCAAAGCTCTTTTCTCCGGCCATTCTGCTTGTGCGGGTCGTATCTGTCCGAGCGCTTGCGCTTTTTTGTATGTTATAATCTGGCTTCAGCACCCAGCCTTTTGCGACATAAGCAGAGCACCTTGGGAAGAAAAGCATCTTCCTGCAGGCGCTCTGCTTATGCTGAAAAGGCTGACCAGGGCGCTTGCGCTTTTTTGTTTACCATACTACAATATAGCTTGTATCGGAGTGAGAGTAGGGGGAAGAGTATTGGATATTGTACAGTTCGCGGTCTCCATATTACTGTTTTTTGTATTGTTTTTCGGTATATCGTTTTTACTTAACATGATTTTACGGATGTCCTGGTTCATGCTATTCGTGTACCCGGCGATCGTTTTTCTTATTGTTGATGATTTTCCTTTGAACCGTTATTTCCGGGAACCTGTGGGTGCGATCAGTGACGCGTGGGCCTCCCTGTTATCTTTGAGCGTTTTTGATATTATCATCCTGGTGAGTGGATTCGCTGGAACGGTAGCTGCAGGCATCATCATTCGACTGTTACGAAAAAACGGATATCAAATGTTCTAAAGCGTCTGAGTCTTCAGATGCTTTTTCTTATGGAGAAATTTCACTTTATGCCTGCTGTGCGTCTTTTAAAGTGCTGTGGGGTGAGCATGAACGGAAAATCGCCGGAATCGACCAGAGGAAGTTTACATCATGCCCGCGGCAAGCTTCCACCCGTAGGGAGGAAATCAACGATGAACGATGACGGATTCAATATAAAAAGCTACCCTGAAAATAAATCCTCCGAGGAATAATTTTCAGGGTAGCTTTTAAAATAGGAGATAATGAACGAAAAAAGTGAGCACAACTCCGAAAACCCCTCCGACGAAAACTTCGACAGGCTGGTGTCCGAGCATCTCTTTGATTTCTTCACGCTTCTCGAATTCTTCCTTTGTGCCCCAACCTCTCGCCTGTTCGACGAAACGTTGGAAGTCGTTCATCAGTATATTCAGCATGATCGCCTGTTCTCCGGATTGTCTGCGTACCCCGGTGGAATCGAACATGACGATGATAGCAAAAACGGCGGCAAGCGCAAATAACGGAGAGCCGAAACCCTGTTCTATCCCTATACCTGTCGATAATGCTGTGACGGCTGCTGAATGGCTCGAAGGCATGCCTCCGGTAGAAAAAGCGAGGGTGCCGTCAATTTTTCTGGAAGCAATAAAGGAGATGGGTATTTTTATCCCCTGGGCTGAAAAAATAGCAAGAAGCGCTGCCCAGAGTGGAAAGTTCTGGAATATTTCCATAGACATCTGTCAGCCTTTCTGAATAGAAACTTTTATTATGTAATGGTATTATACTGTAAAACAAAAGCCTCCTGCAATGAGGAGGCTTTTTAATTAGTCCTGGATAACTGCGTCCAGAGCGATTTCCATCATGTCTGTAAATGTCGATTGACGTTCTTCGGAGGTTGTCTCTTCTCCGGTAAGAATATGGTCACTGACGGTCAGAACGGAAAGTGCCTGACGATTGTATTTCGCAGCAAGTGTGTAAAGAGCTGTCGTTTCCATTTCAATAGCGAGCACATTGTAGTCTGCAAGTTTCTGTGTGAACTCTTTCGCATTGTCACGGTAGAACTGATCACTCGTGAATACGTTGCCGACGTGCAGGTTCATCCCTTTTTTCTCCCCGATGTCATAAGCGTTTTTCAACAGGTTGAAATCAGCGCTTGGAGCGAAGTCTACGTTGTCGAAAGTAGAACGGTTCATGCTTGAATCCGTGGAAGAAGTGTTTGCAAGAATGACGTCACGGACATTCACATCCTTCTGGATAGCACCACAGGAACCTACGCGTACAAGCTTCTGTACGTCATAAGCGTCCATGAGCTCATTTACGTAAATAGAGATGGATGGTACGCCCATACCGGTTCCCTGGACAGAGACTCTTTCCCCTTTGTATGTACCGGTGTAGCCGTACATACCGCGGACTTCGTTGTAGCAGACGGCATCTTCAAGAAAGTTCTCTGCTATGTACTTCGCGCGGAGCGGGTCTCCCGGTAGTAGTATCTTATCGGCGATATCGCCTTTGTTAGCTCCAATATGCGTTGTCATTAGTAACTCCTCCTTTAATCCTCATTCTCTTATTAAATTATCATAACGTTTTCAATAAAACAAATGACTGACACTACAGGTGCTGATACAATAGTGTTGATAAATGAAATTCGAAAATTGGTGATTGAAGCTATTTTCAACATCGATAAGGAGGCGTAAGTGTGGATATTTCAGTTTCACAACTGCCGGGTATTGGGCAGAAAATCAGTTTCAAAACGGCAGAAAATAGTCAAATAGTGCTTATTGTTCACCATACGGGGAAAAGGGAACTATACCTGTTTGATGACGCTGATAATGAAGAGGCTGATTTTGCTATAGATTTGACGGCGGACGAGACGCGTGAGTTAGGGGCACAGTTCCTTGGTGCTACGTACCAGCCGGTAAGTGCGGATAAGCTGAAAATGTTCAAAAATCAGATCGTCATCGACTGGCTTGAACTTAAAGAGGAATCGGTGCTCGCCGGTAAGACGATCCAGGAGTCAGGCATCAGAAGACGTACCGGAGCTACGATCATAGGAATCGTGCAGGGAGATGAGACGATCGCTATTCCGGAAGCTGATCAGCATCTGACCCCGGGGATTGTACTGATGGCTATTGGCAAACAGGAACAGATCGATATGTTGCAGTCAATGTGCCAAGGAGAGGAAGGATAACCTGTGCATGCAGACATTCCATCCTTGTTAGGAGCTGGATTACTACTGCTGGCAATTTTTTATCTAGGATTTTTAAGTATCAAAATCAAGCTGCCGGGCGTCATCCTTTACATATTACTCGGGATTGTACTGGCGGACATTCTTGTAGACAACGAACTTCTATATTTTGCCGGGGAGATAGGAATCGTACTCTTGTTCTTTCTGCTCGGTCTCGAGTTCAATGTGAACAGACTCGGGGGCATCGCCAAAAAAATATGGCCTTCAGGATTACTTGATGTATTTTTGAGCCTCGGAGTCACGATGCTCATAGCTCTCGGCTTCGGACTTGATCTGTTCTCGAGCCTTCTCGTCGGAGGGATCGCTTATGCGACCAGTTCCTCGATTACAGCGAAACTGTTGGATGACAGAGAAAGGATGGCGAACGCGGAAACGGAATTCATGCTCGCTATCCTTATTTTCGAAGACGTCGTAGCTCCGATTGTCGTGGCCGTTCTCGTCGGTATGAGTACAGGGGAGGAGTTCACAGCGGGGGCTTTCGGAATACTTATAGGGAAAATTTCATTATTGACGCTTGGAGCTATCATTCTTGGGAAGACGGTTTTCAAAAGGTTCGAGATTTTTCTCGATCGTATCTCCGATCAGGATTTCAAAATAATTCTATTGATGGGTATCGCCGTTTCCTATGGCGGGCTGGCTTTATATATGGGATTATCCGAAGTGCTCGGTGCGTTTCTCGCAGGGATGATGCTTGCTGAAATCGGTAGAATCGAAAAAGTGGAGCAGACGGTTTTCCCGATGAGGGACTTACTCCTGCCTACGTTCTTCGTTTATTTCGGTACTACCGTAGAGTTAGGCAATGGGGTGCCCATGGCCGGTCTGCTCGTTACAGTATTGGTATGGTCGGTTCTTGCTAAAATTCTTCTTGGTGTCATCGGGGGTCCGATGTACGGGCTTTCCAGGCGCGCTTCTCTTCGAGGGGGATTATCGATGTGTTCGCGAGGAGAATTCTCTGTGGTTATCGCCGGTGTTGCTGCCGGCTCCCTTAAGGTTTTCAGCGGAATATATATTGTAGCTGCCGCTTTTATAGGAATGGTGCTATTTGAACAGGCCTCCAGACTTACCAACATGGTCTACGGGAAACCCGTGAAGAAAAAGAAGGACCTTCGCGTTCCCGGAGGATAAATCGTTCAAAAAAAGAGATATCCTGGAGAAGTGCTCTCCTAAGATATCTCTTTTTGTTCCTTCTTGTGCCAGCGTTGCTACCCGAATGGCTGCGCTATGCTATTTGAAGTACTGTTTTTCGAGGTCTTCGAGCTGTCGGAGCGCTTTTTGGTTGAATTCCGTGTCGCGGCGCATCAGTTTTTCTTTGAAATGACGAACTGACTGACGTAGGGATTCCTTGTAGTTCGGAACTTCATCCTCATACGGATGGACAGCTTTTTTGTCCACGTTCGCTTTCTCGTGATGTGCCAGAGCTTTTCGCTGATGGAAAAACACTTCTTCTGTCTGTCCGGGATTGTGTAGATCGCCCTGGGCCGGGTGCGTGTGGACGGCGAGGACTTCCACCAGAAATTTAGATCCGCGGTCTTCTCTTACTTGCCCTATGTATGTGCCTGTCTTATAGAATGCTTTTACCGTGTCGCCTGATTTTATATCTTCCATGATTGCTTCAACCTCCTTAGCTATCCTAATGAAATAATAACATATTCCCTGCAGCAACCGTCCATTCTTTGTTACAATAGAGGGGAGGAGCGTGGTACGTTATGATGGATTTTCTATATTTCCCCCAGGATGCAGCGGAATACATCCCTGCAGTACTGATGCTCATATTATTCATGGGAGCAGCAGTGGCTACTGTCTATATATTTATGAAAGCTTCAAAAAATGAAGAGGATTCCTTGCCGGAGCATTTGAAAGAGGACCCTCATTATTATGAAAAAGAGTAGGTTTATTCCTGATAGATGAAGCATCAGAGGTTTTCTCTGATGCTTCGTCTTTTTTGATGGAATATTTAACGTTTATACTTATGCTTCTCGCTTATTCACTGCTTGGATGAGCCGTTCTACTCCTGCTTCGATCGTTTCTTTCGGAGCGGCTATATTCATTCGCATGAACCCTTTTCCTTCTTCACCAAAAGAAGCGCCATCGTTCATTCCGACTTTCGCTTCATTCTGCATGAAGGTTTTCAGCTCTTCATGTTCGAGACCGAGCTTACGGCAGTCGAGCCAAAGGAGATAAGTGCCCTCCGGTTCGATCACTTTGATCGTATCCGTCTCCTTATGAAGACGATCACGGACATAGGCCACGTTTTCGGCAAGTATCTCGCGGAGGTCGATAAGCCACTGTTCCCCGTCCTTATAAGCGGCTTCAAGTGCTGTGAGGCCAAGCGTGTTCAGCATATTGATTCCCTGACCGTGGAATTGACGTTCCAGCCGTTTCCGTTTGTCCTTATCCTTTGCCACTACATAGGAAGCCTGAAGCCCCGCAAGGTTGAATGTTTTCGTCGGAGAATAACAGGTGACGGTAGCGTCATCGATATCCTCAGATAAGGAAGCGATCGAAAAGTGTTTGTTGTTTCCGAGCACCAGATCGGCATGGATTTCATCGGAAAGGATAGTGACATCATACTTCAGGCAGATATCGGCCATTTTTTTCAGTTCGTCTTCTGTCCATACCCTTCCGACAGGGTTGTGGGGACTGCAAAGGATGAACAGGGTGACGTTGTTATCTTTTATTTTTTGTTCAAAGTCTTCAAAGTCGATGTCATAGCGTTCTCCGTCGAAAGTGAGCTCATTTTTGATAATGTGTCTCCCGTGATTTTTGATGACACTGTAAAACGGAGGATAGACAGGCGTCTGGATCAGAACGTTATCGCCTATTTCGGATAGGGCCTGGACAAGCATATGTAAGCTTGGAACGACACCCGGACTGTAAAATATCCAGTCCTTCTCAATCTCGTAGTCGTAGTGGTTCTTCACCCAGGAGGTAATCGTATTTTTTACATCCTCATCCGGCAACGTGTAGCCGAAAATACCGTGGGAGACCCTGTTTTGAAGGGCAGTAGTGACAGCATCCGGGACCTGGAAATCCATGTCCGCTACCCACATAGGCAGGATATCTTCATTTTTGAAAAGTTTGTCTGCGAAATCCCATTTCACAGAGCGCGTACCCTTACGTTCAATTACCTCTTTGAAATTCGTCATTCTCTTCACCTCATTCCTAATATATATGTATATCTTAACGGAAAATAGAAGAGTTTGTTAACTATCGGGGCTTTTTCAAGTAAAAAAACACACAAAAAAAAGCAAAGCGACAACAATGTATCGCTTTGCTAACACAGGGGGAATACGAGAAAGTCTTACATAATATAATATATCCGCAATTTTCACTGATGAAACATCTTTTTTCGAAAAAAATTCATAAAACTGTTTTTGAATAATGAGAAAGCATGTGCTATAATCAATAATTGCGTAAAAAGATACGAACAATAAATAATATCAGGAGTTGTATAGTATGTCAGAGAAGTTTGAAGAAGGTCAAGTAGTACAAGGTAAAGTTACTGGAATTCAGCCATACGGTGCGTTCGTTGCCCTTGATGATCAAGTGCAGGGTCTCGTGCACATTTCTGAGGTTACTCATGGTTTCGTCAAAGATATCAATGAGCACCTTTCCGAAGGAGACGAAGTTCAGGTTAAAATCCTTAGCATCGATGAAGCGAAGAATAAGTATTCTCTTTCCATCCGTGCTACTCAGGAAGCTCCAAAGCGTGCTCCTAAACAGAACAATAAACAACAGCAAGCGTCTTATGCTCCTAAAGAGGATCAGTCCGGTTTCAATTCGTTGAAAGACAAACTTGAAGACTGGATCAAGCAGTCGGACGATCGTGAAAAATATCGTAACTAAGTCTGGGGACTCCCCAGGCTTTTTTATTTGTTTGGCTACCCTGAAAATAAATATTCAGGCGGACGCTTATCCAGAGGCAATGCTTCAGCCTCCTCGTTTCTCTGCGGGGTCTTCAGCTACCCGAGTTCCCGTCGGAGTCGCCGCCTTTCTCTACATTTATCCTAACAACACGAATCATTAACAGAGCCCGAAATTTTCATAGAACATGGTGCAAAGGACTTTACATGAACGTCTCTGTTTAAGCCGGATGTTGATTTTAAAGACGAAGGGTGGAGACGCCTGCGGGAATAGCATGAACTTAAAAGTCACCGGGATCGACCATAGAGAGATTCCGGAAGTTTCCGTCATGCCCGCGGCAAGCTTCCACCCGTAGAAATAGAAATCAACAATAAACGATAACACAGTCTATTTGTTTGAAGTCGATATAAGTTATTGTGGACATATGCATATGTTTTGAGAAACTCTATCATCTTCGTCATACTGTAAACGAACGAAGAAGGAGGAATAATACATGAAGTCATTTGTTTTTCATAATCCGACGAAACTCATTTTCGGTAAGGATCAAGTTGAAACGCTTCCTGAGCATATACCGGAGGGCACACGGAACGTACTGCTCGTATACGGTGGTGGAAGTATAAAGAAAAATGGTATATATGATCACGTATTAGAACAGTTGAATAAAAAAGGGATGACGGTGACTGAACTCTCCGGAGTGGAGCCGAATCCGAAATTGACGACCGTTCATAAGGGCGTAGATCTCTGTGTGGAGAATGATATTGATTTCATTCTTGCTGTCGGTGGCGGCAGTGTCATCGACGCAGTCAAGA
Organism: Salimicrobium flavidum; assembly: GCF_900156645.1. GTDB lineage: Bacteria > Bacillota > Bacilli > Bacillales > Halobacillaceae > Salimicrobium > Salimicrobium flavidum. Next base: position 338,746 of record NZ_FTOC01000003.1, read on the forward strand.
CTATCGCAACCGGAGCGAAGTACGATGGAGATGCCTGGGATTTTGTGACGAAAAAAGCATTTCCTCAGGATGCTCTTCCGTTTGGAACCGTACTTACTATGGCGGCTACTGCCAGCGAGATGAACGCTGGCTCTGTGATCACAAACTGGGAAACGAACGAGAAGTATGGCTGGGGGTACCCTCCTTATACCAACCCGACGTTTTCTATACTCGATCCACAAAACACAGTCAGTGTTCCGAAAGATCAGACGGTCTATGGTATCGTGGACATGATGACTCACCTGATGGAGCAGTATTTCCACGAAGAGACACCTTCGCCTGTGCAGGATGAGATGATCGAAGGAGTACTGCGTGTCATCATCGATACGGCGCCGAAGCTTCTTGAGGATCTGTCCAATTATCAGCACCGTGAAACGATTATGTATGCAGGGACGCTCGGATTGAACGGCATGATGCAGATGGGGTATAAAGGCGACTGGGCCTCCCATAACATCGAACACTCTGTTTCCGCTGTCCATGATATTCCTCATGCCGGCGGACTCGCTATCCTGTTCCCGAACTGGATGGAATATAACATCAATGTACAAACGGAAAGATTCGCCCGTTTCGCTGTGAAAGTGTTCGGTGCGGACCCTGAAGGCAAGGACGATAAAGAATTGGGGCTTGAAGGTGCAGAAGCGCTACGGAAGTTCTGGAACTCCCTCGGAGCACCGGAAACCCTTGCTGATTATGAAATAACGGAGGATAGCTTCGATTCGATCGTTGAAAAATCGATGAATCGTGGACCATTCGGTAACTTCTCTAAGCTGCAGGAACAGGACGTATTCCGCATTCTTGAGCTTTCCAAGTAATACTGATCAATTAGAACCGGCAGGGTTATTCCTGCCGGTTTTTTTTGGCTCTAGCTTTTAGAGCGAAAGCTTCCACTTTTTTGTTCAGCTCCGTCATCCAGAAGCTCGTGTTCTAAGTAGTCTAATCAGAGAAAGGAAAAGGCACTTTTCGTCTGATCATTCTGCTTAGCCCATAGCTTCTGAACGGAAGCTTTCACTTTTCTTTTAAGAAAGCGCTTGCTTAAATTGTTCGCTTGATTTAGTTCCTTTGATTCTGTAAAGTAAATTAGTGAAAGCATAATGACGATCGGGAGGGAATTGCATGACACACGTACGTTTTGATTATGACAAAGCTCTTGAATTTATGGGAGAACATGAAGTCGGATATATGCAGGATGCCATATCTCTTGCTCATCGCGCTCTGCATGAAGGTAGCGGCGCAGGAAGCGACTTTCTCGGTTGGCTCGATCTTCCCGAGAACTATGATAAGAAAGAGTTCGACCGTATTGAAAAGTCCGCTGGTAAAATCAAATCAGATTCGGACGTACTGCTCGTAATCGGTATCGGAGGTTCTTATCTCGGTGCCCGGGCAGCGATCGAAATGCTTCAGCACAGTTTCTATAATGAACTGGATCAACGTGATACACCGCAAGTGTTTTTCGTAGGGAATAACATAAGTTCTTCCTACATCAACGATCTTCTGGAGCTGATCAAAGACAAAGATGTATCGATCAATGTCATCTCCAAGAGCGGTACAACGACAGAACCCGCGATCGCTTTCCGTATTTTCCGCAAGTTCCTCGAAGACAAATATGGAGCGGAGGAAGCGACGAAACGGATTTATGCTACGACGGACAAAGAAAAAGGCGCGCTGAAAACGCTGGCAGATGAAGAAGGTTATGAAAGCTTCGTCGTACCGGACGATGTCGGAGGACGTTACTCTGTACTTACAGCGGTAGGGCTTCTACCGATAGCGGCTGCCGGTATTCCTATTGATGAAATGATGAAAGGTGCGCGTAAAGCGCAGGATGAGCTTTCAGGAGACAAGCTTGAAGACAACCCTGCCTATCAGTATGCAGCTGTACGTAACATTTTTTATAACAAAGGCAAATCGATTGAAATGCTCGTCAATTACGAACCGGGACTGCAGTATTTCTCCGAGTGGTGGAAACAGCTTTACGGGGAGAGCGAAGGAAAAGACCAGAAAGGTATTTTCCCTGCTTCCGCAAACTTCTCGACAGACCTTCACTCCATGGGTCAGTTCATCCAGGATGGTCGCAGAGACCTGTTTGAAACCGTCTTGCACGTAGAATCTCCGAAGACGGATTATACGATTGAAGCGGAAGAGAATGACCTCGATGGATTGAACTACCTTGCAGGAAAAACGATTTCCGAAGTTAATGAAAAAGCTTATCAGGGAACGATGCTCGCCCACACAGACGGGGGTGTGCCTAACCTGATCGTCCACATTCCTAAAATGGATGCCTACACGTTCGGGTATCTCGTATACTTTTTCGAAAAAGCCTGTGCGATCAGCGGATACATTCTCGGTGTCAATCCGTTTGACCAGCCGGGTGTCGAAGCTTACAAGAAGAATATGTTCGCGCTTCTCGGGAAACCTGGATTCGAAGCGGAGAAAAAAGAACTGGAAAAAAGACTATAAGAAGATAAATGCTTGTACCTCTTAGGGTGCAAGCATTTTTATATATGGCTACCCTGAAAATAAATATTCAGGCGGACGCTTATCCAGAGGCAATGCTTCAGCCTCCTCGTTTCCCTGCGGGGTCTGCAGCTACCCGAGTTCCCGTCGGAGTCGCCGCCTGCCTTTCTCTATATTCACCCTATCAAACTCAAATACTAACAGAGCCCGAAAATTTTCATGTATCATGGTGCAAATATCTTTGCATGAACGTCTCTGGTAAAGTCTGTTGTTGATTTCAAAACGAAGGGTGGAGACGCCTGAACGAAAAATCACCGGCATCGAACGGAGGGAGGTTCCGGAAGTTTGCGTCATGCCCGCGGCAAGCTTCCACCCGAAGGGACGAAAATCAACAATAACGATAACAGAGCGGGAGCAGTAGAGCGGGATAACGTTTTGCTAATGGTGGGAATCTTGCTATGATAGAGAAGAAATGCATCCACTAGCAAGTGTGATTTTGTACATAAAAAGGAGAGATTGTCTATGACTGAAAAAAATACGGATTTCCTGATGGAACTGCTGAACACAGCGTCTCCCTCCAGTTATGAAATGCCCATCCAGCGTAAATGGATGGAAGAGATGAAGAAATATGCGGATGAGATACAGACAGATGATTCCGGCAACGTTATTGCGGTGAAAAACCCGGAAGCTGAGACGAAAGTGATGCTGGCCGGCCATTGTGATGAAATTGCGCTTGTGGTGAACAGGATTGACGAACAGGGGTACATATATGTAGATAAGATGGGAGGAGTGAACCCGAAAGCGGCTGTCGGAATGAAAGTGGATATCCTTGGCTCAAAAGGTGATCTTTCAGGAGTGATTGGAGTCAACGCACAGCACCACGGGGGATTGAAAGGAGATTTTGACCTGAGCGACTTATTCATCGACTGTGGAGCCAGATCGAAAGAAGAAGTGGCTGAATACGTGCAGATCGGTGACCTTGCCGTGTACCGCAGAACACCCGAAGTCATGATGGACCGGTATATCTCAGGTCGAGGCCTTGATAACAGAACGGGTCAATTCATCGTCGGGGAAGTGATCCGCAGGCTTCATAAAGAGGAGATCAACGTAGGTGTCTATGCCGCTAGTACCGTGAATGAAGAAACGAATATGGGCGGTGCTTACTTTGCTGCAGCAGGGGTCGAACCCACGATGGCTATCGCGTGTGATGTCACGTTCGCTACGGATTATCCCGGTGTGGATAAAAGTAAATATGGAGAGGTGGAACTCGAAAAAGGTCCGGTACTGGCCAAAGGTGCCCCGATCAACAGAAATATCAATCAGATGCTCGAACATGCCGCTGGAGAGAAGAACATTTCCCTTCAGTATGAGCTTACTTCCAGAGCGACAGGGACCGATGCCGATCGCATGCGCCTTACCGGAAAAGGGGTGCCTGTAAGCCTTGTGTCGTTGCCGCTTAGGTATATGCATTCTCCGGTCGAAACGGCGAGTGTCGACGATATCGAAGAGTGCATCGAACTTCTGGTAACATTCATTAAAAACCTGAACGGAGATGAAAGTCTGAACCCGCTTGATCTGGCGTAAATAAGGAAGATTTTTTATATAAAAGCCCTGTTAAAACCTATTGTCGATTTTAGGAATGAAGGGTGGAGACGCCTGTGTCATACCCGCGGCAAGCTTCCCTCCCGTAGAGATTAAAATAAAACTGAAGAAGATCTGGGATGCGAAATCATAAATTGGTTTTGCATCCTTTTAAAATGAATATTTGTAAAATTATTAATATTTTGAAATAATTGATGCAAAGGACCGTTTTCCCTGGCTGTAAAGGGTTTTCGAAATTTTGAAGGGGGAGTCACTTGTGAAAAAAACACTCAGAATCCTGGTGATTTTCGGACTCACTTCTGTTGTCATTTATCTCGGTCTGGCATATGGGTTCGTATTTTTCAGTGAAGTGAAAAAACCTTCAGGAGATAGGGATAATCTGAATTTCGAAAGACTGGAAACGACAGAATCTTCCCCTTCACCTTTGAAGAAATACGAAGCAGTGGATGGGACGGAGTTGCATTATCGTCATTATGAATCGGACGCAGAACGGACGCTTATACTGTTACACGGTTCAGGCTATCACAGCGACTATTTGGAAACGCTGGCGAGAAACTTGGCGGACGAAGGTGTCGCGACGGTTTTCACTCCTGACTTCAGAGGGCACGGGGAAAGTGTGGACAAGCGGGGGGATGTCAAGTATGTCGGGCAGTTGGAGCGGGATATGCATGAGTTCATTCAGATGATTAAGGGAATGCATCCGGAGCAACCTCTCATCCTTGGCGGCCACTCAAGCGGCGGCGGGACAGTGATACGAATGGCGGGAGGGGAATATTCGCCAGAAGCTGTCGATGGTTATTTGTTGCTCGCGCCTTATATCCATCACGAAGCACCGACGAATAATAGTGAGGAGAGCGGCTGGGCGAATGTGAATGTGCAACGGATGATCGGACTGTCGATGCTTAACAATGTCGGTATCACTCATCTGAATGACAAAGAAGTAATTTCGTTCAATATGCCGAATGAATATCGTGACGGAACAGAGACACTCGCATACAGTTACCGTATGCAGATCTCGATGCACCCGAGAGATGACTATAAGGGAGATATCACTTCTATGAACGAAGACACACTCGTTCTGGCAGGGAGTGAAGATGAGTCTTTCAACTCGTATTATTATCAGGAGGTTTTTGCGGAGCATGACCAGTCGCATGTACGTCTGGTGGAAGGATTGTCCCATTTTGGAATCCTCTATGATGAGAACGTATTTCAAATAATTGAAGAGTGGGCGGGGGAAAGGTGAAGGCTACGAGAGGACGGACGTAGTTCCGTTCATAACAAAAGGGAGGGGTTTCCGGATATACTTTGGAACCCCTCCCTTATTTCAATTATGAACGTTTATTCCACTTCATCTACACGGTAACGTGCTGTAGGCATCGCTTCGAGTCTTTCAATCGGAATGTCTTTTCCTGATATTTCACTTTTCCCGTACGTACCATTCTCGATTTTCTCGAGGGCTTTCTCAGCATCAATGCTTCTTTCCCGTGCTGCTTCATAAAGGGTCTGTTCTTTCGCCTGTTCATGCATTTCCGTCCCTGAATCAGCCGGGTGATCCTGAACGGAGGAGATGTCCCCTGTATTATCTTTGGAGTATTCTCCGTTCTCATACCCTTCGTGGTGACGTTCCATTTCTTGTTCAGCTTCCTCTTGCATTTCAAGCAGTTTATTTTTGAAATATTGCAGTTGTTCTTCAGATAGCATAACATTACCTCCTTGTCATTCTAGCGGGGGACGACTCCTAGAGTGCAGCGGGACACGGATAAGGAATTTCCATTTTCATCGGCGATTTCTATCGACCAGACCATCGTACGGCTTCCCAGATGAATAGGAGTAGCGGTAGCATATACGACGCCATTTCGCTTGCTTTTGATATGGTTGGCATTGATTTCTATTCCGAATACCTGCTGCTGATCCGGATCGATGTTAAGAAAGCCACCGATGCTTGCCGCCGATTCTGCCAGAGCGACATTGGCTCCCCCATGAAGAAATCCCATCGGTTGGTGGGTACGGGTATCGACGGGCATGGACATCTTCACTTCCTCAGGGTCCGCCTGTAGGAGTTCTATCCCTAGTGTTTCCATTAACGTATTCTCTAACATCTCTTTCATCTACATCATCCCTTTCCAGTTTTCCCGTATTTCTTCTGATGAAACGTAAAGAATGAACGGGGTCCCTCCTTATGTAAAAGAAGGATGGGGTTCCCCTCATCCTTCTCCATTATCCCAAAATAGCGGATATAAGCAATGATATCCCGAGCAGCATTCCATAAAAGGTGTTTGTCTGAGCGGTGCCTTTCATAGCGGGCATCATATCGACGGGTGTTTTTTTGCCGGAAAAACTGCGCACTGCTCTCTGGGCATGCACGATACTGATAAGAGCAAGGAGCGACCACCAGGGCAATAGTCCTGTGAGAATATACAGAATAGTCAATACATAGACAGCGATGAAATTGACAGCCAAAAATGCGACCGCACCTTCATGACCGAGGATAATCGCTAAAGTTTTTCTGCCGTTCTCCTTATCTCCCACACGATCGCGGATGTTGTTCGCCATCATAATCGCACCAATGCAAATAGCGACAGGGATGGAAATAGCGAAGACTTCTCCAGTGAATACCCCGGTCTGGATGTAATAGGCGATGCCGATAATGACCGGACCCATGAAAAATCCGGCTACGAGCTCCCCAAAAGGGGTATAGGCGATAGGGAGTGGTCCACCTGTATACAAATACCCGATGAGCATCGATGCGGAACCGATGAGGGCGATCCACCATGTGGTGAGCATACAGATGTACACACCGAGCAGGACAGCAATGGCGAAAAATGATAAAGCAAGATATAATACCGTATTAGGTCTTATGCCATCCCGTACAATCGTTCCGCCTATTCCGACGGAGTCTTCCGTGTCGAGTCCACGGACGTAATCGTAGTATTCGTTGAACATATTCGTTGCTGCCTGAATGAGTATAGAAGCCATCAGCATGGCAAGGAAAAGTCCGAATGCGATGGTTCCGCTCTGATGGATTACGGCGAACATCGTTCCGACGAAAACCGGAACGAAGGACGCAGTCAGTGTATGGGGCCTGAGCAGTCTCCACCATACATGGAACCCGCCCCGCTCATTCAGAGAAGCCCGTATGTCGTTTGTTGATCCAGTACTCATGAAGCTTCTCTCCTTTATTTTGATGTCATTCTAAGTTTAGGCAAACAGTATAGTGGTGTCAATCTATGTAATTGAGTCAGAGATAAAGGGGAAGGTGCCTTGTTTAGACGTTCTGAAACCGAGGAAAGCTGATAAGACGCAAGTGATTTCATATTTTTTGGCAGTTTGTCAACAGATTTCTTGAGTCATATGTTAAAAGGGAATAAAATAGAAGAAGATATGCCAAGCTGTCCCCGAGGGATAGGAGGAAAACTATGTTACAAGTGAAGACTTTTCATATAGAAGATAAATTGCGGAAGGTACATGAAGAAGCGGTAGGGAAGAACCTATCCCTTCTTATGAGCGCAACAGAAAAAATTGAAGGGGTGGACCCTTTATCATTTTTCGACCAGGGCAAACGAATAGATGAACACCGTCATTTCTGGAAGAGCGCTGAAGAAGACTTCACGCTCGTCGGTATCGGAAGCGCGATAAGTATATCAAAAGAAGGCCAGGGTCGTTTTCAGGAAACAGATAAAGAACTCTCCGAATGGAGAAACAATGTCCGGCAATGGAACCCCTATGACAAGAAGGGCACAGGTACCGTTGCTCTCGGAGGATTCGGGTTTCGTCCCGATTCCACAGCGGAAGAACCATGGGAGGAGTTCCCTAACAGCAATATGACCATCCCTGAATTTTTGCTGACAAGCGATGAAGCAGGCTCTTTTCTGACGACGAACCTGCTTATCCATCCTGATGATGATATAGAAGCGGTCATTCAGAAGTCGGAAGAAGATAAAAGAAAGCTCTGCACTTCCTATAGTGATGAACATGCTCCCGTTCATCTTGAAAAAATAGAAGAAGTGAGACCGGAAGAGTGGAAGCGGACAATTGCTGAAGCCACAGAGAAACTCGCAGATGGAACCCTTTCTAAAGTTGTACTCGCGAGAGAGGTTCGACTGACTTTCGATTCAGCTGCTTCTATCACCAAAGTACTTCAGGACCTTTCCTCGATGCAGAATTCGAGTTACGTTTTCGCCTTTGAACATAAGGGAGCCTATTTTGTCGGAGCGACTCCGGAGAGGTTGGTTAAAGTTGAGAATGATGAGCTCTTCTCCGCGTGTCTGGCAGGAACGACTCCCCGAGGAGATAGCGAAGAGGAGGATGAAAGACTGGGTTGTGAGCTTCTCGGTGATCATAAGAACCGCCTGGAGCATGACTTCGTCGTGCAGATGATCCGGGGGGCAGTGGAGACATACGCTCAGGATGTCGATATCCCTGAGACCCCTTTGCTCTATAAACTGAGGAATCTGCAGCATTTATATACGCCAGTGAGAGCGTCGTTGAAGGAAGGGTTTTCTCTTCTTGATGTGGTCAAAGATCTTCATCCTACACCTGCACTCGGAGGATTGCCGCAGCAACAGGCCGTCGACTATATTGAAAATCATGAACTGATGAATCGCGGCTGGTATGCCGGTCCGATCGGTTGGATAGATGGCGGTCGGAACGGAGAATTCGCTGTAGCGATCCGCTCCGCGCTCATTCGTGGCAACAAAGCCTCCCTGTTCGCCGGTTGCGGCGTTGTGAAGGATTCGCAGCCTGAAGCGGAGTATGAGGAAACGAAAGTGAAATTGAAGCCGATGCTAGCTGTTTTAGGAGGGGAAGAATGAGCTACACAGAAGACCTGTCAAGATACGTCACTCATTTCATCGACCAACTTGCATTATCCGGGGTAAGCCATGCCGTCATTTCCCCGGGGTCCCGTTCCACTCCGCTGGCTGTAACTGCAGCGGAATCTGAGGATATAACGCACTGGGTCCAGCTGGACGAAAGGTCCGCTGGATTTTTTGCCGTCGGTCTGGCGAAAGAAAAACAGGAACCGGTCGCTCTTATTTGCACATCCGGAACAGCAGCCGCCAACTATTATCCTGCCGTCATCGAGGCATACTACAGCAGAGTCCCGCTCATTCTGCTTACGGCGGATCGTCCCCATGAACTGAGGGATGTCGGTGCGCCACAGGCGATCGATCAGATCGATATGTACGGGAATTATACGAAATGGTTCCATGACATGATGATACCGGAAGCGGACAGAGAGATATATGCGAGAAGACAGGCGGCCCGCTCCGTGTCAGAAGCTTTGAGCAGTCAGCCGGGTCCGGTACAGCTGAATTTTCCTCTCCGGGAACCACTCATGCCCGACTTTACGCTGAGCGGGTTATGGAGGAATGAAACCACCTTTCCGCCGTTTACACGCGGCCGTCGAACTCTCGATGAGGATCAGCTCGAATATTATGCTAAGCTTCTCAGGAACAAAGAGAAAGGACTCATCGTCTGTGGGCCGCAGACCGATCCTGAACTTGCGGGGTGGATCGGGAAACTTGCAGAATCGCTTGATGCTCCAGTGTTCGCTGACCCGCTGTCGCAATTGCGTGGATGGGGTTCTTCGAAAGATGCTATCATTACCCACTATGATTCTCTACTTCGCTCTGATTCTTTCAACGAGTTGCTCAGGGAAGCGGATTATGTCTTAAGGTTCGGAGCTATGCCTGTATCGAAAGCTTACTTGAAATGGGTGCGACGTGCCGACGATACAGAGATGTTCATCGTCGATCACGATGTAAGTTATCGAGACCCTTCCGGCATCCCTGGCGAATTCATATGGACTGACCCTGTGTCCTTCTGTAAAGAACTGATCCCCTATGTTGAAGCGCCGGACACAAGTTGGAAGAACGAATTGAAACTTTTCGACGAAACAGCAGCAGAGATCATGTTCGAAAAAGGAGAGGAGACGCTATATGAAGGGGACGCTGTGCACGAATTAGCTTCTCTGCTTGAGAAGGATTCGATTCTGTTTGTTGGAAACAGCATGCCCATCCGTGATGTGGACACGTTTTTCCCGGTGACCGGAAATGATCTCTCCATTTTCGCCAATCGGGGAGCGAACGGGATCGATGGTGTGACTTCGACGGCTGCAGGCCTGGCCGCTTCCGGACGCAAAGTGACACTGCTGACGGGGGACGTTTCTTTTTTCCATGATATGAATGGACTGCTGGCTGTGAAACAGTATGAGCTCGATTTGACGGTCATTGTCATCAATAACAACGGGGGAGGAATCTTTTCCTATCTTCCACAAGCCGGACAGACGGAACATTATGAAGCCTTGTTCGGCACGCCGCTTGATATCGACCTCGGGGCTGCGGTCAAGATGTACGGAGGCTCCCACCGCAAAGTGAAGCGAAGAGACGCTTTCACTGAAGCGGTGGCAGCAGCGATGACAGAGAAAGGGCTGTCGGTCGTGGAAGCTGTCGTATCGAGAGAAGATCATGTCGATAATCACCGGGACAAATGGAATCGTCTGGATGAGCGAATCGTGAAGAAGGTGGGAGAACATGTATCTCACCGCACGTAACCGTGAGTATTGGGTCGAGGATGAAGGAAAAGGACCTCCCCTTTGTTTCCTGCACGGGTTCACTGGCAGCACCGCCATATGGAAAGAAACGAAACGGGCCTTCCCGGATTTCCGTCTGATACTTGTCGATCTGCCCGGTCATGGGAAGACGGGGGATGTCGGTGTCGTTTCCATGGAAGAGGTTGCAGAGGATCTGAAGGTGATTTTTGAAAAGTTGCAGCTTCCGAAGTTATCTCTTCTCGGTTATTCCATGGGAGGGAGAACAGCCCTCTATTTCGCTCTGCATCATCCGGAGATGGTAGATCGATTGATATTAGAAAGTGCCTCGCCCGGTCTTAAAACGGAGGAGGAGAGACAGGAAAGAATCAAGAAGGATGAAAAAGTAAGTGCCCTTCTGGAAAACGAAGGGATAGAAGGGTTCACGAATAGATGGGAAGACCTTCCTCTTTTCGAAACGGTCCGCTCGCTCCCTTTTCACAGGCGACAATCTCTTCGTAAGCAACGTCTCTATAACGACCCGACCGGACTCACCCATTCCCTGCAAGGGATGGGGACGGGTACGCAGCCGTCACTTTGGAGGCATCTGAGAGATATCGGTCTCCCTGTTTGTCTTATCGTCGGAGGGGAAGATGGGAAGTATGTAAAGATCAACCGGGAAATGGAGAAAGGTTTCGCTCGAGCTGAGATGCATGAGATAGAGGGAGCCGGTCACATCCCCCACTTGGAAAAACCGGACATTTTCTCTGAAATCATACGTAGATTCATGATATAATTCTTAAGGAAGTTTCTATTAAGATTTTTACATAAAAAAGGAGGACCTTTCATGTCAGTAGAATGGGTTCAGGAACATGAATATGAAGAAATTCTGTATGAAACATACGGGGGAATCGCCAAGATCACGATTAATCGTCCGGAAGTGCGTAATGCCTTCACGCCGCTTACGGTTCGTGAACTGATTGATGCGTTTACGCGCGCTCGCGATAATTCCAACGTAGGAGTAATCGTTCTTGCCGGAGCCGGAGACGCTGCTTTCTGCGCCGGTGGTGACCAGAGCGTTCGCGGTCACGGCGGTTATGTCGGTACAGACGAAGTACCTCGTCTGAACGTGCTTGATCTGCAGCGTCTGATCCGTGTGATCCCTAAACCGGTCGTAGCGATGGTTTCCGGGTACGCAATCGGTGGAGGTCACGTCCTTCACGTCGTCTGTGACCTGACGATTGCTGCTGATAATGCAGTCTTCGGTCAGACAGGTCCGAAAGTCGGCAGTTTCGATGCCGGGTACGGAGCTGGACTATTGGCTCGCATCGTCGGTCATAAAAAAGCACGCGAAATCTGGTACCTGTGTCGTCAATACTCTGCGGAGGAAGCGGAAAGAATGGGTCTTGTGAACACGGTAGTACCTGTGGACCGTCTGGAAGAGGAAACGATTCAGTGGTGTAAGGAGATGCTCGAAAAATCCCCTACAGCTATCCGCTTCCTGAAGGCTTCGTTCAACGCGGATACAGATGGACTGGCCGGTTTGCAGCAAATGGGCGGAGACGCAACGCTATTGTATTATACAACCGAGGAAGCGAAAGAGGGGCGTGATGCGTTCAAAGAGAAACGCAAGCCCGATTTCGATCAATTCCCGCGTTTCCCATAAGCACGTAAGAAGGAGCGTCTGATACAGGCGCTCTTTTGTTTTGATGACGTTATTCGAAAGGGGAGAGGTTTATGACCAGCATGCCGCATTGGCTGAGTAAACAGTCGTTCCTGCAACCGGAGCGACACGCAGTCGAGTTCATGGATGGTTCGTTTCTCACGTTCCGTGATTTGGAGACAAGAAGCAAAAGGATGGCAGGAGCGCTGGCTCACGAAGGAATAAAGGAGAAGGACCATGTCGCAGTCCTTTCTGTCAATCATCCTTCCTTCATCGAGGTGGTGTTCGGGTTAAGTTATCTCGGAGCAAGGGCGGTTCTTCTCAATATACGTCTTACCCCGGAAGAACTTTCCTATCAGGTGAAGGATGCTGAGGTGGAAACGTTCATCTACGGACCGGAGCAGGCGGAAAAAGTAGCAGGCCTGGGAAATGAGAATCTCACCTTTCTTTCTTTCAGAGACTTGGAGGGGGAGTATCAGACGCCGGAGCTGAAAGAGACCATCGAACTCGATGAAGTGTTCACATTGATGTATACCTCAGGTACGACCGGAAATCCGAAAGCGGTCCTTCATACATACGGGAATCATTGGTTCAGTGCTGTAAGTTCCGCCCTCAACCTCGGTTTCGACCGTGAGGATAAGTGGCTTTTGAATTTACCTTTGTTTCATGTGAGCGGATTTTCCACTTTGATGAAAAGCGTCGTATACGGGATGACGATTGAATTCCACGACCATTTTGATGCGAAGGCGGTGGTGGAAAGTATACGTCAGCGGGGGATCACGATGGTTTCCGGGGTATCGGTTATGCTCGGGAAGCTGGTGAAGGCTCTCGAAGGAAAAGAGCTCCCTTCTTCTTTCCGTTGCTTCCTGTTAGGAGGAGGACCGGCAACAGAAACATTGCTGAAACAGGCGAATGAAGCGGGTATACCGGTTTTTCAGACTTACGGGATGACGGAAACGACTTCACAAATTGTGACTCTTTCCCCGCAGGATGCTGTACGGAAACTCGGTTCCGCGGGAAAAGCACTGGCAACGGCCTCTGTTCATATCGATGCTGATGAGGGAGAGACAGGGGAAATAATGGTCGAAGGGCCGATGGTCTCTGAAGGGTATTACAATCGGGAGAGACCCACGACCCGTTTTTTTGCAACGGGGGACATGGGTCGTTTCGATGAAGAGGGTTTTTTGTATGTCGTCGGGCGTAAGAAAGAAATGATCATTTCAGGCGGAGAGAATGTGTATCCTGCTGAAATCGAAAATGTTCTCGTCCAGGTAGATGGAGTACAGGAAGCTGCAGTGGTGGGAGTGGATGATGAGAAATGGGGAGAAGTTCCAGCTGCTTTTGTTACAGGTGAAGGGATAGATAGACAGCATGTGAAGAATGCTTGCCTGCGTCTTCTCGCCCGTTTCAAACATCCGGCTTATATTTATCATATCACCGAGCTGCCGCGCAACGCTTCAAACAAGGTGATGAAGCACCTATTGATCGAAAGGATGAAAGAAGGGAAATACGATGAAATTGAGTGAAGCCGTTTTACATCATATCGATCTCCCGATGAAACGCCCGTTCCAAACGGCCCATGGCTATCTCGAAAGCAGGGAAGTGATCATCGTAGAACTGTCGGATGGAGAGGGAAGGAAAGGGTACGGGGAAATCGCTGCATTTTCTACCCCCTTTTATACAGAGGAGACCGTGCAAACCGCCTGGTATATTGCGAAAGACTTTTTGTTGCCCCGTTTGGATGAACGAGGAGCTCCAGGCGAATTGTTCTCATCCGTGAAGGGTCATCCCATGGCAAAAGCGGGGATCGAACAGGCCCTGTTTGATTTATACGCCAAACGCGAAGGGAAGAGTCTGAGAGCGTTTGTCGGTGGGGAGAGAGAGGAAGTGGAAGCCGGTGGTGTAATCAGTTTGAGTAATGAGCCGGAACAGGAACTGCACATACTGAAACAAGCCGGTTTTCAAAGAGCGAAAGTGAAGGTCGAACAGGGAAAGGAGAGGGAGCAGCTGAGAGCGTTGAGAGAGATTGATCCAGATTTCCCTCTTATGATCGACGGCAACGGTGGCTATTCCTCTCCGGAAGAACTCACCTCTCTTGATGACTTCAACCTGTTGATGATTGAACAGCCATTCCGCTCCGGAGATTTTCATCTGCACCGTAATCTTCAGAAATCAATGAAAACCCCCATCTGTCTTGATGAATCGATCAGGGGGATGGCAGATGCGGAACAGGCGATAGAACTGGGCGCCTGTCAGATCATCAATGTGAAACTGAGCCGTGTCGGTGGATGGAGTGAAGCACTGATGATCCATGAATATGCGAAAAGTCGAAACGTGCCTCTCTGGTGTGGCGGGATGGTGGAGACGGGAATCGGCAAAGCGCACAGTCTCGCGCTTGCTTCTTTACCTGGGTTTACGTTGCCTGGGGATCTTTCCGGATCGGACCGCTATTTCGAAAAAGATATCATCAGGAAGCCTCTCTTGATGAAAAATGGACGCATTCCTGTTCCTGAAGGCCCGGGGATCGGTGTGGAGCCTGATATGGAGTATATAGAAAGTATCAGAGTAAATAGGCATTCCATCACTTATTGAAAATGATTATCAAAATCATTGACAGATATCTCAGTTCTTTCTACACTTGAAAGTGAACAGAAGAGGTGACGGATATGACCAGAGAAATGATTACAGAAACAGAAGAGAAGTTCTTGAGCGGACATTTCCGCTACTATACGCATGAACATATGCAGGAGCCTGTGTTGGAGACGGTCCAGGCTGAGGATTTGATGTCGAGAGAAGGCACGGCACATGTGCTGAATGATCTTCACCTTTATCTCGGTTCCCAGTCTTTCCTTACTACCGGTTCATTTTTAGGGAAACGGTTGGGGCACTACGCCGTTACCGTACCAATAGTGATGATGACCGTTTTGGACAAGTTCCCTGATGTATCTCCTGGAAACGTGAGCTATATACGTATAGATGACAACCCGAAATGGTTCCCTAAGTTCCACCTGAAAGATAAATCGGTATCTCTCCCGGGAGAAGACAGGGAGGAATGGATCAGGGATAATATGCGACAGCTTTTCCGGGACTTTCTCAAGCCGGTGTTCTTCCATATTCATAAGACGACCCGTATTTCCAAAAAAGTGCTGTGGGAGAATGTGGCTATTTATCTGTACTGGCTTTATGAACGGAAATTACCTGAGTGGTTTGAAGGCGAAGAATTGGAGCAGAAGCGACGGGACTTCTATTTCATCATCAACGAATTGGACGGAGAACCTTTCGGGGAGAACAAGAATCCGTTCACTTATTTCAAAGATCAGCCCGTTCTACCTTCAGGCGCGAGAGAAAGAAAGTGCTGCTGTCTTTCTTACCGTCTTCACGAAGATAGTACGTTCTGCAAGGTGTGCCCACATCTCAAACAAATGGAAAATTTGAAAAAATAACAATTTATTATAGTAAACGGTATATTTTTACTGAAAATAAGGTATAATGGAAATACGGTAAGACTTTAGATTGTCTGTGAATTTCATTTCCTTACTAAGAGACGTTTTTTAAAAAAAACGTCTCTTTTTTTTGTTATTTTCTCTTCGTGAGGCGTCGTAATAATACAAAAACCCGGCCAACTTATGTGTCGGCCGGGTGCATCAGGCTATCAAGGAGGTGTTCTCGTGCCTTCTGAATTAAAGGCCGGGCACATCCATCTCCTCTGCGTTATTCATGACTTCATCCGGAACAGTCAGTTCTCCGATATTATTATAGTCAGAGTAGGTGATGTTCGATTCCTGGGTCATATGAACCGTCTGTCCCTCTTCTTCTATCGTAATATCCATCGAAAGGTCGACGGTTTCAGGATAGTAGGTGTCTTTGGCGAGAACAAATGAGATATCCGTTCTGTTGATGCTCATTTTCTCGAACATCTCTTCGTTCATCATATCGTTTCCGCTCTGCTCCATCACACTACTGAGTAAAGATTTCATTTCCTCCCCTGTAGCTGATACGTCCAGTTTGTAACTGTCTTCAGTCTCTTCCATGGAGAAATCGGAAATATGATCTTTGAACATTTCCAACTGCTTCGTCGGAGACTGGGTCTCGAGAGATGCACTTTGAGTCAGTTGTTCCTGCATGGCCTGAGGAGCTTTCATCCACTCTCCGTTCATCGGGTTAGTCATATACATCGCGTCTTCTGTGACATACTGTTCTATCTGCTGTGCAGGCATCTCAGCCATTTCTCCCATTGCCGTATCCACTTCCAACGTCTGGTGAAGGAGTAGAGGGTCGATCTGCATTTCACCTGAAGCGGACATATCAATATTCATATCTCCGGTTGACTCGTCGCCTTCTGTACTGACGGTTTGTGACATTTCCATATCCATTGCTACGCTTTCGAGAGATTCACTGGCCTTTTCGGCCTGTTTGAAAACTTCTGCTGCATCTTCTCCTTCTGCTGTACTGCAGGCAGCAAGCAATGAGCAGAGGATCAGGAAAGTCACGATGTTTCTTGAAAATTTCATCGGAAGTACCCCCTTTTATGGTATATCTGTTTTACGTTCATCTGGAAAAAAAGTTTCAGGAAATTCAGATTTTCAAAAATGAACCGGTTTTCTATTCTATAGTGGACTCGGAAAATGGAACGTTTGTAATTTCCTCGTCATATGATACGATTTAGTTAGAATAAGAAGAGTGTTTGGAAAAGGCAGTTGATACGATATGGAACAGTTTTACGATTATTACAATAATCTCGTCAAATTATCATTTGAAGACCACCCCTTCTCTGAGAACCCTAAGCACGTCTGGGTGATTTGCAGATATCGTGGAAAATGGCTGCTGACCGAGCATAAGGAACGTGGTCTGGAATTTCCCGGAGGAAAAGTCGAAGACGGAGAAGGCGCTTTTGAAGCGGCTATTCGGGAAGTGAAAGAGGAGACTGGAGCTGTCGTCGATCAGCTCGATTACGTGGGGCAATATTATGTAGCCGGCAAAGGCGGTACGATCGTCAAAAATGTTTATTTCGCAGAGATTTCCCGTCTGGAAGAAGAAACCCACTATTTCGAAACAAATGGGCCGGTACTGCTTGAGAAACTTCCGGAGGTTCTTCCAAAACAAAAGAAGTACAGTTTCATGATGAAAGATAATGTGCTGCCCTGTTGTCTGGAGAGAATCGAAGCGGCGCAATGATCAAAAAAGAGGGTGTCGACGGCGACACCCTCTTTTTTATAGACTATCATCAATGTTTGACAGGACCCGCGTTAGCGATTGATTCATCAGCGTACGTGAACTTCTTGAAGTTTTCATGGAATTTGTTCGCAAGTTCCATAGCGTGACGATCATACGCATCTTTGTCTTCCCATACGTTGCGGGGAATCAGGATGTCTTCCGGGACACCTTCTAATTGGAGTGGGATATTCAGTCCAAAGACAGGATCTTGGTACATGTCGGTGTTGTTGAACTCTCCGTTCAGGGCAGCATGCACCATGCGACGGGTATAGAAAAGATTCATCCGCTTCCCTGTTCCGTAGGCGCCACCGCTCCAACCTGTATTTACTAAATAGACATCCGTATTGAATTCATCGATTTTATCACCGAGCATTTTAGCATAGACGGATGGAGGTAGTGGAAGGAACGGCGCTCCGAAGCAGGAAGAGAATGTGGCCTGAGGAGTGGTAACTCCCCGCTCCGTACCTGCGAGTTTACTCGTGTATCCGCTGAGAAAATGATACATCGCCTGTTCTTTCGTCAGCTTACTTATCGGTGGAAGTACACCTGTGGCGTCTGCTGTCAGAAAAATGATCGTTTCCGGATGCCCTGCTTTACTCTCCTCAAGGGCATTATCGATATGGTCGAGCGGGTAAGCCACACGGGTGTTTTCCGTTAAGGAAGTGTCTTCATAATCCGGTGTGCCGGTACGAGGGTTGACTGCTACGTTTTCAAGTACCGCACCGAATCGGATAGCTTTGTAAATGTCCGGCTCGCTTTCCGCGGAGAGATCCTTGCATTTGGCGTAGCATCCGCCTTCCATATTGAAAACCCCTTTGTCGGACCAGCCGTGCTCGTCATCTCCGATCAGTGCACGGGAAGGGTCGGCGGATAACGTAGTCTTTCCTGTTCCGGAAAGACCGAAGAATAGTGCGGTTTCCCCGTCTTCATTTACGTTGGCGGAGCAGTGCATAGGAAGTACATCCTGTTTAGGAAGCAGGTAATTCATGACGGAAAAAATGGATTTTTTGATTTCCCCGGCGTATTGTGTTCCACCGATCAGCACGATTCCGTGTTTGAATGACATGGTGACGAACACTTCAGAGTTTGTGCCGTCTGTTTCAGGGTCTGCCTGGAACCCGGGAGCTGACAATACTGTAAAGGAAGCTTCATGAGAGTTCTCTTCTTCCTCGTCAGGCCTTATGAACATTTGTCTTGCGAACAGATTATGCCAGGCGTATTCGGTAATGACACGGATAGGAAGGCGGTATTTTTCGTCAGCTCCAGCATATCCTTTGAAGACGAAGCGTTCGTCCGTTTGTTTCAAGTGATTGATGACTTTATGGTAAAGGTGAAGAAAGGTTTCCTCGGTCATCGGCTGATTAACCTTTCCCCAGTCCACTCGTTCGAATGTTTCTTCGTCTTTTACGATGAACTTGTCGTGGGGAGAACGTCCGGTGTAAGCCCCAGTCTCTGCCTGTACGGCCCCAGTGTCAGTCAGAGTCCCTTCATTTCTATTTATTATTTTCTTTGTAAGAGCCGGAACGGATAACTGGATTTGAGTTCCGTCTGCCTCAAGCAACTCCTCGATGCTAGAGCGATCACTTTTTGCATGAATCATCAATATCCCGCCTTTCCCTGAATTACGCATGTAAGCGATTATTTGTAAATAGTATAACACATTGTCTTTATTAGTCCACACTATTATTGAATTTTTTAAAAAAGGACGGAGATGGTGTACCATAATGGAAGAAAGAAGGTGAAGATAATGAAGAAATCCATTGTTCTGTATGATGCTGAATGCCCGTTGTGCATAAATACCAAGAAGTGGGTCACTTTATTTGACTGGAATAACAGACTGATCTGGTTATCGTTGCAACGACTCACCGAGTATACGTCTCTATCACTGCAAAAAGAAAGAGAAATCCGGGAACAGCTCCATCTGTATGACCCGTTAAGAAAAGAGCATGTCGGGTATGACGCAGTCACTTATATATGTGAAGAATGTCCTATGCTTTATGGGATAGGTAAAATACTCGCCATTCCTGAAGTGAGAACTCTCGGTCTCCCGGTGTACCGTTTTATCGCCGATAACCGATACAGAGTGGGTGTGCACGATTGTAAGGATGGGAGCTGTTCCATCTAATTGACAATCTTCCCTGATTTGATATGATAAAATGCGAACGGTAACTCTCTTATCCAGAGTCGGTGGAGGGACAGGCCCGATGAAACCCGGCAACCGTCTTCAGACATGGTGCTAACCTGACGCAAGAGGAATCTCTTGGACGATAAGAGCGAAAGGAAATCGACCCTTTCCTCTACAAGAAGGAAAGGTTTTTCTTTTTTGCAGGTAAGAAAAGATCGACGTTTCTTACAATTAAGCTCACGTAAGGCTTGCGCCAGACCACTGGTGAGAAGCTGACGCTACTTTTAGCAGATTTCATTATAAAGTATGCTCACTCTCCGGATGAAAATACGCCGGTAAGAGTATTCCGGGATGAATGTTCCGGGTGGTGTACATACCTGCAGCTTTTAAAGGATATGAGAAATGAAGATAGAACACTCAGTAGTGATGCTGGTAAAGAGTACCGTAATCAAAGTTTGAAGGAGGAGTCTTGAAGCATGCCTGTAAATCGCCGTTTGTTCACATCTGAATCGGTTACGGAAGGTCACCCCGATAAGATATGTGATCAAATTTCTGATGCAATTCTTGATGAAATATTAAAAGAGGACCCGAACGCACGTGTCGCCTGCGAAACCGTAGTAACAACCGGTATGGTGCTCGTTTCGGGAGAAATCACCACCACGACATACGTTGATATTCCTCATGTAGTGAGACGCACAATCAAAGAAATAGGTTATACGAGGGCGAAATTCGGCTTTGATGCAGATACGTGTGCGGTACTGACAGCCATAGATGAGCAGTCCCCTGATATAGCCGGAGGGGTCGATGAATCCCTTGAATCGAGGGAAGGTCAGATGAGTGAAGAGGAAATCGACGCCATCGGTGCCGGAGACCAGGGGCTGATGTTCGGTTATGCGACGAATGAAACGGAGGAACTCATGCCTCTCCCTATTTCTCTTGCTCATCAGCTTTCGAAAAAGCTTGCGGATGTCCGGAAAGATGAGACGCTTTCCTACTTGCGTCCGGACGGGAAAACACAGGTCACCGTAGAGTACGATGAAAACAATCATCCTCTCCGGGTCGATACTATCGTCATATCTACTCAGCACGCCGAGGAAATTTCACTTGAACAAATCAAAAAAGACTTGAGAGAACAGGTGATTGCTCCGGTAGTGCCGGCGGAGTTCGTGGATGAGAATACGAAATATATTCTGAATCCTACCGGTCGCTTCGTCATCGGTGGTCCTCAGGGAGATGCCGGTCTGACAGGCAGGAAGATCATCGTCGACACGTACGGAGGATACGCGAGACATGGGGGCGGAGCTTTCAGTGGCAAGGACTCGACGAAGGTGGACCGTTCCGCTGCCTATGCAGCCCGATACGTGGCTAAAAATATTGTGGCTGCCGGTCTTGCAGATACATGTGAAGTTCAGCTTGCTTATGCGATCGGGGTAGCTGAACCTGTGTCCATCTCTATTGATACGGATGGTACCGGGAAGGTTACAGAAGCAGAACTGGTCAAGGCTGTACGGGAATTGTTCGATCTCCGTCCAGCAGGAATCATACGTATGCTCGATCTGAAACGCCCGATATACAGGCAGACGGCCGCCTATGGTCACTTCGGGCGTGCTGCTGATCAGTTCCCTTGGGAAAACGTGGATAAGGTCGACCTGCTCAAGGCGAAATTGATGGAAACGTAAAGCTTTCCGGTTCCAAGGAATGGCAATAAGAAAAGGCTGTAGCTATCATCCGAAGGGATGAAGGCACAGCCTTTTTCTAATCGGTTCTTTTATTTTTGGCTACCCTGAAAATAAATATTCAGGCGGACGCTTTCCGCTCCAAGAATCCACTTATGCTAGGGAAGCTGGTCAGTCGCCTGCACTATTCTTGATCCAGCTTCATCATCCAGAAGCTCATGTCATAAGCAGGAATCTCATTTCCGGGAGAGTTCACCCGAAAAGTGAATATTCCTGCTTATGCCAGTGCTTCTGAACGGATGACTCAGCTTTTCTTGATCCAGCTTCAACTCCCAGAAATTCGTACCATAAGTAGCCAGGATCAGAGAAAGGAAAACCCGTCTTTCGTCTGACCTGTCTACTTATGGCAGTATTTCTAAACGGGAGTTTCAGCTTTTCTTATAATACTGGCCTTTTTCGACGTAGCTTTTGCGTATGCGGTCGAGTTCCTTGAAATCGTCTTCCGTCAGTTCTCTGACCACCTTCGCAGGGCGACCCATAGCGAGTGTGCGGGGAGGTATCGTTTTACCCGGAGGGACGAGGCTGCCTGCTCCGACGAAGGCTTCTTCTCCTATGGTGGCCCCGTCAAGAATAATGGACCCCATGCCTACAAGGGCGTTCTTTTTGATGGTAGCCGAATGGAGGGTCACCTGATGTCCTATAGTCACGCCGTCCTCAAGAATAAGGGGCATCCCCGGGCTTTGATGAAGAAGGCTGAGATCCTGGACATTGCTTCGCTTTCCTATTCGTACAGGAGCGACATCTCCTCTTATGACCGTTTTGAACCAGATACTGGCATATTCTTCAATCGTTACATCCCCTGTGATCACTGTATCTTCTGCAATAAAAGCAGTATCAGAAATGTCAGGGTAGTAGTCATTATATTCGCAAATCATCCAAAACCTCCTTATACTGTTTAATATAATTATTATATCAGAGGAAAGGAGAGGGACAAGTAATGCTTAAAGAATACATAGCTGTATCCCCAAAGGCTGTCATTGTAATTGTTCATGGAGCCTTTGAACACGGAGGACGGTACAAGACGTTGGCGGAAAAGTTCCAATCGGACGGATATTCAGTCGTTGTCGGCGACCTTCCTGGACAAGGAGATGAAAAAGGTGAAAGAGGCCATATCAAAAGCTTCCGACAGTATATAACGACGATTATAGGGTGGGTGGAGTATGCAAGAGATGCGGATCTTCCTATATTCCTGCTTGGACACAGTATGGGAGGTCTTGCAGTGATCCGGACATTGCAGGAAAAAACACTGCCGATCCGCGCGGTGCTTCTTTCTTCTCCCGCTCTCGGTATAAAAAACGGCGCGGATAAGCCCCTTGAAGCAATCTCTCATGTGATCGACAGAATAGCTCCTTCCTTCAAAGTTTCCTATCCGTACGACCCTAAAGTAGTCACGAGAAATGAAGAAGTATGGGAGCGGGACAGGCGAGATGATAAAATATTAGAAAGAGTTTCGGTTCGCTGGTATAAAGAATTCCAAAGAGCTATCAAAACCGCCCATAGTAAATCATTGACCGACGTACCACTATTAGTGATGCAGGCGGAGCATGATAAAATGGTAAAGCTGAAAGATACGAAACGCTGGTTCAATGCGCAGAATCTGACGGAAAAAACGTATAAAGAATGGCCGGGTATGTATCATGAAATTTTCAATGAGCCGGAATGGAAAAATGTATACCGTTATGCACTCAACTTTATAGAACAACACAGCTAGAGGAGGATTTTGTTTTGACCACATATGCACCCAGTCAACCGGTAGACTTAATGTACCGCGGATACCGTTCCATTTTTCCGGAAGTATTCCGGCAATTGGATGAATGGAAGAGGAAAGCGGAGAGCATCCCTGATGGAGAATTGAAGAATCAGGCATGTGACAGTATTGAAAGGAAATCCTTCCATTGTGAAGGAGGGGGTCTTTTTTCTTTGTTGTCCGGAGATAGATGGAAAGACACCGTCACTTTCGTTGTTGCTTACCAGACGATCTGTGATTATCTGGATAATTTATGTGACCAGAGTGAGTCGCTTGACCCAAGAGACTTCGAAAGTCTTCATTATGCTCTTGAAGATGCCGTTCATCCAGGGAACGGACATAGGGATTACTATTTCTACAGGGAAGAAAAAGAGGACGGTGGATACTTGGACGATTTGGTGGACACTTGTCAGAATGTTCTTGGTCACCTTCCCTTTTATCATGTCGTACACCAGGATGTCGCAGATTTGAGCGCTCTTTACGGAGAATTCCAAGTCCATAAACACGTGGCGGAAGAAGATAGAGTGGAACGGATGAGAACGTGGTATGAAAAAAATAGAGAGCGTGTACCTGAAATGGAGTGGTATGAATTCTCTGCATGTACAGCCTCGACGATGGGAGTTTATACGCTGGTCGCTTACTGTGCAGGAGACAGGGTGAACAACGAACTGGTTCGCCGTGTGAAGGACTGTTATTTCCCCACGATGCAAGGAATGCATATATTGCTCGATTATTATATCGATCAGGCAGAGGATGAAGAAGATGGGGAAATGAACTTCTGTACGTATTACGAGTCCAATGATGAATTGAAGAAAAGGATCGGTGAGTTCATGGAATGGACCGATCGGAAAATCGAAAGACTGCCTGATGCGAAATTTCATCGCATGCTCCGGGAAGGGGTGGTCAGTCTGTATTTAGCAGATGAGAAAGTGAAGGAGTTGCCAGGTGCTTCTTCGATGGTTCCTTATTTGCTTAATATAAGCGGGAAACGTACATGGTTTTTTTACCTGAATGTAAAAGCTTTTCACAAGATTAAAGCCTGATCATCCGATGATCAGGCTTTTTCTAATGCGAGAACAAAAGGCGCATTGTTCTTCTGATTGATGAACTGATACCTGAGCACATGGACAGAACGCTGGTCCAGGTGAGAGGCATATTCGATGACATGGTCCTTTTCTTCCCGACCACCTTCATGACCGTGATAGATGACGAGAACGACCACCCCGCCTTTTTCCATAACGGCCAATATGTTATCAATGGCTGTTATGGTCTGATCAGGAGTAGTGACGACGGTTTTGTCACTGCCTGGTAAAAATCCCAGGTTGAAAATCGCTCCTCTGATCTTTTTGTGCTCTTCTTCAGGAATGTGCTGAAGAGCATTCGCATGGGAAGTTTCGTGAAGCGTGACTCGGTCCTGCATCGATTCTTCTTCCAGTTTTGCCGCTGTGGAATCAATAGCTTCTTTCTGTATGTCGAACCCATAAACGTGTCCGGATTTTCCAACGAGATTCGCCAGATATGAAGTGTCATGACCGTTTCCACAGGTGGCATCTATTGCGATGTCGCCCGGAGCCAAGACTTTTTTCATCAGTTCATGTGAGAAGGGGAGTACCCGATCCAGTTTCATGATATCCATCCTTTATAAATAGTTTTCCACATTGAAAATGATGCAGACAAGTATATCATAAGAATCGAAAAAACACCGCCTTTTCTTACTTTGGCGGTGTTTTCCTTGTTCCGGATTTACGTTTTGATATCGTGCTGTAAGCTTTTCTTGCATAGTTTTTGGTTTTTTGCGGATTCCTTTTTGCATAGGAAACAGCTTTTCTTATCAAATTCTTCATAATTATCACCTCTATGAAATCCACATTCCCAGAAGCATCATCAGTGAAACGTAGGAAACAGTTGACAAAGCCCTTCCGATTCATTAAGATACGGGTATAATTGAGTAGACGTGGAAGAGGAGTAGTAATGATCGAAGGAAGTGAAGAGAGACAGCGGTTGCTGAGAGCTGTACTTCCCGCGTTCATGAACTCGCCTTGGATGTTGCAAAAGGGATAATCTTTTGCCGGGGGACCTCCGTTATCGGGGTGAAGTGAGCGTGGAAATCGCTAATTTGGGTGGTACCGCGAGATGCAGCCTCTCGTCCCGTAGTCATGGGAGGAGAGGCTTTTTTTATTAATGGAAGAAAATAACAATAATTGTACAGGGAATCCTGGTGAGAAGTTCCTGTTGTTCGTTTTTACAATACTCATGCATGACTCTGTTTTATGTAAGGCAGAGAGGATCAGGAGGAGGAATATAAATGGCTTTCAATCATATAGAAATCGAAAAGAAATGGCAGGAACATTGGCTTGAAAACAAAATATTCAAGTCCCGTACTGATACGGAGAAAGAGAAATTCTACGCTCTCGACATGTTCCCTTATCCTTCCGGCGCAGGACTTCACGTCGGCCACCCTGAAGGGTATACGGCGACTGATATCTTATCGAGAATGAAGCGGATGCAGGGGTATGAAGTACTTCACCCGATGGGGTGGGATGCTTTCGGGCTTCCTGCTGAACAGCACGCGTTGGACACCGGGAATGACCCGGAAGAATTCACGGCGCATAATATCAACACGTTCCGTCGTCAGATCCAGGAGCTTGGTTTTTCTTACGACTGGGACCGGGAAATAAACACGACGGATCCGAACTATTACAAATGGACGCAATGGATTTTCCTGAAACTTTACGAAAAAGGGCTTGCCTACATAGATGAAGTTCCTGTTAACTGGTGTCCGGCACTTGGTACGGTTCTTGCCAATGAAGAAGTCATTGACGGCAAGAGTGAGCGCGGTGACCATCCTGTCGAACGTCGTCCGATGAAGCAGTGGATGTTGAAAATCACTGCTTACGCCGACAGATTGCTTGATGATTTGGAAGATTTGGACTGGCCGGAGAGTATCAAAGACATGCAGCGGAACTGGATCGGCAAATCTGAAGGGGCGGAAGTCGAGTTCGATATAGACGGACACAATGAATCCTTCAAAGCTTTCACTACCCGCCCGGATACTTTGTTCGGCGCCACATATGCAGTGTTTGCTCCGGAACATCCGTACATTGAAAGTATTACGACAGACGCTCAGAAAGATGCGGTAAGGAAATATGTGGACCAGGCCCTCAATAAGAGTGACCTGGAAAGAACAGACCTGGCCAAAGATAAATCAGGTGTTTTCACAGGTGCTTACGCCATCAACCCTGTTAATGAAGAAAAACTACCTATTTGGGTAGCGGACTACGTTCTTATGAGCTATGGAAGCGGGGCTATCATGGCCGTACCTGCTCATGATGAACGTGACTACGAATTCGCTCAGAAATTCAACTTGAGTATCGTACCAGTGGTGGAAGGCGGGAATACGGAGGAAGAAGCCTTCACCGAGGATGGCCCGCATATCAATTCCGATTTTCTTAATGGTCTTCATAAAGATGAAGCGATAACGAAAGCGATCGAATGGCTCGAAGAAAATGGAAAAGGGAAGAAAGAGACGACTTATCGTCTCAGAGACTGGCTGTTCAGCCGTCAGCGTTACTGGGGAGAACCGATCCCTATCATTCACTGGGAGGACGGATCGGTAAGTGCAGTTCCTGAAAAGGACCTGCCGGTGGAGTTGCCTAAAACGACAGAAATCAAGCCTTCCGGAACAGGGGAGTCCCCCCTTGCGAATATCAGTGACTGGGTGAACGTCACCGATCCGGAAACCGGGATGAAAGGGCGGAGAGAGACGAATACGATGCCGCAGTGGGCAGGAAGCTGCTGGTATTATCTCCGTTACATCGACCCGGACAACGACGAAATCTTTGCAGACTATGACATGTTGAAGAAATGGCTCCCGGTCGATATTTATATCGGAGGAGCAGAGCATGCGGTTCTTCACTTGCTCTATGCACGTTTCTGGCATAAGGTTCTTTATGACGCGGGTGTAGTTCCGACGAAAGAGCCTTTCCAGCAATTGTTCAACCAGGGGATGATTCTAGGCGAGGGAAATGAAAAGATGAGTAAGTCGAAAGGGAATGTAGTAAACCCTGATGACATCATCCGTACGCATGGAGCGGACACCCTTCGTCTTTACGAAATGTTCATGGGACCTCTGGAAGCTTCCATCGCCTGGTCGGAGAATGGACTTGAAGGCGCACGTCGCTTCCTTGATCGCGTCTGGAGGCTTGTAGCACCTGAAGGGAAGTTGAATCCTGCTATCAAAGAAGAAGCGGATACAGAACCACTGGAGAAAACGTATCATGAAACAGTTATGAAGGTTACGGAAAACTTTGAACAACTGCGTTTCAATACGGGCATCTCTCAGATGATGGTATTCATCAATGACGCTTATAAAACTGATGAGCTTCCGAAGCCGTTTATCGAAGGGTTCGTCAAGCTCCTTTCAACCGTAGCTCCTCATATCAGTGAAGAGATGTGGGAAACGCTCGGGCACGAAGAAACGATCGCTTATGAACCGTGGCCTCAGTTCGACCCCGAAAAACTGATTGAAGAAGAAGTGGAGATCGCCGTACAGGTTATGGGTAAAGTCCGTGCGAAAATGATGGTGAACAAAGAAGCTTCTAAAGAAGACCTCGAAAAGTCAGCTCTGGAGCATGAAGATGTGAAACCTTGGCTTGAAGGGAAAACAGTGAGAAAAATTGTTGCTGTTCCCGGAAAACTTGTAAACATCGTGGCCAATTAATGGAAAAGCTCGTCTCTCGTTTTGAGAGGCGAGCTTTTCTCTTGACTTCTAACTATCATTTACTAAAATTACAAGTGCAGAAGAGAAAAAAGGAGGATGGTAAACATGAGTACTATTCCTGAAATGAAAGCAGAGACATTAGAACAGAAGCTGAACAATAATGAAGATGTGACCGTCATAGATGTAAGGGAAGATGAAGAAGTAGCGGAAGGAATGATTCCGAACGCGAAGCATATAAAACTCGGTAATCTCCCTGAACAGTATCGTGACCTTGATAAAGAAACCGATTATGTAGTGGTTTGTCGTTCCGGTCGCAGAAGCATGAAAGCATCAGAATTTCTGAAAGAAAACGGATTTTCGAGTGTGACGAACCTCGAGGGCGGTATGCTGGCCTGGTCCGGTGATCTTTCTTACAAGTGAAGAAGGTGGAAGTATGATTTATTGGGGAATAGCTGTTGCGCTTTTTCTGGCACTCTATACAGTTACTCACACCAAGGTGTGGAACCGTCTGCGTACACTCAACAACCAGGACTTCAGTGACAGCGATTATTGTGTTATTGATATCAGAGACTATATATCTGCTCACCGTGCCCCTTACCCGGGAGCTGAGAATATTCCTCTCAGCTATTTACCCAGAGTATTGAAAGACAGGTTTGACTGTCCGAAGAAAATTTTACTGGTGACCGATGATGAGCGGGGTGCGGTTAAAGCTGCAAGAATGTTAAGGAAGAAGAGAAACCAGTCGGTATATTATGTGAAAGCTTCATGAGAAGGGCGGGCGTTATTTTACGTTCGTCCTTTTCAATTCGGACTTTAGTGGAGCGTCTGGGTATCCGGATCAACAGAGTTTATGTGTAATAACCTGATATTTTAAATCGATTTGGAATAAATTTATTAAAACCATTGACTGTTGAAACTGATAGGTGTAAGATTGTATTTGCTGCTTCAGAGAGCGGCAACGAAATACAAATCAGAATGATAAACTCATTGACTTTTATAACAAAGAAATGATATAATTATTGTGCTTCTGATGAAACAAGTAGATCTTTGAAAACTGAACAATGTTTTATGCCATGCGTCAATTTTTAAAGCAAGACAACATGAGCTAATCAATCGCTCTTTTATGGAGAGTTTGAT
>NZ_FTOC01000011.1 GCF_900156645.1 Salimicrobium flavidum
CCTACGGATCCGTATGGAGTGTCGTCCGCCAGCTTAGAAATAAAAAGGAATCCTACGTTAGAGGAAGAAATCAACACATTTCATTGTGGAGAACCATATTTCTAGGGTTGTGAAATTTGAGAGAAACATACTGCTGTGAATATTCAATAAGCAAGAAAACTTGTGCAACTATCCACACTTATTACGCTTTAGTATAAATCACTCTATTTTTTCGCTCTTACTGGATTGTCAACACAAAACTAGACCATTTTGTTAAGGTGTTTCCGGCGATAAGCTGCCGGTGTAAGGTAGCCTAACGTTCCATGAATGCAGATGTTATTGTACCAATGGATATAATCGAATAAAGCCCGTTTCAGTTCATGAAAGGGTGGAAAGCGTTCACCTAAAGCTTTAAAAACGAGCAGTAGGCTTTAGCAGACCAACTAGTTAAGAACGCTTTCCATCATTGAAACTCTGCCGCAGTGGCCTAGCATTATAAAATTAAGTTATTCATGTTAATATGTAAGTACATCAGTACATCCGCATGTATAAAAATCCATAATACTAATAAACCGGAAAGGGGAATATTGCGAAATGAGTGAAATGACCGATCGTAAAAAAGAAACGCGAAAAGTCGTGCAAACAGGAAACAGTCTTGGCGTCGGTTTACCGAAGTCCATCATTGATTCCTTAGGGCTCTCCAAAGGGGATGAAATAGAATTTGAAGTCAAAGAGGATCAGATCATTTTGAACAAAAAGAAGAAATGGGAAGATGAAGTGGATACAGAACTGATCGAAATGCTCGGCGAAACGCTCAATGAGCATGATCAGGTATTCAAAAACCTGAAGGATCGATAAATGTCTTTCATTTATTTGAAAACAAAAGACGTAGCTCTAATCCACTTTATGATAATGAAAAAATATGGAGACGGCGAGCACGCTGGTATCAAAGATCAAGACATGCTCGAATCTGCGGTTCATCGACCACAACAGAGTGCCTTCGGAGATGAGGCATATCCCCGCTTAGTTGATAAAGCGGCCGCCCTGTTCGAATCCTTAGCCAGAAATCATTGCTTCCATAACGGAAACAAAAGGACGGCCCTTGCTTCCGTTGATATTTTTCTGAAGAAGAACGGCTGCAAGCTCATCCCTAATGACGAGGACATTGAGGAATTCACCGTAACTGTAGCACAGAGGGAAGTCGAGTTTAATGAAATCGTAGTGTGGTTAGAAGCCACTACAACAGAATACCGCCGTTAGAAACACAAACCGAATAGTTTTAAGAGAAACGGCGAACTACTCTATAAGCGGTTCGCCTTTGTAGTTAATTGATAATAGTCTGAATTTAAAAGTAATAATCAGGATTTACATACATATCAGATAAGGAGGACTTCTTCGATGAAAAAACAGGTCAAAGTCGTTGCAGCCATCATAGAAAACGAAAAAAACGAAATCCTCTGCGCTCTGCGCGCCCCGGACATGAGCATCCCGAATATGTGGGAATTTCCCGGTGGAAAAGTAAAGACAGAAGAGTCCCTGCAGGAAGCGCTCGAACGGGAAATCGAAGAAGAGCTCGGATGTACGATTCAGGCAGGAGACGTGTTCAACCGGAACGTTCACGAGTACGATGCGTTCATCATCGAGCTGATTGCCCTGAAAGCTACCCTACAAGCAGGAACTCCCGAGCCGAAAGAACATGCCCGCCTTATCTGGCTGAAGCGTGAGAATTTGAATTCGCTCATCTGGGCACCTGCAGATATCCCGGCTGTCGAAGAACTTACACCTTCTCGGTAAGTTCCGTATACAGCTGCTCAGGCAGCCGGTGATGCAGTTCCATCTGCACTTCAATCGGCTGCTCCCCTTGCCAGGAAAACGCATCCCCCTGTCCGATATAAATATACGGCTCGGTAATCCCGTTTTCGATCTGCTTATACTTCCTGAGGAAGAGATGCAGCCGAATTCCACGTTCACGGTTATGAAGAATATTTTTCCCGCGTTCCGACCCTTGCGTCGTACTGTTCGGTGTTTCCCACTGGAACTGGGTGCGGCTGATCAGCTTATCGTTATAATTGATGCTTTCTTTGATATCCGCTTCTTTATGAAGATCGACGAACAAGAAGTAGTCGTCCCCATTCTGCAAAAGTCCCGAACCGCGAAAAGCGGAATGGCTCTTCCGATAGTTCGACATCAACGCGGCATCCGCCATCTGATACTGCTCATACAATTTGAAATGCGGCAAGCCATAATTGTAGCTGCCAAATTCCCGTTCATACCGGAGCAGACCATATTCGAGTACATCCAACAAGTAAGCGCGATACTCTTCTTTTCCGAGCAACTTATCGAAAAGTAACGTGCGTTCGGCCACCTCTCCGTCAAAAGAGACTAGTTTCGGCGTCCGCTCCTGTTCCCGGGAATCGAAAAATTCCTGATTCACATAACGGAAAGCGTGATCCACACTCTCCTCAGGCACCTCTTTGACCCACTTCTCCATCTCCTGTTTCGCTTCTCCTATCGTCAGTAAGCGTTTATGAACGAGAGCACGCAGCACCACAAAATCGTAGCTCCGCTTCAGCGGCAGCATCGATGACAGCCATTTGAGTGTTTTTTCAAACGTTTCATCCGCCGTCAGTACTTTGAGATGATCATCCTTTTCTGCAGCAGCCACAAACTCCAGATACGTTCTCTTCTTTTTGATGAACGACACCGGATCCGGGGCGTTTTCATACGTGTAGTAATCCATCAGCCAGTGAGGCACATTGCCGGCACGGACGCGCTTGAACTCCTGGTACTGCTCGCGCAAATACTTCATCGACATGAACGATTCCTGATCGATCTGGGTGAGGATCCGTTCTTTTGAAATCTCGTCCATCTCGATATGCGTCGCTCCCGGCAGATGAACGAACCCTGTCGAAATCGCGACTTTCAGACTCTCTTTGTCATAGTAACGCTGGCCATTCAGCGCGATAGCGATAAGAAAGGTTTTGGCGTGATTGCCGATGAAATCGAGCACCGTCAAAAATTCTTTCCCCTCATGCTTACGTAAGCCCCGGCCGAGCTGCTGTATGAAAATGATCGGCGAGTTCGTCGGTCTGAGCATCAGCACCGTATTCACCGATGGAATATCCACCCCTTCGTTGAAAATATCCACCGTAAAAAGGAATTCTACCTGATCCTCCTCAGCTTCTAGACGCCGGATCGCTTCCTGACGCTCTTCGCCGGAATGACTTCCGTCAAGAGCAAGACTCGGAACCCCCCGCTTCGTGAACTCTGCTGCCATATATCTCGCGTGCTCCAGGCTGGCGCAGAAGCCAAGCCCTTTTCTTTTCTCCCCGTCGAAACCGTAGAAATTCATTTTATCAATGATGAAATCGACCCGTTCGTTCACCTTCAGACGTTTCGTAATTTCATCAATGTCATCGATGGATACATCGCTCAGGTCTACGCTATCGACATCCGTTACACCGAAATAGTGGAAAGGCACGATGATATCGTCTTCGAGTGCGTCATGGAGGCGTACTTCAAGCGCCACGTTCTGATCGAACTGTTCGAAAATCGACTGTTGGTCTCCCCGCTCCGGCGTCGCCGTCATCCCGAGTGTGAACGGGGCATCGAAGTGTTCGAACACTTCCTGATAGGTCGGCGCCGTCACGTGATGCGCCTCATCATACACAATGTAATCGAAAGCGTCCGGGTCGAACGAATCGTAGTAGTTATGAAGTGTGCGGATATTCGCAAACAGATACTCCGCTTCAAAATCTTTCTGTGTGCCTGTCAGCAGCCCGAACGATACGTCGAAGTTATGTAAGAGATACTCAAACGTCTCCTTCGCCTTCTGCAGAATCTCTTCGCGGTGTACCACAAACAACAACCGCTTCGGCCGCTCCCGGCGCACGTCAAAAGCAGCCATGTACGTCTTCCCGGTTCCGGTCGCCGCCACGACGAGCGCTTTTTCCTCCCCGATGCCGCGAAGACGGTCGAGATTTTCCATCGCTCTCGTCTGCATCGTGTTCGGTGTCACATAGGCGCTTTTTTCATAGACGAGAGACTGGCGGGTCACCGTCTGTTCCAAGTTACGGACCAGTTCTTCATAGTCATGCAGAAATTTATCATCGACCTCGTGGCTCCTGGCCCATAGCTGATTGAATTCATCGAGCACCCGGTCCATGAAGGTGTCTTTTTCCTTTGAAATGATCTCCACATTCCACTCGATATTACTCTTCAGCGCGTGCTGCGTAATGTTCGAGGAGCCGATGATCACCTTGTAGAAATCGTCATATTCGAATATGTATGCTTTCGTATGGAAACCTGTCTTATCAGTAACGAACACTTTCGACTCGATCGCCGGGAACTCACGAAGTTTCCTGAGCGCTTCCGGGTCGGTGAAATTCAAGTATGTAGAGGTCAGAATTTTTCCTTTCGTCCCTGCCGTCTCCGCTTCTTTCAGTGTATCGAGCAGCAGCTGCAGGCCGCTGAAATTGAGGAAAGCGACGCTGAAGTAAAAAGAGCGGCACGTCTCGATCGATGTTTTCAACTCCTGGAATAAGTTATTCGAATCATTATTTAAAATCAATCTCGGTTCATTCGTCATTTGATCACCCCTACACTTTGGAAATAAGTTGCACTAATTTTACAGGAAATGTTTTGATCGATCAATGTAGTGCGTTCTGTTGTATCCCTAACGAAGACCGGATGAAACAGTTTGTTTTATTCGTACATCTCTATCAGTTACAGTGAACATACACTTTTAAATAGGCTTGAACAGAGCTTTGAAATGAAGGAGAGATTCACGTGAAAACGGAAATGCTCGAGAAGTACGATCAGTATATCGAAAAGTTCAAAAAGAACGCAGACCAGGATACACAGAACAAGATGAAAAAAGCGATCGAAGAATTGGAGAATTCCGAGGAAGGCGAAGGATTGAATTCCGGAGAGAAAGCTCCTAATTTCAGACTTCCGGACGCCAAAGGGCAAACGGTCGAGCTTTATGATCAGTTAAAGCAGGGACCTGTCATCCTCACCTTCTATCGCGGTGGATGGTGCCCTTACTGTAACATGGAACTGCGCGAATACCAGCAGATCATCGATGACATCCATGACGAAGGCGCAGAATTGATCGCGGTGAGTCCTGAAGTACCGGATCAGTCTCTATCCACGAAGGAAAAGAACGAACTGGAGTACCACGTACTCAGTGACGTCGGCAACGAAGTCACTTCCGACTATAATCTCGTCTATCAGCTTCCGGACTATCTGATTGAAGTCTACAAAAACAAGGGCCTCGACGTAGATAACCACAACGGGGATGACGAGTGGAAACTTCCCGTTTCCGCTACGTATATCATCAACACAGATGGCACGATCATTTTCGATTACACGAAAGCGGATTACAAAGATCGGGCAGAGCCTTCCGAAGTACTAAAAGAACTGAAACAAGCCTGACATATCAAAAGGAGGCACGTATGCAGCGTGCCTCCTTTTGTATATTTTTTTACTGGAATCAGATTCAATCCACACATTTTTACCCCCGTTAAAAAGGGAATTGTTTGAACAAAACCATTACTTATTACTCTTTCTGGAGAAGAAAACGTTTTCCCCATATGAAATGTTGGATTCGAGATTTCAGAAACTATTACAATAGTCGTTGTGACTTACAGAACAGGAGGAAGATAATATGAACGTATTAGTAGTTAAAGCAAATAACAGACCAGATGGAATTTCCACAAGAATGTACAACACGTTCCTCGAACAAATAGAACAGAACGAGGAACTGAATATAAACACGTATGACCTTTTCGAAGAGGATATGCCTTATTTCGGCCAGGATCTCTTCAGCGCCCTCGGCAAAATGCAGGAAGGCGTCGAATTGAACGACACGGAATCCCGTCTACTCCAGGCGAAACAGAAAGCGAAAGACCTGATCAGTGACGCGGACGTCGTCGTACTCGCATTCCCGCTCTGGAACTTCACCGTTCCTGCGAAGATGCAGACGTTCATCGACTATCTCGCGGAAGCAGGATTTTCTTTCCGCTATACGCCGGAAGGCCAGCACCAGCCGCTTCTCACCGACAAACGCGTCATCATGCTGAACGCCCGTGGCGGCAATTACTCCGCTCCGGAGATGCAGCCGGTTGAGATGGCCGTAAATTATGTCCGTAATATCTTCGGCATGCATTTCGGTATGGATATCAGAGAAGAAGTCGTCATCGAAGGCCACAATGCGAATCCTGCTGAAGCGGAATCCATCGTGAATGAAGGTCTCGAAGACGTGAAGAAAGCAGCTCAGAATCTCGCTTATCAGAACACGTAACTCCTGATTTCAGTTAAAGAGGAGCTAATCTTAGGGTCCCCTCTATTTTTGGATCACTGAACGCCATTTTATAAAAGAAAAACAAAGAACCCCCGTGCCAAGGAACAAGTATGTTCCCTTCCACGGGGATTCTTTTTTCTAAAGGAAAATAGCAGAGATACCATCCTTACACTCACTGATCCGATTAAATTTTCTGACTTTTCTTTCATTCGTCATTAACATAAAAACTCTCCCTTGCTATGATTGTCATTAATTAAATAACGGACGTATTCTTATCCAGAGAGGTGGAGGGACTGGCCCTGCGAAACCCGGCAACCGCTACATATGTAGCAAGGTGCCAAATCCTACTGAGCTTCAAGGCTCGGGAAGATAAGAGAAACTTAGCTTTCTTGCCTCTCTACTTAATTCGTTAGAGAGATTTTTAATTTCATATGATAACTTATCCAGAGCGGCGGAGGGACTGGCCCTACGATGCCCGGCAACCTATCAGAACGATAAGGTACTAAATCCAGCAGGAGAAACCCTGGAAGATAAGTCGAGACGAACCTCTTCTTAACTTTCAGGAGAGGTTTTTTTATTAGATTCATTTAACGGTTGAACGTAAGAGCAAAAGGGTGGGAACGCCTGCGGGACTAGCACGAACCGAAAATCACCCGAATCGACCAACGAGAGATTCGGGAAGTTGAGGTCGCGCCCGCGGCAAAGTGAACCCCTGGCTCGTCGGGGCGAGCTTCGCAACTTCCTATGCCAGTGCTAACCTGTTCATCGGGGTGCCGGGCCTCGCCTATCAGTACGGCACCGCGGTACTCTGGTACACGCTCGGCTGTTTCGGCGTATCATGGTTGGCTCTCCTTCTCTTCGCTAAAACCTTTTGGTGTTACGGCAGAGACTTTGGCCGTGTCTCGACGCTTCCGGAGTGGCTCGGAAAACGGTATAACTCCAAAGCGCTTCAGGCTCTCGTCTCTTTGCTTATTTTATTCAACGTCTATTATATCGTCGGCCAAAACGTCGGCCTTGCAACGATTTTTGAAACCGTCATCGGAGTAACAATCACCATTCTGTACATCGGCCTCGGCGGAGCTTACGCGCAAATCGTGACGGATGGTATCCAGGGGATTTTCATGGCTATCACTTCCGTGTTCGTTGCCCTCTCCTTTTTATGGACCATCGGTGGCGGATGGAATGTGTTCGGTGAACTGACCAGTCAGCTCGCTTCCATCAACCCGGACTTGACCTCAGCTGTCGCAAACAGTGGACCTTACAACAGTGTGCTCGCCATCATGGCTGTTCAGTTTCTGTTATTCAGTTTCGTTCTGATGCCGCACCTCCTGAACAAAGTACTTTCGATCGAGACGGAAAAAGAATTGGCGCCGTTCACTCTTTCAGCGGGTATCGTGCTTTTTGTCATTTCGACACTCATGGTGCTCGGCGGCCTGGGCGCCCGTGTTCTTTTCCCAGCCCTGCAGAGTGCTGATGCGGCTATTCCGATGTATATCATCGAAGCGTTCCCTGCTGTCATTGCCACGCTTATGATCGTCGGAATCGTTTCCGCGATTCTGTCGAGTACGGACAGCCTGTATCTCGGGATTACGACCAGCATCGGGAACGATCTGTATCGCGTCGTCGCTCCATTTTTGTCGAAGAAAACACTTACGCCGGCCCAGCTGGATAAAAGAGCACTGAACGTTGCCAAAGGATCGCTCGTTATCATCGGGATGCTGTCGCTTTACTTCTCCCTCGAGCGTCCGGATTCCCTGTCGATTCTGATCCAGTTCAGCTTCTCGGCGATTCTCTCAGGAATCCTCGCGCCGATCAGCCTCGGATATATCTGGAGTCGGGGCAATAACTACGGAGCCATCGCTGCTCTCATTACAGGAGCATCCATGTATGTCCTGTTCACGAGTATGAACCTGATTGCGAACATTTACCTGGCTATGTTCTTCAGCTCGTTGGCCTCTTTTGCTGTGATGTTCGTCGTAAGCATTCTGACTGCGAAACAGGCAGTATCAGAAAAAGAATTGAGAAAAACAGTCTGACTAAGAGAAGAAGCAATCGGGCCAGAGGCCGATTGCTTCTTTTTCAGGTTAAATTTAATTCTAGAAACCCCAATCCCAGCCAAATGCTTTCACTTCTACGTTTGCAACCTGACCGGCATGCTCAGGAGGGATCTCCGGATAGGTCAATTCGAACCCTGCTTCACTTCCGTCGTTCACACTGACCGTCAGACTCTCGTTCAGTACTCCAAGCAGCGAGCCGTCTTCCGCATAGAGCGCCGCTGCAATCCTGATATCATCCTGCATCTCCCCAGTGGTGTTGGTTACTGTGCCCGTAACACGATAAGGGATGTACTCATCTCCAGCACTATGATTCACGCCGGACACTTCCATCAGGTTAGGGTCCGCATCAGCAGAGGCTTCTTCATATTCAAAATTATAAGTGGTTTGGGTATATTCTGCAGGATCGGTTACAGCATCCAAGGTAGTCGTCTGAGATACGAAAGCTTTCTCCCCCGGCATAAGTATATCCGGAGTGGTGTAATTCATGCTATCTGTTCCGAGCACCGTTCCTTCTTCATCCTGAAAATTCATCTGTACTTCCCCTACGGTGACCGGTGTATTTCCGGTATTCTCAAGTACTGCAGAAGAGTGAATCCAGACCGAATCTATCGAATCTTTCCAAGCTCCACCTGTCTGAGCTGTAATTTCCAAGGATACATTCACTTCTTCTTCCTGCTCCTCCGGCTTGTCTCCAGCTTCATCCGCCTGCACTTCTTCTGTTTCGGAGGACTCATTTTCCGATTCACTGCCAGTCGTCTCACCCGCCATATCTTCCCCGGAGCCGCAAGCTGCGAGAAAAACTAACCCTATCAAGACAATAAAGACCATCAATTTTTTCATAAGTTTTCCCCTCTCAGGCAGCAGTCTGCTGCGTTTTCTCTTTACGAAGAATGCCCATCAAGCCTGCGGGTACAAGGAGAAGAGCCGGTATTACTCCAAACAGACTGATGGAAATAAGAATGGCTATTCCACTGATCAGCATAATCCATCCCCCAAGTTTCGCTTTGAATTTTACGAGAATGGCACCGATGAGGGCCAGACTGCTGAATAAAAATGCGCTGACTCCCAATCCGCCGATTTCACTCGTCTCGTTGAATGCTGCATCGACAGAACCTATGAATAAAGCGAAGAATGCTCCTCCGAACCCGATAAGCCCCCCAATAATCCCAAGCGCCAACTCTGTCGTTCTATTCATCCGATATCCATCCTTTCCAATATTTGATAACTCTATTATAATTGTAATGTTCTGAAATATCGACGTGTATATTCAGGGGTCTCCATTTATTTGTCCACACTTGAAAAACGTACTTGACTTTAGGTTGGATGCTATTATTGCAATATCGATTTCCACTCGGGAATCATTAAAAAGTACCGCTCCCGACAATAAAACGTACTAACTTCTTTAAATAACGTTTCCTGAATCGGGAGTACCCTTTATGCTGGGATAAAGAAGATAACATCACCTCCCGTCAAACTCATTCATAAAATTACATAATATTGAAACTTTCTTCCCAGTTCATCGTATTACACTAGTAGGAACTCAGAATCGTCCCTACCTATTTATTTCGGTCTATTTCGGCGCAACACCACAGGAGGTAAAAAAGTGAAAAAATACTGGACCCTGCCGCTCTTGGTAGTCATGATCGGCATCGCATTCTTAGCATTTCAAAATTATCAGGAAGCTTCCACGCCTCCTTCCGACTCCTGGAGCCGGGAAGCGCAGATAGCCACATCTACCGTGCGCTCCGGGCTGGATGGGAAACAGACAGATGAAGGTGTACGACTAGCCCATTTCACGGATGATGCCTTGAATCTCCATACCTACGACGAGGGACTGAACAGTACGAAAGAGAAGAGTATACCTGTTCAAAGCACGAAAGGGGCCGAAGTTTTTACAGGAAATACATACTCGATCTATTACGCCGGAGGGGGGTTGTACCGGTCCGATACTGAAGAACAGCTGGCCCGCTCCGAAGTCTTCCTTCCTACAGAAAACGGAGTCGTCTACGTGGAAGAACAAACAGCTAGGTATATGGATGGAGATACGCTTGAGACGACGATCATAGCGGAAAATGTTTCCGATTCCTCTTCCTTACAAGCTTATGACTCCGAAGAAGGACTGGTTGTTTCCATCAGCGAAGCGGAAGATAATGATATTTTCACTACGGTCTATCAAAGGAACGGGGAGAAGATATCTGTTCTTGAAGAAATGGACATCGAACTCTCGCCTTCTCTTAAAATGGAGGAGGTGTATCCCCTTGTTCAGAACGGGAGCGCCAAACTTCTAGTCAGTGCTGTCCCGGCCTTCACCCGATCTTCCGGGGAGAAGAGTTTTTTCCTTACCGAAGAAGAAGGAGACGGTACCCCTTTGGTATCCATAAGTTTTCCCGACCCGCAGGTGGAGGGCTCCTCTCTTCAGGAAGTGGAGGATCTCCTTGTTTTCTCGAAAAACGGCCTACCTACCTTCCTTTTCCGGGCTCAAGGGTATACGGAAACGAAAACAGGGGGTACAGAAGCATTCAACATATATGAAGGGACCACCGAGAACGGAAGCCTTTCGATCACCAGACTCAGCAATACTCCACGTTTATCCGTGAATCCTGAGATGGTGAATGATGGGATGGTCGCATGGCTCGATATCGGAGCGGACACGAACACCGTTTTCATGGCGGCATCCGATGAACACGAATCGTTCCCTGCTCCGGCCATCACAGGAGACACCCTCCTCCGTACCGCCGGAAAAACCCTATCTATGCTGACGACAGGGTTGATGACGATATTTCTCACCGTACTCTGGTACGCGCCTCCCCTTCTCCTGATAGGAGCCTGGATGTTCCGGCGTCGTAACCCGTTCGATGATGAAAAAGAATGGTCCTTTTACGTATCGGTGGCTTTCTATACGGCAGTAGCTTTGCTGTTTCATCAGCATTTATTCAAATCTCAGGTCCTTGCTGAATTGCCGGAGTTTCTCGGTTTCCCGGGCAGCCCGTTCGTGTTGATCATAGGCTTTTCTCTCGTGGCCTTCGGAATAGTGAAAGTCTCAGGGATGGAAAAATGGTGGAGCATCCCCGGAAGAGTCGCTTACTTTATCGGACTCCACGTACTATTCATGACCGTTTATGTGGGTCCTTATCTCTTTTGAACGTTTCACGTGGAACAAATGAAAAGTGGAGACGCCCGTTCAGAAGCTCTAATATAAGCGGGTGAGCCTGGATTCGGGTGTTCTTACCCGAGACAGGGTTAGTCGCTTATATTACGGGCTTTTGGGCGTCGCAACTGGACAAAGAAAAGCGGAGTCCTCCTGCTTAGAAGCTATAGGATAAGTGGACGGGCTTGGCTTCGAGCGAATTTTCTCGAAACAGGGCTGACCACTTATCCTACGAGCTTCTGGAGGATGCAGCTAGACAAAGAAAAATGAAAAACTCCTATTGGCAATACTCGCACAAGCATAATCCTCAGTAGAAAGACGTATTATTTTCTAAACTTAGTGAGCGATAACATGAATTGCTGAGGAGAAAATTTATTTATAGAAACGAAATTTCTATATAGAGTAATAAAGGGGAGACATTCGGTAGTTCTTGAATATCTCCTCTTCTTTCAATGTATTTTCCTTTCGTTCCCTATGTGTACATACCAATATAAATAATCCATTAGAAAAACGCAGCCGATATATCGACTGCGTTTCTTGAAGTCCTCAGGCATTCGCCCGCTGGAAGCTGAATGTCGCAAACAGTACAAGTACCGCTGCGAACCCTGCGATGAAAAGAACTTCCGCGAACATCGTCACTTCCTGCCCGAGCACGGTAAGGTTTAGTCCCATCGCATCAAGCACAGGTGCCGGTATATTTTCTACATCGATCATAATTTTTTTCATTACATCCACCCCGTACGTGACCGGGTTGATTTTAACCACTACGTCCATCCAGGCCGGCATATTACTGACTGGAAACAACGCCCCTGAAAGGAAAATCATCGGCATGACGAGGATCTGTACCGTCAACTGGAACCCTTGCGTCGACCGGATGATACTGGCAAACAACAGCCCGAGTCCTGACAGAGCACACCCGAGCAGGAACATGAACGGAATGACCTGGACCAGTGCCATGATATTGTAGGACAATCCGAGGAACGGAATGAGAAAAAACAGGATGATCCCCTGGATGGTCGCAATCGTCGCCGCCCCCAGCATCTTCCCGATCGCGATGCTGACACGGGAAATCGGCGATACGAGAATCTCTTTCATATAACCGAAATCCTTATCCTCGATGACGGACATCGCCGAGAAAATCGACGTCATCAAAAGGGTCATCGCTACAATTCCCGGAAATACGAATTCCACATAGTTGAACCCTTCTGTCCCTTCCGGCATATTCCCGGCCATCATCGTTTCCATCGAACCGCTCATTCCTCCGCCGAAAATCAGCAGAAACAATATCGGCATCGAGAACGAACCGATCAGACGGGCCCGGTCCCGGAAAAATTTCGTCAAATCCCTTTGCCAAATCGCAAGTA
This sequence comes from Salimicrobium flavidum, assembly GCF_900156645.1. GTDB lineage: Bacteria > Bacillota > Bacilli > Bacillales > Halobacillaceae > Salimicrobium > Salimicrobium flavidum. The sequence goes on from NZ_FTOC01000011.1 coordinate 12,853, forward strand.
TACCTTCCATATCTACCCCTCCTATTCTTTCGCGTCCCCGATTTTTCTTCCGGTGAAAGCGAGAAATACATCATTGAGCGTCGGTTTCCGGATATTGAGTCTGGTGATCGGAATCTCCAACGTTTTGATGAAGGAGGAAATGAACGCGTCACTGCTTTCGACTTTCAAATGAATCGTGTCGCCTTCCACGCTCACTTCCGCTCCACTTACCTTTTCATCAATTTCCCTGAGCGCCTGATCATTATCTTCCGTCGAAAGTTCGATCATATCTCCGCCGAGCTGATCCTTGAGCGCCGTCGGAGAATCTATCGCGATGATGTCCCCCTGGTCCATAATGGCGACGCGGTCACTGATTTCCGCTTCATCAAGGTAATGCGTAGTGAGGAACATCGTAATGCCCTCTTTCTTTTTCAGCTTCAATATATACTCCCACAAATGGGAACGCGTCTGTGGATCGAGTCCGACCGTCGGCTCATCGAGAAACAGCACTTTCGGATAATGCAGCAGCCCGCGAGCGATTTCCAGGCGACGCTTCATCCCTCCGGAAAACGTTTCGACCCGCTGCTTACTTACTTCTACCAGATCGACGATTTCAAGGACTTCCCGGATGCGTTCCTGACGCTTGTCTTTCGGAACTTTATAAAAACGGCAGTGGAGCATCAGGTTTTCATTGGCCGTCAGTTTTTCATCAAGCGTATTTTCCTGGAAAATGATACCGATGCTCGCACGCACCTTATCTTTATCCTTTTTGACATCATATCCGTTGATTGTAATGCTTCCGGATGTCGGTTTAAGCATCGTACAGATCATATTGATGGTCGTACTTTTCCCCGCCCCGTTCGGACCGAGAAAACCGAAAATCTCTCCTTCTTCCACTTCGAAGTTGATAGCTTTCACCGCTTCGGTCTGTTTATATGTTTTCGTGAGATCTTTTACAGAAATGATCGGGTTACTCATAATTACTCCCCCTGAACGTAAATAGTTATGATATAATAACTATTAATTATTATCCACTTTTGCCCGTCAAAAGTCAAAAAGAAAGGAGCATCCTATATATGGCAACCGATAACGAACTCGTCGACCGTATTCTGAGTGTACTTCCGGCCTTGCCGAAGAAACTGTTCGGAGATATCCAGCCGTTTCAGGAGAGTGACCTGCACCCGACCCACGTTCACATCCTCCACATCATCGAGCAGGAGGGAGCCGTTCCGATGAAGACAGTCGCTCAGAAGCTGTCGATCAAAAAATCGAACCTCACCCCTCTCGTCCGGAAACTTATCGAGCACGGCCTTCTCGAAAAAACAAAAAAGGCGGAAGACCGCCGCATCACTCTCGTTCAGCTCACGGAGGAAGGCACCTCGTTTCTCAGGGATAAAAAAAGACATATGGAAGATCAGCTCCGCGAGCGTCTGGATACTTTGTCTGCAGAGGATCGTCAGAAGCTTCATGACAATTTTACTCAATTGTCGGTAATACTTGAGAAAATGAACCGATAATCCTGTCGTTATTGCGACGTTCGCGGAAGTACACTGGGTGCGAACGTCTTCATTCATCTCTTTGTGCTACGTTCGTGAAGTGCCAGGCTGTGCAAACGTAGCACAATTTTATTTTACGGTAAGTTCGTGCTTCATCTACGAGCTCGAACGTCGCAATACGAAGCCTCCCCCCGGGGGTTCCATGCCAAAAAATAAGACCCGGCACACGGCCGGGTCTCCTCCAAGTCACACACTTATCCTGCTCTTTCTGTTCATCAAACGCTGCAGCGAGCGATTCTCCCTCAATAGCCTTTTCACCAGTTCCACCGTTTCGAGACAAGCATCCACATTCAAGGTTTCCGCAACCGTATGCTCATTCCTGTATCCCACGGAAAGATTCACCGTTTCTATACCAGCTTCTGCCCACACACGCGCATCGCTACTTCCTCTTTCGACAGGAGACCAGCCGTTCCCTGCTGTCCTCTTCACCCAGGAAGCGAAGCGGCGCGTACAAAAATCAACGCCCCCTCCACGAACTACAACATCCCCGGCCCCGCGGCGGTCGAGGACAAAAGCTGCGTCCACTCCCCACAGAAAGACAGGATTCACGTTCCGACTTCCCCTGAGACCGATTTCCTCTTCAACGGTAAAGGCGATTTTAAGCGTACCGTCAAAATAATTGCCGACGTGACGAAGCACTTCGAGAATGACAGCGACTCCGGCACGATCATCCGCGCCGAGAATCCCCTCCTCCGAACTCCATTCGCTTCCCTTCTTCAAAATCGAGCGTCCAGGTACTATTCCATCGACCGTGTCCAGGTGCGCATTCAGCAGTACCACCGGCCCTCTCCCGCTTCCGCACACTTTCCTGGCCAACAGATTCCCATACTCATCGACGACCAAATCATCGACGAGCGGTTCAATATCTTCTTTTACGAAGTGACGGATGTCCTCTTCTTCTCCGCTCGTACCAGGAATCATCAGCAGTTTCTCGAGTTTTTCTTCAAAAGGATGGCGCCTTTTCTCTTCTCGGATATCTACTATCTTTTCAATATCATCCATCTCACTTATTTCTTTGGCACACGCTGTAAGTTCCGCCAGGCCAGCATTGATTCTAATACCTTCCCTCGTGACTCTTGCGCGTTTTCCGAAAAAGGCTTCCAATAGTCGGACAGCAGACACTGTCGTTTCCCTGTCCACGAAATCCAGATGAGCTGGCCGTTTCCCGTGGCCATCACAGCTGAACACCGTTTCCAGTCCAAGCCGATTCAGCTGAGTGACGAGCCCGCTGATATGCGTGTCCAGTTGCCGAAGAGTCGGGTTGCCTGCAATCATTTCCGCTTGTCCGCGTCCCGGCACATTCAGCGCGTCCACCCACTTCTTCTCCATTACCGGGGGCTGGAGGAGCCGAATACCATTCGATTCAAGTTCGTACCGCACTCCGAGTCTATCCAGCACTTCAAGGGCGAAGCGGATGTTCTCATTCTTTTCGTGCTCCCAGGAAAATACGTCCGGCTCTTTTTCCGTCACGTTGAATCCGTACCCCACGAATAGCTGTTTCCACGTTTTCATCAGGCATCCTCTCCTTTAATCGGGATACCTGAATAATACCATTATTCCCGTGACACCCCTGTCACGCTTTCCAACTCAACGCATGAAAAGATTCATCGGCTCTATGGACGATGACATAAGAAGGTTTAGGGTCGATGACATATTCGTGCTCTTTGGAGGTATTGGAATCCTGACGCTTAGAAACTATAACCCCTCCCATCCCCACATCCTCAAGTCTCCAGTTTAATCGGCTGATTCGTTGTCGCAAGGTTGTCTGCTGCACTTCACCCCACTCCCCCACGAGATTGCCGAAAATCCTTCTGTTGAGTGGACGAACTTCGGAATACTGGAGAAGATAAAACAAAACTTCTCCATCATCTTTACTCAGATTTCTGACCTCCCCGTTATAGGTAACATTTATAGTTCGATCTTCAAAAGACAAATACAAAACACCCGGTACATCTTCAATCGATAGTTCCTCCATCTCTTTGTAAGAAATAAATGTCTCCCCCTCGTTCGTACGTTTTATGAATGCATTTTTCTCTAAATACTCATCTGTATTCATCATTTTTTCATACAACTCATGTACCTGGGCAGACTCCAGCGGGTCGTATCTTCCTTCCATATCAAGGTTCTTCATTTGTTCATGGGTTGCATAAATGACATGCAGTTCGCTATTGATCAAGTATAAATGGGCGTAATACAGCTGACGCTCACCCAGCTGGAAACGTCTCGCTTCTTCCTGAAAACGGAGAGCTTCGGAAAAATGGTACCCCGCTTCAGTGAAACGCTCCTGCCGGTAGTAAAGAAAGCCGAGCCGGTAATGAGCAAGCGGAAGCCGGAAGTCGAAATGTAACGCCTGTTTCAGGGAATCGATCGCTTCGTTATCCTTCTTCTCATGCAGCATTTTCAAATTTGAACCGTGTTCGACAAGATAATAAACGAGTTTTTCCTCCACATCGGCGGCCGCATCCCTGTCCTTTTCCTTTCTCAATTGCTGCCTCAGCTTCCTATATAGATCTATGAGATGATAATATCCTCCTTTTTCCTCTTCCAGGTTCCTTTTCGCTTCCCGGATTTCTTCGATGATATCGTCACTGCTTCTCGGCACAGTTTCATCCCTCCCCGTCTATTCTTACTTTTTCTATTCCCTGAAACTCATTAAAAAAAGACATATTCAGGCAGAAAACTTCTCCCTGAATATGTCTTTGCTCACCTTGCGACAGATGATGAGTAAAAATAAGCTTTGTATACTAATAATGGTACCTGCATGCAATGATACTGATTTGATCTTCTTCTACGGTGTAAACTAATCGATGTTCAATATCAATGCGACGACTATAAAAGCCGGCTAAATTCCCCTTTAATTTTTCCGGCTTGCCAATGCCATCTAAAGCCCCATCCCTATCGATGCTCTTAATCAGTTGATTAATTCTTTTCAGCATTTTTTTATCTTTGATTTGCCAGTATTGATAGTCCTTAAAAGCATTGTGAGTGAATAAGACATTCAACTTACTCATCGATATCTACGCTGGTGGTTTGTTCCTGATTTAATTGATCCATCGATTCTGAGAGATGTTTGGCGTTGCTCGGATTGTTTAATAGATAGATGGTTTCCAGATATTGATTGTATTCTTCCTCAGAGATGAGTACAGCGTTTTTTTCTTTAGTCGTGATGGTCACCGCTTCTTTATCTTCATTGACTTTATCAATCAATCCTTTGAAGTTCTTTCTAGCATTTGAATAATTCATAACCGTCATTATTATCGTCTCCTTTATTATTATTGTACAGCAAAATGTACAATTCGTCTATTTCATTGACATCCGGACCTCTTAAGAAGGACATGTTCAGATAGCGGCAATCGTCCCCGGAAATAGGGGCGGGGACTCATCCCTGCCCATTTTCAATGGTCCTGAAGCCAGGCGTACAAGGAGGCGAGGAAGGACCACCACATTCGTAAATAAGACGCATACCTCTCATACGGAGGCATGCGTCTTTTTTTAAGGGAAGTGGTCTCCCGATTATTCTATATAACCGCTGCGTTGATGCTTCCTGTTATTTGGAGGTGGAAGCCTCTTCCTTCAGGGATCCGGATTGTGGCTTAATAGGAGAAGTGTTTTCCCGGTTAGCCAGAAATTCCGGACGCGGTGCTGTGCCGCTGAACGGTTCCACAAGCTTGTTCTCAACCGAGTTGAATACGAAGAAAACGTTGCTGCGAGGGTAAGGGGAGATATTCCCGGCAGAGCCGTGCATCGTATTACAGTCGAAAAAGAGAACAGACCCTGCAGGCCCGGTCGCGCGGTCAATCTGTCCGCCGGCCTGTTCCGTGAGCCATTCCATACTTTCATTATCCGGTACACCGGTCTCCTGTTTTTTCAGTGACTGTTTAAAGTTATCTTCAGGCGTAGTGCCCGGGCAGGAAACATACCATTTCTGTGAGCCCGGGATGAGCATAAGGGGACCGTTGAACTCATAGTTGTCCGTAAGAATGATAGAGCAGCTGAGCGCCCGCATATTCGGCATGCCGTCTTCCATATGCCACGTTTCGAAGTCCGAATGCCAATAAAATTCTTTACCTTTGAAGCCGGGTTTGAAGTTTATCCGGGATTGCATCATGTAGACATCGCTACCGAGAATCTGCTGGGCTGCCTTGACGATACGCTCATTTTTCGAAAGCATTTCGAAAAATCCGCTGTCTTTGTGTATCTCGAATACAGAGCGGACTTCATTGCTGTTCGGCTCCTTAATGACGTCCGGTGCATCACGGTTTTCATTTTCCTTCATCGTTTTACGAAGCTCTTCTTTCATCAGCTGAACTTCCTCAGCAGTGAAAAGATTCTGTAGCATGATGTAGCCATTCTCATCATAAAAGTTTAAGTCTTTCTCTTCTAAAGGACCGTCGTGTTCGGAACCGCCATGAACGACAGGGTCCTTCCGATCCATAATCTCCTTGTGATCTCCTTGCCTGGACGGATACTCATCCATCGCCATACCTTCATTCCTCCTTTAGTATTTTTCACAAAAGAGAAAGCCGTACTTCACAGCGCTTTTGTATTGAAAAGTATAAAGTGAGCTTATTTCAGAGAGAAAGCCTTTCATAAAACTTGAGACAGCAAAACCAAAAGCTCGATGTTTTACTTGAAGCAGGAACAACCCGACTTTTGGCTATTCGGTAAGCAAGTCTTATATAATTGATGCTGGCAGCGCGCATGTACGGAACTTTCACTCCTGTGTGCTTTTCCTCCTTACTTAGAGGAACCATTTCAAATCTTCCCGCTTATTTGAATTATAAACATTATTTTGCAAAATAGTAAGCTGATAATCATCCGACTGCTATTTTACTTAATGACTGACCTTGCTCATTTATCAATACTTACATATGTACCTCCGACAATATCGTGGATGGCTCTCTTATCTTCCCGGTAAGCTACCATGAACATACTGATCACGAGCGACAGCCCCAACGTAAGAATAGCAATCATATGGAACCCTACCGCTTCCCGCATAAATGCATCGGAAATCGTTACATTAAGGTCGCTTCCGTGTTTCTTCATTCGAATCCTGCGCATCTTCTTCCCTAGTACGTGCCCTTTGCATATTGGCGGAATAAGAATAAGATAAAACAGATAAAAGAAGTCCCACCCCACAGCATTGCTCCATGTCAATCCGGTTTCTCCTGTGAAGAGATAGGTAACTCCGACTCCTGCAATGACTATGAGGATTACATCCAAAAATTTTGCTGAGATTCTGGTTCGAAGCGTGGCCGGATTTTTCATATACTCTCTCCATTTCTATTTACTACTCTGCTCCTATTTTAAAGGAAACTACGGTTTTCTTCTACTTCGTGTTCCATACAAAAAACCCCTCAGCAAGATGCTGAAAGGTCCTCAACGCTTATACTTCTATAACGAAAGCAAGGTATACAAAGAAACGGCTAAAGCGATTAGACTGATAATCAATGAAATAGTCAGCATGGACTCCTTCATTATCCTGTGAATTTTTCGCTCCACCTTTACCATCGATGATTCAAAAAAGCATCAGTTTCACTTGATATAGACGTGTTCCGGGTGCGGGTGACTGAGAAAATCGTGATGCGAAATCGTCCATGCATACGCTCCGGCATGAGTGAACACGACGACATCACCGGCACGAAGGCGGTATACATACTCCCCGCGTACGAGCAGATCGTTCGGGGTACACAGCTCCCCTGCAATAACGACTTCCGTTTCTTCCACTCCGGGGCGTTCAAATGGATACGGCCAGACTTCCCGTGGTTCCACGTAAAACGGATGGCTTATTTTCCACGCTGCCGGCAGTCGCAGATGATGACTACCTCCCCGCACTACTGCAAAGTTCCTGCCGTGATTTTCTTTGACATCCACCACTTCCGTTATATAATACCCGCATTCCGCGGTCATATAACGGCCTGCCTCAAGGATCAGCTCATGACCTTTTGTGTCGATATCCGTTAATCCTATAGCGAAAGCGTCCCAATCGAAAGGGTCGTATGGGTTCCAGTAATTGATGCCGAAGCCTCCTCCGAGGTCGATGATGGACGTATCGAGCTCGTAATCGTTTCGCCATTGCAGTGATTTTTCCACCGAAAGCTTCGCAAACGCCACATGAGCCTCTGCAGACAGATTGTTCGACATAGCGTGGAAATGGAACCCTCTGATTCCTATGTACGGGGAATCGAGCGCTTCTTCGATGAGTGCCGGAATCCGTTTTTCTTCCACGCCGAACTGGGTCGGGACCCCGGACATCTTCAGGCGGCTGTCAGAGACGTTGTCCGCCAGATTGACGCGGAGGAGCACTTCGGCGGTCGTGTCCATCTCACGGGCGAGATGATCGAGACGCCTCAACTCATGAAAACTTTCCACGTTCAGCATCATCCCGGGCTCCTTCAAGGCACGGCGAAGTTCTTCTTCCTTTTTCGCCGGTCCCCCGAAAACCCGCGGGCCGCTCCCGGCTTTATCCATTTCCCCCGCGGAGGCGACTTCGAATCCGTCCACGACCGGGGCTAGGGTCTGGAGTATTTCAGCATCCGGATTCGCTTTTACTGCATAATATAGCCGGCAGTTCTCCGGTAATTTTTCATTCATCGATTCCGCCCGTCGCCTCAGACCCTTCAGGTCATAGACATACGCACAAATCGGGCTTTCATGACTGTCGATATATTCCCTTACTTCTTTCATCCTTCTTCTCCTTCGTACAGTGGATTCGATACTTCACTGAACCATTCTTCTTTCTCTCCGTAAAGACGCATTTTCGTAAGCGACTTATGCATTACGGTTTTCTGTTTCAAAAAATCACGGTCGATCTCCGCTTCTTCCGGTACTTCTTCTCCCATGCGGCTGCACGTCTCCCCGCAGATCTCTTTCACGATCAGCCAAAAATCCTCCTCTTCTGTGCCGGTCTCTTCGACGAGCTGACGGATGATTTCCCCGATATGATTCTGGAAGACCGAATAATAAAGCTTATGATGCATCGCCGCAACATCTTCGGTCACGGAGACCGATCCTTCCATGAAATCCGGACGATACCCGCGGGCTTCGAGACGCTGTTTGTAAAAACGGGTCCCGCCCCAGTCACGGAAAAAGAAACGGGTCAGGTGCCCGTTCCGGAAGACCGGGACGCTGTTTTGCAGATGTCCCTCCAGCGCTACCCCGTATTTGATCATAAGGGTGAGGTACGGAGGGAGGATCGTCCGGGCATATTCCCGGAAAAAAGCCGGAGCGGCGTCTTCCGGCGACATGTTTTCCGCTACGGCAAATTCCCGGACTCGCCTTTGGAGGACCGTGCCTTTTTTATCCGGGTCGTCTGCATAAAGCGCCATGCCGGCGATCGCTTCTTCGCCTTCTTCAAGAAACGGGTCGATATCTTCTCTCATCAGCATCGTCAGATTCCTTTTCTTCAACGTATCCTCCGAATCGAACGAACCTCCTCCTAGCTCATAGAGGGGGACGAATCCGTCAAAAGATTCCCGGTCGAAAATCGTCTGCAGCAATTCGCTCACCACCGCTGCATTGCCGGCTGTCTGCGGAGAAATGGAACGCACGGTCGAAGTCATCTGACTGTTGACGGCCAGTTTCAGTGCAGGCCCGCTCCCGGAAGCGGGGACGACCGTCCGGAAAGAGGACGTCGCTTTTGCAGGAAGCGATACGTCCTCAAGAAGCAGCACATCTCCTTCCGCAATCTCTCCTTCATAAATCGAGGGGATCGCATGGAAGTACTGCCATTCGTGAATGGGGACGAGTACGAACTCCTCAGCCTGATACCCCCGGTTAGTCAGCTCCTTTTGCCCTTGTTCAAAAAGGTCCGGGTAGTAGGTCTGCACCGGCTCCGGTTCATTTGATTTCCACAAACTCTTCCGGACCGCCACGAACCGGACGGGGAACGTATGGCCGAATTCCGGAGAGTAACGGAATGCGTCTTTGTAGGACAGACCCAGCTTCGTTTTCGCTCCCGGGTGCAGGTGATGCCCCTCGGTGACCAGCTGTTCGAAAAACAGACTCCCTTTCTCCTCTCCGATTCCGCTTAAGGAACGGGCTGCATAGGCAAGAGTCAGGTTCGCCGTTCCGTTGTCGAGTTCTTCCTGGAAACGCCCGAGGTTCGGGTACTCTTCTTTCGAAAACAGCCACCCGGCCAGTTCGGAAGCAGTCTGAACCACGGTTTCACGCTGGTCATCGATTCGGATGATATTACCGTTCGTTTCGATCCGGTTGAAAGCATAGACCGCGCGTATCGGAATCACAATCGAATACTCCGGAAAACGCAGCACTTTTTGAATGAGCCGGCCATCTTCTGCATGCACATCCTCTGCTTTTTCGTACAGCCCTTCCCGTAATACGGCGGAGGCCATTTTATGCAGAATGCCGTTTCGGCCGGCAGAGATATAACGGAGGAACTGCGGGGCATAATGCGGCTTATCCCGTTCCAGAAAACGGAGGCATTTCTTTTCTTCTTCCATCATTTTGTCAGTAGCCAGAGACTGGATCGGATGGACCATCATGAGCAAGTTCCTCCTTTTGGAATGGATTCGGAGCATCGACGAACGCATAATCCGTGAACTGATCGGATAATCTCATCCGTACCAGGGATTTCATGCGACTTCTGTTTTTTAGCAGTCTTTCCTTATCCCGGCGCGCAGCTTCCGTGTCCATCGATGCGAAACTATCCTCGAGCACCTGACGGACCGCCTGCCACATCCGGTTCTCCGGAATGTTGAGTCTGCGGGCGAGGGCGATGATGATTTCTCCGAGATGGTTGTGAAAAGTGGCGTGGGAAAAAATATCCGTCATTTCTTCTTCTCTGTCAGTGAGAAGGTTCGTCGCTGGATCGATCGGCGCTTCTTCGAAATGACGGTCTAGACGCTCCGGTAAAATGCGTACGCCTCCGCAGTCCCGGAGATCGACGCGATGCGGGCGCCCTTTTTTGAAAATGATCACCGCATTCTGCAGGTGTGCTTCCATAGCGATGCCGTACTCGCTCATCAGCCTTGTAATGCCGGGTAGAAGAATCCGGGCGTAGGAGTCGATGAAAGCGACAGCCGCTTCTTCCGTACGTGCTCCCGTGAACTCCTCCGCGAGAAGCTTACCGGTGACCGGGGATTCCGAAATCAGTGCCGCTGCCGGCATCGCGACTTCGCCTTCCTCCAGGGACGCTTCCGGGTTCTCCCGGAGAATCGCAGCTATATTTTTTTCAAAAAACGAGCGATCCTCCTGCTGGTCCGGCACGTAGTGAATGCCGGCGATGTCTCCGGAGATGGTCGTCGTCCTGCTTATTCGTTCGTCTTTTTCCAATATTTTTCCGAGAAGCTCGGCCATGATCGGGCCGTTCTTCGTCGAAGCGGCGGATACCGTACGCACGGCGCTCGTCATCTGTACGTTCAGCGCTGTTTTGATATGAGGCGCACCGTAAAAGAGAGGTGCCATCGTCCGGAACGACATGAGTGCGGCCGTCGGAATCCGGGCACCCAGCGGAACCATCGTTTTCTCTTGCAACTCCCGGTGGTAGTATTCCGGCAGTGTGTGCTCCGCCTGCCATGGATGAAGCGGGATGAGGCGATATTCCCTGTCTAAAGAATCGAACTCCTCTTTCACCTCCGGGTAGGAAGTGAGCAGCGATTCTGTCATGCCGGTACCAAAAGGAGCGGTTTCGGAGGTCTTTTCCTGGGCGACCGCCAGTGGCACAAGGCCGGGAGTTGCTCCCCATTCAGGCGCATATCGCTTCGCCTCTTCCGGACTCATCGACAATCTCGTCCTAGCCCCCGGGTGTGTCGTGTGCCCGGTGATGATCCACTGTTCAAAAAAGACGAGCGGGGAGAAGGAGGAGTCTTCTGTTTTTCTCCGGAGGACATACTCCCACGTGTTTTCATCTGGGCGAGGAGCCGGGAGTTCCTGCTTCCGTTTTTCGAACGCTTCAAGCGCGGAGGCATAGTTCAACGCACTGTTCATCATCTCCCTGACGAACACCTCATTCCGAAAGCCGAGAATCATAAGCAGCTGCTCCATCCGCTCGATGACCTGTCTCTCGCCGGAGGACGCGATGTATACTGGAGGGTCCTGGATATCAACGTGCCCGAGTATGTACGTGTGGCTGATCGGGACTTCGACGACGCCTCCTTTGGGGACATCGATCTCGATCCCCGTGTCTGTTCTGTTATAGGCTACGAGGTTCTCGCGCAGGATGCTTTGCAGTAGCAAACGAAAAATATAACGTTCCGCTACCTGTTCGTGACTCACACTCATACTTTCATCTCCTGTCTCTTTCTTCTAACAAAACTATTCCCGAAATACAGATGAAATAACCAAAAAGAAAAGTGGAATCACCCTGTTTAGAAACCTAAGTCATAAGTAAGTCGGTCAGACGAAAGGCGGTCTTCCTTTCTCTTATCCGACTTACTTATGGCTCGGGTTTCTGGGTGATGCAACTAGACAAGAAAAGTGGAATCACCCTGTTGAAAATGGACGAACTTGGCTTCAGCTCCAATTGTAATCCTGAAGCCTTGTGCGACATTCAGAAGAAAAAAGAAACGTGAACGTCGCAGAACTTTTCTTATCGCTCCCTTCAACAGAAGCTGCCTCCGCTGAACAGGTCGAAACGGAAACTAATGCGACACTCAGTGAAAGAAATTACACTGAACGTCGCACAATCCACGTTGTTCGATCCAATCAATCGGAACTATCACAGATGAGTGTCCGGGATTATTGCTTTTGCCCTGAGTTCGGATCGTCTGCAAGCGTCCGACCTCCAGAATCCTTCCATTTGCGAGGAGCTCAGCACTCCTTCACCCATCCCGAGCTCCCCCGTCACATGATAAATGGGGAGCTCAGCGATCAAATGGACCGCTGACCTCCACATAAAACCCCGAATTCACTCCGCCCCTTCGGAATTATCACAGATTGAGTGTCCGGGATCGTTCCCTTTTCATACAGAAAGAGCAGAGTTTCCCCTGCTCTTCTGGAATTACTACTCGACGTTGATAACGATTTTGCCTTTGGCGTGATGCGTTTCACTCAATCCATGCGCATCCTGCAATCCTTGAGCTGTGAGAGGATAGCGATGGCCGATGTGAGCCTTCACTTTTCCGGATTCCATCAGGTCAGCGATTTCTTTCAGCTGATCGCCGTCCGGCTCGAGCCAGAAGGACGTCGCTTCGATGTTTTTCGCTTTTGCCTTCTCTTCATCCGGCTGACCGGCGATAGTTACGAGACGACCGCCATCTTTCAGGACATCGAAGGCCTTATCGAGGATATCGCCGCCGAGCGTATCGAACACGACATCATAATCGTTCAGCACTTCGGCAAAGTCCTGCTCCGTATAGTCGATCACTTCGTCAGCGCCGAGAGATTTAAGGAAATTTACATTTCTCGTACTTCCGGTCGTTGCGACATAGGCGCCTTTTTCTTTGGCGAACTGGATGGCAAAGGATCCGACACCGCCAGCTCCAGCCTGGATCAGTACTTTTTCACCTTTTTGGACCTTCGTCACATCCGTCAGACACTGCCAAGCAGTGAGTCCGACAAGTGGTGTCGCCGCTCCTTCTTCAAACGTAACGTTCTCCGGAAGCGGAGCCAGCAGGTGTTCAGCGACTACCGTGTACTCGGCATATGTGCCTTTTCTGGTCAGATCGGGGCGGGAGAAAACGCGGTCTCCTTTTTCATAAGAAGTGACTCCCTCGCCGGTTTCTTCTACAATACCGGCTACGTCCCAGCCGAGAATGATCGGAAATTCGAAATCGAGCATCTGCTGAAGATACCCTTCCCGCAGTTTCCAGTCGATCGGGTTGATGGAAGTGGCTTTCACCTGTACGAGCACTTCCCCTTTTCCAGGCTTCGGTGTTTCTATTTCCTGTTCCGTCAGTTGTTCTTTATGACCATATTCGTTAATTACGATAGCTTTCATTTCATTCACTCCTTTTTAAGTAGGACTCTATATTGAAAATTAGAGCAAACACTCGCCAAAGTCAAAAGTCCTGCACTTTACCTCTTTTTCACCCGACTGACAGTCAGCCCGTCTCCGATCGGTATGAGTATGGACTCAAGCTCCGGATGGTCAGCGACCAGCTGGTTGAATTTTCTCATGTCTTCGGTGTAGCTTTTCGGTTCCACGCTTTCATCCGCCACACTCCCCCGGGCAAGCACGTTATCCGCCACAATGATCGCTCCCGACTTGGCTATAGGAAGGCAGCCTTCCAGGTAATTCGCATAATTCCCTTTGTCGGCATCTATGAAGAAAAAGTCGAACCGCTCCTCCCTTGCCTGGAGCGTTTCCATCCCCTCGAGCGCCGGCCCGGTGAGATAAGATACCTGAGAGCCGAAACCCGCTTTTTTCAGGTTTTCTCTGGCCACTTCCGCAAATGATTCTTTCAGCTCAAGCGATACCAGTTCTCCTCTGTCCCCGAAGCCGCGGGCAAGACAGATGCCGCTGTACCCTCCGAGGGCTCCGATTTCCAGTACTTTTTCCGCTCCGTTCATCTGTACGAGCATCGTCAGCAGTTTGCCGGCGGAGGGGGACACCGAAATCTCCGGCATCCCGTGCTCCGTGATGGACCGCTTCACTTCTTCCAGTACGTCGTCTTCCGGTTGAAACACGTGATCGATATAGTCATTGACTATTTTCATTCATTCCCCTCCTCTGTTGAATAATAGGTCATCCATCTTTTTTTGTGCCGGCTCAGGAAGCGTGCGGTAAACAAGCCCCCTGCAAGCCATATCCATGACTCCTGCCAAAAGCAGAAGCACACCAATTCTATACATCATTATATTCACCCTTTTCCCATACTATTGTTCCTGCGGCTATGTCATACAAGTTCTGCGACCGCAACACTGCTATCCGGAATCCTTTTTCATCTGTGACACGGAGTCCCATCTTTCTTTTTCCCCATGTCGCCTGGTGGGCAGAGGCTTCCATCAGACAAAAATACAGAACCACCGGAAGCGTCAGAAAAAAGAATCCCGTGCCCTGCGCGACGAGAGGAGAATGAGAAAATAAACCTGTGAAAAATCCCCGGAATAGCATCGACGCTCCGCCGAGCACCACGATTCCGTAAATAAGTATGAGCACATAATCCAGAAAAAAAGCAAAAATTCTTTTTTGAAATGCCGCTCCCTTCAAAACCGCTTCCCCTCCCCTCGCAACGCCTGCTGATTTCAGTATACTACATAAAGGAAACGCTTACTTTCACCGGAAAGTTTCGAACCGCTTCATGAGTGCAGAGTAGCGTGTTATAATCAAGGGAGGATTACTAAAGAAGGAGTGAATAGAATGAATCAACAGCAGTATGAACAAATGAAAAATAGTGGCGGCTTCATCGCAGCACTGGACCAAAGTGGCGGAAGTACACCGAAAGCACTTGCTGCATATGGCGTAGCTGAGGACCAGTATTCCAACGAGGAAGAAATGTTCAACCTTGTACATGAAATGAGAACACGCATCATTACATCTCCTGCATTCAGTTCCGACAAAATCATCGGTTCGATCCTTTTCGAACAGACGATGGACAGTAAAATCGAAGGACAGTACACAGGTGACTATCTCGCTTCTATAGGCATCGTCCCTTTCCTTAAGATCGACAGCGGTCTTGCAGAGAAAACTAACGGCGTACAGCTGATGAAGCCGATCAAAGACCTCGATGAAAAACTTCGTCGCGGCAACGAGCGTAACATCTTCGGTACGAAAGAGCGTTCTGTCGTTCATGAGCCTAACCAGGAAGGTATCAAAGAACTCGTGAAGCAGCAGTTCGAAGTAGCTGAAAAAGTATTGAGCTATGACATGGTACCGATTGTCGAGCCTGAAGTGGACATCGACAGCTCGGACAAAGTGAAATCCGAAGAGATTCTTAAAGTAGAACTTAAGAAATATCTCGATGAGCTCCCGGAAGGTAAGAACGTTATGCTCAAACTTACTATTCCTACAAACGCTAATACGTACAAAGAGCTTACCGGACACCCGCGTGTCCTTCGTGTAGTAGCTCTTTCCGGCGGGTATTCCCGTGACGAAGCGAACGCGAAACTCAAAGAAAACGACAACATGATCGCAAGCTTCTCCCGTGCGCTCGTTACAGACGTAAACGTGAAGCAGTCCGATGAAGAGTTCAACGCTACTCTTCAAAAAGCAGTAGATTCTATCTACGACGCTTCTGTTAATAAAAAATAAGTAAGATACAAAAAACCTGTCCTTCCCGGACAGGTTTTTTAGTCTATAACGCGGTATGAGGACGTTTCGGACTTTTGTGCGGACCTTCTCCACAGTTATGCGGACCTGTACGGCTTTTATGAGGACATTTCCACCAAAAGTGAGGACCTTCACGAATTTGTGAAGGTCCTCTTTTTCTTTTTTAGTTAGGGTTCATACCACCGTCGATCGTGTAGTGACTGCTGGTGATATAGGAAGCTTTATCAGAAGCAAGAAACAGCACAAGGTTCGCGATTTCTTCTGCTTCCGCATAGCGGCCCATGGGAATCGCAGCTGATTGCTGTTCTTTAGCTGCTTCGGCATTGTCAGGGTTCATTCCTTTTTCAATCGAACGCATCATATTTGTATCAACCGGTGCCGGGCAGACGGAATTGACGCGGATTCCTTTATCTAAAGCTTCAAGCGCAGCTGTTTTCGTTAGACCGATAACCGCGTGTTTCGACGCGATGTATGGTGACATCCCCGGAGCTCCGATTAGACCTGCAACGGATGCCGTGTTCACTATGGCGCCTCCACCATTCTTCTCCATAACAGGCATGACGTGCTTCAGCCCATGGAAGACACCTTTCACATTGACACCAAGCACAGCATCCACATCGCTGCTTTCCTGCTCGGTGATCATGGCGAATTTTCCGTCGATGCCGGCGTTGTTAAAGAAGACATCAATGCCACCGAGCTTGTCTTCTGCTTCTTTAACGTACCCTTTCACATCGTCTTCTTTTGTAACGTCCGCTTTGAACGTATACACATCGCCGCTAAGATCATTTTTCACATCTTTGAGTGCATCTTCATTCATGTCTACGAGTAGCACTTTTGCACCTTCATCAAGAAACTGTGTGGCTACCGCTTTTCCGATACCGCCTGCGCCTCCGGTAATTACGACTGCTTTGCCTTTAAAACTCATAAAAAACCACCTCTCTATTGAAAAAATAGTTAATTCTTATTCCTTCAAAAGTAACCGCTTACAATTCAAGCTTATATGATGAGAAAGGAAACTACAATGTGCAATAATGTACATAGTGTTCCTTATTGGACACAAAACGCTTATCTGTTGAATAAAAGTTGGGAGGTTCCTCATATGACAAGCCATTATCCGGACAAACGGGTCCAGCGGACGAAAGTAAATCTGCAGGATGCACTCATTACCCTTCTTGAAGAAAAAGAATTAGCTACAATCCATATTACGGAAATTACGGAACTGGCAAATTACAATAGAGGCACCTTTTACACCCACTATGACTCGAAAGAAGAATTGCTCGATGAAACGATTGATGACCTGCTGACGGAGATGGAAAATTACTTCCGTTCCCCCTATTCAGGCAGCACAGTCATTGATCTGTACGATTTCGACCCGACTTCCCTCACACTCTTCGATCACTTTCAGGAAAAAGAGAAATACTACAAAACTCTGCTTCACAAAAACACGAACTGGCGGTTCCGGGAAAAAATGAGTGATCGTCTTGAGATAATGTTCCGCCAGGAGTTCGATTTCTCGATCGAGGAGGACCCATCCATCGATTTATCACTCTTCCGCACGTATCGCATTCATGGAATCATCGGTTTGATCCTGAACTGGATCGAACAGGACTTCGAACCGTCCGCCGAGTACATGAAAGAGCAGTTGATTTACATCCTCCGCTTCCATACCCCGACGATCCAGGTGCGTAAAAATTAAATTGATTTGCGCGACGTTCACGGAGGTGAGTCTTCCCTCAACTTCCCGGTAAGTGCCCGTTGCCCCCGGTCACACGGTTGTTTGACTGTTGACCGTCGCAATTTACACAAAAACGAGACAATCAGCCCTCTGCACCACTTCCGAAAGTCGCACAAACAACTCTGCCCAAAAGAAAAACCCTCTCCCGGCCCACAAGCCGGAAGAGGGATCTGATCAGGTAGCGCTCGTTTCTTTGCGTCCTACGAGATTCAATGTTTTTGTCGTATATTCCTGTATTTCATCAATCAGCTGCGGATCATCCGCAAGCGTCACGCCGTACGACGGTACCATTTCTTTGATTTTCGGTTCCCATTCCTGTAAACGTTCCGGGAAACATGCTCCCATCAGATCGAACATGATCGATACAGCTGTGGACGCACCCGGAGAAGCTCCGAGAAGTGCTGCAATCGAACCGTCTCCTGCTGTTACAAGTTCCGTTCCGAACTGAAGGGTGCCTTTCCCTTCTTCATCCGTATCTTTCAACACCTGCACGCGCTGACCGGCTGTCACCAGTTCCCAGTCATCTGCTTTCGCATCAGGAACGAATTCGCGTAACGCTTCTACGCGCTGTTCTTTCGACAAGAGAACCTGCTGGATCAGATACTTCGTCAGCGGCATGTTTTTCGCTCCTGCCGCTACCATCGTCACCAGGTTATCCCGCTTCACGGAAGAAAGGAGATCCATAAGCGAGCCCGTCTTCTGGAATTTCGGAGAGAAACCTGCGAACGGTCCGAACAGCAGCGTTTCCTTTCCATCGATGAAGCGCGTGTCCAGGTGAGGCACGGACATCGGCGGCGCTCCGACCGGTGCTTTGCTGTAAACCTTTCCGCGGTGCTGCTTCACCACTTCCGGATTATCGCAAACGAGGAACTGCCCGCTGACCGGGAATCCACCGAATCCCTGGCCTTCCGGGACGCCGGATTTCTGAAGAAGGTGGAGACTTCCTCCGCCGCCTCCGATGAATACAAACGGCGCCTGGTGATGTTCGATACGTCCTTCGTTCTGATTATTAACCTGAACTTCCCAGCCCCCGTCTTCTGTACGAACGAGATCGGTGACTTCCTGATTGTAGCTGATGTCCACGTTCCCGGTGCTTGCGTGATCGAAAAGTACGCTTGTAAGCACGCCGAAATTGACATCCGTCCCGGAATCGATTTTCGTAGCGGCTACCGCCTCGCTTTCCGGACGATCTTTCATCATGAGCGGCATCCATTTTTGAAGCGTTTCGCGGTCTTGTGCATACTTCATTCCTTCAAATAAAGGGTGCGCTGTCATTTTTTCGAAGCGCTTTCTCAGAAAATCTACATGATCCTCTCCGCGTACGAAACTGATATGCGGAACCGGCTGGATGAATGACTGCGGATTGTTGATGAGTCCCCGTTCCACCAGATAAGACCAGAACTGCTTGGAAACTTCATATTTTTCGTTGATGCTTATGGCCTTGCTGATATCCACCGAACCGTCTTCCTGTTCCTTCGTATAGTTCAGTTCACACAAAGCGGCGTGCCCTGTGCCCGCGTTATTCCATACGTTAGAGCCTTCTTTTCCCGGCTGGTCGAGCCGTTCGAATACTTTGATATTCCACTCCGGAGCCAGCTCCTTCAGCATGGCAGCCAACGTCGCACTCATGATACCGGCACCGATCAAAATAACGTCTGTTTTCGTATGCTGTTTACTCATATCTTCGATCATACTCCCTATGTAATGAAGAAAAGATGTAACGCTTTCAAAAACGCCTTGAAAGAACATACATCTTTCCCTGTATATTTTTATTCCATAAACAGTTTACCACTATTACCAGTAAAATTAAATAATCCAAATTTGAAACCCTTTCATAAGAAAAGCAGAGAAGTCCGCTTAGAAGTTCCGGCCTAAGCAGACCGGGCAGACAAAACAGAAAGCGTCCAAGTGAATACCCGGACGCTCCTTCTTACAAAATACCGATTGAATTCAATAGAATGACGACTGCCACGGAAATGATCGGGATAAGAATAGCCACTACGAAAATATCGCGGTAACTATCCTTATGTGTCATTCCGGTAATAGCGAAAAGCGTAAGTACTGCTCCGTTATGCGGAAGAGCATCCAACCCTCCGGAAGAAAGAGACGCAACCCTGTGGAAAGCCTCAGGGCTGATCCCGGTTTCCATAGCTATCTCATAATATTTGGAACCGAGAGCTTCCAGGGCGATCCCCATCCCGCCGGATGCAGAACCGGTTGCTCCGGCAAGAATGTTTACAGCAACCGCTTCTGAGATAAGCGGGTTTCCTTTCACTCCCATCAACAACTCCGTCAAACGCTCAAAACCCGGAACTTCTCTCACAACAGTCCCGAATCCGACTGCCGCACTCGTGTTGATGATTGCGAGAACCGAACCGCTTGCCCCTTTATTCATAGATGGGACGAACTTTGCGTATTTCGCGACATTCAACAGCATAATCAAAACGATTCCCGAGATCAGCGCCGTAACGATATCCCACTTCAACAGATTTAGCGTTAGCAACACTGTCAAAAGAGGCAGGATTGATAAGAAGAAAGGAGGGACCTTATCGTCTTCTTTCAATTCTTCCTTTCCTTCAGGTTCAATGAACGTTTCTCCATTGTCCCGGAGCTTCTGTTCTCTCTTACGTAAGTATAAATATCCTCCGACTGCCATAATGATGCCGGCTATAACTCCCATAACAGGTGCCGCCATGGCGTCTGTCTCAAAATACTCTATCGGGATGAGGTTCTGTATCTGCGGCGAACCCGGCAGCGCTGTCATAGTAAATGTAAAAGCTCCCAGTGCTACAGTAGCAGGTATAAGCTTTCTGCTGATGTCAGCTTCACGGAACAAAGACAAAGCCAAAGGGTAGACAGCGAACACTACAACGAAAAGACTTACCCCTCCATAAGTCAAAACAGCTGCCGATACAAGCACACCGAGAATCGCACGTTTCGTTCCGATGACCTTCGTAAAGGCAACCGCGACGGAGCGTGCCATTCCTGTATCCTCCATCAATTTACCGAAAATAGCGCCGAGCATGAAGACAGGAAACCACGACTTTGCAAAGTTGACGAAGCCTCCCATATACGTATCTTTATACGCATCCAGTATATCAAGGCCTCCCGTGAGGGCTACGACACCTGCAGCAATCGGAGCAACCCAGATAATAGACCAGCCGATATAAGCGAGTGTCATCAAAACGATAAGGCCCAGTAAAATTCCAAACATTGTATTACTCCTCTCCTATTTCATCTCTTGAAGTTCGTCCCTTTACGCAAGACTCTGTCCATGTTTTCGTTGCTGCCACAAGCCATCAGTTTGAACAGAGTCTTGCGATAATAGGGTCTATACCGTTCACACTTCCACAAGCATGGCGATTCCCTGTCCTCCGCCGATACATAAGGACGCGATTCCGTACGTCAGTCCGCGGTTCTTCAACTCTCTGATAAGGGTATAAAGGACGCGGGTACCGCTTGCACCGACCGGGTGTCCGAGAGCGATCGCACCACCATTCACATTGACTTTCTCCCTGTCCAGTCCGAGTTCTTTTTCCACTGCGAGGTATTGAGCTGCGAACGCTTCATTCACTTCAATCAGATCGATATCCTCCAAAGCCATTCCTGTTTTCTCGAGAACCTGACGAATAGCAGGGACCGGACCTATGCCCATAATAGAAGGATCCACTCCGGCAACGCTCCAGCCATGGATTTTTGCAATCGCATCTTTCCCTTGAGCAGTTACATAATCTTCAGAGGCGACAACGACCGCCCCCGCGCCATCATTGATCCCACTCGCATTACCACCGGTGACGGTTCCA
Source organism: Salimicrobium flavidum (assembly GCF_900156645.1). GTDB lineage: Bacteria > Bacillota > Bacilli > Bacillales > Halobacillaceae > Salimicrobium > Salimicrobium flavidum. The sequence continues at coordinate 34,096 of NZ_FTOC01000011.1, forward strand.
TCTTTTTGGAAAGCCGGTTTCAACTTTCCAAGTGTTTCGACAGTCGTATCTTCCCGGATATGTTCATCAGTATCTACAACGTTCGTGCCTTTTCTCGTCTTTATTTCAACGGGAGCGATTTCTTCAGAAAAACGTCCTTCCCTCGTTGCTTTTACAGCACGCTGGTTACTGAGAGCAGCGTACTCGTCCTGTTGTTCACGGCTGATTCCGTATTTCTTCGAAAGATTTTCCGCCGTTACTCCCATATCGATGCCGGCATATTCATCTGTGAGTGCTGCCCACAACATGTCATCGAGCTTCGGAGGCTGAAGTTTGGTTCCGAAACGACTGCCGTGGAGAGCGAAAGGAGCAAGGCTCATGCTGTCTACGCCTCCTGCAAGAGCTATGTGACCTTCTCCGAGCTGAATGGATTGGGCCGCCGAAACGATTGATTGGAGACCTGATCCGCACAGACGGTTCACCGCAAAAGCCGGGCCCTCCATACCCACCCCAGTTTCCAAAGCGATATGTCTGGCTAAATAAGGAGCGTTTTTGGATGAATGGATAACATTTCCCATCACCGTGTATTCGATATCCTCTGCTTTCACGCCACTTCTTGCAATAGCTTCTTTACTTGCCGTAACACCGAGGTGAGTTGGGTTCACATCTTTCAGGGCACCTCCGAAACTTCCAAAAGGAGTGCGTGCTCCTTCCAATATATATACGGGCTTCATCTGTATTCTCTCCTTTCCTTATTGAGCGGTATATCCACCATCAATGACGACTGCCTGTCCGGTTACTCCTTTGGCCTTATCACTGGCCAGAAACAGAGCATAGTCCGCCACTTCCTGCACGGTTAAAAGTCTTTTCTGAGGAACGAGAGGATAAATGACATCCTCGAGCACACTTTCTAAAGACTTATTACGGTTTTCCGCCAGGTCTTCGAGCTGATTTCGTACAAGCGGCGTGTCCACGTACCCTGGGCACAAAGCGTTTACCGTAATCCCGTGCTCCGCCCCTTCAAGTGCTGTAACTTTCGTAAGACCGATTACGCCATGTTTCGAACTGTTGTAAGCAGCTTTCCCTGCGAATCCGACAAGTCCGTTTATCGAGGCCATGTTCAAAATCCGGCCGCTTCCCTGCTTTTTCATAATGGGGAATGCGTGCTTGATGGACATGAACGGAGCAACCAGCATCACCCTGTTGATCAATTCGAATTTCTCCGTCGGAAAATCTTCGATCGAAGCAACGTGCTGCAACCCGGCGTTATTAATCAGTACATCCAGGCGTCCATATACTTCTACGACATGATCGATTGCTCCCTGGATCTGGTCTTCCTTCGTCACATCACAAATGATACCTTCGCTTTCGAACCCTTTCTCTTTCAGGGTCTCTGCCGCTTCTTTGACTTTCCCTTCGTTAATATCACTGAGGACGACAGTCGCACCTTCTCTCGCGAAAACCTCCCCGACTTCATAACCGATGCCACTGGCTGCCCCTGTTATAAAAACGATTTGTCCCTTCATAACTGACTCCTCCTATCAATAACTTTTTTCAAGCAGGGACTCGCTGATGATCAGAGGTGCTCCCGTGCTTTCCTTGATTTCTTCTACCGTGAATCCTTCTGCGACTTCTGTAAGGACGAGCCCTTTATCCGTAACATCGATGACGGCACGGTCTGTCACTATCCGATCCACGACTCCCCTGCCGGTTAGCGGTAACGTACATTCTTTCAATATTTTCGGTGTACCGTGTTTACTGACGTGATTCATAATGATCACGATTTTTTTCGCACCATGGACAATATCCATAGCTCCGCCCATTCCTTTGATCACCTTCCCGGGGATCATCCAATTAGCGAGATCCCCATTCTCTGCGACTTCCATCCCGCCAAGAATGGCTAGATCCAAGTGTTCCCCGCGGATCATAGCGAACGATTCGGCACTGCTGCAATAAGAGGCACTGATCGAAGCCGTCACCGTCTCTTTTCCTGCATTGATCAGATCAGGGTCCACTTCCCCCTCATGTGGAGAACGTCCTATCCCGAGCAGTCCATTTTCTGACTGTAGGACCATTTTTTTATCTTCCTGGATATGATTCGCTACCATCGTCGGCATACCGATACCCAAATTTACATAGAAACCGCTTTCAATTTCACGTTCAGCTCTTTTCGCTATTTTTTCTCTTTGCAATGCTTTATCCTGTTGCACACTCATGTCCAAACCTCCTTTTTATGCTTTCTGACGGATCGTCAGACGCTCTATACGTTTCTCCTGTTTGCCTTCGATGAGACTTTGCACATAGATCCCAGGTGTATGGATCTGGTCTCCATCCATCTCACCCTCCTCCACTAACTCTTCCACTTCCGCAATCGTCACCTTGCCGGCAGCTGCTATTTCAGGGTTGAAGTTCCGGGCTGTCTTATTATAGATAAGGTTTCCGAAGCTGTCTCCTTTCGCAGCACGTACAAGACTCACATCAGCTGTGAGGGCTTCCTGCAGTAAGTATTCCTGTCCGTCGAATTCACGTACTTCTTTTCCTTCAGCAATCGGCGTCCCGACACCAGCCGGCGTATAAAAAGCAGGAATGCCTGCTCCTCCGGCACGAATCCGCTCTGCGAGAGACCCCTGGGGAGTCAGCTCCACTTCCAATTCCCCTTGCAGCACCTGACGTTCGAATTCTTTGTTCTCACCAACATAAGAGCCAATCATTTTATCAATCTGTTTATTTTCCAGTAATAGTCCAAGACCCCAATCATCGACTCCGCAATTGTTGGAAATAACGGTCAGATGCTTAGCACCGGATCCGGCGATGGCGAGAATAAGGTTCTCCGGAATCCCTACCAGTCCGAACCCTCCTACCATAATCGTCGAGTAATCTTCGATTTGATTCACTGCATCATCAAATTGTGTATATATCTTTTTCATGTTGCCCACTCCCTTCTTCCTTATATATGCAAGATTCGTGCCAACTTTTCACGCCCGCCTTATCAACCCTTGGACCGGGGTATTTTCCGGAATTGCGGAAACGCTTACAAAAACTATTTTAAGAACCCTTTCATAACCATAAAAAAACCATTCTGGAATTGCGGAAAATGTTCCGTATTTCCGGAATGGTTTATATCCCATATTTTTTAGCTTTTTCATATAGACTCGTCTTCCCTATGCCGAGACGCCTGGCAGCTTCCACCTTATCCCCTTCTGTACGTCCGAGGGTCTGTTCAATCGTTTCTTTCTCGACCCGTTCCAGAATCCCTTTCAGATCTTCTTGCTTCACGAGCGATGACGACCTGATATGAGAAGGGATATTCCTGATTTCAATATTCTCTCCTTCTGTCAGTTGAACCGCCGATTCTATCGTGTTTTCGAGTTCTCTGATATTCCCCGGCCACATGTAACCCTCAAGCACTTCAAATACTGCTTCCGATATTCCATGAATCCTTTTGCCGGTATTTTTATCTGCTTTGGTAAGCATATACCTGGCCAGAAGACGTATGTCCTCCGGGCGTTCCCGGAGAGGCGGGATGTCGATGGAAATAACATTGATTCGGTAATAGAGGTCTTCACGAAATTTCTGCTCCTTGATCAGCTCTTCAAGAGGCTGATTCGTAGCCGCCACCACCCGGACATTCACCGTCTGCGTGGATTCGGCTCCCAAGGCTTCCACTTCCCCTTCCTGAAGAGCCCTGAGGATTTTCACCTGGGCATGCAGCGGCATATCCCCGATTTCATCGAGAAAAAGGGTTCCCCCATCCGCAAGCTGGAATTTCCCTTCTTTCCCGCCTTTTTTAGCTCCTGTGAAAGCTCCTTCTACATAACCGAACAGCTCCGCTTCGAATAATTGCTCAGGAATCGCTGCGCAGTTAACCTTCACGAACGTGTTCATACTCCGTTCACTCAAGTTATGAAGGCTATGCGCAAATAATTCTTTCCCCGTCCCGCTTTCTCCTCTGAGCAATACAGAAACGTCTCCTGTCGCTGTCTTCTTCACGGTTTCCTTCACATCCATCATCTTCGGAGAATGCGAAATGATATCATGAAGAGAATAAACCGCCCCGGTCTTCTGATTGAACTTCCGTCTGTACGATTCGAGTTCGAGCAACAGTTCTTTTACGTTACTGTTCATGATTTTCCACTCGTCTGTATCTCGGAACAGAACCATGCCGAGCGCTCCGACCAGTCTCCCGTCCGCCCAGAGAGGAATACGGTTCGCGATCATATAATCCCCGCGTATATATTGAAGATCAGCGACTTCTTCCTGACCGGTTTCTACAACTATATGCATGCGGCTATTTTCTATAATTTCTGTCACATGACGTCCGACTGCCAGTTTCCTATCTATATCAAGGAAACCCGCATATCCCTGATTCAAATAAGTGATGACCCCTTTTTCATCGACGATGACGAAACAATGATCCGTATTCCCGAAAAGCGTTTCAAACACATTATTATTCTGTTCATCGAACACCGGTAACATAGCATCCCTCTTTTAATAACGTTTTCTAAAAGTTTATCACTTTCCTTACAGATGACCAAATACCGGAGGGTTCCGATCTTTTGACGAACGTTCAAAACAAAAAAACCTGCCGTAATGATTTTCCCGGCAGGTGTACATTCATTTTTTCATGTGTACCGGAGCACTTACGTTCACGAAGAACGGGAGATGATCCGATAATTGCTATGATTTACACAGGTAAGATAGGAGGAGTTCTCCCGCTCCGGAAGTTTCTCCATGACTCTCAAGTCCACAATAACCGAATTTGCACACCCCGATGGCACCACTTTTCCGGTCCACGTTTCGTTTTTCCGTGTAAACGTTACGATATCTCCGATTTGAGCCAGTTGACTCTCATTGATCGTCGTCATCTATACGTCTCCCCTTCTGTCATTTTTTATAATTTTAAATGGGAGCGTTTTCAAAATCAAGTAAAAACTTATCAAAATACCGGAAAAAGTAAAAAGAAAAAGAAATATCCTTTTTCTGATATATATGTACCGGAGACTATGTATATGTATAGACTTCCTGATCAAGGAGAAAGAATATTCCCCCATGCCAACGAAGTATGGAATATGCATAACGCTTATACAGTAGGAGGTGGTATGCGGGGTATTCAAAAAGAAACCCTGGTACAGGAAGACCCAGCGACGGCTTAAGAAATTGTCAGACAGGAGACCGGTCTTCCATGGATTATGTAAATATCCATGCGTAGCCCGGCGTAATGCAAAAAGGCACACCGTTTGCAGGTGCGCCTTTTGTTCTCGTATCGTTTGTTCCTTTACAATTAATGCATATGCCGGAGCAGCATGCTTTCAGACGGACCTAATTTCACCTTCAGCTCGCCCTCTTTCGCCTTGAAGACGCGCTTTTTATTCTCCATGTGCTGCCACTTCCCTTTTTTCACCCTTACCGTAACTTTCCGGTCTTCACTGAAATGGCGGTTGAACAGATAAATCATATGTTCCTCACCCGCACTTCCGCCGAAATTGTCGACGCCGTTTTCAGTCCACCGTTCAAAGGAATATACGTCCTGGTGAGGGGAATGAGATTTCCAGTAGCCGGTACGTAACGCCGAATGCTCGCGGCGCCATTTCCCTATTTTCTTATACCAATCTACGAGACTGTCATCTTCCCGGCCCCATGGATAAGGCTTACGGTTGTCCGGGTCCTCGCCGCCGGTCAGCCCGGCCTCATCCCCGTAATAAAGCGAAGGTACTCCCGGAAACGTATAGAGCCACAAGCTGAGTGCTTTCACCTGGGCATCCACGATGGCCGCTTTATTATACACTCCCATATCTTCCGGCAAAAATAAGTCGAGCATCGTCTTGACCCGTTCCACGTCATGGCTCGATAACATGTTCATCAGTGCATAGAAGTAATGCTTCGGATAGTGTTCGCTTAGCGTCAACAATCGTCGTTCGACGTCCGCGGCATCAGCACCCCCGTTCATGAAAGCCAGCATCAGCCCTCTTAACGGATAGTTCATCACCGAATCCAACACACCCCCAAGCAGATAATCTCTCCGCTTGCCGTGGCCGATTTTTGTCGTGGCATCTTCCCATACTTCTCCCAGCAGAACACTGGACGCATCTTCTTTTTTCAACTGCTGGTAGATTTGTTTGATCATATCATCGGTCAGTTCATCGGCAACATCAAGGCGCCAATGCTTTAGCCCGTGTTTTTGCCAATACTTGATCACACTATCATCTTCATGGATGAGGAAGTCACGGTAGCTTTCGTCGTCTTTATCGACGGTAGGAAGTGTGCCGACGCCCCACCATGATTCATATTTATCCGGATGGTTATGGAACATGTACCAGGAATAATAAGGCGATTCTTTCGATTGATAGGCGCCCAGGGAATCATACTGGTCGCGTTGGTTGAAGTAGATACTGTTGCTACCGGTATGGTTGAAGACACCATCCAGCATAATTTCAATGCCGCGCTCCTTCGCTTTCCGGGTCAGTTCCGCTAAATCTTCATTACTGCCAAGCAACTGATCGACCTTGTGATAATCGCCTGTGTCATATCGGTGGTTGCTTTCTGCTTCAAAAACGGGGTTCAGGTAGATCACCGTGACCCCGAGCGACTCGATGTAATCGAGTTTTTCCATGATCCCCCGGATATTCCCGCCGAAGAAATCCCAGCGGACGACCGCACCATGTTCATCCCGGATATAAAACGGATCATTTTCCCAATGGCTGTGCATCAGACTGGTCGCCGGAGCTTTTGCAAGGTCACGTCCCCCTGCTGCATAGAAGCGATCGGGGAAAATCTGATAGATGGTCCCATGCTTCCACCACGTCGGTGTTTCGTAGGCAGGATCATATACAGTGATCTGCCAGGAGGGCGGCACCTGCTCATAAATGACACCTGCCCCGCTTTCTTCGATCTGCCGTCGTCCGTAGAAAAATTCGCCATCCTCAAGCTTAATTTCAAAATAATACCAGACCAGCTGGGGTTCTTCCGGCATGACGATGGTCGTCTCATATCCGAAAAACTGATGCTGGTCTGCATATATGTCCATTTCCTGCGTCTCTTCTTTATCCGTTTTATCCAAAATGTAATGAAGGATGACGCTTGAAATACTGTAGTGATTATGGATATCGATGGTTAGTGTGACATTCGATCCCTTCGGTGCAGCGCCGAAGGGATCGCGATATTGTAATTGAAAGCTGTCATGATAAACGTCATTCGATTTCATACTGCGTCCTCCCCCCTTCATCGATCACTTCACCATGTTCCCCGGTCCGATTCGCCAGATGTCCGACGCGTATTCCTGAATGGTACGGTCACTCGAAAATTTTCCAGCATGAGCGATATTGATCAGACACTTCCTGTTCCAGACCTGTTTATCCCGGTAATCGAAGTCGATCTGCTGCTGAGCAGCGACATAAGCTCTGAAATCTTTCAGCACAAAAAATTCATCGTTATGGTGCACGAGCGAATCGTAGATTTCCTGAAACTCCGTATCGCCTTTTGAAAAAGGACTGTAATGAATCAGCTGATCAACAGTTTGTCGGACAATGTCGTCTGTTTCGTAAATCTGCTTCGCCGAGTAGCCGCCGGACCGATAATATTCCAGAACTTCCTCTGAGCTTAACCCGAATGTGTAAATATTGTCACTACCGACAAGCTCGTGAATCTCCACGTTGGCGCCATCCATCGTTCCAAGCGTCACGGCTCCGTTCATCATCAGTTTCATGTTACCCGTACCGGAAGCTTCCTTGCTTGCCGTGGAAATCTGTTCACTGACATCGGCTGCGGGGATGATTCGTTCCGCAAGGGAAACTGAATAATTCTCCAAAAAAACGACTTTAAGCTTTCCGCTTACTACTGGATCATTATTCACCACATCAGCTATCGTATTGATCAGCTTGATGATTTTCTTGGCATAATGGTAGCTTTGTGCCGCTTTCGCTCCGAAAATGAACGTCCTCGGCGTCATATCGAGGGATGGATCCATTTTGATTCTGTTATACAGATGCATGATATGAAGGGCATTCAGGAGCTGACGCTTATACCCATGCAGACGCTTAATATGGACATCAAAGATCGATTGAGGGTCAAGGGTGATGCCTTTTGTCGCGTATACCCAGGAAGCGAAGGCTTCTTTGTTCTGTTGCTTAATTGTCTGGATCCGCTCCAACACCTCTCTATCGTCCTGATAGGCAAGCAGATCCGTCAGCCGCCCGGGGTCATCGATCCAGTGTTCACCGATCGTGTCTGTAATAAGATCAGCCAGAGGGTTATTGGCATGCATCAGCCAGCGTCTGTGGGTAATGCCGTTCGTCTTGTTGTTGAATCGATCCGGAAACGTATCGTGAAAAATTTTCATTTCCCGCTTCTTCAGAATCTCCGTATGCAGCTTTGCCACTCCATTGATGCTATGACTGCCAACAATCGATAGATGTGCCATTTTCACCTGGCCATCAGCAATAATAGCAAGTTCGGCGATCCGATCGAATTCTCCGGGATATTGCTCCCATAACGATTGGCAGAACCGCTCGTTGATTTCTTCTATGATCATGAAAATCCGTGGCAGCAACGACCGGACCATATCGACAGGCCACGATTCGAGCGCCTCACTGAGAGTCGTATGGTTGGTGTAGGAAACGGAGGCTGTGGTGATCTCCCACGCTTCTTCCCATCCCATCTGTTTGTCATCCATCAAAATCCGCATCAGTTCCGGTATGACCATCGCCGGATGGGTGTCATTGATATGAAGCGCTACTTTTTCAAGAAACGCAGTCCAGGGGAGCCCCAGCTGTTCAAAAGTACGCACAGCGCTCTGCACTCCCGCCGAAACCAGAAAGTATTCCTGTTTCAATCTTAGCCGTTTTCCTTCTTCGTGGGAGTCATCGGGATACAGGAATTCCGATATCTCTTCCAGGGAGCGCTTATGGTGAAGGAAATTTCCGAATTCCTCCTGCTTTGCCGCTTTCCTGATCGTATCATCCATGTTGGCTTCCACGGACCAGAGACGCAGCGTGTTAATGGTTTCATTATTGTAACCGATAACCGGTACATCGTAAGGAATGGCCTGGACCTGTTCATAATCATGATGGTCAAAATGAAGACCCCCCTCCTCATCCTCACTCGATGATACATGGCCGCGGAATCGTACCTCTACAGCTTCTTCCGGCCGGCGTATCTCCCAGACGAATTCACGGGACAACCATAAATCAGGTAATTCGACCTGATTGCCATCGATGAACTGCTGATCGAACATCCCGTATTTATAACGGATTCCATAGCCATGACCGGCAAGACCCAACGAGGCAAGCGAATCCAGAAAACAGGCGGCCAGCCTGCCGAGGCCCCCGTTGCCAAGTCCTGCATCGCTTTCTTCTTCCTCCACTCGATTCAGGTCGAATCCTAAGTCCTGCAAACCTTCCGAGACGATACCGAGCATCTTCATGTTCAACAGATTATTCCCCAACAACCTTCCGATCAGAAACTCCATCGAAAAATAGTACACCTGTTTTTCTTTATTTTGTACATAACGTTGATCGGTAGCCAACCATTTTTTTCCGATCTTTTCACGTAAGAGTGAACCAAGAGCTCTATAAGCATCCACCTCTGTAGCGGTTTTGACTGTCTTGCTGAGCTCAGCTTCGAGCTTCTGGGAAAATGCCTGCTTGAATTCCTCTTTATCGCTGAACATTTATGTTCTCCTCCAATTTATCGAGCCCTATTCCATAGCCTGCGTATACACTTCAAGATACTGGCGTGCAGAATATTTCCAGGGAAATAGACTTTTCGTAATATTTTTAATGAGCGGTTTCCACAACTCTTTATCCTGATACAATTCCAGAGAGCGTCGGATGGTGAAAAGCATATCATGGGCGTTGTAATTCGCAAATGAGAAGCCGTTCCCTTGCCCGGTCTGTTCATTGTACGGCTGTACAGTATCAGCAAGACCTCCTGTTTCCCGGACGATAGGGACAGACAGGTAGCGTAATGCGATCAATTGTCCGATGCCGCACGGTTCGAACCTCGACGGCATCAGGAAGAGATCACTCGCTGCATACACTTGACGGGAAAAGGATTCACTGAAGAAAATATTCGCGGACATCTTCGATGGATACTTCGACTGCGCCCACCCGAACATATGTTCATAATCGCTGTCACCCGTCCCCAATACAACGAGCTGGATATCTTCCGTATCCAGCAGTTCATCAATGACCCTGGCAATCAAATCGAACCCTTTCTGCTCCACAAGCCGTGAAACGATGCCGATCATCGGCACGTCGCTCCGCACCGGCAGACCCAGTTCTTTTTGCAGCCAGAGTTTATTATGGCATTTTTTCGTAAGAGAACTTCGGTAGGGGAAAGCGAGCGCTTCATCATTCATCGGATCATAATCTTTGATATTGATTCCATTTACGATGCCGGACAGCCGGCCCGACTTGCTCCGCAACACTCCGTCCAGGTTTTCCCCGTAGTAAGGGGTCTGAATCTCCTTTGCATACGTTTCACTGACCGTGGTGATATAGTTAGCGAAGTTCAACGCCCCCTTCATGAAGTTGATGTCTCCGTAAAACTCCAGCCCTTCCGGGGACATCATACGCTCGTCCAACTCCATCAAGTCATATAGAACTTCTGACGAGAAAATCCCCTGGTATTTCAGATTATGGATGGTGAAGACCGTTTTCATATCCTGAAAGACAGGGTGCTCTTTGTAATGGGTGTGAAGGAACACAGGGATCAATCCCGTCTGCCAGTCATGGCAATGGATGAGATCAGGTGTCCAATCCAGCTCCTTGATCATTTCCATTACGGCACGGTTGAAAAACACGAACCGTTCCGCTTCATCTTCGTACCCATACAAATTCGAGCGCTTGAAATAATATTCATTATCAATAAAATAGACGGTTACGCCGTTATGTTCGATGGTCTCGATACCGGCATACTGGTTACGCCAGCCGAGCGTCACGTTCAATTCCATCAGATGATTCATTTCTGTTTTCCATTCATCACTGATTTCCTCGTATTTCGGAAGGACGATTCGTACGTCCTCCCCCTGCTCCTGCAGTGCCTGCGGAAGCGACCCCAGTACATCTGCAAGCCCGCCCGTTTTGATGAATGGGGTACATTCGGACCCTGTCATCAATATTTTCATCCTGTTCACTCCTTTCTACCTGTTCATTTCATCACATGCAGATATAAGGGCCTTTTGCTTACAGAAGATCCTTACATGGAAACCCGTTTCGCCACGACAAAAGGCTTCTCAGGAGCTCCGACCAGCGTACGGCTGTCAGAAATATGACAGCTCTTATCCAAAATGACGTTTTCCAAGACCGCATTGCTGTCGATTTCACAGCGCTGCATAATGATCGAGTTTTTGACCACTGCTCCTTTGCCCACTTTTACTCCCCGGAACAAAATACTGTCTTCCACATGCCCCTCAATGACACATCCATTGGCCACCAGAGCGTTCGTCACTTTCGAACTTTCCGAATACTTTGTCGGAGGCTCATTTTTCACCTTCGTGAAAATAGGTGTTTCTTCTTTGAACAGATCTTCATGATCAATCTCATTCAGCAGTCTCTTACTATGACGATAGTAGCTTTCGATCGAATTGATCAGTGCATGCGTTCCTTCGTATTCATACGCATGAACGTGGATGTTCGGCAACTGTGCTTTGATGCCGTCGAGGAACAGGTGGGAACAGCCGTGAGCGATGCAATCTTCCACCATCTCATATAGATATTCCTTTTTCAGAATGAACATGTCCATATAAACATTATCTCCGCGTTGGTCGTTATTGATATCCGTAACACGGCCACTTTCATCGATAGCCAGTTTATGGGTCCGCTTATGCTCGGGATGAAGCTCCTCCACTTTTTTATAAACGACTGTCACATCTGCCCCCGAGTCTTTGTGCTCCTCCAATACATCGCGGAAGTTGATGTTACAGATATTCTGTGTCCCTGAGACGACGACATAGTCTGCAAGCGTACGGGTGATGAAATCGATATTGTTATGAAAATGCTGGAGATCGCCTTTTGAAATATCTGTCGGGTCGTTCCAGTCTGGGGGAAGGATAAACAGCCCCCCCTCTTTACGATCCAAATCCCAGGCTTTCCCCTGCTCCAGATGATCCATCAGTGACCGGTACTTTCTTCTGGCGAAAACAGCGATCGAACCGATTCGGGAATTGCTCATATTGGAGATGGTGAAATCGATCATTCGGTAGCGTCCGGCAAATGGAACAGCGGCACTGCACCGGAAATACGTCAGTTCATCTAATACATCCTGCTCATGGTCCAAATTAATGATTCCAGCTATACGGTCCATCGATTAGCCCCCTTCTATTTTATGCAAAGTTATAAATAACTTTTTGCGATAACGCTATCTTCATCTGCAACTAATGTAATATCGCTGTCAGGTGAGGTGTCGCCGATGACCTCCCCGTCTTCGATGACGCTCTCGGCAGAGATGATTGCCCGGTTGATGGTGACATTCTTTCCGATTTCAGCTCCCGCCATGATGACCGAGTCACGTATGATCGAACCTTTCTGGACATGCACTCCACCGAAGATGACGGAATGATCGATGGTGCCATGAATATGACACCCTTCACTAATCAGCGAGTTGTGTACAACCGCTTCGTGAGCGATATACTGAGGAGGCTGGTTCTGATTTTTCGAATAGATGCGCCAGGAGCGGTCATTCAGGTCGAGTTCAGAGGAATCTTCCAGCAAATCCATATTGGCTTCCCACAAACTCGCGACCGTCCCGACGTCCTTCCAGTAGCCGTCGAAGGTGTAGGCCATCATCTTCCTGTCGTCTCCGAGCATCGCCGGGATGATATCTTTTCCGAAGTCATGGGAAGAATCCTCAGCTCCGGCATCATCAATCAGGAAGCGTTTCAAGGCGTCCCAACGGAAAATGTATACACCCATCGAAGCTAAATTACTCTTTGGATGTTCCGGCTTTTCATCGAATTCCATAATCACACCCTCGTCGTTGGTGTTCATCAGACCGAACCGGCTCGCTTCCTTCCACGGAACTTCTATGACTGAAATGGTCGCATCTGCGCCGCTTGCCTTGTGATAATCAAGCATATCGCCGTAATCCATTTTGTAGATATGGTCTCCGGAGAGAATAAGTACATGATCCGGGTCATATTGATTGAGGAATTTGATATTCCGATAAATGGCATTGGCGGTTCCCGTATACCATCCTCCTCCTTCTTCCGACTGGACGTATGGTGGCAGCACGGAAACGCCGCCGTATTTACGATCAAGGTCCCAGGCACTTCCAATGCCGATGTAGCTATTCAGAATCAATGGTTCGTACTGGGTGAGCACCCCTACCGTATCAATGCCTGAGTTGGTACAGTTGCTCAATGGAAAATCAATGATCCGGTACTTCCCGCCAAAGTAAACGGCAGGTTTTGCAATCTGCTTCGTGAGTGATTTCAGCCTCGTTCCCTGACCCCCGGCCAAAAGCATTGCTACACATTCTTTTTTCATGATTTACTCCCCCTTCGATCCATCGGTTTTTTTCCAAAAAGTTACCGCAAGCGGTGGTATCGTCATTTTGATATGATGTTCCTGCCCTTGCCATGGTTCCGGAGTAGATGATGCTTTCAGTCCATTCCGCTGTCCGGAGCCCCCAAAATGTTCCGCATCACTATTGAATATTTCCTCGAATTCTCCAGGGTGTGGAACACCGACTTTGTAGTCGTGATAAACGACCGGAGTAAAATTGCACACAACCAGAACTTGATCTTTCGGGTTCCGGCTGCACCGTATAAATGAGAGGACACTCTGCTCAAAATTATGGGGATCGATCCACGAGAACCCATCTTCATGATGGTCCAATTCCCATAATGCCGGCATGTCTTTGTAGAATTGATGCAGTTGCTTCACAAAGCTCAGTGTCGAGTCGTGGGAATCATACTCCAGCAAATCCCAGTCGAGCTCCCCTATGTCTTTCCATTCATCGAATTGACCGAATTCCGAGCCCATGAACAAAAGCTTTTTACCGGGATGGGCGTACATGAATGCCAGAAAAGCCCGCAGGTTTGCAAACTTCTGCCAGTAGTCTCCCGGCATCTTGTTCAACAATGATTTCTTACCATGGACTACTTCATCATGAGAGATAGGGAGGACGAAATTCTCGGAAAAAGCATAGAACAACGAAAACGTAATGAGGTTATGATTGTATTTACGGAACACCGGATCCATTTCCATATAACGGAGCATATCGTTCATCCAGCCCATGTTCCATTTATAGTTGAAACCGAGACCGCCGATATAAGTCGGTGCACTGACGAGTGGATAGGACGTAGATTCCTCTGCCATCATCAATACGTTCGGGACTTCTTCAAAAATCGCTTCATTCATCTTTTTGATGAACGCGATCGCTTCGAGATTCTCCCTTCCTCCATGCTCGTTCGGTTCCCATTCATCGTTTTCTTTACCGAAATCAAGGTAAAGCATGCTGGCTACCGCATCGACTCGCAAACCGTCGAGGTGGAACTCCTTCAGCCAATAAATCGCATTGGAAATGAGAAAGCTCTGTACTTCTTCGCGCCCGAAGTCGAATGTTAACGTCCCCCATTGCGGCTTCTCCGCTTTCAATTCATTCGCGTATTCATAGAGGGCCTCTCCGTCAAACCGGCGCAGGCCGTGCGCATCTTTACAGAAGTGACCCGGGACCCAGTCCAGAATGACACCAAGTCCATGCTGGTGGCACTGATCGACGAAGTAACGGAAATCATCCGGTGTTCCATAGCGGGACGTGACCGCATAATAACCTGTAATCTGATAGCCCCACGAGCGATCGAAAGGATGCTCCGTTATCGGAAGCAGTTCGATATGGGTATAGCCCAGTTCTTTTACGTAGGGAATGATTTCATCTGCATAATCCCGGTAATTGTAATAGACTTCCGGTTCGACATTCTTCCATGATCCTAAATGCAGTTCATAGATGGACATAGGCGATTCATAGACATTCATCTCGTCGCGGCGCTTCATCCATAAATCATCGTTCCATCGGTAATTGTTATCCAGAGGATAAACAACCGAGGCGGTATCCGGCCGCAACTCACTGGAAAAGGCATAAGGATCTGCCTTCAGCTGCAGATGTCCGTGGGGAGTGAGTATTTCATACTTATAAATCTCCCCTTTTTCAAGATGAGGGATGAAGGTATGCCAGATTCCATTTTCGTTCCATTTCTTCATCGGATGTTCCCTGCCATCCCAATCGTTGAAGTCCCCTACCACACTGACCTGCCTGGCATTCGGTGCCCAGACCATGAACCTGGTACCAGTGTTTCCATTCTGTGTATCTCCATGTGCCCCGAGAAGTTCATAGCTGTATCGGAGGTTCCCCTGATGGAATAAATAAACGTCATGCTCTAAAGCGGTAAAATCTGACAATCTACCACTACCCTTCTGATTGGTTTCAAACCCGTACAAGTAATCTTATAATACTAGCATATAAGGTTCTAAACACGATTACAATTATTTTTATGCTAATTTTCTGATATTTTTTGCCGAAATTATTGGCTCTGTTAAAGCCTGTTGCCCGTTTTCAACGCTTCAGGCGGACGCTTTCCGCGGGCAACGCTTCAGTCTCCTCGTTTCACTGCGGGGTCTTCATCCGTTGCTGTTCCCGCTGGAGTCGCCGCCTGCCTCTATCCAGATAGATCAAACAACCAGTCCCCTCCGAATATTCAACATATTTCTTCCCTGGAGATCACTAACAACTGCCTCTTTTTTGACGATAATAAACACAATGACTACAGTTGATAATGCAACACGATCGCCAGTATCAAAATATGAAAAACCTGATCGACCATAATACATAGCCATCCGAGTTCAGGATCTCTGTTTCGCATAATCGTCCGGCTCCACCAGGCGACAAACGTCCGACGATCAAGAATTACATGCGTTATCCAGATGAAGGCGAACCCCCAGCCACCTACCTCTACTTCTCCCCACAGAGAAGCGAGAAGGATGAAAAATGTGTATACTGTAGAATGGACGAGAAGTGCCGATAATCGTTCCGCTTTATGTACAGCCATCCACTTCGTCTGGAAAAGATAATCTCCGAACAGATGACCGATCAGCATATAGCTGAATGGACTCATGAAACCAGTCCTCCTAAATTGAAATTTCGCACTTTTTTCCTGATCATTAAGATATACTAATCATATAAGAATAATAATCTTTTGTATATACGGAAGGAGTACATCTATGACAACCACACATAAGCTGACTACCATCCTTTCCTATATTGCAGGGATATCCGGTGAAAGTGATCTACACAAAACACTGATGCAACTTGCAAACTTAGGGAAAGATCTTGCTTCCGCCGACCGCTGCACCGTCTGGATTCTCGATGAAAAAGCAGATGAACTATGGACGACTACAGCCCACGGAGTACAAGAACTACGCATTCCGGCTAATTCCGGCCTAGTCGGTACATCGATCAGCACCGGGGACATCGTCCATGTCGAAAATGCCTACGAAGACGAACGGTTCAACTCCGCCGTCGATGTCCACACCGGCTACTCGACGAAATCGATTTTATGCGTACCTTTCATGGATTCGGATGGAAAATATATAGGAGCTTTCCAGGCCATCAACAAAATGCCGGAAGGGCAGCCCTTCAACGAAGAAGATAAAGAAATCGTTCGACTTGCGGCGTCTTACGCCGGCAACGCTCTCGATTCCAAACTTCTCCACGAAGAACTTGTCGCAACCCAGAAGGAAATTCTCGAAACGATGGGACAAATCGGGGAAAGCCGCTCCCGCGAGACAGGCCATCACGTCAAACGGGTCGCCCTCTACTCCTATCGACTCGCCCTCCTCGCCGGCCTCCCTGAACAGGAAGCGAAGCTGTTGATGTCCGCTTCTCCTATGCACGATATCGGAAAGGTCGCCATCCCCGACCACCTTTTGTTGAAACCGGGGGGACTTACCGATGAAGAATTTGAACAAATGAAAGAACATACGGAAATCGGTTATCACATATTCCGTCACTCCACGAAGGAATTGCTTCAGGCCGCCGCCCGTATCGCTTACGAACATCATGAAAAATGGGACGGAAGCGGTTATCCGCAAGGGCTCAAAGGAGAGAACATCCATATTTTCGGGCGGATTACCGCGATCGCCGATGTCTTCGATGCTCTCGGCAGTGACCGCGTCTATAAAAAAGCCTGGCCCGACCACAAAATATTGAATCATTTCCGGGAACAGATCGGTCGCCATTTCGACCCTAAGCTGATGAACATCTTTCTCGCCCATTTCGACCACTTCCGACAAATAAGGGATGAATACTCATCCGCCTGAAGGAGTAGAGCCCCATGACCCAGGACAAAACGATTCATTACGAAGAAGAAAAGAGTATAGAACTGCCTGTACACACACTTTGGGAACTTCTATCGGATACCAACCATCTCAATCATTATATCGGTCTTTTTCCCGTGACATTCTCCCCTTTCCGTAAAGAAAATGGAACATTTTATCGAAAAGCCTATGCTAAGGCATTCGGGCTTATACCGGTCGAATGGAGGGAACAGACTTTTTCCTGGGTAAGAGATCAGTGGTATGAAGTAGAGAGGGTTTATGAGACGGGGCCTGTCGAACGAGTCGTCTGGCAGGTACACACGGAAGAAATAGATGCGAAAAGGAGCATGCTGAAATTGAAGGGATTCTTCACCTACCGGAATATCCTCGGTCAAGTGATGCTTTCACGGGTCATTCTCCCCCAATTGAGGAAAACGTTCGATTATGCGACGACATTCGAGAGCAATCGCGAGCAGTCGATTCCCCGGCCACAGGCAACGAAGAAGATTGAAGCGGACCAGGAACTTTTGGTAAATCGAACGGAGGAATTGAAGAAAGAAGAGGTTCAGTCGGATATGGTGGAGCAGCTCCAATCGGATATCCTTCATCTCGACAATGAAGAGGTTAGCGCCATCCGTCCCTATCGCTGGGCGGAAACCTATGGCTGGAACCGCAGGGAAACAGTACAGCTTTATCTGTTGGCGACGAAAGCAGGTATCCTCGAGCAGCACTGGAGTATGCTCTGCCCGAACTGTCGTGTACCTAAAGCTACCGTCTCCTCCATGAAAGACATTCCGAATCAGGTCCACTGTGATTTATGCGGCTTGGATTATGATGTCGATTTCGATAGGCTGATCGAGATGCAGTTCCGCCCCCATGCCTCTATCCGGAAGGTCGAAGAGGAGATCTACTGTCTGAACGGGCCGATGAACGCTCCTCATATCATCGCTCAGTTCCGTATCTCCCCGGGCACTTCTGACGTGATGCTACCGTCTCCGGAATCGCCGGTGCGCTTCCGGGTGCTCGGACACAATTTCACGGCCGGTTACATGCGGGAAGTGACTAAGGAAAATGCGAGCATGACAGTGACTGGCGATAGTTTTGATGCAGAATTCTACAATGCTGCAGACTCCCTTACTATCCATAACCACAACGAGGAAGAAATCGTCCTCGTCCTTGAGGAAACGGCTTGGGACGATGATGCACTGACAGCACGGGAACTGACCTCTCTGCAACTGTTCCGTGACCTGTTTGCGACGGAAGTGCTCTCCCCCGACCAGGAAATTCACGTCAGCAATATGACGATTCTTTTTACCGATCTCAAAGCATCGACGACCATGTACGAGAAAGTCGGGGACGCACCCGCTTATGCCGATATCCGCAAACATTTCGATTTTATAAGGAAGTATGTCCAAAAGGCGGACGGGGCCATTGTCAAAACGATCGGTGATTCTGTCATGGCTGCTTTCACGAGAGAAACGGATGCTTTCCAGGCAGCCATGAACATCCAGGCTCACATCAATGTGTTACGCCAGGATGTCGAAGAGCCGCTCCGCATAAAAATCGGACTGCACAGCGGCCCGGTCATCGCAGTGAACGCCAACGACCTTCTCGACTATTTCGGACGCACCGTGAACCTCGCTTCACGCATTGAACAGGAAAGCGACGGGGATGACGTAGTACTCTCTTCCGAACTGTTCGATTCCATTTCTATAGATATGGAACCGTGGCAAGACAAGTGGGAAGTAGACAGAAATACCGCCACCCTCCATGGATTTGAAAACAACGTAGAAATTGTACATGTAAAACGAAAAGCGGAAACTTCCGTTTAGAAGCACTGGCATAAGCAGGAAGCTTACTTTTTAGGTGGTCTTGCCTGAAAATAAGATTACTGCTTATGACATGAGCTTCTGGAAGTTGCAGCTAGACAAAAAAGCGGAAGCTCCCGTTTAGAAATACTGGCATAAGCAGAACGGTCAGATGGAAGGTGCCCTTCCCTTTCGCTGATCCGGACTGCTTATGACACGAATTTCTGGGAGCTGGAGCTAGACAAAAAAGCGGAAAAGCCCGTTTAGAAATACTGGCATAAGCATACTGAAAAAGCCTCCTGTTGAGTATGATTACGCATACTCAACAGGAGGCTTTTTTATACGAAATCTTTCTTGAATGTTCCCCCTCGAGAAGAAGGCATGCCGCGCTCAGGACTTCTTCCTTTCCCGCATAGCTTCGAACAGCCTCGTCGAAGCCAAAGCATTCAAAGGCAAAGAAACATCGTTGTTTATCCCTTCCTTATAAGCAGCAGTGAGATCTTTCTGCAGTATAGAAAGCGTAGCATCGGTTGTCCACTCGGATACAGTATCCCAGTTCCGGACGACCCAACTGTCTCCGGTACTCGCCTGAAGCAATTTCAATAATTCTTCCTGAGGCAGGTCGTATTTTTTCGCCAGCTCAAGACCTTCCGCCACAGCATTCACATTGATCCCCAACACCATGTTGTTGATCAGCTTGGCTGCCTGGCTGTTCCCTGGGTCTTCTCCGTAATAGAACGTTTCAGAACCGATGACGTCAAAAATCGGCTGGAGGGATTTTACGATTTTTTCAGGACCTGAAGTCATAATCGACAAAGTACCGGACTCGGCTCCCGCTACACCTCCACTCAGACCTGCATCCACTATATTCATATCACTTTCTTCCCGTACTTTTTCACTTAATTGACGCATCGACTCAGGATCGAGGGTACTCATGACAATAATGGTCTTACCTGCCTGTTCCGCATCTGACAGGCCCCCGTCCCCGAAAATGATATCTATGTTCTGCTCATAGTTTCGGACCATGGATATGATCGCCTCATCCACTTTTTCGGCCATTTCCTTCATACTATAAACCATGGTGATGCCTTCTGCTTCCGCTTTCTCATACACACCTTGGAACGCATCGTAGCCGATGATTTCAAATCCGGCTTTTTTCAAAGTGATTGCCACCTGGAAACCCATTGCACCGAGACCTGCAACACCTACCCTTTTGTTCATCATCTCCACCTCCTTTTTCCGGTATGTACCCGTAATGATACGTGTATAGTCACCCGGTTCCCATTCACAAGACGGGGGAGGAGAGTTTTTGAGCTGTCTCTTCCCACAAAAAAGACAGGAGACCGAAGTGGTGACCTGTCTTATCCTTTCAAAAATTCCTGCAGCGCTGATTCGCGTTCTCGCGCATCCGCCATCCCCCGTTGATAGAGAGAATTGAGCTTACCTTGATTCCGTTCCACACGACTGACACCCGGAGGGGAAGAGGGAGACACGACGAAAACGTTCCCCTTCCGTTCTTCCTCCCGGATATAGGAAAGCGTCTCATTGTACACTTTATGACGCTTATCCATCGCCTTCAGCAGCCCCGGATACTCCCGGTACTTTCTCCTCATATACCAGCCCACCGATTGCGGTTTTTTGAAGTAATCCCTGGTCTGGGTGAGGATGACTACGTTCTTCCTGTTGCCCTGGCGGATGGACTGCATAATCGGAATAGGATCGGCGATTCCTCCATCCATGAGCATCCGGTCGGCAAAAGGCACGGCCGGTGCCACCATCGGCAGGGAACTCGACGCCCGCATGAGTGTCAGCATGTCATCGTTGTATTCTTTTTTATCGAAATAAAGCGCTTCTCCGGTGATACAGTCTGTAGTGCCGACGACGAATTCCTCCTCCGCTTTCTCGAATGTCTGATAATCAAAAGGTTCCAGACTATTCGGCAATGTATCAAATAGAAAATCCATCCCGAACAGCTGACGCTTTTGAATCAGGTTGCGAAGAGACAGGTAATCGGGATGTTTCACATAGTCGACGAGGACGGCTCGGTTGCGGTCCAGCTGTCTGGAGACATATGAGGACCCGTTACAGGCCCCGGCTGAGACCCCGATGACATAAGGGAGATAAATGCCCGTTTCCATCAAGTGACGCAACACCCCCGCTGTATAAATACCACGGCTCCCGCCACCTTCGAGTACTAATCCGGTCTGTTCCATATTATTCCTCCTGCTTCTTCTTTCATTCTACTCCTTTCCTTTTCTCTTTTTCAACTCTTTCACGATACTTCATGATTGCTCAGAGCCACCTGGTCCCGACCGTTATGCTTCGCCTCATACATCGCCTGATCCGCGCAGTGATACACTTTCTCGAACGCCTCTCCCGACCTGAACCTGTGAATGCCGACACTGACGGTGACATCTCCATCAATGGCGTCATTAATATTTCTGCTTTCTCTTTTCAGAGACTCCCGGAAACGATCCACTCGTTCTTTCACCTCATCCGGATTCCCGCTCATCAGTATCCCGAATTCTTCACCCCCGAGACGGGTCACTACTTCCCCTTCTTCCCGGAAATGTATTTGCAGCATCCGTGCCATATACGTAAGCATCTCATCTCCGAGGACATGGCCGTACCGGTCATTGAACTTTTTGAAAAAATCGATATCCATAAGAACAAAAACCCGCTCCGCTCCACTTTCGATTTTTTTATATTCGTTCAGAAAAGCTATCCTGTTCATCAGACCCGTCAATGGGTCGAGGGAGGCCATGATTTCGAGTTTCTGTTCAATCTCCTTTTTATCCGTCACGTCTTTGAAAACGACGAGGAAAAGGGGGAGCGACTTCTCCTTCAGCCTGGTTACTGTAATATCATAATAGCGCTCCTTCCTTTCCGCAGAAAAAGCCGTGTCGACTCTCTGTTCCATAGCCCGTACGAACCCCGGGAAGTCTTCGAAAATCACTCTGGCCTCTCTGCGCAAAAGGTCTTTGGGATCCAACTCTTCGGCATTGCTATGACCGGCGATATCACAAATCGCACGGTTCACCTCTACGATATACCCGCCATCATCAATAAGCATGATGCCTTCGGACATATTTTCGATCACCATCTGTCTGGACACCGGCCAAACGGTATTGAAGTCCCTGTTTTTGTTTATGATAATCAACAAAAGGGCCATCGAACCATAAGATAAAGCGAACAAAGCCGGAATCTCCAGACCTAATAATGGCAGGACTGTAATACTTAATAGCGGAAGCACCATGACCATCGCCGACAGCCCATGTGTCAGACGGTACTGTCTCGGAATGTCGAACATGTTCCGGATCAGCAGGAATATCGTCAAAAGGGATATCACATAAGAATAGGAACCGAGAAAGGAACTGAGAGTCGAAGTCTCTACGGATACTTCGGTATAGTTCCACACCGTTTCCACGGAGATACTCTGCCTCATCCATCCATGGAAGGAATCCGTGAACAAAAGAGCAGCGTCAATGATGGAAGGTACAGCCAGTACCGCTACAAGGCGTATCGTTTTCCATCCCTCTTCTCTGTAAAGCTCCTTCGCGTATCCGAACAAGAGGAGCGGAACAAAAATGAGAGGGATCTGCTGCAGGTTCCGTAATGTAATCATGGTGGCCCTGTCGTTATTCAATAGTTCGAACACTGTCAAAATGATGAAAGCTCCCGTCAGGCCTGCTGCTAAAGCGAGAAAGCTTCTGAGCAGTTTGCGGGGAGGTTTCAGAAGTGCTGCAGATATGAACAGCGTACTTATACCGAGAATCATTAGGAGAAAGATGTAGGGATCGATATAGTTCATTCTCTGTTCCTCCGTTCTTTGTAGTCCTTTTATATCATAATACCACAAATCACCGAATAATTTGAATTTGAGAGGAAATTAAATCCGTAAAACAAAAATTATGTACATTTTTTTGAGTACCCTATATAAAAATATAGAAAAAGAGCGGCGCAGGGCCGCTCTCATTTCATATATCTCGCCTTAAGTAAATAACGAAGAGTGTCGATCTGCCCCATGATTTCCGTACCTATATTCGTCTCTCTTACCATCTTTCTCTCGAGCTCTTTATCGACAAGGCGCCTTACGGACAGAACGTCTATCCCGTCACTCAGCACTTCCTGTTTCGAGCTGAACTTCTGATGGGCGACCAGCTGCATCCCGAAGGAGTTGAAAAGCAGCGTATACCCGGCGATGCCCGTGGTAGACTGATAGGCTTTCGAGAAACCACCGTCGATGACGACCATCTTCCCGCCGGCCTTCACCGGATTCTCCCCTTCGATCTCCTTCACCGGCGTGTGTCCATTGATGATATGTCCCTGATCCGGATCAAGGTCGAAATCCTCAAGCATCTTGCGGCACACCTCTTCATTTTCACGCAGGTAGTAATACGGGTTCTTTTCTTCTTTATGGGTGGATTTATCTTTGATGAAATAACGTTCGAACGTCGTCATTTCACGTTTCCCGAAAAGCGACGAGTATTCGCCGGTCCACAGGTACCACACCATATCCGTCGCAAGATCATCCGTTTTGCCGGGGTTGGCGAAACTGTACCTCAGTTTCTCCTCGAAAAGATCGAGCAGTTCGCGACCTCCATATGTCTCCTCCTCGATCGTCATCGTTTCCATATTTCCGTCTTTATCAAGCGGAATACAACCGTGGATGAGGAGATTCCCATTGTATTTCAGGTACAGGTTCCCTTTTTTCATGAGAAACTTCATATGCCGGGTCAGCTTCTCCGAGTGCTGCACGGAAAACAGAAGCTTATCGATCACCTGCTGTTCTTCTTCTAGTAGTCGGTCCGGCTCTTCCGGATCGATCGTCTGGAAACACCCCTGCTCGATAGGGTGGGTCTCTCCTTTGATCGTCACTTCCTGCTTCTCATAGTCCACTTTTTCAAGAAGCAGCCGGCCTTCCATGTTGAAGCAGGAGCGACGCTTGATGATCGGACTTTCCAATTTGAACTGGATCATCGCTATCGCCTGGTGGATCTTCGTGATCTGCAGCTGTTCTTTTTCGGTCAGGCGCTCATCCCCCTGCAACTTCGGTCGAAACGCCGGATTGTCTTCATAATACTTCTCCGCAAGGTTCAGGAGCGGGCGCAGATTGATACCATAGGCGTCTTCGATGATGTCGAGATTCGCATAACGCGCACATATCCGCAAAATATTCGCAAGACACACCTTCGATCCCGAATACGCACCGAGCCACAGCACATCGTGGTTCCCCCACTGGATATCCAGGGAATGATAATCAATGAGCGTATCCATGATTTTATCCGGTTCCGGACCCCGGTCATAGATATCCCCGACGACGTGGAGATGATCGACGACAAGCCGCTGGATCGTGTAGGCGAGTCCGGCGATGAGCTTGTCCGCCTGGCGCAGAGAGATAATCTGTTCCGTGATGCTGGAGTAATAATCGGTCTTATTCGTATATTTATCGGTTTTGTACAGTAGCTCTTCAATGATGAAGACGAACTGCGACGGCAGAGCTTTCCTCAACTTCGAACGTGTATATTTCGAAGAAGCGTACGGAATCAGGCGGATCATACGCTCAATGACCGCCTTGTACCACTCATTAAGCTCTTCATCACTTGTAAAATTGCTCTTGATCAACCGCAGTTTCTCTTCCGGGTAATAGACGAGCGTCGCGAATTCACTGATTTCCTGCTCACTCAGTTCACCTGTGAAAATATCCCTGATTTTCTCCTTCACCTTACCGGAGCCATTCCTTAATACATGCTGGAAGGCCTGATACTCTCCGTGCAAATCGCTCACAAAGTGTTCCGTTCCTTTAGGCAGGTTCAGAATCGCTTCCAGGTTGATGATTTCGGTCACCACTTTTTCTTCGCTATCGTATTTCTCGGCAAGTAAATCCAAGTATTTTTTATTCACGTGTCCGCCCTCCCCAGTATGTGTACATTTATTTCGATTAGTATAACATAAATAAACATTATAGTGACATAATCTAACAGAAGAAAAGCTGATTTATTTTTCAAAGGTGAACGTAATTTCCCATTTAAAGGAAAGCGCATTCATGGTAAAGTTAAGAATAGTTTGCTGTACATAAGGGGAGTTTTTGGATGAAAAGAGTACTACGAATCGCCAGTGCATTTATCGGTATCATCGTCGGAGCGGGCTTCGCTTCGGGACAGGAAATCCTGCAGTATTTCACGAGTTACGGTTACGCAGGGACCATCGGAGCCATCATCGCCACCGCCATTTTCGCCTATATGGGGATGATGCTCACGAAACTCGGCACCAGAATGAAGGCGACGTCGCACAAAGAAGCGATCTACCGGGTAAGCGGTAAAAAACTCGGTATCATCGTCGATTACGTCATCATCTTCACCCTGTTCGGCGTCGGGGTCGTCATGATCGCCGGAGCCGGATCGATTCCGAGTCAGCAGTTCGGTCTTCCATCGGTATTCGGAACGATTCTGATGAGTGTTCTCGTCGTCGCGACGATTCTCATGAATGTGGAGAAAGTGATCAACGTCATCGGAAGTATTACCCCGTTCCTGATTGCGACCGTGCTTCTCATCGCTGCCTATAGCGTAGCCACAATGAATGTGTCCTTCGGAGAGCTCGATGCCACTGCAAAAGCGCAGGATTCCGTCGTAAATGGCTCCTTCCTGTTTTTACCGGGATGGCTGTTATCTGCGTTAAACTACGTCTCGTTCAACATCGCTGTCGGAGCGTCGATGGCCCTGTTAATGGGAGGAAATGAAAAAGATGAACGTATCTCCTCCATCGGTGGACTGCTTGGCGGACTGTCGCTCGGACTTATGATCGTGCTCAGCCACCTGGCAATCTTCTCTCAGGTGGAGACGGTCGCAAATGTGGACATGCCGATGTTGAAACTCGTCAGTGATATTTCCCCTGGTCTTGGACTTCTTTTCTCTCTTGTCCTTTTCGGGATGGTGTTTAACACAGCGATCAGCATGTTCTTCTCGCTCGCAGCACGGTTTACGACTGTCGGGACGAAAGAGCATAAACAGTTCGTCTTCATCGTAGGAGCGGTGGCACTCGGCCTCAGTTTCGTCGGATTCACCGACCTCGTCTCTATTTTCTATCCACTGATCGGATGCCTCGGGTTGTTTCTGATTGCTGCCCTGATTACTGCTCCGTTCCGGCTTAAGAAAGAACAAGCGAAAGCAAGTAAACAACGATCTGCATAATATCAATAAATCCCTGCCTGTCTCCTACATTCGGACCACGCAGGGATTTTTATATGAATCTGTTTCGCGGTAACCCCACATCTAGCTATCCCGACTCCTTCATCGCTTTCTTCACCCGTTCTTTCGGCTCCCAGCAATTGAACTGATATTCCGGTTTCGTATCAAACCCGAGCCTTTCGCAATAGATACGCTTCCGTCGATTCTCCTGGACTTCGATCCGGAAATGCTTACATGTAGCACAGCAATGATAGCGATTATTCATGAGAGAATTCCCACCCATCGAGCAAAGGATCCACATCTTCTGGTAACGGAGGATAAACAGTCGGATGAAGAATACTTGCCACTTTGACCAACCCAAGCAATAATCTCGGAGACGGCCTGCAGAACAGCGGCTCCTCGAGGACATATAGCTGATCGTTTTTTATCGCTCTCATCTCTTCAGAACGTTCCCGGCTATGAATGACTTTCGTGTTCACCTTTTCGTGCTGCACGCCTACCCAGACGACGCATATGACGTCAGGATCCCTGCTCCTCACGTCCTCCCAATCCGTCTGGACGCTTGCTACCTGCTTATCTTGGAACACATTCCTGCTACCGGAGAGCTCACTGATTTCCGTCAGCCAGTTCTCGGCTCCGGGGGTGAATATCGGTTTCGGCCACCATTCCCAGTAAACCGTCTTCGTATCTGTTACCTGAGTCGACAGGCGCTGATAATGATCGAGGATGGAGACGTATTTCTCTTTAAGCTCCAGCGCTTTCTCTTTAGTCTCCGTAGCTTCTCCGACGAACACGAGACAATCTCCGACTTCCGTCAACGTCGTGGGGTTCGGCACGATGACATAGGGAATGTTCCTTTCCTCAAGCCCCTCGATGTTCTTCTCCATCCCCGGCACGGTGAGAGAAGCCAATACCAGATCCGGCCTCAATTCTTCCACCATGCCCATGTCTATGCTTAAATCAGGACCGAGTCTCGGCAAGCTCAACACTTCTTCCGGCCAATCGGAATAGTCGTCGACCCCTACCAGCGACTCTTTCAACCCGAGATAAACCGCGAGCTCCGTATTACTGGGACAAATCGATATCAGCCTCATTTTATCTCACCTTTCCCGGGGATACTTACACTTTCCGTGATAAGCTTTGCCCCTTATGTATTCACAAACCCTCTTTCAATTCCAAATATTCAAATTATTTAACTTAAAAAAGGTTCTCCACAATGAAATGTGTTGATTTCTTCCTCTAACGTAGGATTCCTTTTTATTTCTAAGCTGGCGGACGACACTCCATACGGATCCGTAGG
>NZ_FTOC01000013.1 GCF_900156645.1 Salimicrobium flavidum
AAACTCTCCATAAAAGAGCGATTGATTAGCTCATGTTGTCTTGCTTTAAAAATTGACGCATGGCATAAAACATTGTTCAGTTTTCAAAGATCTACGGTGTCGCTCTCAAAACAGCGACTTAATCAATATACCATGTTGTGCGTATTCCGTCAACAACAATGTATATTTTTTTGTGTGCGCCGGTTGCCGTGAACGGCTTTCCTTAACGCGACAAATAACAATTTACCATGATTATCTGAGGTGTGCAATAGGTTTGAAAATAAAAGTTTTTTCTGAAAAAAATACACCTTTTCATAAATGGAGTGTAATTAGAAAAAGCCGCCCTGGACCAGGACGACTTATTGATGCATTTACTTTTGTTTCATTTGAGGGAAAAGCAGTACGTCGCGGATTGATGAAGAATTCGTAAGCAGCATAACCAGACGATCGATACCGATTCCTAGCCCTCCTGTAGGTGGCATTCCGTATTCCAGGGATTCGAGGAAGTCCTCATCCATCAGATGAGCTTCATCATTACCGGCTTCCCTTTCTTTCACTTGCGCTTCGAATCTTCTGCGCTGATCAATCGGATCATTCAATTCCGAAAAGGCGTTGGCATGCTCTCTCCCTACAATGAAGAGTTCAAACCGATCCGTGAACCTTTCATCTTCCTGGTTCTGTTTCGCTAGTGGAGAAATCTCTATCGGATGTCCATAAACGAACGTAGGCTGGATCAGTTTTTCCTCGACTTTCTGTTCAAAGAATTCATTCATGATATGACCGAACGTCATATTATTATCGACCTCGACACCATGATCTTCAGCCAGTTGTCGAGCTTCCTGGTCCGTCATCTCCTTCCAGAAATCGACACCTGTTTCCTCTTTGATCGCATCAGCCATATGGAGACGTGTCCATTTCGGATCAAGGTCGATTTCCGTTTCCTCATAGGTTACTTTTGTCGTTCCAAGCACATCTTTGGCAATATGAGCTATCAGCTCTTCTGTGAGATCCATGACATCATGGTAATCCGCATACGCCTCATAAAGTTCAAGCATTGTGAATTCCGGGTTATGACGGGTGGAGATCCCTTCATTACGGAACACCCGCCCTATTTCATAAACTTTCTCCAAGCCACCGACAACCAGGCGCTTGAGGTGAAGTTCAATGGCAATCCGCATGTAAAGCTCTGTATCAAGAGCATTATGATGAGTGACGAATGGACGGGCTGCTGCCCCGCCTGGGATTCCGTGCATCATCGGAGTTTCGACTTCAAGAAATCCTAAATCATCCAGATATCGGCGCATGGACTGGAGAATCTTACTGCGTGTTATGAAAGCTTCTTTGCTCTCCGGGTTGGTAATCAGATCCAGATAGCGCTGACGGTAGCGTTGCTCTACGTCTTTCAGTCCATGGAATTTTTCCGGGAGGGGACGAAGCGACTTCGTAAGCATATGGAACTTCTGGGCTTTGACAGAGAGTTCGCCGACGTTCGTTTTGAACATAATTCCTTCCACACCTACGATATCCCCCATGTCTGCTGATTTGAAAAGTTCGTAGTTCTCTTCCCCTATTTCATCTTTTCTTACGTACAGTTGAATTTGACCGCTCAGGTCCTGGATATGAGCAAAACCCGTTTTCCCTTTCCCGCGTTTTGTCATGATCCTCCCCGCTACAACTGCGGAAGCCTGCTTCTCTTCAAGTTCTTCTTTGGAAACCTCTCCATACGCTTCATGAAGATCTTCCGCAAGATGTGTTCTTTCAAACTTATCACCGAAAGGGTCGATTCCCTGTTCTCTATAGCTGTTCATTTTATCCATACGGACCTGCATGTATTCATTTATCTCTTCAGCCATGTGTATTCACTCCGTTCTATGTTTAGTTTTACCGCTTCAATAAAGAAAACTGCCAGCATACACACTGGCAGTATTACACTACTGATTAGTATAGAAAAGACCTTCCGAGGTGTCAACGATTTGGTCACTTTTGATTCTTCCGCCTCGGCGACGCTACCGGACCTTTCGTACAGCCGCTGACTCCTCATCTGATAATTCTTCTACCAGCTCTTTAATCGTTTTTCCATCAGGATAAAGAATAAGATCGTTATTCACATCAGCCAACGGAATCAGTGCAAAGGCACGTTCATGAAGGTGGGGGTGAGGGAGAATCAACCGCTCCGTCTTCATATCGACCTGGTTCAATGCCAATATGTCGAGATCTATTGTTCTCGGTCCCCACTTCATAAGACGTTCTCTGCCAAAGTTTTTTTCTACCTCCTGGCATACATCCAGAAGTTCCAGAGGTTGCAGGGAAGTCCTCATCATAATCACCATGTTAAGAAAATCATCCTGTTCCACATATCCTATTGGATCCGTTTCATAGATAGATGATTTCCTAAGGACGTCGATGTAAGGATTTTCTTCCAGCTGCTGAATCGATTCTTGCAAAAACTTCTCCCTCGGCGAAATATTTGAACCGAGCGCAATGTAAGCCGTGTTCATTCAGAGCGACTCCGATAAATTTCAACAGACACCGAATCATAGTGTCCAGGGATCGGTGGGTGGAGTTTGTTGACCCGGACGAGACACCCTTCCAAGAGAGCAAACTCTTTGAATAGGGTCTCCGCCAATTCTTCAGCGACCGTTTCCACCAGATTCCGGGCAGGACCCTCCACAATTTTTTTTGTAACTTCATGCACTGCTCCGTAATCAATCGATTTCGTCATGTCGTCCGTAGCCGCCGCTTCTTTCAATTCAGCTTCCAGCTGGAGATCCACCGTGAAATGTTGACCCAGTTTGTTCTCCTCGGGAAACAACCCGTGATAACCATAGAACTTCATACTGTTCAAATATATTTTATCCATTACAATCACTCCTCTCCATCATCGCATCCATCATTTTCGTCATGCGGACTATTTCTTTCACATCATGCACTCTTACAATTTCAACTCCCTGTGCAACTCCGTAACAGACGGTAGCTCCCGTTCCTTCCATACGTTCCTCTGTCCCCAATCCGAGCACTTCCCCGATGAATCGTTTTCTTGAAGTACCCAGAAGAAGCGGATACCCGAGATTCCGGAATTCTCCGAGATTGCGCATAACTATAAGGTTCTCCTCCTTCGTTTTCGCAAACCCGACGCCCGGGTCGAGAATGATGTGATTCTCCGGGACTCCCGCTTCACGGGCAATTCCAACACTTTTTTCCAAATCGGCTTTCATATCCTCGACAAGAGAAGTATAGTTTCGCTCCTTGCGATTGTGCATCAGCACGATAGGTACACCTGTTGCTGCAGCAACTTGAGCTATCCGTTCATCATATCTCGCTCCCCACACATCGTTGATCAGATCGGCGCCTGCTTCAACCGCTCTCTCCGCTACCTCTGATTTGTATGTATCTACAGAGATCGGAAGAGAGATATGCTTTTTCACTTCCCGAATCATCGGAATAACCCGCTCCATCTCTTCTTTTTCCGATACAGGTTCATGCCCGGGCCGGGTGGATTCGCCCCCGATATCAATAATATGAGCCCCTTCTTCCTCCATACGAACTGCATGGGCTATTGCATTTGAAACCTCGTTATAGCGCCCGCCGTCAGAAAAAGAGTCCGGCGTGACATTCAGAATCCCCATGACAAGCGTCTCTTTATCCAGACGATACTCTTTGTTCCGTATTGTTAATTCTATCATTTTCATTCACCTGACTTTACCATTTTCTATACCGATAATAACCGATTCAGAAGCAAAAGAAAACTGCATCCCCCTCAAAGGAGATGCAGTCTCATTATTCGTCATTATTCGTCATCGAACTGATAAAGAGGAGTAGAAAGGTAACGTTCTCCATTACTAGGGATTACTGCCAGCACCTTCTTCCCTTTTCCAAGACGCTCCGCTACCTGTTTAGCAGCATAGATGGCGGCACCCGAAGAGATTCCGCCGAGAATTCCGTCTTTACGAGCGGCCGCACGCGCTTCTTCAAACGCTTGCTCAGTCGTCACTTTTATCACTTCGTTATATATGCCCCTATCCAGAATAGACGGAACAAATCCGGCTCCAATACCCTGGATTTTGTGAGGACCCGGATTTCCTCCTGATAAAATAGGACTGTCTTCCGGTTCTACAGCAACGATTTCAATATCTTTATATTTATCTTTAAGAACTTTTCCGGCACCTGTGATTGTACCTCCTGTGCCGATACCTGAGACGAAAGCATCCAGTGCATCTCCCATTTGTTCGATGATTTCCGGACCGGTTGTCTTCGCATGCACATCTACGTTCGCCTGATTATCAAATTGCTGGGGCATGAAGTAACCGTGAGCTTCACTTAACTCGGAAGCTTTTTTAATAGCACCCTTCATTCCTTCCGGGCCAGGGGTCAATACAAGTTCTGCGCCGTAAGCCTTCAAAAGGTTCCTTCTTTCTTGACTCATCGTGTCGGGCATAACAAGTTTCGTCTGGTAGCCTTTGGCAGCAGCGATCATAGCAATACCGATACCCGTATTGCCACTTGTCGGCTCCACAATGACGTCACCTTCTTTAAGCTTCCCTTCTTTTTCAGCAGCTTCAACCATTGAGAGAGCTATTCTGTCTTTCACAGAACTCCCCGGATTCATGTACTCAAGCTTAAGGTAAATGTCCGCATGGTTCTTTTCTGCACTCCCATTCAACTTGACTATAGGGGTGTTTCCTACAAGCTCCGTTACGTCATTAGCAATTCTCATCTGATCACTCCTAATTCCCAGTATTTTAATAGGGTTTGATTCTAATGTAAAGAAAAATTGGAAAAATGTCAATTAGAAAAGCGGATCCAACCCGCTTATAAGTTCTGGCGTAAGCAGGGGGTTCTCTTTTCAGGTGCTTTTTCCTGAAAAAGAAATCACTGCTTAGGACATGGACTTATGGGTGGCGTAGCTGGACAAAGAAAAGCGGAAGCACCCATTCAGAAATACTGGCATAAGTAGAACGGCCAGACGAAAGGCGTTCTTTCCTTTCTCTGGTCCGGACTGCTTATGACACGAATTTCTGGGTGCTGCAGCTGGATCAAGAAAAGCGGAGCCATTCGCCTAGAAGCTCTAAGATAAGTGGACGTTCCTGGCTTCGGGTGGTCTTCCCCGAAACAGGGGCTGGCCGCTTATATTGCATAAAAAGCGGAAACTTCCTATTCTGATATAGAAAACCCGGACCTCTTAACGATAAAAAGGCCCGGGTTTTCTATTTTTCATTTTATTTTCTAGGAAGACTGCAGGCTTTTCAGATCTTCTTCATCCAGCTGATACACTTCATTACAGAAATGGCATGTCGCTTCAGCTCCGCCGTCCTCTTCGATCATACGATCTATTTCTTCATTACCAAGACTCGCAATCGCTGTTTCAATCCGCTCCCTGGAGCAATGACATTCAAATGCGACAGGAAGAGAATCAAGAACTTTCACGTTTTCGGCTCCAAGAATCGTATTCAGCAATTCTTCCGGAGTCTTCCCTTCACGCACCAGTGTCGACACAGCCTTCATCTCAGAAAGTCTCCGTTCAATTTCACTGATTGTTTCATCCGTGGCTCCGGGCATCATTTGGATGATGAATCCACCGGCGGCCATAATCGTATAGTCGGTATCAACGAGTACACCAGCACCTACTGCCGATGGAACCTGTTCTGAATTTGTGAAGTAATACGTGAAATCTTCAGCTATTTCTCCGGAGACGATCGGCACCTGGCCGGTAAAATAGTCTTTCAAGCCCAGATCCTTCACCACACTGATGGAGCCGTTCTGGCCGACTGCCCGTGCGACATCCAGTTTGCCATGTTCATTGGAATCGAAATCCACGTGCGGGTTCTGAATGTACCCCCGCACATTCCCATTCGATGCCGTATCTACGACAATAGCACCGGCCGGCCCGTCCCCTTCTACTTTAATCGTCATTTTGTCGTCGCCTTTCATCATCGCACCCATCATGGAACCGATAGTCATCGTACGCCCGAGAGCAGCAGAAGTGGTGGCCCAAACGTCATGACGTCTTCTTGCTTCTTCTACGATATCCGTCGACTGAACCGCATAAGCTCGTACTTGGCCGTCAAATGCTGTCGCCCGAATTAAATGATCTTTCATGTTGTACCTCCTTGAAATATATCTTTATCTTTATTTCTCTGATAAATAACGTTCAACCCTCTCAGAGTCAGGAAAGGATCGACATGGTCGATTGTGCGGGATTCGTTGGCGATAAGGTTGGACAGCCCTCCGGTCGCGATTACCACCGGCTCTTCTCCTTCCGCCTTCTCTTTCATTCTCCGGACCAGCTCGTCGACTTGTCCTACATATCCATAAAACACGCCCGACTGCATCGCTTCCACAGTGGATTGACCTACGACATCCTCCGGTTGTTTTATTTCAATCTTCGGAAGTTTAGCTGCTTTGGCATAAAGAGCCTCCATGGAAATGTTTATACCGGGAGCAATCGCTCCTCCGACATATCGATTTTCACTATCGACATAACAATAAGTGGTCGCCGTACCAAAATCAATGATTACAGCCGGAGTGGAATAATCTTCAATGACACCGACAGCATTCACTATTCTGTCTGCGCCTATTTCGGAAGGGTTCGGATACGCCATCTCCAGGCCTTCTTCCACGTGCTCGGTTCCTATAATAATCGGCTTTTTGTGAAAATATTTTTCCGCCACACGTTCGAGCGAATACATAATCGGCGGCACCACTGAGGAGATGGTCACTCCTTCAATGTCAGAAAACTGGAGTCCCTCATATGAAAACAACGATTGGATCAGCATGCCGTATTCATCTTCTGTTTTGTAACGATCGGTCTTGATCCGCCAATGGTATTTTAAAACATCTTCGTCAAAAACACCTAATACTGTGTTTGTATTACCTACATCGAGTACAAAATTCATCAAAAAAGCCTCCATAAATTCGTCACATTCTTCCTTCGGCTTTTATAATATCACATTTCCGCCCCCGTTGCTTCAAGAAAAGCCTGGCCCTCTTAAAGCAAGGCTGCGTGGCCTATTAGAAGAGCGTAAAGTAGAGACCCGCCACTCTCAGGAAGGGATTGCCCTGAAATTCTACAAAAGGAAGCTGCGCCTTGATGGCACAGCTTCCCGAAATCGTAAGTTATTCTTTGCGCTTATCTTCTTCATTTTCTTCTTTTTTCGGATCCTCGTGACCTTCTTCCTTTTCGTCGGAAGGGTGAGAGTGATCCTCTCCTTCTTCTTCAGCGCCCGCATTTTCTTTCGCGTCGTCGCTCTCGTCAAGAGAAGAAGCTTTATGAAGATTGGAGTTGTTCTTTTGAGCCAGTTCCTCCAATTCTTCTTCCGTAGGCATACGACCTTCTTCAAACAGGTACTTGATCTCTGTGGCATCGAGCGTCTCCACTTCGAGGAGTGTCTGAGCCATAAGTTCAAGCTTATCTTTGTTTTCAGTAAGAATCTGTTTTGCACGGTCGTAGCAGTAGTTGATGAAGTTCTGGACTTCCCTGTCGATTTCAAAAGCAATCTGGTCACTGTAGTTCTGTTCATTCTGGATGTCACGTCCAAGGAAGACTTGACCACCCTGATTGGAACCGAACTGGAGCGGTCCGAGTTTTTCACTCATGCCGTACTCTGTCACCATACTGCGGGCAATACTGGTAGCACGTTGGAAGTCGTTATGAGCGCCGGTACTCACTTCGCCGAACATAACCTCTTCCGCTACACGTCCACCGAGCAGGCCGGTGATCTTATCGAACAGTTCCGGTTTCGTCATGAAGTAACGATCTTCTCTCGGAAGCATGACGGCGTAACCGCCTGCCTGACCGCGTGGAACGATCGTAACTTTATGCACCATATCCGCATCATCAAGCACCATACCGATAATGGTATGTCCACTTTCGTGGTGAGCCACGATGTCGCGTTCTTTTTTCGAAATGACACGACTCTTCTTGGCTGGACCGGCAATGACACGGTCTATCGCCTCATCTACGTCGACCATTTCAATCTGGTGCTTATCTGTACGTGCTGCTACAAGAGCTGCTTCGTTCAGAAGGTTCTCAAGATCAGCTCCGGAGAAACCTGGAGTACGAAGAGCGATCGTCTTAAGGTCCACATCGGTACCGAGAGGCTTCTCTCTGACGTGAACAGCAAGTACCGCTTCACGGCCTTTGACATCCGGACGGTTGACTGTAATCTGACGGTCGAAACGTCCTGGACGAAGAAGGGCAGGGTCGAGAATGTCAGGGCGGTTGGTAGCTGCAATCATAATGATTCCTTCATTCGCTCCGAACCCATCCATTTCTACAAGGAGCTGGTTCAACGTCTGCTCACGCTCATCGTGACCTCCGCCGAGTCCGGCGCCACGTTGACGACCTACAGCGTCCATTTCATCGATGAAAATGATACATGGTGCGTTCTTCTTCGCATTTTCAAACAAGTCACGCACACGGGAGGCACCGACACCGACGAACATTTCAACGAAGTCGGAACCACTGATTGAGAAGAATGGTACGCCTGCTTCCCCGGCTACTGCACGGGCAAGAAGTGTTTTACCTGTACCCGGAGGACCAACGAGCAGGACCCCTTTTGGAATACGGGCACCCACTTGCGCGAATTTCCGCGGATCTTTCAGGAAGTCCACGACTTCGACCAGTTCCTGTTTCTCCTCATCCGCACCGGCCACGTCTTTGAACCGGACCTTCTGTTTATCGTCACTGTACATTTTCGCCTTACTCTTACCAAAGTTCATGACTTTGCTTCCGCCACCCTGAGACTGGTTCAGCAGGAAGAAGAATAAAATGAAGATAATGACGAAAGGAATGATTCCTGTCAGGAATGTCACCCATGCGCTAGGCTGTTCTTCCTCTTCCACGTTAAGGATACTCTGGCTTGTCGCCGTCTCCGTCACTTGTGAAATGAACTGTTCGTTCGCAGGAAGATGAACGCTGAAGGAGTTATCTTCTCCTCCCCCTTCAAGCTGACCTTTCGCAACATACACATTATTTACAGGTTGTAATGTCAACTCCTGTATTTCTCCATTATCAAGTCTATCTAAAAACTGGTTCACAGAAAGTGTTTCCTGTGGCTCACCTTGACCTCGGAACAGGCTTAAAATGCCTATAACAACGAGGAAGATAAGTAAGTAAAAAATTGTATTTCTGAATATCCGATTCATTGCCTACCTCCTCCTGTGAGAGAAAACTACAGTAAATACTATCATATTGCATTCACTTCCTACAAATGATTACTATCGACAGTTTATTGATCTTCTCCACTATATATTTCCGGTTTCAAAACACCGATGTACGGCAAGTTTCTATATTTTTCATTATAATCAAGGCCATAACCGACGACGAACTCATCCGGTACTTCGAAACCTACCGTATCCGCTTTTATTTGTGCGTGGCGGCCTGAAGGTTTATCAAGAAGTGTCACGATCTTGATGGAGTTCGCTTTTCTGTATTTAAACAGGTCTACCAGATAACTGAGCGTGCGACCGCTATCGATGATATCTTCAATAATCAAAAGATCCCGGCCTTCCACTTGTGTATCCAGGTCTTTTTCGATTTTCACTTCACCCGTAGAGCGCATCCCCGCGTAACTCGACACGTCCATGAAATCCATCTCCAGGTGGATATCCATGCGCTTCACAAGGTCGGACATAAAAGGCATGGCACCTTTTAGTACACATACAGCCAAAGGGAACTGATCCCTGTATTCCTCCGACAGTTCTTCACCTATCGCTCTGCATTTATTCTGTATTTCTTCTTCAGTGATCAAAACCCGTTCGATTTCATTATGCATCCTCGTTCCTCCTACCCGATCTGTTATACGTCACTCGCACCAGTGAAGTTGACTCACATTCCACTGCGGCTTTCTTTATTCCAGGAACCCATAGAACAACGCCATCACCATCTGTAACAATCGGCCAGGTATTCCTTTCTGCCAAAGGAATCTTCCGGTCGATAAAAATATCCTTTATCTTTTTCGTTCCCTTCATTCCTTTAGGTTTCATACGATCTCCATCCCGGCGATTTCTTACTATCAGCGGGAATTTCACGTGAGTCGTATCACATATGAATTCATACAAAGAAGTACCGGTCACATCTTTGGTACTTTGCGCATAAATCATCGCTCCCCCGGCTAAGGAAACACATCCTCCCGGATATAGTTCCTCATAATAGAAAGGAGAGTCGTGTGATTCTGAAAATGTGAACGATACTTGATCATACGCTCTTACCACATTCAGACCATCCGGAAAATCCAGGGTGCTGTTTACTCGATCACCATCCATCAATTGTAAAAATAAATCTTCATGAATGTAAGTAATATCTTCTACTTGCTCATTGTACAGATAGTTTAATATTAGATGAAAGGCTCTTCTTTGTAAAGCAATCGGGTAACGTTTCCATGATTTGATGGATAGGGTGACCTCTCCCTTTGAAAAAACCACTTCCTTCATCATCTCCCAGGCTTTTTCAGAAAGGAATTCCTCCTCCTCATACCTTCGCTCACTATAACCCTGTATATGTTCATGAAGCTTCGGGTTCTGTTGTTTCAGAAAAGGAAGAAGCTGATGGCGGAAAGCGTTTCTCGTATATTGCGTTTCGTTATTGGAAGGGTCATAACGCGGGGTGATCATGCGGCGGTCACAGAAACGTTCAAGTTCCTCCTTTGTAACAGTGAGAAAAGGGCGGATGATCCGGCCGCTTGCAAACTTCCGTGAAACCGGCATACCGGTTACGCTCGATGGACTCACTCCCCGCGCCAACTGCATAAACAACGTTTCCACCTGATCGTCTCCATGATGGCCAAGAGCAAGACTGTCCGCCTGGTGTGTACGCATCAATGTTTCCAATGCTTCATACCTGAGCTTACGGGCAGCCTCCTGGGTTCCTTTTCCTTCTTTTTGTTTATAGCGGGCAACATCGACAAAAATCTCCTTCAAAGGTAGCGAAAGGGTTTCGCATACCGTGCGCACGTAAGCCGTATCTTCCCGGGACTCTTCTCCCCGCAGTCCGTGATCGATGGTGGCCGCAATGATTTCCAGAGAAAACTCCTGTTTATGTTCGTATAAATAGTAAAGCAGAGCAAGTGAATCAGGCCCTCCGGAGACAGCGACGATGATCGTATCTCCCTCGTTGAGCAGCTGATGCTTACGGACGAAATCATCTGTGTTGTGCACGTGCGTCACTCCCATTTCGATTCTTGTTTCATCGTACCACCGGAGGCTTCCTGCCTGCAATCGGAACGAACAGCTTATCGGTAAGCGTTTGAATCAAGCCAAAAGAAGAGCGGAATTTTCTGACTATGAAAATTTCCTGCATAACCGTTGACACTCTTTTCTGTATTGTGTATTATAATCCTTGTGCTTAAAACAACGGCGGCGTAGCTCAGCTGGCTAGAGCGTACGGTTCATACCCGTGAGGTCGTGGGTTCGATTCCCTCCGCCGCCATCCCAGGCCCGTTGGTCAAGTGGTTAAGACACCGCCCTTTCACGGCGGTAACACGGGTTCGAATCCCGTACGGGTCATTTATTTCAGAAACCGCCTGTTGCAGGCGGTTTTTTTATAAGCAAAAAAAGCGTGGAGCCAGTACTTTTTACTGGTTCCACGCTTTTTCATTTAGCTCTGTTAAAGCTAGTTGTTGATTTTAGAACGAAGGGGGGAGACGCCTGCGGGATAAGCATGAACGGAAAATCACCCGAATCGAATACTAGGAGATTCGGGAAGTTGACGTCATACCCGCGGCAAGCTGCTACCCGTAGAGATAAAACCAACAATAAACGCTAACAGAGCCTTCATTTAAATAACGGTTGTTTCTTGCCTCACCTTGCATCGTTCATCGATTGTCATAGACAGCAAGCTACCCTCTTTTAGAGCCGCGGCCTCCGCGTTTCGATTCTGTATGCTTTTTCAGTGAAGTCAGTCGATCATCACTGTCTTTCATGAAGCGACTCATCTTTTGTTCAAAAGATTCTTCCGGCTTACGAGGTTTCTGCGGCTGAGGACGTTTCGGAGCTTCCTTCGCTTTCTTGATGGAAAG
Source organism: Salimicrobium flavidum (assembly GCF_900156645.1). Taxonomy (GTDB): domain Bacteria; phylum Bacillota; class Bacilli; order Bacillales; family Halobacillaceae; genus Salimicrobium; species Salimicrobium flavidum. The sequence continues at coordinate 11,994 of NZ_FTOC01000013.1, forward strand.
CCCGATCTTACCGTCATCCCCTACATTAATGACTTTCACTTGTACTTCGTCACCGCGACTCAAATGCTCATTAATGTCTTTTACATAGTTGTCGGCAACTTCACTAATGTGAACCAAACCGGTCTGCCCCTCCGGGAGCTCCACAAACGCTCCGAAATTAGTGATACCTGTTACCTTACCCTGCAACTTGCTGCCTACTTCAATGGCCATAAAAAAAATGCTCCTCCTTAAAAGTTCGATAAAAGAATTTCCTACTTTATTATTATATATAAGCTATGAAAAAAGTGTCAATATGAAGGTTCCTGATTTGGAATTTTGAAGATTATTTCCCCTTCTTTCGAGAAGAAATAATTACTTCTGGCAATTTCAAGAACATACTCTTCCTGCTGGAGGAGTTCCACCTCTTCCCGCAACTCCGATTCCGTTTCTTCAAGCGTTGCCATTTCTTCCTGAAGTTGTTCATATTCCGCTTCTTTTTCAGCGTATACCATACGTTGCTGGACGTGATAAACAGCGAGTGTGCTTGTTACGAGCAGCATGACCAGTGCAAACAGTGCCAGCCGACGGAAAAGCCTTTTCTTCTTTCTTCCCTGTCGCTCTACATGAGCATCGTACTGATTCATGTATGTAGAATCTAACCGAGTCACCGATTTCTTTTCTTTCATGCTTTACAAGCCTCCTTTGACTCATTATACATGTTTTTTTTCCATTGTAACCTATAAATCCTTTAATTTGCGTAGTATTTTTCTCACAATCGACACGACCCTTACCGAACTCTTACAAAGGAACACCTATTTATGAGAATTTTCCCTTTTTTTGAATTTGGTAAACCTGCGCCTCCTCCACCGGTTCCCTCCGGCGAGAAGGCATATAAGAATTCAATCTTTGTTTACAGGTTCTTCACTTTTGATTATATACAGATCGGCTGCTTCATCTTTTTTTACAGTCTCTTTCAGTTCCTTCACTTCGATCGTCAACACTTTCTGACCGAACTGAATCCGGAGTTCGTCTCCAACTTTCAGTTTGCTTGAGGATTTTCCAGCGTGTCCATTTATTTGTATCCTTCCCTGATCCGCAACTTCCTTAGCAAGGGTTCTACGTTTGATCAAACGGGCATTTTTAAGAAATTTATCCAGTCTCATAAATCGATTCTCTCCTTCTCTTTTGCTTTATTCCACCACTGTTCCAATTCTTCCAGGTCCATCGCTTCCAGGTTCTTATCTTGACGCTCGGCTTCTTCTTCAAGGAAGGCGAAACGTCTCCGGAATTTCCGGTTGGTCTCCTGCAGGACGAGTTCCGCATCAATCCGGTCATGCCGGGCGAGATTCGCAACTGTGAAAAGGAAGTCTCCCAGTTCCTTCTCTCGTTCCCGCTTCGATGCAGCCGAGGTATACTCCTCCCATTCTTCTTTCATTTTCTCAAGAACTGCTGCCTTGTCATCCCAGTCAAACCCGACTTTGGACGCTTTTTTCTGCAGATCGATAGCCTGTAACAGCGCCGGAGAGTGTTTCAGCACACCATCGAGAAGGGACTCACGATCCGCGCTGTGCTTCTCTTCCTGTTTAATGGCTTCCCAGTTCCGGTTCACCTCGTCCGCATCATCGACGTCGACATCCCCGAAAACATGAGGGTGACGCCGCACCATCTTCTCCGTAACGGAACGGATCACGTCATCAACGGTGAAATACCCTTCGTCCTCTCCTATCTGGCTGTGAAGCATGACCTGCAGAAGTACGTCCCCGAGTTCATCGGCCAGATGTTCATCATCTTCCTCGTCAATCGCTTCCACTACTTCATACGCTTCTTCAATCAAATATTTTTTCAGGGAGGCGTGCGTCTGTTTCTGATCCCATGGACATCCCCCCGGTCCCCGAAGTCGACGGATCACATGGCGCAATTCTTCAAACTGATGCGTCAATGTATCAGCGGAAGCGGGCGGAACATAGATGCTGGTAAGATTGTTCACCTCGACTTCACGGTCGAGATCCTCGAGCGCCACCGTTTCGATACGCTCTCCTATGCTTCCGGCTGCCGTCACAATCGTGACCGGGTAATCTTCCGGCAGATCCTCCAGTAACGTTAGCTTCACTTCTGAAGCAATCATCGTATCATACACCTGACAGAAAAGCGTGTGCTGACGATAAGTAAGGTTCTTTCTCTCAAAGCCGGTAGCATCTATGAATTGAAGACCTTCGACCGGATCGATCCGGAGAGCCCGGAACGTCTCATCCAGGAAACTCTGACCTCCGTCTATCTCCACTTCCCGTTGCTGCTGCTCGAGCAGGAGCTGTACGGTTTTTTCTGCAACCATAGGATGTCCTGGCACCGTATAGAAGATATCCCGTTCCAGAGAAGCGTGCAGCAATTCATCTGTAATAGCATGATACACTTCTTCAAAAGTATCGAAACGCTCATACAGAGCGTCAAAGCTCTCGAAGTGGACACCTTCCTGGTGAAGGGCTGCCACGGCCGGATGATCGAGCGTCCTTGTGAATATTTCATCGTTTACAGAAGTCAGAGCGCGGTAAGTTCCGAGAGACATCTGGGCAAGATCCCCTGCGCCCAGTCCGATAATACGTATTTTTCCCATTTCATTCATTCCCCTTTATCAACCATTTTCTCCACTGTTCAGGGACCATCTCCCCCGGAAGCACACGGAACTGACGAAGGAAAAATCCATAAACGAAAGCTCCGCCTCCGGAAAGGAGCAGGACCCACAAAAGAAGCAGGACGCGGCTCTCCGGAACGTACAACCACCTGAAGAACAGAACGCATAAAGCCATTCCTGCAAGAGAAGGGAGGAGGCCTCCCTTGTTCCACGCAAACAGCCCCCTATGTATCTTTCTTTTCAAGACCGATAAATTGATCAAACCGATAACAGCTATAGCTGCTACGGAAGCAAGAGCTGCTCCGTACACATGAAAGACCGGAATAAGTGTCACGTTCAGTACTACTTTGATGAGCAAGCCCGCCCCAATCGTACCTGCTGTTACGGTAGCGTACCCCAGCCCCTGAAGAGCGGAGGCGGAAGTCAGAACGAGGGAGACGAAGACGACATTGAGCATCTGTAGTCGTAACACGCCGGTACCCGCTTCATTCAGATAGAATAATCTGTTTATGTCCGGAAACAGGACGAGGAGGCCCACACAGGCCGCGAGACTTATCAAAAGCGTAACAGTCATCGCCTGACGTATCGCCTGCTGTGAACGATCCGCCCTTACGATTGCAGGAAGCAGCGACAGGGCGACTGAGGAGGCAAGAACAATAACAAGCTGAATAAGCGGCTGTGCACGGTCATAGATCCCTTTCCATTCCCGCGCATCCATCACCGGCATCCCTTCCTGAACGAGAAGCGGGACGAAAGTGAACGCATCTGCAAGCTGTAAAAACAGAAGCAGCATATAATTCACACTCATCAGCACACTGTAAAAAAGAACGCGCTTCACGTAATAAAAGGAGGTGCCTGCAGGTTTGAATGAAGGCCTGGGAGGATTTTTCCTCCATTTCCCCGCCAGGTAAACGATAGCGATAACCATCCCTGCCGCCGCTGCGACAGCGGTGCCTGTTCCAATAGTATAGACATTTCCCGAAAGGTAGACTGCGATACTTACAACCAGGATGCCTCCTACCCGCACAAACTGTTCGAGTAGTTGAGAAATAGCAGTGGTCTTCATATCCTCATACCCTTGGAAACCACCGCGCAGGACGGCCAGAAAGGGAACGAGCAATAAGGCAAGAAAAGCGACTTTCAAGGAAGCGGTCAATCGTCCGTCGCCCATAAAAAGGGCGATCGATGATGCTTGGATGTATCCGGTCACAGCGAAAACAAAGAAAAAAGCCGAAAGCCAGATGAGCACCGGCCGATAAAAAAAAGGTACCGATAACTGTCTATCTTCCGCTACAACCCGGGAAACGGCTGCCGGAACCCCCTGCAAGGCAAAAACGATACCTATCCCTACAACCGGGTATATTTGCTGATACACATAGAAGCCGATATCGCCCCCGAAATTTTGCAGAGGGATGCGATAGCCGGCACTTAATATTTTTCCGATGATACCTGCCATAATCAGCCAGGCCGTACCTCTCATCCAGTTATTCTTCATACCTAAACCCTTCAACTCTTATAATAGTACACCCATTATATCATATAAAAGCGGAGCCATTCCTATTTCAAAAACAAAACAGACCGGGTCCGCCTCCGCAGCAACCCCGGTCTGTTCATCTTCTGGAAGTATCGTTCTGGAAATCAGCTTCAACTTTCCTGAAGCATCATCGAAGGAAGCCGGCGTAGAAATTCTTCAATCAACTCATATCTTCGCGGCTGTGTGTTTTTATCCAGACGGAAGCGAATCTTCAACTGATTCTCGTCCGTACTAAGCTGAATCATCCGTCCGTATTGATTAGCCATATCAAAAAGCTTGGAGCCATCAATCACCTGGCTCTGCTCTTTCTCCATGACCATGTCAATGATATGTTTCTTCTCTGTTATTTCTTCGATACGTGTCTGCTTTGCCTGATGCTTCAGCATAGCGACCGTGAATAATTTTTCCACCTGTTCCGGATAATCCCCGAAACGGTCGATCAGTTCATCCCGTAAGTCACGGATGTCTTCCTCCGATTCGACGGTCTGGAAGCGTTTATACATATCGATCTTCTGCTTCTCATCCTCAATATAATTACCCGGGAGATAGGCGTCGATGTCGAGTTGAAGTTCAGGCTGAAAAGGCTGGACCGCTTCCGGACTCTTACCCTGCCGCTTCGCTTCGATGGCGTCGGATAGCATCTGGGAATACATATCGAAACCGACCGAATCGATGAACCCGTGCTGCTGGGAACCGAGAAGATTCCCGGCTCCCCGAATCGACAAATCCCTCATCGCGATCTTAAAGCCGGAGCCGAGCTCTGTGAATTCCTTGATCGCTTCAAGCCGCTTTTCCGCGATTTCCGTCAGCACCTTGTTCTGCTGGTACGTGAAATAGGCATAAGCGACACGATTGGAACGACCGACACGGCCACGGATCTGATAGAGCTGGCTGAGGCCCATCCTGTCCGCATCGTAAACGATGAGCGTGTTCACATTCGGGATATCCACCCCGGTTTCAATGATCGTCGTGCTCACGAGAACGTCGTACTCCCCTTCGAGGAAAGAGAACATCGCATTTTCGAGTTCGGTTTCATTCATCCGTCCATGAGCTAATGCCACCCGCGCATCGGGGACGAGCTCAGCTATATGGGCAGCCATCCGGTCAATATTATCGATCCGGTTAAACAGGAAAAAGACCTGACCGTTTCTCGCCATCTCCCTCTCCACCGACTCCCGTATGAACACCGGATTATATTCGATCACATACGTCTGGATCGGGAATCTGTTTTCCGGAGGAGTTTCGATGACAGACAAGTCGCGCACACCGAGCATCGACATATGAAGCGTACGGGGAATCGGGGTAGCCGTAAGCGTCAGCACGTCGACATCCGCTTTCAGCTGCTTGATTTTCTCCTTATGCTTCACTCCAAAACGCTGTTCTTCATCCACGATGAGCAACCCGAGATCTTTGAATTCCACATCTTTCGACAACAGTCGATGCGTCCCGACCACGATGTCCACGAGACCTTTCCGTAAGCCTTCCGAATTTTCCTTGAGCTGCTTCCTCGTACGGAAGCGGCTCATCAGACCGATGTTCACACCGAAATCCTGCATCCGTTCCGTGAGAGTCTCGTAGTGCTGTTGAGCAAGAATCGTCGTAGGTACCAGAATCGCCACCTGTTTGCCCTCGGCAATCGCTTTGAACGCGGCACGGAGAGCAACTTCCGTCTTTCCGTACCCAACATCTCCGCACAAAAGCCTGTCCATAGGACGCACACGTTCCATGTCATGCTTGATCTCGTCGATACAACGCAGTTGATCCGGTGTTTCTTCGTAAGGAAACGCTTCTTCGAATTCCTTCTGCATTTCCCCGTCCTGTTCAAACGCGTGCCCTTTCGAAGCTTCCCGCTCCGCATAAATCTCTATCAGCTCATCGGCGATATCCTCGACAGAAGACTGGACCCTGCGTTTCACCTTTGCCCATTCAGAACCGCCGAGCTTATAGATTTTCGGCTCTTTGCCTTCGGAGCCTACGTATTTTTGAATAAGATCGATCTGTTCAACCGGAACGAACAACTTATCATTCCCCGAATATTGCACCATGAGGAAGTCGTTGTGGGTGCCCCCCGACTCCATCGTTTCGATTCCTAAGTATTTTCCGATACCGTGATGGGAATGGACGACGTAGTCCCCGGTCTTCAGTTCCTGATAGCTTTTTATCCGTTCGGCATTCGACATCTTCTCTTTCTTTTTCCTTTGAGGGGCACGTTTTTTGAAAAGTTCCCGCTCTGTGAGCACCGCTATTTTGTGAAGCGGCCATTCGAAACCGGCACGAAGCGAACTGTCTATGATGACGGGAGTGCTCACCGGAAGCGTGGCATCTCCTCCTCCGACGACCGCCTCCATGTCATAGTCATCGAGAACCGCCTGAACTTTCTCTTTCCGCTGCTTATTCGGAGCAGCAATGACGACTGAGAAACCCTGTTTGTTCCAGCGTTCCATCTCGTTCTTCAACAAATTCATCTGGCCGTGAAATTCCTGCATCTGCCGTCCTGTAATGTTGATGACATTCCCTGGATGAGTAGAAGGTATATGCCTCATAAATACAGAAAGATAAATACGCTGATGGGTGGTGCGTGCCCAAATATCATGCCAGTCGTGGGAAATCTGCAGATCCTTTACCGTCCGGCCGTTTTCCAGTAAATTCTGGTGCCATTCCGCTTCTTCTTCATCCAGACGCTGGGCCGTTTCCTGGATTCTGCTCATTTCATCAAAAATGACCAGTCCGCGCTCCGAAAGGTAATCGAGGAGGCTGTTTTTATTTTCATAGAAAAAATTCATGTATTTATACATATTTTCGAAGCGTTCCTGCTGTTCGAGACGCTCTTTATCATGGGAAATCTCTTCATATAATGTCTGTTTCGCTTCCTGGTCCGACCACTTACCGATCGTCACCTGGTAAGCATCATCCAGCTGATGAAGAGCTCTAGCGTAATCCTCCGGTTTCAGGAGCATTTCTGTAGCCGGTTTGATGACGGCTCGTTCCCATTTTTCCTTCGATCTCTGGGACTCGACGTCGAAGGTGCGGATCGAGTCGACTTCGGTATCAAACAGTTCGATCCGGAGCGGATGATCTTCTGTCAGCGGGTATATATCCAATATTCCTCCGCGCATCGAAAACTCCCCCGGGGAAGAGACCATACCTGTGCGTTCGTATCCGACCCTTATGAGCTTAGCAAGGTAGTGATCAAGGTCAATCTCCATTCCCGTCTCGAAAGTGATCTGAGCTTCCTGCCAATACGAAATAGGCGGCATCATTCTTTTCAGGGCCGCCACAGGAGCTATACATATACCGGCGTCTTCATGAATCCATTCATCCAAGGCATCGATTCGCTGACTCCTAAGCTCCGGACTGGCAAAGGCTATTTCAGAGGCGATCAATTCATTGACCGGATAGAGATGAACCGGACAATCTTCCGACCATTCCTGTAGATCTTCATACAGCTGCTGAGCCTGGTTCAGCTGGTGCGTGACCAGAAGTATCGGGCGATTCACCGCTTCCTGGACGATAGACACGAGCATACTCCGTGACGTACCGGAAACCCCCGCAACGACTTGTTCCTTTATGCCGTTGTTCACGCCGTCAATAACCGAAGCTATATCATCATAAGGCCGTAAAAATTCTTTTATTCCATTCATATTAACTTACCCTCCGCCATCACAGCTTTCTCTCCTCTATAGATCGAAATATATCCGAAACCGCTTCAGGAAGTTCCGGCTCATTTGTTGTATTCGTTCATCACTTCGTCAAAAGACTGCGACATCCATGCTTCACAGGCATGCACGGCCCGGTCCACACTTTCTGTCATCCACTTTTTCTCTTCCTTGCTGAAGGAATCGAGGACGTGATTGATAACAGAAGCATTTCCCGGTTTACCGATCCCGACACGAAGCCGCTTGAACTCCTTCGTACCCAGTTGATCAATGATATCACGGATGCCATTATGACCCCCGTGCCCGCCTTTTTGTCGAAGACGTATTTTTCCCGGTTCGAGATCGAGGTCATCATAAATTACCAGAACGTCTTCTTCTCCGAGGCCGAAATAATCCAGAAAAGCACGTACCGCTTCCCCGGAAAGATTCATATACGTTTGGGGTTTCAGTAGAATGATTTTCTCTTTGCCTACATGTTCAGTCGTAAACAGACTGTTGAATTTCTTCTTCTCCACCGTCCAGTGATTGCGCTTTGCAAGTTCATCGATCACCTGGAAACCGATGTTATGTCTTGTAGCCTCATACTTCTTCCCCGGGTTCCCTAATCCGACAATACATTTCATAAGCTGAACTTCCTTTTCTCTTAAGTAATTACGATTATTATAGCATAGCAAAAGCAAGGATACAGACGAAAAGAAAGGGCGTGCCCTCTCGGCTACGCCCTTTTTTCTTTATTAATGTTGCACTTACTTGTTCTCGTCCTCATTCTCATCATCGTCATCTTCTCTGAGAGCTTCCGGCTGTTCGTCAGTAGCTTCTTCAGGCTCTTCAGGCATTTCTTCCGGTGGCGTAACAGAAACGATTGTTGCATTCTCATCTTCAAGAATCTCGTAGTTACGACCTTCTTTCAAATCGCTGACCATGATACTGTCCCCGATCTGAAGTTCAGATACGTCGACTTTGATTTCCTCAGGGATTTCACCCGGCTTCGCACGAATTGCGAGTTCGTATAGAGGCTGCTGCAATACGCCGCCTTCGCGCACGCCTTCTGCTTCCCCTTCCGTATGGATAGATACTTCAACGTCCACGTCTTCTTTCATGTTGACTGCATAGAAGTCCGCGTGGATCAGTTCGTCCTTAAGCGGGTCGATCTGATGCTCGTGAAGCATGACGTTAAGGGTGTCTCCACCTTCAACATCAAGGGAAATGATTGCGTTTTTACCGTTGTCACGGACAGTTTTCAACAGCTCGATGCTGTTTACTGAAAGAGTTACAGGATCTTTCTCTTTTCCGTAAACGACACCAGGAACATCGCCGCGTTGACGGATTTCCTTCGTGTTTGATGTTTGCAGATTATCTCTTTTACTTGCTTTTAGTTTAATAGCCAATTTCATCTACCTCCAAATATTTATCGTTAGTATATACCCTTTTGTTCAATCAGGCAAACTGATTAATCGAACAAAATGCTTACAGATTTACGTTCATGGACACGGATAATCGCTTCGCTGATCAAAGGAGCGACGGAAAGCTGGTTGACCTTATCGATCTTTTTATCTTCCCCAAGCGGAATCGTGTTCGTGACGACCAGTTCTTTGATTTTGGAATCGTTGATACGCTGAATTGCAGGCCCTGACAGCACAGGGTGCGTACAACAGGCGTATACCTCTTTGGCTCCGTTCTCCACAAGAGCGTTCGCTGCGAGAGTGATCGTACCGGCTGTATCAATGATGTCGTCGATGAGAATGGCGGTTTTGCCTTCAATATTCCCGACGATGTTCATGACTTCCGCTACGTTCGGTAGTGGGCGACGTTTGTCTATAATAGCAATCGGAGCTTCCAGACGATCAGCCATTTTCCTTGCACGGGTCACGCCCCCGTGATCAGGGGACACGACGACGATATCATCAAGGTTCTTCTCCTCGAAGTACTCGGATAGACTCGGAACCCCTACAAGGTTATCAATCGGAATATCGAAGAAACCCTGGATTTGCGGAGCGTGAAGGTCCATCATGATGACCCGGTCCGCTCCTGCGGTCTGGAGCAGGTTCGCCACAAGTTTGGCTGTGATCGGTTCACGCGAACGAGCCTTTCTATCCTGACGTGCATACCCATAATAAGGCATGACGATGTTGATGGAATTGGCGGATGCCCGCTTCAATGCGTCAATCATAATCAAAAGCTCCATGAGATGCTGATTGACCGGGGCACTCGTCGATTGTACAACATACACATCGCAACCACGAATACTCTCATCAATGTTAATCTGAACTTCTCCATCGCTGAATGTGGTTACCGTACACTTACCAAGCTCAATACCAATATTGCTGACAATCTCTTCTGCCAGCGCAGGGTTGGAATTAAGAGTGAAAACCTTTAACTCCGAATTTCGATAGTCCTTAGCCGCCATGGAACGAACCCTCCATTAATCTTTTTTCTTCATTTTTTGCGCATAGCCTTCTTTGTTGGTCTGTCTCGCTCTTGCGATAGACAGAGATTCAGCCGGAACATCCTGGTTTATTGTCGAGCCGGCCGCTACATAAGAGCCTTTACCGACAGTCACCGGGGCGATGAGGTTCGAATTGCAACCGATGAACGCTTCATCTTCGATCGTCGTCAGGTGCTTGTCTTTTCCGTCATAGTTCACGGTGATCGTTCCACAACCGATATTCACGCCTTCTCCTACATCAGCATCTCCGATATAACTCAAGTGGGAGACTTTGCTGTTCTGGCCGAATTTCGCTTTTTTCACTTCTACGAAATTGCCTACTTTCGCTCCATCACCGAGTTCGGAATCAGGACGGATGTGCGCGAATGGACCGATGTTAACGCGTTTCCCTACATGACTATCAGAGACGAAACTCTGTTTCACCACGGTACCTTCTCCGATGAAACTGCGTTCCACAGTAGAATTAGGGCCGAGCTCTGCGTCATTTTCAACAACCGTCCCGTCCGTGATCGTCGTTCCGGGATGGATTGTGACATCCTGGCCGATCACTGCGTCCGCTCCAATATACGTATGAGAAGGATCGATAATAGTTACACCATTACGCATATGTCTATCATTGATTCTTTCACGCATAAACGTTTCCGCCTTGGACAAAGCTACACGGTCATTGACGCCGAGAGCTTCTTTCAGATCGTCCATCTGATAGGCACTGATGGGCTCTCCTTCTTTTTGAAGAATTTCCATCACATCCGGCAAGTAATACTCCCCTTGAGCGTTATCGTTCGATACGTTCGACAGAGCTTTGAAAAGAAGTTCATTATCGAAACAGTACGTGCCTGTATTGATTTCCCGCACTTCCGCTTCTTCACGGGAGGCATCCTTCTGCTCCACGACACGCTCCACATCCCCGTTACCACTGCGGAGAACGCGTCCGTAACCGTGAGGGTCCTCTGCATGCGCGGTAAGCACTGTCGCTTTCGCTCCCTTTTCTTCATGGTGCGAAAGCAATGCTTCGAGTGTTTCACTCGTCAGTAGGGGAGTATCTCCACAAACGACGACGGTCGTTCCCTTTTTATCGGCAAGGTACTCCCCTGCCTGAAGGACAGCGTGACCTGTGCCCAACTGTTCCTTCTGAATGACATATTCACTACTGTCTCCAAGCTGGTTCTGGACAGTTTCTGCTCCGAAACCGACCACAGTAATGATTTCCGACAGTTCCAATTGATTAAGTTGATCTGTTACGTGCTGCACCATCGGCTTTCCGCATACAGGATGAAGAACTTTATAAAGCTTTGATTTCATCCGTGTACCCTGACCAGCTGCAAGCACTACTGCAAAACGATTTGCCATGAAGTTACCCCCATCATAGTTATCCACTATGAATATTATCTTAAAACAGAATTAATTTCAACATTACACTAACGACTGATTATAAAATTGCAGAAGTGGGTATAGTAATACTATAGCAGGCGATGGCTCTCTTTTGTATCCTGACGAAAAAAAATTGAACGCCCCGTTCAAAAGCGCGGCCTAATTATTTCCGGGGTACAGAAGGCGTAAAAGAGCTAAAAAAGAACCTAACCTGAAATCAGGTTAGATTCTCTTCTCTCCATTCATGAAGCGCCTGCTCCCTCATATTCCATTTGTTGCGGCTCTTCAGCTTTTTCATACGCTCCAAGCACCGCTTCCTGGATCTTAGCTCTTGTTCCGGAATTGATCGGATGAGCAATGTCCCGGAATTCCCCGTCCGGCGTGCGTTTGCTTGGCATAGCAACGAACAGTCCATTCTTCCCATCTATGACACGAATGTCATGGACCACGAATTCCTGATCAAAAGTGATAGAAGCAATTGCTCGCATTCTTCCTTCTGTGTTTACTCGACGCAGTCTCACGTCAGTTACTTCCATTATCCATCACCACCTTTGTTTATACAGAACTTGTTATACTATTTCTACTCTAGAACAAAGATTCCTGCTTTATAAAGAAAAAAATCACTATTTTCTATCCAATATGGTAAATCCTTCTTAAGAAAGCCTATTAAGTAAATTCCCAGGCTCGACTTCTATTTTTTTTGTGCGATCATCTGCATGAAGTATTTGCGTCAATGATACATAATCATCCACGACTCTTTCCTCTTCTTCATCCTCTGCTTCGGCGAGCACGCCGATACCCGCGACTTCCGCTTCAAACTCTTTCAAAAGACTTTTCATCCCGTTGATCGTTCCTCCGGCTTTCATGAAATCATCAATAATACAAACCCTCGATCCTGCTTCGAGCGAACGTTTGGTCAGAACCATCGTCTGGATTTTCCTTGTTGAGCCGGAGACGTAATTGATGCTGACGGTGGAACCTTCAGTGACTTTCGGGTCTCTTCGGGCGATAACGACAGGTACATTCAAATGGGCTGCAACAGCATAAGCCAAAGGTATCCCCTTCGTCGCGACTGTCATCACAGCATCTATTTCCCTGTCTACAAATACCGAAGCGAACATCTTTCCGATCGTGTCCACCGTATGAGGGTCTCCGAGAATGTCACTCATAAATAAATACCCTCCCGGCAGAAGACGTTCCGTGTCGGAAAGTTTCTCGCATAGCTGCTCCACAAACGGGGTACCATAATCCTTAGAGTAAGCGGGGATATACTTCACCCCTCCGGAAGCGCCCGCTATCGATTCGAGATATCCCGTCCCTTCCTGGCGAAACCGCTCATCAATGATCGTTAAATCTTCACTGATGGAAGATTTGGCCGAATCGAACTGTTCCGCGAAAAACGGCAACGAAATAAGTGTACAGGGCCGTTCCATTATAAATCGTGTCATAGAAACTAAACGTTTACTTCTTTTCATACGTAGAAACTCCTCTTAAATCCGAATATTTTATTTAAATATATCAAAAATGTACGGATTCAATCAAGTGTTTCTTTTGCACCTAACACCCGGACCATATACACTTCTTCACAGAAACCCTTCAGATGATTATATATCCTCCGCGCTTTAACATCCTGTTCCACTAAAGAAAACACCGTCGGACCACTCCCACTCATCAGAGAAGCATCCGCTCCGGCCTGGAGCATATGCTCTTTCAACTGAGCAACTTCCGGGTGGAACTGCACGGTCACTCCTTCGAGAGTATTTCCAGTATGCCTGCATATCTTCTCATAATCTTCTTCCCGAAGAGCCATCACCATAGCTTCTGTGTCCGGGTGATGCGCCTCCTTTATATCCAGAGCCTGATAAATCGTCTTCGTCGACACCCCGATAGGAGGCTTCGCGAGGACGACCCAACATGGTGGGGGGGCTGGAAGTTCTTCGATTTTTTCTCCGCGTCCGGTCGCTAAAGCCGTGCCCCCGTGGACACAGAAAGAAACATCTGAGCCGATTTGTGCGCCGATCTGCGCCAGCTCCCCGGGCGTCGTATCCAGTTCGAATAACCTGGCCATCCCTCTGAGCACAGCAGCCGCGTCACTGCTCCCTCCGGCAAGTCCTGCTGCCACCGGCACGTGTTTCGTAAGCTTTATGTGAACACCCCCGGTGACCGAGAAGTACTCTTTCATTTTCTTAGCGGCCAAATATGCGAGATTCCGTTCATCATTGGGAACATACCGGCTTTCCGCTTCCAGTAGAATCTTATCCTCTTCCAGATAAGACAATTCGACACGGTCAGCAAGGTCTATAGTAGTCATCACCATTTCCACTTCATGAAACCCGTCTTCTCTTTTATGTAACACGTCGAGCGACAGATTGATCTTCGCCGGCGCTTTCTCCATTATGTACATACCAACACCCACTTAAACGTATATTCTGACCGCATTGTATCACAAAAAAACAAAACAAAAAGCAGCAAACGAAATGTTTACTGCTCTGCTACGGCCACTGGTGGTTGTTCTTCGAAACTGAGTTCCACGGTTTCAGTCAAAACATCTGCGTAACTGTAAGATACTCTTTCGTAGGAATTTTCTTCCTGGTCCAGTTCCACAATGAACACAGAAGGGTACGTATCAGAAAGAGTCCCTGTGCGTTCAATCGTTTTGCGTCGACCGCCGTTCGCTTTTAACGTCAGACGATTCCCGATCTGTTCTTCTAGCGTTTCCTTGATTTCTACCAATGTTTTAGCCACTAGACTCCACCTCACTAAAATGAAGTATATCACAGAATCAGGAAATGGTCAAATAATCAATATATTATAGCAATAGTCCATTATCAATGTCAACAAAGAAAAGCGGAATCACCCCGCTTATAAGTTCTGGCATAAGCAGGGAGTTCTCTTTTCAGGTGCTTTTTCCTGAAAAAGAAATCACTGCTTAGGACATGGACTTATGGGTGGTGGAGCTGGACCATGAAAAGCGGAAGCACCCCGCTTATAAGTTCTGGCGTAAGCAGGAGAGATGTTTTTTTCTAAAGACTCTGTTATCGTTCATTATTGATTTTCGTCTCTTCGGGTGGAAGTTTGCCGCGGGCATGACGCGGGCTTCCGGAATCTCCCTGTTGTCGATTCCGGGGATTTTCCGTTCATGCCATTCTAGGCAGGCGTCTCCACCCTTCGTCCTTAAAATCAACAACTGGCTTTAACAGAGCCTTTCTGAAAGCTTCTCCCGAAAAAAGCTCCCTCATTTTTGATAAGTGAAGGCATTCGCCAACGTCGCAAACTCCTCCATGGTCAACGATTCCCCACGGCGCCCCGGGTCTATCCCGATTCCCTCGAGCACCTCACGAATTTCCGGTTTTTCAAGAGAACCTTTAAAGAAACTGCCCAAATTATTCATCAGCGTTTTTCTGCGCTGTTTAAAAGAAGCCCTGACGATCTCGAAGAAGAAGTCCTCATTCTTCACGTCTACAGGAGGCTTTTCCCTTCTTTCCAAATGAAGCACAGCTGAATCTACGTTCGGCTGCGGAACAAAGACGGATTTCGGTACTATCATCGGTATACTGGCTTCGGTGTAGTACTGAACAGCAATAGAAAGAGAGCCGTAGCTTTTCGTGTTCGGCGAAGCGGACATCCGCTCCGCCACTTCTTTCTGGATCATGACCGTAATGCTCTGGAACGGAAGACGGTCCATCAGCAGTTTCATCAGGATAGGAGTCGTAATATAGTAAGGAAGGTTCGCCACTACTCTCACTTCTTTGCTCCTATTCTTCAGCTCATGTACGATCCTTTCCATATCAGCCTTCAACACATCTTCGTTGAGGACCGTAACATTTTCATATGAACCCAGCTCTTTCTTCAAAATGGGCACGAGGCGCTGATCGATTTCAAGTGCCGTTACGGAGTGGGCATGAATCGCCAATTGTTCCGTCAGCGCTCCGATACCGGGGCCGATCTCGATAGCTGCGGTATCTTCAGTGATTCCGGCGTGGTGAAGCATATTTTTTAAAATATTTACATCGACGAGGAAATTCTGACCAAGACTTTTCTTAAAAGAAAAACCGGCCTTCGCTAAAATTTCTTTCGTGCGACCAGGTGTCGCAATCGCTTTATTTTCCATCTCTCTCCTCCTGAATAATTTCATTCATCGTCCGTTCCACTTCTTCCCTTGTAATCTGGAACATGTTCAAACGACGCACCAGTTGTTTCGCATTGGTGTGCCCGATATGCAGACGTTCCCCCAGCATTTCGCGTCTTCTGTTCGCCATCGGTCCACCGATCAACCCATAAGGGAGGAGATCCTTCTTTTCCAAAGGATCGGCGACTTCCGTCGTCACCTCGTACACGCGTGCCAGAGCATCCCTTATATCTTCGATAGAGGCGTGTTCCACCCCTACCCCTTTGTCATGCTTGGCGATCGCTACATGTTTCGGGAGGAAGGCATGCTTACATCCAGGAACGCATTCCGAAATGATATGACGTATCCGCTTCCCCGGGTAATCCGGATCCGTGAAGATGATGACGCCCCGCTTTTCTTGAGCGTGCCTGATTCTTGTCAGCACCTCTTCCCCTATCGCCGAACCGCTCGTTTCAATCGTGTCCGCCATGACAGCCTGCTTTATTTTCTGTGTATCATCTTTCCCTTCGACAACGATAATTTCTTTGACTTTCACCTCAAGGCCCCTCCGTTCATTTACTTCTGTTAGCATACCATGGGTGCCGAGCTATTAAAAAGAGGAATCCCTCCCCGGCACAAGTACGACTCTCTTTTTGATCCATTTATCCTGAAGCGTTTCTCCGACCCATACAAAAAGAAGCAGAGGAGCCCTCTGCTTCTTTTTGTTATTTTTTGTTCTGTTATCGTTTGTTGTTGATTTAGTCCAGAACCCTGACCTCTACACTGCGACGGCCAAACCCGAATGCTTCACTCTTATTCGGCACGTGAAGATCGATACGGTTTCCGTTGATTGCTCCACCTGTATCCGCAGCGACTGCCGTGCCATATCCTTCTACCCACACACGGGAGCCGAGAGGGATGACGCTTGGATCAACAGCTACCACCTTTTTATTCGGATTCGTATTCAGGTTGACGCCGGTAGCAGTAACGCCGGAACAGCCCGCACAATCCGCTGTATAGGCCGTAGCTTCCATCTGCAGTGTGCTGCTCGCACTACCGGAGGAGGAAGAGGAAGAAGTGTTACTCGCTGAAGCAGAAGCGACCGCTGTTTGACGTTCAGGCTCCGGTTCTTTCGTGCCTACAGCGACGACCCGGTCCTGACTTTCCTGTTTGACGGTCTCTTTAGTGATGACCCGGTCCTCCACTTCGCCGTTGACCTTCGTGACTTCGTATTCGCGTTCTATAAGACCTGCTTTTCCTTTTGAAACGACCTTTTCTTTCCCTTCAAGAAGACTGCCGTCCTGCTTCGTGACAGTAGGATATTCCATTTCTTCTTCTTTTGTCTCTACGACTTTTTCCACACGGGTGATTGATACTGGTGTAGAAGCGTCGAGAGAAGCTGTCGCTTTCGGTTCGAGACGATCATCTTCATCTACAGCTATAGATTGCTCTTTCAAAAGTTCATCGACTGTAGCAGCTGTCGTCCAGACTTTTTCTTCATCTGTCCCGTCCTCGAGCGTTACCTGGAAAGCACGATCGATGGATAGGGTCATTCCGTTTTTCAGGGATTCGTTCTTCTTGTGAGAAAGCTCGTCGTGCTCTTTCACTTCAATCCCTTTCTCCTTCATCAGCGCACCTACGGTAGAAGCTGTAGTGTATACCTTCTCCTCTGATGCTCCGTCGGCTACCTCGATCGTTTTAGCTTGACTGTACTCGATGTCCATGCCGTACTCGAGGGTATCGGACATCGCATGGGATAATTCGTCATGTTCACCTTTTTCAATATGGAGTTCGGTTAATAGTTCGTCGATTGTATCAGCATGTGTACGCACCAGTTCTTTGTCTCCATTGGCGGAAACCTGGACACTTGTTTTAGTAGAATGAAATAAAATGATAGATATAAATGCGATTGTGACCAAGGATGCTGCTGAGATCCATACGAGCTTAGAAGTAAAAATATTTTTCATCTTCGTAAGCCTCCCTTCTTTTCTTAAACACTGTGCACCAGATTGTAATAAGGACGTTATACCCCGTCAAAGGAATTGCTTCAAAATAAATAGGAGCCGGTCCCTATCAACCTGACTCCTCCATTATGCATATTTACCTAGTTTTTTAACATAACAAGAACATTACAATCCCTGAACAATTACTGAATACCTGTAACATTCATGACATATTACGGATTTATACCGAAAAATCTCTTGGCATTCGCCGTGGTCTCTCTGGCGACTTCTTCATAGGAGAGCTCTTTCAACTCCGCAATCTGCTCGGCGACCAGTGTCACCCAGGCCGGTTCGTTTCTTTTTCCCCGGTTCGGATGAGGGGCGAGGAAAGGACTGTCCGTCTCCACCAGCAGATGCTCCATACCCACCGCTTTCGCGACTTCTTTCGGCAATTTGGCGTTTTTGAATGTGACCGGTCCTCCGAGAGAGATCATGAAATTCATCTCAATCGCGCGTTCGGCCAGCTCGACCGGTCCGTTATAACAATGCATGATGCCTCCCACTTCTTCCGCCTTTTCTTCTTCGAGAAGTTCGATAATATCTTCGGTCGCTTCTCTGTTATGAATGATGATCGGAAGCTGGACTCTTTTGGCAAGGGCTATCTGTTTCCGGAACACTTCTTTCTGGATGTCTTTCGGTGATTTATCCCAATGATAATCCAGACCCATCTCTCCGATGGCCACGACTTTCGGATGATCCGCAAGCTCTTCGATCCACTTCAGATCCTCTTCTGTCATATCAATGGCATCTACAGGGTGCCAGCCCACTGCTGCATAAATCTTTTCATCCTTTTCAGCGATATCCAGCGCTTTCGGTATCGTTTTCCGGTCAAAACCGACGACCGTCATGTATTCGACCCCGGCTTCTCTTGCCCGGCGAATCGTCTCCTCCCGGTCTTCCTCGAACTGATCGGCATTCAAATGTACGTGTGTATCAAACAACATTATTCATTACCTCCCCGATAAATGTCATGAAAAAAGGAAGCCCTGAAGCTTCCCCTTTTCCTTACGTTACTTTTGCTCCATTCGCAAGCGTCTGATCCACAGAAGCGAGAGACAAATTACCGGCCTCGTCCTCTCCTGCGAGAATCATCCCTTCCGACAGTTCCCCGCGAAGCTTCACGGGCTTCAGGTTGCGGATACAGATGACCTTCCGACCTTTCAAGTCTTCCGGAGTGTAATGTTCCGCTATCCCTGAGACGACCTGGCGCTCTTCATAGCCAAGATCGAGCTGAATCTTCAGAAGTTTATTCGCTTTTTTAACCGGTACTGCTTTCGTCACTTCAGCCACCCGGAAATCCAGCTGCTGGAAATCATCGATTGTGACTTCCGGAAGATCTTCCGGTTTTTCCGGACCAGCCGCCGGTTTTCTCATCATATCCTTGATGACTTGTGTCTCTTCTTCCACATCAAGTCTCGGGAAAATCGGCTCTGCCCGTTGTACCTGCGTACCTGCCTTGATGTAACTGAAGTCCTCCAGGCTATCCCATTCTTTCCCTTCCTGCTCCGAAATACCGAGCTGGGCAAAGATATGCTCCGGCGTACGGGTCATGAATGGGCGGAGCATAATGGATATTTGACGAAGAGACGCTGCAAGGTGAGCCATTACGTTTCCGAGGCGATCCTTTTGACTCTCGTCTTTGGCAAGCACCCACGGAGTCGTCTCATCGATATACTTATTCGTACGGCTTACAAAGCGCCACAGCTCACTGAGAGCTACGGAGAATTCCATCTGTTCGAGATTCTCCTCCACTTTGTGCTTCGTTTCGGAAGCCATTTTTTCAAGATCTTCATCAACGCCGGTCTCGCCTGGAACGAGTTCAGGAATTTGGCCATCGAAATACTTGTCGATCATCGCTACCGTACGATTCAACAGATTCCCGAGGTCGTTCGCCAAGTCATAGTTGGTACGCTCCACGAAGGCTTCCGGAGTGAATACGCCGTCGGAACCGAACGGTACTTCGCGCAGAAGATAATAGCGAAGAGCGTCCAGGCCGTATCGTTCACTCAATTGTACAGGGTCTACCACGTTGCCTTTGGATTTGGACATTTTTCCATCCTTCATCAGAATCCAGCCGTGAGCAAACACCTGCTTTGGAAGAGGGAGATCGAGTGCCATCAGCATAATCGGCCAATAAATCGTGTGGAAACGTACGATCTCTTTCCCGACCAGCTGTACATCCGCAGGCCAGTATTTACGGAAACGTTCATCATCATCCGTATCGTAACCGAGCGCTGTAATGTAGTTACTGAGAGCGTCGATCCACACATAGATGACGTGCTTCTCATTGCCGGGTACTCCGATACCCCAATCGAACGTCGTACGGGAAATAGCCAGATCTTCGAGACCGGGATTGATGAAATTATTGATCATTTCATTCTTACGGCTTTCCGGCTGAATGAATTTCGGATTGTCGTCATAGAATTTCAGAAGACGATCGACGTACTTGCTCATTTCAAAGAAGTAGGATTCTTCTTTCACTTTCTCGACCGGGCCGCCACAGTCCGGGCAGTGTCCCTCATCAAGCTGACGCTCCGTGAAGAACGACTCGCAGGACGTACAGTACCAGCCTTCATATTCTCCGAGGTAGATATCCCCTTTGGCCATAAGATAGTCGAAGATTTTTGCAACGACCTGTTTATGACGGTCCTGGGTGGTACGAATGAAATCGTCGTAGGATATATCGAGCTTATCCCATAGATCCTGGATACCTTCCACGATCTCGTCGACGTACTCATTCGGGCTTACCCCCTGTTCTTCCGCTTTCCGCTGGATTTTCTGACCATGCTCATCCGTCCCCGTCAAATACATGACGTCGTATCCACGCAAACGTTTGTAGCGGGCCATCGCATCCCCGGCCACGGTTGTATAGGCATGTCCGATATGGAGATTACCGCTCGGGTAATAGATCGGTGTCGTAATGTAAAATGTATTTTTTTCTTCAGGCATACTGGTCCCTCCCTATAATTACGAGATTACTGATAAATAGTTATTCCTAACTTTAAAATATACCGAAAACAGAACGCCTCTGTCAAAAATATCAGACGACGAAGGGGTATGGCCCTCTATCTTGATGGAATTTTTTTCTATGATATAATGTATATACATAGGTAAATAAATTTGTCTAAACTTTTTGGCCTTTTAGAGTTAAAAGCAATTGACATGACTGGGAAACTTTGGTACTATGTATCCGAAACATCGTCGCCATCTGACGACAAACTTTTGAGTTAAGGGGAGTTTCAACTATGAAATCTACTGGTATTGTTCGTAAAGTAGACGAACTGGGCCGCGTCGTAATTCCTATCGAATTGCGCCGTACCCTCGACATTAATGAGAAAGATGCGTTAGAGATTTACGTAGACGACGATCGCATCGTTCTCAAGAAGTACATGCCTTCCATGACTTGTCAGGTCACCGGGGAAGTGTCTGACAACAACATGAAGCTTGCAGGTGGTAATCTGGTTCTTAGCAAAGAAGGAGCCGAACAACTCATCAAAGAGATTCAAGGCAAACTTTAAGAACATCACCTCTTTTTAAAAAGAAAAACACTTTTACCAAGATAAAAAAAAGGTAAAAGTGTTTTTTTTATGGATAGATATAAAGCTCACATGAACGGCTTCTCACTCTTCTACGTGATATACCCGGTAAACCTCCCGCTTCGGGACGCCGCGGTCCACAGCAGCCTTCTTGATCGCTTCTTTGTTCTTCATTCCTTCTTCCTCATATGTCTCCACATGTTCGATCACGGTGAGATCCTCCCACCAGGAGACTCCCTTTTCCGGAACGCCACCCTCGAGGACGATACAGAATTCCCCTTTGAGTTCGGTTTCCTCCACCCAGGCGAGCGCTTCAGAAAGCTCCCCGCGCAGAAATTCTTCATATTGCTTCGTCAGTTCCCGGGCTAGCGTCACCCGGCGTGCTCCGAGCACGTCATACATGTCCTGGATGACCTGCTTCAATCGATGAGGGGATTCATAGAACACAAGAGTTTTGGTAAAGGATTTCCACCTCTCCAGTTCAGCCACTCTCTCTTTCTTTTTTCGGGGAAGGAAACCGTAATAAAAAAAGTGCTCCGTCGGCAGTCCTGAGCCGACAAGCGCTACGAGCGCAGCATTGGCTCCGGGCAGAACTACGACCGGTATGTCCTGATCCACCGCCTGACTGATAATCTCTTCCCCTGGGTCAGAGATTCCCGGCATCCCGGCATCACTCACCAGGGCCACTGATTTCCCATCGCGGAGGTCACCGATCAGTTCTTCTGCACGGCTCTTCTGGTTATGTTCATGATAGCTGATGAGCGGGGTCGTAATTTCAAAATGCCGGGTCAGCTTTTTTGTATTCCTCGTATCCTCTGCTGCGATTTTATCCACCGCCTGCAGCGTACTCACACCCCGGTACGTCATATCCTGCAGGTTCCCAATCGGTGTCGGTACGATATACAATGTGCCCGATTCTTCATTCCCCCGAAAACTCTTTTGTATCTTCATCGTTCGTCCCCTCTCTTATAAGTTCTTCCTTGCCAGGGCGGTTCAGTCTTTTTATCCGATATTCTTCTTTCAGAGCACTGCTTTTCGTCGGAAAATGCTTTGTGAAAACCACCTGAAAAGGCCCCCGGCCTCTAGTATATTTCGCCCCCTGACCTGATTCATGTTTTCTTAGACGCATGCTCAGATTATTCGTGTAGCCGGTGTAAAACGTACCATCTCTGCATTTCAGCATATAAACGACGTGATCACCCATAAAGCATCTTTTCCGCTTCCTTCGTATACTCTCCGTTTTCTTCATAGATATAAAGAGGAGGAAGTATACTCAGACCGGGCTTCCCGTCCCGCAATCCTTCAATGAGCAGCATGTTCGCTTCTTTATGTGCTTTCGGATAAACAAACTGCACCCGTTTCGGCTCCAGTTTATGTTTGCGGAAGGACTCTATAATTTCAATGAAACGCTCCGGGCGATGGACCATCGATACTTTCCCCCCGGATTTCACCAGTCTGGAAGCGGAGACTACCACTTCCTCGAGCGTGCAATACACTTCGTGCCGGGCGATCGTCAAATGCTCATTGTCATTCCTCATTATTTCATCTGTCGTTTTGAAATACGGAGGATTCACCGTCACAAGATCGAACTTATTATTCTTGAAATAGTCCGGCATATCCCTAAGATCCCCGTGCACAAGCGAAACCTGATCTCCGGCTTCATTGAGCTCTACGTTCCTGAGAGCCATGTCATACAGCCTCTCCTGGATTTCGACCCCGGTAATGGGAACGCGGGAATAATTCAAAAAGAAAAGCGGAAGGACGCCGTTCCCGGTACACAAATCAAGAATCTTCCCTCTGGTTTTCGGAAGATATGTAAACCTCGCCAGAAGAGCCGCATCAAGGGAAAAAGCGAATACACTCGGACTCTGGATGATCCTTCTGTCTTCTTCGGCCAGTAAATAATCGATACGTTCGTCTCCATACAAATGAACCACGTTATGTTTCCTCCTTCCCTTCAAACGGAAGCCTCCGTTTTTCCTGTTGTCCAACTGCTACTTCCAGAAGTCTCCGCTGTTCCTGTTACCGAAAAGAGGACCTCCCTGAAACCAGGGAGGTCCTAAATCATGAACTGCGATTTAAAAATGACAGACAAAATAGACAATCTTCATCTCTCGGACTTCCAAAATGCAGGTTACAGATGTGGAAACCTTCTTCATAGAGACGTGCCAGATTATCGTACCCCTCGCCGACGACTGGTCGACCAGAGGTACCTTCTCCATCTGCTGCTTCTCTTTCAGCATTTTCCTGATCGAGACGCTGACGCAGATGGTGGTTTTCGATCGAGAGGTGCTGGTTCTCTTCAATCAGCATAGCCAGCTGTTCCTTCAGGTCCCCAAGCTGTCGGTGAAGATCCCCAACCTGTGATTCTAAATGAGTGAACTGCTCAATCACATTTTTTTTATTCAACTTCCCTCTCTCCTTGCTACTTTGCACCATCAATCTCCAGCACTCCTTCATCAATAAGTTCCTGAAGGGAATATTCCAGAGTCCGGTCCTCTTCTTTGAACTCGATCTGTACGACACGTTCGAGCATATTCAGACCTACGACCTTGCCATCTCCAAAGGACGTGGAAATATGATCTCCAAGATCCGGTAAATCACGCTTGGCTTCTTCATAATCGTCATTTTCATACTTCAGACAGCACATCAGACGACCACAAAGGCCGGAAATTTTTGCCGGATTCAGGGAGAGGTTCTGATCCTTCGCCATTTTGATGGAAACAGGTTCAAAATCTCCAAGAAATGTGGAACAGCAAAGCATCCGTCCACACGGACCGATTCCTCCAAGCATCTTGGCTTCATCTCTGACACCGATCTGACGCAGTTCGATACGCGTCCGGAATACAGAAGCCAGATCCTTGACGAGTGTACGGAAATCGACCCGTCCATCCGCCGTAAAGTAAAAAATCACTTTATTGCGGTCAAATGTATATTCAACTTCGACCAGATTCATATCCAGCTTATGTTCCTTGATCTTCTTCTCACATGTCTCATAGGCTTCCTGTGCTTGGTCTTTATTTTCCTGGACAGTAAGCTTATCTTTCTCATCGGCTTCCCGAATCACTTGTTTTAACGGAAGAACTACATCTTCTTCGTCGACCATGCGGTTGGAGATAGCAACTTTTGCAAATTCTATTCCTCTCACCGTTTCGACAATGACGTAATCACTCGTCGTCAACTTCAAGTTCCCAGGACTGAAAAAGTAAACCTTTCCTGCCTGCTTAAAGCGCACACCTACTACTTCGACCATTACGGATCAACACCTTTGCAATTGAAGTGTAAGTTGTTCCATCACGAGTGTGGGGTGAACGTTCTGGTTTATGTGACGTTTCGCCTCCATAATTCCCGACATGCAGGCGGTTACCTGTGCTCTGGACCATCGCATCATCGCATGTTCCCTTTTATCTTTCTCTTGGATAAACACGATCGATTCTTCCCGGCCAAGATGTTCATAAAGCATGTCTTTATACCAAAGCATCAGAACATCGAGCCCACGCTGCAGCGTATCTTTTTCGGAAAAATGAGGCATCCACTGATGATTGACAAACAATAGTGCTTCATTCGGTTTCGACTGAAGTACTTCCGTCAATTGTATCACTAATTTTCGGACATTGGCAAACCAGTCTCCTTCAAGCATTTCAAGGGCTTCTTCCACATTGTTCGTCAAAGCACTCAACAAAAAGGCGTTGGAGCGGGACACTCCCTCCGCAATAAGATAATCCCTCATCTTGTTTTGATTCAAAGGCTGAAAGGCGATCTGCTGGCATCTCGAACGTATCGTCTGTATAATCGCTTCACTGTTTTCCGTAAGAAGAATCGCTGTAGCATCCCTGCTCGGCTCCTCCAGAAATTTCAGAAGACGGTTTGCTGCATTGACCGTCATCAGGTCGGCCGCTTCGATCACGTATACTTTCCGGTCGGACTCAAGCCCCGTATATGTGAATTCTTTCTGCAGATTGAGCACCTGTTCTTTCTTGATAGAAGCCCCATCCGGCTCAATCCAGTGCAGATCCGGATGATTCCCGGAATCGATTCTTCTGCATTCTCTGCACTCCTGACAGGGTTCACTGTCCTTTACATTCGGACAGAACAATGTCTTTGCCAAAAGACGGGCAGCTTCCCGCTTTCCCGTCCCCCGGTGTCCATAGAAAAGATAAGCATGAGCCATCCTGTCTTTCTCATAGCTGTTCGTCAGCATCTGTGCCGCAAGCGGCTGCGTTTCTTTCAATTGTTCCCAACGTTCCATCTCCGTCCGCCCTTACGTATATAAGTTAATTAATAACCCTTTGATTTCTCCTACCAGTCCGAGGAGATCCACCGAACGTTTTTCCTGATCCATTACAGCTTCTGTAAGTTCAGCGAGCTTCTCATCCACTTCCTCCACGATCGTCAACTTACGGTTTTGTCCCATTCGGCTCCAGCTGTGGGAGTGCTTCAGGTTCATACCATACTGTACGGATTCCTTTACAAAATCACGTATCAGCCTCTTGTATTTTGCAAGATCCCGAAAGGAGCGAAAGCGGGCCAACCTCTCCCCTTGAGCTGTGATATTCGTCATCAGCCGGTTCAACTGCTGCTGCTGCAGTTGATTGGATTGGGCACGGACCATAGAATCGAAGGATTTCGCTTTGGCCGTCTGCTGAGGATTCTGCTTTTGCTGCGCCTCCATCTGGGTACGCATTTCCTGACTAATTTTCATAGAGATACTCCCTTACACCGTTAAAAATGGAAAAATGAATCGACTGGCAGGACAAACACGTTAGCTCCACCGACTTCCACCTTCACCGGCTTCGGAATATAGGAATCCGCGTTTCCTCCCATAGGAGAAATAGGTGCCACCATCTGATCACGTTTCGAACAGTTCTCCTCGATGATTTCAAGCACATGGTCCACCTGTTCATCATCTACACCAATCATCAACGTCGTGTTCCCCTCTTTCAAAAACCCTCCACGTGTCGCCAGTTTCGTGGTTTTATAATCGTGCTCAGAGAGGGCATCGGTCAACCGATTGGTGTCTTTGTCCTGGACAACCGCAACAATAAGTTTCATCTCTTGTGCCTCCTCTAACTATTCTTACTTCCATTATATCAAATCGACCGATCTAATGATCCGTATGACGCCGTATTGCCTGACGTACTTCCTCTCTCACTTCGCAGAGAGGCTGATCTGCGTCGATTCTCTCCACCCGGTCCGGGTACCGGGCTGTAAGCTCCAGATACGCTTCGTATACCTTCCGGTGAAAATCGATGTTTTCCAGGTCGAGACGATTCTTTTCTCGTTCATCGTTGGCATTTATTCTGGCAAGTCCCCGTTCCGGCGTAATATCGAAGAAAAGCGTAACGTCCGGCATCCAGTTTTCGATGGCGAACTCATTGATAGCCATCACCTCCGAAATCCCGATACCGCGTCCCACGCCCTGATACACGAGACTGGAGTCGACAAAACGGTCGCACAACACTATTTTCCCTTCTTCAAGAGCGGGGATCACTTTTTCCACGAGATGTTGACGTCTAGCAGCAGCGTATAGAAGAGCTTCCGTCCGTGCATCCATCTCTTTATGATCGGGGTCGAGAATGAGATGACGGATTTTTTCCGAAATACGTATACCGCCCGGTTCTCTCGTAGCGAGAACCTCGTAGCCCTGATTTTCAAGCTCTTCATGGAGAAGGCGGAGGATGGTTGTTTTTCCTGCTCCTTCTCCTCCTTCAAACGTTATAAACATACGTAGTCACGACCATTCTTCCAAAAATATAGTTACTTCTTCGTTCAAATTTTCATTTTGAAACATTGCGCCTTCCTTCATCAAAACCCGGATCTTTTCCACTTGTTCTCTCCGGATCCTTTCCCCTTTCAATACAAGAGGTATGCCGGGCGGATATGGAATGATCGCTTCACCAGCTATCGACCCGACAGACTTTTCAAGAGGAACTTTTTTCCGTTTAAGATCCTTCATGTGTTCGAAGCCTGCATCGAGCTGTTGCACTGCAGGGAAGGGAATCTCTGTCCTTTTTATTTTATCATGGTTTTTCTTTTTTTGTAACGAACCTGCCACGTCATAGAAGAGTCTTTTATCCGTCTCCCACGAGTCCGGTATTTCAAGTCCGAATGTAAGCAACACGTCTTCACTCGTAGCCATTTCAGGAGATATTCCCCGCTCTTCGAACATAGCGGCCAGCGTGAATCCATCCGTCGCACGCGGGCGGAGACAAACCTTCAGAGGGTCATCTCCAAGAGAAGAAGGAAGGACCTCCCATGCCTCGGTAAAAGAGTCCATTTCTTCCCTGAGTTCAGCAAGAAAAGAAAAAAGCCCCTCGTCTTTCCATTCAGCTAAATATTTCCGACATAGGTCAAGACTCGCCATAATCGGATAAGAAGGGCTGCTCGACTGAACAACCTGAAGCATATAAGTCAGACGCTCCCGAGAAACGAGGTCCCCCTTCATATGTAAGTATGCGCCCATCGTCATCGCAGGAGCCATTTTATGGGCAGACTGAACGACTACATCCGCCCCGCAACTCAGTGCTGAATCAGGAAAGTGATCATCCAGCGAAAAATGAACACCATGCGCTTCGTCGACGAGTACCGGAAGCCCTTTCTCATGGGCAAAAGAAGTGATGGAAGAAAGATCGAAAGTATGTCCGAAATAGTCCGGATAAGTCAGAAGGAGCGCAGTGGCATCCGGATACTGGTGAAATCCTTCCCGTACACGATCGACAGTGAGAGTGTCGAACCTTTCTGTCTCCACTCCCTGCTCCGGAGCCAAAAAGACGGGCTCGGCCCCGGCAAGTTCCAGCCCGTGAATGATGGACTTGTGAACATTTCTTTGGACAAGCACCCGCTCCCCCCTCCGGCATACAGCAAGAATCATAGCAAGGTTTCCGGACGTACTTCCATTTACGAGAAAATGAGTTTTACCACTGCCAAAATGGAGACTTGCCAATTGTTCTGCTTCCTTGATCACCCCCGTAGCAAAATGTAGATCATCGAGCCTCTGTATTTCTGTGGCATCGATTTCGAGAGTTGAACGGAAAGTTCCCTGTGCTTTTGATTCAAAAATCGTTCCATTTTTATGTCCCGGCACATGATAGCTTCCTTCATCTTTACGTCTGTACGCATCCAGAGCGTTCCATAGAGGAGCGATGTGTTGTCTACTCATACCGTATCTTCCTTTCTTATGTGACTTAATCATACCAAAGAAAAGGACGCTCAGGGTCTCGTGCACAGAAAAAAATACACAAAAAAAGCCCAGAGGGGGTGGCCTCTGGGCTCTCACAATGTGGCAGCGCCCTACTCTCGCGGGGGGTAACCCCGACTACCATCGGCGCGGAAGAGCTTAACTGCTGTGTTCGGCATGGGAACAGGTGTGACCTCTTCGCTATCGCCACCACATCGAATGAAGGGTGACCCTTCAAAACTGGATAAGAAACAGTCGACCAACTGTATAGAGAAGATCTCGATGGATTAGTATCCGTCTGCTGCACGTGTCGCCACGCTTCCACACCGGACCTATCAACCTCTTCGTCTCAGAGGCATC